>NZ_LS483388.1:420000-1620000 GCF_900475415.1 Streptococcus porcinus
TCAACTGATTTCATGTTTTAAGAGGATTGTTTCAAGACCATCATTATCAATAGCATAGACATACTTTGGTAGAAAAGGATCATAAGGATAGTCATAGTCAAAAACGATTAGTAAGTTTTTCTTTTTATCATGGTATTCAATAGAAAGATTATTTTTGCTATTTTTTACTAACGCGAAAAGCAAGATACGATCTAAAGGGAAGACCCCTTTTAAATTCTCATCAATGATGTGCCAGAATATATCAATAATTTCTGGTGGTATTGAGGTTGCTACACCAAAGCTTGCATATCGTTCTCGAGTGTTTTGAAAAGCCATAGCTATTTCCTTTCTAAATGATAAGTAAAGCACTCCGATGGGAGTGCCTGACTTTTATTAACGATTCTTCAGTTCAAGATAACGTTTGTACCAAATTTTGATATATGCTTTTGAGAAAGGTCCTTTTTCATGGTTAATCCAATCGACTAGGACTTTTACATTTTCTTTCAAAATGAAGTCAATATCAGGAGAATACTGCATTTTTTCTTTGTGAAGTTCATATTCATCCACATCTAATAATCTTTTCTCACCATCTGCAAATACTTTAACATCTAGGTCGTAGTCAATATATTTTAATGCTTCACCATCTAAAATAAAAGGACTAGCCAAATTGCAATAATAAGAAATTCCATTATCTCTAATCATTGCAATGATGTTAAACCAGTATTTCTTATGGAAGTAAATAATGGCTGGTTCTCTAGTGACCCAGCGCCGACCGTCACTTTCTGTGACTAGCGTGTGATCATTTACCCCAATCAAAGCATTTTCAGTTGTCTTTAGTACCATAGTGTCCCGCCAAGTGCGGTGCAAACTACCATCATGCTTATAACTTTGAATTGTAATAAAGTCGCCTTCCTTAGGTAATTTCATGCCTTACCAACTTTCTACAATTAAACTTATCTGATATATTCTATCACAAAAAAAGAATAAAATCACTCATTTTGAGTGACTTACAGGTATTCTCTTAAAGCTTGATTAATAGCATCAGAATCAAATCCTTTACGATAGAGTGCTTGAAAAAGTCTTTGTTGAAGTTCATAGCCGTCCCACTTTTTACTGAATTTGCGATACTGCTTTGTCAATTCTTTTGTTAATAGATGATTACTGAGCTCCTGAGCTTGTTCCAACTCGAGATCTCCTACAACGGCCCTCGCCAAATCATAGGAGAATCCCTTAGTAATAATGGATTGAATGATTTTATCTTTTAATGCTTTTTCGGGTAGTTTTCCTTGATATTTAGAAAGCAATTTTTTGACTAATTTTTCTACAAGAGGAGAATAATCATAATTAGTGAGGTACTGATCAATTAGTGATGGAGAGATCCCTTTTTGTAAAAGTTTTTGCTTTAGAACATGGGGGCCTTTATCCCCAGATAATATATTTTGTCTGAGATAAGTCTCAATATACTGAGTATCGTTAATCCAGTTATTTTCTTCTAAATCCTTGATAATACGGTTGATTGTGATTTTATCAATCTCATTTTTGTGAAGATAATCAATTACTTGCTTTTTAGTCCTAACTTGGAATGAAATGTAATAAAGGGCAAGATTTTTACCATGTGAAAATTGAGCGAATACTTTTATCTCATTTAGTTGCTCGGGACTTATCTCCATATCCTTGGATAGCATAAATTTAACAATAGTGTCTTCAGTAATATATAGTTTTTCACTATAATCCAATTCAAGTAGATAGAGCCGTTTTTTCTTTTCAATTTTGCTTATTTTCATATTAATCATTATAACAAATAAATGGTAAAATAGTAGAAAAGGATTTTCACTAACATTTTAAGAATTTCTAAGCAGATGGGAAAAGAGGTTATATGCAGGGGATCAGAGAAAAACAAAAAATTAAACTAAAGATAAAGCGAATGGGGATTAACGGTGAAGGGATTGGTTTTTATAAAAGGACCTTGGTTTTTATACCAGGTGCCTTAAAGGGAGAAGAAGTTCTTTGCCAAGTCATCTCAGTTAATCAGCGTTTTCTCTATGCTAGGTTAGTAACAATTCTTAAAGCCTCTAAAGATCGAGTTCAACCTCCATGTCCTATTTATGAAGACTGCGGAGGCTGTCAAATTATGCACTTAGCCTACCCTAAGCAGTTGGACTTTAAAGATGATGTTATTCGTCAGAGCCTTAAAAAGTTTCAGCCTCAGGGATTTGAAAACTTTACCATCAAGCATACTATTGGTATGGTTGAACCATGGCATTATCGGGCTAAATTGCAGTTTCAGACGAGATCGTTTGGGGGAAAGGTGCATGCCGGTTTATTTGCTGAAGGCAGTCATCGTTTGATTAGTATTGAAAATTGTTTAGTCCAAGATAGCACTACTCAAGCAATTATTAACGATATTGTCTGCCTGCTAGAGCGACATCGGATTCCTATTTATAACGAACGTCACATTGCCGGTTTACGTACAGTCATGATTCGAAAAGGTCAATCAAGTGGTCAAGTTCAACTTATTTTTGTAACAAGTAAAGAATTGCATATTGCTCCCTTAGTTAAAGAGTTAGTGGCTAACTTTGAGGAGATAAAGACAGTAGCTATTAATTATAATAGATCAAAAACAAGTGGTCTTTATGGTGAACGGACAGAAATCATTTGGGGCAAAGAGACAATCAATGAAGATGTCTTAGACTATAGCTTTGCTTTATCACCAAGAGCATTTTATCAATTAAACCCTCAACAAACAGAGGTTCTCTATTCAGAAGTTGTTAAAGCTTTAGAAGTTTCTGAAAATGATCAAATAATAGATGCCTATTGTGGTGTTGGCACAATTGGCTTTGCTTTTGCCAAACATGTGAAAAGTATACGAGGGATGGATATTATTCCAGAAGCAATTGCTGATGCAAAAAAGAATGCTAAAGCAATGGGCTTTACTAATACTTACTACGAAACTGGTAAAGCAGAAGATCTGATTCCCAAGTGGTACCAGGAGGGCTATCGGGCCGATGCTATTATTGTTGATCCGCCAAGAACAGGTTTAGATGAAAGATTATTAGAGACAGTAGTAAAGTATCAGCCTGAAAAAATGGTTTATGTCTCGTGTAATACCTCAACTTTAGCACGTGACTTGGTTACTTTAGCCAAGTTTTACCAAGTAGAATATATCCAATCAGTAGATATGTTTCCTCACACGGCAAGGACTGAAGCAGTGGTTAAATTACAAAAGAAATAAACAAGTCAGTCTAGGAGCACAATTGTGCTCTTTTTTGATTTTTTTAAGAATAAATATTCTTTAATAGGAATAATCTATCGAGAAAATATCAATATGCAAATAGTAAAATAATTATAAAACAGGATTCAAATAAATATTTATTAATAATATATGGATATTAACCAATAAATATCCATAAATAAGAAGAATAAAAATTATTATAAATAACGGGATAGATTTAGTTTGTTCAGTATTAACATAAAATGATAATAGTATCACTCTTTAGAATAGTTAAAAGATATGGAAGCGTTTGCAAAAAATCGTTCAAAATGATAAAATGATGGCGAAATAAGAAAAATGAGTAATTATTCTAATTTAGGAGGCCTATATGACTAAAATCAATTCTAGTCATTCAACTTATGCTGATAGAGTTATCAAAGGTTTGTCAGCATCATGCTTAATACTTTGTAGTCTTGCCTTAGCTCAACAAGCCAAAGCAGATGTTGTTTCTTTGAAGGAGCCCCTTGTCCCAACAAGTAGTCAAACTGCTCCTGCAAGCACTGCCACAGATGCATCTTTGACGGAAAATACGACAGTAGGAACAGAGATAGCAGTCCCGACACCCTCGGCAGCTATAGGGGATGAGGCTTCAATAAATCCTGAGGTCAACACAGAATCAGTAGCAACAGAAGCTAGTGTTAACGAGACAACTGCTCTTTCAGTTAGTTCTCAAGCCACTCCGAGCGCAACGACACAAGTTGAAAAGCCTCAAACTATCTATATGGATAAGTCTAATCAGGTTGATGTAACTGTGGCAACGGAGAGTCCTGTGACTTGGACAATTCCAAATTTGCCTGCTAATGCCTATGATATCAAAACAGGTCAGTTTTCTGGGCAACCAACAGTGACGGTAGAAAGTATAGCGACAACAGGTGGTACCACCTACCAAATTAAAATTGATCCACTTTTTGGGTCAGATCTAAGCCTGCGTTGGCCTAATAATATTCGTCGGACTTATCGTGACTATATGGGAACTTATAGCCTTCAAGGTATTAGTCAAGATGGCTTAACAATTATTACAAAAGAGCTGATCTTACGACCTTATGAAAGTTACCAAACTCATGAAGAGTTACTTAATACCTTAAAAGATGTTCAAGTAAATCATGCGGCGGATCGTCTTGTAGAAGTAGAAACTATTGGTAAAAGTGCTCTTGGTAATGATATCAAAATGGGTATTGTGGCAAAAGATCAAGCTACTCTTGATAAATATCTTAACCGCACAACACCAATGATGCTAATGCAGCCTGACCAAGCCTTAAAACTATTAGCTCAAGGAAAGTTTGATTACCAATTGCCTATTCTTATCAATAATACGCATGCGGATGAGCAACCAGGTATTGATATTGTCAGGGGACTTTTTGAAGCTTTTGCAAGACAAACAAGTATCGATTATCAAACCGTTGATGCTGATAAAAATCCCATATCGGTTAAAATTGATATTCCGGCTCTATTAGAAAAAGTTATCTTATTATTTGATTTTACGGAAAATCCAGATGGAGACATTGCTAATACACGTGCTCTCAATAATGGTTTAGACCCTAACCGAGACACCGGTTATCAGACAAATCCTGAAACACGTGCCATTGTTGAACAAATCAATAAATGGAACCCTATTGCAATTTTCGATGTGCATGGCTTTGTTAAGGAGTTTTTAATAGAACCATGTACACCACCACATGATCCCAACTTTGAATATGATTTATTTGATCATAGCTTAGTTGAGGGAGCGCGCGCCATGGGAAATGCGGGTATTACAAACTCGAATTATGATAGTTACATTATCCCAAAATTTGATTACGGTTCCGGCTGGGATGATTCATTCTCAGGATATACAGCAGTATATGGTCTCTATCATGGTATTTTAGGCCATACTATAGAAATTCCTGAAACTAATGAAGAGTCTTATAAAGCAGGATACTATGCTGTTTTGGCAGGTATTAATTATGATTTGCAAAATAGTGACCAGCTGATGAAGAATCGTTTAGCATTTTACTCACGTGGTATTCATAAAGCAGAGGTGGCTGCCGCTAACGATGAATTGGTTACAGTTGATGGGTCCGTTAAGGGGAGAATTAAAGATGGGCATACTAACTTTTTCCCAGATTACTATGTTATCTCAATGGAGCTCTCAACAGAAAGTGATACTGATCAAGCCTTTAAAATGATTGACTACTTCCGTCGTAATGGAGTCGTCTTGAGTCAATTGACTCAAGATGTAGCTGGTTATCATAAGGGTGATTTAGTGATTGATATGGCGCAAGCTAAAAGGGGCTATGCTAACCATGTTATGTATAAAGGTGCAAACGAGTCCGAATGGCCAGCAATGTATGCTGAACTTGTTATGAATTTCCCAGCGATGCGCGGTTTTAAAGCGGATGCTATTTACCAGTCAGGGTTATTTGCTGGTAAAATTGGTCATGTTACTTTAACAAGTGCTCCTAGGACAGCTCCAACTGATAAAGAGTATTACATTGTTTCTAATAATTCATTAGCAGCTGTCCAGGCCGTTAATGCAGCTTTAAAAGCTGGTAACAAGGTTTATCTAACTAATGACGGTTACGTCATGGATAAATTAACCTATGAAAGTGTTGTTGCAACCTATCCGTTATATGCTAAACCAACCTGCTTGAAACCAATTGGTCAAAGTCTAAAAGCATTAAGCGTCTATGCACCCGGTAATCCAAACGCTTCCTTAGGTTTCACATCACCTTCAGAAGTCAGCTTGGCTTTAAGACAGATGGGATTCAATGTTGTTAACTCGGCAGACCAAGCAGATGTTATTATTCTAGATAATGATCAATTTGATGCTAGTCTTCTAGGGAAGAAACCAATCATCGTCCTTGGTGGAGTGGCGATGGCTAAGCTGGAAAGTCTGGGAGTCTTACCTGGATTTGATGCAGCTATGACTAATGAAAAGGATGGAGGAAGTTATGAAGGTTTAATGAAGATTAACCTTGATGCAAATAGCCCTTATACAAGTGGTTATGGGGCACAGTCACTTTATTATGCTAATTCTGGTTCTTGGATTCAAGGAGTTCCTGTTGGCTTTATAAGCTTAGCTAAGATTTCACCAAGTGATTTCTATGTCTCAGGTTGGTGGCCACAACACGAAGGCTTGGCAAATAAAACGGTAGCTGTGAGTGGTATATTCCAAGGGCAACCAATGTTTATCTTTGCTGGTAATCCTGTTAATAAGACTCATACAATCAATTTTTATCGTTGGGTAAGTAATGCCATTTTTGGGACAAACCTAACAGCCTTTGTTGAAGGTGAATGTCATAGACCAGCTACAGATAATAATACGGTAGTACCAGTTTACCATCAAGATTCCAGATTCCTTGTTTACCAAGGGGAACAGGTGACTTCAGAAGTAGACACTATGGCAGCGAAAGCTACTACAAGAACATTACCAAGCTTAGCTGATGGAACTAGTAGTAAGAAAGAAAGTCAGCTCTTTTGGATTACTGGTTTGCTAGTAGCCAGCGGAGGGCTGTTTGCAGCAGTTAAACGTCGCAAAGACGAATAATAAGCCCTTATTTAAAGTAGGAAAGAAAGACAATAAGTAAACGATAAAACAAAGCCTATCTCTAAGCAGATAGGCTTTGTTTTTTATACGACTCTAAAATATATCTAAGTCTCAGCTAACTGAATCTGCTGTTTCAAAAAATTAGAAAATTGCTCTGCTTTTAACTTAGCAATAGTATCTTGTAACTGTCTGGTATTGGCTTCAAGATTATTATGTGAAAAGTCCAGGATTGGAATTCCAGAAATGATTTCTTGTTCAATAAAAGGAATAAGCTGATGGCTGGTCACAATTAAATGAGGGTTAATATCAGCAATCTGATAAATATCATCTGTTAAAAGATAATAAGAGTGGAAACAAACATAATCTGAGGAAAAACGGTTGGCGATAAAATCAGTGAGGGTCATAGAACTAGTAAAATCAGTAGATAAAAAAACGAGTTGTAGAGGAGATTGGTAACTCTTCAAAAAAAGTTCCAAATGATTACAAAAGAGATTTAGGTGACGTGTGTTGACCTGCACTGCTTGTTTAATATCTTTTTTCCATTTTTTGACAATCTTAAAAATAGCTTCTTTAAGTAAACTATTTTCCGAGCAATAATTTGAAAGAAAATAATTTTTTTCAGGAATAAATGGTTCTAATTGATAGATGTGATCTTTAGCGAAGGCTAATACAATTCTTAAAAATTCTTTTTCTTTATTTTGGGGAACATTAAATAGTTTTTTTAAAGGATTCAGCAGTAACTGGAAATTATCATTCTGTTCAAAAATGGAAATATAAAAATCAACTTCTTCCTTAGTCCATTCTTGACTGGCAAAAGAATTGTTAGCAAGGATATAGATCAGGAAAAGGTAATCAACATCAGAAGTGCTAAAAGAAAGGTGCATCTCTTTTTCAATAGTGGCAGTAACAGTTTCCGATATCTTTTGATAAATAAAGATTTGTTTTAGCTCAGTGAAAATATCTGATTGAGGGAGACATACTTGATAATCAAATCGTTTCCAAGATAAGGCTAGTAAAGTATTGTAAAATTGGAAGGAATGTTCAAGTAAGTTTGAAAATTTTAAGCTAGAAGCACTGTTAGTAATGAATTGGTTGATAAGGTAAAAATCTTCTTGTGTAAATTTATAAATGATGATGCCAAATTTAGATTGTAGAAGAGCAATCAGGAAACGAATCCGATATTCATCACCTCCAATGAGGTTTTTGTTTAAGGTTAAACCTATTTCCTTTAAAAAGGGCCGTATGGCTTCTCGCATACGATAAGCAGAGGCATTTGAAATGAAAGAGCGTTCAGCAAAATAAGTTAAGGGTTTTTGATTGTCTTTATTCAAAAGTAAAAAACGTAAGAGTTGTAAGATGTTAGATTGAGCGTAGAGATCAAAAAGATAGTGATCCTTTAATTCCTCATTATAAGTAGTGGTAACAGCTTGGGGAGTAACCTCAATCTTAAGATTTTGGGGGAATTGGTCATTTAACTCTTGACAATACTGTTTGATGAGATTGTAAGACAATTTAGTTTTAGTCAGAAGGTCTGGTACTAAAAATTCCTTCTTATCTAAAAACATAGTTAGGAGTGTTTTTTTATCTATAATCGGTTTTTCTAAATAATGTTCTAGCAAATGATTCCCTCACATATTATCAACAGCAAAAAGTACCTAGGTTTTTAAATAAGGCCATTATAAATCATTCACTGTGAGAAATCAACTATTCGCTATAGGAAAGGGAGTAAGCGTTTTTTTCTCATTTAACCAATTAGGAATACTTTTTTTTGAGAAAAAAATAAGGAAAAGTTACTAGAAAAATGAAGAAAGACTTGTTATGATTATAGACATTGTCAGTCATAAATCACTAACTATTAAGAAATACTAAATGATATATTTTTGGGGAAAAATATAGTCTTCTTTTACTTGTAAAAGCTCCTTAGTTTTCTAAAAAAGTAGTAACACTTAAGACAATGTAATGAGAGAGAGAGAAAACTATGTGCTTTTTAAAAAATAATTATCGCTACGCTTTACGGAAAACATCTTTTGGACTTTTATCAGTTGCATGGCTAAGTTTTTTTCTAGTAACCAATCAAGTATCTGCTGATGAGATATCTTCAAATGTAGCTAATAATACTTCTAGCCAAGTACTTGCCAACGATTCGATTAAAGACTTAGAAGTAGCACTTAATCGTTCAAATGACGTTAAGAGTTTAGAAGAAAAATATCAAGCAGAAGGCTTCCAAGTAAGTCTTACTGAAGATGAGATATCTTATCCTGGTGCTCATGCGGCTGAAAAAATAGCAACTGAGATTAATCAGACCTATGATCAACAACAAAAACAAATAGAAGCAGAAGTAGCTAGTTATAATGCGAAAGTAGCTGAGGAAGAAGCTAAGCAAAAGCAGTATCAAGAAGAGCTTGCTCTTTATCAGGAACAGGTAAAGGAAAAAGCACGAATTGAAGCGGTTAATGACCAGAAAAAAATTAATTACCAGAATGCTCAAGAAGCCTATATAGAAGCTGAAAAAAATCTGGGTGAGGAATACCAATTTACAAATGAGGATAAAAAAACAGTTAGTAATGGTAATAGTAACCCCTTAAAACTTTATGGGGAATTAGACCAAGAAAAGAAAAATAGTATTGATTACTATAAGGGCTTAAAAGTTAAAGCCGATTTAGATGCCTTAGATGCTCATTCTTTACAAGAATCAATTACTTGGAATAAAAATACCACTTTTGAAAAAGTAAATGGTAACTTCAAAGTCAGTACAGGTACGGAGCTAAAAGACGAAACAAAACGTATTAGTCATACTATTAAATTAACGGGCTATAACATTAATGATTCCTTTGTCTTAAAAAATGTTGGGAAGATTGAAACAGGTGATAGACTGGATTTAAAGGTTACTATTACCAAAATTGGAGAAGGTTATGGTCAGAAAAAAGATGATGGTAGCTATACCGTTGAACAAGCTCTTTACATAGGTAAAGAGTTTGAGAAGCTTAAAGAAGCTTCAGGCTCTATCGAATTTATCTATCGAAATCATAAGGATATGGGCTTTAAATTTGAATTTTTGGTAAACAATAAGCCAACGAAAATTCTTATCACTCAAGTTATTGGTGATATTGATCTCGGACAAAAAATTCAATTTGATTTTGGTAAGGATGGTAAGAAACTTTTTTCAGTGCCTCAGGACTCAAAAATTACAAATAATAATGAAACGTTTACGTCAGCTGCTAACTTTAATGTTCAAAACTTTGATAAAACCCCAGAGGGAACCATGTTAGCTGTAGGTGTAGGAACTGAGATGAATTATCACCATTTCACTGAGGCAAGTTACTATCAATATACTAACAATAATTATGAAGTATTATCACAGTTAACAGAAGCGGAATTTGACAAGGAAAAACTTGCTCTAATGGCTGGAACAAGTACAGCAGCTCCGGGACAAAAGCGGGTTGGAGGAATCCTTTTTTCTTTATTTGGTAATTCAGTTAAGTTAAATGAGGTTGTTAAACCAGAACCCCCTACTTATGAACAAGTCTTGGAGCCACAAGTACCAACACCACCAGAAAAAATAACTATAGAAAAACCTAAACTTAGTCTGAAAAGTTTTAGATTAGTTCCTATGTTAGAAGCAGAGACTGCTTTTGATATTGAAACTGGAGATTGGCCTAAAGAAAACTTAAGTGATCCAAGCTTACCAGAGGACCCTATCATAAATGACAGTCTTCTGCCAACAGAAGATGACGGCCAAGTCAATATGAGTGAGATTGAACTTATCTTTGGTAATAGTGACTTTATCGATGTTTTTGAAGACACAGCAACAGAAGTGATAGGCGGTTCGAATTCTGGAGCTCTCTCTATTCAAGAAAATAGCGATCCTATTTATGAAGAAACATATGATTCCGAGCCAAGTCTTGAGTTAGGACAAAGCTTCTTAATTGAAGAATCAGAAGACACACAATTTGATATAAATGGTTTCTTAGGCGATGAGGTCATTGAAGAAGACACTGAAATCCCAGTTTATCAATCTGGACAACAGTCAGACATTATAGAATTTAGCGAAGATAGCCAACCTGTTCTGACAGGCTTCTCAGGCGATGAGGTCATTGAAGAAGGTAGTCAAGTTCCAGTTTACCAATTTGGGATGCAGACAGAAGTCATAGAGTTCAGCGAAGATAGCCAACCTGTTCTGACAGGTTTCTCAGGCGATGAGGTCATTGAAGAAGACAGTCAAGTTCCAGTTTATCAATTTGGGATGCAGACAGAAGTTATAGAGTTCAGCGAAGATAGCCAACCTGTTCTGACAGGTTTCTCAGGCGATGAGGTCATTGAAGAAGACAGTCAAGTTCCAGTTTACCAATTTGGGATGCAGACAGAAGTCATAGAGTTCAGCGAAGATAGCCAACCTGTTCTGACAGGTTTCTCAGGCGATGAGGTCATTGAAGAAGACAGTCAAGTTCCAGTTTATCAATTTGGCATGCAGACAGAAGTTATAGAGTTCAGCGAAGATAGCCAACCTGTTCTGATAGGTTTCTCAGGCGATGAGGTCATTGAAGAAGACAGTCAAGTTCCAGTTTATCAATTTGGCATGCAGACAGAGGTTATAGAGTTCAGCGAAGATAGCCAACCTGTTCTGACAGGTTTCTCAGGCGATGAGGTCATTGAAGAAGATACTGAAAGACCGATTCATCACTTTGGAATGCACTTAGAATCAATTGAATTCAGTGAAGATAGCCAACCTGTTCTGACAGGTTTCTCAGACGATGAGATCATCGAAGAAGATAGCATTATTCAAGAAGAAAAACTTGTTACAAAACAGAGTCAAAGTGAAGATAAAAATCATTTTAATAAAGCAAATAACCAAGCAACGCAAGTGGTAAAAACAGAAAAAGTTAATTTGCCAATGACCGGAGAAAAAGCGGAATCTAAGTTGGTAGCATTGATTTTTATAGTCATGAGTTTAGGTGGTCTTCTTAGCCAAACTTTTAAAAATCGTCAGTCTTAAAACCTGTTTTAGAACTGTTGAAGTTTACCTTTTCAAGCACTAGTAGCTTTGTTGACTTAAATTAGGGCCTTAATAGGTGTAAAGTTAGGTATAGATATTAAAAAGGAAGTTGTAGTCATTAAGACAACTTCCTTTTTTGATAAACAATTATAAGTAGTAGGAGCTTTATTAAACTTACTAATAAATTTTGGTATAATGAATTACGTAGAGTTCAAAGATAAGAAGATGGAGAAATGATGATAGTGTCTCTCTTTTATCCGAAGCTTTTCAAGCAAGATAGCCGTAATAAAAGTTTGAGTTTTCAGTGGGCAGAACAACCTGTTTTGAAGGAGGGATTGATAACATCTATAAGTATTATTACTTGACTTCAGGAAATTCGAAATTAGGGGCTATCTGTTGAAGTTTGGCTACCGATTCCTTTAATTTGGAATTATTTTTCTTTGAGAAAAATACCTACCTCGCTAATAATTACAAGAACAAGCAAATAATATATTTTTTAGATTGATAAGGAGAGACATTATGACCAATCCAGAAAAACAAGCCCCTATCATGCGCCTCTTTGAGTTAGAGCCAATTCCATCTACTAGGAAAACTTTCCAGAAAGTTGGGAAAGACAATCTTTTACAAGCTATTAACAAAGAAGAAGGAACTTTGGTTATGGTTACTTGTTATCATGAAAATTCAAATCAGCAAGTGGTTTTTGAGGTTTATCAGAATGAAGCTGCCTACCGGCAACATATCCAAACAGACCACTTCCAAACCTTTTTAGATTATGCTAGTGATGGCTTAAAGAGTCCTAAAGTTGTTATACTGCAAGCAGAGTTGCTTTGTGAAAAAGCTGAAAAGAAATTCTTTGAAAATGCTTCTACATTACATATTCGCTTAGCTAAAATAAGTTTAGATCCAGAAAATGCTGCTATCTTCAAGGATATCTTAAATCAAGAAATGCCCACTTCAATTGCTAAAGAAAGCGGTGTTTTAGCCCTTTTTTGTGGCCGGAATTTAGAAGATTTGAGTCAATGGTATTTTTTCGAAGTTTATCAAAATCAAGAAGCTTATCAGAAGCATATTGAGAGTGAGCATTTTAAAAAATACCTCAAAGATTCAGCTGAAATCATCCTAACTAAAGAACTTGAGATTTTGGATGGAGATATTTTGGTTAGCCAAGGCAAGGCACAGTATTTATCATAAGAAAATAAGCTTTTGTGTGATGTTAGGAGTCTAGTTAACATGCCAAGATAAATAGCTCAGCTGTTGTTAGTTTTTAGATGTCTAATTTAGCTAGTAGAAAGGTTTTAACCCCATTCGGAATTTTGCACCTAAGATAAGGGGGATAAATAGTCCATTTAATCTATTTCTAGGAAAATCTTGTCACTAAAAAATGAACCCAGTCATGAATAAGTAAATATACTTTTCAGAATTAGAAGAGGAACCTAACTATAGAAAATGAGCCTTTCAATCAAGATTGGCTCATTTGTTCGATATGGTAATGCTTGGAAACGTAGTTGATAAAGTCTTGTATGGCTGGAGCATGTGTTGTGCTGTTTAGGTAAGCCATATAATAGTAACGGGAGTTTTTTAGGGCATTTACCTCAATGATGTCGACATCTAATGTCTTTAAAAATTCTAATTTTGGCAGAATAGCAATACCGAAATTTTGAGCAACTAAACCTGCAATCGTTTCATCCTCTTCAATTTCAAAGGTAATATTAATCTGGTTTTTATAATTTTTGTACAGTTCTTCAATTACTGGTCGAACACCACTTTTCTTTGAAAACCAAATTTGTGAATAGGGAAGTGTATCTTCTAAAGTTACCTCTTCTAATTTTGTTAGCTCATGGTTTTTTGGAACAACAATAACCATATCTTGTATAGCAATAGGAATAAAAGTAATTTGGGGGTTGCTCTCAATTTTAGAACAAAAGGCTAAATCATATTTACCATCTGTTAGCCCTTTAAGCAAATCCGCAGTCATTCCGCTATCATTGTAAAAAATAAAATTAGCTGGGGATTGGGGATATTGGGTAAGAAACTGTCGCGTTAGGTTTGGGACAATACGGTGACTTAAAATACGTAGTAAGGCAATATTAATATCAAGTTTGTCTTGGCTGATTGCTTGAAGATGTGATACGCTTTGATCAATAATCTTTAACGCTTTTTGAATATCTTTTGCGAATCTTCTACCATTAGTTGTAAGTACAATATTACGTCCTTGCTTTTCAAAAAGTTGTAGTCCTAGCTCATTCTCAATCATTGTAATAGCATGACTTAAGGTTGGTTGTGTAATATGTAATTGTTCAGCAGCTTTAGTATAATGCTCTACACTTGCAAGCGTAATAAAATATCTTAGATGTTGTAAATTCATAATCAACTCCCCGTAATGTTTTTCTTATTCTATCATGAACTATAAATTTTTTCTATGGAAAGCCTTTCAAAATTCAATTGGATTTTGTGATTTCTTTAACTTATAATGAGTTTGTAACTGAATGTTAAAAAATTAACAAACTTTTGGGAGGATGTAGAATGTCACAAGAATCACCAATTACTATTAGTTCCTGGACCTTAGGAGATACTTGTCGCTTTGAAGATCGGGTTAAGGCAGCCAAAAATGCAGGATATCAAGGCATTGGACTTCGCTCAGAAACCTATGTTGACGCCTTAAATGAAGGTTTAACAGATCATGATATTTTAACAATTTTAGATAAATATGATATTAAAGTAACTGAAGTTGAATATATTGTTCAGTGGGCAGAAGAAAACCGTTCCTATGAGCAGAAATATAAGGAACAGATATGTTTTCACATGTGTCGACTTTTTGATGTTGCTCATATCAACTGTGGTCTTATGGAAAGTTATTCTATTGATTACACAGCTCGAAAATTAAAAGAACTTTGCGAGCGTGCTGGTGACCTAATTATAGGTGTTGAACCGATGCCATATAGTGGACTTCCTGATTTTGATAAGGCTTATGCTGTTGTTGAAGCCTCTGGTTGTGATAACGCCATGTTGATCCTTGATACTTGGCACTGGGTTCGGGCTGATCAACCTTATCGTCAACTCACAGCTAAACAAGCAGCAAAAGTTGTTTCTATTCAAATCAATGATGCCTATGAACGACCATATGCGTCAGCAATTCTCCGAGATGAGTCAATGCATGATCGTTTAGCACCGGGAACAGGAGTCAAGGACACTGTTGGTTTTATTAATATGATTAAGGAAGCAGGCATTCGGCCTAAAGTTATAGGTGTTGAAGTGATTTCAGATGCTATTTTGGCTCAAGGTTTAGATTATGCTTCTCGATATACATATGAAAATACGGTCAAGGTTCTTGAAGAAGCTTGGCCAGAGCAATTATACTAATGAGTTTGTTGATTTTTTAACAAAAGTAAGTGAAAGAAATAATTTACGATATAATAGAAAGATAGGTGGAAAATGACGGAAGAATGGTTAGGCCTAGATGGAAAGGTTGCAGTCGTTACAGGAGCAGTTGGAGGTATGGGGAAAACAATTGTTCAAGAATTTGCTAAACAAGGTGTAAATATTGTCCTCCTCGATATTAAAGAGAATGACTTAAATGTTTATGCTGAAGAAATAAGGACGACTTATGGTGTTGATACTTTAGCCATTGTGACTGATTCTACATCAGAAGAAGCAGTTGAAAATGCAGTGAGGAAGACAGTTGAAAAATTCGGTCGTGTTGATATTTTAGTTAATACAGCCGCTATGCTACGAGCATGCCCGCTTGAAGACTTACCTTTGGAAGAATGGCGGCAAACGGTAGATATTAACTTAACAGGTTATTTCCTAGTATCGCAACGGTTTGGTCGTCAAATGATTAAACAGGGAAAAGGGAATATGGTTCATGTATCAACGATTGCTTCTGTGTTTCCTGAGACCTACTCTGCAGCTTATAGTTCAACAAAAGCGGGTGTAAATATGATGTCTCGTCAGATGGCAGCAGAGTGGGGTCAATTTGGGGTGCGTAGTAATTGTATTCAGCCATGTTTTGTTAAAACGCCGTTATCTGAAGCTTTCTATGCTGATCCAGATGTAGAAAAAGGTCGTAAGGCTTTAACTGCAAACAAACGGATTGGCAATACTATGGATATTGCTAATGCAGTACTTTATCTTGCAAGTGATCGTTCTGATTATACAAATGGACATGAATTACGTGTTGAAGGTGGTTTTGGCATTATGATGGGGGATCAAACTCCAAAGCCAGGCGGTCGCCGTCATTATGCAGAGAAAGAACATAAAGCTTATCTTGAAAGAGTCAAGGGAAATAGCTAATAAAAGCTAGAGGATTATTAGGATTATCTTTAAAAAGGGGAACTTATGTTTAAAAACAATAAATACAATTTTACTGCGATTTTGCTCTGGATGACCTATTTCTGTCATGGTATTCAGGCTATTATCATTTCACAAAATGCTAACTTCTTTGCAAATAAATGGGAAGTAGAAGCAGCAGCAGTTTTCGCAGTTATTGCTTGGACTGGTTTAGGAAAAATCTCTTTCTTAACTTTTTCTGGACCACTTTCGGATAAAATTGGCCGTAAACCATTGATTGCCTTAGGTTTATTTGGTTATGTTATTATGTTTGGTTCATTTTTAGTGGCAACAAACCTTTGGATGGCTAATATTCTCGCTTTTATTGGTGGAGCAATGACCTCACTTTATGATGGTGCTATTAATCCAGCTTTATTTGAAATGTATCCTGAAAATAAGTCAACGGCATCAATTTTTAGTAAGGCATTCATTTCGGTTTCTTCAATGCTTTACCCATTATTTGTAGCTTACTTAGTAAGTCATAAAATGGCAATTGAGATTGGTATTATTGTTCCCTTTGTTCTTAGTATCCTAGTTTTAATTGGTGTTCTTATTTCGAGGTTCCCTGATAATGATATTCGTAAAGAGCAAAATGTTTCTGCCAGTGAAGCAATCAAAATCTTAGAAGCTAGACAAAGTACTGATCACGTTGTTACAAGTTCTAAAGTATCTCCAAATAAAAAAAGTGCAAATTTTGCTATAGATGGTGTTGTTCTGTCTGCTTTTGCTTTTACCATTTACTCGACTTTTTACTTGTTTCAACAAGCCTCTAAATTGTATGCTCAAAATGTTATTCACATGTCAGAAACAAGTGCAGCAGCTGTGACTTCTTATTATCAACTTGGTGGTTTGATTGCGACAATTGTCTTTGCTTTTTTGATGGCTCGTGGCATTCGTGATATTGCATTACTCGTTATTAGTCCAATTTTTGCAGGATTAGCAGGTCTTCTGGTTTACTTTATTCCAACTGCTGCTACATTAACTTTTGCTGGTATCATTATTGGATTCTTTGCGGCTGGAGGACTCTTACAAATGGGGAATGCAGTTTTAAACCAATTCTTTGATAAAAACAAAGGTCGTAATACAAGTATTTATTATTTTGTAATGGCTCTAGGTTCCTATATTGTTCCAATGCTAGCTTCCAAATTAATTGCGGCAAATCGTGCAGATTTGATTATGTTATTTGTATCACTTTGTGGATTTGCTTCTGCAGCCTTAATGATGTTTGCTGGAAAACGTTATGGCCATATTTTTGGAGTATCAGTCTTCTCTAACACAACAAAGACTGAAAGGAACTAGATAAAAGAGAGGATAATGATTTTCTCTGTAATTGATAAAAATATATAAGGAGTATCATTCAATGAAAAATAAGTATGTGCCGACTATTGGCGCACTTTATATTAACTATATTTTTCAAGGAATCGCTGCAATTATTATTTCACAGAATATGGCTGTATTGGAAGGAAGATGGCAGGCTTCTATTAGTCAGATTACTTTAGTAATCAGTGCCATTGGTTTTGGTCGTATTCTAAGTGTTAATATTGCCGGTTTGATTTCAGATGCTCTCGGTCGGCGAAAAGCAGTACTTCTGGGAGTTTTAGCCTATATTATTTTTTATCTAGGTTTAGTTTTTGCTAGTAATTATATGATTGCATTTATATTTGCCATCTTTGCTGGTATTGGTAATTCTTTTTTAGACACAGCTACTTATCCCGTGGTTGTGGAAGCTTTTGAGGAGCATAGTAGTAATAGTGCCCTAAGTGTACTGAATAAGGCTTTTATCTCTATCGGCCAATTTTTACTGCCCATTATCACTAGCTTTTTATTACGTCATCATTTCTATTTTGGATGGACTTTCATTGCTTCTAGTTTGTTTTTAGTAGTCAACACTTTCTTTATTTTTAAGTTACCGTTTCCTAAATATCAAAAAAATAAGGCAACTGAACCTGTTGTAGACGCTGAATTTTCAACAGAAATTAAACCTTTATGGAATCAGTCTAACTTTGCGATTGAAGGTCTTTGCCTATTAATCTTTTCACTTGTTTCTGTTTCCCTATTTAACATTTTTATTATTTGGATTCCAAGTTTTGCGGAAAGTGCTATCGGAATAGCAAGAACAACGAGTCTCATGTTTGTCAGTCTGTACAGTATTTTTTCCTTTGTTTCAGTTTTTATTACATCTGCTATTGTTAAGCGTGGAGTAAATGTGTTATCATTTATGATTTTTTGTACTAGTATGTCAGCACTCGCGATTATGGGCATGTTAGTAATGCCAAACATTTATAGCTTAGTGTTTGCAACATTTTGTATTGGATTCTTTGCAGCTGGTGGCATATGGCAATTAGGATTAGCAACGTTACTCGACTTTTTCCCACAAAGAAGAGGACTTGTAACTAGTTACTATTCCCTAGCTACATCGGTATCTGTAATGGGCTCTCCTTATATAACAGGTATTCTTGCAGAGAAGAGAGTTGCATTAGTATTTTATTTAGTAGTAGCATTAGCAGTGTTAGGAAGTATTGCATTATCAATTGTTGCTTATCGTTATAAAAAAGTTTTCTTATCAGAAACAAACATTATTAGTATTCATTAAAAAGAGAGGTATTATTATGTCAGAACGTTTATCAGGTCATACATTACTTATTTCCTTAATTGCAACACCCATACGCCATAGTCTGTCACCTAAAATGCATAATGAAGCTTTTGCTAAATTGGGGTTGGATTATGCTTACCTTGCTTTTGAAGTAGGTAATGAGGAACTAGCAGATGCGGTTCAAGGAATCCGTGCTTTGGGAATTCGTGGTTCAAATGTGTCCATGCCAAATAAACAAGCGATTATTCCTTATCTTGATGAGATTTCACCTGCTGCAGAACTTGTAGGAGCAGTAAATACGGTAGTCAACAAAGATGGTAAAGGTCACTTGGTAGGGCACATTACAGATGGAACAGGGGCAGTTCGTGCTTTAGCAGAAGAAGGTGTTGATATTAAAGGTCAAATTATTACTTTAGCAGGAGCGGGTGGCGCAGGCACTGCAATTGCTGTCCAACTTGGCTTAGATGGTGCTAAAGAGGTCCGTATCTTTAATCCTAAAGATGCTGCCTACACTAATGCAGAAAAGACTGTGGAAAAACTTAATAGCAAAACAAATACTAAAGCTACAGTGACTGATTTAGCAGATGACGAAGCTTTCAAAAAGTCAATTGCTGAATCTTCTATCTACATTGATGCAACCGGTGTTGGTATGAAACCGCTTGAGAATCTTAGTTTAATAAATGATCCAGAAGTTATTCGTCCAGATTTAGTTGTCTTTGACGTGGTTTATAGCCCAGCTGAAACAAAATTATTGAAGTTTGCAAAAGAACATGGCGCTAAAAAAACTATTAATGGTTTAGGGATGATGCTTTATCAAGGTGCCGAAGCCTTCAAATTATTCACAGGTGAAGAAATGCCAGTAGAATACATTAAGGATCTTCTTTTTAATGAAGAAAAATAAAGATTTTCAAAAGAACAGTGAGGTTTGTCTTACTGTTTTTTTTGCTATTTAAAATGGTTTGTTCTATGGATAACCTATAAAATTTATCTATTGATTCACAAAAAAAGATGCATTAGATTTAGGAAAATTCTCATGCTATACTTATAGTGAAAAACATCACATTTTCTCTACTTAATTGTATTGGAATATGTCAGAAAATTAAAAATGAAAGTAAAATTTGAGAAAGGTAAACGTATTAAATGGTAAAAACAGTTTCAGTTGGGGATATAACAATTGGCCAAGGTCTACCTAAAATTATCGTGCCCATCGTCGCTAAAAGTGCAGAAGCTATTATCCAAGCTGCCAAAGAAATCAGTCACATTGATTGTGATTTTGTAGAGTGGCGAATAGATCATTTTGAAGAAGTCATGAACTTTGTAGCCGTTGCAGACTTATCCAAAGTAGTGAGAGAACTTCTGGGAAAGCCACTTTTGGTAACCTTTAGAACGTACAAAGAAGGAGGGGTTAGTCCTTTAATCAATAAAAGTTATTTCGAATTATACGAAACATTAATTGAAATAGGGAAACTGGATTTATTAGATGTTGAATTGTTTATGCCTGAAGAAGGGGTTCAAAACATAATCAAAAAGGCACATGACAAGGACATTAAAATCATTATGTGCAATCATGATTTTGATAAGACACCTAGTCAAGAAATTATTGTTGAACGTTTAAGAAAGATGGAAGAAAAGGGTGCTGATATTTGTAAAATTGCTGTAATGCCTCAAAGCAGTCAGGATGTACTAACGCTTATGAAAGCTACCATTCAAGCACGTGAAGAATTACAACAACCTTTAATTACTATGTCAATGGGATCATTAGGTATGGTAACGCGTATTGCTGGTGAAATGCTTGGCTCCACAGCTACTTTTGGAGCTCTACAGGAGATATCAGCTCCAGGGCAAATTCCAGTAACCTTACTACGAGAGATTTTAAGGACATTTAGAGGAAATTAAGAAAAGGATAGGACATGACGAGAGAATTACTTAATCATTTGACATTACCCAACGGTTTAACATTAAAAAATCGGATTGTGATGGCTCCAATGACGACACAATCAGCCTATTTTGATGGTAGTGTGACTGAAGAACTTATTAAATATTACGCAGAACGATCAGGAACAGCTGGAACAATCGTTGTGGAAAGCGCCTTTGTCGAAGATAAGGGACGTGGATTCTTTGGTGCACTTGGTATCGATCATGATGATAAAATTGAAGGATTGAGTCGCATTGCAAAAGCAATTAAGAATAAAGGTTCAAAGGCACTCATTCAAATTTACCATGCTGGACGTATGGCTTGGCCAGAGATGAATGGAGGGGCAAAACCTATTTCTGCGTCAGCAGTTGCTGCCCTTCGTCCTAACGCACCTGTTCCTAGCGAAATGACACATCAAGCTGTTCTGGAAATGATTGAGCAGTTTGCGGAGGCAGTTCGTCGCGCTATCAAGGCAGGCTTTGATGGTGTTGAACTACATGGTGCAAATACTTATCTTTTGCAGCAGTTTTTCTCTCCACACTCAAATCGTCGTCAAGACACTTGGGGTGGCAGCCGAGAAAAACGAGCTAAATTCCCCAAAGAAGTTTTAAAGGCTGTCCGTGCGGTTCTTGAAGAAGAAGAGACAAAGGATTTTATCATAGGCTATCGGTTCTCCCCTGAAGAATTAGAAGAACCAGGGATTCGTTTTGAGGACAGTATGTATCTTCTTAACTCTTTAGCCGAAGTAGGTCTAGATTATGTTCATTTCTCAATGAGTGATTACCTAAGAACATCTATCGTCGACACTAATGATATAGAACCACTTATTAGCAAGTATCATGCTCTGAAATCAGAAAGCTTAGCTACTGTGCCAGTAGTAGGTGTCGGAAGTATTTTACAAAAAGCTGACGCAGAAGAAGCATTAGAAGTTGGTTATGATTTAGTAGCAGTAGCAAAAGGTTTTCTAGTGCAAAATGACTGGGCACAGGCAGTCATGGGGGATCACCTTATCCCAGCATTTGCAGATGTTAACGATCGTGAAAAATTGGTGATTCCAACCCCTTTATGGAAGTTTATGGATGATACTTTCTTTTTAGTAAAAGATACACTTGCGGAAGCCAAAAAGGCAGAGCGGCTAAAAGGACTGATGACTAAACCTTTAGAGTATAAAGCTGGACAATATCGAGTGATGGCACATGGGCACAATAGTGAACTTCCAATGAAGGTAAGCTTTAGCGACACTGCAATCACCGCAATTGAAATTGATAGTGCTGGGGAATCAGCTGGTCTATCGGATTTAGTTTTTGAAAAAATGCCAAAACAAATTATTGATTTCCAAACCTTAAATGTTGATGCTGTCTCAGGTGCATCTTCAACTAGTCAAGGTGTTATTGATGGAGTCTCAGCAGCAGTTTTAGAAGCTAGTGGCCAGGATGCAGTAGATGTCTTGAAAGCTCGGCCAAAACCTACTGTGGTTCGTTCAACAGAAGTAATTGAGGAAGAGACAGATGTTGTTGTTGTGGGTGGTGGCGCGGCCGGAATTGCTGCTGCTTTGCGGGCAGATGAACTTGGCTTCAATGTAACCCTAATTGAAAAACTAAGTTTTATTGGTGGTGCTATATCTGTCTCTGGTGGAAATCAAGTTGTTATGGGGTCAAGACTTCAAAAAGAAGAAGGCGTGATAGATGATACTCCTGAACTCATGTATGAAGATTTCATGGAAAATGGAAATCATAAAAATATTCCAGAACTCTTATCCCTATTGGCGGAAAATGTTGGTCAAGCTACGGATTGGGTTCACGATTATATTGGTGTTCAATACGATAAGGGCTTGCATGTCTTAGCTGAGTATCGTAAAGACAGAGAATTAGCTTATTCTCACGGAGGTCATGGCTTCGCTGACACTGTTCGCACTAAAATGGCAGCATCAGGGGTCACCTTACTATTACAAACAAAAGCAGAGAAACTCTTACATGACAATCAAGGAAATGTAACAGGTCTTGTTGCGGTAGAAGAAACTGGAAAAACTCACCGTATTAGAACAAAAGGCGTTATTCTGACTACAGGTGGCTATGGTAATAACAAAGCTCTTTTAACTGATGAGCTTAAAGATGTTCTTTTCTATGGGACAAGCTCTTCAATGGGTGAAGGTCTTCTTATGGCACAAGTGCCAGAAATTGATGCGGCAAGCCGATTAATGGCCTATGGTAAAATCTATCCCAATGGAGTGGAAGTGGCACCAGGATATGCTAAATCAACCATTGGTGGGAACTTAGTTGTTCTTAAGGAAAATGGTTTATTAGTCAATACTGATGGTCGGCGCGTGGTTAACGAACGTGCTAGTAACCACGATATCTTAGAAGTTTTAATGGAACAACAAACCAAATTACTTTACTTATTGTTAGACCAAAATCATTTTGATATTTTCCGTAAGGAAATTGCTGAAGGAGGAATTTCAGAAGCAGAAGTAGCATCATGGCTTGAAGCAAATGGCCAAACAAGACCATATCTCTTCCATGCAGATACTTTAGAAGAACTGGCTGAATTAGCTGGTATGGACTCTAATAGTTTAGCTGAAACAGTTGCTCGTTATAATACTTTTGTTGATAATGGAGAGGACTTAGACTTCCATAGGGAAGAACGCTTTCTCCAAGAAAAAGTTGGGCAAGGTCCTTATTATATGATTGAACAACGTCCACGTTTTGCGACAACCATGGGTGGCTTAGTGGTTAATGATAAACTTGAAGTTGAAAATAATAAAGGTAATGTGATTCAAGGACTTTATGCGGCAGGAGAAGTTGTTGGTGGTGTTATGGGAACAGACTCACCATCAGGAGCTAATAACGCTTGGGCATTGACATCTGGTAAACTTGCAGCAGAAAATTTAGTAGCAAATAATTAACTCGTTTCCTCTAATTAAAAAGTTCAGGTGACTCTGTCATTTGAGCTTTTTAATTCTCTTTTTCAAGTGTAGATGTTATAACAGGTATCTCATTTAATCTTAAAAGGAATGTAGGGGTATGTTGAGTGGTGTATTTTCACAGCTACTATTAGTGCACTAGTAATTGTTGCTGATTTTCTTCTAACCACCTTTTCTTCCTGATGAAGGCTCATTCTGTCAGCAAAGCTTAAGAAAAGCTTAATTCAAGTCATTTTTAGAAATCTTTTCTGGTAATAGATTAGTTTTTTTGCTATGCTATGACTTAGAGAAAAATTTTACATCTAAAAAGGGAAGTTATGTTTACTGATTTTATTAATACCATTTTGACCAACTATGGTCTCTACGCTTTTGCTATTATTTTTGTTATTATTTTTATAGAGACAGGTTTAGTCTTCTTCCCTTTTTTACCTGGGGATTCCCTCTTATTTATGACAGGAGCTTCTATTGCTAAAAGTGGTTATAATCCGATTCCTTTTATTATTTTGTTGGCTAGTGCGGCGATAATCGGCGATTATGTTAACTATAGCCTTGGGAAAAAATATGGTTTGTCATTACGGAAAGTGCCGTTTTTGGGGAAGTTTATTAAGGATAGTCATATTGCAGAGACAGAACAGTTTTTTGTTAAGTATGGTAATCTTGCGATCTCATTAGGGCGTTTTGTTCCCATTGTTCGTACCTTTATTCCTTTTATCTCAGGTATTGGACGTATGGATCAAAAGCAATTTTTAATTTATAACTGTATTGGTGGTCTTTCTTGGGTGCTTATTGGAATTTTAGCAGGCTTTTTCTTTGGTAGCATTCCATTTGTTCAAACTCATTTTGAAATGATAATGTTAGCTATTATTTTCATATCTATATTACCCATCATTTTTGTAGCTATAAAACGTCATCTTAATAATAAATAGAAAGAAAGGCTAGTGATAGCCTTTCTTTTTATTCTCTTATTTGTCAACAATGAAAACCTTTTCTAAAAGGCTTGACCTAGACTTTTATTTTATTTACAATACCAGTAAAAATAGGAAAGAGGAAAAGTCTATGGATGCTTATGAAAAATTAGCAACTTATCTAAAAAAAGAAGGGATTGCTTACGATGTTGTTGAACATCCAGCTGTTTTTACAACGGAGGAGGCAGACCGTTATATTGAAGGCTATGAAGGAGTAAGAACCAAGTCCATGTTTTTAACCAATAAGAAGAAAACAAGTTACTATTTAGTAATCATGGATGATGCTAAGTCATTAGATATGGATTCTTTTAAAGATATAGTTCATACTAATCGTATTAGAATGGCTTCAGTAGAGAGCTTACAGCAAAAAATGGGGCTAACTCCAGGCTCTGTTTCCCCATTTGGCCTTTTAAATAATCAAGAAAAGGACATTCAAGTTTACTTTGATCAGGATATTTTAGGTAAGCCAGTTCAGACTTTCCATCCAAATGACAATACAAAGACAATCTTTGTCAAAACTGAGGATATTATACATTTTATTGAGAACTTGGGTTTTGAGGTACATAAAGTCATATTGTAGGCCTTGAAATAAAAACACGAGGCTAAGCCTCTTCGTCATTATTAGCGGAGTGATTTGCAATAGTCAAATGAGCGCTCGATTGGAAGTAAAAAGAAACCTTTACTTAATAAAGTTATTTTTATAAGGATTGCTATTATCAAGCATATAATGTAATATTTTTGGAGTTATTATTATGTTATGATTTGAAATAATTTAAAATAATTAATATAATATAATAAAAGGCAATGATTTATCATGCCCAGAATAGTCATGAGTTGAGACTCTTGTCAATATTTTGGCGTGATAATATAACTAAAATTCCTAATTAATAGGTTTAATATTGGAAACTAGAAAGTGAGGAAATAAGAGTGAAGACGAGGAGAAAACCAATTTATCTTTCGTTAGTGGCCCTATTAGTGACAGGTGCTGTATTGACTGCGTGTACAGAGGTTTCTAAAAATAAAGGAACGAGTACAAAAATGGAACATCAAGTAGCTAAAAAACCAAATTTTAGCACATATGTGGATAAGGTTAGTGAGTTAGTTAAGCTGAATTGGCCATCTATGGATAAGGTGTGGCCTACTTATAATTATAATAAACATAATTTCTTAATCTTTTATGTTAATGACGAAGGTGATGTGAAAGAAGCTAGATTGTTAAATGTCAAGGAGAATAGAAAACTCAAAAAAGAGGAATATAAACAAATTCCTGCTCCAACTCCACAAGGTTATATTAACGTAAAATTTCAGGATAAGCAGTCTATTGCTATGAGTGTGGATGATAGAGTAATGGAAGCTAAAGACTCCGTTCAAGAATTATATAAAACAGCAACACATGAAATGGTTCATTTCTATTATCAAGGGGAAATAAAAGCATCAAGTAATGCGGATAGAAATCAGATATACCCTATTGAAAGTGGGCCAAGGATTGCCAGAAGAATGCTCTATAGTCGTTTAATACAGGCTTTTGAAAACCCTGAAAAACAAGACGATTACCTAGCTAAAGCTAAATATTGGTTAGAAAAGTATCATACTGAGTTTAAAAAGGAAGCTGATGGTATAAGGGTAACAGATATTGCTGAAGGTACTGCAAGGTATACAGAAAGTCTAGGTAGCTTTATTGGTAAGAACTTATCTAAAGCAGATTCTCGAAAAGAAGCAGAAAAACTTATTAAAAAAGATAAGATTTTTATAGCTGCAGATAAAGAAAGCTATGAAATTGGCTATGTTGCTGCTCTTATTCTAGATGAAAAAGATCCAAATTGGAAAAATAGTTTCTATTCAAAAAATAAAGGGATAGAAGAAGTGTTGTTGGAAGGTATTACTGCCGTGCCTGACAGACCTGATAACAAAATTGAGACAAGGATCACAAAAAAAGTAACAAAGACTAACAAAGATATCAAAGTTAAATTGAAGGATATTGTTGCAGCAAACAAAGATACAGCTATTCCATTCCTTCATTTAGATGTCTCTAAAGGATCTAAAAGTTTTACTGCTCAACAGATGTTTAGTTATCAAAATATGCCTGTTATGTCAGGATATAGCAATCGATTTAATGTGAATAATAAAGCGATAGAGATCAAAAACATAGCTATTCTCAGTGGCTATAATCAGGTAAAACAATACATTAGAATACCTTTAACTGGAAAATATGAAATCAAAAATGGTAAGCTAACTATCAAATCAGATTCTCTTAACATTCCTGGTATTCCTGTTGAGGTCTCTACAGAAAATGGCCGAACTATCTATAGTGCAGAAATACAAGATTAATTAAGGTTATTTGAATATTAACTGTTTACTGATAATAGTTTGTAGAAGCCTGAAGTTTTAGTTTTGTTTATGTTTATATCACTAGATTTTTGAGAAAGTCAAAGGCCGAGCTAGCCTCAGGAGTTTAATTGAATAAACGAAAGGGGATAGTATAGGTTTAGACTAGGCTTATTTCATCGAAAATCAACTCCGTGGACAGAACATAAAAGGAGATTATGAATAATAAGCTAGGAAAGTACAGGTAACATGTTAATAAAGAAAAGTCTCCAAAGTCAGATAAGGTTTTGGAGACTTTTCATATATCTCGTAATTAGGTATTTACAAATTGCCACATGAGAGTTAACAGTGGGTTGTTAATATGAACCCATATGGATTGCCGTTTCTATTTGGGTTAATGATAGAGTGAGTTTTTCTTTAAACTTACTTTATAAAAGTATTAAAATAATGATATACTATTATACATAAAACTATAAAATTCTGAACAGGTGAGAACTTATGACATTTAAGAAAGAAGCTTTTTCATTTTATTTTAGATTCTTTTGGTCGTTAATGAAATTTCAAATAACAACAAAAGGTATATTGTTTTTAGCGGTTTTTCCGCTATCTAAAGAGATTTTGCAACTATTACTTAAATCAAGTGGAAAATCGAGTCTCTCAAGTGGAGATTTTGTGTCAACTTTTTTTAGTTTACAAGGAGCAGGAATTTTTATTTTAGCCCTGATACTTTTAGTTATTTTGGTTGCCTTTGATATTAATGCCTTTATTATTATTAGTGCCTTGGCACGGAAGGGAAGCCCTGATATTCCGCTATTACGAATGCTTGCCATTAGTTTTAAATCAATAAAAAATTTTTTAAAACCTCAAGGGCTGTTAATTTTGATTTATGTGGCTGTTATTATCCCGCTAATAGGTATAGGAATTACCATTTCCCCTATGAGCAATTTTACAATTCCTAATTTTATTACAGATGTTATTTACGGTACTCCGATCTATTTAGTAGCCTACTGTGGATTTCTTTTGATATTTACTTTTATTACTTTAAAATATTTTTTCTTTTTTCATTATTGTCTATTAGAGGGAGAATCTATTAAAGATTCTCTGCAAAAAGCGTCACACTTAATGAAAGGACATTGGAAATCCTTTATAAAAGACTTTTTTTTAAAAATTGGACTTAGATATGCAGTTTTTTCCTTTCTTTATTATTTAATTGTTTTAAGCATTATTTTAATTTTAGACAAATTTAAAATTGGACCAGGCTTGGCTATGTTTGTTTTATTGAACATTGCTGAGATTTTCACAATTTTAGGATTATTGGCAGTACCGATTATTATCTATTCAGTTACTGATCTCTTTTACAGATATAACGTAAGGGATGGCTATTCTTTAAAGAATAGGATTTATAAGATAGAAGAATATGAAAGAGAAGCTCAGAAAACAAAAAAGAAGAAAAAGACAAAAGCAAGACTATTCCTAGTTCTTGTAGGAATCCTTCTTATAAATTCTTCAATCAGTACTGCCTATGGACTTTTTTTCAATAAATTTGCAAAGGGAGAAAATAAAATAGCTCTCGTTGCTCATAGAGGTGGTGGAAACTTAGGTGCTGAAAATACAATAGCTGGTATGCAAAAAGCTATAAAGGCGGGTGCTTCTTGGACTGAAATAGATGTTCAAAGGACCAAAGATGGCTATTATGTTATTAATCATGACTCAACATTTAAGAGACTTACAGGAATAGATAAGAGTTCAGATGAGATGACTTTAAAGGAAATAAAATCGCTTAGGGTAAAGGATCTTTTTGATAAAGAAAGACCAGCTCAGCCAGTAGCTACACTTGAGGAATTCATTAAAGCAGGGCAAGGGAAGATAGGCTTTTATATTGAACTAAAAGGGGATACTGCGAATAAAAAAATGGCAGATGATGTAGTAAAGCTTATTAAGGACAAAAAGTTGGAAAACAGCACAGCTTTATTATCCCTAGATTTAAATCTTATAAAATATATAGAAAGTAAATATCCTGAAATAACTACTGGCTACCTCTATTATTTTTCTCTGGGTGAGATTAGTGAGATACAAGCTGATATTCTTATTATGGAAGAGAGAGAAGCGACAACGCTTAATATTCTAAAAGCTCATGAAGCAGGTAAAAAAGTGGTTGTATGGACAATAAATAGCTCTGATTCAGTAAATCAATTTGTGAAAAGTGATGTCGATGCCATTATTACCGACTTTGTTTTAGATGTGAAGAATGGAATGAAGGAAAGAGATGCTAGAAGCGATCTCCAAATTGTAGTAGACGATATTTTAAGCTGATGTGTCAAATTAGGTAGATGGGGTAATAGCTAGATTTTAGATTGAAGGTATTTCATATATACGAATTTCTATCGTACAGTTTTTATTATCATAAAAGTTATTTTTTAGAATAAAACAGGAATATATATGGGATTTAACAATTATAATGTCAATAAGAGTTATTAACTATTCAAGCCCACATTAGACAATAAAAAGAGAAATT
This sequence comes from Streptococcus porcinus, assembly GCF_900475415.1. Taxonomy (NCBI): domain Bacteria; kingdom Bacillati; phylum Bacillota; class Bacilli; order Lactobacillales; family Streptococcaceae; genus Streptococcus; species Streptococcus porcinus. The sequence goes on from NZ_LS483388.1 coordinate 449,329, forward strand.
CTTTTCAGGATTTCTCTTTTTTGCTCTATTAGCACGGATATAAAATAAGTGGTCTCAAAAAGATTTATTTTTCAATGTGAAGACTTAGAAGCATCTGATTTTTCAATTAATCAAAATGTGAAGATGTATCTTATTCAGGTATTGTTTTGATTCTAGTCGCCATTTTATAAGTTTTAAAAATCATATTAAGAAGTGCCTGATATTACGTGGTAAAGAAGAAAATAAATAGATTATCTTTTAGAATACCGAAACTGTTTTAACAGTTTTTAATTGTGTCAAAATAACAAAATAATATATAATAATAAAAAATTTTTTTGGAGGATACTATGACAAAAAAGTCTAAAATTATATTCGGTATTATAGTTTCTATTATTAGTATCATTGTAGTTACTATTTTTTCTTTGGAAAGTATTTTTGGAACAAAAGCCTATTTTTATGGTCGTGCTAGTAAAGAAAATACTATAAACAAATTGTTTAGTGAAGATGGTAGAAGTAAGGGGCCTTATAAATTAGAGAAATTAAAGGCAAAAACTGGAGATATTGTTAAAGTAACCTTTACAGATGCCGGAGGAGTCATCTTAGATGAGCAAATGGTTTCTTCAGAAGAAGTTCCAAAGAGTGTAAAAAAAGTTGTTGTTAATGACTAAAAAGCGGTCCTTGTTTTGCACAAAAAGAGTCTTCATATGAAGCCCTAAAACTTGAACAAAGCGATGAAACAAATGGGAATTGACCTAAGTAAATTAGATAGGCTTACAAAGCAGAAATATCAATTCCGTGGCAAGTTAATAAAAAAGAAAATCAACAGTTATTAAAAATGTTGAAAGGTAAAAATAATTAATAAAAACACGTCGGAAGAAAAATTCAGAACAAAAAAATAAGAAACCCTAATTTAATAAGGTTTCGTTAATATAATTTATGCCACCACCGAGAATCGAACTCGGAACGAAGCATTACCATTGCTTTATTATACCATTTAACTATAGCGGCTACTCTATCTATGATACTATAAAATGAGTTTTGGTGCAAGACTATTTTTTTGAGAAAAACTTTTTTAATAGCTCAGCTTGGAATTGAATTTCACTATTTAGGCTTTAGTAATCTATTTTTGAAATGCGGTAACAAAGAATTGCGACTTCAATTGTTCTCATTTATTAACTGTGATAAAGTAAATAAAGCTGTTCTTTGACTTTGGGTTACGATCAAGAAGGGAACGAAGCAGATAATGTCAGGATATAAAGTTTAAAAGCTACTCATGACATCGTGCGGTTTAAATATCGTTTCCTTTAACTTTTATGAATATCCATCTTTCTAGCACCGTGTTTCGGAAATTAAGCCAAGACTCATTAAGGAGTATGTTATGTCTGTTATCTTTAGTCCTACTGGACAAGCTATGCCTGAAAAAACTATCCCCCTCTCTCTATCAGCTTTTGAAAAAATTGAAGGGACAAGAGTCTATTGGTTAGGAAATGCATCAATTATGATTAATAGCCGCGGTACCATCCTGATGATTGATCCGGTCTTAGATAGTTTTGATATGCCCTTGCTAATCGATATGCCTATTGACTCAAAAATTATTCCAAAAATTGACGGTCTCTTAATTTCTCATATTGATAATGATCACCTCAGTTTTGAAACTTTGGAGAATTGCAAAGCAGTTACCAAATCTTACCATGCTCCAGCACATGTAGCAGATATTATGATAGCGCAAGGCTTTGCAACGAATGAATATGCCGTCGGCGATCGTTTTACGATAAATGATATTACAATTACCACAACCCCAACGAGACACAACTGGCAAAATAGCATCTCAAAGTATCGATACCGTGAATGGAAAGAAGAAGAATATCTCGGTTTTTGGTTTGATACCGTTGATGGGAGTATTTGGCTGCCTAGTGATAGTAAACTGATGTCGGAACATCTGGAGATGTCTCCAGCGGATTTGATTCTTTTTGATTTTAGTGATAACGAGTGGCATATCACTTATGATGGAGCTATTAAAGAAGCTAATGCTTATCCAAAAGCTGACTTACTGACCATTCATTGGGGATCTGTTGACGCTCCCACATGGAATACTTTTAATGGAAATCCTGAGCAGCTTCGCAAAGATATAGTTAATCCTAATCGCGTCCACGCTTTGAACATAGGCGAGGGTATAGATCTAGTTAGAAAATAAAAAAGCAAACTCTCAATGTGATTTGCTAAATTTATGATCGTTCACCCTTAAGCTCCTGAGGCATTCGTTGAAATTCTCTTCTGAGGAAATAGAAGGCTGAGAGAAAAGCAATTAAATCAGAGATTGGACCAGCATACATAACACCTTCGACGCCCATGTAATGGGGGAGAATAATAAGAAGAGGTAATAGGAAAATAACTTGTTTCATTAGTGATAGAAAGGCACCTATTCTTGCTTTCCCTATAGCTTGGAAGAAAGTTGTAGAGGCAATCTGAATGCCGTTTATAAAAACAAAGAAAAGAAAAACACGAACATATTTTATTCCAAATTGGAAATAAAGCTTGGAACCTGTTCCGAAGATTTCAAGGAAAGGTTTAGTAAAGATTTCAAAACTTAAAAAAGCAATAATAGAAATTATGGTGGCAGTTTTAAGAAGTAATTTAGTTGTTTCTTTTACTCGGTTTAAGTTTTTAGCTCCGTAATTATAACCGATGATGGGTTGTGCCCCTTGAACGAGTCCGATAATGATCGCAATAAATAAGGAGTTGATTTTCATGACGATTCCTGCTACTGCAATAACGATATCACTACCATAAATAGAATCAGCTCCAAATTTACGAAGCATATTATTGGTAACAATCTGGATAAGTAAAGTAGAGAATTGAAAAATAAATGAGGAAGAACCAACAGATAAAATAGCTTTGACAATCTCACTATTAATTTTAAAATCATTTGTTACAAGTTTAACTGACTTAAATTTACGGAAATAGAGCGCCATATAGATGGCTGATAAGATTTGACTGATTAAAGTAGCTATAGCAGCACCTTTTATCCCCCAACCAAAATAAAAGATAAAGATAGGAACTAAAATAGTATTTAAGACTGCTCCAAAAATAATAGCCATCATAGAATAATTAGGGCTACCATCTGCTCTAACTAAGGGATTGACGCTCATAGTAAATAATAAAAAGGGAATGCCAAAGGCCGAGATGGAGGTATAGTCTTGAGCATAGGCCATTGTGGCCTCCGTAGCACCAAAAATCAGCAGTAAGGGTTTAAGAAAAAGAATGACAAAAATACCAATCAATAGTCCCATAAGGAGCGACAAGGAAATAGCATTGCCGACAACTTTACTGGCTTGATCAACTTTTCCCCGACCTAAAGAGAGATTAAAATTTGAGGCACCTCCAAGCCCAAAGGTTAAACCAAAAGCTAAGCAGATGATTGTTAATGGGAATGCCACACTTGTCGCAGCATTACCAAGATAACCAACGCTGTGCCCAATGAAAATTTGGTCAACAATATTGTAAAGGGAATTGACTAAATTAGCTAAAATAGCCGGCATTGCCATGGTGAAAAGAAGTTTAGGAATAGGTTTTGATTGAAAATGACTGGCTTGCATGAATTCCTCCTTTTATTTCAGAATATCGTCACTGTTAAGTAATTTTAAGAGCAGTTGGCGTAAGGTGTTTTTTTCATTATCTGTGAGCTTTTTGGTAAAACTGGCTTCAATTTGGTCACTAGTTTTTAGAATAAAGTCTCGTGCATTTTTTGTTTTCTCAGTTAGTCTAATAATTTTAGAACGCTTATCATCGGGGTGTGCTTGGCGATAAATCAATTCTTTTTTCTCTAGATTTTGTAGAATTCCTGTTACAGTCGGATTTGATATACAGAAATAAGCTTCAATATCTATTTGTCGCACACTAGCTTCAGGTTTTAATGTAACATACTTTAGTATTTTGAATTGACTAGGAGTTAACCCATGCGGGGCTAAGATATGTCCGGCAGCTTTATCAAAGGTTTGACTGCTTTTTTTGATTAAAATACCAATGTGATCGTTTTCCATAATGATCCTTTCATAGCTTCCTATGTAATATATCTCATTATAACATAGCTTCCTATCTTTTTTGTCAAAAGACTCTAAAAATTTTTAGAGTCTTATTTTGGGTAATGAAGACGAGTCTTTTTAAAATGTTAAGCTTAGATATGGGAGAATGGTACTCACTCCCTACTTATGATATAATTGGCTTATCACTTTAGGAAGTAGTAAGGTTATATGTCTTTCGAAAAAGAATTTATCAAAGATTTTGAAGCGTGGGTTCAAACACAAATTCAGGTTAATCAAGTAGCAATGACTACCAGCCAGCAAGTTGCCCAAGAAGATGGTGATGAACGTGCTAGAGATGCCTTTATTAGGTATGAAAGTAAATTGGATGCTTATCAGTTTCTCTTAGGAAAATTTGCCAACTATCATAATGGCAAGGGCTTTCATGATATGCCAGATGATTTATTTGGCAAACGAAATTACTAGTACTTTAATAGTTTTACTGATTGAAAATGAATATCTAGGATTGCCTTATAGAAGCTAATCTGTTAGAATAATTGTAATCAGAGTCCAGATGAGTTTATCTGTTACAGAAAGCGGTGTTGTTGAGAAATCCGTACAGATGTCAAATGGTGTTGCTGAGGCTAAACCTTATGAATAACAAAGTTGCAAATGTCTCAGGATATTTGAATTTGGGTGGTACCGCGGATATATCAATTCGTCCCTGTCTAGTATTGCTAGATGGGGTTTTTTGTATAGGAGGGAAATGATGCTTAAACCTTCTTATACTAGTTTTACAGTTTCTGTTTTTTTGGCTGACTCCAATGTCACTATCCTACTATCGACCAAAGTCATCAAAGAATATACCTAGAAAGTTAGAGGTTGTTAATGATAAAAATACTAGGAGAGCTTGAAAATAACCAACTGCCAGCTATAGAGACGAAAAGGTTAATTCTTCGGGGTCGTCACCTGTCAGATGCGGAAGATATCTTTGCTTTTGCAAAGTTGGCAGAGGTCTCATATCCTGCTGGATTTCCCCCCGTCGCAACTATTGAAGACGAAATTCACTATCTGGGCACCATTTACCCAGAAAATCTAAAAAAAGAAAAACTCCCCTCAGGGTATTGTATCACGCTCAAGGGTCAAGATAAGGTCATTGGCTCTGTCGATTTTAATCACCGCCATGAGGACGATGTTTTTGAGATAGGTTATCTCTTACACCCAGACTTTTGGGGACAGGGAATCGTCCCTGAAGCAGCAGAAGCTCTTTTAGAATATGGTTTCACAAAATTACAGTTGCACAAAATTGAATTGGCCTGCTACAGCTATAACAAACAAAGTCAGGCTGTAGCTGACAAACTAGGTTTTACCCTAGAAGCAAGAGTACGCGATAGAAAAGACGCTCAGAATCACCGTTGCGATGATTTGCGCTATGGCCTGTTGAAGAGTGAGTGGGAGGCGAAGTACCTATGAATTTAGTCTTAATAGGAGCGCAAGCTTCTGGCAAAATGACTATCGGCCAAGAAGTTGCTAAACTGACTGAGCTGACCTTGTTTCATAATCATGAAACCATAGACTTTGTCCTTAAGTTTATGCCTTGGTCTACAGATGCTACGGACTTGATTACTAAGATTCGTCTTGACTTTTTTGAGACTTTTGCCAAAATAGGGCGGTCAATGATTTTTACCATCGTCATTGATTTTGGAGACTCAACTGAGGTTGCCTTCTTAGAGACTCTTCAAAATATTTTTGAAGCAGAAAATCAGGAAGTTCTCTTTGTAGAATTAGAAACTTCCTTGGAAGAACGGCTTGTCCGTAATAAAACGGAAAATCGCCTGAGGCATAAACCCTTTAAAAGAGATATTGCCTGGTCAGAAAATGATATCCTCAGCACTATGGACTATGTCACTTTTAACAGTAAAGAAGCACCAGAAAAGCTTCGCTATTACTACAAAATCAATAATACCCAAAAAAGTGCCCAAGAAGTTGCGGCAGAAATAGTGGAAGTTATGAAGAAAATAGAATATTAAGAAAGATTTTTCTTATTTCTATAATAGCTCATCAGAAAATATCAAATATCTCTTATGAATTAAGAAAGGACAATTATGTCAAAAGAACTATCACCAAAATACAACCCAACCGAAGTTGAAGCAGGTCGCTACGACAAGTGGTTGGAAGAAGATGTTTTCAAGCCATCAGGCGATAAAACAGCTAAACCTTATTCAATCGTTATCCCACCACCAAACGTAACCGGTAAACTTCACCTTGGTCATGCTTGGGACACAACCCTTCAAGATATTATTATCCGTCAAAAACGGATGCAAGGCTTTGATACCCTTTGGTTACCTGGAATGGACCACGCGGGGATTGCGACGCAAGCAAAAGTTGAAGAACGTCTGCGTGAACAAGGCATCACCCGTTATGACCTTGGTCGTGAAAAATTCCTAGACAAGGTTTGGGAATGGAAAGACGAATATGCAGCTACCATTAAAGAACAATGGGGTAAGATGGGGATTTCCGTGGATTATTCACGCGAACGTTTCACCCTTGACGAAGGCCTCTCTAAAGCGGTACGCAAGGTTTTCGTTGACTTATACAAAAAGGGATGGATTTACCGTGGTGAGTTCATCATCAACTGGGATCCGGCTGCCCGCACAGCTTTGTCCGACATCGAAGTTATCCATAAAGACGTGGAAGGTGCCTTTTACCATATGACTTATATGTTGGAAGATGGCTCGCGCGGCTTACAAGTGGCAACTACTCGACCAGAAACCATGTTCGGAGACGTGGCTGTTGCCGTTAACCCGGAAGATCCTCGTTATAAAGATTTGATCGGTAAAAATGTTGTTTTACCAATCGTGAATAAACTGATTCCAATCGTCGGTGACGAACATGCCGACCCTGAATTTGGAACAGGTGTTGTTAAAATTACACCTGCCCATGACCCTAATGACTTCTTAGTTGGTCAACGCCATAACTTACCACAAGTAAATGTTATGAATGACGACGGGACAATGAACGAGTTAGCTGGCGAATTTGCTGGTATGGACCGTTTTGAAGCTCGTAAAGCAACCGTTGCTAAATTAGAAGAACTCGGTGCCCTTGTTAACATCGAAAAACGTGTTCACTCAGTCGGTCACTCAGAACGTTCTGGTGCAGTGGTTGAGCCTCGTTTATCAACCCAATGGTTTGTTAAAATGGATGAACTGGCTAAACAAGCCATGGATAACCAAGGCACAGACAACCGTGTTGATTTCTACCCACCACGCTTCAATGATACTTTCATGAGCTGGATGGAAAATGTCCATGACTGGGTTATCTCACGCCAATTATGGTGGGGACATCAAATCCCAGCTTGGTACAATGCCGAAGGCGACATATACGTTGGCGAAGAAGCACCAGAAGGTGATGGCTGGAAACAGGACGAAGATGTCCTTGACACTTGGTTCTCATCAGCCCTATGGCCATTTTCAACCATGGGTTGGCCTGACACAGATGCCGAAGACTTCAAACGTTACTTCCCAACATCTACACTGGTGACAGGTTACGATATCATCTTTTTCTGGGTATCACGGATGATTTTCCAATCCCTTGAATTCACTAATGAGCGCCCATTCCAAAATGTTTTGATTCATGGACTCATTCGTGATGAAGAAGGCCGCAAAATGTCTAAATCATTGGGTAACGGTATTGACCCAATGGATGTTGTTGAAAAATATGGTGCAGATAGCTTACGTTGGTTCCTATCAAACGGCTCTGCCCCAGGCCAAGACGTTCGTTTCTCTTACGAAAAAATGGATGCCTCATGGAACTTCATTAACAAAATCTGGAACATTTCCCGTTACATCCTCATGAACAATGAAGGATTAACAATTGAAGAAGCAGAAAACAATGTGGCTAAAGTAGCAGCCTCAGAAGCAGGAAATGTGACAGACCAATGGATTCTTCACAACCTCAATGAGACTATTGTCAAAGTTACCGAAAACTTTGACAAGTTCGAGTTCGGTGTTGCCGGCCACATCTTGTACAACTTCATTTGGGAAGAATTCGCCAACTGGTATGTTGAGCTAACTAAGGAAGTGCTTTATTCTGACAATGAAGACGAAAAAGTCATGACCCGCTCAGTCCTTCTTTACACCTTGGACAAAATCTTGCGCCTGCTCCACCCAATCATGCCTTTCGTGACCGAAGAAATCTTCGCTCAATATGCCCAAGGCTCAATCGTTACAGCAGCTTACCCAGTCGCTAACGGTGCTTTTGAGAATGCGGTAGCCCACCGCGGGGTTGAGAGCTTGAAAGACCTGATCCGTGCTGTCCGCAATGCGCGTGCAGAGGTGAACGTTGCACCAAGCAAGGCCATCACTATCTTGATTAAAACGTCAGACAAAGAGCTAGAGGACTTTTTCAAAGCCAACGAAAACTACATCCGACGTTTTACAAACCCTGAAAAATTATACATCTCAGCTGACCTCCAAGCCCCAGACATGGCCATGACCAGCATCATCACAGGCGCAGAAATCTACCTGCCACTAGCAGACCTGCTCAACGTGGACGAAGAGTTAGCCCGCCTAGACAAAGAATTGGCCAAATGGCAAAAAGAACTAGACATGGTCGGCAAAAAACTCAGCAACGAACGCTTCGTTGCCAACGCCAAACCAGAAGTCGTAGCCAAAGAGCGCGAAAAAGAGGCCGACTATCAGGCTAAATTTGATGCGACTCAGGAGAGAATTGTAGAAATGAATAAACTTGTTAAATAGTTAAAATCATTCACTACTATCAGTACTGTCTGCATCGGACTGCCTGGTCTCAACTCTGGGTGGAATGTTAGAACAATTATAGTTCTGACATCTATTTATCGATGTGATAAAAAAAAGGAGTCCTGTCGCTAGACCATCAGTCTAAGCGATAGGGCTCTTTGTCGTATTGAAGTGATTTTAACGGATTTAACTTAGTAATCTTTTGATAAAAATGAGCCAGACTTTCACTACTATCAGTACTGCCTGCATCGGACTGCCTGGTCTCAACTCTGGGTGGAATGTTAGAACAATTATAGTTCTGACATCTATTTGTCGATGTGATAATAAAAAAAGAGCCCTGTCGCTAGACCATCAGTCTAAGCGACAGGGTTTTTAGTCGTATTGAAGTGATTTTGATAAATTTTAAGAAAGTAAATTTGATACAGCTTACAAATTTGTTAAAATAGAAATTAGTATTATTGATTTAAAGTATGTAATTTATAAATCCTAAAACCTTAAATTGTTTATCTTTATAAATTTTTTATTGTTTAGGGGTAGAGATATTTTATTAAAATTGGATTTATTAGATAAAAAAGCAAATTAATGTTTTATTTGACTATTTGTATTTTATAAATAAAAATTTTTGTGGGGTAAATATGGATATTAAAGAGATTATGAATATTTCTAACATTATTAATGGAGTTATAGCAAGTATAGTGGCGGCTGGAGTTATTTCTCCTGTAATTTGGCTTTGGAAAAAAATTAGCGGAAAGGTAATAATTAATAGAATTGATGTTAGAAATGTTCCTAAAACTTTTCAAGGTAATGCTTTACCAGTTTTAAATGATTTAAAGAAATTAAAGAACTATGTTGAGAATGAAATAATAATTAACAACAATAAAGATAATGTATTAATAAGTGACTTAGTTATTGAAGTTATTAAAGTCAGTAAATATTTTTATGAGGATATTTTGATTCAAAGAGGATTTAACATGCCTAAACAAATTGTCGATTTTGTTGTGTTTAATAATGGAAATATAACAAGTAAATCCCGATGTATAAGTGCAAGAGTTTACTATATAAATAAAAAAGATGATGAAGTTCAAACTATTGAAACTCTTTCATTAAACCAAGAAGCTTTAAAAAAAGGGGAGATAAGAATAATATTTTCAAAAAATTTAAGTGATCCAAGATTATTAAATTATTTTTCCAATAATCTACCTGATTACAAACAGTCAATCAAATTAGATTTAATAGATGATATAGAAGATAAAGTTCTGTCAACTATTGAGATACCATACCTTTCCTCTAATAAAATGTTTGTTCTGAATTTGGGTGGTAGTGCACCAGTAGACCGAACTTTAATTCCAATAGTTGAGTTATATCAACCATATAATCAATTAAATTTTTCCTTTAGAATAAATCAAGTACTAAGTGATGGAATTAATCAAATTAGATTTAATATATTAGTGGATGCTCCGTGCCAAATTAAATATTCCGTAAAATTAATAGATAATAAATCAAAAATCGTTTCAAAATACGTTGTGGATACTTTAAATATCCGATTTCCAAACTATCATTTAACCTCACAGTATAATGACGACATGTTTATTTTTTTATCTACTAATGAAATTTCTGAGAGTAATTATGATGACGTGTATTTAAGATCTCCAAATTTGATTAATAGTCCTTCAAAAATTAAGGAAGCATATAATCTTTAGGTTAGATTTAAATAATTGTATTTTTTGATTATTACTTATGAAATAATTGAGATTGGCTTTTATTAATATAGATTTTTTGAACTTCTATTTGAATTGATTTTATTGATTTTTGATAAATAAGTTTAATTTTTACCTGTAGTCAATACTCATGTGTAGATTAAATTGATTTTCTATTTTTAATTGCATGAACGTGCAATTAATAGGCAAAAATCACAGTTATTTGCACAATCATGCAAATAATCTTACGGTGTGATATAATGTTTTTGAGGTGAATCGAATGAAATATATTCAAAGACCAAGCTATCAAGCCTTTTTAAATAGGCATCGTGAGAAACAAGTAATTAAAGTTGTTAGTGGTGTTAGGCGAGCAGGTAAATCGGTACTTTTTCAGCTTTATAAAGAGGAGCTCTTGGCTTCTGGTGTAAAACCAGAACAAATTATTGCAATTAATTTTGAAGATCTAGCCTATTTTGATTTACGTGATTTTAAAGTACTCAATGATTATATTGTGGATCGATTATCAGAAGATGAAATGAATTACGTCTTTCTTGATGAAGTTCAACATGTCGACCAGTTTGAGTTGGTGGCTGATAGTCTTTTTATTAAAGAAAATGTAGATCTTTATTTAACGGGCTCAAATGCCTATTTTATGTCCAGTCAATTAACGACAAACTTGACGGGTCGTTATGTGCAGTTAGAAGTTTTGCCTTTATCATTTAGTGAGTATGTTGCTGGTATGGAGCTCCAAGGAAATCAATTGAGTAAAACAGAACTATTTAATACTTACTTATTTAGTGCTTTCCCTTACCTCTTACAGACAGAAACTTATCAGGAAAGAATTGACTATCTACAAGGGATATATAATTCAATCCTCTTACATGATATTGTTCCAAGAATAGGCAGTCCAAGTCCAGTTTTGATTGAAAGAATTGTCCGGACACTATTAAGCAGTATTGGTAGTCAAGTTTCAACCAATAAAATCAGAAACACCCTTATCAGTCAGCAAACGCAAATTTCTCATCATGCATTGGATAACTATTTGGACACCTTAACAGACAGTCTGCTTTTTTATGTCGTACCACGCTTTGATGTTAAAGGTCGGTCATTATTACAAAGACTAGAAAAATATTATCCCGTCGATTTAGGATTTAGAAATTTATTATTACCTGATCACCAAGAAGATTTAGGGCATATGATTGAATCGATTGTATTTCTAGAATTAAAGAGACGTTACCATAAAGTTTATGTGGGCAATATTGATAAATACGAAGTCGATTTCGTTGCTGTAACTGACCTTGGGGCATATGCCTATTATCAAGTTAGTCTCAACACCTTGGACCCAGTAACCTTGGAAAGAGAATTGAGACCATTACAAGCTATTAATGATCAGTATCCAAAATACCTGCTGACATTAGACAAGATTCAAAACCAAGCCAATTTTGAAGGCATTGAGAAAGTAAATCTTATTGATTGGCTATTGGGAAATATGAAACCATAACTAGTCATGCCATCTATGTGATGGCTTTTTCTGTCTAAGGAAAAATTATTTGCACAATCATACAAATAATAGGTAACAATCACAGTTATTTGCACAAACATGCAAATAATATATGAAGGTGAATTAAAAATTCTGTCAATAATCTCATTTCTTAAGATGATTTGTAATTCATTAACATGGGTCACAATGGGACAACTAATTATCCTTTTAAGACTGTAAACGCTTTATTTACTCTAATATTCTATGATATAATTAGAATTATTAAGAAATTCTATGGATATTGAGGGATAGCAGTGAAAGTCTTGATTACATCACCTCGGGCACCGGTCACCATTGACTGGGTAAGGCTAGCGCTTAGGTCAAATCATGAGGTACATTTAACAGATAGTTTAGAATCGCCCTTGGCCTTTTTTACTTATGAGCAAGGACTAAGACCTATTTATCATAAAATTGCTGGTCCTCGTTATGACTTTAAAGCCTATGCCAAAGCCATGACTGCCTTAATTGAACAAATGGATTTAGTTATTCCCACCTGTGAAGATATCTTTTATCTGGAACAGGTGCCCTTATCTGAAAGCAACCGAGCTAAATGCTTGATGCCTGATAAAGACTTAATTTTTCAATTACATCATAAATATGCTATTTACCAAATCATTATGAACCCAGTTGGCATAGTTTATCCCAAAACTAAATTATTAGAATCCTGGACAGATTTGGATCAAACTCAACTATCCTCAACCATTCTCAAACCCGTCTTTTCCCGTTTTGGAAAGGAGGTCATAAGAGATATTAATAATGAATCTTATGAAATTAAGCCAATCTCTTCCAGCTATCCATGGGTGCAGCAAGAGAAAATCAATGGTCAAAATCTCTGCTCCTATGCCATCTGTCATCATGGCGAAGTAGTAGCTCAAGTTGTCTACCAAGCACAATACTGCTTGAATGGTTCGGCATCTTCATATTTTGAAGCCTATGACGAGCCTAGAATAAATGCCTTTGTTTGCGATTTTGTCGCTCGAACAAATTACCATGGACAAATTGCTTTTGATTTTATCGACAATGGGCAGGACATCTACCTTCTAGAGTGTAACCCTCGAGCAACCAGTGGCCTTCATCTCCTTTCGGAAGGATTAAGAATAGAAGAAGCAGGAATCCGCTATACTGAAACAGGGGAATTACCCGTTAAAAGCATGGGAAAAGGACTGTATTTCCTCTTTGGCTTGCAAGCACTAGGGCAAGGGAAAATAGCAGAGCTGATGAGAGACAAAAAACGTTCAGAGAGTATATTAAAAGGTGTACCAATGCACCACCTCATAGCTGCGCTGGCAGAATTCACTAAAATCGCCGCAGTGAAAAAAATCAGCCTGACCCAGGCCAGCACAGATGATATCCAATACGATGGAGAGGCAGGACAAAAAGATGTCACACTTTAGCCGCAGCCTCCAGGCATTGAGCCAGAAATATGGTAGTCAAGCCCTTATTAGGAACCTGACAATTCCAATCGAGCTATTAGAGATTGAGACGATGGCAAAATCAGAAAATGAGACGGAAGAGACAACAGTTTCAGAAAATGAGACGGTCGAACTAACAAGTCCAGTCAATGAGCATTCAAGTCTTACAAATTCTGTAGATAAAAATGTTGATCTTACAAGTTCAGAAAATGGTAACGACGCCCTAAAAATTACAGAAAATGGCAAAATAGGTATTACAAATTCAGAAGATGAAAACAGTTTGATGGCAAATTATGACACTAAAGATCCATACCTTGCAAGTTCAGACAATAAGAATTCACAACTAATAAAGTCTGACAATAAGAACTCGTTCGTTAGCAATTCTGAAAATCTAACAACCAATCAGAACAGTGATTCAAATCACAAACCATCAACTAAATCCTCTATCAAACTCCCTTGCTCCGTCAATCACCAAGCTCAGGACAATACCTGGACTGTTTCACTCAAAAGTATGATAGTAGGGGCAGGTTATGATGAATTGTCAAAATTAAAAGGAATTTCTAAAGTTGTCACTAAATTATTAATTATAGTTCTGGAACACTTTATTGACTTCTTTAAAATGGATGACATTGTTGGGTTGGACAATGCTTGTTTGACAACCAGTCTTTTGTCTAAAGAATTTTTGGATTTGGATCCGACTGACTTGTTTGCTAAGGCTAAACAGGCTTATCCCAATTCAGCTTTGATGATACGCTCGCTCAATAAAGCACATCATGACTCCTATATAGAAAAATTAGAGAAAAACACAAGAGCTCATCTTTTAGTCAATCGCCAAATTTATCTGATTGACCAACCGGAGCAGGCTCTCAAAAAACGAGATAGTAAACGCGATTTGAAACTATTGGAAGATGGTTGTTATAAATTCAGAAAATTAGACGATGATTCTTCGCTTGATAGCTTTCCTAACTCCTTACCTAATGTCTCGCCTAATTTCTCGCCAAATTCCATACCTGATTCTTCACCTGATTCTTCATCAGTTGGCACCACCCCAACCACTTTCTCCGACTTTCAATCAGTCATTTCCCTCTACAATCAGCTCTATTTAGACAAATACTCAGCTTCTAATGTTCAGTTCACAGCGCTTTTCTTGCAAGAACTGGTTAGAGAGGGGGCCATAACTATCTTTCTAATGGAAAATCAGACCGGTCAGGCTTGTGGCTGTCTTGGTCTGATTGAGGAAGAGGGGATTCTTACTGCACCTCTCTTGGGTTACAGGACGGAGCTTGCACAATCAGAGGGGCTCTACCGTCGTTTGTCTATCTTCATTACCCAATATTGTCTGGAAAAGGGCTTTAAGCAGAACTTGTCTGCGGGGGCACCTGATTTTAAAAAGAACCGTGGGGCTAAACCCACTTTGGAATATACGGCTGTTTATGTGGATCATCTGCCTTGGTATCGGCGGGCGGCCTGGCAGCTTTTGGCTTGGACCTGTCAGCATTATTACGGTCCCATGCTTGTCAAAAAAGGATTATAAATGATGAAAGATTTAGTTTTGATTACCGGGGCGACCGGGTTTTTGGGCTCTTATTTGATTGATGAGTGCCTCAAGCGTAATTATCAGGTTCTGGCCATGGGTCGAAATGTGGCTAAAGGTCAAGCCTTGGAGCGTGAAAACGTGACCTTCATTGAGGGAGACATCACCAAGGTGGTCGATTTGGAGAAGGTTTTTGCCTATCCAATTACGAAAATTATCCACGCCGCGGCGCTTTCCACGGTTTGGGGAGAATGGGATGCCTTCTACAGGAGTAATGTGCTGGGAACTAAGAATATTTTGCATTATGCCCAGAAGAAGCAGGTGTCGCGCTTGGTTTATGTGTCTTCGCCCAGCATTTATGCCTCTGCCAAGGATCAGCTTAGGGTGACGGAGGATGCTGCGCCTAAGCAGAATGAGCTTAACAACTATATCAAGAGTAAGCTCATGTCCGAGCAACTCTTCAAGGACTATCCTAATTTGCCTTATGTGATTATCAGACCTCGTGGCATTTTTGGGGTGGGTGATTCCAGCATCATTCCACGCTTATTGGAAATCAATAAAACCATTGGTATTCCGCTTTTAAATGGTGGGCAGAACCAGATTGATTTGACCTGTGCGGAAAATGTGGCCTATGCGATTGGCTTGATGCTGGAAAATCCACTGGCAATTCATCAGGTTTACAATATTACGAATGACCAACCCATGGTCTTTAAAGACTTGGTCAGCTATTTCTTTAAGCAATTGGGTCAGCCTGTTCATTTTCGCAAGATACCGGCGCAGCCGGTCTACGGTGCGGCAGCCTTTTTGGAGTGGCTCTATAAGGGCTTAAAGCTCAAGGGGGAGCCACGGATGACCCTTTATACTTATTATTTGGTCCGTTATAGTCAGACCCTTTCGGTGGAAAAGGCTAAGGGAGAATTAGGTTATGCACCAATCATGACCCTTGAGGAAGGAATTGACAATTATGTCAAAAATCAAAAGTCTTAAGTATTTTGAATGTGGCTACTGTGTTAATCAGGAGAGCATGATTTTTAAAGGGGTGCCCAAAAAAGAAGTGCTCTTTCCGGCGGGTGTTTTTCTGATTAATCATGAGGACTTAGGCTATATTCTTTATGATACCGGCTACGCTGTCGATGTCGCTTCAAGTAAAAAACTCAAATATCTCTTATATCGTCTCCCTAATCCCATTCATCTGAAAAGGGAAGATTGTATTGATAGACAATTAGAAAAGCTAGATATTAAAGTCAGTCACATTAATCATATCATTATTTCACACCTGCACCCTGATCATATTGGATGCTTGAAACTTTTTCCAAATGCTGACTTCTATCTGAGTCGAAAGGCTTATCAATGCTACTTAAAACCTAAGTTTCGCGAACTGATTTTTCAGGAATACTTTCCAGAAGATTTTGATAAACGTCTGCAAGTCTTAGATTTTCCGACAGATTCTAGTCTCTTGCCAGGGCAAAAGTGCTTAGATTTTCTTATGGATGCTTCCATCATGGCTTATTCTCTGGATGGTCATGCAAAAGGGCAACTCTGTTTGCATTTACCGGAGAAAAAGCTCTTTTTAGCAGCCGATACAGTTTGGCGGACCGATATGTTGGATAAGATTGACCGCATGCGAACCATTCCCAGACTGATTCAGTCCGATTTCAAGGCCTATCAAAACAGTATTGAACTTCTAAAAGACATTCAAAAACAAGGCATTGAAGTCTTGGTCAGCCATGAGGACCCTCAAAATATTCGGAGGATTTTGCATGAATAGTCTCTTATTTTTAAAAACTTTTATCAAAGCCCGCTGGTTTGCGCCCAAAACGGAAGGAGCCCTTTTGTTAAGGCAGGAGAAGCTCTGGCAAGAACAAATCGCTTTTATGCAAAAGGAATCTCCTTATTTTAGGGAGCATGGTTTGTCTGAAGCTTTTCTCATGGACAAGGCCTTCATGATGGAAAATTTTGATCAACTGAACACCGTTGGTATGACCAAGGACAAGGCTTTTGCTTTAGCACTGCAAGAAGAAGAGAGTCGTCAATTCACTCAGCACGAGGCTGGTCTTGCTGTCGGGCTTTCCTCTGGCACCTCGGGTAATAGAGGCATCTTTCTGACCCAGGAAAAAGAACGGGTGATTTGGGCCGCAACGATCTTAGCCAAGGTATTGCCCCAAGGAAAACTCTTCCCCCACAAAATCGCCTTTTTCCTTAGAGCCGACAACAAACTCTATCAAACGGTTGATTCGCCTCTGCTTTCTTTGGCCTATTTTGACATGGAAAGAGACTTGAGTACACATATCCAGCGACTCAATGATCTGCAGCCTAGTATCTTGGTTGCACCCGCATCAGTCTTACTGCAACTAGCCCATCTGCAAAGCAAGAATCAACTCAGCATCGCACCGCATAAGGTGATATCGGTGGCAGAAATTCTGGAGGATGGCGACCGCAAGGTTATTCAATCAGCCTTCAAACAAGAGGTCATCCACCAGATTTATCAAGCTACCGAGGGCTTTCTTGGCTATACCTGCCCTCAGGGGACCTTACACCTCAATGAGGACGTCTTGATTATCGGTCAAGAATGGCTGGATGATAAACGCTTTTACCCCATTATTACTGACCTTTTGCGCAAGAGTCAGCCAATAATCAATTACCGGCTCAATGACATCTTGCAAATCAAAGAAGAGGCCTGTCCCTGTGGCAGTCCCCTGATGGCTATTGAGAAAATTGAAGGTCGCTCAGATGACCTCTTCTTCGGAGAAAAAAGGGACGGCAGTGTCGCCCTAATCTATCCTGATTTTATCAGAAGGTGTTTTCTGCAATCAGGCTTCGAAGGGGACTACCAAGTCCGTCAGCTAAGCCTAGACCAGCTGGACCTTGGTCTTTCCCATTTTGACAAAAAAGAAGATTTGGAGAAGGCCTTCCAGTCCCTGGCTGCGCTGCAAGAATTCAAGCCCTTTACGCTTCAATTTTCAGCTTACAGCAAGCCTCATAAGCAAAAATTACGCCGCATCATCCAAGCCATGCCTAAAGAGAAAGTGAACGAATGTTATGAGAAAAGTATCGATTAAAGGTTACGGGACTGCCCTACCAGCAGACAGCATCACCTTCGGTGACCAACGCCGTTTCCGTGTGGCCAATAGCAAGGAGCAGTTGCCCCTAGCCGTTGAAGCCTGCCAAAAAGCCTTAGCCAATGCCAAACTCTTGATATCTGATATTGATTGTATTGTCTCAGCTAGCGCTGTCGGCATTCAGCCTATTCCCTGCACCGCAGCTTTGATTCACGAACAAATTGCCCTGGGCACAGATATCCCAGCATTGGATATTAATTCTACCTGCACCAGCTTTATCACCGCCCTGGATACCATCTCCTACTTGATTGAAGCAGGGCGCTACCAGCGCGTGCTGATTGTCTCCAGTGAAGTTGGCTCCCAAGGGCTGAACCCAGACCAAATAGAGTCTTATGAGCTCTTTGGAGATGGCGCGGCAGCTTTCATCATCGAAAAAAGCCAAGAAGACAAAGGCATCATCGATGCTATCCAAGCCACCTGGTCCGAAGGGGCACATGACACGGAAATCCGAGGCGGATTGACCAGCCTCCCACCCCAATATTTCGTGGCTGAAAAAGCCAGCGACTACCAATTTGACATGAAAGGACGCCGCATCCTGTCCCTATCAGCCAAGAAAATCCCGGCCCTAATGACCAAACTGCTGACCAAAAACCAGATGACCACAGCCGACATCGACTTCGCCATCCCCCACCAAGCCAGCAAGGCCCTACCACTCATCATAAAAAAAATGGGACTGCGCCAAGACCAATACCTCGACATCGTCAAAGACTACGGCAACATGGTTTCCGTCTCAGTCCCCTTCGCCCTAGCCTACGCCCTAGACAATCAAATGATCCACCCCGGCCAAACCATCGCCCTCATGGGCACCGCAGCAGGATTGACAGCTAATATAATGTTGCTGAAGGTGTAGGGGGATAGGATATGATATAAAATTTCAATTTATTTAATTATTTAATTATTTAATTATTTGATTAGAAGAGAGGAACAATGTTGTGATAAATAGAGGTTCAGAATATAAAAAATGGGATTTACATATACATTCCCCATTTACAATTTTAAATAATAATTTTGAAAAAATTGAAGATGGATCGCCAGATATTGATAAATTTATCAAAAAAATAAAAGATGAAAAAATAGATGTAATAGGATTAACGAACTATTTCAATTTTACAGAAAATGATTTTGAACTAAAACGGAAATTAGAAAGATTTGGAGTAGTTACTTTCTTAAACCTTGAAGTTAGACTTTCTAACATAAATAAAGAAGATCAATTATTTGATTATCATGTTATATTTGATCCATTATTAGATGATCAAATAATAAAAAATCTATTAGGGCAATTAAAAGCAAATATAGGAAGCACTGAAAAATCATTTAATACACTTACATATAATGAAGTTGAAAAACTGGCTAATGTTTCATTTAATGATTTGATAAAAGTATTGAGTAGTGATAAAGAACTAAATGGTAGATATCTAAAAGGTTTTCTTTCGAGGGGACATGGTAGTGCAACTAGTGATAAGGATTCTAAAAATCAGGCAGTTTATGAAAATATTTGTGTAAATTCTGACTTTATTATACATTCCAGCTGTAATGATCCGAAAACCTGTTCAGATAAGAAATGTAAACATAATAATCTCAAGAAAGATAGAGAATTTTGGCTCGGGAGTAAGTATGTAAGACCACTTTTACAGTCTTCGGATGCACATTCTATAGAAAAAATCGGAAAAAAATATTCTTGGATAAAATCTGATTTAACTTTTGAAGGATTAAAGCAGATAAAGTATGAACCAGAATTTCGAATTTGTTTAGACAAAGAAAAACCATCATTAAAAAAAGATGAACTTGTAATTGACTATATAGAATATAAAGGTAAAAAATTATTTTTATCTGAAAATTTAAATTCAATCATTGGTGGCCGATCAACTGGAAAATCAACTTTATTAAATTCTATTGCTAAAAAACTTGGAAATACAGTAGATGTTGGTAATTATTATTTTGAAGATATTGATAATTTTAAAGTCTATTGGAGAGATGGTAAAGAAGATGATTCACGAAAAATACATTATATTCCTCAAGAATATATGTTTTCTTTAGCAAAAGATAATGAGAAGTTAAAATCATTAGTTGGGGAAATAATTCAATCGAAAGGAATTGATTTCCAACTTAGAAACTATGAAATGAAATGTAGTAATTTACAACGAGAAATAAAGAATCTGATTCATGGCTTCAAAGAAAATATGAGATTTCAAGAAGAATTAATTTCACCAGAAGCAGAAAAAGGACTCACTGAAGCCAGAATTGAAGCTTATGAAAATAAAAAGAAAGAACTGTTAGAATTCGATTCTTTTAAAGACGATGAAAGGGTTTTAGTAGAAGAAAAAAGAAAACTTTTAGATCATCTAATTAAAGAAAATAAAAATCTCGATGATGATTTAAACATCGTTAATAATTTACAACTTTCAGATACTAATTTCATTATTGAAAATTTTTTGAACCCGTCAAATGATTTGCAAACAAAAATTAATAGTATTATTGAAGATATCAAAAATTTAATTGCAGATAAATTTAGTTCAGAATTATTTGTTTTAAAAAATAAATTAAATCGAAAATTAATTGAAAATACAAAAATAATTCAGGAATTAGAAAACGATTCATTAATTCAAAAATATAATAAATATCTTGAAAAAAATTTTGAGATATTAAAGCTTGAAGAATTGATAAAATTAGAGTATCACATATTGTCAGAAATAAATGCATTTGAAAATAAAAAACAACAATTAGTCCAAGAGGAAAAAGATATTAAAAAAGAAATTATTGATAAGTATAAGGAATATACAAAATATAGAGAAGATTTACAAAATTCTTTCAAAATAAATGAAGAAGATGATTTAACCATTTCAATTAAATTTTCTTTGTGTGATCTATATGCTGAGTTTGACTACATCAATGGAAGAGGAAATTCGAAACAGTTATTTATTGAAAACATGTATTCTGATTTTGATTCTGTAGTTGATAGCATTTTTGATGATAATTCATTGGTTTTTAACGGTAATAAAAATCATTTTTCGCATCTAGAGTATTTTTTAAATAAAAATTTTTATCATTATCATTTTGATATAGAATATCAAAATGATAAATTCGATCAAATGTCACCAGGTAAGAAGTCTTTTATTGTGTTAAAATTGATTCTTGATTATTCAGAAAGTAAAATTCCAGTATTAATTGATCAACCAGAGGATAGTTTAGATAATCGTGCTATTTATAGTGAGTTGACAACATATATAAAGAAAACAAAATTGAATCGACAAATAATTCTTGTAACACATAATCCAAATATTGTTGTGACAGGTGACTGTGAAAACATTATTGTTGCAAATAAGGATTCCAATAATTCGCAAAATGAAAATGGATTAACATTTGATTATATTAATGGATCCTTGGAAAGTTCAATTAGAAAACCTGAAAGTAATTATATATTACAAAAATTCAGCATTAAAGAACATGTTTGTGATATTTTAGAAGGTGGTCAAACAGCTTTTCTCAAGCGCGAAAACAAATACAATATACATCAAAGGGTTTTGAGATAAAACAATATATCTTAATTTATTGATTTGATAAAATACTAGTTTTAGTAATTTATGTTATCCTTATTTAGTTAATCATAAAATTGAAAGTAGGTGCTTACATGACAAATTCTGTAAGTTCCAAGCAGGATAAGAAGTACAATTTAGCAGCTTTCTTCTCCGCCGGTAGATGCCATTGGTTGGGTTGCAAAATAAAGAAATAATATGTAAAAACAAAGCAAAAAAATTTTTGCTTTGTTTTTTCTATTCTAACGATAAATTTTCCACTTTCATTTACAATGTCACTAACTAAGGCAATTCCCATAAAGAACATTCGCATTCTATCAGAAACGGGTATAATTTCTCCACTAGATAGCTGTTTATGTGATGTCTAATTATCTGGAAAATCTTGGAGTCTTTCTGCTTAAATTGGAGTGATAAGTCTGTATCTATTATTTCTATAGATTAGATGAGTTGATCGATTGATGCTTCCTTCAGAAGTCAACATTGTTCTTCCAGGTAAATCCTCAATATCGTATGGTGACATGCCCCTTCAGAGAAAATATAAGAAAAACCATCGTCCTTATGGGCACCGCAGCCGGATTGATAGCCAATATTTTGTTGCTGAAGGTGTGATGAATTGAAGAAAAATTAAAAGCCACAGCAGTGGCTTTTTTGATACTTATTTGAATTAGGAGCAAATGATATAATTCGATAACTTTATTCTTTTTAGCAAAAAATTCGCTACTCTGCTTTTTAAAAAAATCAAGTAATTCAGGACTAACCGAAACGCGTTCAATAATAAAAGCTTGAATATCATTAATAAAGAGATAGAAAGCAGAATCAGTAATAGTCATTCTAAAGACTTCTTAATAGAGATAAGTGGCATTGCCACTTGATTGACTGGTCTTAAAGTGATCTTGAAAAAAGGAATACTGTATTTCCTTTTCCTGAATACTCTTAGTTTGAAGAAAGTATTTCTTTCCTCGCCAACCCGCAAACCACATTAACAGAAAAGGGTAAAAAATGGTAAATAGGAGCAGAAGTACGAAAAACACATAGGATTTCCATACTAATAGCAAAAGTAAACTTGCACCAATTAAAATGAAATACCCTAGTCGAAATTTTCTCAATTTCATCGCAAAAAGGGCTCGATTCAAGACCAAATAAGTTCCTAAGGTAATTTTCCCACTCGCCTCAATCAAAGGAATTTGACTGTCCATAGTGTCTCCAAATAAGCTATTCTCAAGAGTATTTTAGCATAGATTGATGAAAGGATAACAATAAAAATTGGGAACATTAATAATAAAGACTTGATCATCGGATCATTTAAAGAGATAATAGATTTATTAAATATTGAGGTATTTTTATGATAAGGTCTGACTTTGAGAATCAGCTGAAAGAATCATTACATTATGGATTTATAAACCAATCAACCGTGGAAGTAGGAAATTATTCTCCTAAAATTGTTATCAATAACCCTGAAAAAAATCAATTTGTTTTATCAGATATTCATCAGGAATTAATTCAATCAACTGGCTTTTATTTTTCTGTAGCTTTTATTACACAATCAGGGATTGCATTAATAAAAAGTCAATTAGCAGACTTAAAGGCAAAGAATGTATTTGGGAAAATTCTGATATCGCCTTATTTAGATTTTAACAATCCCTTGGCAATGAGGGAACTTTTAAAGTTAAAAAATGTTGAAGTTAGAGTATCTCCAAATGCAATGCAATTGCATTCAAAATTTTATTTATTTGAACAAGGGCAGAAACGAGTTCTAATTTCTGGCAGTTCAAATTTAACAGGAAATGCTTTAAAGAAAAACTATGAGTGGAATATCAAATTAACGTCTACTGACAATGGTAATATTATTTCAGAGACAAAACGTGAATTTGAAAGAGTTTGGCAAAAATCATCGATTTTAAATGAAGATTGGATAAGTAACTATTCATTACGAAGAAGTTCACTTGTTAAAGAAATTATTTTTGAAGAAGAAAAACAAATTGAATTTTCTTCACGAATAAAACCAAATGCAATGCAAGAAAATGCTTTGGCAGGATTAAATAATGTCAGAGAAAATGGAGCTAAAAAGGCTATTGTTGTGAGTGCTACTGGAACAGGTAAAACATTTCTTTCAGCCTTCGATGTCCAACAAGTTAACCCTGAAAGAGTTCTATTTATCGTTCACAGAGAACAGATTCTAACAAAGTCTCTGGAGAGTTTTCAAAGAGTATTGGGATTTGATGGAAAAGATGCATGTATTTTTAAATCAGGAATGGATATTTCTCAAAAGAAATATGTTTTTGCCACAATCCAAACAATCTCAAAAGTTGAAAATTTAGCTAAGTTTGAAAAAGACTGGTTTGATTACATATTAATTGATGAAGTCCACAAAGCAGGAGCTAATACCTACAAAATTGTAATGGATTATTTTACTCCACAATTTTTATTGGGGATGACTGCGACACCTGAAAGAACAGATGGTCAAAACATCTATGAACTTTTTGATTATAATTTAGCTTATGAGATTAGGCTACAGGAAGCATTGGATAATGAACTTTTATGTCCTTTTCTTTACTTTGGTGTCACTGATCTCATCATTGATGGAAAGTTAATTGATGAGAATACTACCTTCTCTAAATTAATTTCAAAAGAACGCGTAAAACATATACTAGATAAAATTGAATATTATGGTCATGATGGTCAAAAAGTTAGGGGGTTGATTTTCTGTTCGAGTAAAGATGAGGCGCGTGAATTATCTATTCAATTTAATCTTCAGGGTTTGAAAACAAAGGCACTAACTGGAGATGATAACCAAAAAGTTAGGGAAGAAGCGGTAAAAGCACTAGAATCAGGTCAGCTTGATTATTTACTTACTGTTGATATTTTTAACGAAGGAATTGACATTCCAAGTGTAAACCAGGTTGTTATGTTAAGAAATACCCAATCTAGTATCATCTTCATTCAGCAGTTAGGAAGAGGACTTCGTAAACATTCAAGTAAGGAATTTGTTACCATTATTGATTTTATTGGAAATTATAAAAATAATTATTTAATTCCTATAGCACTTTATGGTGATCAGTCCATGAATAAAGATAATCTGAGACGTGATGTTCGTTCAGAAAGTTTGCTTTCTGGTTTAACAACTATTAATTTTGAAGAAATTGCCAAAAAACAAATTTTTGATTCAATCACTAATACTAGCTTATCTAGTATGAAAATATTGAATGATAGCTTTGTAGAGCTGAGAAATAAACTAGGCAAGACTCCATATTTAATTGATTTTCTAAAACATGGTAGTTTTGACCCATTGGTGTTTTTTGAAAATAACCAATTCAGATCTTATGTAGATGTGTTGAATAAGTTTTCAGATAAGTATATTGTGTTATCAACTTTAGAGAAATCAATGCTAGAATTTCTGTCTTTTGAATGTCTCAACGGAAAGAGAAAGCATGACTTACTTTTACTGAAATTATTACTGGAAAATAATGGCAAAATCTCCAAGTCATTTTTCATGAATTACCTAGTAACTGAAAATCTAGATATTTCAGAACCATTGATATCGTCTGTTGAAAGGATATTAAATTTTACCTTTTTAAAAGGCCAAGAGTTGAAACGATTTGGAGATGTGCCTCTTGTTGATTTAATTGAAAATGAATATGTTCTGAACAAAGATATTTATAAATCATTTATTAGTAACAGTGAATTTAAAAAATTAGTTAGTGATATCGTCATAAGTGGACTTGAAAAATCAGTTCATTACCCTGAGATTCTAACTATTGGTCAAAAATATTCTCGAAGAGATGCTTTGAAACTATTAAATTTTGAAAAAAATAATACACCCCAAAATATTGGTGGTTATGTGGTCGATAAAAAAGCAAAAGCTTGTCCAATCTTTATCACTTACCATAAATCAGATGAAATTTCTGAAACAACTAAATATGATGACGAATTTTTAAGTGAGTCAGTCTTAAAATGGTTCTCAAAAAATAATAGAAGACTAACTTCTCCGGATGTAAGGAGCATAATGAGTTCTTTAGATAAAGAGATGCAATTACCTCTTTTTGTCAAAAAAGATGATGGAGAGGGAAGTGACTTTTATTATCTAGGAAACATGACTTATATTGAATCCTCAGCAGTTGAAGAAGTCCTCTCAGAAAAACCAGTTGTAAGGATGCACTTTCAGCTTGACCATCCGATAGAACGGATTTTATATGATTACTTAACAAAATAAAAAAATAAAGATTCATTTGAATCTTTATTTTTTTATTAATATTTCAACAGCTGGGATATCCACTGGAGCCCAATTAAGTGTATGGAATTCTGATGGATAGAGCCACTTCGAATCTTGATGCTCCAATAGTTCGAGTTTATCTGAAACTAGTTCAGAAAGATAAGTTTTCATCACAACTGTTCCAAACTCATAATCATATGAGGCTTCATTCACAAATTCTTTGACTTCAATAGTTGCATTAAATTCTTCCATAATCTCACGTTTTAATGCAGTTTCAGGTGATTCACCAACTTCAAGTTTGCCACCAGGAAATTCCCAATACCCACCAAGTGATTTATCTTCTGGTCTCTGAGCACAAAATATTTTACCGTCTTTTATGATAGCAGCAGCAACCACATTAATCGTTTTTTGGGACATTTTCTTCTCCTCAATTTGAATTTTTCTTATTAATCATAACATATTTTGGGATTACTATCTTATTTAACCAACCTTGACACCGTTTACATCCCCCTGTCATCTTGCTATAATCAGGTCATAATTAAAAAGCATGCTACCATGCTTTTTTTGTGAGGTTTTGGGATGGAAAGTGATAAGAAAGTGGCTGGACTGACCTTTAAGGAGAAGTTGCGGCTTGAGATTTTGGCTGGTTTTAAGAAGACAGCTTGGGTTATTGGTTTGAGTTATGTTTTGGTTTTGACTTTGTTTATTCTTTTGGTGCAGTATAGTCAGTTGGCTCATGGGAATAATGAGATTGTGACTTATTTTGATACTGTGCATTTGAAAAGTAATCGACTTTTCAGCAATCTTGAGAAGCGTAGTCTCAATAAATTCTTGTCGGGGCATCTTAGTGAACGTGAGATGTACAGACAGGTCTATCAAGAATCGAGTCGTTTACCTTTTCGCTCGGCTATTTCTATCTATAATCCTAAGGGACAGTTGCTTTTGAGCACGCGCCTTCCTAATCGGGATGGTCTTCGTGATGATGCTTTTGTTAAAATTGCTTTGTCTCACATCAAAAATAAATCTGAGTACCGATTGATGAAAGACTATCAGGGGAATCCTTTTCTCTTAAAAATGAAAGCTATCTGGTCAAAAGGAATTAAGACAGGTTATTTGGTGCTTTACATTGATGGGAATGATTTTGAGTCTGGTCTAAAGGTTGATGCGACTCAGTATGTGATTGCGGATCGTTTTAATCATCTTTTTACTTCAAATAGTTTACAAGATACAACTCTCTCTTGGCAAAAAATTAATAGTAATCAGCTTAAAAAAAGGATGAGTATAAGGAATGGAAGTTTAATTTTACACCAGTGGAAACCCTTGGGTCAAGAGCTTTTTTTGTATACTTCGATCTTGGTGCTTCCCTTATCTTATCTGTTACTTTTTACTTGTTTCTTTGTTTTTGTTATTATGCTTCTTTTAATTGTTTTAGCAAGACAACTTTCTGAACGTATTTCCAGTCATAGTAGTGACAGTGTTGCTATTCTCGTTGAGGATTTGGATTTAATTGTTGGTGGTTATCAATATAAAGTTGGTGTTAGGTCAGAAGATGAGTTTGGTTATTTGGCAGAAAAAATAAATAGTTTAATTAATACTTTAGACCGTTTATTTCGACAGATGCTAACCTTGGAACAAGAAAAATCAACTGTCGAACGTAAACTTTTGGAAGCTCAATTTCACCCTCATTTTCTTTATAATTCCTTGGAATCCATTAAAGTTTTAATTCATTTTAACCCTCATAAAGCACAAGCGATGATTTTAGCCCTTAATCGAGTTCTGCGTTATAGCATTACCTCTCAAGCAGAATATGCCGTTTTAGCTTCTGATTTTGATATCTTAGAGGACTTTTTAGAGGTTAATCAAGTGCGTTTTGAAGATTTTCACTTTAGTTTATCTTATCCTGATGAACTGCAGCAACTGCGAATTCCTAAGCTCTTTTTATTACCTTTGGTTGAGAATGCCATTAAATATGGCATGCAATATCGGCATGATTTAACCCTTAGGGTAGATCTTAAAATGATAGACAAACACATCCAGATTTATGTTTTAGATAATGGTCCAGGTTTTAGTCAATCCTTTAAAGATAACTTTGCTCGTTATTTAAAAGCTGGTCATACGGAACACGGATTAGTGAATTCTTACAGTCGCTTAGCCATGTTCTATCCAAGCACGACTATCCAGCTTTGCCAAGTCGATATGTTGAACGGTATTTTACTACAATTTGAAAGGAAGCAAGCATGTTACGAATGATTATTGTCGAAGATGAGCATCTAATTAGGAAGTGGTTGAGTCAAGTCATTGATTATAAACAAATGGGGATTGATTTGCTTGCTTGTGTCCGTGATGGTCAAGAGGGAATAGAGGCGATTGAACAGTATCAACCTGATATAGTTCTAACGGATATCATGATGCCTAGAAAAACGGCCTTTGATATGTTTGAAGCGACCCAAAAGACACCTTATCAAAAGCTTGTCTTATCATCTTTTAGTGATTTTCAAAACGCTAAGAAAGCGATGCGATATGGGGTTTATAACTTTTTAGAAAAACCTCTAGACATAGATGAACTGCGTGATTGTCTTTGGCAGATTTGTTTAGACCTTAAGTCGGATAATATTCTCTTAGCTAATGAAGAAGAGTTGAGCAAGCAATTTCCGACGATCGCTCTACCAGTTAGCGAAGATACTTCTTTATCGGCTCAGGTTATTTCTTATTTGCAGCATCATTACAATCAGACTATATCAACGGAGGCTATTGCCCATCAATTTGGCTATAGTGAGAGTTACCTTTATAAAAAAGTCAAAGATGAGCTAGGTATTACCCTGAAGGATTATCTAAACAGATATCGAGTGCGCCAGGCTATCCAGTGTATTTTAGTAGATCCTAGTCTTATGGTTTATCAAGTTTCAGCTACCGTAGGGTTTTCAGACTATAACTATTTTGGGAAGGTTTTTCGACGTTATACTGGCCTAACGTTTACAGAATTTAAAGAGAATTTTACTCATTGAGGATAGAATCGTCCTATAATTAAAGCGCTTTCTTTTGTAAAATTGAGATATCAAAATATTAAAAGGAGCATGATTATGCACAAAAAAAGCTTAACAGTCTTAATGGCCTCAGTTGCACTTATAGGGCTATCTGCTTGTGGTTCAAAAGCGGAAAATAAGAAGGAAGCTAAAGAAAGTGATAAATTAGTTGTCTATTCTCCAAATTCTGAAGGGCTAATTAATGCTACGATTCCGGCTTTTGAAGAAAAATATGGAATCAAGGTAGAATTAATTCAAG
Source organism: Streptococcus porcinus (assembly GCF_900475415.1). Taxonomy (NCBI): domain Bacteria; kingdom Bacillati; phylum Bacillota; class Bacilli; order Lactobacillales; family Streptococcaceae; genus Streptococcus; species Streptococcus porcinus. The sequence goes on from NZ_LS483388.1 coordinate 478,411, forward strand.
CAGGAACAGGTGAACTTTTCAAAAAAGTTGAAAGTGAGGCAAATAAACCTGTTGCCGATGTTGTTTTTGGTGGCTCCTATACACAATACGCCCAACATCCTGAACTTTTTGAAAAATACACAGCAAAAGATAACGATAAAGTTATCAGGGATTATCAAAATACAACAGGTTATTCAACACCTTACACTCTGGATGGTTCAGTTCTGATTGTTAATCCTGATTTAACAAAAGGTATGAAAATAAAAGGGTATAAAGACCTTTTAAATCCTGAACTTAAAGGTAAGATTGCTACGGCGGACCCAGCTAATTCTTCTAGCGCTTTCGCCCAGTTAACCAATATGTTGAAAGCCACTGGTGGCTATGACAAAAATACATCTTGGGATTATGTCAAAGACCTCTTCACCTTAGTGGATGGTAAAATCAACTCTAGCTCATCAAACGTCTACAAGTCTGTTGCTGATGGTGAAATGGCTGTTGGTCTTTCTTATGAAGATCCAAGCGTGAAATTGCTAAATGATGGTGCTAATGTCAAGGTTATCTATCCAGAAGAAGGATCTGTTTTCTTACCAGCTAGCGCTGCGATTATAAAAAATGCACCAAATGAGTCAAATGCTAAAAAATTTATTGACTTTATTGTATCTAAAGAGGCCCAAGATGCCCTTGGTACTGAAACAACTAACCGCCCTGTTCGTAATGATGCTAAGGTTAGTAAAAACATGAAGTCACTAAAAGATATTAAGACAATCAATGAAGATTATGATTATGTTATCAAACATAAAGCTGAGATTGTCAAACGTTACAACGACATTTTTGTTGATATTCAGTCTAAGTAGGAGTAACCTATGAGTCAGATTACCATTAAAAATGCCAAAAAAATTTATAATGATACGCCAGTTATTGAAAATCTCAATCTAGTTATCCCTGATGGAAGCCTCTTTACTTTACTAGGTCCCTCGGGATGTGGGAAAACGACTTTATTACGAATGATTGCTGGTTTTAATTCCATTGAAGGTGGAGATTTCTATTTTGGAGAAGAACGTATCAATCAGAAGGAACCGAGTCGTCGTAATATTGGTATGGTTTTTCAAAACTATGCTATATTTCCTCACCTTTCTGTAAAAGATAATGTAGCATTTGGATTAAAGCAACGACAATTAACAAAAACAGAAATTGAGTATAGAGTTGATAAATATTTGAAATTGATGCAAATTGATCAGTTTAAAGACCGGAAACCAGAAAATTTGAGTGGTGGACAACAGCAAAGGGTTGCTTTAGCGCGTGCCTTAGCTATTAATCCTGATGTTTTGCTGATGGATGAGCCACTTAGTAATCTAGATGCTAAGTTACGGATTGATATGCGTCAAGCGATTAAAGAAATTCAAAAAGAAGTTGGTATTACAACAGTCTATGTTACTCATGATCAGGAAGAAGCCATGGCTATTTCTGATCACATTGCAGTTATGTATCTGGGTGAAATCCAACAGATTGGTAAACCCAAGGAGCTTTATCATCGACCAAGTAATGAATTTGTCGCTACCTTTATTGGACGCACTAATATGTTAGATGCTGAGTTAATCCATCAAGGTGCTCAAGCCTATTTACAATTTAAAGACGGCTACACAATCCCCTTCCCATCTTTAAATTATCTGCAAGATCAAGCTGTTCGGGTAAGCGTTCGTCCAGAGGAGTTTATTAGGCAAAGTGATGGACCTATTGAGGCTATCATTAAAGATAGTACCTACTTAGGCTTAAATACAGAATACCTAGTTGAAACGTCATTTGCTAGTCGCTTACAGGTGATAGAAGAATCAACCTTGGAGGAAGACTTTGATGTAGGAAATAAGATTCGTTTGGCAATTAATGCTCAGAAAATCAACGTCTTTTCCGCTGATGGTAAGGTGAATTTACTGGGGGTGGAGTAAATGATTAAAAAGCTTCAAAAAATGAACATTTGGGTATTATCCTCACTCATTATTTTTATCTCTTACTTACTCTTTTTGATTTATCCTATTGTTACGATTCTTAAGCAGGCCTTGTTTGTTGATGGTCATCTGTCGATACAAAACTTCATGACTTTCTTTTCTAAGGATTATTATTTTGAAACGTTATTAAATAGTTTTAAAGTCTCTGTCATGGCAACCCTATTGTCATTGATTGTCGGGACTTTGCTTGCTTATTGCTTTGCTATGTTCCGCTTTAAAGGTAAAAAATATCTCCAAATTTTGGTTATTATTGCCTCAATGTCAGCGCCGTTTGTAGGAGCTTATTCATGGATTCTCCTATTAGGACGTAATGGTGTCATCACCAAATGGTTGCAAATGACTTTTGGCATACCCAAAATTGATATTTATGGTTTTTCAGGAATTGTTCTAGTTTTTACTTTACAGCTCTTTCCACTAGTATTCTTATATGTTAGTGGAGCCCTTAAGAGTATGGATAATTCCTTACTTGAGGCAGCAGAAAGTATGGGTGTTAAGGGAAGAAAACGTTTGACAAAAATTGTTTTACCTCTTTTAGTGCCAACCCTTTTAGCTGCGGCTTTACTGGTCTTTATGCGTGCTTTTTCTGACTTTGGTACTCCGATGCTAATTGGAGAAGGCTACCGCACCTTTCCAGTTCTTGTTTATTCTCAATTTATTAGTGAGGTTGGAGGTAACTCAGCTTTTGCATCAGCTTTGGCTATAATTGCAATTACCATTGCACTTGTCATTTTCTTAGTGCAAAAATACTTGTCACAAAAGCACAGCTTTAGCATGAACTCCTTACATCCAATAGAAGCAAAGTCAATTAATGGTTGGCAAAAAATAGTGATCTATCTTTGGGTTTATGGGATTATCGGTCTTTCAGTCTTACCACAGACCTATTTAATCTATACATCTTTCCTCAAAACATCAGGAATGATTTTTGTACCAGGTTATTCACTCAATAGTTATGCACAGGCTTTTAATAGGATGGGGACCAGTATTGTGAATACATTACGTATCCCTCTTATGGCCTTATGTCTTGTTCTCATTTTTGCAACTTTTATTTCTTACCTTAGTGTTCGTAAACGTAATGCCTTCACCTCTTTAATCGATAGTATGAGTATGGTACCTTATATCGTCCCCGGTACTGTAATGGGGATAGCCTTTATTACAGCTTTTAATACTGGTATTGGTGGGAGTGGTTTTCTAGCCATTATTGGGACATCGCTGGTTATGGTTATTTCTTTAGCTGTCAGAAGATTGCCTTATACCATCCGTTCTTCAGTCGCTTCGCTACACCAAATATCTCCAAGTATTGAAGAAGCTGCTTCTAGTTTAGGAAGTTCACGCTTAAATACCTTTGTTAAGATAACAATTCCAATGATGTTATCGGGTATTGTATCAGGTGCTATTTTATCTTGGATTACCATGATTTCAGAATTATCAACCTCTATTCTTTTGTATAATATTAATACGAAAACGATGACGGTTGCTATCTATACTGAAGTTCTTCGAGGTAATTATGGGATTGCAGCAGCTTTATCAACAATTCTAACAACTTTCACAGTCTTGTCGCTTTTACTTTTTATGAAAGTTTCTAAGAGTGATAGCATCACGATGTAGACCTTAACCCTAGTCTTTGTAAAGAAGACTAGGGTTTTTTGTGAATAAAAGCAGTGTGCTTAATACCTCTTAACCTTATTTTGAAGATTGTTTACAACAAGATTCATTTTTTGATATTTTGATTGCTTTTTTAATATCATTTTCGAATATCTAGATGAAGAATAATGGGAAAATAGCCAGTTTTGGGAAAGAATCATGTCATGATAATATCGTCATAATAAAGGAGTTTTGTATGTCAGAATCAACCTCAATCTGTCTGTCAGATGACTTAAACCAACAATTGAACTTTTGGACAAGCGCATATCATATCAGTAAGTCAGAGTTTATTAATCAGATTATTAGGGAAAAACTAGATTCACTCTATGCAATTCAAGAAGCTAATTTAGCTATGCGAGACTGGATTAAAGAACATCAGAATTCGTATTTTAGCCCGATAAAATGAAACATGTGGACAAATCTAAAAGATTGGTAACAACGGATTTCTAATGGAGAAGTCTTATATGCTAAAAGGTAAGTATTAAAAGGAAGAGTTTGAAAAAAGCCCTAAAGTTACTTGTATAATGTTCTAGCTTGCCCGAAGTTTAGCTTCATTTCTGCCAATTTTTCCCCTTCGTGTTATAATAGTTTTATAATATAGGAATGGGGATTTGAAATGGCGATAGTGAGGTATGGTGTGGTGTCTACGGCTCAAGTAGCGCCAAGATTTATTGAAGGTGTCCGATTGGCTGGAAATGGTGAAATAGGTGCTGTTTCTAGTCGCTCTCTTGAAAAAGCACGGACTTTTGCGGCACAGTATCATATTCCTAAAGCTTACGGTAGTCTTTCTGGAATGCTTGCAGATCCAGACATTGATATCATTTATGTCCCTACAATTAATAAAGATCACTATAATTGTGCAAAAAAAGCCCTACAGGCTGGGAAACATGTGTTAGTAGAAAAGCCCTTTACCCTTACATATGCAGAAGCTCGAGAGCTTTTTAATTTGGCATATCGTAAGAAGCTTTTCTTAATGGAGGCTCAAAAATCAGTTTTTATTCCTCTCACGGATATAATCAAAAAGACCATTCAATCTGGGGAACTAGGAGACATTCTTTCTGTTAGCTCAACCACTGCTTATCCCAATATAGACCATATTACTTGGTTTACGGATTTAGAAGCAGGTGGAGGCACAGCTCATTTTATGGCGCCATATGCTTTTTCATACCTTCAGTATCTTTTTGACTGTCCTATTGAAAAGGCAGGTGGTATAGCCAACTTTCCAGAAGGGATGAGTGATAGTCAGTCTAAGATTCTCTTGCAAATGGGAAATGGTGTCATGGTTGATATTTTTCTAACGACCAAGCTTAAGTTGAAACATAAAATGACGATCCGAGGAACCAAAGGGACATTAGAGATTCCTAGTTTTTGGAAATCAACAATGGCGACGCTGACCTACGAAGATGGTAGTCGCAGATTATTAGAAGCTCCCATGGATAGTGATTTTGCTTCTGAAGCTTATCACGTTAGTCAAATGATTCAAGAAGGTGCAACAACGAGTCCAATTATGAAACCACAGATTACTCTTCTCACCATTAAAATTATCGAGGAACTTTATAAATCTTGGGGAAAATAAAAGGTACAAGTAGTGCCTTTTTTGGTTAGTAATATAGTAAGGCATAAAAAAGTCTGGAAGGAGTAGAGTTATGTCCGCTGAAATAAAGACGCAGGAGTTACTTAGAATTATCAATGTGGATCATTTATCTTCAGACGATAAACGGTTGTTAATGAGTTTAGGTGAGCTGGGCCATGATGTTTTAGATTACGCTCAAGATAGCAATGAGACAGCTTTTGTCAAAGAACAAGATGGATGGTTCGTTTTAGTGTATCAGCTATTGGAAGATAAGATTGTATCCCTAAAGGATGGCAATGTTCCTCGGATTATGCCCATGACTTTTCTTGTCAGTAATCAGTCATTATTAATTTTTGAAACAGATGAAACGGCCCAACTATTGGCTAAGGTTATAGACCGAGTCAATCAGAGTCAAGAACCTAAAAAAATCGTGCTCCAGTTGCTAACCCTATTTACAAAGTCCTACTTTACAGAAGTAGAGGTTATGGGAAAAGAGCGTGATTATCTGATGAATCAGTTACGACAACGTCCTACCAAGAAGAATTTAACAGAATTAGCCAATTTGCAGAGTGGCTCTGTTTATATCATGATGGGAGCTCAACAAAATGGAGAAATGTTAGCAGATTTTCAGGAATTGCCTAGCTATGACAGCTTTAGTGACCAAGTCAAAGCTGAGTTTCGAGACACGGTGATTGAGATTAAGCAATTATCCAACATGTGTTCTCTACATACACGAATTTTAGAACAATTGGCAAGCTCTTATAATAATGTTTTAAGCAATCGGCTCAATGATAATGTGACTTCTTTAACTATTTTTACAATTGGCTTAACTGTTATTACGACGGTAACTAGTTTTTATGGAATGAATGTTAAGTTGCCTTTTGCTAAGGTAGATATTGTGTGGTTGCTTATTTTGGTTATTACGACAATTATCGCTTTGGTTCTCATGCATTTCTTGCGACGTTTTGTGAATGATGGTCATCGCCATCTTTAGAAAGTGAGTTTATGACGATAGAAGAAAATGTCTTTCGAAAAAGGCAGATCCAACTGGATAGATTAGTGCCTTTTGGTTTTGTGCCCCAACAGGACGGCTCGTTTGTCTATCTAGCAGATATTATGGATGGAGTTTTTACTGTTCAGGTAATAATTAATGCAAAAGGTCAGCTATCTAGTCGAGTTATTGACAATGATATGGAGGAAGATTATTTAGCAGTTTATTTGGAGAAGATGGTTCCTAGCTATGTAAGACAAGTTCAAACTGCCTACCAAGGAATTTTAGAAGAAATTTCGGAAGCTTGCTGTATTTATCTCCCTTTTCATTCAAGTCAGATGAATAGGCTCAATCAGCGTTTAATGAATAAGTTTCGTGACTCTCTAGACCAACCTTTTGAAAGTTATTCTGACACCTATTCTTATAGGGTTGGAGGTAAGTGGTATGCCTTAGTTTTTTCTCTTGCTCTGAAGAAACTGGAAGGGATTACTGCGGGATATAAAAATAAAACTGCTGAGGTGATTAATCTCAAAGTGAAGCCCCATGAACTGGGTGTGCTACTTTCTCAAGAAGGGATTTATCCGGCTTATCATATGTCTAAAAAGTCTTGGATTTCAATTATCTTGGATGATAGTCTCCCTGATCAGGTTATCTGGGAGCTTATTCTTACGAGCAGATCTCTAGTAGAACCAGCACTTTTAAAGAACTCTAAAGCACCGGACTTTTGGGTTATTCCCGCTAATCTAAATTATTATGATATTGATAATGAATTTGCGGTTAGTACAGATATTTTATGGACGCAGAAAGCTTCAATAAAAGTTGGGGATTATGTTTTTATTTATATAACTGCTCCCACTAAAGCTATTCGCTATGCTTGTCGTGTTTTAGAGGCCAATATTCCTAATGAGGGTTTTCGTTCTCGCAAGGATATTAAGAACCTAATGCGCTTGCAACTATTAGAAAGCTTTACAGATGACCAGTTGCCTCTAACACTTTTACAAGAATATAATGTGAAATCGGTCCGTGGTCCGCGTCGCTTAACTTCAAAACTTATTGCATTTTTACAGGAAAAAGGGTATCTTAAAGGCTAATATATTTATGCTATTGAAAGGAGCTAGTGTATGTCACGTTTTATAGTTGACCAGAGTTTTTGGAATTTATTTCCAGAAGCACAATTAGGAGTTATTCTCTTACGCGATTATCGGTCTCCAGAGGAGTCGTCTGAGGTGATAAAAGAGATCTTAAGAGAAAGTCAGTCTCTTGCCAAAGAACACCTGACAGAAAATAATTTTGCAGATAATGAGGTCATTCAGACCTACCGCAATGCCTACCAACAGTTTAAAACGAAAAAAGGAGCTCGCTCCAGCATTGAAGCTCTGTTGAAGCGTGTGTCAAAGGGAAATCAAATTCCCTCAATTAGTCCCTTGGTTGATATTTATAATGCTGCTAGTTTACGTTTTGGTTTACCGGTGGGTGCTGAAGATTTAGATAGTTTTGTTGGTGATTTGCGCTTAACTATTACAGATGGTAATGATTCTTTTTATCTGATAGGTGAGGAAAATAATTCGCCAACTTTACCGAATGAACTTTGTTATAAAGATGATGTTGGTGCAGTTTGTCGTTGCTTAAATTGGCGTGATGGTGAAAGAACAATGATTACTGCTAATACTAAAAATGCTTTTTTAGTTATTGAACTGTTAGATAGAAGTAGGAGTGATCAATTGATAGAAGCGTTAGATTTTATTGAAGGCCATGCTAGGTTACAACTTGGAGCGGAAACAGAAAGGTATGTTTTAAGGAAAGAAAACTATTATATTGATCTGGGGAAAAATTCAATAAAAGATTAGAACTTTTTGCGAGCTACCTCAAACCATGTTGCATTTATTTAGACGTTGAGAAGGGTAAGCTACTTATTTAGCAAGTTTAATTGATAAAGGCAGAACCATTTTGCATAGGATTAATCTGACAGTATAGTAGAATTTTAAAGAAATATAAAATGAAGACAAGTAGGTCTTGTCTTCAAGCTATGTTTTTTAGAAAAATTGGATTTACTTATTGCTAAAGAAAAATGGTGGGGTATAATTGCTTAAGGTTTCAAAGCAAGCTTTTGCTCCATCGTTGTCTTCGCAAATGATCAAACAGGTATCATCTCCGCAGACAGTGGCTACGATTTCTGAAATCTGCATAGCATCTAAGATAGAGCCGAATGACTGGGCTAGTCCAGGAAGGGTTTTAAGAACGATTTGATTCTGAACAATTTTTAACATGACCAAGGCGTCTTCCATATAAAAACGCAAGCGATGCTCCCATCGACTCTGAGAAATGGATAAGGTCTCATAGTGTGTAGACTCGCCATTTGAAACTTTAACTAAATTTAGCTCTTTCATATCGCGAGAAAGGGTAGCCTGAGTGATGTGAATTCCGTTTTTTTCCAAGCGACTCTGTAGTTCTTGTTGGGTGTGAATAGTTGTTTCTGAAATTAATGAACGAATGAGTTGGTGTCGAATTTCTTTTTTATTCATATTCGTCTCTTCCTTTAATTTTCTGCAATCAACCCGAGTATATCAAAAAGCTAATCTTCTGTAAAGAATTTTATAGAAACGCTTACAATAGGCTAATCTTTGTGGTAGAATTAGAATAACATAGGGAAGTTGGAGGTTGCATTTGATTAGACGTGAAGATTATCAATATTTAAGAAAATTAAATGATTTTAAATTTTTCTCCATTGAAGAATTTGACAAAATTGTTGGTCAGATGGAGCGCCGAAAGGTACAAAAAGGCCATATTTTGTTTTTTGAAGGAGATAAGCGTGATAAATTATTTTTAGTAACATCAGGTTATTTCAAAGTTGAACAAACCGACCAATCTGGCTCCTTTATATATACGGATTTTATAAGACATGGAACGATTTTTCCCTATGGTGGAATGTTTACAGACGACGCTTATCATTTTTCAGTTGTAGCAATAACAGATGTTACTTACTATTATTTACCCACGGATTTGTTTGAAAAATTTTCAGCAGATAATCCCAGACAAATGGTTCATCTTTATAGTAAATTGTCTCGGTTGTTAGAGTTGCATGAGTTACGAGTTCGTAATTTAATCACTTCTAGTGCTAGCGAACGTGTTATCCAATCTTTAGCTATTCTTTTAATCGAGATGGGGGATGAGGAAAATAAATTACCATTTCAGTTGACCTCAACAGACATTGCCAACATGAGCGGAACAACTCGTGAAACAGTTAGTCATGTCCTAAGTAAACTTAAACGGGAAAAATTATTAGTGAGAAAAAACAAATATTTAACGTTTTTAGATAGAGATTTTTTCTTAAAACATACCTAAGGATAAAAGATACAACTTAATTTTTACTTTTTTAAAATTTATAACTATAAATATTTTCGCAAAAATGTAAAAAACATACAAGAAACCGGATACATTTTAATAAAGTTTCATTTTTTGAATAAAATCAGTAAGCGATTTCACAATGAAAGAGTGAAATTTACCGCATATATTCCTTTGTTAAAAGGTAAACTATGTATGTAAGCAAGATTGAACAAATCTTGAAAGGTGAATTCACACAACTTATCATTTAGAAAGAGGTTAAAAGTTATGACTGCTAAATCACCGATTCATGTTTATTCTGAAATTGGCAAACTTAAAAAAGTTATGCTACACAGACCTGGTAAAGAAATTGAAAATTTAATGCCAGACTATCTAGAAAGATTATTATTTGATGATATTCCTTTTCTAGAAAATGCTCAAAAAGAGCATGATGCTTTTGCTCAAGCTCTTAGAGAAGAAGGTATTGAAGTTCTTTACCTTGAAAAATTAGCAGCTGAATCATTGATTAACGATGATGTTCGCAAAGCTTTTATTGACGAATATATTGAGGAAGCTAACATCAGAGGCCGCTCTACTAAAGAAGCAATTCGCGAGTTACTTTTGTCAATTAAAGATAATCAAGAGTTGATTGATAAAACAATGGCTGGAGTTCAAAAATCTGAGCTTCCAGAAATCTCTGACGATGAAAAAGGATTAACAGACCTTGTAGAATCTGACTATCCGTTTGCGATTGATCCTATGCCAAACTTATACTTCACTCGTGATCCATTCGCAACTATTGGTGAAGGTGTTTCGCTAAATCACATGTTCTCTGAAACTCGTAACCGTGAAACACTTTATGGTAAATACATTTTCACTCACCATCCTGAGTATGGTGGTAAAGTGCCAATGGTTTACGATCGCAGTGAAAATACTCGTATTGAAGGAGGAGATGAGCTCGTTCTTTCTAAGGATGTTTTAGCAGTAGGTATTTCACAGCGTACTGATGCAGCATCTATTGAAAAACTTTTGATCAATATCTTCAAAGAAAACCTAGGCTTCAAAAAAGTATTGGCCTTTGAATTTGCTAACAACCGTAAATTTATGCATTTGGATACTGTTTTCACTATGGTTGACTATGATAAATTCACAATTCATCCAGAGATTGAAGGTGACTTGCGCGTTTATTCCGTAACTTATGAAAATGATAAACTTAAAATTGTTGAAGAAAACGGTGACTTAGCAGAACTTCTTGCTGATAATCTAGGTGTTGACAAAGTTGAGTTGATTCGTTGTGGTGGTGATAATATTGTTGCTGCTGGACGTGAACAATGGAACGACGGTTCTAATACTTTAACAATTGCACCAGGTGTTGTAGTCGTCTATAATCGTAACACTATTACAAACGCTATCTTAGAATCTAAAGGTTTAAGACTTATTAAGATTGAAGGAAGTGAACTTGTTCGTGGTCGTGGTGGACCTCGTTGCATGTCAATGCCATTTGAACGTGAAGACTTATAATATCGCCTTTCAATAGGATGAAACGAGTCAGAGGCTCGGGTTAATTCATACTCTACTGACGATAGTTAGTATCTTTCATAAATAAAGTAGTAGTGGATTAACTAAAGACTATTGTCCCCTTACTATATAGTAAAAACACATAGTGTATGTGGAAGTCAGGTCTAACCATTAGGGCGCTTCCTTATCCGTTAGAACTTGATTTCCCATAACGCTATATGTCTAAAATAGCGAGATAGTAAAATCTCAACAAAACCTAAAATTTTATATTTTGAAGGAGAAAGAAAATGACTCAAGTATTCCAAGGACGTAGCTTCTTAGCTGAAAAAGATTTCACACGTGAAGAATTTGAATACCTTATTGATTTAGCAGCTCACTTAAAAGACCTAAAAAAACGTGGTATTCCACATCACTATTTAGAAGGAAAAAACATTGCCCTTTTATTTGAAAAAACTTCTACACGTACTCGTGCAGCATTTACAACTGCAGCAATCGATCTAGGAGCACACCCTGAATACCTCGGTGCAAATGATATCCAACTTGGTAAAAAAGAATCAACAGAAGACACAGCAAAAGTTCTTGGACGTATGTTCGACGGTATTGAATTCCGTGGATTCAGCCAAAGAATGGTTGAAGAATTAGCTGAGTTCGCAGGAGTTCCAGTATGGAATGGTCTTACTGACGAATGGCATCCAACCCAAATGCTTGCTGACTACCTTACTATCAAAGAAAACTTTGGTAAACTTGAAGGAATCACACTTGTGTATTGTGGTGACGGACGTAACAACGTTGCTAACTCACTTTTAGTTGCAGGTACTATGATGGGGGTTAACGTACATATCTTCTCACCAAAAGAATTATTCCCTGATGAAGAAATTGTTAAGCTAGCGGAAGGCTATGCTGAAAAATCAGGAGCACACATTTTAGTTACCGATAACGCAGATGAAGCTGTCAAAGGTGCAGATGTCTTCTACACAGACGTTTGGGTTTCTATGGGCGAAGAAGATAAATTTAAAGAACGTGTTGAATTACTTCAACCTTATCAAGTTAATATGGAACTTGTTAAAAAAGCTAATAACGACAAACTTATCTTCTTACACTGCTTACCAGCGTTCCATGATACAAAAACTGTCTATGGAAAAGATGTCGAAGAAAAATATGGCGTATCTGAAATGGAAGTTACTGATGAAGTCTTCCGTAGCGATTTTGCAAAACATTTTGATCAAGCTGAAAACCGTATGCATACTATTAAGGCTGTTATGGCAGCAACTCTTGGAAATCTTTTCATTCCAAAAGTGTAATAGCTATCTGATACTCCCTAATTAATTAATACTTAACTTTACTAATTTAACTATTTAACAAAATACATTAGGTAACTCCTTATACCTACAGTAATGAAAGACTTTATTTAACTCCTTATAATTAAAGTAACAAATAAAATGTAATTATTAAATACAGTCGTTCTGGTTCTGGCGGCCTTGACCGGAACTGGGGCGACTGATTTTTATTGAAAAAGAGGTAAATTCTTATGGAAGAAAAAAAACGGGGTTTTAAAATTCCTTCTTCTTACACTGTCCTTTTCCTTATTATTGCTATTATGGCAGTTTTAACATGGTTTATTCCAGCTGGTGCCTATGATACTGCAAAAGATGGCAGTGTTATTTCTGGCACATATCATGCTGTTAAATCTAATCCTCAAGGAATTTATGATGTCTTTATGGCTCCTGTTCGTGGGATGTTAGGGACTGATAAAACAGAAGGTGCTATCCAGGTCTCCTTCTTTATCTTAATGGTAGGTGGTTTCCTTGGTGTAGTTAACAAAACTGGTGCTCTTGACCAAGGGATAGCATCAATTGTTAAAAATAATAAAGGTAGAGAAAAAATGCTGATTGCTATTTTGATTCCTATCTTTGCACTTGGGGGAACTACTTATGGTATGGGTGAAGAAACAATGGCTTTTTATCCCTTACTTATCCCAGTAATGATTGCCGTTGGTTTTGATACACTTGTGGCAGTAGCTATTGTTTTAATAGGCTCACAAATAGGTTGTTTGGCTTCAACGATTAATCCTTTTGCAACTGGTGTTGCTGCTGATGCCGCTCATGTAAGTATTGCTGATGGTATGATTTGGCGTTTTATTCAATGGGTTGTTTTAGTTGCGATTTCAATCTGGTTTGTCTATGGATATGCAAGTAAAATCGAAAAAGATCCAAGTAAGTCATTAGTTGCTGACAAAATGGCAGAACATAAAGAATTTTTCAAACTTGAAAATACCGACATGGACATGTCTAAAAAACAAAAACATGTTATTTGGGTCTTTATTTCTGCCTTTATCATTATGATATTGAGTTTGATCCCATGGGAAAAATTTGGTGTTAAACTTTTTGCAGATATTAATGCTTGGCTTACAGGCCTACCTGGCTTTGGTACAGTCTTTGGTAAAAGCGTTGCTCCACTGGGAACTTGGTATTTCCCAGAAATTACCATGCTCTTTATTATGATGGGAATCTTGGTAGCAATGGTTTATAAAATGTCTGAAGAAGATTTCATTTCCTCATTTATAGCAGGGGCTGCAGATCTTCTCAGTGTTGCCATTATTTGTGCTGTTGCTCGTGGTATTCAAGTTATTATGAATGATGGTATGATTACATCTACTATCCTTTCATGGGGTGAGAAAGGACTTTCTGGACTTTCATCTCAAGTCTTTGTCTTATTGACTTATCTATTCTATCTGCCAATGTCATTTTTGATTCCATCTACTTCAGGTCTTGCTGGAGCAACAATGGGAATTATGGCACCTTTAGGCCACTTCTCAAATGTACCAGCTCACCTTGTTATCACGGCTTTCCAATCTGCTTCGGGTGTCCTTAATATGATTTCGCCAACATCAGCTATCTGTATGGGTGCTCTTGCTATTGGAAAAATAGACCTCACAACATGGTGGAAATTTGTCGCTAAATACATGGCAGTTGTTATCGTTGCAAGCGTGGCAATCCTAATGATAGCTTCATTTTTTAGCTAAGAGAAGTTAAGCTATATGGAGGTATAGAAATGGAAACGTATATTACAGAAAGTCATCAAGAGGCTTGTGTTAAAGCTATCAAAGACATCGTTTCCTTCCCTTCTGTTCGTCAGGAAGGGGAGAACGGGACCCCCTTTGGACAGGCGATTTTAGATGTTCTTAAGCATACCCTTACCCTATGTGAAAAGCTTGGGTTTAATACAGTTATTGATCCTGAAGGTTACTATGGTTATGCAGAATTAGGTGATCAAAAAGAAATGCTCGCTATTCTCTGTCATCTTGATGTTGTTCCGGAAGGAGACCGTTCGTTGTGGCATACAGATCCCTTTGACTGTATTGAAAAAGACGGTCATCTCTATGGTCGTGGTACTCAGGATGATAAAGGTCCTACGATGATGGCCTTATTTGCCGTCAAAGCTCTAATGGATGCGGGAGTTACTTTTAATAAGCGGATTCGCTTTATCTTTGGAACTGACGAGGAAACCTTATGGCGTTGTATGGATCGTTATAATGAACGTGAAGAACAGGCAACCTTTGGCTTTGCTCCTGATTCAAAATTTCCTTTGATTTATGCAGAAAAAGGCTTGTTACAGGCTAAATTAACAGGTTCTGGAAGCGAAGCACTTACCCTCGAGGTTGGTAATGCTTATAATGTTGTCCCTGCTAGGGCCAGCTATAGCGGGAACCTATTTCAGGAAGTAACATCAGAATTAGATAAACTAGGATTTGAGTATGTCACAAATGATGAACAATTAACAGTTTATGGACTAGCTCAACATGCTAAAGATGCACCACATGGTATCAATGCCTTGGTACGCTTGGCTAAAGCTCTTTTACCATACACAGATAATCAAACTATTGCCTTTTTAGCCAATGTCATTGATGAAGATGGCAGAGGCTTAAATATATTTGAAAATATTGAAGATGAACCATCAGGAAGTTTATCATTTAATGCTGCTGGCTTGACTATAGATAAAGAAAAGACAGAGATTAGGCTTGATATTCGTATTCCTGTTTTAGCTGATAAAGATCAGCTTGTGGCAACCTTGAGTGAAAAGGCGCAAGCCTATGGCTTAGCTTATGAAGAATTTGATTATCTTGCGCCACTCTACGTTCCAGTTGATAGTGAATTGGTAACAACTTTAATGTCTGTCTATCAGGAAAAGACGGGCGATACTAGCCCAGCTATTTCTTCAGGAGGAGCCACCTTTGCACGAACTATGCCAAATTGTGTGGCCTTTGGAGCAATGTTCCCAGATTCAATTCAAACTGAACATCAAGAAAATGAAAATATCGTATTAGCAGATGCTTATCGGGCAATGGAAATCTATGCCGAAGCTATCTACCGACTAACAAGATAATAAGGAGAAATTTCGTATGACTAAACAAAAAATTGTTGTTGCTTTAGGTGGAAATGCCATTCTTTCAACTGATGCTTCAGCTAAAGCTCAACAAGAAGCTTTGGTTTCAACATCAAAATCACTTGTTAAACTCATTCAAGACGGTAATGAAGTTATTGTAACTCATGGTAATGGTCCACAAGTTGGAAATTTACTTTTGCAACAAGCGGCTGCTGATTCTGAAAAAAACCCTGCGATGCCTTTGGATACTTGCGTTGCCATGACTGAAGGAAGCATTGGTTTTTGGCTTGTCAATGCGCTTGATAATGAGTTAAAAGCACAAGGTATTGAGAAAGAAGTAGCAGCAGTTGTGACGCAGGTTATTGTTGATAAAAATGATACAGCTTTTACCAATCCAACTAAGCCAATTGGACCGTTCCTTTCAGAAGAAGATGCTAAAAAACAAATTGAAGAAACTGGTGCAAGCTTTAAAGAAGATGCTGGACGTGGTTGGCGTAAAGTTGTGCCATCTCCAAAACCAGTTGGCATTAAAGAAGCTAACGTAATCCGCAGTTTAGTTGATTCAGGTGTTGTGGTTATCAGCGCTGGTGGCGGAGGTGTCCCAGTGGTCGAAGATCCAGCAACTAAAGTTCTTACAGGTGTTGAAGCTGTTATTGACAAAGATTTTGCTTCTCAAACCCTTTCTGAGCTTGTGGATGCTGATCTCTTCATCGTTTTGACAGGTGTGGATAATGTGTATGTAAACTTTAATAAACCTAATCAAGAAAAATTAGAAGAAGTGACTGTTTCACAAATGAAAGAATACATTGGTCAAGATCAATTTGCACCAGGAAGTATGTTGCCAAAAGTTGAAGCAGCCATTGCCTTTGTTGAAAATAAACCAGAAGCTAAAGCAATCATTACTTCACTTGAGAATATTGATAAAGTACTTTCTGAAAATGCTGGTACACATATTATCGCAGGTTAAATTGGCAAAAGATAAGAATTATTAAAATTGTCAATAAAGGCTAAATTTTCTAAATTTAGCCTTTTCTTTTAAGTTTTTTCAGTGTATAATTAGCTTTATATTTTTCAGCTTAGGAATTTAATCATGCTAAGAATGAAGAATCCTGACTAAGTCAGAAAAAATAATATAAGGAGGAGCTATGAAAAAAAGCTTTATTCATCAACAAGAGGAAATTTCCTTTGTTAAAAATACTTTCACGCAATACTTAATTGCTAAGCTTGATGTTGTTGAAGTGCAAGGGCCTATCTTAAGTCGGGTCGGGGATGGTATGCAAGATAATCTCAGTGGTATTGAAAATCCTGTATCTGTCAATGTACTTAATATTCCAGAAGCTCAATTTGAAGTTGTCCATTCTTTAGCCAAATGGAAGCGTCATACTTTAGCGCGATTTGGATTCAACGAAGGAGAAGGTCTTGTTGTTAATATGAAAGCCCTCCGACCTGATGAGGATTCTTTAGATGCCACTCACTCTGTCTATGTTGACCAATGGGATTGGGAAAAAGTTATTCCTGATGGGAAACGCAATCTGGCCTATT
This sequence comes from Streptococcus porcinus, assembly GCF_900475415.1. Lineage (NCBI taxonomy): Bacteria > Bacillati > Bacillota > Bacilli > Lactobacillales > Streptococcaceae > Streptococcus > Streptococcus porcinus. Next base: position 495,362 of record NZ_LS483388.1, read on the forward strand.
TAAAAGAGACAGTGGAGACAATTTATAAGGTGATTCGCTTAACGGAATTGGCTGTTGAAGCACGCTATGACATTGAGGCAGTTTTGCCTAAAAAAATAACATTTATTCACACTGAGGAGTTGGTTAAAAAGTACCCTAACCTCACGCCAAAGGAGCGTGAAAATGCTATTACTAAAGAGTTTGGTGCTGTTTTTTTAATCGGTATAGGTGGTGTTTTGCCTGACGGTAAACCTCATGATGGCCGTGCTCCAGACTATGATGATTGGACTACTGAATCCGAAAATGGCTATCGGGGATTAAATGGAGATATTCTAGTTTGGAATGATCAGCTACAATCTGCGTTTGAACTGTCTTCCATGGGGATTCGTGTTGATCAGGATGCTTTAAAACGACAGGTAGCTATTACTGGCGATATGGATCGGCTAGCATTTGATTGGCATAAAGCTTTATTAAATGGACTCTTTCCCTTATCAATTGGCGGTGGAATTGGTCAATCACGGATGGCTATGTTTCTTTTACGGAAGAAGCACATTGGTGAAGTACAAACATCTGTATGGCCAAAAAAAGTACGTGAAACTTACGAGAATATTCTATAAAAAAGCAGTTTTTAACTGCTTTTTTATCGTTAACAGCATCAGCCTTATTTTGTTAACGATAAAAACTTGGCTACTTCTAGATTTTTGATATAATAAGGGTTATGAGAATTGTATCTGGTGAATTTGGTGGACGGCCACTTAAGACCCTCCCTGGAAAAACAACAAGGCCCACTTCGGACAAAGTTCGAGGTGCTGTGTTTAATATGATTGGTCCTTATTTTGAGGGGGGACGCGTTTTAGATTTATTTGCTGGCTCAGGAGGGCTGGCTATTGAAGCAGTTTCTCGGGGGATGTCTCAAGCTATACTAGTTGAAAGAGATCGTGGAGCACAAGCTATTATTCAAGAAAACATCAAAATGACGAAGTCGGAAAGTCAATTCCAGCTTTTGAAGATGGATGCTCAACAAGCACTTTTGCAATTAGATCATGCCTTTGACCTGATTTTTTTAGATCCTCCTTATGCTAAGGAGGAAATTGTGGCTACGATAGAGCTTTTAGACCAAAAAGCTTTACTGGGCCCCGAGGTCATGGTTGTTTGTGAGACTGACAAGTCTGTTCAACTGCCTGAGGAAATAGGATCAGTCGGAATTTGGAAAGAAAAAATTTATGGAATTAGTAAGGTAACCGTTTATGTCAGATAAAATTGGGCTTTATTCAGGTTCATTTGATCCAGTGACCAATGGTCATATGGATATTATAGAACGTGCTAGTCATCTTTTTGATCATTTATATGTGGGTGTCTTTTTTAATCCAAATAAAGAAGGTTTCTTTTCATTAGATATGCGGGTTCGTATGTTAGAAGAAGCCTTGACTCATTTAGACAATGTTTCTGTAGTGTCAGCACAAGATAGTTTAGCAGTTGCCTTAGCAAAGCAACTAGATGTAACACATTTGGTTCGTGGTTTGCGAAATCCAACCGATTTTGAGTATGAATCTAATTTGGAGTACTTTAATCACCGTCTAGAACCAAGTATTGATACTGTTTATTTTATTTCACGGAATATCATGAGTCCTATCAGTTCAAGTCGTGTCAAAGAGTTAGTTCACTTTAAATCCTCGATTGAAGGCTTAGTCCCTCAACCTGTTATTGATCAATTGGAGCGTATGAATGAAGATAATTAAAAAAGTCAAATGGTGGTTAATTAGTATTCTGGCAGTAGTTGCCCTCTTATTTGCCCTCTTTTTCCCTTTACCTTATTATATTGAAATGCCTGGCGGTGCTTACGATATTCGTTCAGTACTCCAGATAAACAATAAGAAGGATAAGGAAAAAGGCTCTTACAATTTTGTAGCGGTTAGTTTGAGTCGAGCTACCTTTGCGCAAATCCTTTATGCTTGGGTAACGCCATTTACAGAGATTTCATCTGTAGAAAATACAACTGGTGGTTACAGTGCAGCAGATTATATGCGTATTAATCAATATTACATGGAGACCTCTCAAAATGGAGCTATCTACCAAGCTTTAAAATTAGCTGGAAAACCTGTTTCATTAGACTATTTAGGTGTTTATGTTTTGGATGTTAATAAAGATTCAACTTTTCGTGGTGTTTTAAATATTGCAGATACAGTTACAGGAGTCAATAAAAAGGAATTTAAAAGTTCAGCTGATCTCATTAAATACGTTTCAAGTTTGAAACGAGGTGAACAGGTAACGGTTCAATACACTACTGGTAATGAGAAAAGATCCAAAAGTGGTAAGGTCATTAAGCTAAAAAACGGTAAAAATGGTATTGGTATTGGTTTAACAGACCACACAAAAGTACATACAGACGAAAAAATTGAGTTTTCAACAGAAGGTGTAGGTGGGCCAAGTGCTGGACTTATGTTTACACTGGATATTTATGATCAACTGAATCAAGAAAATCTGCGTAAAGGTCGTCGTATTGCAGGTACTGGAACAATTGATCAAGATGGTAAAGTTGGTGATATTGGTGGTGCAGGTTTAAAAGTCGTGGCTGCAGCCAAGGAAGGTGCAGAGATTTTCTTCGTGCCTAATAACCCAGTTGATAAGCGTATCAAAAAAGTGAAGCCAAATGCAAAGACCAATTACAAAGAGGCCTTAGATGTAGCAAAAAAATTAAAAACCAAGATGAAAATCGTCCCAGTTAGAAATGTTAAAGAAGCTATTGCTTATTTGCAAAAGACTGAATAATGACTACATTAGTAAAAAGCTCATATATTTAAACAAAAACTTCTAGATTATTCTGGAAGTTTTTTGACTTTAATAAAAAAATAAGTCCGCTATACTAGTATGTGTAAGCGATTACAACTAGGAGTTCATATGAATATCAGACAAATTAGCTTATTACGAGATTTGATTGCGCAAGATCAATTTGTGACAGCAGCTTACTATGCTCAAATGTTTAACGTTTCGACTAAGACAATTTATAAGGATATTAATTGCCTTAATCACGTATTAGTTCAACATCAGACTGTCATTGAAAGGAGACCGCATTTCGGTATTAAATTAGATATCAGTAAAAATGAAGGGCAGAGACTTCTAAGAAGCCTTCAGGAGTCTCGTTCACAGAACCAGAAAGCTTTTAGAGACAGTGTTGATTTTCGGGAACTTGAACTTATTAAGGAGTTAGGTTTTGGCGATTGTCAGATTGATATTTTGGATTTCGCATTGGACCACTTTATTAGCGAAGCATCTGCTAAGCGGGACCTTGAGAAATTATTACCTTTGGCAAGTCACTATGGTGTTAGTTTTCAAAAGAAGCAGGGTAGGATAAGTTTAGAGGGTAAGGAGTCTGAGATTAGAAAGTTTTTACGACATACCATTGTTGAACGTGTGAAGAAGAAAGATGAAGAGTTATCTTTTCAGAATTTAGTTAAAGTTTTTAACCATTATGATGTGTTCTTAATTGAAGAACAGTTAACTCTCTTTGCGAGGCGATATCATTTTGAAGTTAGTGATATTTATAAATGGTATTTTATATTGGATGCTTGTATAGCTAATCAACGATTTCGTAAAGGTAAGTTAATCAACCGAATTAATATAAATGATTTTACCTCTGTTCAAGATTATGAAATGTATTTGTTAGCTACAGAATTTTTATCAGCTATTTTTGGCTTATCACATGACATTCTCCCACAAAATGAAATATTGGCTATGATGACTAGCTTAATTGCTACCGGATATATTCGTGATGGTCATTACCTGAATGAAACTTTTGATCAGGTGGTTTCCAACCTTGTAGGAGAAGTCAGCAGGCTTATCAATCTTGATTTAAGTGAAGATAAGCATCTCAAAAGCATGTTATTAGTGCATATCCAACCTATGATTTATCGTTTAAAAAATAAGGTTCTTATTTCCAATCAAATGACTGAGGTTATCAAAGCTCAGTACAGTGTCTTATACCATTTAGTCTGGTTAGCTTCCAAGGACATTTCAAAACGGTTTAATGTTCATTTAAATGATGCTGAAATTTCGTTTCTAACCATTCATTTTGAGGTAGCCATTGAAAGAAAATTAAAGCCTTTAAAAATATTTGTTATTTGTCCCCATCATTTAGCAACTTCAGAATTAATTATGGTTCAACTACGTAAAATTATTTCACCCTTAGATATATTACAAGCTATTGAAATTAGTGATTTGAAAAAGCTAAAGTTGTCAGAAACAGACTTGGTCATCAGTTCAGTTGATATTTCAGATTTAAAGATTCCTTTTATTTTTGTTAGTAGTGTGATAACACCACAACAACTTCAGTTGATTCAAACTCAATATGCAAATTTCTCCCAAGGAAATTCACAGATGATATCTTATCTCCAAAATAATGACATGATTATTCAATCTATGATTCGTCATTTATTGGACGATGCTGTTTATCTCAGAAAATCTTTTAAATCAAAGACAGAATGTATTGATTATATGGTGTCATTTTCAGAACGTGACAATAAAGAAAATCCTAATTTTAAGAAATCAATAATAGAGCGTGAAATTCTTGGTAATACCAGTGTTTATACAGGTATAGCTTTACCACATGCAAATCCAGAAGAGGTTAAAAAGTCTCAATTAGTCATTTTAACATTAGATAAACCCATAAAATGGGGAACAAATTATATCAAAGTTGTGATGTTAATTGCTATTGAAAGTTCAGAAGTAACCCTGTATCGTGATGCCTTAATCAGTATCTATGCCAAAATTGATAGTAAAGCCTATATTGATGCTCTTTGGAACGCTGAGAGTCAGTCAAGTCTCGTTAAGGCTTTATTTAAGGACGTTACTTATTAAAATAATGAAGGAGAATATATGAGTGATATTGTTTCACAATTAGTGCGTGAAGACTTGATCAATCTTCAGGTAAAAGCCAATGATAAATCTCAACTGCTAGAGATTCTTTCAGATGATCTTTATCAAAAAGGATATGTATTAGATAGTTTTAAAGAGGCTCTTATTAAACGAGAAAGAGAGTTTCCAACTGGCTTACAACTAGAAGAAATTGCAGTGGCGATTCCCCATACTTATGCTCAGCACATAAGAGCCCCATTTATATATATTAATCAGCTTGAGGCTCCGGTATCATTTATCCAAATGGGAACTGACGAAGAAGAAGTTCAAGTTTCTTATGTCATTATCCTTGGTATTTCGAAGCCTCAAGAACAGACGGGACTTTTAGCCGAATTGATGGAAATTTTTGGAAATGCTGATTTTATCAATCAGATACAGATGGTAAATTCAAAAAAAGACTTGTATAACTTATTTAAAACTCAAACGATTATAGGAGGTTATTGAAATGAAACGTATAATTGTAGCTTGTGGTTCTGGTGTTGCAACCTCACAAACGGTAGCTTCAAAGGTCGGTCGGTTATTAAAAGAAGCAGGAGTAGCTTGTGAAATTGAGGCAGTAGATATGAAATCATTAGACCAGTTTCTTAAAAATGCAGATGCATATATCTCGATAGTTAAACCTAAGAAAGATTATGGCATACCTGTTTTCAATGGCGTTGCTTTCCTAACGGGTATAGGGCAAAAAAAAGAGTTAGATAATATTATTGCTTTTATTAATCAATAGAGGAGAAAACGATGGATATCTTGAAAACTGTTATTCAGTATATTTTAGATTTAGGTGCGGCCGTATTTGTACCATTTCTGATGCTAATTGTTGGTCTCCTAATGAAGATGAAGTTTAGAGATGCATTCACTTCTGCCTTAACCTTAGGGATTGCTTTTACAGGAATGGGAATACTTGTCAATTTTATTATGACAAGCATGGGCGCGGCTGCCAATGATCTCACTAAACATACTGGTCTGTCATTACCAGCAGTAGATATTGGTTGGCCGGGGGCGGCTTCAATTTCTTGGGCATGGCCTTATGCTTTCTTAATGTTTCCGCTACAATTGGGGATCAATTTTCTAATGTTAATGACTAATCAGACGAAAACTTTAAACGTTGATTTATGGAACGTTTGGAATAAGATATTTACAGCTGTTATTGTTACTTACTTTACAAATAATGTTTTCTTCGGTTTTTTAGCTGCTACTATTATTATCATCTTAGAACTCAAATTAGGAGATGCTTTTGCGCCAGAAGTGGAGCGTTTAACAGGCATTCCGGGTGTGACAGTTCCTCATTTTATTACCTTAATAGCGGTGCTGCTACACCCTATTGATGAACTATTGAAGAAAATTCCACTTCTTAACAAGCAGTTTGATGCGGATACGCTAAAGGAAAAAATAGGGGTATTTGGAGAAAATTCCGTTATGGGTGCAATTATCGGTCTTGCCTTAGGGATTGCATCAGGAAATGGCTTGCAATATGCTTTAACATTGGCAGTTCAAGCAGCGACAGCCTTGACCCTTTTCCCGATGGTATCAAAACTTTTTTCACAGGCTCTGTCTCCTATCTCTGAAGCAGTTTCTGAATTTATGCGTGACAAGTTCCAAGATCGAGAAGTCTATATTGGCTTAGATTGGCCAATTCTAGGCGGACGGAATGAACTTTGGGTTGCAGTTATTCTGACTATCCCATTTCTATTGATTGGTTCTATCACTTTGCCACACAATATTGTTTTACCATTTGCCGGTATTATTAATCTTTCATTTGTGGTGGGAGCATTATTGTTAACAAATGGAAATGTATTACGGATGATTATCCATGGGTTGATTTCGACACCACTCTTTTTATACGGTGCGACTTATTTTACACCTTATATGACTCGCTTAGCTAGAGAAACAGGGACACTTGGGAAGGCCACTCATGGAATGGTCTCTTGGTCATCTTTTGAGGGACCAGATATACGTTATCTCTTAGCAACTATGTTCAGAGGAAACCTTATTTCAATAGTACTTTTTGGCCTATGGATTGCTTTATATATCTGGCTTTTGAAGGATCGTAAAACTTATAACGATAGTATAGAGGTTTAAGAGTAAAAAAGCATGGTCTTATTGTTTTATTCACCATAGCTTATTGACCTGATATTATGCTGCGCTAGCATTGAGTTTATCGGGTAACTTAGTCACAAGCTTATACTTAGTTATCAAAATAGAAGGCGAAGCTTCAGAATAAGAAACTCAAAAGAAAGGAAGTTTACATGAAGTATCCAGATTATATTGATGGTTTAATCACTTTAACTTATGACATGTGGAAAAAAGGTTGGGATGAGTATAATGGAGGAAATGTCAGTTATCGTTTAAAAGAATCAGAAGTAGCTAATTTGAGCGAAGATTTAGCACTTACAGATTATGTCACTTACCATGATGAGGTGGAAGTTGAGGTCATGGATATTCCCCAGAATATGCAAGATCAATACTTGCTGATCTCCGCCTCTTGGAGTCATTTCCGTCATCTCAAAAATCAGCCAGCAAATGATTCTGGAATTATCCGATTAACAAAAAAAGGTTATATCAAAATTGCAGGTTTTAACGATGGAAAACGTCCAACAAGTGAAATTTTTATGCATATTCTCGCTCACTCCGCTCGCTTGGAGCAAGATGACAAGCAAAGAGTTGTCGTCCATAATCATGCAACTAATCTAGTGCTTTATTCACTATTAAATGACGTTAACAGTCGCAGTCTAACATTGGATTTATGGTCTGTGTTAACAGAATCAATTATTGTTTTTCCAGATGGCATCGCCGTATTACCGTGGGAAGTGCCAGGGACAAAACAAATTGGCATAGACACAGCAAGAGAATTAGCAAGACAACGCCTTGTTGTGTGGGCTAAGCATGGTGTCCTATCAACAGGAAGAGATTATCAAGATTGTTTTGGTTTAATTGAAACAGCTGACAAAGCAGCTAAGTTAGCTCTCAATTTACAAAAAATTAGCCAAAAGCCACTATCAGAATGCAATATCTTAAGCTTTAACAATTTAAAAGACATTTGCCAAGCTCTTGAAATAAAGGCTACTTATTTAGATGATTAATAAAATATATTAAGAAACTTCTAGATAAACCTAGAAGTTTTTCAATTATAGAAATTTAGTAAAATAAAGACAAAACTTGACAAAATAATTAATAAGTTTACTCAGATAAATTATCAAAAACAGTTGACACACATATAGAAAACGGTTACAATATTTTTGTGAGAACGATTCCACAATTGAAAAAGGAAGGAGTATTTGATGCCAACCATTAAAGAAGTTGCTGAAGAAGCTGGTGTTTCAAAATCAACAGTATCGCGCTATATTTCGAAAAATGGGTATGTTTCAGATGCTGCTAGAGAAAAAATAAAAGAAGCAATTACCAAATTGCATTATAGCCCTAACGTCATTGCTCAATCCTTAAAAACCAACAGGAATCAATTAGTTGGTTTGCTATTACCAGATATTTCAAATCCTTTTTTTCCACGTTTAGCACGAGGGGCAGAAGTTTATTTAAAAGAAAAAGGTTACCGTGTGATGTTAGGTAATATTTCGGACAGTAAAACATTAGAAGAGGAATACCTGAATGTTTTATTACAAAATAGAGCAGCTGGCATTATTACCACACATGATTTCACAAAGGATCATCCTGAAATTGATATTCCTGTTGTAGTAGTGGACCGTGTCGATAAAGATAGTCGCTATGGCGTTTTTTCAGATAGCCAGGCTGGGGGTTACCTAGCAGCTGAAGTTATTTGGAAGGCTGGTACTAATAAAGTTTTACTAATAAGAGGACCATTGGATTTAGCTGACAATATAAATGAACGTTTCAAAGCTAGTTTAACTTTCTTGACTAGTAAGAAAGTTGACGTTCATATTTGTGATAGTAAAAGCTTTGACTTTGATGATATTCAATCAGAAGCAAAACATTATTTAGATCAGTTTGTAGGAATTGATAGTATTATCGCACCATCTGATATCCATGCTATTGCATATATTCACGAATTACATTCACGTGGTAGACGCATTCCTGATGAAGTGCAAGTTATAGGATATGATGATATTTTAATGAGTCAGTTTATTTATCCCTCATTATCAACTATTCATCAAGCTTCTTATCGGATGGGTTACAATGCTGCAGAGCTAGTTTATAAAATTGCCAATCATTTGCCCATAGAAGAAGAACGCATTAAATTACCGGTTCATTATGTTGAACGAGAAACAGTTAGGAGGAAATATGAGTAAAATTGTCATAATTGGAAGTATCTCAATGGATTTAGTCATGATGACAAATCGCATCGCAAAAGAGGGTGAAACCGTCTTTGGAGAATCTTTCTCAATGGTTCCTGGTGGAAAAGGAGCTAATCAGGCGGTAGCTGTCGGCCGACTCTCATCACCAAGTGATCAAATTTCAGTGTTAGGGGCGGTGGGAAATGACTCATTTGGTCCAATTCTTTTAGAAAATCTCAAAGCTAATCATTTACGTGTAAACCATGTGGGAACGATCTCATCTTCTTCTGGAATTGCTCAAATTACACTCTTTAATCATGATAATCGAATTATCTATTGCCCAGGTGCAAACGGACTAGTAGCTACTTCGAACTGGTCTGAGGAGTGGCAGCTGATAGCAGAAGCTGATCTTGTTATCTTACAAAATGAGATTCCACATCAGGCGAATATGGCAATTGTTCATTATTGTCATCAAAAGGGGGTAAAGGTTCTTTATAACCCCGCACCAGCTAGAGAAACGGATTCAGAAATGATACCTTTTGTTGATTTTCTAACTCCAAATCAACATGAATGCCAGGCCTTGTTTCCAGATCAAGAGCTATCAGAAGCTTTGCAAAACTATCCTAACAAATTAATTGTTACCTTGGGTAAACAGGGAGCAACATATTTTGATGGTCAAGAAACTCAGGTGATTCCTGCTATAAAAACAGATGCTGTGGATACGACTGGAGCGGGTGACACCTTTAACGGTGCTTTTGGCTTAGCCATAACAAAACAACTTAGTATCACAGATGCTTTAAAATTTGCAACTTTAGCAGCACATCTCTCTGTTCAAAAATTTGGAGCGCAAGGTGGTATGCCAACGATAGAAGATATGAAAGGACATCCAGAATATGTTGAAAGATGGGATTTTGAATAGTGATTTGGCCAAATTGGCTGCAGATTTGGGACATACGGATCGTGTTTGCATTGGCGATTTAGGTTTACCCGTGCCAGAAGGTGTCGCTAAAATTGATTTAGCCCTTAAACCGGGTTATCCGAGTTTTCAGGAAGTGTTGGATATCTATTTGGAGCATATTAAGGTTGAAAAAATTATCCTAGCAGAAGAAATCAAAAGCATTAATCCAGAACAGCTAGAGACTGTGTTAGCAAAGTTAGATGGTGGGGTTGAAGTCGAATATGTCAGCCATGAGGAGCTAAAGCTCTTGAACAAAGGGGTCAAGGCAATTATTCGAACCGGAGAAAACACGCCTTATTCCAATATTATCTTACAGTCAGGTGTAACCATTTAGAAAGGAACTCTCATCATGAAAGTTGAAATGAGGGATATTTCCAAATCATTTGGAAATAATAAGGTTTTAGAAAAGATTGATTTAGTGATAGAATCGGGTCAGATTCATGCATTAATGGGAGAAAATGGTGCTGGAAAATCAACTTTAATGAATATTTTGACTGGGCTATTCCCTGCAACGTCAGGTCAAATTTTTATTGATCATCATGAAAAAACCTTTGCTAACCCACAAGAGGCAGAAAAATTTGGAATTTCGTTTATTCATCAAGAGATGAATACTTGGTCAGAAATGACGGTTCTGGAAAATCTTTTTCTTGGTCGAGAATTAAAAACAAAATTGGGTCTGTTAGACCAAAAAGCTATGCGAATCAAAGCAAATGAAGCTTTTGAGCGATTAGGTGTTAAGATTCCATTGAACAAAGCTATTGGTCAGTTATCTGTTGGTCAACAACAAATGATTGAAATTGCCAAATGTTTACTAACAAAAGTATCAATTCTTATTATGGATGAGCCGACAGCTGCTTTGACGGATCGTGAAACAGAAAATCTCTTCCGAGTTATTAGGAGTTTAAAACAAGAAGGTGTAGGCATTATTTACATTTCTCATCGCATGGAAGAAATTTTTAAAATTACAGATTTAGTGACTGTTATGCGTGATGGTATTGTTGTTGATACAGTTGAAACAGTTAAAACTAACCCTCATGAGCTCGTACGTAAGATGGTTGGACGTGAACTTAATGATTTTTATCCTCAAAAAAATGCTGAAATTGGAGATATTGCCTTTGAGGTTAAAGACCTGAACAGTCAAGCATTTAAAAATGTTTCCTTTGCTGTTAGAAAAGGAGAGATTCTCGGATTCTCAGGTTTGATGGGAGCAGGACGAACAGAAGTTATGCGTAGCATCTTTGGTTTGGATAAAAAAGAATCAGGTGCTATTTTGATCAATGGGCAAGAAGTAACAATTAATAATCCAGCACAAGCCATTGCAAAAGGAATTGGATTTCTGACAGAAGATCGCAAAGATGAAGGTTTAATCCTTGATTTTTCAATAAAAGATAATATGACTCTACCAAGTTCTAAAGAATTTGTTAAAAATGGGCTATTTGATGAAAAAACAAGTCGTACTTTTAGCCAACAATTGATTGACCGTTTCCGGATTAAATCTGGTAGTCCACAATTACCAGTTGGAAACTTATCAGGCGGAAATCAGCAGAAGGTTGTCCTAGCCAAGTGGATTGGAATTGCTCCTAAGGTTTTGATTTTAGATGAGCCAACACGAGGTGTTGATGTAGGTGCTAAAAGGGAAATTTATCAACTTATGAATGAACTTGCTGAAAGAGGTGTTCCAATCATCATGGTGTCTTCAGATTTACCAGAAGTTCTGGGTGTCAGTGATCGCATTATTGTCATGCATGAGGGTCGTATTACTGGACAATTAACTAAAGAAGAAGCAAGTCAAGAAAAAGTCATGCAACTAGCAACAGGAGGAGAATAAGGGTGAAAAAAGTAATGAATTATATATCAGAGTTGACGACTCTGGTAGCGCTGGTAGGATTGATGGTTGTTATTACGATGATTAATCCAAACTTTTTAACAACAAACAATTTGCTTAACTTATTGTTGCAAGTTACTGCCAATGGCTTTATTGCATTTGGGATGACCTTTGTCATCTTAACAGGTGGTATCGATTTGTCAGTTGGGTCAATATTAGCCCTGTCAAGTGCTCTAACAGCGGGTATGATAGCGAAGGGGATTCCCGTAGGCATAGCAGTGCTTATGGCTCTAGTACTGGGGGGGATTTTTGGTATGTTGAATGGCTTGTTCATCTCTTATGGAAAACTAGCCCCCTTTATCGTGACTTTAGCAACAATGACCATTTTTCGGGGAGCAACTCTTGTTTATACTAATGGGAATCCGATCACAGGAGGTCTATCAGATAGCTTTCTTTTCCAGTTTATTGGTCAAGGTTACCTATTTGGCATACCATTTCCAGTAGTATTGATGTTTCTTATTTTTCTTATCTTGTATGTTCTTTTACATAAAACTGCCTTTGGGAAATCCGTATACGCGCTGGGAGGGAATGAAAAAGCAGCGTATATCTCAGGTGTTAAGCTCAATAAAGTAAAAATTATTATTTATACCATTTCTGGTATGATGGCTGCTATGTCAGGTTTGATTATTACGTCACGTTTAAGTTCTGCCCAACCCACCGCAGGGACCAGTTATGAGATGGATGCCATCGCAGCTGTTGTCTTAGGAGGAACGTCGCTTTCAGGTGGTAAGGGTCGAATTATCGGAACCTTAATTGGGGCACTAATTATCGGGGTACTTAATAATGGTTTAAACATTATTGGTGTTTCAGCCTTTTGGCAACAGGTAGTAAAAGGTATTGTTATTCTGATAGCAGTCTTACTTGACCGCTTCAAGGTAGCAAAAGCTTAGCTATTTATAGAAAAGAATAAAAAATAAAAAGGAGTTTCACATGAAATTTGGAAAAAAACTTGGCTTTTTAGCCCTATTATTATCAATGGTTCTCGTGCTAGGGGCTTGTGGGAAAACAGGCTTAGGTAATTCTTCTGACTCAAGTTCAAAAGAAGTCACTAAAAAAGCAGCTAAAGATTTGAAACTAGGTATTTCAATCTCTACAACTAACAATCCGTACTTTGTTGCTATGAAAGATGGTATTGATAAGTATGCAGGAAGCAAGAAAGTTAGTGTTAAAGTTGCGGATGCTCAAGATGATGCAGCACGCCAAGCAGATGATATTCAAAACTTTGTTAGCCAAAATGTTGATGCAATTCTAATTAACCCAGTTGATTCAAAAGCTGTTGTTACTTCAATTAAAGCTGCTAACTCTGCTAATATTCCTGTTATTTTAATTGACCGCGGCAGTGAAGGTGGTAAAGTTCTCACAACGGTTGCTTCCGACAACGTAGAGGCTGGGAAAATGGCTGCTGAATTTGTTGTTAAAGAGTTAGGTGAAAAAGCAAAAGCTTTTGAACTTTCAGGTGTTCCGGGTGCTTCAGCAACTGTAGACCGTGGTAATGGTTTTAATAAAGTTGCGAAAGAAAAATTAGATATTTTATCTAGTCAGTCAGCAAATTTTGACCGCGCTAAAGCATTGAATACAGCGCAAAATATGATTCAAGGTCATAAGGATGTTCAAGTTATCTTTGCACAAAATGATGAGATGGCTCTAGGTGCAGCACAAGCCGTTAAGTCCGCTAGCTTAAAAAATGTGGTAATTGTGGGAATTGATGGTCAGCCAGACGCCCATGAAGCTATTAAAAAAGGTGATTTGACCGCTACAATTGCCCAACAGCCTGCAAAAATGGGAGAAATTGCAATTCAAGCAGCTATTGATCACTATCAAGGAAAAAAAGTTGAAGCAAAAACAGTATCGCCAATCTATTTAGTAACTAAAGATAATGTTGATAAATACAACTGGTAATTTTTGAGAAGGAACATTTCAATGTTCCTTTTTACTTTGGAATTTTAAAATGGCAAAGCTTGAAAGAAAATCAAAAGTCAGAAAACAAAGAAGAAACATGCTATACTATGATTAGTTTAAGACGATAGCTCTGCAAAACTGATTAGAGGAGACAGAAAGGTAGTTCTATGGTAGAATCCATTCGAATCTTACATCTGAATGACTTACATTCTCATTTTGAAGCTTACCCTAAAATAGAGCGTTTTTTTGCTGAAGCATCAAAAACAAGTGCAGAAGTCATCAAGGTTGATATTGGTGACAATATTGATTTAAGTCATCCTTTGACAGAGGCCACACAAGGAAAAGCAAATGTTCAGTTAATGAATCAATTGGGGATACAGTATGCTACTATTGGAAATAACGAAGGAATTGGCCTAAGTAAAGATGCTCTCAATCAGGTCTATGATGATGCGAATTTCACAGTCATTCTTGGTAATATGACCGATGAGTATGGGAGACCTAAATGGTCCAAGCCCTATCATATTCATCAAACAAAGGCAGGTAGCAAAATTGCGTTGTTAGCTTATACTTTTCCTTATTATAAAACCTATCAACCCAATGGCTGGCAGATTGAAAATCCTATTGAAAGTCTGAAAAGGGATTTAGAGCTTCCAGAAGTAGCATCAGCGGATATTCGTATTTTACTTAGTCATTTGGGAATTCGGATTGACGAGGCTATTACCAAAGAAGTGACTGGTCTTGATTTAATTATTGGGGCCCATACGCATCATGTTTTTGAAGATGGAGTCTGTTTAAATGGAACATACATGGCGGCAGCTGGTAAGTACGGACAATATGTGGGGGAAATTAATCTTAGTATTGATAATCGCAAGATTTCAGCTATTGAAATGATTGCTCATGAAACCAGTCATTTTGCTAGTCAGAAAAAAGATCAAGACTTTATTAAGGGACTTATCAAGGAAGGGAAAAGACTTCTAGAGCAAAGAAAAATTTGCAAAATAAGTCATCGCTTGAATTTTGAGGATTCTCTTACCTTGATCATGTCAGCGATGAAAGATTATGCTAAGGCAGAAACTTGTATTATCAATTCAGGCCTTTTGTTGAAAACATTCGATAGTTTTTTGACAGCAGAGCAGTTACATGCTGCCTTGCCTCATCAAATGCGCTTGGTCAGGTTGCAATTGAATGGTGAAACTTTCCAAAGAATTTGTCATGATATTTATAGTAAAGAAGCATTATTGAAAAATCAGGAAATAAGAGGTATGGGCTTTCGAGGGAAATGTTTTGGGCAACTATATAGTGATGGCTTTACTTACAAAAACGAAAAAATAGTGTATAATGGTAAAGTTATGGATAAGTCGGACAATATTAGTTTGGTCCTAGTAGATCAATATTATTTTGCCTCTTATTTTCCAAGTGTAAAGGAATCAGAAGCAGAATTATTGTTTCCGGATTTACTGAGAGAAGTTGTTGAAAAGTACCTCATAAAAAGAAGTGAGAGATATACGAAAGGAGCCCGATGAAAAAAGAGATTTCCCCTGAAATGTACAATTACAATAAATTTCCAGGGCCAGAATTTATTGCTTTTGACAAAATAGTCAAAAGTGATCAATTGGAATTTTCCCTCATAGAGAATGAGAAAGATGCCTTTAATGCTACGGCATTTAGTCAGCGTTTTACAGAGATTTTACTTAAATATGACTACATTGTTGGTGATTGGGGTAACGAACAGTTACGGTTAAAAGGCTTTTATAAAGATTCCAATGAGGTAAAAAAATCTAATCGGATTTCGCGACTAGAAGATTATATTAAAGAATTTTGTAATTTTGGTTGTGCTTATTTTGTTTTAGGAAACAGTCAACCTGTTGAGATTAAATATGAAGAGGAAAGAAGTCCTCGCCGTCGAAAGAATCATCGTTCAAACAATCGGAAAAGAACGACAGTTAAAGAAAATGTCAAAGCTAGACCTAAATCTAAAGAAAAAGTGATTGAGAAAGAAAAAACTTTTCAAAAAGTGTCAGGTCGAAAACGTAAAGATTCTGTTAAAACACATTCAAAGAAAAATGATTCTAAACAAACCAGAGCACGTGAAGCTTCTAATGACCATTTTATTATCAGAAAGAAGGATAAGTAATCCATGAAACCATCAATTTATAGCTTAACCCGTGATGAACTCATAGATTGGGCAATTGCAAATGGGCAAAAGAGATTTAGAGCGACTCAAATTTGGGATTGGCTTTATAAGAAACGTGTTCAATCTTTTGAAGAGATGACCAATATTTCTAAAGATTTTATTTCACTCTTAAATGAACAATTTTGCCTTAATCCTCTAAAACAACGGATTGTTCAAGAGTCAGCTGATGGGACTGTCAAATATCTCTTTGAGTTACCAGATGGCATGTTAATCGAAACTGTTCTCATGCGTCAACACTACGGACATTCAGTTTGTGTGACGACTCAAGTTGGCTGTAATATTGGGTGTACTTTCTGCGCTAGCGGGTTGATAAAGAAGCAAAGAGATCTGAATAGTGGTGAAATTACAGCACAAATTATGCTGGTCCAAAAATACTTTGATGAGCGTGGGCAAGATGAGCGCGTCAGCCATGTTGTTGTTATGGGCATCGGAGAACCTTTTGACAACTATAAGAATGTCATGACCTTTCTAAGAACTATAAATGATGACAATGGTCTCGCAATTGGTGCGCGTCATATCACAGTATCGACTTCTGGACTGGCGCACAAGATTCGGGAATTCGCGAATGAAGGTGTCCAAGTTAACTTGGCGGTATCATTACATGCACCAAATAATGAGTTACGCTCAAGCATCATGCGCATCAATCGGTCATTTCCTTTGGAAAAACTTTTTGCTGCCATTGAATATTATATTGAAACCACTAACCGTCGAGTTACTTTCGAGTACATTATGTTAAACGAGGTAAATGATGGGGTGGAACAAGCAAAAGAACTAGCTGCTTTAACGAAGAATATCCGTAAGTTATCCTATGTCAATCTTATTCCATATAATCCAGTTTCAGAGCATGATCAGTATAGTCGAAGTCCCAAAGCACGTGTTGAAGCCTTCTATGATGTTTTGAAAAAGAATGGTGTAAATTGTGTTGTCAGACAAGAACATGGCACTGATATTGATGCAGCTTGTGGACAGTTACGATCAAATACAATGAAAAAGGATCGCCAAAAAGCAGTGGCGAAAGTAGAATAATAGATGTCTTGGATTGATAATCCACTTCGCTTGTCCAAGCCGTTACTCTATACTATCGGAATTCTTCTAGTGATCTACGTTTTGGCTGTTGGTGTGATGTGTTTTACTCCTAGTCCAGGACTCTTTAATGATATGGGAACACCAAATATCTTGTATCTTGGTCGCTTGCGCCTTCTCTTGGTACCCTTTAATTCTATTATTAGTTTAAATCAGGTAAACTCACTTACGCAACTCGTCTGGATTTTTTGCCAAAACGCCTTAAACATTTTGTTACTTTATCCTTTAGTTCTTTTTATCCATCTTATTTCAAGTAAATGGCAGAGCTATAGGAAAAGTCTTCTGTTGGGATTTAGTATAAGTTTATTTATTGAAACTAGTCAATTGTTCTTGGACTTGGTCATTAATGCTAATCGTGTTTTTGAGATTGATGATTTATGGACGAATACATTAGGAGCCTTGCTGGCTTACCTAACCTACCTTTTGATACGTAAACAAGTCATCAAAAGAGATTGAAATCTCTCCAGTTGGGAGAGACTTTTTTTAGCTAATCATTATGAAATTGAGTGACAATTTAAATTTGAAAGGAGAGATATGTCAATCATCAAGCACCTGTGGTGGTTTTTTAAACAAGAAAAGTATCCCTATCTTATCGGGATACTTGCCCTAAGTGTAGTGGCATTTCTAAATTTGATTCCGCCTAAAATAATGGGATCTGTTATTGATGGAATTACAAGTGGACATTTGACTAAAAACCAATTGTTATGGCAACTCTGTTGGTTAATTCTATCAGCGCTAGCCATGTATTTCTTACGTTATATATGGCGTATCTGCATTTTTGGAACTTCTTATCGACTTGGACGCATTATGCGGTTTCGGCTCTTTGAACATTTTACTCAAATGTCCCCATCTTTTTATCAAAAATACCGAACTGGTGATCTTATGGCTCACGCGACCAATGATATTAATTCTTTGACTCGTCTTGCAGGGGGAGGAGTTATGTCAGCTGTGGATGCATCAATTACAGCTGTTGTGACCTTAGTGACCATGTTTTTAAGTATTTCTTGGCAGATGACGTTGATTGCTGTACTACCATTACCATTTATGGCTTATGCTACTAGTCGTTTAGGACGCAAGACTCATAAAGCTTTTGGCGAATCGCAAGCAGCTTTCTCCGATCTTAATAATAAAGTTCAAGAAAGTGTGTCCGGAATAAAAGTGACTAAGTCCTTTGGTTATCAGAGCCAGGAGCTAGCAGCTTTTCAAGACATTAATCAAAAGACTTTTCAAAAAAATATTAAAACTATGACTTATGATGTCATGTTTGATCCTCTAGTGTTATTATTCATTGGAGCCTCCTATGTTCTTACTCTTTTAGTTGGGGCTTATATGATAAAAGAACATCAAATTACCATAGGAAGTTTAGTCACATTTATTACATATTTAGATATGCTAGTTTGGCCACTGATGGCCGTTGGCTTTTTATTTAATATGATTCAAAGAGGGTCAGTTTCTTATGATAGAATTAGCGTTTTGCTGGATCAAAAATCCGATGTTCAAGATCCTAAGAATCCAGTAAAGAAAGTTGCTAATGGAACTTTAATATACAATATTGCAGCCTTCCAGTATGAGAATGAGACAACCTTGAAAGACATTCACTTTGTCCTTGAAAAAGGTCAAACATTAGGGCTTGTTGGGCAAACGGGTTCGGGGAAAACGAGCTTAATCAAGTTATTGTTGAGAGAATATAATGTGACAGAGGGTTCAATTTCATTGAATGGCTATAATATTGAAGATTATCGTCTAGAAGATATCCGTCATTTAATAGGCTATGTCCCTCAAGATCAGTTTCTTTTTGCCACAACTATTTTAGAGAATGTTCGTTTTGGTAACACAGATTTACCAGAAGAAGAAGTAGTTGCATCAACTAAGCTATCCCAAGTTTATGATGATATTATGGATATGCCAGAAGGCTTCAATACTCTCATTGGTGAAAAGGGCGTATCTCTTTCTGGTGGGCAAAAGCAACGATTAGCTATGAGTCGAGCAATGGTTTTGAATCCAGAAATTCTAATTTTAGATGATTCTCTATCGGCAGTTGATGCTAAAACTGAGCATGCTATTATTGAAAACTTAAAAGAGACAAGACGTCATAAGACCACTATTATAACAGCTCACCGTTTGAGTGCAATAGTTCATGCAGACCTAATTTTAGTCATGCAAAATGGGCGTATTATTGAGCGTGGCAGGCATGAGGATTTAATTCAAAAAAATGGCTGGTATGCTAAGACTTACGTTTCGCAACAAATGGAGATGGAGGGTCAAGAAAATGTCTAATAATAGTCAATGGCATGTTTTTAAAAGATTATTATCTTATTTAAAACCTTATAAATGGATTACTGTACTGGCTCTAGGACTCTTACTTTTAACAACGGTGATTAAAAGTCTTATCCCATTAGTGGCCTCTTATTTTATTGATCATTATTTAGAGGCTATTAATCAGTCAGCTTTTGTGATACTGATTGGTTATTATGGCCTTTACCTTCTTCAAAGCTTCATTCAATATTTTGGGAACCTTTTTTTTGCTAAAGTTTCTTATAGTATTGTTCGTGATATCCGTAAAGATGCTTTTGCAAATATGGA
The DNA here is from genome assembly GCF_900475415.1 of Streptococcus porcinus. NCBI lineage: Bacteria > Bacillati > Bacillota > Bacilli > Lactobacillales > Streptococcaceae > Streptococcus > Streptococcus porcinus. The sequence continues at coordinate 515,098 of NZ_LS483388.1, forward strand.
AAAGCTTGGGATGTCTTATTTTGATAAGACGCCAGCAGGTTCGATTGTTTCCCGCATCACAAATGATACTGAAGCGGTGAGTGATATGTTTTCAGGTTTATTGTCTAGCTTTGTTTCAGCTATTTTTATTTTTACAGTTACTCTCTACACAATGTTGATGCTTGATACTAAGTTAACGGCATTAGTTGCAATTTTTTTGCCCTTTATATTTATTCTTGTGAACTTATACCGTAAAAAATCGGTTGACGTGATTGCTAAAACTAGAAGTTTACTTTCAGATATTAATACGAAATTGGCCGAAAGTATTGAGGGTATTCGTATTATTCAAGCTTTTGGTCAGGAGGAGCGTCTGAAAGCAGAATTTGAGTTAATTAATAAAGAACATGTCGTCTATGCTAATAAGTCAGTTGCTCTAGACAGTATTTTCTTGCGACCTGCGATGTCTTTGCTGAAATTATTGGCTTATGCTGTTCTAATGACTTATTTTGGTTTCAAAGGTTTGAATGGTGGTCTAACAGCTGGTATCATGTATGCTTTTATTCAGTATGTCAATAGGCTTTTTGATCCTCTAATTGAGGTTACGCAAAATTTTTCCACTCTTCAAACTTCCATGGTATCGGCATCAAGAGTTTTTAAACTTATTGATGAGGTAGCATATGAGCCATCACAAGATACGAGTCTTAAAAAAATTGAACAAGGAAATATCGAATTTAAACAGGTTTCTTTTTCTTATGATGGTCAACATAAGGTTTTAAATAAGATTTCCTTTAAAGTTAATAAGGGAGAAACGATTGCTTTTGTTGGTGCAACAGGATCAGGCAAGTCCTCTATTATTAATATTTTTATGCGTTTTTATGAATTTTCTGAAGGGCAAATTTTAATTGATGGGCAGGATATTAGGAAATATAGTCCTGAGGCATTACGGAAAGCTATAGGGTTAGTTCTCCAAGATCCATTCCTTTATCATGGAACTATTGCATCCAATATTAGAATGTATCAAGACATTAGTGATCAAGTTGTTCAAGAAGCAGCTGAATTTGTTGATGCTAATGATTTCATTGATAAATTACCAGAAAAATATCAAGCTCCCGTTACAGAACGCGGTTCTAGTTTTTCTACGGGCCAGCGTCAACTTCTAGCATTTGCACGTACCGTTGCTAGTCAACCTAAAATATTGATTCTTGATGAAGCAACAGCTAATATTGATTCTGCTACGGAGCAAATCGTTCAGAATTCATTAGCAAAAATGCGTAAGGGTCGAACGACTATTGCAATTGCCCACCGCTTATCAACCATTCAAGATGCTAATTGTATCTATGTGCTTGATAAAGGGACTATTATCGAAAATGGTAGTCACGAGGAACTTTTAAGCAAAAAAGGCGCTTATTACAGAATGTATCAATTACAAGCTGGGATGATGGCCAATAACTAAAAAATCTAGTCTAGGATTCAAATCCTAGGCTTTTATGTTATAAGTGTGAGGATCAACAGAGCTAGAGTTAAAAAAGGAATAAAAGGAATAGATTTCTGCATCATGAAATGACAATATAGAATTCCAAGGAGACTCGCTCCCTGAATAATCCATAGAACAGTTGATAGAGGATAAGCCAAGGCTAAAAGGGAGAGATAAAAGAAGTCACCACTACCAATTTTCTGGGGGAAAAGAATTGCTAATAGTGCTAAAGTCAGAAAAAAGCAGGATAAAAGATTAAATCCCAAAACCATTACTGCTGTAGTATAGGCCATCAACCAAAAGAGCATTGGGTAGGATCTTGATTTGATATCAAAAAGTGAAAGAAGAATAGAAAAGGAAGTAAGGCTCAAATCTGTCAGGTTGAGGATGCCTTTTAAAGCATAGAAGACAAATAGGAGTCCATATAAGACTTCTAGAATTATGTAAAGCGGATTTATAGATACTCTGCAAAAACGACAGTGGCACTTGTTGACTATAAATGATAAAACTGGTATCAAGTCTTTAACTCCTAGTTGATTCTGACAGTGTGGGCAATGACTTGGTGGCCAAAGAATAGACTTTGTAGGAAACCTGTCGAATACTAGTCCAACAAAGGAGCCTAAGCTTGCTCCAAGGAAAAAATAAAGTAGTATGGTCATACCTATTTATTCGAAAAGAGAGTGAAAAATAGTAAAGAAAAAAAGGAAAGCGATTGCTTAATCATGTTGAAAAAAGTCTGATAATTTGCTAGAATCTACTTATATGAAAACCTTATATGATGTGCAACAATTATTGAAAAATTTTGGTATTTATATCTATATCGGTAAGCGGCTTTATGATATCGAAATGATGAAAATTGAACTGAAACGAATTTATGATAATGGTTTAGTGGACAAAAATGATTACTTAAATGCTGAACTGATTTTGCGTCGTGAGCATAGGCTAGAATTAGAAAAAGAAGGACAGAAAAAATGAGTCAAAAATTAATCGGTATTGATCTAGGTGGGACAACGATCAAGTTTGGTATCTTAACCTTAGAAGGAGAAGTTCAAGAAAAGTGGGCTATCGAGACAAATACTTTAGAAAATGGTAAGCATATTGTTCCTGATATTGTTGCCTCTTTAAAGCATCGTCTTGCCCTTTATGGTTTAAGTAAAGATGATTTTGTTGGGATTGGAATGGGTTCTCCAGGAGCAGTTGATCGCGTTCGCAATACGGTTACTGGAGCTTTTAACCTTAACTGGAAAGAGACGCAAGAAGTAGGTTCTGTTATTGAAAAAGAGCTAGGAATCCCTTTTGCTATTGACAACGATGCAAACGTTGCAGCACTTGGCGAACGCTGGGTAGGTGCAGGCGACAATAATCCTGATGTTGTTTTTATGACTTTGGGAACCGGTGTCGGAGGTGGAATCATTGCTGATGGCAATCTTATTCACGGTATTGCTGGTGCAGGGGGCGAAATTGGTCACATGATTGTGGAACCTGAAAATGGTTTTGCTTGCACCTGTGGCTCACATGGCTGTTTAGAGACCGTAGCTTCGGCGACAGGTGTTGTTAAAGTAGCACGTCTACTTGCTGAATCTTATGAAGGTGATTCGGCAATTAAAGCAGCTATTGATAATGGTGAAGCGGTAACAAGTAAAGATATTTTTATGGCGGCAGAAGCTAGTGATTCGTTTGCGAATTCAGTTGTTGAAAAAGTAGGCTTTTATCTAGGACTTGCAACTGCAAATATTTCTAATATCCTTAATCCCGATTCAGTTGTTATTGGTGGGGGAGTATCAGCAGCAGGTGAGTTTTTACGCTCACGTATTGAGAAATATTTTTTGACTTTTGCTTTCCCACAAGTTAAAACGTCAACAAAAATTAAGATTGCTGAATTGGGAAATGATGCTGGTATCATTGGGGCTGCAAGCTTAGCTAACCAATTAGCTAAAAAATAGGAGGAGAAGATGTCGTTAGTTACAATTTTAGGCTGGGTTATATTAGTTGGAACGGCTGTTTATTTTATTTGGAATTATCTTACCTTTAAGCGCATGGTTAAGCGAATTGATAATGGCACCTTTAAAGAGATGATGTATTATAGTCAAATTATTGACCTGCGAGATCCAGTAAGTTTTAGGAAACGCCATATTTTAGGGGCACGTAATTTTCCTAGGCAACAATTTGATGCTTCTATTAAATCATTGCGACATGATAAACCAATTCTAATTTATGAAAATGTTACAAATCGTTTTGCTCCAAGTGCTATTCGTAAGTTGAAAAAAGCTGGGTATACCAACCTCTATCTTTTAAAGGATGGTTTCGATTATTGGGATGGAAAAACAAAATAAGAAATAAAGTGAGTAGGTTTGTCTACTTGCTTTTTTTGGTATTATGACGCTTGAATTTTTTCATGGAAAAATCAAAAGCTGAACTGAAAACATTTACAACAAGACAATTTCTGTTTTTTCAATTAATTTGTGTTATACTTGTTTAGTTAAAAAATATTATGCTACAAGAGGAAAAAATGACAGAACTAAGAAATGATATCCGTAACGTTGCCATCATCGCTCACGTTGACCACGGAAAAACAACACTTGTTGATGAATTGCTGAAACAATCACACACACTTGATGAACGTAAAGAACTTCAAGAGCGTGCAATGGATTCAAACGATATTGAAAAAGAGCGCGGTATCACCATTCTGGCTAAAAATACAGCTGTTGCTTACAATGATGTTCGTATCAACATCATGGACACACCTGGGCACGCGGACTTCGGTGGTGAAGTTGAGCGTATCATGAAAATGGTTGATGGGGTCGTTCTTGTCGTTGATGCCTATGAAGGAACAATGCCACAAACACGCTTTGTTTTGAAAAAAGCCTTAGAACAAGACTTAGTTCCTATTGTAGTTGTTAATAAAATCGATAAACCTTCCGCTCGACCAGCTGAAGTTGTAGATGAAGTATTGGAACTTTTCATTGAACTTGGTGCAGATGATGAGCAATTGGAATTTCCAGTTGTGTATGCATCAGCGATTAATGGAACATCCTCACTTTCTGATGATCCAGCTGATCAAGAACACACCATGGCACCAATCTTTGATACAATCATTGATCATATTCCAGCACCAGTTGATAATTCTGAAGAGCCTTTACAGTTCCAAGTATCATTATTAGACTATAATGATTTTGTTGGTCGTATTGGTATCGGTCGCGTTTTCCGTGGAACTATCAAAGTTGGCGATAATGTTACCCTTTCTAAATTAGACGGCTCTACTAAGAATTTCCGTGTTACAAAACTTTTTGGTTTCTTTGGTTTAGAGCGACGTGAAATTGAAGAAGCAAAAGCTGGTGATTTGATTGCTGTTTCAGGTATGGAAGATATCTTCGTTGGAGAAACAATTACTCCAACGAATGCTATTGAACCATTGCCAATTCTAAGGATTGACGAACCAACTCTTCAAATGACCTTCTTGGTTAACAATTCACCTTTTGCTGGTCGCGAAGGTAAATGGGTAACTTCACGTAAGATTGAAGAACGTTTACAAGCAGAATTACAAACAGACGTATCACTTCGTATCGATCCTACTGACTCACCTGATAAATGGACTGTTTCTGGTCGTGGTGAGCTTCACTTGGCTATCCTTATTGAAACAATGCGTCGTGAAGGCTATGAGTTACAAGTATCTCGTCCTGAAGTTATCATCAAAGAAATTGATGGTGTTAAATGTGAGCCATTTGAGCGCGTGCAAATTGATACTCCAGAAGAATATCAAGGGGCAATCATTCAATCACTCTCAGAACGTAAAGGCGATATGTTAGATATGCAAATGGTCGGAAACGGGCAAACGCGCTTAATCTTCTTAATTCCTGCACGTGGTTTGATTGGTTACTCTACGGAATTTCTTTCAATGACTCGTGGTTACGGAATTATGAACCATACTTTTGATCAGTATCTACCAGTCGTGGGTGGTGAAATTGGAGGACGTCATCGTGGTGCTCTTGTTTCGATTGATCAAGGAAAAGCGACAACCTATTCAATTATGCGTGTAGAAGAGCGTGGAACAATTTTTGTTAATCCTGGAACTGAAGTTTATGAAGGAATGATTATCGGGGAACATTCTCGTGATAATGATCTAGGTGTCAATATTACCACAGCAAAACAGATGACTAATGTTCGTTCAGCTAATAAAGATCAAACTTCTGTTATTAAAACGCCTCGTATCCTAACTTTAGAGGAATCTTTAGAATTCCTTAATGATGATGAGTATATGGAAGTCACTCCAGAATCTATTCGTCTTCGTAAACAAATTCTTAATAAAGCAGCGCGTGACAAAGCAAGTAAAAAGAAAAAATCTGCTGAGTAAGCAAGTAAAAAGAAAAAATCTGCTGAGTAAGCATGTCCATTAAAACAATTAAAGATTTTTAAAAAGCTTATCTTTTTAAAAATCTTTTTGTATCCCAGATACCATCAGATATTAATAAGACATTTTTAGAAAAGAGGATAGCTTTGTTCTATTTAATTATTGCTATATTAATTGTTTCCTATTATATCTTTATGGCACCCAAAAGTATCAAAAATACCTTATCAATGATAGGCTTGGTCGCTTTGGTAGCACTTTTAATTGTGCTAGCTGGAATGAGCTTGATTAAAATATTGGAATCCCCCCCTGAAGTATTTGTTGTAATAGCCATGATTGCAGTAAGTTTTTTTGCATTACGTGATATTTTACGAATGCCAACTAAAAATAAAAATGATTAAAGGCTAAACTCTGAGAGTTTAGCTTTTTTAGCAAATTAGCAATACATTAGCAACTGGCTTTCAATCGTTATCGGACGGGGCTGTGCCTTGAAAAAGCTGGAAAATAAAGGTAAAATGATAAAGTGTTAGAATGGACGAAGTGTGAAAAGATGAAAAAAATTACAAATTTTGAAAATAAAAAAGTACTCGTGCTTGGATTAGCAAAGTCAGGCGAAGCGGCAGCGCGTTTGTTGACGAATCTTGGTGCTTTAGTGACCGTTAATGACGGGAAAGTATTTGAAGAAAACCCTGCTGCTCAAGCCCTTTTAGAACTTGGAATTAAGGTGGTTTGCGGTAGTCACCCGTTAGCCTTATTAGATGAAGACTTCGAGTTGATGATTAAAAATCCAGGGATACCTTATTCAAATCCTATGGTTGAAAAAGCTCTTGCTAAGGGAATCCCCGTCTTAACTGAGGTTGAATTAGCTTATTTAGTCTCAGAAGCACCTATTATTGCTATTACAGGTTCTAATGGTAAAACTACGACCACCACAATGATTGCAGATGTTTTAAACCATGGCGGTCAATCAGCTCTCTTAGCTGGAAATATTGGTTATCCTGCTTCAGAAGTTGCTCTTAAGGCAGAGGCTAAGGATAGACTTGTGATGGAACTATCTTCTTTCCAATTGATGGGAGTTAAAGCCTTCCATCCACAGATAGCCTTGATTACTAATCTAATGCCTACACATCTTGACTACCATGGAAGCTTAGAAGAGTATGTGGCAGCTAAATGGAATATTCAACAGCGAATGACCGAAGAAGATTATGTGATTTTAAACGCTGACCAAGAATTAACCAGTACATTAGCATCAAAAACCAAAGCGAAGGTCCTTTATTTTTCAACTAAAAAAGAAGTTGAAGGTGCATATCTGAAAGGTGGTAAACTCTACTATAATGGTGATTTTATCATGGAAGCTTCAAGTATTGGAGTGCCAGGTCTCCATAACGTGGAAAATGCTTTAGCGACGATTGTTGTTGCTAAGCTTTCCCATATTGCAAATCCTGTTATTTCAGATACATTGAAGCATTTTGGTGGAGTTAAACATCGTCTTCAATATGCGGGACAATTGCAGGATATTACCTTTTATAATGACAGTAAATCAACAAATATATTAGCTTGTCAAAAGGCGCTTTCAGGTTTTAATAAGAAAAATCTTATCTTAATTGCAGGTGGACTTGATCGTGGAAATAGCTTTGACGAACTAGTACCAGATATCAAAGGCATTAAAAAGATGATTCTCATAGGTGAAACTACTGATAAAATGAAACTAGCAGCAGAAATGGCGGAAGTTTCTTATAGCAGTGCTAAAGATGTGGCTGACGCGACAAGACTTGCTTTTAAAGGAGCTAATGCAGGTGATATCATTTTACTTAGTCCCGCTAATGCAAGCTGGGATATGTACCCTAATTTTGAAGTTCGTGGAGATGAGTTTTTAAAGACCATTGAAGACTTAAAAGGAGAATTCTAATGCCTAAAAGAATTATTTTTACAGGTGGGGGGACAGTTGGTCATGTGACTCTAAATCTTATCTTAATGCCTTATTTTATTAAAGACGGTTGGGAAGTTCATTATATTGGGGATAAAAATGGAATTGAATACAAAGAGGTACAAAAGTCAGGTTTAGCAGTTACTTTTCATAGCATTAAAACTGGGAAATTACGACGCTATTTTTCTTGGCAGAATCTTATTGATGTCTTTAAAGTTGGTGTTGGACTTTTCCAATCGCTTATTATCATCTCGAAAGTAAGACCCAAAGCTGTTTTTTCAAAGGGTGGCTTTGTTTCTGTGCCACCTGTTATCGCAGCTAAATTACTAGGACTTCCTGTCTTTATACATGAGTCAGATATTTCAATGGGCCTAGCCAATAAAATTGCTTCAAAATTTGCAACAACGATGTACACGACATTTGAACCAGGCACTCATCTAAAAAATGCTAAACATATTGGGGCTGTCACAAAAGTAAGAGAGCTTCCAACATATGACTCTGATGAATGTAAAAAAATAAAAGCGTATTTTGATCCGTCACTAAAAACGCTCTTGTTTATAGGAGGTTCTGCAGGAGCTAAGGTTTTTAATCAGATGATTACTCAGACGCCAGCTTTGACCGAACATTTTAATGTTATTAATATTAGTGGTGATACCTCCTTGAATACAATTGAAAAGAATCTTTATCGAGTAGACTACGTAACAGATCTCTACCAACCATTAATGTCATTAGCGGACATTGTTGTTACGCGGGGTGGCTCCAATACATTATTTGAATTGTTAGCTATGCGAAAACTTCATGTGATCGTTCCTTTAGGAAAAGAAGCTAGCCGTGGAGATCAGATAGAAAACGCCGACTATTTCGTTAAAAAGGGGTATTCTCGTCAGATCAAGGAAAGCGATTTAAGTTTCGAAAAATTAAGACAGGAGATTGATTACCTAATAGCGCATAGAGATTCTTTTGTGAAGGCCATGTCAACATCGCAAGAAATCACACCTCCTGATAGATTTTATGATATGTTAGTGACTGATCTCAACTCAAAAATTAAGGAAGATTAAATGGTGAAAGAGAAAAAAACGAGTCCTGAAAAGGAACCTCTTGTTTTGACGGAATGGCAAAAGCGAAATATTGAATTCATAGAAAAAAAGAAGAGTCAAGCTGAGGAGGAGCGTAAGCTTAAAGAAAAGTTACTTAGTGAGAAAAAAGCTCAGTTACAATCAAAGAGTAATGATGAAGAAATAGATACTGATGGCACATCCGATACTGATAGTGCAAAGGATGAAGATGACGTTAAGGAAGAAGTTATACCTAAAGTTAAAAAAGAAAAAACGAAAAGACAAAAGGCCTTGATTAAGGCATCACCTGTTCTTTTAGTAAGTTTTTTGGTTTTGGCTACTTCAGTCTTTTTCTTGTCACCTTATAGCAAATTAAAAACATTTGCTTCAAAAGGTAATGACCATACCAGCTTGGTAGAACTCGTAAATCAAAGTCAAATTAAACCATCAGAATATTTTCTATCGGTATTTTTATCATCAGCAAAGCATGCGAATGCTGTTAAAACTAGTAATCCTTGGGTTAAGGATGTTTCGATTCATTATCAGCTTCCTAATCATTTTGTATTCGATGTTAAAGAGTATCGCATTATTGCTTATGCTCAAGTTGATAATGGTTTTCAGCCAATCCTTGAAAATGGGCGCCGTGTCACAATCGTAAATAAAAGTCAGTTACCTAAAAATTTTTTAATTATCAATTTAACTAAAGAAAAAGATATTCAGTATTTGGTTAAGGCTTTGGCAAAATTACCAGAGGACTTAGTTAAAATGATTAAATCCATTTCTTTAGCCAACTCAAATTCAACAGCAGACTTATTAACTATTGAAATGCAGGACGGAAATACAATTAGAGTCCCGCAATCACAATTACTGAAAAAAATGCCTTACTATCTTAAAATTCAGAAAAAATTAGAGGGTAAAACTATTGTTGACATGGAAGTAGGTATCTACTCGACAACTAGTGATATCGAGGCTAAAGAAGCAGATGTTAAGGATGAGAAAAAGGATAATCCTGAACAAAAAGTAGAAACTTCTGATGGGACAAATGCTAGTGATCAAACAAGCTCATCGACCAATCAACCAGCTAATCCTACAAATACTCCACAACCTTCTGAGTCTCAACCTGAGGCAAATCCTAGTCCTGAGGCAGTTGCTCCTGTACCAGCTCAGTAAAAATAAGACTGTCTTTGTTTTTAGAAATAGCATAGAAATCAAGTGTAAATTGTCATGAAAATAGTTGTGAAAATAGCTTTTCAATAATCTGATTAAATTGACAAAAAAGATTAAGTTTATATAACAAAATGCGTAAAATAATAACATTTTACGTTTTTTTATGGTATAATATCCACTGAATAATTCTGTTTTTAACAGATTTTAGAATAGTAAAAGTTTGGAAAGATAGCGAGGTCAAGTGAATGGCTAGAAATGGCTTTTTTACTGGTTTGGATATAGGAACTAGCTCGATTAAAGTACTTGTTGCAGAGTTTATTTCAGGTGAAATGAATGTTATCGGTGTTAGCAATGTCCCTAGTACAGGCGTAAAAGATGGAATAATTATTGATATTGAAGCTGCTGCAGTAGCCATTAAAACAGCAGTTGAGCAAGCAGAAGAAAAAGCAGGAATGGCTATTGATAAGATTAATGTTGGTCTTCCAGCAAATCTTCTACAAATTGAACCGACACAAGGTATGATACCAGTACCAAGCGAATCAAAAGAAATAAAAGATGAAGATGTCGATAGTGTTGTTAAATCTGCTTTAACTAAAAGTATTACGCCTGAACGTGAAGTTATTTCTTTAGTTCCAGAGGAATTCATTGTAGATGGTTTCCAAGGGATTCGTGATCCACGTGGTATGATGGGGATTCGCTTAGAGATGCGTGGGTTGATTTATACTGGTCCAAGTACTATCTTGCACAACTTACGTAAAACGGTCGAACGTGCGGGGATTAAAGTCGAAAATATCATTATCACTCCTCTTGCAATGGCTAGATCAGTTTTAAATGAAGGTGAGCGTGAATTTGGTGCTACTGTTATTGATATGGGTGGCGGCCAAACTACGGTTGCCTCAATGCGCGCCCAAGAATTGCAATACACTAATATTTATTCTGAGGGTGGAGACTACATTACCAAGGATATTTCAAAAGTTTTAAAAACATCCATGTCTATCGCTGAAGCTTTGAAATTTAACTTCGGTCAAGCAAATGTCAACGAAGCAAGTTTGACTGAAACGGTTAAGGTGGATGTTGTAGGCAGCGATGAGCCTGTGGAGGTCACTGAACGCTATCTATCTGAAATTATCTCAGCGCGTATCCGTCACATTTTAGACCGTGTTAAACAGGATTTAGACCGTGGCCGTCTTTTAGAATTACCTGGTGGGATTGTGCTAATCGGTGGTGGAGCAATTGTTCCAGGAGTAGTTGATATTGCTCAGGAAATCTTTGGAACTAATGTTAAACTACACGTTCCTAATCAAGTTGGTATCCGTAATCCAATGTTTGCTAATGTCATTAGTTTAGTCGAATATGTTGGTAAAATGTCAGAAGTTGATGTTTTAGCACAAGGTGCAGTTACTGGTGAAGAATTGTTGCGTAGAAAACCAATTGATTTTAATGGTCAAGAACCTTATATACCACCCTATAATGAGCCTAGAAATGCACAGACGGCTAATTATAACAGTTCGCAACATGATGCACCTGTTGATATTGACAAACAAGCATCAGCTGAGCCAAAACCTGGCTTAGGCGAACGGGTTCGTGGTATTTTTGGAAGTATGTTTGACTAGTTATTTTATGAAATAATTGTGTTTAAAAGATAGTAATAAAGTGAGGATTAAAAATGGCATTTTCATTCGATACAGCATCAATTCAAGGTGCTATCATTAAAGTAATCGGTGTTGGAGGCGGTGGCGGTAACGCTATCAATCGTATGATTGATGAAGGCGTTGCTGGTGTTGAATTCATCGCTGCTAACACTGATATCCAAGCCTTAAGTTCGTCTAAGGCTGAAACTGTAATTCAATTAGGACCTAAGTTAACTCGTGGTCTTGGTGCGGGAGGACAACCTGAGGTAGGTCGTAAGGCTGCAGAAGAAAGTGAAGAAACGTTAACAGAAGCACTAACTGGCGCAGATATGGTCTTCATCACAGCCGGTATGGGAGGCGGATCTGGTACGGGTGCTGCTCCAGTTATCGCTCGGATTGCTAAAAGTCTAGGTGCTTTGACTGTGGCTGTTGTTACTCGTCCATTCGGTTTTGAAGGAAATAAACGTGGCAACTTTGCTATTGAGGGTATTCAAGAATTGCGTGAGCAAGTTGATACACTACTCATTATTTCCAACAATAATTTACTTGAAATTGTTGATAAGAAAACTCCGCTATTAGAAGCACTTAGTGAAGCTGATAACGTTTTACGACAAGGTGTCCAAGGTATTACAGATTTAATTACTAGTCCAGGCTTAATTAATTTAGACTTTGCTGATGTTAAGACAGTGATGGCTAATAAAGGCAATGCCTTGATGGGAATTGGTATTGGAACTGGAGAAGAACGCATTGTTGAAGCAGCTCGTAAAGCTATCTACTCACCATTATTGGAAACAACAATAGACGGTGCTGAGGATGTCATCGTTAATGTTACTGGAGGCCTTGATATGACCTTAACAGAAGCTGAGGAAGCTTCCGAGATTGTGGGGCAGGCTGCTGGGAATGGTGTTAATATTTGGTTAGGAACATCAATTGATGATAGTATGAATGACGAAATTAGAGTGACAGTAGTTGCTACAGGTGTTCGTCAAGATAAAGCTGAACAAGTTTCTGGTTTCCGCTCTCAACCTCGTACTTTTAATCAAGGAAGTGCTCAAAAAGCTGGTGCTCAATATGCAAGTGAGCAAACGCATCAAGCTGCTCAACCAAGTTTTGAACGTCAAACAAATTTTGACATGGCAGAAACGCGTGAGATGCCAAGAACACATTCTAATAGCCCCAAAATGAATCCAAGTCAAAATCAAGGGTCAGCCTTTGGAAATTGGGATTTGAGACGTGACAATATTGAGCGACCTACTGAAAGTGAGCTTGATAAACAGTTAAATATGTCAACATTCTCAGTTAATGAGTCCGATGATGATGAATTAGAAACACCACCATTCTTTAAAAATCGTTAAACTAATCAATGAATCTTGAACAAAATAAAAAAACTATTTTTGAACAAGTCCATAAAGCATGTATTGCAGCTGACCGTTTAGAGGAAAGTGTAAAGGTAGTAGCTGTTACCAAACATGTAGATATTTCTACTGCAAGTGCTTTACTTGATAATGGAGTAAAGCATCTAGCAGAAAATCGTGTGGATAAATTTTTAGAAAAATACGACGCTTTAAAGGATCGAGATGTTACTTGGCATCTCATTGGCAGTCTCCAAAGACGTAAAGTAAAAGATGTCATTAATCGTGTTGACTACTTTCACGCTTTGGACTCTCTAAACTTGGCTAAAGAAATTCAAAAGCGTGCTGATCACCCTATTAATTGCTTTTTGCAAGTTAATATTTCTGGTGAAAAAAGTAAACATGGTTTCTCTCCTGATGAAGTGAATTTAGTTCTTCCGCAGATTGCTGAGTTGAACAAGATTCGTTTGGTTGGATTGATGACCATGGCTCCACTAGATGCAGATTCAGAAATCATTCATGACATTTTTGAACAGGCCAAACAATTAAGACAAGAATTGCAACAACAGGACAGAAAGAATATGCCCTTTACGGAGTTAAGCATGGGAATGAGTAATGATTATGAAATCGCTATTCAGCACGGTGCAACTTTCGTGCGTATTGGAACTTCTTTCTTTAAGTAATGGAGAAAAAAGATGGCATTTAAGGATACAATTAATAAAGTGGTATCTTACTTTGATACTGATGACGTCAGTGAAGTGGAAGAAGATGTTCCAGTTCAGCAAGTAGAGGAGCAACAGAGTCAAAGACCACATCAAACTGCTCGACAGAGCTCTCAACAGCAGATAGTTAATAAAACAAACCAGCCTTCGAATAGACCAGTTCAACCTAGTCGTAATTATAAGGCAGAGCAACAACCTCTTCCTAACTATCAATCACAAGTACGCTCTAATCCCTCAGATACATCAGAACGCAGACAAACTCAGTACGGTTCGGGTTCACATGTAAAAAAACAAGATATCTTGTCAGAGGGCTCAAGAGTTGAACAAACAAGGATTGCTTTGAAGTATCCTAAGAAGTATGAAGATGCTCAAGAAATTGTTGATTTACTTATTGAAAATGAATGTGTTTTGATAGATTTTCAGTATATGTTAGATGCTCAAGCGAGACGTTGCTTAGATTTTATTGATGGTGCTAGTAAAGTTTTATATGGTTCACTACAAAAAGTTGGTTCGTCAATGTATCTATTGACCCCTTCTAATGTATCTGTTAATATTGAAGATATGAATATTCCAAATACTAACCAAGATTTTGGTTATGATTTTGATATGAAGAGACGTTAATTATGATAGTTATTTTAGTTATCGTTCTCAACTTGATTAAGGTTTATTCATACCTTTTACTTGGTTATGCCTTACTATCGTGGTTTCCAGGCGCTTATGATACTTGGTTAGGCCGTTTCATTTGTCAATTAGTTGAACCTGTTTTACAGCCATTTAGAAAATTACCGCTACAATTTGCAGGTATCGATTTTACAGTTTTCGTGGTTATGATTGCTCTCAATTTTTTAAGTAATTTTTTGATAAGACTACTGGTAGGATGACAACAAAAGATTTTAAACAACATTTTCATCCAAGTGAAACTCCCTTTATTGAAAAAATACAAGATATTATTCGGCGTGTTGAGGATTCTTATTCTTTTTATCTGACTGAATTTTTGAATCCAAGGCAAGTAGAGATACTTAAAATACTAGTAGCAAGTTCTGATCTTCAATGCTTCTCGTCAAGTGATTTTTACCATACCGAATATGGACGTGTAATTATTGCACCCGATTATTATCATTTAAATGAATGTGATTTTGCACTTGCAATTGTTGACATAAGCTATAATGCTAAATTTAACACAATAAAACATGCTCAAATATTAGGTGCTTTTATTCATGAATTAGGCATTCAAAGGAGTTTATTAGGTGATATTTTAGTAGCACCTGGACATGCTCAAGTAATGACAACAAAATCAATGCTTTCTTACGCCATAACAAATATTTCGAAAATTGCTAGGGCTAGTGTGAATTTGAAAGAGGGTTCGTTAGAAGACCTTATTCAGGCTAATGTTGATGAGAAACACTTAGAATTGCTTCTTTCGAGTTTTAGACTGGATACCTTGATTGCTAATGTTTTTAAGCTATCAAGAAGTCAGGCCATCAAATTAGTCGAGTCTGAAAAAGTAAAAATCAATTACCGGGTTTCAAGAAAAGCTTCAGACTTACTTGTAATTGGTGATTTGATTAGTGTTAGAGGCTTTGGGAGGTTTCAACTTTTACAGGATAATGGTTTAACCAAAAATGGAAAGTACAAACTTACAATAAGCAAAACAATGCAAAAATAAGGAGATACAATGGCACTTACAGCACTTGAAATTAAAGATAAAACATTTAAAACAAAATTACGCGGTTATAGTGAAGAAGAAGTTAATGAATTTTTAGATATCGTTGTCGATGATTATGAAGCTCTTGTTAAGAAAAACCGTGAGCAAGAAGCGAAAATCAAAACTCTTGAAGAAAAATTAGCTTACTTTGATGAAATGAAAGAATCACTAAGTCAGTCCGTTATTCTTGCACAAGAAACTGCTGAAAAAGTAAAGGCATCTGCCAATGCTGAAGCAAGTAACTTGGTAAGTAAGGCTAATTATGATGCACAGCATCTCTTAGATGAGTCAAAAGCAAAGGCTAACCAAATGTTGCGTGATGCTACTGATGAAGCGAAAAGAGTTGCAGTTGAAACTGAAGAATTGAAACGTCAAACACGTGTTTTCCACCAACGTCTAATTTCATCTATTGAGTCTCAACTAAGTTTATCAAATTCCCCAGAATGGGATGAGTTATTGCAACCCACAGCTATTTACCTTCAAAATTCTGATGCCGCTTTCAAAGAAGTTGTTAAAGAAGTTCTTGACGAAGATATTCCAGAAACAAATGATAGTGCATCCTTTGATGCAACTCGCCAATTTTCGCCAGAGGAAATGGCTGAGCTTCAACGACGAGTTGATGAAAGTAATAAAGAGCTTGAATCTTCTGAGTTTGCAAAAAATGATCATTCCGATTATTCAGATTCAGTAATCAACCTTAATGAAACACAAACTTTTAAATTAAATATTGAAGATTAAGAAAAACACGATTATTTAATCAATAGTTACAGCAAGCAGATGATGATGAGAGATCTGTATTCCCTTGATTAATAATTATCATTTTCAATCATTCTAACTGAAATCTAGTAAGTTAGGAGGTGGGCTCACCTTACGAGCAAAGAGGGAATGATGCTTGGCATTATTCTAAACTAAGGTGGTACCACGAGCTTTCGTCCTTTGGATAGATGAAGGCTTTTTTATTTTTACAAATAAGCAGAAACAAAAGGAGACGCTTTATATGAAACTAAAAGAAACACTCAACCTTGGGAAAACAGGTTTTCCAATGCGAGCTGGCTTACCAAATAAAGAGCCACAGTGGCAAAAAACATGGGAAGAAGCAGATATTTACAAAAAACGTCAAGAGCTTAATGAAGGTAAACCTTCTTTTCACTTGCATGATGGTCCGCCCTATGCCAATGGGAATATCCACGTTGGACATGCCTTAAATAAGATTTCTAAAGATATTATTGTAAGGGCTAAATCTATGTCTGGTTATCAAGCTCCCTATGTGCCAGGTTGGGATACACATGGCCTACCAATTGAGCAAGTCTTGGCTAAAAAAGGTGTTAAACGCAAAGAAATGGATTTGGCTGAATACCTTGACATGTGTCGTGATTATGCTATGTCACAAGTTGAAAAGCAAAGAGAAGACTTCAAGCGTCTAGGTGTTTCTGCTGATTGGGATAACCCATATATCACCCTAATGCCAGAATATGAAGCAAATCAAATTCGTGTTTTCGGGGCAATGGCTGATAAAGGTTATATCTATCGTGGAGCAAAGCCAGTTTACTGGTCTTGGTCATCTGAGTCTGCTTTGGCTGAAGCTGAAATTGAATATCATGATATAGATTCAATGTCTCTTTACTATGCCAATAAAGTTAAAAATGGTAAAGGTATACTAGATACAGATACTTATATTGTTGTTTGGACAACAACTCCTTTCACTGTAACAGCTTCGCGCGGATTGACTGTCGGTCCAGATTTGGATTATGTTCTTGTTCGTCCTGAAGGAAAAGTTCAGAAATATTTAGTTGCAGAAGGTTTGCTAGATAGTCTAGCAAGCAAGTTTGGTTGGGTAGAATTTGAGACATTAGCACATTATAAAGGTAAAGATTTAGAATTTATCGAAACAGAACATCCTTGGGATACAGAAGTTACAGAATATGTCATTCTTGGTGATCATGTAACGCTAGATTCAGGGACAGGAATTGTCCATACTGCTCCTGGTTTTGGTGAAGATGACTATAATGTCGGTGTTAAGTATAAACTAGAGGTAGCAGTAACAGTTGACGAACGTGGCATAATGATGGAAAATGCTGGACCTGATTTCCAAGGAAAATTCTATGATAAAGTCACACCAATTGTTCAAGAAAAATTAGGAGACCTTCTATTAGCAAGTGAGCTTATAAATCACTCATATCCATTTGACTGGCGTACTAAGAAACCAATTATCTGGCGTGCTGTGCCGCAATGGTTTGCCTCAGTATCACGCTTTCGCGAAGAAATATTAGCAGAAATTGAAAAGACAGACTTCCACCCAGCATGGGGGAAAACACGTCTTTATAACATGATTCGTGATCGCGGTGATTGGGTTATCTCTCGTCAGAGAGCTTGGGGTGTTCCTTTGCCTATTTTTTATGCAGAAGATGGTACAGCAATCATGTCTAAAGAGGTTACGGACCATGTAGCTAACCTCTTTGAAAAAGAAGGATCCATCATTTGGTGGAAAAAGGATGCTAAGGAGCTCTTACCAGAAGGTTTTTCACACCCAGGTTCTCCCAATGGAGTGTTTACAAAAGAAACAGATATCATGGACGTATGGTTTGATTCTGGCTCATCTTGGAATGGTGTTATGAATGCTCGCGATAACCTAACCTATCCTGCCGACCTCTATTTAGAAGGATCAGACCAGTACCGAGGATGGTTTAATTCATCATTAATTACCTCTGTTGCCGTGAATGGGCACGCTCCATATAAAGCCATTTTATCCCAAGGGTTTGTTCTTGACGGAAAAGGCGAAAAAATGTCTAAATCTAAAGGGAATACCATTTTACCTAGTGATGTTACTAAACAGTATGGTGCGGAAATTCTTCGTCTTTGGGTAACCTCAGTGGATACTGATAACGATGTCCGTGTCTCTATGGATATCTTAGGACAGGTTTCTGAAACTTATCGTAAAATCAGAAATACTCTTCGTTTCTTAATTGCTAATACTTCAGATTTTAATCCTAACCTTGATACGGTTCCTTTTGAAAACTTATCTGCAGCTGATAAGTATATGACAATCAAATTTAATAAACTGGTAGAAGTTTTCCATGACGCATATAACTCATATGATTTTATGGCTATTTATAAGGCTGTGGTAAACTTTGTTACAGTTGATTTATCAGCTTTCTACTTGGACTTTGCAAAAGATGTTGTTTACATTGAGGCTACTAATAGTCATCAACGTCGTGCAATGCAAACAGTCTTTTATGATATCTTAGTTAAGATTACTAAACTATTAACACCAATTCTACCGCATACTGCTGAAGAGATTTGGTCTTATCTAGAGTTTGAAGAAGAAGAATTTGTACAACTAAGTGAGTTACCAGTTGCGGAATCATTCAATGGTCAAGATGATATTTTAGATGCTTGGGAAGCCTTTATGTTATTGCGAAACCAAGCTCAAAAAGCCTTAGAAGAAGCTCGTAATGCTAAAGTTATTGGTAAGTCTCTTGAAGCGCATTTAACAATCTATGCTAGCGCGGAAATAAAAACGCTTTTAAATGCTTTGGATAGTGATGTAGCACTTCTATTAATTGTTTCACAATTAACAATTACTAACTTAGAGGAAGCACCAGCGAGCGCAGTAGCATTTGATGGAGTAGCTTTCACTGTTGAACGTGCTATTGGTGAAGTCTGCGAACGTTCTCGTCGTATTGATCCAACAACGAGAATGCGTTCATACAATGCCTTCGTTTGTGATGCAAGTGCCAAAATTATTGAAGAAAACTTCCCAGAAGCAGTTATTGAAGGCTTTGAAGATTCTGATAAATAGTC
Organism: Streptococcus porcinus; assembly: GCF_900475415.1. Lineage (NCBI taxonomy): Bacteria > Bacillati > Bacillota > Bacilli > Lactobacillales > Streptococcaceae > Streptococcus > Streptococcus porcinus. The sequence continues at coordinate 534,256 of NZ_LS483388.1, forward strand.
TAAACATTAACTAAGTTAATAAGCTTAGTCAATGTTTAGGTAAATAAAGCACTTTTTATAAACTGCACCCCAAAAGTTAGATAAAAGTCTAACGCTTGGGGTGTTTTTTTGTTTTCGACTGGATTGATGCAGATACTCTGATAATGGCTAGTTAAAGAAAGAAGTTATTTACTGGCATTATAAAGGCCTCAAAAAGTTGAATTTACTTAACTTTTTGAGGCCTTTATAAATATGAGAAATCTGCTTTATTCTTTAATTTGGAAAGATATTTCAATCAAATTGTTAGTGTGCAGTGTTTTTGATTGACCAGGAATAACCAACTCAGGATTAATTTTTCGTTTAAGGAAAAAGTGACGAATAGTATTTAATTCCTCATCTTTGATAGCACGATATTTATTGGAAATTAAAAGTTCATAATGTGTGGGTGCTTTCGTAAACACGACATCAGTATTTCCTGCTGAGTAGACCTCAACCAACTGTGCATCTGTATTTCGTAGTTGATTCTGAACAAGTTCAGGATGACTGCTTGTTGTATTGATTAATCTCATATTACCCTCCAAATTGATTTTATATATAACATTATTAGTGCAAGAACTAATGATGGTGTTTTTGCCATTCTAGAACACCCCATTTGTGACTCCCTCTTTTTAAGAGGTCAATGGCTTCTTCAATTGGAAACCATGCTAGATTATTAAAGTCTTCTAAAGGATCACATACCCTGTGATAGTCCGTTACTTCATAGAGGTGGGCGGGATTATGATAGTAGGTATCGCGATGACGAGAGTAGAAATACTCATCTGCTTGTCCATAATAGTAGCCTATTTCTGCTGAAAAACCAAGTTCCTCCAATAACTCCCTTTCAAGAGCTGTAGTATGATTTTCTCCATATTCTATTTCACCACCAGGTAAGAACCAAGATCCATTTGGGGCCTGTACTAAAATAATTTTATCATTTTTTTGATTGGGAATAATTGCATAAACACCATAACGGGTCTGATAGCTTTTTTGATCACTTTTTTCACCGAAAACTGGGACTGTCATAAGCTCCCTCCTTTTTACTATTATACTAAAAATTAATTGATTTAACTTATTAAAATGTGTATTTTTGATCAAAAATTAATAAAAAGAGTGCTATCTTTAGCACTCTGGTATATTAGTCCTTTTGCTGAGGAATAGGCTGTGTTTTAGTAAGTTTTTTGGTACTTTTGATAACTATATTGCCATTACTAGTCAACATGGCTTTCAGATCTTTCTCAGTTGGGTTTTCAAGATAGTAGTCAGTGATAGCATCTTCAATATAATCTTGAATCGTTCTTCTAAGTGGACGAGCACCCATCTTAGCATCATAGCCAAGATCAACTAATTTTTCCTTCACCTTATCTGTAACATCTAGGTGAATATTATTATATGCTAAGCGTGTATTGACATCGGCTAACATTAAATCAACGATATGTAATAAATTGTCTTTACTTAATGCTTGGAATTCAATGATGCCATCAAAACGGTTCATAAATTCTGGACTGAAGTAATTACTTAATTCTCCTAGAACAGAATTAGTACGTCCTTCGCGTGTTGCACCAAAACCAACAGAGGCTTCAGCTTTGCTGGTACCTGCATTTGATGTCATGATGATAATAGTATCTTTAAAGCTGACTGTTCGCCCTTGTCCATCAGTGAGCCTACCGTCATCTAAAACTTGAAGAAACATATGCATAACATCAGGGTGAGCTTTTTCAACTTCGTCTAATAGTATCAGTGAATAGGGATTTCGTCTGACTTTTTCTGTTAATTGACCAGCTTCTTCATACCCCACATATCCTGGAGGAGCGCCCACTAGCTTAGCAACAGCGTGTTTTTCCATATATTCAGACATGTCAAAACGAATCATATTATCAGCTGAACCGAAGAGTTCAATGGCTAATTGTTTAGATAATTCCGTTTTCCCTACTCCAGTCGGACCTACAAAGAGGAAAGATCCAATTGGTCGATTTGGGCTACCTAAACCGACACGATTGCGACGAATAGCTTTAGCAATTTTATCAACAGCAGCATCTTGACCGATCACATGAGCTTTCAAATCATCTGATAGGTTGACTAATTGAGATTGTTCTTTTTCTTTGAGGTCACCAACAGGAATATTAGTTTTTTGCTCAACAATTGCTTCAATAGTCTTTTCAGTAATGATAGGAGTATCTTGATCGTCTAACTTTTGATTTTGTAGCTCCTTGTACTTAGCGATTTGGTCGCGGAAATAAGCTGCGCGTTCAAAATCTTCATCGCGGGTGGCTTGCGCTTTTAAATTTTCGGCTTCCACTAAACGTTTATCAATTTCTTTAGGATCAATGAAATTAAGAGTTAAATTCATTTTTGAACCAGCTTCATCAAGTAAATCAATAGCTTTATCCGGTAAGAAACGATCTTGGATATATCGATTCGATAAATTAGCAGCTGCTTCAATGGCATCTTGACTGTATTTGACATGATGATAGTCTTCGTATTTGGCTTGAATCCCTTTAAGAATGGTAATGGTTTCTTCCACAGAAGGCTCATCAACCTTAACAGGTTGCATTCGACGCTCTAAGGCTGCATCTTTTTCGATGATGCGGTATTCGTTGAGTGTAGTTGCCCCAACCAACTGTAACTCACCGCGCGCTAAGGCTGGTTTTAAGATATTGCCAGCATCCATATTGCCATCTCCAGCAGTACCAGCACCAACTATTTCATGAATCTCATCAATGAAGAGAATAACATCTTGACGGTTACGAATCTCTTCCATTAATTTTTGCATACGTTCTTCAAATTGTCCACGAATACCAGTTCCTTGGACTAGACTAACTACGTCTAAACGGATAACCTCTTTATGTTGTAGTTTATGAGGAACACTGCCATCAACGATTTTCTGAGCCAAGCCTTCTACAACTGCAGTTTTACCAACTCCTGGCTCACCAATCAAGACGGGATTATTCTTAGTTCGTCGATTCAAAATTTCAATAACGCGAATAATCTCTTCGTCGCGACCAATAACAGGATCAATATCACCATTTCTTGCGATATCAGTCACATTAATCCCAAACTCTTCAAGGAGACCGGGCTCTCTTTGAGGTTGTCTTGCGTTTTGGCCAGAAATTGCTCCTTGGCCGTTGTGGTTGTTGCCTCCACCAGCCCCACCACTACCATTTTGCCGGCCAGATTGGGTTGGAGGCGTATTTGGTAAGTCCCCAAAAGCTCTAAAGTTATTGAGATCACCAAAGAAATCATCAAATAAAGGGTTTAAAGAATCTTTTTGATTTTGGGGGTTAGAACGCATGCCGCCCCAAATCGAGTTGTTTGCATCAGTCTTCATAATTTGATAACAGTTTTGACAAAGGTCAATTTGTCTTTGCTTCCCATTCACATTAGCATATAGGTGAATAGAGGCCTCGTTTAATTTACAGTTTTGACAAAGCATAAAATACCTCCTGGGGCTTTTGTTCAAAAGAAAACCATTTAGTCAATAATGGTCAAACTTCATAATCTTATTATAGCACCCTTAGGTTGGAAATCAAGCAAAAAGTTCAAGAATTAGCACTTGTATTTAAAGAGTGATAATTATGGGATACAAAGAGAGAATAGGTTAACCTAAGCCTAAAGTTTGTGAAAAAACTGATAAAATTGGTTCTTTTTGTGTTGGTTTATTTATTTTTATGATAGAATAAAAGGGATAACAAACGAATAGGAGAAAAGACATGGAATCACATTTAGTGAGAATCATTAATCGCCTTGAATTGATGGTCAATGATGGTGGCAATTTAAAAAGAAATTTTGAACGTGATGGTGTTGTAGTTGCTGAAGTCTCTTTTGCAAATGATCCAGAAAGCGGTCCCGTTTTTACATTACGTGATGTGGAAGCGCGTGAATCATACTCATTTGATAGTATTGATTTAATTGCGATGGAAATTTACGATTTATTATATTGATGCTGCGGGAGCATGGATAGAAAGCTTATTTTTCAATAAGTTTTTTATTTTTACTTAAAATATATTTTTATTTACAAAAGGATATACTTATTCTTAGTTTCGTTTTGCTAAGACCTTAGCCTTTGTTTCTTCAGCCAGAAGGTTTGCTATTAAAAACAAAGAATCTTTACTAATCTTTTTGGTATAATAGAGAGAAATAAGAAAAGGAAGTAAGTAATGGTTACAATTATCGATGGTAAAGCATTAGGACAAAAAATACAAAATAAATTATCTGAAAAAGTAAGTGACTTAAAAAGGGAATATGGAATTGTTCCAGGCTTAGTTGTGATACTTGTAGGTGATAATCCCGCAAGTCAAGTTTATGTCCGAAATAAAGAAAAATCAGCCATTGCGGCAGGTTTTAAGAGTGAGACAGTACGTTTGTCAGAATCAATTTGTCAAGAAGAGTTAATTGCTATTATTCATCAATATAATCAAGATGATACTATTCATGGCATATTAGTTCAGCTACCGTTACCAAGTCACATTAATGACAAAAAGATTATTCTCGAAATTGATCCTAAAAAAGATGTGGACGGTTTTCATCCTATGAATACCGGCCATCTTTGGTCTGGACGACCTCTAATGGTTCCTTGTACCCCAGCTGGTATTATGGAGATGTTTAGCGATTACGGTATTGATTTGGAAGGAAAGCATGCAGTGATTATTGGGCGTTCAAATATCGTTGGTAAACCGATGGCACAGTTATTACTTGATAAAAATGCCACAGTGACTTTAACTCATTCACGAACACGGCATTTAGCAGAATTCGCAAAACAGGCTGATATCCTGATTGTAGCTATTGGACAAGGTCATTTTGTGACAGAAGAATTTATCAAAGAAGGAGCCGTAGTTATTGATGTCGGCATGAATCGTGATGATAATGGTAAATTAATTGGCGATGTAGACTTTGATCAAGTGTCCCAAAAGGCAAGCTATATCACTCCGGTGCCAGGAGGCGTAGGTCCAATGACCATTACGATGTTGCTAGAGCAAACTTATCAGTCCGCCCTAAGAAGTGTGAGCAAATGAAATTATCGCAGGAATTTTTAAGGCAAGTGATTACCAAAAGGAAAAGAGCAAGTCATAAAGGAGATTACGGCCGATTACTTTTAATTGGAGGGCTCTCTCCTTATGGTGGAGCTATCATCATGGCTGCAAAAGCGGCTATTTATAGTGGTGCCGGCTTAGTAACTGTGGCTACTGAAAAAGATAACATCTGTCCACTTCATGCTCAATTACCAGAAGCAATGGCCTTTTCAGTCGATGACAAAACCCTATTCTTACAACATATACGGACTGCGGACGTTATTCTTATCGGTCCTGGACTTTCAGAGAATAGCAAAGCTGAGTCTCTATTTGATACAGTGATGGAGCAGGTGTCAGAGGAGCAGATTTTAATTCTGGATGGCTCTGCCCTAAACCTCATAGCAAAAGGAAAAAAACAAGTTAAGAAAGGTCAGAATCTTGTTTTAACCCCTCACGAAAAAGAATGGGAACGTTTATCAGGACTAGCCATTGAAAAACAGAACTTAGAGACTACTCAAGAAGCTTTAAGTCATTTTCCTGATAGCACTATACTGATTGCAAAAAGTCATGCTACGAGTATTTTCTATCAAGATCAGATCTTTCAAATAGGTGTTGGGGGTCCTTACCAAGCTACGGCAGGTATGGGTGATACACTAGCAGGTATGATAGCTGGCTTTGCTGGTCAATTTCAAAATGCTAGTCTAGTTGAGAGACTGGCTGCGGCAACTTACTTGCATTCTTATATTGCAGACCAACTAGCTAGAGATAACTATGTGGCATTGCCCACTACTATTTGTGAGCAAATACCTTATTGGATGAAAAAATGGTGTCAGAATTAATCTTCTTTTGTGAGAACTAATGACTAGGAGCTGCAGGCTCCTTTTTTCGTGCTTAGAGCAGACTTTTTAAGTGAAAAAATGGTATAATTGCTTTTGTATAGTGGCGTTTTCGCCTTTAACAAAAAGAAAGGAAACCTGATGTCTGATTATTTAAGTGTTAGTCAATTAACCAAATACCTTAAATTGAAGTTTGACCGTGATCCCTATTTAGAACGGGTTTATCTGACAGGTCAGGTTTCGAATTTTAGAAAAAGACCCAACCATCAATATTTTTCTTTGAAGGACGAAGGAGCAGTTATTCAAGCTACTATTTGGGGTGGCGTCTACAAGAAATTGGGGTTTGATTTAGAAGAAGGGATGAAAGTAAATATAGTTGGCCGTGTGCAGCTTTACGAGCCTTCGGGGAGCTATTCTATTATCATTGAAAAGGTAGAGCCAGATGGTATTGGCGCCTTAGCCCTTCAGTTTGAACAATTAAAAGCTAAACTAAGTAAAGAAGGTTACTTTAATGACAACCACAAGCAAGCTCTGCCACAATTTGCTAAAAAAATTGGTGTTGTAACGAGCCCAAGTGGGGCAGTTATTAGAGATATTATTACCACGGTATCTAGGCGTTTTCCCGGTGTTGATATCCTTTTGTTTCCAACTAAAGTTCAAGGAAGTGGAGCAGCAGAAGAAGTAGTGACCAATATTGCCCTTGCAAACCAAAGAACAGATTTGGATTTATTAATCGTTGGTCGTGGGGGAGGTTCTATTGAAGATCTTTGGGCTTTTAACGAAGAGATAGTTGTTCAAGCTATTTTTGAATCACGCTTACCCATCATCTCAAGTGTTGGTCATGAGACAGATATTACCTTGGCCGATTTTGTAGCTGATCGGCGAGCAGCTACACCGACAGCAGCGGCTGAGCTAGCAACTCCTGTCACTAAAGCTGATATAATTTCTTGGATAAGTGAACAACAAAATAGAGCCTATCAAGCTAATCTACGCTTATTTAAGCAAAAAGAAGATAGGTTAGCCAAGCTTTCACAATCCGTTATATTTAGGCAGCCTGAGCGCCTTTATGATAGCTTTTTACAAAAGATTGATCAACTCCAATCTCAGATGAACTATCAGATCAAACAAAAACTATCTGAAACTCAACGTCTGGAGGTCTCCCTAAGACATCGTCTCCAGTCCTTGGATATACTCGCCAAGTTGAGTCGTTATCAAGAAAAAGTTAATTACCTTGATCAGTGGTTGCAAATCAATATGCAAAAACGTTATGATTATTCTTTGGCCCGATTTGAAAAAGCTCAGGATACTCTGTTAGCTCTAGACACTGAAAGAATCATTGCTAGAGGTTATGGGATTTTACGAAAAGATGAAGAGGTTATATCGTCAGTTGCAAATATAGCAATAGGTGATGCTTTAGACCTTGAACTACAAGATGGACAAATAGAAGTAGAGGTAAAAAATGTCAAGCAAAAAACAAACATTTGAAGAAGGCTTACAAGAACTAGAAGCTATTGTTACAAAACTTGAAAATGGGGATGTTCCCTTAGAAGAAGCTTTGGCAGAATTTCAAAAAGGAATGATTCTTTCAAAAGGCCTACAAAAAACGTTGCAAGATGCTGAGAAAACTTTGGTTAAAGTCATGCAAAACGATGGAACAGAAGTTGAGATTGATGCCTGATGAATAAAGTAGATAAGATTAATCAGGCACTCACCCGTTTTTATCAAGAGAAGCAAGCTGTGTCTGAACAGCTCATAGCGGCGATTAGATATTCTGCGGAATCTGGTGGTAAAAGGATTAGGCCCCTCCTCTTATTAGAACTATTAGAGGCTTTTTCAGTGACTTTAACAGATAGTCATTATGATATTGCAGCTGCTCTTGAAATGATTCACACTGGGAGTTTGATCCATGATGATCTCCCAGCTATGGATAATGATGACTATCGTCGTGGTTGCCTTACGAATCATAAAAAATTTGATGAAGCAACGGCTATACTAGCTGGTGATAGTCTCTTTTTGGATGCCTTTGCCTTAATTGCTGGGACAAATTTGTCAGCTAATATAAAGGTTGATTTAATAGAATCTCTTTCGAATTCATCAGGAACTTTTGGTATGGTTGGCGGTCAAATGCTTGATATGAAAGCAGAAGGACAAGAGCTAACTTTAGCAGAGTTGCAAGAGATTCATAGCCATAAAACGGGCTGTTTGCTGGCCTATCCTTTTTGGGCAGCAGCTAAAATAGCAGAAGTGGATGAGCAGATTCTTCTGGAGATTTATCAGGCTGGTCAAAAGGTTGGTCATGCTTTTCAAGTCCGGGATGATATCTTAGATGTTACCGCTGATTTCGCTGACTTAGGTAAAACACCTCACAAAGATTTAGTAGCAGAAAAAATGACCTATCCGCGGCTACTAGGTTTAGAAGAATCTTATTGCGTCTTGAATGAAGATATTGATCAAAGTATTGCAATTTTAGAAGCTTTACGAAATAAAGTTGCTTTTAAGCCTGAAAACATTATTTGCTTGATAGAAAGGTTACGCTTGCATGCCTAAAGAGAGAGTTGATGTCTTAGCCTATAAACAAGGCCTATTTGATACTAGAGAGCAGGCTAAACGAGGAGTTATGGCAGGGCTAGTTGTGGCCGTATTAAATGGTCAACGCTATGATAAACCAGGTGAGAAGATCGATGAAACAACGGAACTTAAGTTAAAAGGCGAAAAACTAAAATATGTCAGTCGTGGTGGGTTGAAACTTGAAAAAGCATTAGAGGTTTTTTCTATTTCCGTGGCTGATAAAATCACAATTGATATAGGTGCTTCCACTGGAGGCTTTACAGATGTCATGCTTCAAGCTGGAGCTCAATTGGTTTATGCTGTTGATGTAGGAACCAACCAATTGGTTTGGAAACTTAGACAAGACCCCCGTGTCAGAAGCATGGAACAGTATAATTTTCGTTATGCACAACTAGCTGATTTTCAAGAGGGGCAACCTACTTTTGCAAGTATCGATGTTTCATTTATCTCCTTGAGTTTGATATTACCAGCTCTTCATGATATTTTAGCTAATAATGGTCAAGTTATTGCCCTAATCAAGCCACAATTTGAGGCAGGTCGGGATTTGGTTGGTAAAAATGGTATTGTCAAGGATAAAAATGTCCACCAAAAAGTCATTAAAGAAGTTATCGCCTTTGCAACAAAATTCGGATTTATAATTAAAGGTTTAGATTTTTCACCAGTTCAAGGTGGCCATGGCAATATTGAATTTTTGATACATTTGCAAAAAGGCTCACAAGAGGTTTTGATTGACGAAATAGATATTACATCTCTTGTTGAAAAAGCACATAAGGAATTTGACAGACATGAAGAAAAGTGAACGTTTAGATTTAATTAAAAAGATTGTTTTATCGCATGATATTGAAACTCAACATGAGTTATTAGCCTTGCTTAAAGAACAAGGCTTAGAACTTACCCAAGCGACTATTTCTAGAGATATGAATGAGATTGGGATTGTGAAAATACCTTCTGGTTCAGGTCCATACATTTATGGTCTTTCTCAAGATAGCGGCAAAAAGATTACACAACGCCCCTTGTCCATTCGGAATAGTATTTTATCCATTTCAGAGAAAAATCAGGACTTAAAGCAACACCTGTATCTTAAGGTGGTACCTGGAAATGCCATGGTAATGAAACGTTGTCTCTATACTGATTTTGCAGAACGTATCTTTGGTGTCATCGAAGATGATGACAGTATTCTTTTGTTAGCAAAAACAGAGGCTGATGCTGATTACATTAGAAATGAAGTGTCAAGATGGGTAACTAATAAATCATTGTAAAGAGAGGGTTAGGAATGCTTTTAGAAATTTCGATTAAAAATTTCGCCATTATAGAGGAAATTTCCCTAAGTTTTGACAATGGAATGACAGTTCTTACAGGTGAAACTGGAGCAGGTAAGTCTATCATTATTGATGCTATGAATATGATGCTAGGGGCGCGTGCTAGTATTGACGTGATTAGACATGGTGCTCCAAAGGCTGAGATTGAGGGCTTCTTTTCCATTGACCATAAGGCTGAGTTGATGGTGTTACTAGAAGCAAATGGTATTGATGTTCAGGATGAATTGATCATTCGCCGAGATATTTTTGCTAACGGACGTAGTGTCAGTCGTATTAACGGCCAGATGGTTAACCTCTCCACATTAAAAGAAGTAGGCCAATTTTTAGTTGATATCCATGGCCAACATGATCAAGAAGAATTGATGAGGTCTGCTCACCATTTAGCAATTTTAGATGCCTTTGGCGATCCAACATTTCAAAACCAAAAAGTAGCCTATCAAGAGATTTTTGACAATTACAAAAAGCTTCGCAAAAAGGTCATTGAAAAACAAAAGAATGCACGTGATCATAAGGAACGCATTGATATGTTGGCATTTCAAATGGCTGAAATTGAGGCAGTCGGCTTGCAAAAAGGTGAAGATGTTTCTATTCAATCGGAGAGACAGCGGCTTTTGAATCATAAACAAATCGCTGATACTCTAGCAAATGCAGCAGTTCTTCTAGACAACGAGGAGTTGTCCAGTTTGTCCAATATCCGTTCTGCTATGAATGATCTTTTAGCGATAGAAACGTTTGATCCAGACTATAAATTAATGGCAAGCAATATTACGGAAGCTTACTATATTTTGGAAGATGTTAATAAAATGTTATCAGATACTGTAGATAATTTGGATTTTGATGCAGGTCGACTCCTAGAACTAGATAGTCGTTTGGATCAAATTAACAGCTTGACACGAAAATATGGTGGAAATGTCGATGATCTCTTAGATTACTACAGTAATATTGAAAAAGAATATCAGCTTTTGACGGGCAGTGAAAGTTCAGATGAAGAGCTAGAAATACAACTCAAAAAAGTAGAAAAAGATTTAATCGGCCAAGCTCATATTTTAAGTCAGGAGCGACATAAACTGGCACATCAATTAGAAACAGACATCAAACAGCAGCTAAAAGATTTATATATGGATAAAGCTAATTTTGAAGTGCGTTTAACTCCTTCAAAGTTTAACCGAAATGGTAATGAAACTGTTGAGTTTTATATTTCAACAAATCCTGGTGAAGGCTTTAAGCCCTTAGTTAAAGTGGCTTCAGGTGGTGAATTATCACGCTTGATGTTAGCCATAAAGGCAGCTATTTCAAGTAAGGAAGACAAAACGAGTATTGTCTTTGACGAGGTTGATACGGGAGTGTCTGGGCGTGTTGCGCAGGCTATTGCTCAAAAAATTTATAAAATTGGAAAGAATAGTCAAGTACTTGCCATTTCACATTTACCGCAGGTTATTGCCATTGCAGATTATCAGTATTATATTTCTAAAGAAAGCAAGGCTGATACCACAGTTTCAAAAGCAAGCTTATTAGACGACGATCAACGTGTGGAGGAAATTGCTAAGATGATTGCGGGTAATGACATAACGGAAACAGCACGCCAACAAGCACGGGATTTATTACAGAAAAAGTGATGGCAAATTGAATAAGAAGAAAAGGACTAGGAATTATTTTCTTTTTGCAACCTAACCTTAAGCAGGAGTGCTTTGATTTATTTGTCAATCAATGCTAAAATATTAAGAAATAGACTAGTAATAGAATGGAAACAACTATGGGAAATATTAAGATTGTTACAGATTCATCAATTACAATAGAACAAGACCTAATTGATAAATATGATATAACTGTCGTGCCTCTCTCTGTGATGATTGACGGGAAGCTTTATTCTGATAATGATTTAAAAGAAGAAGGACAATTCCTCAAGTTAATGAAAGCTAGCAAGCATTTACCAAAGACCAGTCAACCACCGGTAGGACTGTTTGCGGATTATTATGAGAAATTGGTTGCGCAGGGTGCTAGTGAGATTATTGCTATTCATTTAAATCCAATCCTATCAGGAACTATTGAAGCGTCACGGCAAGGTGCTGAGATTGCCGGTGCTTCAGTTCATGTTCTAGATTCATCTTTTACGGATCAAGCACTAAAATTCCAAGTCCTTGCTGCTGCTAAGTTAGCCCAAGCTGGAGCTTCCTTGTCTGAAATATTAGCCAAGGTTGAAGAAGTTAAAGAAAAAACGAGACTCTACATTGGCGTATCCACATTAGAAAATCTAGTAAAGGGTGGCAGAATTGGTCGTGTTACAGGAGCGATTAGTAGCTTATTGAATATTCGCCTTTTAATGGAGTTAATACCTGATCAATTGCAGCCAATTGCAAAAGGAAGAGGAAATAAAACCTTCTTTAAATGGTTGGAAAATCACATGCAAGAGATAGCTAAAAAGCCAATTGCAGAACTTGCGATTTCTTATGCTGGTGATAGGGAACTAGCCGATCAGCTTTTAGAGAGAATCAGACCTTTTTACAAGGGAGAGGTATCTGTACAAGAGACTGGCTCTATCATTCAAACTCATACAGGAGAAGGCGCCTTCGCCGTTATGATTAGATATGAGTAAGAAGGATTTACTAAAAGGAAGCCTCTGTTTTGTCCTAGCCTTCCTGATTTTTTCCCTTGTTTTAAATTTGCTTATACCAAAATCACGGTCCCAATTAAAGGCCAGTGATTTTTTAAATCAGGAAAAAGTTCATATTAATTATATTGCCATCGGGGATTCCCTGACAGAAGGGGTAGGAGACTCTACTAATCAAGGTGGCTTTATTCCCCTCTTATCTAAAGATTTGGAATCACACTATCATGTTACTGTAAATGCTCAAAACTACGGTATTTCTGGTAATACAAGCCAGCAAATAGTAAAACGCATGCAGAATGATGAAGCACTTAAATCTGACCTAAAAAAAGCTCAAATCATGACTCTCACTGTAGGGGGGAATGATGTGATGGCGGTTATTCGAAAACACTTATCTCATCTTGAAATAGAAACTTTTGATCAACCTATGACAGAGTATCAAGAAAGGTTGAGTCAGATTATTACATTAGCTAAAAAAGCTAATAAAGATATTCGTATCTATGTTTTAGGTATTTATAATCCCTTTTATTTAAATTTTCCAGAAATAACAAAAATGCAAGATGTAGTGAATAATTGGAATCACAGAACAAAGATAACCTTATCCCAATTTAAATATGTTCATTTCGTTCCTATTAACGATCAACTCTATAAGGGGATTGATGGAAAAGAAGGAATTGTTCACTCAGAAGGTGATAAGAAAAGTGTCCTAAATGATGTATTATATGCAGGTGATCATTTTCATCCTAATAATATTGGTTATCAGATAATGTCCGACGCTGTATTGGAGGCAATCAAAAAACATGAAAAGAAACTCAAACATTAATTGGTGGAAATGGGCTTTTCTCCTTCTATTAGCCCTAAATTTAGCTTTTTGTCTTGTAATAGGTAGTCGCTTGATTCAAATTCGAGAACCAGAAACAGAGCAAATCAAGGTTCAAAAACAGAAGGCGATTAAAGTTGGAACGATCGATTCTAACCGTCAGCAATTGAATCAAACTGTAGCTAGTTTTTTGAAAGATAACCAGACTAAGGATTTGACTTACAATATCTATGCTGGATCGTCTTCTATTATTTTTGAGGGCAAGTACAGACTCTTAGGATACGAAGTTCCTCTTTATGTCTACTTTCAGCCGATTGCCTTAGCCAATGGGAACGTTCAACTGCAAGTTTCATCAATTTCTGCTGGAACTTTACCTTTGCCTGAGTCAGAAGTATTACAATATGTAAAATCGAGTTATGATTTACCAAACTTTGTAACTGTTAATGCCAAAAAATCATCTTTAATGATTGACCTTAGTAAAATTAGGAGTAATACTCCACTTTTTCTAAAGGCTAAAAAACTTGACTTAATTAACGACAAAATAAGTTTTGATATTTACAAGAAATCGTCAAAATAACGTTAAATACTTGACCTATAAGCTTTTTTTAGATATCATTGTAACTGTTAAAGCATATTGCTTATTAATTAATTGGAGGATTTGTTAAATGGCTAACAAACAAGATTTAATCGCAAAAGTTGCAGAAGCAACTGACCTTACTAAAAAAGATTCAGCGGCAGCTGTTGACGCAGTATTTGCTGCAATTGAAGGCTTCCTTTCTAAAGGTGAAAAAGTTCAATTAATCGGTTTTGGTAACTTTGAAGTGCGTGAACGTGCAGCTCGTAAAGGCCGTAACCCACAAACTGGTGCAGAAATTGAAATCGCTGCATCAAAAGTACCAGCTTTCAAAGCAGGTAAAGCTCTTAAAGACGCAGTTAAATAATTTTTACTTAAAGATCCTTATCACATCAGATTTTCTTGATGATGATAAGGATTTTTTTGTTGAGAGAGTAAAATTAGTCATGGTTAATTTTGTGTGTTTTTCCTGCCTCTTTAACATATTATAAAGCGTGTTTCACCCAGTGTTGTAGAAGATAGACTCCATTTCTCCATCTAGTAAGTTTAAATGATAGAATTTAAGAATGGGTCGGTAATTTTGGTAGCGCTTGCAATAGGAGGACTGTTTTGGTATATTAGCTAAGGGAGTAACGCCCCTTATATTTATCTTTTAATATTTTGGAGGTTCTTATGAAGAGAAGGTTAATGAGTAGTCTTTTGATTTTGGGGATTATTGCAACATCATCCACAGTAGTTAAAGCGAGTGGACCCAAAGTAGCTTATACGCAAGAGGGGGTGACAGCACTTTCTCAAAATGCTAAGGATAAAGTGAAGACTATTTCTATTGAAGCTATTCAAAAAAGTCTAGATGGTAAGAAACAAACGACCGTAAGCTTTGATATTGATGACACATTACTTTTTAGTAGCCAATATTTTCAGTATGGAAAAGAGTATGTCACTCCAGGATCTTTTGATTTTCTTCATAAACAAAAATTTTGGGATCTTGTTGCAAAGCGGGGAGATCAAGATTCTATTCCTAAAGAATATGCAAAAAAATTAATTGCTATGCATCAAAAACGAGGAGATAAAATTATCTTTATCACAGGAAGAACTAGAGGCTCAATGTATAAAGAGGGTGAAGTTGATAAAACAGCGAAAGCATTAGCCAAAGACTTTAATTTAGATAAACCAATTGCTATTCATTATACCGGAGATAAAGCCATTAAACCTTATAAGTATGACAAATCATATTATATTAAGAAATACGGCTCAGAAATCCACTATGGTGATAGTGATGAGGATGTTCATGCAGCAAGAGAAGCAGGTGCTAGACCCATTAGAATTTTAAGAGCACCTAATTCCACAAACTTACCATTGCCACAAGCTGGAGGATATGGGGAAGAAGTTTTAGAAAATTCGGCTTATTAATCATTTTATTACTGAAACTTTAGCAACTTTCCATCAGGCATATTTCGTAGTTTAAAAATGATAAGTTCATCCTTTATAAGCTCTTATAGCAATAAAGTTTCTACTCGGCAATATTTATGAAAGTGTATCAGCTTAAAAAGAGAAAAATAATCTCATTTAAAGATTCTTATCTTATTAAGTTTTGATAATGCTAACAAGGTCTTAGAATTCTATTTCTCAATTTAACAGGTTTCATCAATCATGTCATCTGTTCCTAATAGCATTGAGCGGAGCTCCAAATAGAGAGTAGTAGCTAGACAAAAGAAAAGCCGCCCTATCGGTCTAAGAGCGGCTTTTTGTCTTATTTAAGGAGTCTTAATTAGTCAAAGGATACTTGTTTTGGTGCAAGTTCATCAAAGAAGGCTTCAACATGAGCTTTTACTTTGTCTTCTGGTTGAGATTTGAATTTCTCTAAAAGTTCTGCATAATTTTCATCTGTAATCTCTAAATACAATTCCGCCTCGTCAACATCAACGTTTTTCTCTTTTAAAAGATCTAATAACTCTTGACGGCTGTTATCTTTTACGTCTGAACGAACTTCAGTGTTTACATTTCCAACTTGATCTGCGTTGACAATTTGAGTTGAAGCAGTAAGGCATGCTGCAGCTAATGCTAAAGCAGCGATTGTAGACATTGCAAATTTTTTGCAAATTAGTTTCATAAAAAAGTTTCCTCCATTTTCGGCTAGGTATACCGTTAATTTCTGTGACAGAAAACTATCACAAGTTTATTTTAATTCATAACTCTCTTTTTTGTCAAATTATTTTGTAATATATTTGATGCAAATTATTTTTAAATTAAAAATTTTTGACCTAAAATGAATGTTATGCTTGCGTCTGACCAAATTTTTCGAGTCTTCATTTTAACTTTAGAGACATAGTTAAGCTAATGTAAAGCAGATCTTACTTCTTTATCTAAAAATTATATGTAAAGGTATGAAAAGACAACAGACTGCCTACTAGCGTAAAAGCTGATATACAAACTAAGTGTTTTTAATGTAAACGTAAGGAAAGATAAGGTTATGTACTAGTAATGATAAATTTTTGACTTCTTATCGTTCCTTCTTTTGATAATGATATTTCTCCAAAATTACTTAGCTGGTCAAGTTATTTAGAATTATTCTAAATAACTTGACTTTTTTATTTAGAATTATTATAATTAAAGTGAGTTAAATAGTGAGAAAATTTCTAATCTGGAGGGAAGAGAAATGGCTTGGATTAAAGGGCATATTCGTTTAGTGGAAACACTTATTTGCCTGTTATTGATTTTAGTAGGTTTACTACTTTTAAGAAGGTATACTGGCTTAGCTTCAGTTTTTTTTATACTGGCTTTTTTGCTTGGTGGTTATGAATCTGCAAAAGAAGGTCTTCATGAGTTGTTTGTTAAGAAGCATTTGACTGTTGATATTTTAATGGTTTTAGCTGCAGTAGGTGCAGGTATTATCGGTTATTGGTTAGAAGGAGCTTTATTGATTTTCATTTTCTCCCTTTCCAATACCTTGGAAGAAATGGCTATGGAAAAAAGTAAACATGCTATTTCAGCATTGATGAATCTTACACCAGATACAGCACGCAGAATTCGAGATGATGGAAGCGTTGAAGAAGTTGAAACCAAAGCTTTAAAAGTTGGTGACAAATTGCAAGTACGAAAAGGTGAGTCCATTCCAATTGATGGTGAGTTACAAAGTAACTTTGGTCAATTTGATGAATCAATGATTACGGGTGAGTCTGTCACTGTTGAGAAAACTTATAAGGATTCCTTAATTGGGGGCACAATTAATGAAGGGCAAACTGTTGAAATGATAGTAACTGTAGAGAATGAGGACACTTTATTTGCTAAAATTGTCAATTTAGTAGAGTCTGCCCAAACTCAAAAAAGTCGCACAACAACTTTCATTGAAAGTCTAGAAAACCATTATGTTAAGGCTGTCCTTCTCTTAGTACCACTTTTTATCCTATTTTGTCACTTGATTCTTGCTTGGCCTTGGTTGGATTCTTTTTACCGAGGAATGGTTTTACTGACAGTAGCTTCTCCCTGTGCTTTGATAGCTTCCTCAACACCAGCAAGTCTATCAGCTATTAGCCGAGCTGCAAGAAAAGGTCTAGTCATCAAGGGTGGTGATATTGTTGATAAAATGGGTGATATTAAAGCAGTTGTTATGGACAAAACCGGAACCTTGACTCAAGGCAAACCTTCAGTAGTAGATAGCTATTATATTGGTGATAAATCAGAAATTGACACAATTGTGAAAGCAGCGGAGGAAATGTCCATCCATCCTATCTCACAGGCGTTATTGGATTACATTGGTGAAGGTATCCATCTTAGTCCTATTCAAGCAGAGGAAATTTCTGGTAAAGGTTTTATGGTGACAAGTAATGGTCAAGAATGGCGGATCGGAAAGAAATCTTTTATACTAGAAAGAGTAACTCACATTGAGCATATTGAGCCTGAAATTGACATGTTAGAGAGTCAAGGTAAAACCCTTATATTTGTTAGTAAAGAAGATGACTTAATGGCTTATTATGCCTTACTTGATGACATTAAGGAAGAGTCTCTAAAAGCGATTAAGATGCTGCATGCTTTAGATATTAAGACTGTCATGTTAACAGGTGATCAAGAAAGAACAGCCCATTATGTGGCTAAAAAATTGGGTATCGATGAAGTCGTTGCTAATTGTATGCCACAAGATAAAGTTGTTAACCTTGCTAAAATTAAAGAAAGGTATGGTTTTGTGGCTATGGTTGGCGATGGGATTAATGATGCGCCAGCTTTAGCTCAGGCAGATGTATCTTATGCTATTGGTTCAGGAACAGATATTGCAATGGAAAGTGCTGATAGTGTTATCATGGAAGATTTGACGAGAATTCCATTTTCAATCAAATTATCAAAAAAAATGAAAAGAATAGTGAAGCAGAATATTATTTTTGCTCTATCTGTTATTAGCCTACTGATCCTAGCGAATGTTTTCCAAGTTGTAAATTTACCATTAGGTGTCGTTGGTCATGAAGGATCTACGATTCTTGTTATCTTGAACGGTTTACGTTTATTGTCTTTTAAATAAATTAGGAAACTTGATTCTTACTTTGAAAGTGTTTATACTAGTACTAGGAGATTTGTATAGAAAGTAGACCACATGATAAAATTAGGAATCGAAGCTGTTATAATAGGATTAGCCATTTTTTCAATTGTAAAAGTCATTATTTTTATTGTCCTATCGGAGAAATTTTTACCCAAAAATAAAGTCAGAAAAAATAAAAAGAATCCTAAAACCTATTATTTGAAAAGAGGTAGTCAAAAAATTAGTTCTGCTGAAAAATATAAAAGAGATTATTTTAGATAAGAGAGTCTCTTAAGATAAGGGCGAGCATCTCACTTGAAGCTTGCCTTTTTCTCTACACCAACATGTTAGTATCCTGAAAAAAGGAGTTTATTATCCACTGTTTTTGAAACGTTTTCATGATTTACATCTTCTGTTTTCAATTTTATCTGGAATAGACTAGCTTTTTTACGCCATTTTTTGTAAAATAGATGTTGTAAAAAGGTGATAAACCTTAAATAAAAGGAGAATTAACTAATGGTTAAATTGGTTTTCGCTCGCCACGGTGAGTCAGAATGGAATAAAGCTAACCTTTTCACTGGTTGGGCTGATGTTGATCTTTCAGAAAAAGGAACGCAACAAGCTATTGATGCAGGTAGATTAATTAAAGAAGCTGGTATCGAATTTGATCTTGCCTTCACATCAGTTCTTAAACGTGCTATCAAAACAACTAATCTTGCTCTTGAATATTCAGACCAATTGTGGGTACCAACTGAAAAATCTTGGCGTTTAAACGAACGTCACTACGGTGGGTTAACTGGTAAAAACAAAGCAGAAGCTGCAGAACAATTTGGTGATGAGCAAGTCCACATCTGGCGTCGTTCATACGACGTATTGCCTCCAGATATGGCTAAAGATGATGAACATTCAGCACATACTGACCGTCGTTATTCACATTTAGATAACTCTGTTATTCCAGATGCTGAAAACTTAAAAGTAACCTTAGAACGTGCACTTCCTTTCTGGGAAGACAAAATTGCACCAGCTTTAGTAGACGGTAAAAATGTCTTCATCGGTGCTCACGGGAACTCCATCCGTGCCTTGGTGAAACATATCAAACAATTAAACGATGATGAAATCATGGATGTTGAAATTCCTAATTTCCCACCACTAGTTTTTGAATTTGATGAGAAATTAAACTTGACTGCTGAATACTATCTTGGTGGTCAGTAATCAGACGGCCCTCACTGTGAGGGCTTTTTTTGTCCACACAAGTTAGGTTATTTGGACTTTTTGGACATGAAGAAATCTCTTCTTAGTATCTTTTTACTAGCAGAGAGTCTCCTTTTAAATTACATTTTGCTAGAGCTTTGCTATAAGAAAAGGCATAGGCTAGCTTAAGAATTTATGGTAACATAGACTTTAATAAGTAATGGAGAGGTGTCCTTATGAAAGCAGAAGAGCGTCGAAAAACCATTTTAGAAATCCTTGAAGCTAACCAAGAGCCATGTTCGGCCAGTCAGTTAGCTAAGGAACTACAGGTCAGCAGGCAACTTATTGTAGGCGATATTGCCTTACTGAGAGCTTTGCAAAATGATATTATTTCAACTCCTAAGGGCTATATTATGCGCCAATCACTTTATTCAAGTGACTACACAGCGAGATTAGTTTGTCAGCACCAAAATGACCAGACTTTCCAAGAGTTATCTATTATTGTGGCTAATGGTGGTATTGTTTCAACGGTGGAAGTGGAACATCCTCTCTATGGTATGTTAACTGCTCCTCTTAATATTAAAAGTCAGCAAGATATACTTGATTTTATGACTAAGGTTGACAATTCGCATGCAGAACTCTTGTCCTCACTAACCAATGGACTACATAGTCATTTGGTATCTTGTCCAGATCAGAGAAGCTTTGAAAAAATTAAAGAAGAATTGTCATCAGCCGGTATTCTTTATCACAATTAACAAAACCTTACAGGTGTCTTGACACCTGTAAGGTTTTGTTTTATAATTGCTTTTAAACAAAAGGAGATTATTATGACAAAGAAACCTACTCAAACAATTGCTTACGCATCAATATTAGTTGCATTTGGAATACTGATTCCTATGATTATGCCTGTTAAAATTGTAATTGGTCCAGCTTCCTACACTCTAGCGAGCCATGTTCCTCTTTTTATCGCCACATTTATTTCTCTACCAGTGGGTTTATTTGTTGCACTCGGAACAACACTAGGATTCTTTTTAGCCGGTTTTCCAATTGTTATCGTTATGAGAGCACTCTCACATCTTATTTTTGTAGCAGTAGCCGCTCTCTATCTAAGTAAGAAGCCCACAACCTTACAGAGTCCCCTTAAAGCTTTACCTTTTGCGATAGTGATTAATATCATCCATGGAGCTGCAGAATTTTTGGTTGTTCTTTTAATGACAATGACTGCTCATACAGAACTTTCTTATATCTGGTCCATATTAGGGCTTGTTGGGCTAGGAACTGTTATTCATGGGTTAGTTGATTTTTATTTAGCCTATTGGATTTGGAATCGCTTAGCACATAAATAAAGGCTAGGGAAATTATCTTAATATTAATCGTCAAGTCCTTGTTGCAAGGGCTTGCATTTTTTTGGGAAATTGGTATACTAGAAAAAGAATTGTGAAGACTATAACAAAAGAGGTAACCATGAAGAGTCCAGAAGAGATTATCCAAACTACGATTGCTATTGGCCAGCACAAAGTTGAAAAGCCTTTTCTTGCAAAAGCTATCTTAGGTTTTATTGGAGGAGCTATGATTAGCCTTGGCTACCTCTTATATGTCCGAATTGCTGCCAGTGGCTTAGAAACTTTCGGTGCTTTTTCAAGTATTTTAGGGGCATGTGCCTTTCCTATAGGGTTAATTATTATCCTGATGGCCGGTGGTGAATTAATTACTGGAAACATGATGGCTGTATCGGCTAGCTTTTTTGCCCAAAAAATCCCCTTTAAAAAGCTCCTACATAATTGGTTAATCATAACTCTTTTTAATCTAATTGGCGCTATTTTTGTTGCCTACGTTTTTGGTCATTTTCTCGGCTTAACCTCAAGTGGAGTCTTTAAAGAAGAAGTTATTCACGTCGCACAAGCAAAGATTATGGCCAGTCCCTTACAAGCCTTTGTATCTGGTATTGGCTGTAACTGGTTTGTCGGACTTGCCCTATGGTTAAACTATGGTGCTAGTGATGCCAGCGGTAAATTGCTAGGTATTTGGTTTCCAGTGATGACTTTTGTTGCTTTAGGCTTTCAGCATAGTGTGGCTAATGCCTTTATTATACCTGCAGCTATATTTGAAAATGGGGCAACTTGGTTAGCATTTTTACAAAACTTCACCTTGGTTTATGCAGGTAACATTGTAGGTGGTGCAGTCTTTGTCAGTCTCTTCTATTACAAAGCATTTTACCACCACTAGTATTATAAAATAGAAAAAAATCCTGACTGAGAACTTCATTCTCAGTTTTCTTTTTATATTTTATGATAAAATAGAATGCGAAGTTTAAAAGGGGGTATTGTCATCAAAAAAGAGTCAAAATTATTAGTTGTTGTTAAGAGAAAAGCAAGTATACCTCGCCGGATAAACCTTTTATTTTCTATTATTGTCTTTCTTTTTGTGGTTTTAATCTTGCGCCTAGCACAAATGCAAATTCAAGATAAGGCTTTTTATGATGCAAAGCTTAAGTCCTCAACCGTTTATAAAGTTAAAAGTTCAACACCACGGGGAATGATTTTTGACCAAAAAGGAAAATTGTTGGTTGGTAATGAAATAAAAGAAGTTATTTCATTTACAAGAAATCCTGATGCTTCGGCAAATGACCTAAGAACATTAGCTAAAAACTTAGCTGATTATGTAAGGTATAATGATGTTAAAGTTAGTCTACGTGCTAAGAAGGATTACTATCTAGCTGATCCTAAGGTTTATGCTAAAGTGGTTAAAAAATTACCTAAGAATAAAAAAGTTGATGCTTACGGTAACAGCTTGACTGAAAGAAAAATCTATCAACATGCTTTAGCTTCTGTCACCAAAGATGAACTTAATTATTCTTCGGAGGAAGAAAAAGTTATTTCTATTTTTAACCAAATGAACGCGGTAGCCAGTTTTAATACGATAACTCTAAGAACCGCAGATTTAACAGATCAAGAAATAGCTTATCTGGTAGCCAATAAAGCAAAACTACCAGGGATTTCCGTGACAACTGATTGGAACCGCAAAGTGGAAGATGTTAGCTTGAATTCAATTATTGGGAAGGTATCCAGTCGAGAAGCAGGTCTGCCTCAAGAAGAAGCAGCAGAATATATAAAAAAGGGTTATGCTCTGAACGACCGGGTAGGAACCTCCTATCTTGAACGACAATATGAAAATCAATTACAAGGTCAACATGAAGTTCGGGAAATAAAAACAAATAAATCAGGAAAAATTGTCTCCGATAAAATCACTCATAAAGGTGAAAATGGGAAAAACTTGAAATTGACTATTGCAACAGATTTTCAAGATGGTGTCGATAAAATTATAAGAAAATATTTTGAATCAGAAATTGCCGAAGGCAAAGCTAAGTATTCAGAAGGAGCTTATGCTGTTGCTATGAATCCTAAGACTGGTGCTGTTCTGGCAATGTCAGGACTTTCTCAAGACTTGGAAACGGGTCAATTGGAAAAGAATGCTCTAGGAACTATTACTAACGTCTTTACTCCAGGTTCGGTAGTCAAAGGAGCTACCTTAGCAGCTGGTTGGCAAACAGGAGTTATTACTGGGAATCAAATTTTAACGGATCAGCCAATTCAGTTTGGAAATTCTAAACCAATAAATTCTTGGTTTACTTTTGGTCAACAAAATATCTCAGCTATTCAAGCTTTGGAGTATTCCTCAAATACTTATATGGTGCAGATTGCTCTGAAAATGATGGGACAAGATTATCATGTTGGAATGTCCTTAACAAGTGATGGCATGAAAAAAACAATGGAGGAACTGCGCAAAGCTTATGCTAGTTTTGGCTTAGGGGCACCTACTGGTATTGATCTACCTGGTGAATCTACCGGTTATGTGGCTGGCAAATATACTGTTTCAAATGTTATCACAGAAGCGTTTGGACAGTTTGATAACTATACTGCGATGCAATTAGCACAGTATGTTTCGACAATTGCAAATGGAGGTAAGAGAGTAGCACCTCATTTGGTTGAAGGTGTTTATCACAATGATGGTAGTAAGGGACTTGGTCAACTTGAGAAGACAATTGCAACTAAAGAGTTGAATCAGGTTCAACTAAACCATGAGCAGTTGGCGATAATTCAGGATGGTTTTTATCAAGTTGTAAATAGTGGTAGTCCCTATGCTACTGGTAAAGGCATGGCTGGCTCATCTGTTACTATTAGTGGTAAAACGGGAACTGCTGAAACGTATGCTAAAGATAAGAATGGCAATACCGTAGCTACTTTTAATCTCAATGTTGTTGCTTATGGACCTAGTCAGGAGCCGCAGATTGCAGTAGCCATTATGTATCCACATGCTAGCGACGCTCTAGCTAAAGCTCATCAATATATGGCAAGAGATATTATTAATTTATACCTATCAATGAATGTAAAATCATAAAGGAGATCAGAGTGTTATACCCAACGCCTATAGCGAAATTAATTGAGTCTTATTCAAAATTACCAGGTATTGGAGTTAAAACAGCTACAAGGCTAGCTTTTTATACTATCAGTATGAGTGATGATGATGTGAATGACTTTGCTAAAAATCTATTAGCGGCCAAACGTGAATTAACCTACTGTTCTATTTGTGGTAATTTAACGGATGAGGATCCATGTTCTATTTGTATGGACCCAAGCCGAGACAAGAGTCAAATTTTGGTGGTTGAAGAGTCCAAAGATGTTTCTGCAATGGAGAAAATTCAAGAGTATCATGGCTACTATCATGTTTTACACGGCTTGATTTCTCCCATGAATGGGGTTGGTCCAGATGATATCAATCTGAAAGCATTAATTACTCGTCTTATGGATAGCGATGTTCAGGAAGTGATTATTGCAACCAGTGCCACTGCAGATGGAGAAGCAACCTCAATGTATATTTCAAGAATTCTAAAGCCTGCAGGAATTAAGGTTACTAGGCTAGCTAGGGGTTGGCAGTAGGCTCAGATATTGAATATGCAGATGAAGTAACTCTTTTGAGGGCTATTGAAAATCGGACAGAGTTATAAAATAGAAAAGAAAAGGTAGTTCAAGTAGGAACTCCTTTCTTTTTATTTTGAACGATTTGCTTTTGAAATGCTTTCAAATTTTTGTTATAATTAATAGAAATTTAATTCAGATAGGAAAAAGAAAATGTCCAAACAAACACTTGTCTTGTTATACGGTGGCCGTTCTGCAGAGCGTGAAGTTTCAGTTTTATCAGCAGAAAGTGTGATGAGAGCCGTTAATTATGACCGCTTCTTCGTCAAAACTTATTTCATTTCGCAGTCTGGTGATTTTTATAAAACTCAAGAATGGAATCAAAAACCAGCCGAAACTGAAAAATTAATGACCAATCAAACGATTGTTGCAGATGCTCAAGTTAAAGCAAGTGATATTTATGAAGAAGGAGCAGTTGTCTTTCCTATACTGCATGGGCCAATGGGAGAAGATGGCTCTATCCAAGGTTTTCTAGAAGTTCTTAAAATGCCCTATGTTGGAACAAATATTTTATCTTCAAGTGTTGCCATGGATAAAATTACAACTAAGCGAGTTTTAGAATCTGCGGGAGTGCCTCAGGTTGCTTATAATGTTTTTATTGAAGGCAATTCCTTAGAAGAATGTATCCAGGAAACACTGACCAAATTAAGCTTTCCTATGTTTGTAAAACCGGCGAATATGGGTTCATCAGTGGGGATTTCAAAAGCTGATTCTGAAACTGAGTTGAGAGAGGCTATTCAATTAGCCTTACAATACGATAGTCGCATTTTAATTGAGCAAGGAGTTGATGCGCGTGAGATTGAAGTTGGCCTTTTAGGCAATACTGATATTGCATCAACACTTCCCGGTGAAGTGGTTAAGGAAGTAGCTTTTTACGATTATCAGGCTAAATATATTGATAATAAAATTACAATGGCAATTCCAGCAGAGCTTGAGACAGACCTTGCTAACAAAATGCGCATCTATGCAGAAAATGCTTTTAAAGCTCTAGGATGCTGTGGGTTGTCCCGTTGTGATTTCTTTTTAACAAAAGATGGCTTTATCTATTTAAATGAGTTGAATACTATGCCAGGATTTACACAATGGTCCATGTATCCTTTGCTATGGGAGAATATGGGACTTTCGTATCCTGAACTTATTGAAAGGTTAGTTATTTTAGCGATTGAGATGTTTGAAAAGCGTGAAAGTCATTTAATTTAATACTCAAAAGAACAAAGTGATGATAACACTCTGTTCTTTTATTTTAACATCATTTTTGTAAGGCAGGTACTAGTAATATGAGAGCCTATAATCCTCAGTGGTAGTATTCAAGGGCTTGCAATTATAAGCCTGTACTTAAACTATGATCTGAAAATAAAATTGAAGTAAAAGAAGATAGAAAATGAAGGTCCTAATTAAAATAAAGATAATTGTTTAGTTTATTAGAAGTTTTAATTCAACTGCTAGTAAAAAATAATAGTATATATTTTAGCAATTTAAAATATCATAATTTTCTTTGTAAAAAGTGGTATAATGGGTGTGAGAATTTTTTTGTTACTGTAAAAAAGAAGGAAATATTATGAAATTATCATTGTATGAAGTTGCAAAGGTCGTGGAGGCTCAGAATATTATTTCTGAATTTGATGATGTTCCCCTGAAACAAATCGAATTTGATAGCCGTAAAATTGAAAAAGGGGATCTTTTCCTACCTTTAAAAGGGGAGAGAGATGGTCATGATTTTATAGATAAGGCTTTTGAGAGTGGAGCAGTCGCTACATTTTCCGAAAAAGAGATTAGTGGACATCCCTATCTTCTTGTTAAGGATTGTTTGAAAGCATTTCAAAAGCTTGCTAAGTACTATATCGAAAAAATGCGTTTAGATGTTATTGCTGTTACGGGGTCAAATGGAAAAACTTCTACCAAGGATATGATTGAGGCTGTACTAGCAACAACCTACAAAACCTATAAGACCCAAGGAAACTACAATAACGAAATTGGTTTGCCTTATACGGTTCTTCATATGCCCGATGATACTGAAAAAATTGTTCTTGAAATGGGTCAAGATCATCTGGGAGATATTCATCTTCTTTCAGAAATTGCCCAGCCCCATATTGCTGTTGTAACTTTAATTGGTGAAGCTCATTTAGAATTCTTTGGTAGCCGAGAAAAAATAGCTCAAGGGAAAATGCAAATTACTGATGGCATGAATTCTCATGGCATTTTGATTGCACCGGGAGACCCTATTATTGATCCTTATTTACCTGAAAACCAAATGGTTATCCGCTTTGGTGAAAATCAAGAAATTTTTGTCAAATCGATTGAGGAAAGTAAAAACAGCCTATCATTCACAACGAATGTTTTGAATCAAGCTCTTACTTTGCCATTATCAGGTAAGTATAACGCAACAAATGCTATGCTTGCTGCTTATGTTGGGAAGCTCTTAGCTGTTGCTGATGAAGATATTATTGAAGCTTTAGAACATGTGCAACTGACACGCAACAGAACAGAGTGGAAGAAAGCTAGCAATGGAGCGGATATATTATCAGACGTCTATAATGCAAATCCTACTGCCATGCGTCTTATCTTAGAAACCTTTACACAGATTGCACCGAATCAAGATGGCCAAAAAATTGCCTTATTGGCAGATATGAAAGAATTAGGACCGAGTTCAGTTGACTTACATTGCCAATTAATAGAGGCATTGAATCCAGATGACATTAATCATTTAATTTTTTATGGTAAGGATATTGAAGCTTTAGCACAGTTAGCTAGTCAATTGTATCCAATCGGAAAAGTCTTCTTCTTTAGAAAGACCGACACGGAAGATCAGTTTGAAGACTTATGTCATCATGTTCAAGAAATACTTGGGGCTAATGATCAGATTTTGGTAAAGGGAAGTCATTCAATGAATTTAGAAGAAGTTGTAAATCGTCTTTTGGCGTAGCAAAGATTCTTAATAAATTTTTTGTTTTTTAATTGCCAATCTAACTTGTCCAAAAGTTATGATTAAGGTATAATTAAAAAATCAAGAAAGGATTTATTATGAATTTTTTTGCCTTAACTCCCACGGAACTGCCACGTATTAGCTTGCAATTTTATCTTTTATGTTTGGTGTTGGTTCCTGTTCTAATCTATTTAACATTAAACTATTATCAAAAAAAGGGATTTCGGTATTTTTTCCTAGCCCTCCAATTATTTCAACTCATAACTTTTTATGGTTGGTATATCCTAAAAGGCTTCCCTCCGGCTGAAGCTTTGCCTTTATATCATTGTCGTATCGGCATGCTAGCT
Source organism: Streptococcus porcinus (assembly GCF_900475415.1). NCBI lineage: Bacteria > Bacillati > Bacillota > Bacilli > Lactobacillales > Streptococcaceae > Streptococcus > Streptococcus porcinus. The sequence continues at coordinate 561,946 of NZ_LS483388.1, forward strand.
ATTTTTTTGTTTCCAAACAAAACTAAGCTTAAGCAATTGATGATGTTATTGGGAATAGGCGGATCAATTCTTGCCTTATTTTCCCCTGATTTATATCCTTATCCTCTCACTCATGTGACTAACTTTGCATTTTATATAGGTCATTATGCCTTACTAGTCAATGCGCTTATATACCTACTTCAGTATTATGATAGGGATTTGTCGTCGTCTACGTTCTCTCTCACTTTCTTAGCGACTCTCCACTTTTCATTAATAACCGTCAACATTTTAACTGGTGGTAATTATGGCTTTGTTATGGAATTGCCTCTGCTACATAGTCGTCATCTAGTAGGGAATTTTTGCTTACTAACACTAGGTTTATGGATGTTAGCGAGACTAGTAGAATTAGTGTATGTCCGTTACTGCTTAAAAGAAGAAGCATTTGCTCCTTTGGTAAAAGGATAGTCATTGCTAAAGCATTTAAAATCCGATATAATAAAGAAGTTGTCGATAATCCGGCACTTTTTTACTTTAAATATTGAGGAGTACCCAATGTAGCATTACTTGGAAATGATACAATTGTTATCAACATAAATAATAAATATAGTACAATTAAAAAGAACTGTAATTAACTAAGGAAGACCTATGTCAATACAAGAAGAAATAAAAAAAAGACGAACTTTTGCTATCATTAGTCACCCAGATGCTGGTAAAACAACAATCACTGAGCAATTACTCTATTTTGGTGGCGAAATCCGTGAAGCTGGGACTGTAAAAGGGAAAAAAACGGGAACATTTGCAAAATCAGACTGGATGGATATTGAAAAACAAAGAGGAATCTCAGTAACATCATCTGTTATGCAATTTGATTATGCAGGTAAGCGTGTTAATATTTTGGATACGCCGGGGCATGAAGACTTTTCTGAAGATACGTACAGGACCTTGATGGCTGTTGATGCGGCTGTTATGGTAGTTGATTCTGCCAAAGGTATTGAAGCACAAACTAAAAAATTATTTGAAGTTGTGAAACATCGTGGTATACCGGTCTTTACGTTTATCAATAAGCTTGACCGTGATGGTCGTGAACCTCTTGAACTGTTAGAAGAATTAGAGGAGGTTCTTGGAATTGCTTCTTATCCTATGAATTGGCCAATTGGTATGGGAAGAGCTTTTGAAGGTCTTTACGATTTGCACAATCAACGTTTAGAACTTTATAAAGGGGAACAACGGTTTGCAGACTTAGAAGAAGGGGCTAAACTTTTTGCTAACAATCCCTTCTATGAACAATCTCTTGAAGATATCGAGTTACTCCAAGAAGCTGGAAATGAATTTTCGGCAGCTGCCATATTGGCTGGTACATTAACTCCGGTTTTCTTTGGCTCAGCTTTGACAAATTTTGGTGTTCAAACTTTTCTTGATACATTCTTGGAGTTTGCTCCTGAGCCACATGGCCATAAAACAACAGATGAGAAAGTGATTGATCCCTTAGATAAAGATTTCTCCGGTTTTGTCTTTAAGATTCAGGCCAATATGGATCCTCGTCATAGAGATCGCATTGCCTTCGTCCGTATCGTTTCAGGCGAATTTGTTAAAGGAATGGGTGTTAACTTAAGTCGTACTGGTAAAAGTGTAAAATTGTCCAATGTTACCCAATTTATGGCTGAGTCGCGGGAAAATGTTCAAAATGCTGTTGCTGGTGATATTATTGGTGTCTATGATACAGGGACTTATCAGGTGGGTGATACCCTAACTGTCGGCAAAAATAAATTTGAATTTGAGCCTTTACCAACCTTTACGCCAGAAATTTTTATGAAGGTTTCTGCAAAAAATGTCATGAAACAAAAATCATTTCACAAAGGGATGGAGCAATTGGTGCAAGAGGGGGCTATTCAACTCTACAAAAATTATCAGACAGGGGAGTACATGCTTGGCGCTGTTGGTCAACTCCAATTTGAAGTTTTTAAACACCGAATGGAAGGTGAATATAATGCAGAGGTGATTATGACTCCTATGGGCAAGAAAACTGTTCGTTGGATTAAAGAAGAAGACTTAGATCAACGAATGTCCTCAAGTCGTAATATTTTGGCTAAGGACCGTTTTGATCAACCTGTTTTCTTGTTTGAAAATGATTTTGCCCTCCGTTGGTTTGCTGATAAATACCCAGATGTCCAACTAGAAGAAAAAATGTAATACTCTTAAAAAGCTAAACTGTACAGTTTAGCTTTTTTTATATATTTTACTTCTAGATAACATATATTTCATTAATGTTACAAAAGTGTTGCAAATTGAAATTTAAGTGATATAATCTAATTATAATAAATAAAAAATATTTTTTGGAGTCGTATTATGAAAAAAAGGTTCATTATTCTCTTATCAGCACTTATTTTGATTTTACTAACCTTCATAACGGTAAAATCGCTTATTTTTAAACCTCAAGAGCAAACAACTAAAAAGGAAATTAGTCAGACACGAGTTAAAAAAGTTGAAACAAAAAAAGAAATATTGAATCCCAGTCAGGAAAATAGCAGTCATACGGGAGACCTCAATAGTAGTAGTCAAAAAGGAAGCCAACCTGAACAAAGTAGTAGCCAAGAAGTTCCTACTCAGACTGTTGACTCTCAAACTGATCAAATCAATACGGCTCATGCCCTTGTTACCAGGTTAGATAACCGTGATTTTTCAGTAATAGCGGGGACTTGGAAAAATGATTTAGGAGAAATTCTGATTATTGAAGCAGACGGTAGTTTTACGCTTGACTACAAAAAAGCTGATGGTAGTGTGACTAGGGGACATGATAAAATTGGGACGGGTTTTATTAAAGATGGCTGTTATTTAGCTAATATTACTGGAGCTGGATTTATAGTAACACCAGCTAGCGTCAAAAATATCCATATTGGTACAGTATATAACCAAGATTCCATTGCTATAGGGCAATCTGTCCATGCAGATGAACACCCATTTTATAGACAATAATCAAGGAATGTCATTATAATATTCGTAATATATCATTCTTCAGGAGGAAGATGAAAATGACAAAGAAATTTGTGGTTAGTGTTTTAGTTGTGTTATTGGCTTGTTCAAGTATTCTTTATCTCGGGCAATATAAAGAGGCGGGTAAAGAGCATTTTCCAAATAGGGTAACTTCTCTTAAACAAAAAAAAGCTGTTGCTAATAAAAATACAAGTAACCTTTCCAAACTGTCAAAGAAAACCGGCGACAAGAAAATGAAGACCGTAGAATTCCTAAATAATAAGACTGATCTTGATAAAGGACAGAGTCAAGAAGCCCAAAACCAGCAAGCTATGTTACCTCCTAGGGATAAAACTAGTCCAAGTTCAGAAATTCCAGTGACAGGTGTGACTAAAGAGGTTAATCAACCTAATGTTCTAGATGATAAAGAAAATAGCGCTCAAGTAAGCAAGGCAAGTCAATCCTCAGAAGAAATGACACCAACACTAGATAGATCAGCTTTGGCTCCCATGCCAGTTTCTAGCATTGGAACTTGGGCTATTCAACTTAAGTCTGATTTTTTTGTGACGATTACCATTAGTGAGGATGGTACAGTCACTCGCGTAGATCAATCACTGAAGTCAAGTTCTGATGTCCAATCCAAAACGGTTCATTTTAAGGGCGTTTATGATAGAGGAAATGGGAATTATCAATTAGTAGGAAATTATGGTGCAGATCAAGCTATTATGATTCTTGGAGGTATTGGTGGTTACAATATCAAGTACGTTTTTGGCATGCATGTTGAGGGGAATAGTCTAACACCGATCCTATGGCAGACCGGGATTGATTCAGAATTTGATTATAATGTCCCGCTGACTGGTCCAACACTTATTAAACAATAAAAACGAGGTCTCCAAGGAAGTCCAAATTGAAGAAAAAACCTTGACTCTTTAAGCTATGTTATGTAGCTAGCTAAAACGGCAGGTCACAAAGTTAGGCGATTAGCCATTTGAGGGAGATAGAGGAGTTTTATAATATCAGCCAACCTTCTTCTAGTTCTTAATTCCAAGCTTAAGCAGTAGTTACTCTATGAATAGCTTCTACACTAAAAATCTCAGAAGGTCAAAAACCTAGTGTTTTTGGCTTTTTTACTAGGTCTAAAGAGTTTGGTCAACTCATCTCACCCATTAGTTTTGCTTAAAAATAGGATAAAGAGGACACTATTATATGATAGAGTTAAATAGTAATAAAAAAGATTACTTAGTCCATATTCTACTATTATTTTTTTATAAAAACCTTTTCATAACTTCTTTCCTATCTTTTTAGATTTAATTATGTTACACTAGTCTAGTTGTTAATTGAACGACAGAACTATAAAGGCTTATAAGGCAGCTTCGCACTGCTTTTTTAGAAAAGAGAAACATTTGAAATTTACAGAATTAAACTTATCTGAAGACATCCAATCAGCTGTTGTAACAGCAGGTTTTGAAAAAGCATCTCCTATCCAAGAGATGACTATTCCATTAGCTTTAGAAGGAAAAGATGTCATTGGTCAAGCACAAACAGGAACTGGTAAAACAGCTGCTTTTGGTCTTCCAACCTTGAATAAGATCCGTACGGATGAAAATATCATACAAGCACTTGTTATTGCCCCAACGCGTGAACTTGCTGTCCAAAGTCAGGAAGAACTCTTTCGTTTTGGTCGTGATAAAGGCGTTAAAGTTCGCTCCGTCTATGGTGGTGCAAGTATTGATAAACAAATTAAAGCCCTTAAATCAGGAGCTCATATTGTTGTTGGTACACCCGGTCGTTTACTTGACTTAATTAAACGTAAAGCATTAAAACTTGACCATGTTGAAACCCTTATTTTGGATGAAGCTGACGAAATGCTTAATATGGGCTTCTTAGAAGATATTGAAGCCATTATTAGCCGTGTCCCTGAGGAACGCCAAACCTTGCTATTTTCAGCAACTATGCCAGCACCTATTAAACAAATTGGTGTTAAGTTTATGAAAAATCCAGAGCATGTTCAAATTAAAAATAAAGAACTTACAAATGTAAATGTTGAACAATATTATGTTCGTGTTAAAGAACAAGAAAAATTTGATACCATGACACGTTTGATGGACGTTGACCAACCAGAATTATCAATTGTTTTTGGTCGGACAAAGCGTCGCGTCGATGAAATTACTCGCGGTTTGAAATTACGAGGTTTCCGTGCTGAAGGTATTCATGGTGACCTTGATCAGAATAAACGTTTACGTGTTATCCGTGATTTTAAGGGAGATCAAGTTGATATCTTAGTAGCAACAGACGTTGCTGCGCGTGGTCTTGACATTTCAAACGTAACGCATGTGTATAACTACGATATCACACAAGATCCAGAGTCTTATGTTCACCGTATCGGTCGTACAGGTCGTGCTGGTAAATCAGGAGAATCAATCACTTTTGTTTCACCAAATGAAATGGGTTACTTAAGCATGATTGAAAACTTGACTAAGAAACAAATGAAACCGCTGAAACCAGCAACAGCTGAAGAAGCCTTTCAAGCAAAGAAAAAAGTGGCACTTAAAAAGATTGAGCGTGATTTTGCAGATGAAACAATTCGCTCAAACTTTGAAAAGTTTAAAGGTGATGCTATTCAATTAGCCTCTGAATTCACACCTGAAGAATTAGCACTTTATATTTTGAGTTTAACCGTTCAAGATCCGGCAGATCAACCAGAAGTTGAAATTGCACGTGAAAAACCACTTCCATTCAAATACGTTGGTGGTGGTCACGGGGGCGGTAAAAAATCTTCTAAAGGTGGTCGAGGTAGAAGTAGCCGTGATGGTGAACGCCGTGGTGGTTACCGAGGGAAACGTGATGACCGTCGTGGAGGAGAAAGACGTGATGACCGTCGTAAAGACAAACGTGATGAGAATGGCGGAAGTCGTGACTTTAAGCGTAAGCCAAAACGTCAGGCAAAAGAATTCTTTAACAAAGATAAAAAGTCTACAGGTAAGGATTCTGGATTCGTCATCCGTCATAAAGGTGAATAATTGAATGAGAGCTGAACGCGTTTTCAGCTTTCTTTTTATTTGTCTTTCATATCTTTTTATTTCATAATTTGTTATAATGAGTTCAACCATTTTTGGTATTTTTAATGAATATTAGGAGGACGATTGGATGTCTAATGCCAATCACCCAGCTTTTGATAAAGCTACAAAAGCTGGATTTATTATTGCACTTGGAATTGTCTATGGTGATATTGGAACTAGCCCCCTCTATACCATGCAATCCTTAGTTGAGAATCAAGATGGTTTATCGCAAATATCTGAACAGTTTATCTTAGGTTCAGTTTCATTAATTTTTTGGACTTTAACCCTAATCACTACTGTTAAATATGTTTGGATAGCCTTAAAGGCGGATAATCATCATGAGGGTGGTATTTTTTCTCTCTACACTTTGGTTAGAAGAATGTCGAAGTGGCTCATTGTTCCAGCCATGATTGGTGGAGCAACTCTATTATCAGATGGTGCCTTGACTCCTGCAGTAACAGTTACTTCAGCGATTGAAGGCCTGAAAGCTGTGCCTGGTATTGATCACATCTATGCCAATCAAACAAATGTTATTATTACCACTTTATTGATTCTACTAACACTGTTCAGTATTCAAAGATTTGGAACAAGTATGATTGGTAAACTATTTGGTCCTGTTATGTTTATTTGGTTTAGCTTTCTTGGCTTGACTGGGATAATGAACAGCCTTGGGCATTTGGAAATCTTTAAAGCCATCAATCCCTACTATGCTATTCACTTATTACTGAGCCCGGAAAATCACCGTGGCATTTTTATCTTAGGTTCTATTTTCCTTGCAACTACCGGTGCAGAAGCCCTTTATTCAGATTTGGGGCATGTTGGTCGTGGTAATATTTATGTTAGTTGGCCATTTGTTAAGGTTTGTATACTCTTATCATATTGTGGTCAAGGAGCTTGGATTTTGGCTAATAAAAATAGTGGGATAGAGTTAAATCCATTCTTTGCCAGTGTTCCTGAAGATTTTCGCGTTTATGCTGTTATTTTGGCAACGCTAGCTGCTATTATTGCCTCACAAGCTTTAATAACAGGTTCATTTACCTTGGTAGCAGAAGCCATGCGCTTGAAAATTTTTCCACTCTTTAGAGTTACCTACCCGGGTGAAAACTTGGGTCAACTTTATATTCCTGTAATTAACTGGGTTTTATTCATCATTACATCAAGTACAGTTTTGTATTTTAGAAATTCCGCTCATATGGAGTCGGCCTATGGTCTAGCCATTACAATTACGATGTTAATGACTACGATTCTGCTTAATTACTATCTTATTAAGCGCGGAATGAGATCAGTTCTTGCTCACTTAGTCATGTCATTTTTTGCAGCTATTGAATTTATCTTCTTTTGGGCTTCAGCTGTTAAGTTCTTCCATGGGGGATATGTGGTTGTTATCATTGCGCTAACAATAGTTTCTTTAATGTTCATTTGGCACCGAGGGACTAAGATTGTATTCAAATATGTTAAGTCTCTTAATCTACTAGATTATCGTGAACAAATCAAGGCTCTTCGAGATGACACATCTATTGATTTGTATCAAACGAATGTTGTGTATTTGACCAATAGAATTAATGACAACATGATTGATAAGTCGATCCTATATTCCATCTTGGATAAACGTCCAAAGCGGGCTAAAGTGTATTGGTTTGTGAATGTAAAGGTAACAGATGAACCTTACACAGCTAAATACAAGGTTGATATGATGGGAACGGACTACATGGTTAAAGTAGAACTCTATTTAGGTTTCAGAATGCCTCAAACAGTTCCACGCTATTTAAGAACTATTGTTCAAGACTTAATGGAAAGTGGTCGTTTACCAAAACAAGTTCAGGAGTATTCAATTTCTCGTGGGCGTGAAGTGGGAGATTTCCGCTTCGTTATCATTGAAGAACGTGTTTCTCAGGCTAGACAGTTAAGTGGTTTTGAACGCTTTATCATGCAAACAAAAGCAAGTATCAAACATTTCACAGCAACGCCTACTCGTTGGTTTGGTTTGCAATATTCAGAGGTAAAAGTAGAGCTAGTTCCACTCATGCTCTCTGATATCTTGAAATTACCAATAAAAGAAGTGAAAGAAGTTGAGTCAAAAGCTGAAACAATTTAAAAACCAGTAAAAGCATTTCAACTGACTTCAAAAAGTTGACTGTTGTATCTTAAAAATGGACTTAGTTCTCTTTAATACAGAACTAAGTCCATTTATTTTTAGTTTATTTGCTAGGTTGACAAGGAGTTTTTTTATCAGCCATTACAGTTGGCAAAGAAACATTTTTTGATCGCCTTTATGGCTATAATACTACACTTTTAGAGATTTTGAGAAATTACAGTTTATATCAGCTCTCTTTCTTTAAAAAAGTCTGATGTTCTTTTATATAAATTAATTTTTCTTGACGACTTTTTCGTTTCTTGAAAAGTGCCTCTGCACTCATAGCCTCTTGCTTACTCTCAAAAGATTCAGTATATAGTAGTTTAACTGGTAAGCGAGAACGCGTGTATTTAGCTCCCTTCCCTTCATTATGGGTTTTAATCCTTCTGTCGATGTCAGTTGTATATCCTGTATAAAGTGTCTTGTCAGCACATTCTAAAACATACATATAAGCTTTCTTATTTATCATGAGTAATTGCCTTTTTTATGAGAATGATGAGACTTTGCAATGCTAGTATTAGCAAATAAAAAGCCCACCAAACAAGTTCTGTAAACAGACGGGAATGAGTTGTTTGTATTGTGCCAGTTCCATCAGTTTCTCGAGTCCATAAAAAGAACGCAACAATAAAAAATAAAACAAAAAGTGTGAGATTAAAGATCAATAAGGTCTTTTTCATTTGTAAAATTGTCCTTCTGTCGTTACTTTGTACCAAAATAAAGAGTATTGATATCGTCTGTATAATCGCCATTTTCTTTATGAACAATAAGTGGTGGCAAGATTTTCATGCCTTCAATAGAGCCATCCTTGATAGCTTCAATTAATAGCATGTTTGCTTCTTTACTAGCTTTAGGATATACGAATTGAACTCGTTTGGGAGCTAGGCCATATTTTTGTAAAGAATCCACTATTTCAATAAAACGATCTGGTCGATGAACCATAGCTAAACGTCCGTTAGATTTTAAAGCATGTCGACTAATACTACAGATTTCTTCTAAATTTGTAGTGATTTCATGGCGAGCCAAGAGATAATGTTTAGAGATATTTTTCTTTGAACTTTTAGTTGATTTAAAGTAAGGTGGGTTACAGAGGATAAGATCAACTCCTGATCTAGGGACATGATCTAATAGATTATTTAAATCATCACAGATTATAGAGACTTGTTTTTCTAACTGATTGAGTTTAATCGATCGTTCAGCCATCTCAGCCAACCGCTCTTGAATTTCAATTTCCACGATTTGTGCTTTAGTATTGCGACTAGCAAAGAGGCCAACGGCACCGTTACCAGAACACAAATCAACAATTAGGCCTCTAGAAGGTAGCCTTGGAAATCGTGATAATAGAACACTATCAATTGAATAAGAAAAAACATCCTTATTTTGAATAATTTTAACATCGTTTGAGAATAATTGATCAATACGTTCCCCAGTTTTTAAAAGTTCTTCTGTCATAAAAATATTATAACAGAAAAGTATCTGTTGAGAAATAACGACTTACTTTATAGCGCAACGAGCTAAGTGGCTATTTTGACATAGAATTTGACAAAGATGGTATTCGTGATACAATAAATGAAGTTAAAATGATTGAAGGAGAATAGGGTGTTTTACGCATATTTACGTGGGCTTGTTGTCTTTATTTTATGGGTTGTGAATGGTAATTCACATTACCATAATGAGAAAAATATTTTGCCAGCTGATGAAAATTATATTTTAGTGGCTCCTCACCGAACTTTTTGGGATCCGGTTTATATGGCGTTTGCTGCGAGACCAAAACAGTTTGTATTTATGGCGAAAAAGGAATTATTTGCCAATCGAATCTTTGCATGGTGGATAAAAATGTGTGGTGCTTTTCCAATTGATAGGGATAAACCTTCACCTGATGCTATCCGTTATCCTGTAAATGTTTTAAAAAAGAAAAATCGTTCCTTAGTTATGTTTCCTAGTGGAAGTCGTCATTCGAAAGATGTAAAAGGAGGCGTTGCCGTTATCGCCAAGATGGCCAAGGTTAAAATTCTGCCAGCTGCTTATGCTGGACCAATGACGCTAAAAGGCCTTATTTTAGGTGATCGCGTTGATATGAATTTTGGTCGTCCTATCGATATCTCAGATATAAAACGGATGAACGACGAAGGGATTAAAGAAGTTGCCAGTCGTATCCAAGCAGAGTTTGTTCGGATTGATGAAGAAAATGCTCAATTTCAGCCTGGAAAAAGACGAAATCCTTTAACTTATATTTATCGCTTGCCGTTAGTTTTGATTGCGATAATTGTCTTACTATTAACGCTATTATTTTCTCTACTAGCTAGTTTTATTTGGGATCCAGATAAACATACTCATTAAAATATCTTTCGGGATATTTTTTTTTATGTTTTTCATCATATTTTCGAATAAATAATTGAGGTGATAGGAATGATTAAACACTTGATATCTTGTAAAGACAAAATGTGCTATCTTGTATCGAAAATACAGTTACTGACAATACTGCTATCTATTGGGCTTGTTTTCTTACTCATTATCTTCTTAGTTGGTAGAAAAGAGATGCCTGACAATACTGCTTCAACTGTAAAACTTGAGACAATCCAAGAAAGCCAGGAAACAAAAGCTAGTGCTATAGAATCAGCATCAGCTCAAGAAGAAGCTAATAGAAAAATTATCGTAGATATCAAAGGGGCAGTCAAGCAAGAAGGTGTCTATCGTCTCAATAAGGAAAGTCGTGTGACAGATCTTATCAAAAAGGCGGGTGGGCTTACGGAATTTGCTGATAGGAGAGCTGTTAATTTAGCTCAAAAATTAAGCGACGGTAGTGTAGTGTATATTGCCAAAATTGGTGAGAATAGATCAGTTATTCCTAAAGAAGAAAGTAGTGGTAATTTTAGTACGATAGATAACGAAATTGTTGATTCAAAAATTAATATCAATGTCGCAAAACTTGAAGATTTAACAAAGATTCCGGGAATTGGAGAGAAGAGAGCCAAGGAAATTATTGATGTTCGAGAGAGTCAAGGAGGGTTTAAGAAACTAGAAGATCTCTTAAAGATTTCTGGAATTGGGAAAAAGACATTAGAGAAACTCAAAGATGATATTAGCATTGATTAGGCAGTTGCCTATGCCTTTAATTCAGATTGTCTATCTTGTTATTTTTTCTTATTACACAGTTCGTTTTCCCAGCATTCCTCTTATAATTGTAGATATTTTAATAATCTTTTTAGTTATCAAACATTACAAAAAAAGAATTATTCCGTGGTTAATATGCCTTTCAGTTTCAACAATGTCTCTGTTTAACTATTGGCAGTGGCAAGAAAATAAAATTTATAATCAACAACCGAATACAATTAGTCAAGTCAGACTTATTCCAGATACAGTTGCCATTAATGGAGATTCTTTAACCTTCACTGGAGAGCATAAACATAATAGTTATAAGCTTTTTTATAAGTTGAAGAGCAAAAGAGAATTAGTATTTTTTAGGGAAAACAGAGACTATTTGGAAATTGTTTCTGAGATAGCTTTGGAAGAAGCTGAGGGTATTCGCAATTTTTCGGGCTTCGATTATCGAGCATTTTTAAAATATCAAGGAATACACCGTATAGGCCATATAAAAGAGTTAAATCAGTTATCAAAAAGCCCAACTAGAAATTTAATCGAGATTGTACGAACTTGGCGACGCCAGGCTATCATAATTTGTCAAAAAGAATTTCCTAAACCAATGTCGGATTATATGACGGGACTTTTATTTGGCTATTTAGATAAGTCTTTCGGTGAAATGACCCGGATTTATAGTCAACTAGGAATTATTCATCTATTTGCTTTATCGGGAATGCAAGTTGCTTTTTTCCTTAACTATTTTCGTAAACTATTGATACTTTTAGGTATTCCTAGAGATTATTTTCCTTATTTAGATATTTTGTTTTCTTTATTTTATGCCTTTATCACTGGTTTTAGCATTTCTGTTTTACGGAGTTTGTGGCAAAGTAATTTAAGAAATTTTGGCTTTAAAGGACTTGATAATATTGCTTTAGCTTTCTTGCTTATGTTTATTTGTGATCGTCAATTTCTACTGAGTATTGGTGGCGTTCTATCCTTTGCTTATGCTTTTTTTATTACAGTCCTTCGTTTTGAAAGTTTTGAAGGGATTAGAAGAAGAGTTTATGAAACTTTCGCTTTAAATTTTTGTCTTCTCCCGTTTATAATTAGTTATTTTTCGCAATATAACGTAATAGCTATTTTATTGACTATTCTTTTTTCTTTTCTATTTGATAATGTAATTCTCCCTATCTTATGCATAACCTTTCTTTTATCTCCATTGATAAAATTCAGTATCTTTAATAGTTTGTTTTTACTTATGGAAAAATTAGTTCATCTTATTGAAGGGTATACCAGTAAGCCTATTACTTTAGGGAATCCAAATGTAATCCAATTTTTCCTGCTTATCATGGCTCTTGCTTTTTTTGTCAATCAACTCTCAAAAAAGAAAACAGTTTTCTTACCAACTTGTGTAATTGTTTTACTCTTTCTGAGTATGAGGATACCGTTTCGTAATGAAATTACCGTTGTAGATGTTGGGCAAGGAGATAGTATTTTAATTAGAGATATGAATAACAAAACTCTTTTGATTGATGTCGGTGGCGTACACCATTTTGATGGGAGAGAAGCTTGGCAAAAAAAGTATAGACAAACTAATGCTGATAGAACCCTTATTCCCTATCTCAAGTCAAGGGGGATTACAAAAATTGATTATCTATTACTAACTCATACCGACAATGATCATGTAGGAGATATGGAAGAAGTTGCTAAAAACTTTGAAGTTAAGGAGATTTTAACTAGTCAGGGAAGTATGAAAAATGTTAGTTTTGTGAATAGGATTAAAGCTATGAAAATAAAAACAAAGTTGGTTAAAGCCGGTGACCGACTTTCTATAATGGGGAGTTACTTACAGGTTCTTTATCCATGGTCAATAGGAGATGGTAAGAATAATGATTCTTTAGTTTTATATGGCCGTTTATTAGGAAAAAACTTTCTTTTTACAGGAGATATTGAAGCAGAAGGTGAAAAAGCTTTACTTTCAAAATATCCAAACTTAAAAGTCGATATTTTGAAAGTTGGTCATCATGGTTCCAAAGGATCCTCTACAGAAGATTTTCTAAATACAATATCAATGAAGGTTGCTTTGATTTCTGCTGGTAACAATAATGCTTTTAAGCATCCAAGTCCCGAAACTTTAGAACGGTTTAAAGAGAGACACGTCAAGGTTTATCGGACGGATCAACAAGGATCCATACGATTTACTGGACGACGGCAGTGGGAAATTGAGACTTGTCGCTAACAAGAGAGATTTTTAGATAGTAGAAATCTAAGAGCATTTCTTCAATTTTAAAGATAAGATGGTATAATAGGTACATGATTGCAATTGAAAAAGTAAAGAAATTGTCAAAAGATAAACTAGGTCTTGTAACCTTGGTTACAGGTGATGATTTAGGTCAATTCAGCCAGATTAAAGAGGAAGTCTTGAAAATAATTGCTTATGATAAAGATGACTTAACCTACTCCTATTTTGATTTGTCAGAAGGAGGATATTCTGAAGCAGAAATGGATTTACTAAGTCTTCCCTTTTTCGCTGATACCAAATTTGTTATCTTTGATTATTTTGTTGATATTACGACACAAAAAAAGAATTACCTGAAGGAAAATGAGCTCAAATCTTTCGAAAGCTATTTGGAGAACCCTCTAGGAACGACAAAGTTAATCATCTTTGCGCCTGGGAAGCTAGATGGAAAGAGACGTATCGTTAAGTTATTAAAGCGCGATGCCGAGGTTATTGAAGCACTTCCTTTAAAAGAAGAAGAATTAAAGCAATATTTTCAGTCAAGGGGAAAAGAAATTGGGCTGATATTTGATAGTGGTGTTTTTGATAAGCTTCTTTTAAAATCCAATGGTGACTTTAGCGAGATGGCAAAAAATTTATTGTTTTTAAAAACATATAAGGGACAAGGTAATATCTCTTTAGAAGACGTTGATGAGGCAATTCCAAAAACACTTCATGATAATATCTTTGATTTATCTCGTTTTATTTTGCAAGGAAGTAGTGATCAAGTAGCTGAATTGGTTCATGATCTCAGACTGGCTGGTGAAGATGAAATCAAATTAATTGCTATTTTGATAGGACAATTTCGATTATATTTACAAATTAAGTTGTTAGTGCAAGATGGTAAGAATGAGCAACAAATAGTCGTGGCTCTTTCTGATTTGATGGCACGGAGAGTTAACCCCTATCAAGTAAAATTCGCTATTCGTGATTCACAAAATTTAAGTACTGCTTATTTAGAAAGAGTAGTGAAAGTATTGATTGAAACTGATTATCAAATTAAAAAGGGAGTCAATGATAAATCCTATTTATTTGATTTAGCCCTCCTTAAATTGATGATTGGTTGAGGTATAATTGGGAAGTTATTCTACTAGTTATATCTTATTTAGAATTAATCAAAATAGTTGAAAGCTCTATCAAATTAGGTTACTATAGTCTTATCAATAATGGAAAAGAGGAATACAAATGGCTATTATTTTACCTGAACTTCCCTATGCATATGATGCCTTAGAGCCCCAATTTGATAAAGAAACAATGATACTTCATCATGATAAGCATCATGCAACTTATGTTGCTAATGCTAATGCGGCACTTGAAAAACATCCAGAGATTGGTGAAAACCTTGAAGAGCTTTTAGCAGATGTTTCAGCTATTCCTGAGGATATCCGTCAAGCGTTGGTTAATAACGGAGGTGGACACCTCAATCATGCACTTTTCTGGGAATTACTATCTCCAGAAAAAACTGAAGTAACTAGTGATGTGGCAAGTGCAATTGATGAGGCATTTGGTTCCTTTGAGTCTTTTAAAGACGCTTTTACTACTGCAGCAACTAGCCGTTTTGGCTCAGGCTGGGCTTGGTTAGTGGTTAATAAAGAAGGTAAACTAGAAGTTATGTCTACTGCAAACCAAGATACTCCAATATCTGAAGGAAAACAACCTATTTTGGGACTTGATGTTTGGGAGCATGCCTATTATTTAAATTACCGTAATGTTCGTCCAAATTATATCAAAGCCTTCTTTGAAATTATTAACTGGAACAAAGTTGATGAACTGTATAAAGCTGCTAAAGCTTAAACTGATTATGATTTATTAAGAACTGACCAAAAGGCCAGTTTTTTTGGTTCAGAAATAGATTTCTTTTTAATATCAGAGAAGTTTAAAGGATTAGTTGATCAAGGGCTTATTTAATCTAATTAAATAAGCCTAATTTTGTGTCTAGCATATGGTTTTTTGGGTAAAATAATTCTTTTAAAGCTCTATGTCTTTGTTCTGTAATATTATTGACATATAATTGTCTAGAAAATGCAATATTCCCTTGATTTTTGATTAAAATAATATAAAATATAATTGAGAGGAGAATAGGGTTGCGTAAGAGAAGATTTTTTGAGATTCCTCAAACAGTTAATATTGTTATTTTAGTTGTCTTGGTCATTGCTTTAGGTTTGATAGTAACAGCGTCAGCTCTAGAAAAGGCTAAGACGCACCAAGTGACACAAGAAGTAAAAAAAGTAGTAAAGCAAAATAGAAATCCAGTAGAAAAATCAGCAGAAGCCAAAAAGGCTGTAATGGATGCTGACTTAGCTAGGATGAATGCTTTAGGTTTATATTATGAATATGATAAGTTAAGTTTAGTAGATACTGTCAAAGCTTATTTGGATGAATTTGGTATCAATCATACTCAAATAGCTTTTAGTTATAAAGACCTAGAATCTGGTAAAACCTTCTCAATGAACGATAGGCAACCGATGACTGCTGGTTCAACCTATAAACTTCCTCTTAACATGTTAGTTGTTGATGAGACAGAGAAAGGAAAATATAGCCTTGAACAACGTTTTGATATAACTAATACAACTTATGAGTATGATAGGGAACACATGGCATATGTTAATCAATTTGCTGGAGCAATGTCTATTTCAGAAATGCAAGAATATTCTTTAATGTATTCTGAAAATACTCCAGCTTATGCTTTGGCTGATCGTCTTGGTGGTATGGACAAGGCTTATAAGAAGTTTGGTAGATATGGTAAGTCCAAATCAGAGATAAAAACGATACTTGAAGAGGGTAACAAGACGACAACAGAGTATTATATCCAAGTTCTAGATTATCTTTGGAGGCATAAAAATAAGTATAAGGATATCCTATATTATATTGGTGAATCATTTCCAGGAGACTATTATAAAACCTATTTGCCTGATATTCCCATTTACCAAAAGCCTGGCTATGTGAGAGAAGCCTTGAATGTAGGGGCTATTGTCTGCGAAAAGAGTCCTTATTTGATTGCTCTTTATACTAAAAATCTGGGAGGAAGTACAGAAGAATCCTTTGAAATTTCAGGAGAGGGTTATAATCAACTGGCCGGTCTCACCTATGTCATAAACGAGTGGCATCGTGTTAATCAAAATAAAGCTTGATTGCTGAATATTTAAAGTACAAATTTTAAATAAAAAATCATAAGTACCCATTAACGGGTACTTATGATTTTTTATTTAACAAACATGGCATCACCGAAACTGAAGAAACGGTACTGTTCACTGATAGCGTGTCTATAGGCTTCTAAAACGAAATCACGCCCAGCAAAAGCTGAAACTAACATGACAAGGGTTGATTTTGGTAGGTGGAAGTTGGTGGAAAAAGCATCTACTACAGTAAAATGATAACCAGGCTTAATGAATATATTAGTCCAACCAGAATCTGCTTGAATATCACCATTAAATTTGTTACCAATTGTTTCAAGTGTTCGAATGGAAGTAGTACCAACCGCAACAACACGCCCACCGGCTTTTTTTACTTGGCGCAAAGTATCAGCTGCTTCCTCAGAAAGTTGGTAAAACTCAGAATGCATTTCGTGCTCGTCAACATTATCTACTGAAACGGGGCGAAATGTTCCAAGCCCAACATGAAGAGTTAAGTAAACTAAATGAATTCCTTTTTCTTGAATTTTTTGGAGTAATTCCTGTGTGAAGTGTAAGCCTGCAGTGGGAGCAGCTGCAGATCCATTTTCCTTAGCATAAACAGTTTGGTAACGCTCAGAGTCATCTAATTTTTCATGTATATATGGAGGAAGAGGCATTTCACCAAGACTTTCTAAAACCTCTAGAAAAATTCCTTGGTAAGAAAAGGAAACTATTCTACCACCATGATCTAGTTCTTTTATGACCGTTGCTTTTAAGCGACCATCGCCAAAACTGATGGTGCTACCTACTTTGAGACGTTTAGCTGGCTTAGCCAAAACTTCCCATTCGTCACCCTTGGTATTTTTGAGAAGAAGAAGTTCAACATGGCCATGAGTATCTGGTTTTTCTCCATGAAGACGTGCTGGTAGAACACGAGTGTTGTTCATAACTAGAGCGTCTCCAGGATTAAGCTGGTCAATGATATGGTCAAAGTGACTGTCAACCATCTTTTTTGTTTTGTGATCGATAACTAGTAGTTTTGAACTGTCTCTTTGTTCAAGTGGTGTTTGTGCGATTAATTCTTCAGGTAATTCAAAATCAAAGTCGTTTGTATTCATTCTAGCTCCTTTAAGGGCTTTTCTCCTAGTGGATATAAACCCAATCCCAATTATTATATCACGTGAGGATGTCTACGTCATTATAGAAAGTTTAAAAATAATGAGCTTGACAAAAATTGGTATATACCATATAATAAAACCATAAAAGGTCTATACCAATAAAAGGAGATAAAATGAAAGTAATTCATGTAAAGAATCAAGTTGAAGGTGGGCAAGTTGCTTTCTCACTATTAAAAGAAGCTATGTCTAATGGTGCTAAAACCTTAGGATTAGCAACAGGTAGTACACCACTTACTTTTTACCAAGAAGTTGTAGCAAGTGATCTAGATTTTTCTGAGATGACAAGTATCAATTTAGATGAGTATGTGGGTTTGCCAAAGGAACATTCTCAAAGCTATAACTATTTTATGAAGGAGCAGTTATTCAATGCCAAACCGTTTAAGGAGAGTTTCTTACCAAATGGCTTAGCAACTAATTTAGCAGAAGAAATTAAGGCTTATGATAAGGTTATTGCGGATCATCCTATTGACTTCCAAATATTGGGAATTGGACGCAATGGTCATATCGGCTTTAATGAACCTGGGACTTCTTTTGAGATGACAACACACGTTGTGAACCTAGAAAAGTCAACGATTGAGGCCAATAGTCGCTTTTTTGAGAGTATTGATGATGTACCAAAACAAGCAATATCTATGGGAATCGCCTCTATTATGTTATCCAAAACAATTGTGCTAATGGCTTTTGGTAAAGACAAAGCAGAAGCTATCAAAAAAATGGTTTCTGGCCCAGTTAGCGAAGACTTACCAGCTTCAATTTTGCAAAAGCATAAAAATGTGATTGTAATTGTTGATGAGGAAGCAGCGTCAGAATTAGCTAGACCTTAATCTTTAGATTTCTAACCGAAAGGAGGCTACCTTGTCTTTCTTTCGGTTTTTTTTGTGTTAAACTATAAGTATGCGTTTAGACAAATTGTTAGAAACTTGTCAAATTGGCTCCAGAGGGCAAGTTAAAAAATTAATTAGTGCTAAAAAAATCATTGTTGACGATAGAGTAGCCATTGGAGGTCAACAAAATGTTGATCCAGGACTCCAAACAATTATAGTGGATGGTAAAGTCTTGCGGGCAAAAGGTCATCACTATTTTTTTCTTAATAAACCCAGAGGAGTCGTCTCTGCGTTAAAGGATAGAGAACACCCAACTGTTATTGATTGTTTGACAGAAGCTGATCGATTTCCCAGCCTTTATCCTGTAGGCCGCTTGGACAGAGATACTGAAGGTTTAGTCTTGCTAACGGACAATGGGCCCCTAGGTTTTCGTATGTTACATCCGAAACATCATGTCGACAAAAGTTATTATGTTGTCGTTAATGGTTTTTTAGGTGATGATCTCCTATCATTCTTCAGGTCTGGTGTTGTCTTTCTTGATGGAACGGTCTGTAAGGCAGCTGCTGTCGAGATTTTGTCAGCTCGGGAAAAACAATCGGTGGCCAAGGTAACACTCTCTGAAGGGAAATTTCACCAAATTAAAAAAATGTTTTTAGCATATGGGGTCAAGGTCATCTATCTGAAGCGACTTACTTTTGCTGAATTTTCTGTTGGAAATCTAGCAGCAGGTGAGTATAGAACATTAACGGCTCACGAAAAGACTATTGTGAAGCAGTACTTAGAGTGAGATAAAAAATGTTACATGAAAAAATTCACAATCCTTGAAAAATATTAAAAGTGACTATATACTGAGTAGGTAATATTTTTAAGGAGAATAGTAATGCCAAAAAAATTATCAACTAAATGGGCAATCCTGTCCATTTCCCTTTTTTTGATGTCTCATTTAGCAATAGCACCAGCTATTCCTAAATTATATCAATTATACCATCAGTCAAATCCGCATATTGGGCTAGCTTCAGTGGAAACTTTGGTAACAATTCCTGCGATGATGATCACTATATTTGTTATCCTCAGTAATTTTGTCGTTGCAAAAATTGGCAAAAAGAATACCATTAAGCTAGGTTTAATCCTTATCTTACTTTCAGGCCTTGGTTCTTTTCTAACAAGACAATTTGTTATTGTTTTGATTTGTCGTTTGCTTTTGGGGATTGGGATTGGACTTTATAATTCTCTTTCGATAAGTATTATTAGCGATTTTTATGAGGGCGATGAGCGTGCCAATATGATTGGCTTTAGGACAGCAACTTTGAATATTGGTAAAGCTTTGACTACCTTTATTGTTGGGCTAGCCTTGTTGATTGGTGTAAATTACACTTACCTTATTTACTTGTTAGTTATTCCTGTCTATTTCTTTTTCAATGCAAAGGTTCCTAAGCTTGAAGATGAACTAGTTTCTGTAAGAGCTGCTCGTCTGTTTAATCGCCAAATTGCAGTATTAATGTTAATTACTTTCTTAGTTGGCATTGCCTATATTGGGGCGACAGTTAAAATTCCAACTTTGTTGGTCACTAAGTATCATTATTCCAGCTTTTTTGCTAGTAATATGTTGACTCTGTTAGCATTTTCAGGTATTTTTAGTGGTTTTCTCTTTGGCCAGTTAGCAAAAGTATTGCAAGAAAAAACTCTATTAGTCATGTTGAGCATGATGGCGGTTGGAAATTTAATTTTTACCTTTGGGAATTTGCCAATTCTCTTTTTCCTAGCTGCTTTTCTAATAGGAGCTAGCTTTGTAGGGACTATGTCATCAGTCTTCTATTTTATTGCTAAGCATTTTGGTAAGGAACACAATCATTTTATTACCAGCTTGGCTATTACCGCAGGCAACATTGGTGTGATCTTAACGCCTATCATTTTAACAAAACTACCATCAGCTTTACATTTAGAAGCTTTTGTGACACCTTTTGCTATCAGCGTTGGTTTAATGGTCGTCAGCTTGTTACTTTATCCACTTTTGAAAAAAGACTAGAATTGTTGAGCTACCTTAGGATAGCTCATTTTTTTCGAATAAAAAGGTAAGGAAAAAAGGAGGATTTGATGCTAAAAGCCGTTGATAGTTATGGGAAGACAATCTCCTTATTAGAGAAAGTTCCAGATAAGGGAGATTTTTATTGCCCATTATGCCGAGGAAAGCTTTGCTTAAAAAAGGGAAAAGTGATACGCCCTCATTTTGCTCATCTGAATTTGCGTAATTGTCACTTTTTTCAGGAAAACGAGTCAGTTGAACATCTCACTTTAAAGGCTTTAGTCTATAATAGCTTACGGCCACTGTACAATGTAGAAATTGAAAAATATATTGAGACATGTTGTCAGGTTTCAGATATTATGGTCAATCATAAGTTAGCTCTTGAAATTCAATGTAGTCCCTTGCCAATAGAACGTTTAATGGTAAGGACTAGTTCCTACCAAGAAAAGGGTTTTTCTGTTCGGTGGCTATTAGGACAAAAGCTTTGGCTGAGGAATAAACTAACTGCTTTGCAAAAGCAATTTTTATATTATTCCAAAACTCATGGTTTTCATCTCTGGGAGCTGGATGTCAAAAAGAGAGAGATCCGACTACAATATATGATCCATCTTAATCTGTTTGGAAAAGTGTATTTCCAAACAGAAGCTTATTCTTTAACTGATGATTTACTAGCTGTTCTGAGCTTACCATATAAGGGAATTCCTGCTAATAATATGAAGATTTACATGCAAGATGAGATAAAGTTAAGCATTCAAAAAGCTCTTCGAAAGAAAAATGCTTATTGGATGAAAGAACAAGAAAAAGCTTATTTAAAGGGAGATAATTTATTAGCGCGACAAACAGAAGACTTCTATCCTCAACTATACCCTCCACGGTCAAATGTCGGCTTCTGTCAAACTAAGATGGATTATCTATCAGACTATCGGCGCTTTTGTCGTTATTACAAGAATATTAAAAATAAGAAAGTACAAACGATTCATCCTCCACTCTTTTATGATAAAATAGGGGAAAAGAAAATTTAGGAGGTTATGATGGCAGATAATAGAAGTCATTTAGAAGAAAAGTATACATGGGACTTGACTACTATCTTTGACAGTGATCAAAGATGGGAAACGGAAGTTAATGCCTTAAAAATAGACTTAGAAAAGGCCCAGACTTTAGCTGGACACCTTTTAGACTCAGCAAAAGAATTATTGGAAATAACGGAAATCCAATTGGATTTGTCAAGACGTATTGAAAAGGTCTATGTCTACGCTCACATGAAAAATGACCAAGATACGACAGTTGCAAAATACCAGGAATATCAATCAAAAGCATCAGCTTTATATGCGAAATTTAGTGAAGTTTTTTCGTTTTATGAGCCAGAATTCATGACAATTCTTCCGAACCAATTTGATGAATTTCTTAAGGAAGAACCTAAATTGGAAGACTATCATCACTTCTTTGAAAAGCTTCTTAAAAATAAAGAACATGTCCTTAGTCAAGCTGAGGAAGAACTTCTAGCAGGGGCTCAAGAAATTTTTAACGGTGCTGAGGAGACCTTTGGCCTTTTAGATAATGCTGATATCCAATTTCCAATTATCAAAGATGAAAAAGGACAAGATGTTGAAATTACTCATGGTAATTTTATCCACTTGATGGAATCTAAAGATCGTCAGGTTCGTCAAGCTGCTTATGAAGCCTTATACAGTACCTATGAACAATTTCAACATACTTATGCTAAAACACTCCAAACCAATGTTAAGGTAAATAATTATAAGGCGCGTGTGCATCACTATGCATCCGCTCGTCAAGCTGCTATGACCGCAAACTTTATTCCCGAAACAGTTTATGATACCCTTTTAGAAGTTGTTAACCGTAAGCTCCCGTTACTGCATCGGTATTTAGAATTGAGAAAAAAGATATTAGGTTTAAAGAGTTTAAAAATGTATGATGTCTATACACCGCTATCTCAAACCGACCTATCTGTCAATTATGACCAAGCTTTGGAAAAAGCTGAAAAAGTCTTATCTGTTTTCGGAAAAGAGTATAGTGACTATGTTCACCAAGCCTTTTCGGAAAGATGGATTGATGTCCATGTTAATAAAGGAAAAAGATCCGGTGCCTATTCAGGTGGGTCTTACGACACCAATGCTTTTATGCTGTTAAACTGGCAGGATAATTTAGATAATCTCTATACCTTGGTCCATGAGACAGGCCACAGTTTGCATTCAACTCTAACACGTAAAAACCAGCCTTATGTCTATGGGGATTACAGTATTTTCTTGGCAGAGATTGCTTCAACAACGAATGAAAATATCTTAACAGAGGCTCTATTGAAAGATGTTACAGATGAAAAAGAACGCTTTGCTATTCTAAATAATTACTTGGATGGCTTTAGAGGAACTATTTTCCGCCAAAGTCAATTTGCTGAATTTGAACATGCTATTTATCAAGCTGACCAAAATGGTGATGTCTTAACAAGTGATTATTTAAATCACTTATATGCGCAGTTGAATGAAAAATATTACGGTTTAGCCAAAGAAGATAACTATTATATTCAATATGAGTGGGCTCGTATTCCTCATTTCTATTACAATTATTATGTTTATCAATATGCTACAGGTTTTGCAGCGGCAAGTTATTTAGCAAACAAGATTGTTCATGGTCAACAAAAGGATGTTGATAACTATTTGTCTTATCTAAAAGCTGGTAATTCTGATTATCCCTTGAATGTTATAGCAAAAGCAGGAGTGGACATGACCAGTGAAGCTTATTTAGAAGATGCCTTTGCTATTTTTGAAGAACGTCTTACAGAATTAGAGGATCTGGTCGATAAGGGTGTTCATTTATAAAAACTATTCTGATAATTCGTTCACCTAGGAAATATGTTTATATAGAGGCTATTTTGCTTAAAACAAGGAGCTATAAATGGGGAAATGGGTCATTTTTGATATGGATGGTGTTATCGTAGATTCGGAGTATGTTTTCTTATCAAGTAAAACAGAAATGCTGTTAGATCGAGGAATTGATACAGATGAGACGTATCAATATCAGTTTATGGGGACAACTTTTGATTACATGTGGCGTGTGATGAAAGAAGAGTGCCAGCTTTCTGATTCTGTAGAAAAATTAATTGCAGAAATGAATGATAGACGAGAAGAGATTATAGCTAGAGATGGTGTCAGAGCTATTAAGGGTATCAAAGAGTTACTATCTTACTTAGTGGATTTGGGTTACCAACTAGCAGTAGCATCTTCTTCGCCAAAAGCTGATATTAATCGTAATCTGTCAGAATTAGGTCTCACGCAGTATTTTGCGATCACTGTAAGTGGTGAAGAAGTGGCTCATTCAAAACCAGCACCAGACGTTTTTCTTAGAGCGGCAGAATTACTGGGGGCGATTCCAGAAAAAACTTTTGTCTTTGAAGATACTAAGAATGGTAGTTTAGCAGCTAAAGCGGCAGGGATGATTTGTTTTGGTTTTGTAAATCCAGATTATCCTAAGCAAGATATGACAGCTTGTGATGAAGTTTTCGAAAAATTTGAAGATGCCTATTGTTTCTTTCGCTAAGTGTTTTTTGTTATTTGGCTATTTAGGTAAAAAGTAGATACCAATCCCTCATTAGGATTAGTGGTGGTTGACACTAAAAGTTTTTTTGAGTGGGAATAATGGAAGCTAAGTACTTCACTCTTCTTGACACTGCTTGATAGACTGTGATATGCTAAATTTATGGTTGAATCGTATAGTAAAAATGCAAATCACAATATGCGTCGTCCCGTTGTGAAAGAAGAAATTGTTGATTTTTTAAGAAATAAGCAAGCGCCTAGTACAGGTTTTTTGGCTGATATCGAGGCTTTTGCGCATCGAGAAAATATTCCGATCATTCAGCATGAAGTGGTGGCTTATTTTCGTGTCTTGCTGCAAGCTTTACAACCAAAAGAAATCCTTGAAATTGGGACTGCGATTGGCTTTTCGACCTTGTTGATGGCGGACACGCTTCCTCATGCGAGGATAAAAACAATTGATCGAAATCCAGAGATGATCAGTTTAGCCAAAGATAATTTTTCTAAACATGATTATCGCAAGCAAATTACCCTTCTAGAAGGTGATGCAGCAGATATTATTGGACAGATAGACCAGCAATTTGACTTTGTTTTTATGGATTCTGCAAAATCTAAATACATTGTATTTTTACCAGAAATCTTAAAGCGTTTAAAAAGAGGTGGTATCATTATCTTTGACGATGTTTTCCAGGGTGGAGATATTGCTAAGCCGATTGAAGAGGTTAGACGAGGTCAGAGAACCATTTATCGAGGCCTTCATAGATTGTTTGAGGCTACTTTAAATCATCCTGGTCTAAGTTCAAGCTTGATTCCACTTAGCGATGGTCTTTTGATGGTACGCAAAAATCAGGAATGTGTCGATTTAGTTGATTAAGTAATATTTAAGAAATTATGATATAATGATTTGGTTAAAGATAAAGAAGGAGCACATTAAAAATGAAAAATTCGAATAAGCTAGTTACAGGATTTGTAACTTTGGCTTCTGTAATGACCTTGGCTGCATGTAGTTCAACTAATGATAGCACCAAAGTTGTTACGATGAAAGGTGACACCATCACTGTTACTGACTTTTATAAGGAAGCAAAAACATCAACTGCTGCTCAACAATCAATGTTAAGTTTGATTATGTCTCGTGTTTTTGAACAAGAATACGGAAAGAAAGTTTCTGATAAAAAAGTAGAAGAATCATATAACAAGACAGCTAAGCAATATGGTTCATCATTCTCAGATGCTCTCGGTCAGGCTGGTTTAACAACTGAAACTTATAAAAAACAAATTCGTACAACAATGCTAGTAGAGTACGCTGTTAAGCAAGAAGCTAAAAAAGAATTAACAGATGCTAATTATAAGAAAGCTTTTGAGAATTATAGCCCAGAAATGACAACTCAAGTTATTATTATGGATGATGAAGCTAAAGCTAAAAAAGTGTTAGAAGAAGTTAAAGCTGAAGGTGCTGATTTCTCTAAAATAGCCAAAGAAAATACAGTTGAATCAGCTAAAAAGCTTGATTTCACCTTTGACTCAGCAGGGACTAATTTGCCATCAGACGTTATTTCTGCTGCAGGTAAGTTAAATGAAGGTGCTAAATCCGAATTGATTACTGTTATGGATCCTTCAACTTATCAGAAAAAATACTATATTGTAAATATGGTTAAGAAAGCTGAGAAAAAAGCAGACTGGAAAGAATACAAAAAACGCTTAACAGAAATTATCATGAAATCAAAAGAAAATGATACCGCGTTCCAAAATAAGGTTATCTCTAAAACATTGGACAAAGCCAACGTTAAGATTAAAGACAAAGCCTTTGCTAACATTTTGTCACAATTTGCTTCTAACAAAGGCAAAGGTGGAATTTCTTCAACAGTGGGTAAAAAATAAGGTTTGACCCGACTGAAAAAAGAAGTTATAATAAGACTATTAAGAATTGTTAATAATTAGGATTTTCACCAGAAAAGTGACGGTTGATGCGAGTCATGATTATTCTTATTAGCATGCTACTTAATAAATACAATTGCATATAACAATAAAGATAATGACAAGTTCATTGAATGGAGGTGGTACCGCGGTTTTCGCCCTCTAGACAATGCACTTGTCTTTTATCTTGATTAGGAAAAAAGGAAGGAAAGAAAGTTTTAAGACAAAAAGATGAGTTCAAACTGCATCAAACATATTAAAAATGTGGTGAGAGAATCTTCTTATGACAATTATTCCTTGTTGAGGAACTTTCTAACATGTAACAATGAAAACTTTAACATCTGCAGAAATTCGTCAAATGTGGTTAGATTTTTGGAAATCAAAAGGTCATGCTATTGAACCTTCAGCTAACCTTGTTCCGGTAAATGATCCTACGTTGCTCTGGATTAACTCGGGAGTGGCCACTTTAAAAAAATATTTTGATGGTTCTGTAATTCCTGAGAATCCAAGAATTACAAATGCTCAAAAATCTATACGTACAAATGATATTGAAAATGTAGGCAAAACGGCTCGCCATCATACTATGTTTGAGATGTTGGGCAATTTCTCTATTGGAGATTATTTCCGTGACGAAGCGATTGAGTGGGGATTTGAACTCTTAACGAGTCCAGAATGGTTTGATTTTCCAAAAGATAAACTTTATATGACTTATTATCCAGCAGATACTGATTCTTACAACCGTTGGGTTGCATTGGGTGTAGATCCAAGTCATTTAATTCCTTTAGAGGAAAATTTCTGGGAAATTGGTGCGGGTCCTTCAGGTCCAGATACTGAGATTTTCTTTGATCGTGGCCCTGCTTTTGATCCAGAAAACATCGGGATTCGTCTTTTGGAAGAGGATCTTGAAAATGATCGTTACATCGAAATTTGGAACATTGTTTTGTCTCAATTCAATGCTGATCCTGATGTCCCTCGTTCTGAATATAAAGAACTTCCTAATAAGAACATTGATACTGGTGCAGGTTTAGAACGCCTAGTTGCTGTGATGCAAGGGGCTAAGACAAACTTTGAAACTGACCTCTTCATGCCTATTATTCAAGAAGTTGAGAAACTTTCAGGTAAGGATTATGATCCAGATGGCGATAATATGAGCTTTAAGGTTATTGCCGATCATATTCGTGCTCTTTCATTTGCTATTGGCGATGGGGCCCTACCTGGGAATGAAGGTCGCGGCTATGTACTTCGTCGTTTGCTTCGTCGTGCAGTCATGCATGGTCGTCGATTAGGAATTACCGAGACTTTCCTTTACAAATTGGTTGTGACAGTTGGTCAAATCATGGAATCATATTATCCTGAAATCCTTGAAAAACGTGATTTTATCGAAAAGATTATTAAACGTGAGGAAGAAACTTTTGCCCGTACTATTGATGCCGGATCAGGTCATTTGGATCAATTGCTAGCGCAGTTAAAAGAAGATGGTAAAGACACGCTTGAAGGAAAAGATATCTTTAAATTATACGATACCTATGGTTTCCCACTAGAATTAACTGAGGAAATGGCTGAAGATGCAGGTTATAAGATTGATCAAGAAGGCTTCAAAGCTGCCATGAAAGAACAACAAGATCGTGCGCGTGCAGCTGTTGTAAAAGGTGGCTCAATGGGGATGCAAAATGAAACCTTGGCAGGTATTGTTGAACCGTCAGAATTTTCCTATAAAGAAGAAACCTTAGACGCTAAACTTTCAGTTATTATCGTGGATAATGAACGTAGTGATATGGTTTCTGAAGGTCAAGCTCTACTTGTTTTTGATCGCACACCGTTTTATGCGGAGATGGGTGGACAAGTGGCAGACCACGGTGTTATAAAAAATGCAAGCGGCGATATACTTGCAAAAGTGATTGATGTGCAAAAAGCACCAAATGGGCAGGCACTACATACTGTTGAAGTCTTTGCAAGTCTTTCAATTGCTTCTATCTATACTTTGGAAATCGACCATAAACGCCGCTATGCTGTTGAGAAAAATCATACAGCAACTCATTTGTTGCATGCTGCCTTACATCATGTTATTGGCCAACATGCCACTCAGGCGGGTTCATTGAATGAAGAAAGCTTCCTACGTTTTGATTTTACACATTTTGAAGCGGTCACAGCAGAGGAACTCCGTCGAATTGAAGAAGAAGTTAATCAGCAAATTTGGAATGCTATCACAGTTAAAACGATTGAAACAGACGTTGACACAGCTAAATCAATGGGAGCAATGGCCTTATTTGGTGAAAAATATGGCAAGGTTGTCCGTGTTGTTACAATTGGCGATTATTCAGTTGAACTTTGCGGTGGAACTCATCTTAGCAACACATCAGAAATCGGACTCTTTAAAATTGTCAAAGAAGAGGGGATTGGATCTGGAACACGTCGGATTTTAGCCCTAACAGGTCAACAAGCTTTTGAAGCTTTCCGTCAACGTGAAGATGCCCTTAAAGAAATTGCTACTAACTTAAAAGCCCCACAATTAAAAGAAGTTCCTTCTAAAGTTGCTAGTCTTTCTGAACAAGTTCGTGATTTGCAAAAAGAAAATCATGAGCTCAAAGAAAAAGCCGCAGCGGCACAGGCTGGAGATCTCTTTAAAGATGTTAAGGAAGTAAATGGCCACAGATACATTGCCACAGAGGTTTCTGTAGCAGATGCTGGTGCATTGCGAACTTTTGCTGATAACTGGAAGCAAAAAGACTATTCAGATGTCTTAGTTCTAGTTGCTGCAATTGGTGAAAAAGTAAATGTACTAGTTGCGAGCAGAGATAAGGCTGTTCACGCTGGTAATCTCATTAAGTCTTTGGCGCCGATTGTTTCTGGCCGTGGTGGAGGTAAACCTGATATGGCTATGGCAGGTGGTTCTGATGCAAGCCAAATTGCAGCTTTGCTATCAGCAGTTCCAAACCTTTTGAAATAATAAGTGCTTAGACGCTTGTTTCTTGGATACTGAAAATAAGGTATGATGTGCTATTGACTAGGGCATCATACCTTTTGTCATTTTGGAATTGATTCTAATAGCCTCAGGACATCTTTATTCTGATTTGGAGAGGCCTTGAATAGGTTTTAATGTGTTTAATAGCATAGTAAAATCCCTTCAAAAGTTAGGTTATATCTACCTTTTGAAGGGATTTGATAATATGTTCAGTTGTAGCAGTCAAGTAATCTTAGCCTAGAGTTTTCATATTTAATAAAGAAGAACCTATTTTTTGACAAAATAGTGCTGATAAAATAGCAATGGCTATAGGAAAAGCATTCCAAAGAGGTTGATTAGTAATTTCAAGTAAGAAAAAGACTGCTGCTACTGGTATATTGTTGATGATTGCTAAGAAAATGGCAGCTCCAATGATAATGGCAAATGAAATTGAAATATTTGGTAGGTAGGAATTCCAAGCTTGGGCTGCTAGTAAACCTAGTCCCCCTCCCATCATCATGGAAGGAGCTATTCTACCTCCGAAAGCTCCAGCATAAAAAGTGATAAAAACTGCGACAGCCTTTGCGATTAATAGGCCGCTGACATAAGAAAAATTATAGTTAGCATGGAGAAAATAGAGTAATCCAGCTTTGCCATTCCCTAAAATGTGGGGGAAAAAGATACTAAGAATCGCTACAAATACAAATGAGCCTATGACCAAATAAAGATAAGTAGGACTTGTTAAATTTCTCTTTGGGATAATCTTAAGCAAGTATTTATAGAAAAAAATAATAATGGCAACTAAGAAACCAAAAAGAGGAGCCCATAAGAGTAAGTAGCTATTCCAGTGTAAGGGACTTAGTTTGTATTGAATTATATTTCCTGACAACAGTCTAACAGTCCATACAGCTATAAATGACGTGATAGTGGCTGATAAAAAATGATGTTTTGACCATTTTAAGAGAACATTCTCCATAATGAAAATAGTTGTTGCTAAGGGAGCATTATAGACGGCACCTAAGGCAGCTCCAGATGCGCAGGCTAATAGGAGACTTATCTCTTTCTTTTTAAGTCGAAAAAATTGTAACCAACTTGCAGTGAGAGCAACTGAGACTTCGCGGGAAGCTCCTTCACGTCCTAATGGTGAGCCCATAGAAACAGTCACTAGCTGTAACATTCCATGACAAAAAGATGAGCTTGGGTAGACCTTTTCATTGTCCTGGACAATTGCCTTAATTGTTTTAAAGGGTTTAAAATATTTTGTCAAAGCTTGCCAACCAAAAGCAGCGATAATTCCTGCAAGAATGACACTGATAGCGCGACGAATAGGCGCTACTTTTGCAATCTCTGAACTAAATGTACCTGAGTGATAACCAAAACTAATAGCTTGAATGAGGTGGATAAGAATAGTTAATAGACTAGCTACGACTCCTGCTGTAATACCAGTTAAGAGAAGCAATCCCAACCACCTGAGCTGTTCTTCTATTGATGTCTTCATAGTATCATTATAACAGAAGCTACTAGCCTTTAAAAGATATGTACATCAAGAAGGACAAATAGAAGAGAGAAGTTTTAGAGGAAAGAAAAAGGAACTGAGACGATTTATCTTAGTTCATTTTCTATTATTTCAGTTTTTAATACGGCTTAGCGCCCCATGTTATAGTCATCATCTTGCATGGCTTCTACTGATCCTAACAAATAACCGTTTCCGACTTGAGAAAAGAAGTCATGGTTTGAAGTTCCAGTAGAAATACCATTCATAACGATTGGATTCACGTCATTTGCAGTATCAGGGAAAAGAGGATCTTGGCCTAGATTCATAAGGGCCTTGTTAGCGTTGTAACGTAAGAAAGTCATGACTTCATCAGTCCAGCCAACTTGATCATAAAGAGTTTTAGTGTAAGATTCTTCATTTTCATAGAGTTGGTAGAGAAGATCATACATCCATTCTCTGAAGGATTCTTGTTCTTCTTCACTTAATTCGTTAAATCCGAGCTGGAATTTATAACCAATGTAGGTTCCGTGGACGGATTCATCACGAATAATTAACTTGATGATTTCGGCTACATTTGCTAGTTTATTATTTCCTAAATAGTAAAGAGGGGTAAAAAAGCCAGAATAAAAGAGAAAAGTTTCTAGGTAAGTTGAGGCAACTTTCTTCTGTAAGGCGTTCCCATTTGCATAGATGTCATTAATGATTTTTGCTTTTTTCTGCAAGAATTCATTATTGTTGGTCCATTCAAAAATATCTTCAATTTCTTTTTTGGTATTCAATGTTGAGAAAATTGAAGAGTAGGATTTAGCATGAACAGATTCCATAAACTGAATGTTATTTAACACAGCTTCTTCATGAGGAGTTCTAATATCCGCTCGAATAGCCTCAACACCCGTTTCGGATTGCATAGTATCAAGTAAGGTTAGACCGCCAAAAACTTTACCGACTAAATCTTTTTCTTGATCGGAAAGCTTGCGCCAGTCATCCAAATCGTTTGATAGAGGTATTCGTGTATCGAGCCAGAATTGTTCCGTTAATTTTTCCCAGGTCGATTTATCGATTACATCTTCGATTTCATTCCAATTTATTGCTTCATAATAGGTTGTCATTGTATGGTTTCTCCTAAAGAGTATTATCATGATATAAACCAGTAATCCATTCTTGAGTAGATTACTGGCAGTTTCATTTTTTAATTGAATGTAATCTATTCATTTAATGATGTTAGGATTTCCCTTCCATCACTAGATGACACAAGATTCACATTGGTTTGCCCCAACTTCTTCACCATCATCAGTAAAGGTACGAACATAATAGATTGATTTAATACCTTTATTAAAGGCATAGTTACGAAGAATAGAAAGATCACGGGTTGTTTGCTTACTTTCTGTTTTCCACTCATAAATCTCTTTTGGCAGTTCACTACGAAGGAAAAGTGTCAAAGATAAGCCTTGATCAACGTGCTGTGTCGCAGCGGCGTAGACATCGATCACCTTACGCATATCCATATCATAAGCAGAAGTGTAATAAGGGATTGTATCGGTTGATAGGCCGTTTGCGGGGTAGTAAATTTTACCAATTTTTTTCTCTTGACGTTCTTCAATCCTTTGGGTTATAGGATGAATAGAAGCAGAACAGTCATTGATATAGGAGATGGAACCATTAGGGGCAACTGCTAAACGGTTTTGGTGGTAGAGGCCATCTTTTTGAACAGCTTGACGAAGAGCTTCCCAGTCGGATGCTTGGGGAATAAAGTGGCTTTTGAAGAGCTCTTTAACCAAGTCTGATTTAGGAACAAATTCTCCGGTCACATATTTATCAAAGTAAGTTCCATCGGCATATTTTGACTTTTCAAAACCGACAAAAGTTGTATGACGCTCACGAGCGATATTATTTGATTCTACCAAGGTCCAGTAATTCATCAACATAAAGTAGATGTCAGTAAATTCTACCGACTCTGGGCTGCCATATTCAATGTGATTTTGTGCTAGGAAAGAATGTAGCCCCATAGCCCCAAGTCCAAAGGTATGTGCTTGTTGATTACCATTTTTGATTGTTGGCACAGCTTCAATATGAGAAGAATCTGTAACGTAAGTCAAGGCCCTAGTCATAGCTTTAATGGAGCGACCAAAATCTGGAGAAGTCATCATATTAAGAATATTAGTTGAACCAAGGTTACATGAAATATCTGTACCTAATTCAAGAAACTCTTGAGCATCGTTAATAACACTTGGTTTTTGGACTTGTAAAATCTCTGAACAGAGATTACTCATAATGATTTTTCCGTCAATTGGATTGGTTTTATTTGCTGTGTCAATATTGATGATGTACGGGTAACCTGATTCTTGTTGTAATTTTGAAATTTCAGTTTCTAAATCACGAGCACGTAATTTGGTCTTTGTAATCTTAGGATTAGCTACTAATTCGTCGTATTTTTCAGTAATATCAATGTAATTGAAAGCAATACCGTATTCACGTTCAATGTCATATGGGCTAAACAAGTACATATCGTCATTGTTGCGAGCCAATTCATAAAATTTATCAGGAACAGTTAATCCAAGAGATAAGGTTTTAACTCGAACTTTTTCGTCAGCATTTTCTTTTTTAGTTGATAGAAAAGCGATGATATCTGGATGGAAAATATTGAGGTAGACAACGCCAGCTCCCTGTCTCTGACCTAATTGGTTGGAGTATGAAAAGCTATCTTCAAACAGTTTCATAACAGGCACAACACCAGAAGCAGCACCTGCATAGCCTTTAATAGGAGCACCAGCCTCGCGAAGGTTTGATAAACTAATACCTACACCACCCCCGATTCGAGATAATTGCAAAGCTGAATTGATAGAACGACCAATTGAATTCATGTCATCAGTAACTTGAATGAGAAAACAAGAAACCAATTCTCCACGACGACTACGCCCAGCATTCAAAAAAGAAGGAGTTGCTGGCTGATATCGTTGATTAATCATTTCAATTGCTAAATCTTTTGCTAGTTCTTCATTGCCGTCAGCATAGTAGAGGGCATTGAACATTACGCGATCTTCAATGCTTTCTAGGTAAAGGTCACCATCATTTGTTTTCAAAGCATACTGTTGGTAGAATTTATAGGCGGCCATAAAAGATTTAAAGCGAAAATTTTCTGATTTTAGGATGGCAGCTAACTCTTCAATAAATTCTGGCCGGTATTTTTGAATAAATGCAGTTTCAATATAGTCATTTTCTATTAAGAATGTAACCTTATCAGTAATAGATGAAAATTGTTTTGTATTTGGTAACACATTCTCTTTAAAAAAAGCTTTTAGAGCTTCTTTGTCTTTGTTTAAGGGAATTGTCCCATTAACGGGACGGTTAATTTCGTTATTTAGGCGAAAATAAGAAATATCGCCAATATCTTTAAGACTCATAAAAAAACTTCCTTACTACTTAAATAATTTCTTTTAATTTTGCGGGCTGGAATCCTGAGAAAACCATCTGATCACTCTCGATAACAGGAGCAGCAGTAAATCCTAAACTTTTAACATACTCAATTTTTTCAGGGTGTTCATCAATGTTAATTTCTTGGAAATTTGCTCCGTTTTGTTCTAAGAATTTTTTTGTCATTTTACATTGCATACAGTTATTTTTTGAATAAAGTGTAATCATAAATAATTTCTCCTTTGGTTTTTTCAATACTCTAATAGCATATAAAAATTGTATTTAAAAAGCAAGATTTTTCTCTTAAAAAAACACAATATTTTGGGGTTGTTGTTTACCTACGTCACTATATATTGTGTGAGCATTGACCTAGACTAGTGCTTAAGAAGATGGAAGGAACACTTTTTCCTCAGATAGTGGAAAAAGTACTTGGCACAATCTGTTTCTACTGAGCTATGACTATAGCAATCATTTAAAAATGATTAGCTGAGGAAACAAAGTGTAGAAAATGTATTTAGGGAAAACGAGATATACAGAAAATTTCATGAAAGTTTACCATTGAAGTGTAGAAAGTTTGAGGTTAGAGATGAAGATGAGAAGGAAAATTTCTAATAGAGATAAGCATTTAAGGCAGATTGGAGGTATATGAAAATTTTAGGAAAACTTTTAGAGCTTTTTTCTTGTTAGAAGATTTAATCTTGAAAATAAAAAGACAATATGCTATAATCTGTTATTGTAAGGGTTACCATGTGGCGACTCGAAAATACACAACTATTAAAAGGAGAACCATACTATGGCTTCAAAAGATTTTCACATTGTTGCGGAAACAGGAATTCACGCACGTCCAGCAACATTACTAGTTCAAACAGCTAGCAAATTTGCATCAGACATCACTTTAGACTATAAAGGTAAAGCTGTTAACTTAAAATCAATCATGGGCGTAATGAGCCTTGGTGTTGGTCAAGGAGCTGATGTTACAATCACTGCTGAAGGTGCTGACGCTGATGATGCTATCGCAGCTATCGAAGACACAATGACAAAAGAAGGATTGGCATAAGATTATGACAGAAATGCTTAATGGAATCGCAGCTTCAGATGGTGTTGCCGTTGCCAAAGCATATCTACTCGTTCAACCGGATTTGTCGTTTGAGACTATTACAGTCCAAGATACAAACGCAGAAGAAGCTCGCCTTGATGTAGCATTACAAGCTTCACAAGACGAGCTTTCTGTTATTCGTGAGAAAGCAGTAGAGAGCTTAGGAGAAGAAGCAGCATCAGTTTTCGATGCCCATTTAATGGTTTTAGCTGATCCTGAAATGATTAGCCAGATTAAAGAGACCATTCGTGCAAAACAAACCAATGCAGAAACTGGACTAAAAGAAGTAACGGATATGTTTATCACAATCTTTGAAGGGATGGAAGATAATCCATACATGCAAGAACGTGCTGCTGATATTCGTGACGTTGCCAAACGCGTATTGGCACATCTTTTAGGTGTTAAATTACCAAATCCTGCTACAATTGATGAAGAGTCAATCGTTATTGCACATGATTTGACTCCTTCTGATACAGCACAATTAAACAAGCAGTTTGTTAAAGCTTTTGTTACTAATATTGGTGGACGTACTAGTCACTCTGCTATTATGGCACGTACCCTTGAAATTGCTGCTGTTTTAGGAACAAACGATATTACACAACGTGTTAAAGACGGTGATATTGTTGCTGTTAACGGGATTACTGGTGAAGTTATCATCAATCCTAGCCAAGACCAGATTGTTGCCTTCAAAGAAGCAGGCGCTGCGTATGCTAAACAAAAAGCTGAGTGGGCATTGTTAAAAGATGCTGAAACTGTTACTGCTGATGGTCAGCATTTTGAACTTGCAGCAAACATTGGTACTCCAAAAGATGTTGAAGGTGTCAATGATAATGGTGCTGAAGCAGTTGGTCTTTACCGTACAGAGTTCCTATATATGGATTCACAAGACTTCCCAACTGAAGATGAGCAATATGAAGCCTACAAAGCTGTTTTAGAAGGTATGAACGGCAAGCCAGTTGTTGTCCGTACAATGGACATCGGTGGGGATAAGGAATTACCGTATTTTGATCTTCCAAAAGAAATGAACCCATTCTTAGGTTATCGTGCCCTTCGTATCTCAATTTCTGAAACAGGAGATGCTATGTTCCGTACGCAGATTCGTGCTTTGTTACGCGCTTCTGTTCACGGTCAACTGCGTATCATGTTCCCAATGGTTGCACTGCTTAAAGAATTCCGTGCAGCGAAAGCCGTCTTTGAGGAAGAAAAAGCGAAGCTTACAGCTGAAGGAATTGCGGTTTCAGAAGATATTCAAGTTGGTATTATGATTGAGATACCAGCAGCAGCAATGTTGGCAGACCAATTTGCAAAAGAAGTTGATTTCTTCTCGATTGGAACCAACGATTTGATTCAATATACAATGGCTGCTGATCGTATGAATGAACAAGTTTCATATCTTTATCAACCTTATAACCCATCAATCCTACGTCTAATTAACAACGTGATTAAAGCAGCTCACGCTGAAGGTAAATGGGCTGGTATGTGTGGTGAAATGGCTGGTGATCAACAGGCTGTTCCATTACTTGTAGGAATGGGCTTAGATGAGTTCTCAATGTCTGCTACATCTGTATTACGCACACGAAGCTTAATGAAAACTCTTGATACTGCCAAGATGCGCGAATATGCGCAACGTGCATTGACAGAATGTTCTACAGCTGAAGAAGTACTTGAATTAGCCAAAGTTTACTTACCAGAAAATTAATCTACGAAGTTGGGGAACCAACTTCTTTTTGTTAATAAAATATTTTGAGGCTTCAAATTGTTTTAATATTCTGAAAATAATTATATCAGATGTTTGAATTATCCTGAAAAAGTGTTAGAATAGTTGTATTATCTAAAAAGGAGATAAGTAATTTGACTAAACAGTATAAAAATCTTGTTAACGGTGAATGGAAACTTTCTGAAAATGATATCAAGATTTACGCACCAGCAACTGGAGAAGAATTAGGTTCTGTTCCAGCTATGTCAACTGATGAAGTAGACTTTGTCTATGATTCAGCGAAAAAAGCCTTTCCAGCTTGGCGTAGTTTATCCTATGTAGAACGCGCAGCAATTCTACATAAAGCGGCAGATATTTTAATTAGAGATGCAGAAAAGATTGGTGCTATTCTTTCTAAAGAGGTGGCAAAAGGTCATAAAGCAGCTGTAAGTGAAGTTGTTCGTACGGCTGAAATTATCAACTATGCTGCGGAAGAAGGTATCCGTATGGAAGGGGAAGTGCTTGAAGGCGGTAGTTTTGAAGCATCAAGTAAGAAAAAAATTGCCATCGTTCGACACGAACCTGTAGGTCTAGTCTTAGCTATCTCACCATTTAACTATCCCATTAATTTAGCAGGCTCAAAAATCGCTCCTGCTTTAATTGCTGGTAATGTTGTCGCCCTCAAACCGCCAACACAAGGCTCTATCTCTGGTTTACTATTAGCAGAAGTTTTTGCTGAGGCTGGAGTACCGGCAGGTGTCTTTAATACTATCACAGGTCGTGGTTCTATTATTGGGGACTACATTGTTGAGCACGAAGCGGTTAACTTTATTAATTTCACAGGTTCGACACCTGTTGGGGAACATATCGGTCAATTAGCTGGTATGCGCCCAATTATGCTTGAACTTGGTGGTAAAGACTCAGCTATCGTTTTAGAAGATGCTGATTTAGCTCTTGCGGCTAAAAATATTGTTGCCGGTGCTTTTGGTTATTCTGGACAACGTTGTACAGCCGTTAAACGTGTGTTGGTTATGGATAGCGTTGCAGATGAGCTAGAAAAACATGTTTGTGATTTAGTTTCTAATTTAAGCATTGGTATGCCAGCTGATGATGCTGACATCACTCCTTTGATTGATACTAAGGCTGCAGATTTTGTTGAAGGTTTAATTGAAGATGCTAACTCAAAAGGAGCAAAAGCTTTAACAGAGATCAAACGTGAGGGCAATCTTCTTTCACCAGTAGTGTTTGATCATGTTACAACAGATATGCGTTTAGCATGGGAGGAACCGTTTGGACCAGTTTTACCATTTATTCGTGTGAAGTCTGTTGAAGAAGCTATTGAGATTTCAAATGCTTCTGAATATGGTTTACAAGCTTCAGTATTCACTAATAACTTTCCACAAGCCTTTGCAATTGCAGAACAACTAGAAGTGGGTACTGTTCACCTTAATAATAAAACGCAACGTGGAACTGATAATTTCCCATTCCTAGGTGCTAAAAAATCAGGTGCAGGAGTACAAGGGGTTAAATACTCAATTGATGCAATGACAAACTTAAAATCAATTGTTTTTGACATTGCATAATCAAGATAGAGTTCTCATGAACAAGTTTTCTTAGAAAACTTGTTTTTATTTAATAATAATTTATCAGTTAATTTAATTGATTTTCCTGAATAATGCCACATTTTTTCCATTTATTTCTCTTATCTATTGTGTTAAAATATCAAAGTAGTTAAGGAGAAAATATGAAGAAAATTCTATACCTTATCATCACACTTTTTCTGGCTGTTGGCCTTGGTCTAGCAGCATATGCTTATCATGAAAAACAAATGCAAAAACAAATAGCAAGTGCTGTAATAACAGAAAAGAAAAAGCAACTTGATGGTCCAGAAATGAAATCTATCAAAGTTTTAAAGGTGGGTAATAAACAGTTCTATTATTTAGCGCCGTTAAAAGATAATAGTTCATTCTATAAAGAAAATTTACCTTTATCTTTGTACCAAAATCTAAGTGATAAAAAAGAAATTATTTTTATTAAGCCAGAATTCAAAGACACCCCTTTAAATAAGGTCAAAAAGGTCTTTATTCACCAAATAACCTATAAAAAAGAATTATTTAAGCTTACTAAAAAATCAGATAAAATTATTAGTAGTTATCATTTAAAATCCGATTATAGTCAGTTTAAAGTAACTGATTTAGTCAATGGTCATATTGATCGGATTGCTCAAGAAATTAAAAAATTAGATCCTGAGGCTGTTTTTGACCCTAGTATCATGGGTAGACTTTCTGAACGCAAAGGAAAGCTATCAGATACGTTGCTGATTAATGAAAAAGGGATTATCGTTCAAGACAAGAAGATTATTCCCTTTCAAAATCTGTTTGACGTTATTGATTCTCAGTATCTAAAGGGGCAAATAAAAAATGACTATGAACACTATCTGAAAAAGAAAAAAGAAGAAGCAGATGCTAAAGCTTCTAAAGAAAAAATGGTTGCTCTAACCTTTGATGATGGTCCAAATCCTGCAACTACTCCAAAAGTTTTAGAGTTGCTAAGTAAATATGGCGCTAAAGCAACCTTCTTTATGATGGGATCAAAAATTGCTGGAAATGAAGCACTAGTCAAAAAAGTACATGATTTAGGTAATGATATTGGTAATCATTCTTGGGATCATCCCAACTTAACTAAGTTAAGCCCAGACCAAGTTAAGTCACAAATTCAATCAACTAATGATGCCATAGCAAAAGCCTGTGGTCAAAAGCCTATCTACCTAAGGCCACCATACGGTGCAACAAATGAGATGGTAAAACAAGCCTCCGGTATGAATCAGATGCTGTGGACAGTGGATACCCGTGATTGGGAAAATCATAGTACTGAAGGGATTATGTCAAATATTAAGAGTCAACTACAACCTGGTGGTGTTATATTGATGCATGACATTCACCAAACATCAGTAGATGCTTTACCGACTGTTTTGGAGTATCTGAAAAAAGAAGGCTATCGTTGTGTAACGATTAGTCAATTGATGGGGGAATAAAAAAGTAGTTCGGTTACAATTGAAATAGCTCTTAGAAATGCTTTTATTGCAGTTTTTCTAAGGGCTTTTTTCTTGAATAAAAGAAAAAAATTGAAGAAAAACTAGTCGCAGTGGACTTTTTCTTCAATCTAAATCAAAATCTTAAATAAATTTTTTATTTTTGTTGTAATTTCTGGTTACGCAAGGTTAATTCTGAGACTGGGGCAAACTTTTTTAATTTCTTGATGTCTTCGGGATGATTAACAAAGGTAATAACTATCCCTTTATTCCCCATTCTACCGGTCCTGCCAGCTCGATGAGTGTAGTTTTCCTTATCACGGGCTACTTCAAAATTAATAACATACTCAAGCTGATCAATATCAATGCCTCGAGCAACTAAATCAGTAGCTAATAAGAGTGAAATGTCATCATTCTTAAATTTTTCAAGAATTGCTTTTCGAAATTTCACACTGATATCGCTAGCAAGAGAAACAGCATTTGTTCCCATATATTGTAATTTTTCTTCACTTGCTCCTAAATCGGATAGACTATTAAAGAAAACTAGGGCCCGAAAGCTAGGGATATTGGCAAATTTTCGTAAAAGGTCAAGGCGATCACGTTTATCTACCGTTATATAGTAGTGCTCGATAGAGGTTAACTTTTGATGAGATAAGTCAATAGTTACCGTGTCGGTAGCTAAAACATCTTTTGAAACTTTATCAGTTGCGCTCATGTAGATCATTTGATGGTTCTTAGGGACGTGATGAGAAATTTTTTGAACAAAACGATATTGTGAGTCGCCTAGAAGTTCATCAAATTCATCTAATACAATAGTCTCTACATTCATCATTTTAATTTTTTTATGTTGAATTAACTCATAAACCCGACCTGGAGTACCAATTATAATTTGGGGGCCTTTTTTGAGGCGTTCGATTTGTCTTTTCTGACTTGTACCAGAAATAAAGAGTTGAGCGATTATTCCTAATGGCTCAGCCCATTCTTTGGTAACGTCAAATATTTGACCGGCCAATTCTGTATTTGGGGCTAGAATTAACAATTGCTGGGCTTTCTTACCTTCAATCTTTAATAGGCTTGGTAAGAGATAGGCTAAGGTTTTACCGGTTCCAGTTGGGCTAATACCCAATACATTTTTGCCTTGGCGAATTGGTTCAAAGGCTTGTTCTTGAATAGGGGTTAACTGTGCGATTTGACTCTTGGCAAATTGATCTTGCCAAATTTGGGGAAATTCTTTTAACATTCTAGGTCCTTTTAACTTTCTTACTATATATTATAGCATGAAATAGTGTTAGTTTCTAAGTATAGTTAAGCTCAATTTTAAAATCGGATTAGATAGCCATATTGTTTGAATTTTGGTAAAATATACCGAAGACTTTTTAGAGATGGAGTAAAGAATGAATAAGAAACCGATTATTATAGGTGTTACAGGTGGGTCTGGAGGCGGAAAAACAAGTGTATCACGAGCAATTTTAGATCATTTTCCTAATGCAAGAATTGCTATGATTCAACATGATTCTTATTATCGGGATCAAGCTCATTTAAGTTTTGAAGAAAGAGTAAAGACGAATTATGATCACCCATTAGCTTTTGAAACTGATTTTATGATTGAACAGCTAAAAGAATTATTAGAAGGACGACCGGTTGATATTCCGATATATGATTATAAAGCACATACTCGGAGTCATAAAACCTTCCGTCAAGAGCCACAAGATGTTATTATTGTCGAAGGAATCCTAGTATTAGAGGATGAGCGATTACGTAATTTAATGGATATCAAACTTTTCGTTGATACTGATGATGATATTCGAATTATTCGTCGTATTAAACGTGATATGATGGAACGTGGTAGAAGTTTAGATAGTATTATTGAACAGTACACAACTGTTGTAAAACCTATGTATCATCAATTTATTGAGCCAAGTAAACGTTATGCAGATATTATTGTGCCTGAAGGTGTGAGTAATGTCGTAGCTATTGATTTAATCAATACGAAAATTGCAAGTATATTAGCGGAATATCAAGGTGAATAGTTTAAGAGGAATTCTAGCACTTCTCAGTGTATTATTGTTTTGGAACTTAATTGTTTTTGTGGTCTATGGGGTTGATAAAAGCAGAGCAATTAAAGGTCAATGGCGTATCTCAGAATCAACTTTAATCGTAATGACTCTCTTTTTTGGAGGACTAGGTGCTTGGCTTGGCGCTAAAATATTTCACCATAAAACACAGAAATGGTACTTTCAAGTGGTTTGGTGCATAGGACTAGTTATTCTTGTGATACTGGGATATTTTATTTATTTTTACTCTGGTCTCAATTAAGCTATTGAAAGTAGGCTATTCAGATTTTGAATGGCAAAGGTAACATTTAAAGAAAAAAATTTCTTGTGGTATAATAGAACAATGAATATGACGACAAAAGAAAAAAATTATCAACTCATGATTGCTCAGGCGCAGGCATTATTTGCCAACGAAGATAATGCTATGGCAAATTTAGCAAATGCTAGTGCCTTATTAATGGCTAGTTTACCGTACTCTGTTTTTTCGGGTTTTTATTTATTCGATGGAAAAGAGCTCATTCTAGGCCCTTTTCAAGGTGGTGTTTCCTGTGTTCGGATTGCTCTAGGTAAAGGTGTTTGTGGTCAAGCTGCGCTAGAAGAAAAAACAATTATTGTATCAGATGTCACACAACATGAAAATTATATTTCCTGTGATTCCAAGGCAATGAGCGAGATTGTGATACCTATGATTAAAAACGGTCACCTATTGGGAGTCTTAGATTTGGACTCTTCAGTAGTGGATGATTATGATCAATTAGACCGTGTCTACCTGGAGCGATTGGTCGCAATTTTGGTAGAGAATAGCTCTTTCAATTTTGAAATGTTTGGGGTGAACAATTAATGTACCAAGCTTTATATCGAAAATATCGGAGTCAAACCTTTGCTGAGATGGTTGGACAAAAGGTGGTTTCGACAACTTTAAAACAAGCTGTTTCATCAGGCAAAATTAGCCATGCTTATTTATTTTCTGGACCCCGCGGAACGGGTAAAACGAGTGCCGCTAAAATTTTCGCAAAAGCAATGAACTGCCCAAATCAAGTTGATGGGGAACCTTGCAATCACTGTGATATCTGCCGTGATATTACCAATGGTAGTTTAGAGGATGTGATTGAGATTGATGCAGCTTCAAATAATGGAGTTGATGAGATTCGTGAGATTCGTGATAAATCAACTTACGCCCCTAGTCGAGCGACTTATAAGGTTTACATTATAGATGAAGTTCATATGTTGTCGAGTGGCGCTTTCAATGCTCTATTAAAGACTTTGGAAGAACCCAGCCAAAATGTTGTCTTTATCTTAGCTACAACAGAGCTTCATAAAATTCCTGCTACGATTCTTTCAAGAGTTCAACGATTTGAATTCAAGTCTATCAAACAGAATGACATTAGTAGTCATCTTGCCTGGATTTTAGAAACAGAAGAAATTCCTTATCAAGAGGGTGCCTTAGATTTGATTGCCCGAAGGGCAGAAGGCGGTATGAGAGATGCCTTATCGATACTGGATCAGGCATTAAGTTTATCATCTGAAAACCAAGTTGATTTAGCTATTGCTGAAGAAATAACGGGGTCAATTAGTTTAGCCGCTCTAGACACCTATGTGTTCAACCTCCGTCATCACGACGCCCAAGCAGCGCTATCAGATCTAGCTACCATTTTTGATAACGGCAAAAGCATGAGTCGGTTTGCTACGGACTTACTCACTTATTTGAGAGATTTATTGGTGGTAAAAGTAGGTGGTCAGTCCTATTCACAATCTGAGTACTTTCAG
Source organism: Streptococcus porcinus (assembly GCF_900475415.1). Classification (NCBI taxonomy): domain Bacteria; kingdom Bacillati; phylum Bacillota; class Bacilli; order Lactobacillales; family Streptococcaceae; genus Streptococcus; species Streptococcus porcinus. Next base: position 605,532 of record NZ_LS483388.1, read on the forward strand.
GAGAATTTGCAGATTGAAACAGACTCTATTTTTGCTATGATTGCAACGATTACCAAGTATTTACCGGAAATTAAAAAAGGCAGTCATCCTAAAATTTATGCTGAAATGATGACCATCGCCTTGTCTAAACCGACTGCTTCAGCTACTGTAGGAATGTCAGAAGAAGTACTGACTGATTTGGAAAATTTGCGATCTGAAGTGGCTTTATTAAAAGAGAGTTTAGAATCTTTAGAATCACAGGCTTCGCAAACGCAAGGGAATACAGCTGTTGCTAGTAAAGTTAATTATTCTCGGAAAACCTTTACCTATAAAGTAGATCGTCAGAAAATTTTGACTATCATGGAGGAAACTGTTCAAGAGCGTGAAAAATCACGACAATATCTAGACTCTTTAAAATCAGTGTGGAATGAAATTTTGGATAGTATTCCTCCCCAAGATAGAGCTTTACTTTTAGGCTCAGAGCCAGTCCTAGCCAATAGTGAAAATGCTATTTTAGCCTTTGAAGCAGCTTTCAATGCGGAGCAAGCTATGAACCGTCAAGATTTAAATGATATATTTGGGAATATTATGAGTAAGGCTGCTGGTTTTTCGCCAAATATCCTTGCAGTACCGAGGGCTGATTTTAATCACATTAGATCGGAGTTTGCTAAGCAAATGAAGGCTCAATCACAGGAGCCGGTAGAAGAAAAAAAATCCAATGAGATTCCAGAAGAGTTCGGTTTCTTAAAGGATAAAATAAAAACAACAGAGGATTAATGATCACTAAAAAAAGAAAATTCATGGCAGAATTTTCTTTTTATTGATAGAATACCAATATGACAATTAGACAATTTATAATTATGGCCATTATTTGCGCCTTTGAAACTTATTTTTTTAATGAAGCAATTTTTTCAGGTAATTTATTATTTGCTGGCTTTTGGGGCTTTTTGTTGATAAGAGATTTAAGAAAAGCTCATGCCATTACTAAATTTGCTAAGAGTTTGTTAGAAGCAACGCGATCTACCAAGAAGAAAGACTAATTTCGCCACTTCTTAAGATTTGCTGTTGGCCATCAGCTAGTTGTACTATGAGATGACCCTGATCTGTAATGTCAATAGCGCGTGCAGTTACTAATTGGTCCTTTTCTAAAAAAGAAACCTCTCTGTCTAGTACTAATGATTTTTCTTTGTAAACCTTTAAATGGTCTTTAACAGGAATATTAAAAAATAGATTCCATATTTCAATGATTAGTTGATTACGACTGATGGGGGCATTTCCCTGAAAAAGGGATCCAGCCTTAGAGCGGATTTCATCAGGAAAAATTGGGATATCGAAATTTAATCCTACACCAATAATAACATCTGTAATTAAGCCTGTTTCAACAGAAGTAATAGCTTCGGTAATGATACCGGCTATTTTTTTTTGATCCAAGTAGATATCATTAACCCATTTAATCTGGGTTTCAATGCCTGTTAAACGAGAAATGGCTTTAACGATACTTGAAGCTACCATTAGTGTATAAGGGTTAAGTTGAGCGTAAGTAACATTTGGTCTTAAATGAAGAGACATGTAGATACCACCTGTATTAGATGTAAAAAAGTCACGATTCATTCGACCTTTAGCTTTTTCCTGACTGGTTGCTAGGAATAAATGGGGAGTCTGCTCGTTAGCTGTAATACTATCTTTAGCATCTTTCTGGGTTGATATACTATTTGCAGTTAAGGTCACTGGAAAGTCTAAGGCTTGACTAATATAATCAGGTAACAGCAAGTCGCCTCTTACGAGCTTATAGCCTTTAACTTTCGATTTCTCAATGACTAATCCTTGATTTTCTAAAGATTTAATAGCTTTCCAGATAGAAGTTCTAGATAAATTAATTTTATCTGCCAACACTTCACCACTAACAAATTGATTAGATTCATTTAAAAGAGTATATATTTTTTCAGATGTTTTCATAGTTATAGTATAGCTTATTTTTTGTTCTTTTTAAAGTTAGAGCTCAAAAAAGCAGTTTATTTAATTAAACAAATATTATAATAAAATAAATAAAGCATTGCAAAAAGAAACTTTTTTGATATAATTAACTAGTTAACTAAAATTTTGGAGGAAAAATGAAAAAACGTACATATTTACTTATAGTAGGACTGACATTATCATGTGGTGCTGCTATCGCTATTAATTTATCGCAGTCTAAAGAATTATCGAAGACTGTGCCTGGAAGTCAAAAAATCAGCACTGAGGTTCAAAAAAAAGAAAAGGTAGCTGCTTCTAAAAAAAGAAAGGGGACAGCAGGTGTTGATTATCCGACAAGTGATGGTTTTAAATTAGAGGCTCACTCAAAGATTTTATCTCGGACTGATTCAGGGATTGTAGTAGAACATGGCAATCATTCCCATTTCATTTTCTATAAAGATTTACAGGGGACTGCTTTTGCCTATTTGATACCTGAGGGTGCAAGTCTAAGTAAGCCATCCGAACTGACGATGAAATCTTCTGATTTTGGTGCAGGTCACCATTATGTCTTTGATCCCAAAGATATTGTTGCAGAAGATGCTAATGGTTATACCGTAAGGCATGATGATCATTTTCATTATATTTTAAAATCAAGTCTAGGGCTTACTTCAGCTACCCCCACTAACCTGGCTCACTCTCAGATCTTCCATCGTAGTAGACACTATGTGCCTCAAAATAGAGGAATTTCTGGTTTAGACTATGCAACTTCGGATGGCTTTAAATTTGATGGAACTGGTATTGTCGGGACTACAAAGGAGAGTATTCTAGTTAATCATAACGGTCATTTGCATCCGATTTCTTTTGAGGATTTACGTAAATCAGGGTGGGAAACTGTTGCAGAAGAATTTGAACATAAAGCTAATAAAAAAGACCACAATACTGTTGAGAAAAAAGAAGATGATTTTCAACTTAAGCTAGACTACCTGGCAAAAGCTTTGAATCTACCCTCAACTGTCATTGAACGCATTGAAACAGAAGATGGTCGGATTGGCCTTAAGTATCCACATCATGATCATAGTCATGTCTTGATGTTAGAGGATATTGAGCTAGGTCAACCTATCCCTGATCCCCATGAACTTGAGCATGAGAGGGAATTAGAAAAGCACAAAGTAGGCATGCAGACCTTGAAAAAGATGGGCTTTGATGATGATGTAATTCTTGACATTGTTAGAACTCATCAAGCAGAAACTGCATTTCCATCTAATGAAACCAATCCGGAGCTAATGAAAAAATGGTTAGCTACAGTTAACAAATTAGATCTTGGTAGTCGTCAGAATCCGTTAAAACGTTTTGGTTTGGCCCTTCTTCCAAATTTAGAAACCTTAGGTATTGGCTTTACACCAATTGATGATATGAAGCCAGTTCTTCAATTTAAAAAATTGAAACGTTTATTAATGACAGCAACAGGGGTTAAGAATTATGATTTCTTACAGTATATGCCACAGCTTGAAGCTATTGATATCTCACAAAACCAGGTAAGTGATTTAAGCTTTTTGAAGCCCTATAAAAATTTGAATCTAATTGCAGCGGCAGATAATAATATCAAATCATTGGAACCTTTAGCAGAACTTCCGAATTTAAAGTTTTTAGTCTTGAGTAATAACGATATTCAAGATTTGAAGCCGTTACAAGGTTTGGATAAGTTGCAAGAAATTCATATTGAGAATAATAAAATTAGTGACTTGAGTCCATTAGCTGGAAAGAAAGAGGTAAAAGTTTTAAATCTTTCAGAAAATAGTAATGTTGATTTATCAACTTTAAACCTTCCAAATTTGGAGACTCTGACAGTTAACAATAGTGGCTTGAAACATTTAACATTCTTGGGAAAAAATTTGTCACTTTCAGAATTAACTGCAGAAAAAAACCAAATCGACAATTTAGAAGGGATCGAATTGGCTAAAAAACTTCATTTTCTTGATCTTCAAGGGAATAAGATTAGCAGCCTGAAAATTCCTGGGAAACAGAAATCTCTAAAATTTATAAATGTTTCTGACAATAAGTTACAAAACTTAGAGGGAATAAATGACTATAAAGCACTGGAAACCTTACGTGCAGCTTCTAATGAGATTAACACCTTAAAGATATCAGAACCAAATCAACAAGTTAAAAGTCTAGACGTCAGCCATAATCAGATACCCAAAGAAGAGTTGACTTTAAATGAGAAAGAAATTCCAGTCGGAGTAGCCCAACATTTTAAAGCTGTTACAGAAGGCTCCATTGAAGGGAATAAACCTGTTCACGAAACCTCTAAATTATTAGAAAAGAGTACTGATAGTAAAGAGGATAGTAAAGAAGCGACTGAGTAATTTCTCTTGTTTTTGCATAGATTCCTATAGTCTCCCAAACATTTTTCTCAAAGGTAATAAGTTGATAATCTCAAAAAAATGATATAATAGACAAGTTAATGAGTCCCGAAAAGGCAGAAAAGATAATTTTTCTGGTTCTTTGTAACTTTTTAACCACATTGGTCTAAAAGACTGATAAAATTGCAAGAATTAAGCTTGCAAGTGTTTAAATTTATTAAAAGGGGGACATTTATATGTCAGAACGTAAACTTTTCACGTCTGAGTCAGTTTCGGAGGGACATCCAGATAAGATTGCAGATCAAATTTCGGATGCAATTTTAGATGCTATCCTTACTGAAGACCCAGAAGCCCATGTAGCTGCTGAGACAGTTGTATATACTGGATCTGTTCATGTTTTTGGGGAAATTTCGACATCAGCCTATGTTGATATTAATCGTGTGGTACGTGATACTATCGCAGAAATTGGTTACACTGAGGCAGAATATGGTTTTTCTGCAAATTCTGTAGGTGTACACCCATCTTTAGTTGAGCAATCAGCCGATATTGCGCAAGGTGTTAATGAAGCTCTCGAAATCCGTGAAGGTGCTGCTGATGAATTGAATGCTATAGGTGCTGGTGATCAGGGGCTAATGTTTGGCTTTGCGATTGATGAAACACCGGAATTAATGCCTCTACCTATAGCTTTGTCACATAAGTTGGTTAAAAAGTTAGCTGATTTACGAAAAGCTGGTACTATTTCCTATTTGAGGCCAGATGCTAAATCTCAAGTAACAGTTGAGTATGATGAGTCAGATCAACCAGTCAGAGTCGATACTGTTGTTATCTCTACTCAACATGATCCTGATATTAGCAATGAACAAATTCGCCAAGATGTAATTAATCACGTTATTAAAACGGTCATACCTGCTAATTTACTGGATAGCCAGACACGCTATTTTATCAATCCTACAGGACGGTTCGTTATCGGAGGACCTCAAGGAGATTCTGGCCTAACAGGTCGTAAAATCATCGTTGATACCTACGGAGGCTATTCTCGTCATGGTGGAGGTGCCTTTTCTGGTAAAGATGCTACTAAGGTGGATCGCTCAGCTTCTTATGCAGCTCGCTATATTGCTAAAAATATTGTTGCAGCTGGACTTGCTAGAAAAGCTGAAGTACAATTGGCGTATGCAATTGGGGTTGCCCAGCCGGTTTCTGTTAGAATTGATACCTTTAATACGGCAACTATATCAGAGAGTCGGATTGAAGCAGCAGTGAGACAATTATTTGATTTACGTCCTGCCGGAATTATCCAGATGCTTGATTTGAAACGCCCTATTTACAAGCAAACGGCTGCTTATGGACATATGGGAAGAACAGATATTGAGCTTCCTTGGGAAAAAACAGATAAAGTTGATGCTTTGAAGGAACTATTAAGTTAAGTTTTTGTTACAATTTTAATTTTTACAAAAAGATAGGTGAGTGTTCATCTATCTTTTTTGAATTTTTAATAGATATTTCCCGAAGGTTGTAAAGTCAGTCTGAGCATCCATTTGTATTGCACATTAAATTATGATAAAATAAAAAGGTTGAATTCTAGTTTAAGAAAGATCTGAAAGTATGCGAAAAATTATTATTAATGGTGGTAAGCCTTTATCGGGACAAGTGGCTGTCTCTGGTGCAAAAAATAGTGTGGTAGCTTTAATTCCTGCTATTATTTTAGCTGATGATAAGGTGACTTTAGACGGTGTTCCTAATATCAGTGATGTTGATAGTTTGGTTGATATTATGGAAATTATGGGGGCTCAATGTCTTTATCAAGATGAAACACTTACGATTGATCCTAGTCAGGTCAAAAGCGTTGCTATGCCCTATGGTAAAATCAATAGTTTAAGAGCATCTTATTATTTTTATGGTAGTCTCTTGGGACGTTTTGGGAAAGCTACTGTTGGGTTGCCAGGAGGTTGCGATTTAGGTCCAAGGCCGATTGATTTGCATTTAAAAGCTTTTGAAGCGATGGGGGCGGAAGTTTCCTTTGAAGGTGAGTATATGCATTTAGAGGCCAGAGGTGGACGCCTCCATGGTGCTCATATTTACATGGATACCGTTAGTGTGGGGGCAACAATTAATACAATGTTAGCCGCTACTCGAGCAGTTGGAAAAACAGTGATTGAGAATGCTGCTAGGGAGCCTGAAATTATTGATATTGCAACTTTGTTGAATAACATGGGAGCACACATTCGAGGCGCGGGTACAGACATTATTACGATTGAAGGTGTAGAAGCACTTCATGGGACGAGCCATCAAGTTATTCCGGATAGAATTGAAGCAGGTACTTATATTGCTATGGCAGCAGCCATTGGTGAAGGTATTAAAATCACAAATGTTTTATATGAACATTTAGAAAGTTTTATTGCTAAGTTGGAAGAAATGGGTGTTCGGATGACGGTTGAAGAAGATGCTATCTTTGTTGAGAAACAAGAGAATCTTAAGGCAGTGAATATTAAAACATCTCCTTACCCTGGCTTTGCTACTGATTTACAACAACCCATGACACCTCTACTCTTGTCTGCGAACGGTCGAGGCACTATTATTGATACTATCTATGAAAAACGTGTCAATCATGTTCCTGAAATGGCTCGTATGGGTGCTAATATTTCAATATTGGGTGGTCAAATTGTGTTTCAAGGGCCAAATCAATTGACTGGAGCTCAAGTTAAAGCAACTGATTTAAGAGCTGGAGCTGCTTTAGTAACAGCAGGTTTGATGGCTGAAGGGCGTACAGAAATTCATAATATTGAATTTATCCTTCGTGGATATGCTAAAATTATTGAAAAATTAAAAGCACTTGGTGCTGATATTGAATTAATTGAAGAATAGATAAATGAAGCTTGTTTAATGGATGCTAACTTAGCATTATTAACAAGCTTTTTAGATTTTAGGGAGACTTATAAGTAGCTTTAGAATCTTATGATTAGGAATTGTATGAGATAGTCGATCTCTTTTTGAGAACTTAACAACGAATTGACTACTTTTTAATCTGAAAACAACTTTTAAGTTATCAGATGAATTTTTATTTATAAATGCATATTATAAGAAGTATATCTAATAAAACAAAAAAATAAGTAAAATAATATAAAAATTCTAAAATTCTATTGACAATACATCAGATGAATAGTATCATAAAAATGTAAATAAAAACGCTTCCAAAAGTGGTGGTGAAAAAGGAGGTTTCTCTGATGGAGAAAACAATTGAATACAGGGAAGAAGTGGTAAGTTATAATCGAGCGAAGGTTTGGGAATTAGTTCTTTTTGCTCTTAATAATGCATCCACAAATATCTATCTGTTTACATTTATGTTTGTGACTTACTTTTCAACGGGTATTTTAGGTCTAGCAGCTATTTTTGTTAGTCAAATTATGGGTTACATTCGTATTTTTGATGGATTTATCGACCCCGCTATCGGTATTATCATTGATAAGACAGAAACAAAATTTGGTAAGTACCGTCCTATTTTAATTTTGGGGAATGTCATTACTGCCTTATCTTTGATTTTACTGTTAGCGCTAAGCAATGTTGATCAAAACATTCGCTTCCCATTGTTTGTCATTGTTTTAATTATTCATAAAATTGGTTATTCTATGCAACAAACCATTACTAAAGCAGGACAAACAGCCCTCACTAACGACCCAAAGCAACGTCCAATTTTTAATATTGTAGATGCAGTTATGACAACCTCGCTGATGACGGGTGGACAGTTTGTTGTTTCTTCATTCTTAGTACCAAAATTTGGTAATTTCACTCCTCAATTCTTCAATGCTCTTATTTATGGCACTATTATTATTTCAGCAGTATTGGCTACCCTTGCAGTTATTGGTATTTGGTCAAAAGACCGGAAAGAATTTTTTGGACTTGGAGAAAACACCCAGAAGACACAGTTAAAAGATTACTGGAAAGTAATTAAAGGTAATAAACCGTTACAAGTTCTCTCTATAGCTGCCGCTTTGGTCAAATTCACTGTTCAATTCTTTGGTGATTCTGTTGTCATGGTAATGCTCTACGGTATCCTCTTTGGTAATTATGCCTTATCAGGACATTTTTCATTGCTCTTTGTTATTCCAGGAGTGCTACTCAATATTGTGATTTCAAACATTGCTCGTAAAAAAGGTTTACGGTTCTCTTATATTAAATCATTGCAATTAGCTTTAATCTCCCTTCTTGCATTTGGTGTAGTACTTTACTTTGGTAAGCAAGGATCTTTAAGTTTAACAAATATTAATCTTTATACAGTTTGTTTCATTATCACTTATATGTGTGCTCGTTATATTAGTCAAGCACCAGCAGGACTTGTTTTAACTATGGGTGCTGATATCTCTGACTATGAAACTTCTGAATCAGGACGCTATGTTTCTGGTATGATAGGAACAATTTTCTCGCTAACAGATTCTATCGCATCATCTTTTGCACCAATGGTGGTCGGTGCGATTTTAGCTACAATTGGTTTCTCTAAGGCTTATCCAACAATGGAAACACCTTTGACACCCGAGTTGAAAATGGCTACAATTATCTTATTAGTAGGTATTCCATTTATCTCTTTATTAGTAGCTTTAGTATTGATGAAATTCTATAAACTAGATAAAGAAGAAATGGTTCGTATTCAAGAAAAAATTCAAATCATGAAATCAGCTTCAAGTGATGAACGTGTTAAAGCAATTGCTAAGAACGTTCCGTTAACTGATATGGATTATGTCGATGTGACTCAATATCCTATTGATAAAGATTAGTTTACTGGAACAGCTGTGCCTATGGTACCGCTGTTTCCTTTTTTTTGAAGAATAATTAGGGAGTTTTTATGGCAAAAGTACTTTCTTTGGGTGAGATTCTGCTGAGATTAAGTCCACCACAATATCAAACCTTAACCCAAGCTAACCAGTTAGATTGTCAGTTTGGAGGTTCGGAGTTAAATGTATTAGCAACGCTGGCGCAATTAGGTCATGATGTTTCTTTAATTTCAGTTATTCCTGATAACGACTTGGGACGTATGACAGAACAGTTCTTGTTTTCAAAACAAATTGGGCAGGAATTTATTATAAAAAAAGGTGACCGGCTTGGTTTATATTTCTACCAAAAAGGTTTTTCAATCAGATCAAGTAGGGTAACTTATGATCGTAAATATTCCGCTTTTTGGGAAAGTCGTTTGACAGATTTTGATTTTGAAGCAGTTTTTAACGACGTAGATTGGTTTCATGTGTCGGGGATTACGCCTGCTCTAACAGAGGAATTATATTCTATTACTGAATTTTTGATGAAAAAAGCACAATCGCTAGGGGTAAAAGTATCATTTGATTTAAATTTTAGAGCTAGTTTATGGGACTCTTTTCAACAAGCTCGTCAAAAGCTATCATCACTTATACGCTTCGCTAATGTTTGTGTCGGTATTGAACCAATTGTTCTAGAGGGTGAAAGTAAAGACTTGAAAGATGAACTAGGCTTGGCAAGGCCATATTGTGATGAAAAGCTCTTACTTCATATAGTGAAAGAAATTGCAAATAAATACCAGTTAGAATCGATAGCTTTTACCCAGAGAGAAAGCACTCATACTAATGAGTACCAATTGAAAGCATTTCTCTTTCAAAATGGAACATTATATAAAACTGAGAAAACAGGTATTCAAGTGTTAGATCGTGTTGGAACTGGAGATGCTTTTACTGCGGGCTTAATCCATGGTTTATTAAGCGAAGGACAACCACAATTAGCCCTTGAAACGGCTATGGCTTGTTTTAAATTTAAACACACAATTGAAGGTGATATTAATGTTGTTACTAACCATGATATTGAACAATTATTATATTCAGACTCACATGAAATAAAAAGATAAGGAGAAAAAATGTTATATCCACTGTTGACAAAGACAAGAAGTATTTATGATTTAAATGGAGTATGGAATTTTACTTTGGGGACCCATGATCCAAAGACACTATTAAGTTCAGAGGAACTGATGGTTGTCCCTAGTTCCTTTAATGATGTAATTGTTGATACAGAAAAACGAAACTATATTGGTGATTTTTGGTATGAGCGATTGGTAGATCTGCCATCTGTATCAGATGCGGAAGAATTAGTGATTCGGTTTGGTTCAGTTACACATCATGCTAAAGTTTATGTTAATGGAGCTTTTTTAGGAGAACATAGAGGTGGCTTTACTCCATTTGAAGTTGTTATTCCAGATGATTATTATCAAGAAGGTCAGATTAAGCTTTCAGTTTGTGTTAATAATTGTTTAGACTACACAACACTACCTGTTGGTAACTATTCAGAAGAAGTTATTGAAGATGGCTCAATTAAAAAAGTAGTTAAGGAAAATTTTGACTTTTTTAACTATGCAGGTATTCATAGACCGGTGAAATTGGTTGTTAGACCTAAAAATCATATTTCTGATATTGTCATTAACTCAGTTCTTTCAGATGATTTAAAATCTGCAGATATAGAAGTTACTATTAGTACTAGTAAGCCCATTGATTCCTATAAAATTAGCATTTTAGATGAAGATAAAAATATTCTTACGGAATCCTTAACAGGTCAGATTCATTTGGAACAGATTCACTTGTGGGAAGTTCTAGATGCCTATCTTTATACAGCACGTATCGAAACGTTTTGTGAAGGTATTCTATCTGACGTTTTTGAAGAAACTTTTGGTTTACGTAAGATTGAAGTAAAAGATGCACAATTTTTAATTAACAATAAGCCTGTCTATTTTAAAGGGTTTGGAAAGCATGAAGATACTTTTATTAATGGGCGTGGCCTTAATGAAGCAGCTAATTTAATGGATTTAAATCTCTTAAAAGAAATTGGAGCTAATTCTTTTAGAACTTCGCACTATCCTTACTCTGAGGAAATGATGAGATTGGCGGATAGAATGGGGATTTTAGTTATTAATGAAGTGCCTGCCGTGGGCTTATTTCATAACTTTATGGCTTCGCTTGATTTGGATGATAAAGATAATGGAACTTGGAATGTTATGAAGACTAAAGGAGCGCATGAACAAGCTATTCGAGAGCTGGTTAAGCGTGACAAAAATCATCCTTCGGTAGTGATGTGGGTTGTGGCAAATGAACCTGCCAGCCATGAAGAAGGTGCTCGCGATTACTTCAAACCTTTAGTTCAGTTATATAGAGAATTAGACCCAGAAAAAAGACCGGTAACGTTAGTTAACATTATGATGGCTACTCCGGATAAAGACCAGGTCATGGATCTGGTAGATGTTGTCTGCTTAAATCGCTATTACGCATGGTATGTTGACCATGGAGATTTGAAAAAAGGGGAAGCAGGGCTACGTAAGGAATTGCTAGCTTGGCAAGAAAAATTCCCTGAAAAACCAATTATCATGACAGAGTACGGAGCAGATACACTGCCAGGATTACATTCCTCTTGGGCTATTCCTTATACGGAAGAGTTTCAATCTGCTTTTTATGAGATGTCTCATAGTGTCTTTGATAGCATACCAAACTTAGTTGGTGAGCAAGTGTGGAATTTTGCTGATTTTGAAACTAATTTGATGATCTTACGTGTTCAAGGGAATCATAAAGGGCTGTTTTCAAGAAATCGTCAGCCTAAACAAGTCGTCAGAGATTTTAAAGAACGCTGGAAAGCTATTCCTAATTACCATTACAAAAAGAAATAGTGTACAATAGAAATAGGTAAATGAGAAGAGGTGATGAAATGGCTAGGCCTTTAGTAGAACAAGCGGCGGATCGCTTAATGCATTTGATACTAGAGCGGGAATATCCTATAGGTGCCAAACTTCCAAATGAGTATGAATTAGCCCAAGATCTTGATGTTGGAAGAAGTACGGTACGTGAAGCCGTTAGAAGTCTTGCTGCTCGAAATATTTTGGAGGTTAGACAGGGATCGGGTACTTATATTAGTTCCAAGAAAGGCGTTGCAGAGGACCCTTTTGGTTTTGCATTTGTTAAAGATCGTGTGAAACTAACAACTGATTTATTTGAATTACGCTATCTGCTGGAGCCACGGATTGCAGAAAGAGCTGCACAATTTGCTAATGATGAGGATATTAAACGTTTAGAAGAAATTGTTTATGCAATTGAAGAAGCTTTGGAGGCAAATGATCCAATCCATCTTGAATTAGATGTTAAGTTTCATAGTATGATAGCAGAGATGAGTGGCAATATTGCAGTCTCTAGTTTAATTCCAGTTATTAATCAATCTATTCAAATCATCAATGAAGACTATACAAATCGTCAGATGAAAAAAACAAGTATTGAAGCTCATCGAAATATTTTAAAGGCCATTCAATCAAGGCATCCTATCGCTGCGTACGATAGCATGATGTCTCATGTTCTTACAGTTAGACAGTCGGTGTTGAATGATTGGTTTGATAAGAAGATTGATATCCAAGGCTTACCGTCCTCTAAAAAGTGATAAATAATGAAAAGAAGATTAGTTCATCTGATCTTTTTTTCTTTTTTTAAAGTAAAATTCTTGACAATTCATCTGATGACTTCTATAATATAATTATGGTAACGATTACAAAATAGGAGGCAAAAATGTTAGACATCTTAAAAAATAATTTCTTCTTTGCTGTTGTTCGTGGTAAGGATGAAGCTGATGCAATCAATATTTCTCGATACGCTATTAAAGGTGGTATTCGTAATATTGAAATAACTTTCTCAACGCCTAATGCAGCTCAAGTGATTAAAGATTTATCTGAGGAATTTGAAGATTTTAAAGATGTTGTCATTGGAGCTGGAACGGTAATGACAACTGACTTGGCTAAGGAAGCTATTGATGCTGGAGCAAGTTTCCTTGTCAGCCCTCACTTTGATGCAGCGATTGCAAGCTTAGCGGTTGATAACAATGTCTATTACTTTCCAGGCTGTGCTACTGCAACAGAGGTAGTAACAGCTATGAGAGCTCAATGTCCTATTATAAAATTATTTCCTGGCGGTGTTTTAGGACCTGGCTTTATTAAAGATATCCATGGCCCAATACCAGAAGTAGATCTCATGCCGTCAGGTGGAGTCGCTATAGAAAATGTTGCTGAATGGAAAAAAGCTGGAGCTGTTGCGGTTGGAGTCGGATCGGCATTATCAAAGGATGTAGCAAGTCAAGGCTATCAAAGCGTTACAGAAATTGCTAAAGCCTTTGTTTCAGCTCTTAACTAATAAGGAGAAATGTATGGTTTTTAACGATGATAAGTTTATGTTAAAAAATGAAGCAGCCGAAAAGCTTTATATTCAGATTAAGGATCAACCAATCTTTGATTATCATTGTCACTTAGATCCAAAAGAAATTTTCGAGGATAAAGTTTATGATAATATTGTTGATTTATGGCTGGGCGGCGACCATTACAAGTGGCGACTGATGCGAGCGAATGGTGTTTCAGAAGATGACATTACAGGCTCTGCCAGCAAATTAGATAAATTTAAAGCATTTGCAAGAACAATCGAAAGAGCTTATGGGAATCCGGTTTATCATTGGTCAGCAATGGAGTTGAAAAACATCTTTGGTATAAATGAACCATTGACTGAAGCAAATGCTGAACAGATGTACCATCAACTAAATGAGTATTTAGTAAGACATCAGATCAGCCCAAGAAAATTAATTGCTGATAGTAAGGTAACTTTTATTGGAACAACGGATAGTCCTCTAGATGATTTGAAATGGCATCAAAAATTAGCTGCTGATAAGACGTTTTCAACCATTGTTGCTCCAACCTTTAGGCCAGATCAAGCATTTATTGAGCATGGGCAATTTTCGAGTTTTGTCAAAGACTTGAGTCAATTGACAGGCAAAACAATTACAGATTTTAAAACATTCGTTAGTGCTTTGGAAGACCGGGTTGCATATTTTGCAGACCATGGTTGTAAAGCAAGTGATATCAGTTTTACGGAAATTGTCTTTGAAAGTGCTGAGCAATCTGAACTTGATTGTTTGCTCCAAAAAGGTATTCAAAATCAGCAAGTAAGTCAACATGACATCCGTCAATGGCAAACAGCTGTTTTTTCAGAGCTATGTCGACTTTATAAAACATATGGCTTTGTGACTCAAGTTCACTTTGGAGCCCTTCGTAATAATCATTCTGTCCTTTATCAAAAACTTGGTGCTGATATTGGAATAGATTCTATGGGGGATCAAACCGCTTTGGCAGCTAATATGAATCGCCTTTTAGATCATTTGACTGTGACTGATAGTTTGCCAAAAATGATTTGGTATAACTTAAATCCAAGTTATAACATTACGGTAGCTAATACACTTGCTAATTTCCAGGCTAATGAAGCTGGGATCAAATCCTACCTTCAATTTGGAGCCGGCTGGTGGTTTGCTGATACGAAGCTTGGTATGATTAGTCAAATGGATGCTTTGGCAGAACAAGGGATGTTAGCTAATTTTGTTGGTATGTTAACAGATTCGCGTAGCTTCTTGTCATATCAACGTCATGATTATTTCAGACGAATACTTGCAAGTTACATTGGTCAATGGATCAGCCAAGGCGAAGTTCCAGAGGATTATGAAGCGCTTGGTCAGATGGTTCAGGATATTGCTTATAACAATGCAAAAGCTTACTTTAAGAACTAAGAAAATAGGGGAAAAACGATGAAAATGTCATTTAGATGGTATGGGAAAAATGATCCTGTATCGCTTCAAGAAATTAAAGCTATTCCAGGAATGCAAGGAATTGTAACGGCTGTTTATGATGTACCAGTTGGTCAGGCTTGGCCCTTGGAAAATATTCTTGAGCTCAAAAAAATGGTAGAAGATGCAGGCCTTGAAATCACAGTTATTGAGTCTATTCCTGTTCATGAAGATATTAAACAGGGTAAAGCTAACCGTGATGAATTGATTGAGAATTATAAGATCTCAATTGAAAATGTTGGTAAAGCTGGAATTCCGGTTGTTTGCTATAATTTTATGCCAGTCTTTGATTGGACACGTTCAGACCTTAATCATCCTCTTCCAGATGGATCTACCTCATTAGCCTTTCTTAAATCTGACTTAGAAGGTGTGGATCCAGTGGCTGATGATTTAAATTTGCCAGGTTGGGATTCTTCTTATTCAAAAGAAGAAATGAAGGCTATTATCGAAAATTATCGTCATAATATTTCGGAAGAAGATTTGTGGGCGAACTTGGAATATTTTATCAAAGCTATTATGCCAACGGCTGAAGCTGCGGGTGTTAAAATGGCCATTCATCCTGATGACCCTCCATACGGTATCTTTGGACTTCCTCGTATTATTACTGGTCAAGAGGCAATTGAACGTTTCCTTGATATTTATGATTCAGAAAATAACGGTATTACCATGTGTGTAGGTTCTTATGCATCAGATCCTAAAAATGCTGTCATTGCGATGACTGAGTATGCTTTAAAACGTAATCGTATCAACTTTATGCATACGCGTAATGTGACTGCTGGTGATTGGGGCTTCCAAGAAACAGCTCATTTATCTCAAGCTGGTGATATTGATATGAATGCTATTATTAAACTGTTGGTCAATTATGATTGGCAGGGAGCTCTTCGTCCAGACCATGGACGCCGTATTTGGGGAGACCAAACCAAAACGCCTGGCTACGGACTCTTTGATCGTGCTCTAGGAGCTACCTATTTTAACGGTTTGTATGAGGCAAATATGAGAGCTGAAGGGAAAATGCCTGATTTTGGAATAAAAGACAAAACAGTCGGTCATAACTAAGAGTGTCTAATTGACAGGAGCCAGATAAGAGAGGAAAGAATATGTCTAGAGTAATTGATTTTAATAATAAAGTTGTAGTTGTTACAGGTGCAGGTGGTGTCCTTTGTGGTTTCATGGCTAAAGAGTTTGCCAAAGCTGGTGCTAAAGTTGCCCTTTTAGATTTAAATCAAGATGCAGCACAAAAATTTGTTGATGAGATTGAAGCAGAAGGTGGTACTGCAAAAGCTTATAAGACGAATGTACTTTCAAAAGAAAACTTAGAGGAAGTTCGTCAAGCAATCCTTAATGATTTAGGTCCGACAGATATTCTTGTCAATGGTGCAGGTGGAAACAGTCCTAAAGCAACAACTGATAATGAATTTCATGAATTGGATTTACCATCTGAAACAAAATCATTCTTTGATTTAGATGAAGCGGGAATCAGTTTTGTTTTCAACTTAAACTACCTAGGAACTCTTCTTCCAACGCAAGTTTTTGCTCAGGATATGGTTGGTCGCCCTGGTGCTAATATTATTAATATTTCATCAATGAATGCTTTCACACCTCTAACAAAAATTCCAGCTTATTCAGGAGCTAAAGCAGCTATTAGCAATTTTACGCAATGGTTAGCTGTTCACTTCTCTAAGGTTGGTATCCGTTGCAATGCTATCGCTCCGGGTTTCCTAGTTACTAATCAAAACCGTGGCTTACTCTTCTCTGAGGATGGTCAACCAACAGCACGTGCTGAGAAAATCCTTAATAATACACCAATGGGACGATTTGGAGAGGCTGAAGAACTTATTGGTGGCCTTTTCTTCCTAGCTGATGAGAAATCAGCAAGTTTCGTTAATGGAGTTGTGTTGCCAATTGATGGTGGCTTTGCTGCTTACTCTGGTGTTTAAGAGCCCTTATAAGGATAATTAAACTGTTCTTGATTTACTAGTGAGATTTAGGTAAAAAGGTCATATGCGTAGAGACCTTTTTACCTTGTTTGTGATATTCAAAATATCAAGACATACTATCGTGTGGTAATTAGTTTACACGTAAATATTGGGAGGTTCATATGACAAGTAAAAAGCAAAAGTATATCTTTTGCGTAGATTCAGATGGTTGTGCTATGGATACCATGACCTATAAACACCAGTTGTTTTTTGGCCCTTTAGCTGCAGACATTTTTGAAGTTACTGACAAAGAAGTTTTTTTGCAGGAATGGGATCGCATTAATCTCTTTTCTAAAACGAGAGGGGTAAATCGATTCGTTGGTTTGGTGATGGGATTGGAATTTGCTGGGGTTTCTGATATTGCGGCTTTAAAAAATTGGGTTGAGACAACAAAGTCATTGTCAAATCAATCTTTAGAAATCGAGATTGCTAAAGAAGGTAGTCAAGATTTAATAAAAGCCTTACAATGGTCAAATGAAGTCAATGCCCAGATTAAAAGTTATGAAGGTCAAGCTTTAGCCTTCCAAGGCGCTAAAGACGCTCTCGAAAAATTGCACCAGGTTGGGGAAGTCTTTGTTGTTAGCTCAGCTAACAAAGAAGCTGTAGAAGAAGAATGGAAGGATCAAGGGCTTATGTCCTATGTTACTGAGCTTTATTGTCAAGATCGTGGGAAGAAAGAAGATGTTATTGCTCAACTTATAACTAAGGGCTATGACAAATCAAAGATTCTAATGATTGGCGATTCTCCAGGTGATTTGGCTGCCGCAGAAATAAACGATGTCTCATTTTATCCGATTTTAGTCGGTCAAGAAAAATCTTCTTGGATAGCGCTGAAAGAAAAAATTGCGGATACCTTTATTAGCCCAGGTTTAGATAACCTTGAATTAGCACAGTTAAAAGAGAAGTTCTGGAAAAATCTACAATAACTCAACAATCAGAAAGGATAGCAATATGACACATTTAGTAGATTTAAGTAAAAAACCATACAATCTTGATCAGGAAGCTATTGATTGGGTCGAAAAGACCATCGCTTCGATGACGCTTGATGAAAAGATTGGACAGTTATTTGTTAATATGGGAAGTAGTCGCACAGAAGAGTATTTAACGCAGGTTATGACAGACTACAAATTTGCTGCTGTCCGTTATGCACCAGGTCCTGCAGCAGATATTTGGGAACAAAATTACATTTTACAAACCAAATCAAAAATCCCAATGCTTATTGCTGCTAATACAGAATCAGGTGGTAATGGTGCGGTAACTGATGGTACTAAAATTGGCGATGAGGTAAAAATTGCTGCCGCAAACGATCCTAAATATGCTTATGAATTAGGACGGATTGCAGGATTAGAAGCTTCAGCAGTAGGCTGTAATGCTTCATTTGCACCAATTATGGATTTGAGTCGTAACTGGCGTAACCCCATTATTGCTAATCGCACTTGGGGCAGTGATGTTGACCAAGTGATTACTTTATCAAAAGAATATATGCGCGGCATTATGGAACATGGCATTATA
The DNA here is from genome assembly GCF_900475415.1 of Streptococcus porcinus. Lineage (NCBI taxonomy): Bacteria > Bacillati > Bacillota > Bacilli > Lactobacillales > Streptococcaceae > Streptococcus > Streptococcus porcinus. The sequence goes on from NZ_LS483388.1 coordinate 623,947, forward strand.
CCATTTGCAAAACATTTTCCAGGAGATGGAATTGATGAGCGTGATCATCATTTATCTTATGCTTCAAATCCCATGACTAAAGCAGAATGGATGGAAAGCTTTGGCCGGATTTATGGAGAAATGGCTGATGCAGGCTTACCAGGAATTATGGCTGGTCACATTCATTTACCTAATGTTGAAAAAGAAATGTATCCAGAGCGGGACTTTGATGACATGCTTCCAGCTTCCTTAAATAAAGTGTTATTGGATGAATTATTACGAGGTGAACTTGGTTATAACGGTGCTATCGTAACAGATGCATCGCATATGGTAGGTATGACATCGTCAATGCCACGTCGTGAGCTTTTACCTACTGCGATTGAAGCAGGCTGTGATCTCTTTTTATTCTTTAATGATCCTGATGAAGATTTAGCATGGATGAAAGAAGGATATGAAAAAGGTATCCTTTCTGATGAGCGTCTTCACGATGCGTTGCGTCGGACATTAGGATTAAAAGCGCGCTTGGGTCTACACAAGTACGACAATTGTCGTGAGCAAATCATGCTTTCTAAGGAAGAAGCAATGGCTTTAATCAATACAGAAGAAGCAAAAGGTATTTCTGATCAGATTGCTGATGCAGCAATTACGCTTGTTAAAGATAAGCAAAAGGATATTTTTCCAGTTACCCCAGAACGTTATAAACGTATTTTAATAGTAGAAGTAGATGGCTATAAAGGCGGTTTTGGAGCTCTTATTAATTCTGGTAAAAAACGTGCTTCCGATACCTTGAAAGAGCTGCTAAAGAATGCTGGACACGAAGTTTCTATTTGGGAAAATACAGAAGAACGGATTAAGAAATTACCCGAATCAGAACAAGCAGCAGCTATCCAAAATGTTTATGCTTCAAAACGTCCAATTTCAGCTATAACAGATAATTATGACTTAATTATTAATCTTGTAGACGTCAATTCTGGAGGAACAACCCAACGTATCATTTGGCCAGCTGCCAAAGGCACACCAGATCAGCCGTTTTACGTTCATGAAATTCCGACCATTGTTGTTTCTGTACAGCACCCATTTGCATTAGCTGATATGCCTCAAGTGGGAACTTATATTAATGCTTATGATGGTATGCCAAATACAATGGCTGCTTTATTTGAAAAACTGTCTGGGAAATCAGAATTTAAAGGTGTCTCACCTGTGGATGCTTATTGTGGCCTTATTGATACGCATATTTGGCGACAAAAGTAATTCTTGTATCGTATAAGAACTCTTTGTAAGAAGGGTTCTTTTTAATTATTAATACAGTTGTTTAATATTTGCAAACTGTTATAGTAAATAGGTGAAAAATTTGTTATAATTATCTCGAATTAGGCAAGGAGAAGGGGATTTTATGGACTTTTGGACACATTTAGCACAACTATCTCTGATTGAAACTGAACGCTTATATTTACGCCCCATAACCTACTTTGATAGTGACGCTTTTTTTGAATTCGCATCAGATCCTAGTCAGTTATCTTTTATTTTTCCAGCAGTGGCAACCAGGTCAGAAAGTGATTACCTATTAACACATGCTTTTTTGAGAAAACCGCTAGGTTGCTGGGCTATTGCTGAAAAAAATCAGCAAGATATGATTGGTTTTATTAAGTTTGAAAATATTGTAGTTAGCAGTGCATCGGCCGAGCTTGGTTATTTTTTAAGTCACAAGTATCGCGGTCGAGGCTATATGACAGAAGTGGTTAGGCATTTACTTGCCTATTCCTTTGAAGATTTGAGCTTTAAGTGTCTGAAAATTGTAACCCATAAAGAAAATATTGCTAGTCAAAAAGTTGCACAGGCGACATCATTTTCATTAAAACGTGCTTTCAAAGGCAGTGATCGCTATACCCATAAAGTAAGGGACTATCTGGAATACCAAATATCAAAAGGTGACTATCATGAGTAAACATCAGGAAATTTTAGACTATTTAGAGAAACTAGCTATTGGTAAACGGGTCAGTGTTCGTAGTATTTCCAATCATTTAAAAGTTAGTGATGGAACTGCTTACCGTGCTATAAAAGAAGCGGAAAATCGTGGTATTGTTGAAACAAAGCCACGAAGTGGGACGGTTAGGGTTGAACGTAAAAATCGGATACGTATTGATAAATTAACTTATACGGAGATCGCTCGTATTAGTAACTCAGAAGTTTTAGCAGGGCATTCTGGCTTGGGACATGAATTTAGTAAGTTTTCAATTGGTGCCATGACTGAAAAAAATATTGGACGTTACTTGGTTAAAGGTGGTCTACTTATTGTCGGGGATCGTGAGGAAATTCAATTATTAGCTTTAAAAAATCATAATGCTATTTTAGTTACGGGTGGTTTTCCAATTTCAAACCGCGTTCTTTCGACAGCTAATCAACTAGGAATTCCTGTTATGGTAACACATTATGATACGTTTGCGGTTGCAACTTTGATAAATCACGCTCTCTTGAATTTTAGAATCAAGACTGATTTGAAAACAGTTGAGAACAGCCTGATCCCATTAAGCGACTATGGTAGGCTTTATGAAACAGATAAGATTGAACAATTTAGTCGTTTAGCTAAGGAAACAAATAATGTCCGTTTCCCTGTTATTAATCAGGATTATCAAATTGTCGGTGTCGTGAGTATGCGTGATATTGTTGGCAAATCAGGACAACTGACACTTAAAGAGGTGATGTCGCAAGATCCGATTTTTGTTTCTCCGAACACGAGCTTAGCCAATGTTGGTCAGAAAATGATTTTTGAAGATCTAAATATGTTACCTGTGGTTGATGATGATGCCCGCGTTATTGGTGTTATTACTCGGCGGTTGGCAATGGATAATCTAAAAAATAGCCCCTCTATTAGTCATCATACCTATAGTGAACAAATAGTATCTGAGCTGGAAGAATACAATCACTATTTCCAACTTGTTGTTGAACCTAATATGATTGATAGTACTGGCAACCTCGCCCAAGGTATTATTTCAGAAGTTTTGAAAGAAATTACACTGAAAGTCTTTACAAGAAAATATCAAAAAAATATCATTATTGAACAAATGATGATATACTTTTTACATGCCGCTCAAATTGAGGATCAATTAAAAATTTATCCTAAAATTATTACTGAAAACCGAAGAAGTGGTGTTCTAGATTTTGAGATCTATGTCAATAGTCAGATAGTTGCTAAAGCGGTTATTACCAGTAAAATTAACTAAGAACGAAAATAAACAAGGAGATTTAATAAATGATAACATTAAAATCTGCACGAGAAATCGAGGCAATGGACATTGCGGGCGATTTCTTAGCAAGTATACATATTGGCCTACGGCAAATCATTAAACCTGGTGTTGATATGTGGGAAGTTGAAGAATATGTCCGCAAACGCTGTAAAGAAGAAAATGTTCTGCCTTTACAGATTGGCGTTGATGGTCATATGATGGATTATCCCTACGCAACCTGTTGTTCTCTAAATGATGAAGTAGCTCACGCTTTTCCAAGACACTATATTTTAAAAGATGGTGATTTGCTCAAAGTTGATATGGTGCTTAGTATGCCTCTGGACAAAACAGTTATTGATGTGGCATCACTAGACTTTAATAATGTTGCTCAAATGAAAACAGTGACTCAGCCTTATAATGGCGGTTTAGCAGACTCGTGTTGGGCGTATGCTGTGGGTAAACCATCCGAAGAAGTCCAACAATTAATGGATGTCACAAAAGAAGCTATGTATATTGGCATTGAAAAGGCTCAAGTTGGTAATCGTATTGGTGATATAGGAGCTGCTATCCAAGCTTATGCTGAAAGTCATGGTTATGGTGTTGTCCGTGATTTAGTAGGACATGGTGTAGGACCAACGATGCATGAAGAACCAATGGTACCAAATTTTGGTACGGCTGGGCGTGGTTTACGCTTAAAAGAAGGTATGGTACTAACTATAGAACCAATGATTAATACAGGTACCTGGGAAATTGATACAGATATGAAAACTGGTTGGGCTCATAAAACCTTAGACGGAGGTCTATCTTGTCAATATGAACATCAATTTGTTATTACCAAAGATGGCCCGGTTATCCTAACTAGCCAAGGAGAAGAAAGAACCTACTAAAATGGAAAAGAATAAAAACCTTTTTACCAGATTAATGGAAAAATGGCAGTATGAACCTGTTCAAGCTTTTATGAAACATTTTGCCAGTGCAGAGATGGATTTGTCTTCAATTGCTGTAGCCTATTACCTTATTTTAACGGTTTTTCCTCTCATTATTATTGCAGCTAATATTTTTCCCTATTTAAATATTGATATTTCTGATTTACTAAATTTGATGAAGCAAAGTTTGCCAGTTGATATTTATAAACCAGCTGCATCTATTGTCACTAATATATTTTCAAAGCCTGCTGGTAGTATTTTGGGAATGGCCACCGTAGCTGGTTTATGGACAATGTCACGAAGTTTGACATCCTTGCAAAAGGCTATTAATAAAGCTTATGGGGCCTCCCAGCATCGTGATTTTTTGGTGAGTCATATCATTGGTCTTTTAATCAGTGTTTTTATTCTCTTTCTATTAACATTTGTCTTGATTTTTTCAACCTTTTCAAAGGCAGCTATTCAAGTCATAGACAAACACTATCATTTAAGTGATAATATTACTTCTCTATTTTTACTACTGATTCAACCCATTACCATTGTTATAATTTTTATTGGTATTATGGTTTTGTATTTTCTCCTTCCAAACGTTAAAATACGTAAAATCCGTTACATATTACCCGGTACTTTCTTGACAGCCTTTGTTATGACATTTATGAGTAACATGCTTGCCAACTATGTTGTGCATAGTGTTGAACGAATGGTAGATATCAAAATGTTTGGGTCTATCATGATTTTCATTATCATGCTATGGTTCATCTTTTTAGCTCGGATTTTGATTTTCGGTGCTATCTGTAATGCTACCTATCAAGAATTAGACCAAGGTAAGTTGGTTGGTAGAAGGGGCAATGTGGCTTCTATTATGGAGCGTGTTTTCGGGAAGAAAAAAGTAGATAAAGAAAACAAAGATAAAACTAAAGGTTAGAAAGATAGCTTATTCTTTCTAACCTTTTTATGCTAGAACTTCCAAAATAGATATGATAGAATGTTAAGGATTGGACAAGGAGAAAGCATGAAACTCAAAACAGATTCTAGACCTTTACGAGGGTGCTTAACAATGCCTGGTGACAAATCCATTAGTCATCGAGCAATCATTTTTGGAGCAATTGCAGAAGGAATTACAGAGATTGAAGGACTTTTAAAGAGTCATGATGTTAATGCAACTATCTCAGCTTTTCGACAAATGGGAGTTTTAATAGAAGAGAGAGGTCAAAAAGTTATTGTTCATGGACAAGGTTTTTCAGGGCTTAAAACTCCTCAAAATACCCTTGAAATGGGAAATTCAGGGACATCCATGCGACTTTTGTGTGGGGTTATAGCTGCTCAAGATTGGACTGTAACCCTAAAAGGTGATGCTAGTCTGAGCAAGCGACCAATGGATCGCGTTGCTGTTCCGCTAGAATTAATGGGAGCTGAGATTTCAGGCCAAGGCTATGCTAAGCAACCTCCTATTACCGTAAAAGGAAAAACACATCTTAAAGCTATTACTTATCATTTACCCGTGGCTTCAGCACAAGTAAAATCGGCTATTCTGTTAGCAGCCTTACAAACTCGGGGACAAACCAAACTAGTTGAAAAGGCTATTACACGTAATCATACAGAAGAAATGATCAGGATTTTTGGTGGCCAGATTCAACAATCAGAGAAAGAAATAACTATTAAGGGGCCCCAATCCTTAAGAGGACAAAAAATTAAAGTAGCAGGAGACATTTCCAGTGCAGCCTTTTGGCTAGTAGCGGGATTAATTGTACCAGGATCAGATATTAGGCTGGAAAATGTTGGTATTAATGAAACGAGAACCGGTATTTTAGATGTTATCAAAAATATGGGAGGACAAGTCGCTATTGAAAATTACGATAGTAAGAATCAATCAGCTCATCTAAGAGTTACTTATTCTGAATTGAGAGGTACCGAAATTTCAGGAGCTTTAATTCCTCGATTAATAGATGAACTTCCAATTATAGCTCTTTTAGCAACACAGGCAAAGGGACACACGATTATTAAAGACGCTGCCGAACTAAGACTAAAAGAGACTAACAGGATAACAGTTGTTGTTGACATTCTCCAAAAAATGGGTGCACAAGTTGAAGAAAAAGCTGATGGAATGATTATTACAGGTGGTCAAGAGCTAGTAGCTTGTCAAGCAGATGCGCAAATGGATCATCGTATTGGAATGATGGCTACAATTGCTGCTCTGCTCGTAAAAAAAGGGACTATGACTTTAAAAGGAGCAGACGCTATTGCGACTAGTTACCCTAATTTTTTCGCAGATTTAGAAAGATTACAAGATGACTAAGGTATTACTTGGATTCATGGGAGCAGGAAAAACAACAATTGGCTCCTTATTAGATAAGCGTTTTTTAGACATGGATATGATTATCGAAGAACGGATTGGAATGTCTATTTCGGATTTTTTTAACCATCAAGGCGAAGCAGCATTTCGAGCAATTGAATCAGCTTTGCTAGCAGAATTGATGAGTATGAAAGGTGACTACATCATTTCAACAGGAGGCGGTGTAGTGATTAGTCAATCAAACCGTGAACTGTTACGTCAAAATCGAAAAAATAATATTTTACTTTCAGCTTCTTTTGACGTTCTGTATGATCGGATTAAAAAGGATAAAGTCTTTCAACGACCTCTCTTTTTAAATAATTCGAAAGAGGATTTTCATGGTATTTTTGAGCGACGGATGACACTTTATGAAGGCCTCTCTGATTTAATTATTAATGTTGATAATAGAACTCCTGAAGAAATTGTGCGTATTATTAATAGCATCTAGTAAGTAAATGATGATATTTGAAACTGATATGACAAGCATTAATAATGCCATAATTAAGTCTTAAAAAAAGAATTTTTCACAGACAAGTTGGATAAGTTAAGTTATAATAGAAACTACTGAAGTAGTTGAGAGAGAAATATAGTTGAAGCAAATGAGATAAATATGGCAAGAGATGAAAAAAATGGTTTAAGTCACCACGAAGAACTAAGGTATTTTTACTTACTGAGGAATTTGAATTATCTAAGTGAAAATGAGATGAGAGAGTACCGGTATTTAAAAGCCAAAATGGAAGCTACAATATCCGATAGATTCACCTCTTATCCCTACAAACCTGAAACGCAGAGAACCTTTGAGAACCAGCGTTTTCGGGATTTTTCTGCTTCCGACCATTATCAAGGGACACAAAGTGTGGATGCTACTGATAATAATCAGGCTTACCAACCAGAGGAAACCTTTCCAAGTGGGTTACCTATTTATCCGGATAAGCCTTCCATGTCTCGTAGTTCTAAACGTCACCAAAGGTTTAAGCGAGAAGAAGCAGTAGCTCCCGAAATGTTTGAAGCAGAAACTTCTATACACCAAACCTATGAAAATCTAGATACTAGTAGAAACAAAAAAAATAAAAAGCCCAAGAAAAAAGGAAAGTTAAAACGAAATCTTAAGTTTTTAGGCTTTATTTTGATGGTGCTAATAGCGGGTGTCATTTTTATGTTTGCAAAAGGTTATTTTGATATTTCCACTAATAAAGCCAAATATAAGCCTGCTGTTACAGAAACCTTCAATGGTGTTGATACTAAAAACGGAACCAATATCCTAATACTAGGCTCAGATCAACGGGTTACACAAAAATCAGATGATGCCAGAACAGATACTATTATGGTGCTTAATGTTGGTAATAAAGATAAAAAAGTTAAGATGGTTAGCTTTATGCGTGACACCTTAGTCAATATCCCAGGTTATAGTTATAACAATAGTGATTCATATGACCTCAAGTTGAATTCTTCTTTTAATTTTGGCGAGCAAGATGGCCATAAGGGTGCTGAAATGGTTCGTAAGACCTTAAAGCACAATTTTGATATAGATGTGAAATATTATATGATGGTTGACTTTGAAACTTTTGCAGAGGCTATTGATACCTTGTTCCCTGATGGTGTTAAAATAAATGCAAAATTTGCAACTATTTCTGGAGAAGCCGTAAATTCCGTTAAAGTTCCAGATGATTTAAGGATGAAAAATGGAGTTGTACCAGATCAGACCATTAAAGTTGGCGAACAGCGTATGGACGGTCGGACGCTACTTAACTATGCTCGGTTCCGAAAAGATGATGATGGCGATTATGGACGAACAGTAAGACAACAGCAAGTTATGACAGCTGTCATGTCACAAGTCAAGGATCCAGTTAAACTCTTTACAGGATCTGCAGCGATTGGAAAACTTTATGCTTTGACTTCAACTAATGTTCCTTCTGGTTTTATCCTTCAAAAGGGACTAACTTCGCTCACTTCCGGAGCAAAGGTTGAACATGTCACTATTCCAGCTCAAGGAGATTGGGTGGATGAGTTTGATATGTATGGTGGTCAAGCTTTATACATTGATTTTGCCAAATATCAGAAAAAATTATCAAAAATGGGATTACGTTAAAGTATGTTATAATGAAGAGTAACTAAGGTTGCTCTTTTTTAGTGCCAACCCCTCAAAGTAAAGGAAAAATAATGTTAAAGAAAAATGATTTAGTCGAAGTAGTAATTGAAGATTTAAGCCATCAAGGGTCAGGTATAGCCAAAGTGGATGGTTTTGTCTTCTTTGTGGAGAATGCTTTACCAACTGAACGCATTACCATGCGCGTATTAAAGCTCAATAAAAAGATTGGTTTTGGTAAAGTTGAAGAATATCTGGAAAAATCCTCGTATCGAAATGAAGACCTTGACACTGCTTACTTGAGGACTGGTATCGCAGACTTTGGACACCTAGCTTATGAACAGCAACTACTTTTCAAAGCCAAGCAAGTTAAAGATAATCTTTATAAAACAGCTGCTATCAAAGAGGTTGAATTATTACCAACCATTGGTATGGACCAGCCCTATGCCTATCGCAATAAAGCACAAATCCCAGTGAGACGGGTGAATGGACAGTTAGAAACAGGTTTTTTCAGAAAGAATTCTCATGATTTATTGCCTATCTCTGACTTCTATATCCAAGATAAAGAAATAGATAAGCTGATTCTCTTCGTTCGTGACCTCTTACGTCGTTTCCAAGTTAGTCCTTATAATGAAGCAGATCAGTCAGGCCTGATTAAAAACTTAGTTGTCCGGCGTGGCCATTATTCTGGCCAAATGATGTTAGTCTTTATCACTAGCCGACCAAAAGTTTTTCGCGTAGAGCAAATGGTTCAGCTCATAACCGAAGCTTTCCCACAGGTCGTTTCCATTATGCAAAATGTTAATGATCAAAATGGTAATGCTATTTTTGGTAAAGACTTCAAAGTACTCTACGGACAAGACCACATCACCGACAGGATGTTAGGTAATGACTACATGGTTTCTGCTCAGTCCTTCTACCAAGTCAACACTGTCATGGCTGAAAAACTTTACCAGGTAGCTATTGATTTTTCAGATTTAAATGCTGAAGATGTAGTCATTGATGCTTATTCAGGAATCGGTACTATCGGCTTGTCATTTGCTAAAAAGGTTAAAAAAGTTTATGGTGTCGAGGTGATAGAAGCTGCAGTCAAAGATGCTCGAAAAAACGCTGAGCGAAATGGTATCCACAATGCTGAATTTGTTATAGGTAGTGCAGAAGCAACTATGGAAAAATGGAGCAAAGAAGGAATTAAGCCAAGTGTCATTCTAGTTGATCCACCTCGTAAAGGCTTAACAGAAAGCTTTATCAAAGCAAGTGCAGCCATGGCGCCAAAGAAAATCACCTATGTATCATGTAACCCAGCTACCATGGCGCGTGACATCAAGCTCTACCAAGAACTAGGCTACGATCTCAAAAAAGTACAACCAGTAGACCTTTTCCCACATACACACCACGTGGAGTGCGTAGTGTTGCTACAACGAAGCAAAGGGTAAAAATCCTTTATTTTAAGCACTTTTTCAAGCATTTTGTCTTTATTGAAAAGAGTGATTTTGACATAAAAAAGGTGCAAAAAAAGTACATTGATGTGAACGTCTGTTTGGATGTCGACTGCGTAGACAAAAAATAGATACGTCAGTAATAGGTTAACTAAACGAGAACATTCTAATAAGTGTTCTCGCTTTTTTATTTTCAGGAGGAAAATCATGCAAAAGAATGAACAGTCATCACGACAAATTGTGATGTGTCATCTCATGGCTATCATGGGAATCGAAATTGAGAAAGCGACATGGATAGTTGCTGAAATGGAAGAGTCAGGGCTAATTCAATTTGATGAGTTAGGAAATATCGGTTTATTAGTGTTGGAGGGACAATCATGAAACGTATCACCGCAAATCATTATCAAACGTCAGAGCGTTACTATAAACTCCCAAAACTCTTATTTGAGAGTGAGCGCTACAAGGATATGAAACTTGAGGTTAAGGTTGCTTATGCTGTTCTAAAAGACCGTTTGGAATTGTCATTAAGTAGAGGGTGGATAGATGAAGATGGGGCCATTTATTTGGTCTATTCTAACTCCAAACTCATGGCACTACTTGGCTGTTCCAAGTCAAAATTACTGACGATTAAGAAAACATTACGTGAGTATGGCTTGATAGATGAAGTCCAACAGTCTTCCAGTGAAAAAGGACGCTTGGCCAATAAGATTTACTTAGGGGAGCTAGAACATGAACCTACCCCCGTCTTAAATTCAAACGGGGGTAGTGTTCAAAAAACACTAGGGGGGTATCAAAATCAGCCGGGGCCGGTCTTAAATTCAGCCACTAGTGAGACTGAAGTTAGTGAGACTGATATGAGTGAAACTAAAGAGAGTGAGTCAGTCATTGAGGACGAGGAGGAGAAAGAAAGTCAAACAAGTAAGAAAAATGACAATGACTATTTTCAATGTAAGGTGGAGCAAGTCACAAGATATGACAGAGATTACATTTGGGGACTGGTTCATGACCAGTTGAGACAAGTTGGTCTATCACGTGCCGCTAGTGATTATGCCATGATTTATTTTGATCATCGTTATCAGTACGCTTTAGAGAATATGAGGTTTGCGGACAGAACAGAAACGATAGCGGAATACGTCTTTAATGGCGTCTTATCCGAATGGACCACGGTCCAACGCTTAAAAGAACTAAAAGGGGGTGAGTAAGATGTTTTGGTGGATATTATTAGGTATTTGGGGATTAGGAATGATTTGGTTTATTTTTGAACTTATCACTGCCCCAGAAATGGAAGATCATTGTTAAGCAAGGACGTTACGCAAGAAGTAAGGTCCTTTTTAGTTTTGTCAGAAAGGAATGAGAACCATGAAATTTTTAGATTTGTTTGCAGGAATTGGAGGCTTTCGACTGGGGTTAACCCGTCAGGGCCATGAGTGTATTGGCTTTTGTGAGATTGATAAGTTTGCGAGGAAATCTTACAAGGCCATCTATAAGACCGAAGGAGAAATAGAATTTCATGATATTAGACAAGTTACAGACCAAGACTTTAGACAACTTAGAGGGCAAGTGGACATCATCTGTGGGGGATTCCCTTGCCAGGCATTTTCACTCGCAGGCAGACGATTGGGATTTGAGGATACTAGGGGAACTCTGTTCTTCGAGGTTGCTCGAGCGGCCAAACAGATCCAACCACGTTTTTTATTTCTCGAAAATGTCAAGGGCTTACTCAGTCACGACAAGGGAGAGACATTTCGAACAATCCTCACCACATTGGATGAGTTGGGGTATGATGTTGAATGGCAGGTGCTTAACAGTAAAGATTTCCAAGTGCCGCAAAACCGTGAAAGAATTTTTATTATCGGACATTCTAGAAGATTCCGTCCCCGATTCCTATTTCCTCTCAGAGGAGAAAACAGCTCAGCTGGTCTTGAACGATTAGGTAATATTAATCCGTCAGGCAAAGGGATGAATGGAGAAGTCTATTTATCACGTGGGCTAGCACCAACTTTAACCAGAGGAAAAGGTGAAGGAACTAAAATTGCCATTCCAGTTTTAACCCCTGATAGGCTAGAAAAACGCCAACATGGGAGACGTTTTAAAGGGAACGATGATCCAATGTTTACTTTAACTAGCCAAGATCGACATGGTGTAGTTGTCGCAGGAACCTTACCAACAACGTTTGTGCAGACTGGACGAGTTTATGACCTTTCAGGGCTTTCTCCAACGTTGACAACCATGCAAGGAGGGGATAAAGTTCCTAAGATTCTTTGCCGTGAAGAAGCACCGCATTTGAAAATTAGGGAGGCGACCAAATTAGGCTATGCCAAGGCAATAGTGGGAGATTCTGTCAACCTTGCTTACCCAGAGTCTAACAAACGCAGAGGACGAGTGGGAAAGGGGATTTCAAATACTTTAACCACTTCTGACAATATGGGAGTGGTTGTTGCTGCTTTGGAATACCGTAAGGACAAGTGGTATGAAGTGACTGGAATAATCCTAGAGGGAAAACTGTATCGTTTGAGAATCAGACGCCTAACCCCAAGAGAGTGTTTTAGGTTACAAGGATTTCCTGACTGGGCTTTTGAGAGGGCAGAAAGTGTTTCAAGTAAAAGTCAGTTGTATAAACAAGCAGGCAATAGCGTGACCGTCACTGTTATTGAAGCCATTGCTAGAGAATTTAGAAAGATTGAAGAGGAAGAAAAACATGAAATTATTACATAGTAAAAGTATTAGGAACTGTACGGAGCTAGAAGAAGCCATACATCAAGCAGAAGTAGAGAGATTTTCGGAAATGATTGCTTCTTTACCCAATTATGATTGTGACATTGATGTCACTTTTGAAGATGACTACCACAAAGAAATGAATTATCCGTTAGCTCATGAGTCCAACTTACACCGTATTTTTGAATTTATTGAAACCCAAGACATCAAAAATGGTGTTGACACTTATCTAACGGATGAGAACGATCTCGCCTTTAGGGCATTTGGTCAACATTATATGGCAAATGGAAAAGATGGTTTATTGACTACACTGATTACAGTAAAGAGTTTTGGTGAAGGTCGGTCACCCATCAATATGAGTAAGGTGTTTACTCCACCAACTCAAGCATTAGAGAAGGAGCTATCTGTGTAGGAGGAAGCGATGTTAGAAATCTATTTAAGTCGAAATACCAGTCGGAATCAGAAACTCCTATCTTTTTGTGACTCACATGGTATTTCCTACTCCAGTAAAGAAGTAAGTAACCTGTCACGTGAAGACTTATTGGGCTTGTTTACCAAAAGCAGTGATTGTTTTACGCTCTTATCCCCCTCGCTACAACGATTTAAAGGTCATAGAGAGATGAAATTGAGTGAGTTAGTGTCGTTGGTTTTACGGAAACCTGACCAGAATCTTCGTCTCCCACTTGTTGTTTGTGAGAACAAAGTGTATCCCGATATGAGTTTAGAAGAAGCAAGGACCTTTCTTCCGAGAAGTCAAAAAGTGGTTTCCTTTCGTGAACATCTTTTTAAGGATCTGGTGACATAAGGAGGAGTTATGAACGATCGTTTTTGGGAAAATTTGGAAATTATCGTTATGGAAAAAGGACTGTCATGGGCTGACCTTGCTCGACAGATGTTTAAGGGCCAATACGTCTACCCTAGTGAGTTTAAGCGCCTCTACCAAACCTTTCGTCACTACAAATCTCATCGTCTCATGCCACAAGGCAAATGGGTGGAGAAAATAGTGAGCGTCTTAGAGATTGACTATGAGGACTTGTTTAGGAGATAGCGATGAAACAACTAGTAGTGATGTACGGAGCCATTCATGTCAATGTCCTCCTTGTGAGTTTATACTTGGTTGGTTGGCTAAATGGGGCATGGTTACCTGTTTTACAAGTGACGTTTCTAGCCCTGCTATTGTGGAGCTGGAAAAGGTACCAGATACCTAAAAGAAAGCTATCCTTGAAGGAGAGAGGGCTTTGGATGTGTGGTAGTCTTGGTGTGATGGCAAGTATGGCTCTTATCATGAGTACTCTATTTTCAGGAAGCGAACCAAACCAAGCAACGTTAGTGACTGTTCAAAATCAGATTCCTATTCTCTCCTTTATTTTCTTTCTTCTTAATGCCAGTGTTGTGGAAGAAGTCTTTTACCGAGAAGTGTTGTGGGGAGTCTTGCCTCAACCAGTTGTTCAAGTGTTATTAACGAGTTTTCTCTTTGCCTTAGCCCACCACCCCTCTAGTTTATTCACTTGGGTGCTTTATGGGAGTTTAGGTCTCACACTTGGTGTGGTGAGAGGGCAAACAGACTGCTTGACGTCCACACTTATTCACCTGTCTTGGAACGGAATTGTCTTTTTCCTATCTTTATTGTGATACCAAAATCAAGGGTGCTTTCGTATCATGAAAGCACCCTATTGTTTTGATAAGGGAATCACATAAAGGAGGAAATGATGTCATCCGAACAACAGGAACGCCAAGCGATTCAATATGCGGAACGGAGTGCTATGTTTACGGTGAAGGTCCTTCTCAAACTCTTAGAGTGGTCAGCCAGACACGCCCTGGCACAAGACTCGGCTTATAAAATTGGGGTTCAAAAGTTAGAAGAACTCCTTCAAAGTCCATATGCCATTGAGTCGCTGAATATCTCAAAAGACATTTTGGATAAACCAGTTGATGTCGAGAAATTCAAGGAATTGGTGGAATCAGAAAACCTTCCTATTGCCATTAGTTGGCAAGGAGATTACCTTCATTTCTATGCTAAGGATAAGTCGCTCTTAGACAAGCACTTAGATGAGTTGCTTCAGAAGTTGGTTTCCAATCCAGAAAAAATGAAAGGGCTAACTATGGATAAAACTCTTGATGAGGAAATCGCACAAGCCAAGGAACAGATTGTGATGTCAGAAGCCTCTGCTGTGAAAACAAAGGAGGTCATTCTCTAATGGTCTCAGGGAAAAAAGTTTTTATCTTTGGTATTTTAGGGCTTGCTCTTGGCTATTTCTGCCATCGGCTAGTCTTGCTTTACGATAGTCTACCTAATCAACCACCCTTGGAACGTCTTGCCTATCTCTTAGGAGAGGGACAGAATCAGGTCTTAAATCCCTTGTGGAATGGCAACTTTACAGGTAAATCAGTTTTGGGCTTTTGCTTTGGATTTGTGACGATGGGCCTAGTCTATCTTTATGTCTCAACTGGTCAAAAGGTTTACCGAGAAGGGGCTGAATATGGCTCTGCTCGCTTTGGAAATAGCCGTGAGCGTAAAGCCTTTATCAGTAAAAATCCCTTTAATGACACTATTTTGTCACGAAACGTTAGGCTAACCCTGTTAGAAAAGAAAGTCCCACAGTTTGACCGAAACAAGAACTTAGTTGTCATCGGTGGATCAGGGGCAGGAAAGACCTTTCGCTTAGTCAAACCCAATCTGATTCAGCTTAACTGTTCCAATATTGTCGTTGACCCTAAGGATCACTTAGCTGAAAAGACAGGGAAGCTCTTTTTAGAAAATGGCTATCAGGTCAAGGTCTTAGACCTTGTAAACATGCTTAACTCAGATGGCTTTAATCCTTTTCGTTATGTGGAAACGGAGAATGATTTGAACCGTATGCTTACGGTCTATTTCAATAACACTAAGGGCAATGGCAGTCGCAGTGATCCTTTTTGGGATGAAGCTTCCATGACCTTAGTCAGAGCCATTTCCTCTTACTTGGTGGATTTTTACAATCCTCCAGGTAGCACCAAGGAAGAAGCAGACAGTCGTCGTAAGCGAGGGCGTTACCCCTCTTTTTCTGAAATTGGAAAACTCATCAAGCTCTTATCCAAAGGAGAAAATCAAGATAAGAGTGTCTTAGAAGTGATGTTTGAGACCTATGCGAAGACATATGGGACAGAAAACTTCACCATGCGTAACTGGGCAGACTTCCAAAACTACAAGGATAAGACCTTAGATTCGGTGATTGCAGTAACGACTGCTAAGTTTGCCCTCTTTAACATCCAATCTGTCATTGACTTAACGAAACGTGATACCTTGGACTTAAAGACATGGGGGATGCAGAAAACCATGGTTTATCTCGTTATTCCAGATAATGACACCACCTTTCGGTTTCTTTCAGCCCTCTTTTTCTCCACGGTCTTTTCAACCTTAACCAGACAAGCTGATGTGGACTTTAAGGGACAACTGCCTATCCATGTCAGAAGTTACCTAGATGAGTTTGCGAATTGTGGTGAAATTCCAGACTTTGCGGAACAAACCTCAACGGTTCGCTCACGGAACATGAGTCTCGTACCCATTCTTCAAAACATTGCCCAACTTCAAGGACTTTATAAGGAGAAGGACGCTTGGAAAACCATTCTAGGAAACTGTGATAGCTTGCTTTATCTTGGAGGCAATGATGAAGAGACCTTCAAGTTCATGAGTGGTCTCTTAGGCAAACAAACCATTGATGTGAGAAGTACCAGTCGGTCGTATGGCCAAACAGGGTCTGGGTCAACGTCTCATCAGAAAATCGCAAGGGATCTCATGACCCCTGATGAAGTCGGAAACATGAAACGTGATGAGTGCTTGGTGAGAATTGCAGGGGTTCCAGTCTTTAAGGAAAAGAAGTATTTTCCTTTGAAACATAAGAACTGGCAATACTTAGCGGATAAGGAGTCAGATGAACGTTGGTGGCATTACCACATTGACCCCCTCAAAACAGAGGAAGTTCCGTTTGAACCCTCAGACCACAAGGTTAGGGATTTAAGCACAGAAAGCACACTACACTAATAGAAAAGAGGAATCGTATGAACCAAAAATTTACAGGCTTTGTTTATGGCGTGGACGCTAGTTCCATGTTTGCCCAAGCCATGGCGCTCTTACAAAAAGGAATGGTTGCGACAGGCGCCTTTCTTGTCGTCATGGGCATTATTAACCTGTCAACCAATATCAAAGATGGTGGACCTGGTGTCCGCAATGCCATCTTAGAAATTGTGGGTGGTGTTATGGTAGGTGCCGCTGGTGCCTTTATCACCCAAATTACCATTTAGGAGGGCTAGGTATGACATGAACAACACATTACCTTCAGCTTTTGTCTTTCTAGCCTCGGAGAAAATTTCAAGCGATAGCCTATTTGAAGGTTTTAACGTGGACTTGGAATCGACGGCCAACTTGGTCAAATCCCTTGCAGATTATAACCCAACCGTTTGGTCTTATATGTCAGCGATCACAAAAGGAGTGATGCAGCCCTTGGGAGTGGCTATTTTAGCAGTCGTTTTAGTCCTTGAGTTCTCGAAGATGGCTAAGAAAATCGCTAACTCAGGTGGTGCCATGACCTTTGAAGCTATTGCTCCTATGATTGTCTCTTATATTATGGTGGCTGTGGTCATTACCAACACCACCGTTATTGTAGAAGCCATCTTAGCCGTTGCTTCTCACATCATTGAAGGCGTAGCTGGTGTCGTTTCTCATGGTGGAACGACTTATGAGACCATTTCAGGACTTAAAGGGTCAGGAATTATTGGAAAACTCATTGTTGGCTTTTTTGCCATTCTGATATGGTTGGTTCGTTTGGTGAGTGTGATGGTGGTGAATCTCCTCATTACCATTCGCTTTATCCAACTTTATCTCATGATTCCATTTGCGCCCCTAACAATTCCGACTTTCCTCAGTGATGACTGGCGAAGCGTTGGGATTGGCTACCTGAAAAATATCATGGTCTATGCTCTCCAAGGGGTCTTGATTTTCTTAATTATTTCCCTTGTTCCCCTCTTTGAATCTGCTGGAAAATTAGCACTCTCAGATGGTGCGGGAGTGATGGAGACGCTAGCGACTGCCTTTGGTGGCTTAGTTCAGGCTATTTTGTTAATCATTGCCTTGGTGGGCAGTCAACGGACTGCCAGAAGTATCCTAGGCATGTAAGGAGGATTGGGAAGGACGTTCCTCCCAATCTTTTTTCATCTTCATCTTAGATTGGAGTCTTATGAATACACGTGTTTTTAAGGACATCACAAAAGTCCAACATAGGGCTTGGCTAGGCTTTACCACACGACAAGTTATCTTTGTCTTGCCAGCCATTGCCATTACCATCCTGATTTTAGGGTTAAACCTCTTTTATTGGCAATTTGGGGATTGGTTTGTCTACGGACTTATCTTTACCTTTACCATTCCTCTTATGCTTTTTGGGGTCTATCGCCCTAATGACTTACCATTTGAAACGTATCTTAATTATAGATGGCATTATGAAATGACCATACCAGACCGTACACTAACTGGACAGAAAGGAATACAACGTGAAAAAAACAAATCGCTCAATGAAACCAAAGACCTCTTCTAAACACAAGAAGACACGTAAACCAAAAGAAGAAGTGCTGCCAACAACTGTTAATACGCTTCTTTACCAAGGCCTTTTTCCTAATGGTCTCATGCAAGTCACCCCAGATTATTTTTCCCAGTCCTATCTTCTAGGAGATGTCAATTACCAGACGGTGGGACTTGAAGATAAGGGAGCGATTATGGAAACCTATTCAGACTTGATTAACAGTTTGGATGACAAGACCAATTTCCAACTTACTATTTTTAACCAGAGGGTCAACTTGGATAAATTTAGAAAGGGTGTCTTGTACCCCTTACATGAGGATGGCTACGATACCTATCGTGAAGAACTCAATCGTATCATGGAAAATAACCTTGAAGCTGGTGAAAATAACTTTTCA
This sequence comes from Streptococcus porcinus, assembly GCF_900475415.1. Lineage (NCBI taxonomy): Bacteria > Bacillati > Bacillota > Bacilli > Lactobacillales > Streptococcaceae > Streptococcus > Streptococcus porcinus. Next base: position 642,588 of record NZ_LS483388.1, read on the forward strand.
GCGGTTAAGCTCATTTCTTTTGGGAAGTCAGACCAAAATCCGAAACTCGCCTATCGCTCCCTGTCTCAAATTGGGGAATATTTCAAGAGTGGTTTTTCTGAAATAGATGCGAACTTTACTCTCCTCAGTGGAGAAAGCCGTGTGAATCACTTGGCTGATATGTTGCGAGGGGAAAATCATTTGTCCTTTACTTATCAAGACCTGGTGCGTTCAGGACAAACAACCAAGCACTTTATTGCCCCAACCAGTATATCTTTCAAACATAAGAATTATGTAGAGATTGACGATAGAGTGCTTCAGATTGTCTATGTTCGTGACTATGGGATGGAGTTAGGAGATAAGTTCTTACGAGAACTCATGCAGTCGGACTTGGAAGTGATGATTAGTCTTCATGCCAAAGGGTCAGCCAAGTCAGAAGCCATGACAAAGCTCCGCACCAAGAAGACTTTGATGGAATCGCAAAAAATTGGGGAACAACAAAAGATGGCACGTTCTGGGGTGTATCTTGAAAAGGTTAGTCAAGTCTTAGAAAGTAATATTGATGAAGCCGATGAGTTGATTAAAACCATGACCCAAACAGGAGACAAGCTCTTTGACACCCTTTTTCTGATTGGAGTCTTTGCGGATAACGAAGACCAATTGAAGCACTCCCTTGATATTATCAAACAAGTGGCAGGTTCTAATGATCTTGTGATTGATAATCTGACCTATATGCAGGAAGCTGCTTTTAATAGCCTGCTTCCTTTTGGCAAGAACTACCTTGAGGGTGTGTCACGGTCTCTTTTGACCTCAAATATTGCCGTTAATTCCCCCTGGACCTCTGTCGACCTACAAGATAAGGGAGGAAAATTCTATGGGATAAACCAGATTTCAAGTAATATCATCACCATTGACCGTGGGAAACTCAATACCCCATCAGGATTGATTCTAGGAACTTCAGGTGCAGGTAAGGGGATGGCGACTAAGCATGAAATCATCTCAACCAAGTTAAAAGAAGAAGAGAGTGATACCGAAATCATCATTGTAGACCCTGAAAATGAGTACAGTATCATTGGTCAAGCCTTTGGTGGGGAGAGCATTGATATTGCGCCTGACTCTACCACTTTCTTAAATGTTTTAGACTTATCCGATGATAATATGGATGAAGACCCTATTAAGGTCAAATCGGAATTTCTATTGTCTTGGATTGGGAAACTCTTAGACCGGAAAATGGACGGTCGAGAAAAGTCCCTAATTGACCGTGTGACACGGTTAACCTATAAGCATTTTGAGACACCATCTCTCGTGGAATGGGTCTTTGTTCTCTCTAAACAGCCTGAACAAGAAGCCAAGGACTTAGCCCTTGATATGGAGCTTTATGTGGAAGGCTCACTCGATATTTTCTCACATCGTACTAATATTAAAACTGACAGCCATTTCCTCATTTACAATGTTAAAAAGTTAGGGGATGAGTTGAAGCAGATTGCCCTCATGGTCATCTTTGACCAGATTTGGAATCGTGTGGTTAAAAACCAAAAACTTGGCAAGAAGACCTGGATTTACTTTGATGAAATGCAGCTGTTGTTGCTAGATAAGTACGCTTCAGATTTCTTCTTTAAATTATGGAGCCGTGTCCGTAAGTATGGAGCCATTCCAACAGGCATTACTCAAAACGTAGAAACCTTACTACTTGATGCCAACGGGAGACGTATTATCGCTAATAGCGAGTTCATGATACTTCTAAAACAAGCTAAAAGTGACCGAGAAGAGTTGGTTCATCTTTTGGGCTTATCTAAAGAACTTGAGAAATACTTGGTTAACCCAGAAAAGGGAGCTGGATTGATTAAGGCAGGCTCAACGGTTGTTCCCTTTAGAAATAAAATCCCACTTCAAACCCAACTCTTTGACATCATGAGTACCGATCCAGAAAAGATGAGGACTGAACAATGACAAGAGAACAACAGAAGGTCAAGGTAGCCCGTAAAACCTTTCAGAGTAGTTTAAAGGCTAGTCGTATCCATTACCGTAGGGAGAAGAAGGGGTTAAAACGCTCACTTCCTAAACGACGCTTTATCATGCGCCGAGCTGAGAAAGCTGAAACAAGGGAACAACGTCAGACTTTGAAGCAAACCTATCAGGAGGAAAAAGACCTAGCGACAGATACCTTCAAGGAAGCGATTGCCCATGTGTCACCCAGATGGCTAAAGGCTAGGGAAATTAAGAAGTATCGGCTTCCTCAAGCCAGACAGCGCCTAGCAGTAGCGAGAAAACACCTGGCAGAGGTCAAGATGTCTGGAAAAGAGGAGGCTGTTACCTCTAAGGTTACCGATCAGAAAGAGTCGACAAAACCAAAAACATCACGGTTTCAGTTTCAAAAAGAAAAACCTCTTGAACGCCTTCAGGCAGAAAAAGAGGTGAAATCAGCGAAGCGTGACGTGAAACAACTGAAAAAAGCACATCAGTTTAAGAACCCCTCGACCAAGGTCAAACGAGGGTTACGCTATGTCGCTTCAGAATTACTTGAGTTAGTCGCTCAAGATGATGACTTAGAGGGAATCAGAACCCTAAAAGAGTCTGTGATTAAAGGAAGACGCTATGGGAGATTTACTTATCAGTCAGGAAAACTACTTGTCAAAAGTGGGCAGACAGGTCTTCGGTTTACTAAGACGAAAGCCGCTCATAGTAAGGAGCGGTATCAGAACTTTAAAAAGGGGAAAGGCTTTACTCGTCAGAAGCCCTTAAAGCCCAAGAGGCGATATCACACCTTTCTCAAGCAAGCCAGAAGGCACAGTGTGTCAGGAATAACAAGGGTTATTCAAGCGATTAAGAATAGCCTGACCTTCTTTTCATCGATTGTCCTTAATCCTATGACTTGGGTCGTGTCAGGCCTCTTGTTTTTCTTGCTTTTGATGATGAGTTTTGTCATAGGAATTTCAGGAACCACTCTCATTCAACAGGATGAGAGTGAACTGACAAAAGCCTATACGTACATGACTTGGGAAGATGCGGAAAACACCCGAACCAACCCCACTGGCATTACCTACTACACCAAGATTGATGACGTCATGGGCTTTATGAATCTCAAGTATCAAGATTATGCTTTAGAAGAAATCATGGAAGAAGGGGATAAAACCTATCAAGCCTATTTGAGTCAACTTTGGCAGGACTTAAACGGTGGGGATTCTTTAAAATCAATGCTTGAGTTAAGTAAGGAGCCTGCCTACAAACTCTCTGATGACGATAGAGAAGACTTAAAGGAATTAAGTGAGGAAGGCACCTACCTTACCCTCCAAGAATTGGACAATCCTTTCCAAAATCAGACTGAAGACGATGCGCTTACCATGACAGTCCGCTATGGCTATGAGGTGATTGATGACAACCCAACGCTTCATCATCATATCATTCTAGAAGCTAAAGAAAATCAAGTGATTGTGGCTCCCATGGATGGTAAGGTTTCCCTGGATGGCGAGAACATTATCATCACGTCAGGTAAGGGACTAAACAAGTCTCAATTGACCTTGTTTAATATCCATACTGGTCGAGTGACAGACGGTCAGAAAGTCCAAGCAGGGGAAGTGATTGGTCAAACCAAGGATGGTGCTGGTCTAAAAGTGACCTATCAAAAGGTTGACGATGATTCAGTGAAACTGGTTTACGTTAATCCAGCCTTTTACTTTCCTAAAGTCATTCAACTCCAAACGACGATTCTCCCTACCATTGGACAATTTGGAGGCGATGAGTTTGCGAGAGCCAAAGCTATCTATGAGTATTTGAAGAGTCAAGGGGTGACTAATCAAGCCATTGCGGCTATTTTAGGAAACTGGTCAGTAGAATCATCCATTAATCCCAAACGAGCTGAAGGTGATTACTTATCACCTCCTGTTGGGGCGAGTGCTAGCTCTTGGGACGATGAGGGCTGGTTGTCTCTAAATGGTCCAGCTATCTATAATGGCAGGTACCCCAATATTCTAAGACGTGGCTTAGGCTTAGGGCAGTGGACAGATACAGCAGATGGGTCACGCAGGCATACCTTATTATTAGAGTATGCCAACCGAAAAAACCAGAAGTGGTATGACTTAGGCTTACAATTGGATTTTATGCTCCATGGGGATAATCCTTACTATACCAACTGGTTAAAAGACTTTTTCAAAAATTCAGGAAGCCCGGCCAGTCTTGCCCAAGTCTTTCTCATTTATTGGGAGGGAAATAGTGATGATAAACTTCTAGAACGTCAAACGAGAGCCACCGAGTGGTATTACCAAATTGAGAAAGGCTTTAGCCAACCAAATGGTGGAACCGCCCAGAGTGATCCAAAAGCGCTGGAAGCGGTTCGAGGAGACCTTTATGACAACTCCGTTCCAGGTGGAGGTGATGGTATGGGCTATGCCTATGGGCAATGTACGTGGGGAGTGGCCGCTCGTATCAACCAATTGGACTTGAAACTCAAAGGCCGAAATGGTGAGAAATTTCCAATCATTAGTACCATGGGGAATGGTCAAGATTGGGTGGCAACAGCAGCACGTCTTGGTGGTGAAACAGGCAAGGTACCGAAAGCAGGAGCGATTATTTCCTTTGCGGGAGGAGGTCATGGATCGCCAACAGAATACGGTCATGTCGCCTTTGTCGAGAAAGTTTACCCAGATGGATCTTTCCTTATCTCAGAAACCAACTATAATGGCAATCCTAACTATACCTTCCGTAAGTTATCAGGAGTCGATGGTACGATTAGTTTTGCCTATACGACGAAATAAAAAAATATTAGAATACTTGTCTTCTTGTCCCAAATGTTGTATGATATTTGGGACAAAGTAATCATCTCATCTAAACTTTAAGCGTGAACATAGGAGTTGACAAATAAGGAATTATCCCGTATAATAATAGTAAATAAAGGTTATAAATTACTTGTGGGCTAGTGGATATGGTCTGCACCCGCCTGTGGGCTCCGCACTCAGTTCAAACTGTTTGTTGAGAAAAAGAATAGCAGGACTGCCTACCCTTGAGGAATAGATAGGGCATATCTAGCGTGAGGTGAAACTCAATACGTGGAAGAGAAGGAAGCACCTGCTTCCTTCTCTTTTTTAGGAGAAAAATAGAATGACATATACTTTGGAATGGCTCGAGACCTTTGATGGAGAAATTGATATTCTCAATGTCGATATGTCTTGTCTAGCCAATACTATTGAGAAATATGTTTCTCAGTACAAATACGTTTATCAGACAAATATGGAGAACTATCCTGAAATTGTTCTTTCTGTCCCAAATTCCTCTATTCCCCATTTATTAGGATTATCAAGAGATCATCATGTTAATTTACCAACTAATAACGCAGGGAGTATTTTTGAAGGATTAAAGGATGATTGGACATTGGAGCGTCTAAATAAGGCTGATAATGGTTGGTTTAACGAAAATAAATTCAAAATCGTTGGAACATTATTACTTTATCAAATGTTACATCTGATGGAATGTAAATTCTACACAACGGATGGTATTTTGAATAGAAAAGTTGGCAAACGATTTAGAAGAGATAATATTTATTTTGTGGTCTTCAAATTAAGTAATGGTATTAGTTATACCGTTGAATTATCGCGTGAACAAGGGAACCAATACTTTCCAAGAAGTCTTAAAATCAACGACACCTTAATTACAAATTGTAGAGAAATAGAGTTGAAACTTGTTGACAAGAAACGCTTTAAGACCGCTAAAGCTAGAAAGGTTAATTGGCCGTCTTAATAGAAATATTGATATGATAATCATTGGGTCATCCACTTTTTGTGGGTGGCTTTTTTCTTTATCCTTCGTTGATGTGATACCAAAATCAAGCCGTCTTTTTTATGATGGGGAGAGAGTGACAGATTGTTACTACTTATCAAAAGAAAAGAAGGACTTTTTTATGACCAAACAATGTCATCATCACTTTTTAGTCAATCAGGAAAAAGCAGAAAAACATGTCTTCCGTAAGAGTAAGAAGTACCGTACGCTTTGTTCGGTAGCTCTTGGAACTATGGTGACAGCTGTTGTCGCTTGGAGTGGCCAAGTAGCACAAGCTGACGAAGTGGTAACACCCTCTCAAGATAAAACCGTTCAGTTGACAGATAATCCTGCGACCAACTTACCAGAAGCTCAGCCAACTCCAGTTGTTGAACAAACTGATAGTCTTGCGTCAACTGGTCAATCAGATGGGGCTATCACAGTTACGGTTCCTCATGATGTTGTGACACAGGCTGTCAATCAAGCAACTGCTGAAGGGGTTACTACTGTTCAAGACCAACCTATGGACTTGGGAAATACAACTTCTGCGAGTGAGACCAGTAAGCAATTGGATACCGCTGAAGCGGATGCTGCTGAGCAGGCTGAAGCCATCACTCAGGTGACCAATACCTATAAAGCAGATAAAGCCGCCTATGAACAAGATAAAACACGTGTTGAACAAGGGAATGCTGCGTTGGCTGCTAGTCATAAAGAAGCTACTCAAGCAGGAAACGCCTTGAATCATTCAGTGGATAGCACAGTTTCAAAAATCAAAGGCCAAGATCAGTTGGCTAATGTGACCGTTACAACTCAAACCGTAACATCAGGAGATGGTTCAACGGTTTCAGGCTATCAGGATTATACCTCTGCGGTAGCTGCTATTGATAAGCAAAATAAGGACAATCTATCTGAATACGAATCAAAGAAAAAAGATGCAGATGCCATTGTCGCAAAGAACTTAGTTACTCAAAAGGAAAATGAAACGGGTCTTGCTAAAGCAAAGGCTGATAATGAAGCAATTGATAAACGCAATCAAGCCGGACAAAAAGCAGTGGATGATGAAAACAAGTCAGGTCAAGCTACTGTTGATGCCTATAATAAAGACCAACAGAAATTAGTCACAGACCGTGAAGCTGAGATTGCTTCTATCACGAAACGCAATAAGGAAAAAGAAGAAGCTGCCAAGAAAGAAAATGACGCCATTGATGCCTATAACACCAAGGAAATGAAGCGCTATAAACGTGATTTAGCTGAGATTTCAAAAGGAGAGGAAGGCTATATCTCTCAAGCTCTTGCTCAGGCACTCAACTTGAATAATGGAGAACCGCAAGCACGACATTCAGCTGATACCAGAAATCCTAATCGTATCGTTGCAAAAGGTGACGCTATGCTTGGTGGGTACTCTAAGATCCTTGATTCGACAGGATTCTTTGTCTATGACACCTTTAAAACGGGAGAAACCCTTTCCTTTACCTATCAAAATCTTCAAAATGCTCGCTTTGATGGTAAGAAAATCACAAAAGTAGCCTATGACATTACAAACCTTGTTTCTCCAGCTGGAACTAATGCCGTACAGTTGGTTGTACCAAATGACCCAACAGAAGGCTTTATTGCCTACCGTAATGATGGGACAGGTAATTGGCGAACCGATAAAATGGAGTTTCGTGTCAAAGCCAAGTATTTCTTAGAAGATGGCTCACAAGTGAACTTCACCAAGGAAAAACCAGGTGTCTTTACCCACTCCTCACTCAACCACAATGACATCGGTTTAGAGTATGTGAAAGACTCATCAGGCAAGTTTGTCCCTATCAATGGCTCAACCATTCAAGTGACTAACGAAGGTTTGGCTCGTTCACTCGGGTCAAACCGTGCCAGTGATTTAAATCTTCCTGAAGAATGGGATACGTCATACAGTAAATATGCCTATAAGGGAGCGATAGTCTCAACGGTTACATCAGGCAACACTTATACAGTGACCTTTGGTCAAGGGGATATGCCCCAAAATGTTGGTCTCTCTTATTGGTTTGCCTTAAATACCCTACCAGTTGCACGGACGGTCAAACCTTATAGTCCAAAACCTCATGTGACACCAAAGTTAGAGCCAATTCCAGAACCGATTAAGGTTGTGCCAAAAACCTTTACCCCAAAGACCTTTACCCCAGAGCCACCTGTGAGCTTTAAGGAAAAACCATTAGAGAAAGTTACTCAGCCTAGTTTGACACTCACCAAGGTGACCTTGCCTAAAGAACCTAAACCAGAACCGTTACCAAAAGCACCACAAGTGCCAACGGTTCATTATCACGACTATCGTCTGACAACGACTCCTGAAATTGTTAAGGAAGTTATCAATACCGACCAAGTGAACCTTCATGACAAAACGGTCGCAAAAGATTCAACGGTCATTTACCCTTTAACCGTAGACGCTTTTTCTCCAAATCGAGCCAAAACCACAAGCCTCACCTTTGAAGATTACCTTCCAGCAGGCTATGCTTTTGACAAGGAAAAAACGCAGGCAGAAAATGGAAATTATACCCTTAGCTTTGATGCTGCTAAGAACTTTGTGACCTTGACCGCCAAGGAAGCCTTGCTTCAAGAGGTCAATAAAGACCTCACCAAGTCTTACCAACTGGTGGCTCCGAAACTTTACGGTAGCCTTCAAAATGATGGAGCAACCTATTCCAACAGTTATCAGCTCCTCATCAATAAGGGAACCCCAAATGCTTATACCGTGACTTCCAATGTCGTGACGGTGCGAACGCCTGGTGATGGAACGACCACTAGCCGTATTGAGCCGCAGAAGAAAAATGAAAATGAAGATGGTGTGGTCATTAACGATACGGTAGTGGCTTTAGGAACAACTAATCATTACCGTTTGACCTGGGATTTAGATCAATATAAAGGCGATAGGTCTTCTAAAGAGACAATTGCTCGTGGTTTCTTCTTTGTAGATGACTACCCAGAAGAAGTGTTGGACTTAGTAGACAAGGGGACAGGTATCACCACTCCTGATGGCAAAGCCGTATCAGGGATTACTGTTAAGGCTTATGCGTCGCTGTCAGAAGCTCCTAAAGACATTCAAGATAAACTCGCTCATGCTAAGATTTCTCCAAAAGGGGCTTTCCAAGTCTTTATGCCTAATGATAATCAGGCTTTCTATGACCAGTATGTCAAAACAGGCACTTCTTTAAACCTTGTCACCAAAATGACGGTCAAAGATAGTCTTTATGGTCAGACGAAGACTTATCGAAACAAGGCTTACCAAGTGGATTTTGGCAATGGCTATGAAACCGATGAGGTGACGAATACCCTTGTTAGCCCAGCACCTAAAAAACAAAACCTAAATAAGGATAAGGTGGACATCAATGGAAAACCGATGGTGGTCGGTTCACAAAACCACTATACCTTGTCATGGGACTTGGACCAATACCGTGGCATTAAAGCTGATAAGGCTCAGATTGCACAAGGGTTTTACTTTGTGGATGATTATCCCGAAGAAGCTCTATTACCAGATGAAGCAAGTATTCAACTTGTGACAACTGTTGGCAAAGCAGTGTCAGGTGTGACGGTTAAAACTTATACGAACTTATCAGAAGCTCCTAAAAAACTACAAGCAGCTCTTTCAAAACGCAAGATTGCGCCTAAAGGAGCCTTCCAAGTCTTTATGGCAGAAGATCCGCAAGCTTTTTATTATTCATATGTAACGCAAGGTCAAAACATCACCATCGTTACTCCTATGACTGTCCGTGAGTCTATGCTTAATTCAGGAAAGTCTTATGACAATGTGGCTTATCAGGTAGATTTTGGACAAGCCTATGAAACCAATACGGTAACGAATCACGTGCCAAAAGTAACACCACATAAAACTAATACCAATAAAGAAGGCGTTTCTATTGATGGCAAGACCGTTCTTCCAAATACCGTCAATTATTATAAGATTGTTCTTGATTACAGTCAGTACAAGGATTTGGTAGTGACGGAGGATGTTCTTGCCAAAGGTTTTTACATGGTGGATGATTACCCTGAAGAAGCGATTAGCGTAAATGCAGATGGTGTCCAAGTGATGGATATGGCAGGAAATCTTGTCAAAGGGATTTCGGTGAAAGCCTATGCCTCATTGTTAGAAGCGCCTAAAGTGGTTCAAGACGCTATGGCCAAACGCCAGTTCACACCCAAAGGAGCCATTCAAGTTTTAAGTGCTGAAAATCCAAAAGCGTTCTACGAGGCTTATGTTAAAACTGGTCAAACCTTAGTGGTGACCCTTCCAATGACCATTAAGAATGAGCTGACAAAGACTGGTGGGAAGTATGAAAACACCGCTTATCAGATTGACTTTGGTTTGGCTTATGTGACAGAGACAGTGGTCAATAATGTACCAAAACTGGACCCACAAAAAGATGTGGTGATTGATTTGTCACAAAAGGAGAACAGTCTGGATGGAAAAGAAGTTGCCTTGAATCAGGTCTTTAACTACCGCTTGGTGGGAGCACTTATTCCTGGTAATCGTGCGACACCACTCATCGAGTACCGCTTTGACGATGATTACGATGAAAGCCATGACGACTATAATGGTGTTTACAAGGCTTATACTGTGGTAGATGTCACTCTAAAAGATGGAACGGTTTTACCAAAAGGGACAGAAGTGACCAAGTTCACGCTGCAACACGTAGACACGTCAAAAGGAACGGTTACCATCAGTTTTGATCAGGAATTCCTTGAAAAACTAGCAGAAGAATCCGAGTTTCAGGCAGATGTTTACGTGCAAATGAAACGAATCGCTTCAGGTGAAGTAGAAAATACGGTACTACATACCGTGAATGGCTACACCATCAGTTCAAACACGGTTAAAACAACTACTCCTGAACCAGAGCCACCTACTCCAAATCAACCAACCCCACCCCAACCACCTATTCCAACACAAGAACCACCAGTTCCAGCAAGTGTCTTACCAAATACAGGAGAGAGTCAATCCCTCTTAGCGCTTGTCGGTGGAGGACTTCTTTTAGGCCTAACTTACGGACTTTCTAAACGCAAAATGGAGGACAACTAAATGGAACCCAAAAACATTTACACAAGAGATTCAGACCAGGATGGTCTAACGGATGCTCAAGAGTTAGCTTTAGGGACTAATCCTTTTAGCAGTGATACGGATAGTGACGGACTGACAGACCTTGAAGAAGTCCAACAAGGCTTGAATCCAATTCAACAGCGTAAGGAGAGAAGCTATGGCTTGGAATTATGACACAATTTCTAGAACCCTTTCAGAGATGGCACGAGAAAACTATGAAGACATGGTTAAAGCCTTTTTAGCCATGGAGTTGAGTATCAAAAACAAGTCACTTCTTGATACGCTCTATCAAGACTTTAGGAGCATTGATGACTTGTCTTTAGTTAGTGATGACCTGCACCTAAGAGCGGACGGTTATCAGGAACAGCTTCAAGAAGAAGTGACGGACCTCTTGGATAAACTCTATCGAACAGGTGAGGGAGCTAGTTTCATTATGGAAGTGATTGCGTCCAACAATATTTCTGATTCCCTTGCTCAGTATGAGGTTTTGAATGAGGAGGATTACTCATCTCTCACCTTAGAGACCTTGCAGGATATTATCCAAAAGGAGTTGTCTTTAACGAGTCAAGATTATTTTGGAGATGTGACCTATCTTGCCTTGCAGAAAGATTTGTTAGACCAGAAAAGCCATTTCTTACAACAGTATGTGACAACTTTGATGGATAAGTTGCCACAAGAAAAAGACCAAAGCGCCTTGGTCCTAGACTAAAGCAGTGGGCTGAGAACTTTTCTCAGCCCCTTTTTATATTGGAGGAACATATGACTCAAGAACAATTACTTGAAATGTTGCGGGCAAGATTGCCACGTGACCAGATTCTTTTGGAATCCTTTTTACGCTATCAAGCAGTCCATTTTGATGATGATTGGGATAGCCTTATCCAAAATTTTACAACCCAAAGAGGAGTAGTCACCTCACCTGTTCAAGTGGTTCGCTTTGTAACAGAAGTTTCTGCTTTTGTAGAGGCAAGCCCCTTTGATGGAGTGACTGACCTGAGCAGCTACACACAGACCTTTGGTCAGGCTGGTTTAAAGAAGTTACCTCAGTTAAACAGTGATGAGAAAGATTTGGTGATTGAAGTAGCCCTCTTTAACCTAGCCACTCGCTTTCATCTCTTAGACCAAGAAGGCGCCTATCAGTCCATTTCGGTAGCTTCTCTTTTGGATAAAAGCAAAGCTGCTAATTTGGTTAATGTCTACCGAGTGGCCAATAATTTGTCTGATCGTATTAGCCGTGATATTGAACAGTTTCTTCTCACTTATGAACCTGAATTAGAAAGTACACAGGAAACGTTGGAGGAAAAAAAGGAGGTTGTTGAGAATATAGTAATACCAGAGTCTCATCAAGAGATCACCTTTCGTGAAGAAGGACTTGTCATGATCGCAAGTCTTGATGAGGACGAGTTATCACAACTCGATTTACGAACAGGGCAAACAGAACATTTATCAGCCTATGAACATCTAAACTTGTCCCAAAAATTTGAGATACTAAGTCACTTTGATCAAGTGCGAAATAGCCGTCCAAAGCTACCAAACCTGAGACGTGGGGAGTTTGACCATGAAATGGAAATGACGCCAATCTATGAAGACGATAGCCTCTTAACCTATTTGGAAGCAGATGGGACGGTCTATGACTTACAACGTCCCCTAACACCTCAAGAAGAAGTAATCTTAACTGAAATGGGTCAAACCATTTTGGCTGAAAATACCGAAAAATTGACCAATTTAGGGATAGACTTAGCTGACGTTGATGAGCAACAACGTGGGATACTGATAGATGCTGCAGGGCGTTTTCATTTGAAGAATGCGAACCTAGCCTTATTAGGGGGCTATCCTAAAGCAACCGTTACTCAATTAGCCCTTGCGACAGAATTGCTTCAGATGGGATTAACGCATGACAAGACAGAATTTTTCTTGACCAGTCAGCTAGACTTCGAAGAGTTAAGACCCATTGCCTATGCCTTCTTGCATGAAGACCTCACTCTTGAAGAAGCAAGAACCTTTGAAAGTGACAAACTGTCCCAGCCAGAACTATCCTTTAGAGACTGGCGAGAACACCTATCGCAAACAGAACCTGAAATCATTGTGACTCAAGAAAAACTACCAAATCCTATCGTAGAGGAAGCCCTTAAACGCTACCCGATTGCTTCGATTGTGACTTATAAGGGGCAAGAGTTTCAAGTAATGGCCATTGAGGACTCAGGCGTTAATAACCTGATTCGGATTGAATTACAAAATGATTTCACAGATGTGATTGAACAAAATCCAGTTCTTTTCTTACGGACACTAGAAGACATCACTCAAGCTCTTCATGTTCCTTCTGTCGAAGAAAAAGAGGAAGTGGAAGAAACTCAGCAGGAATTAGACCTCTTTTCCTTCATGGATATGGAAGAACAAAATGAGCCGGTTTCTCAAGTGACGGCTTCTGTATCATCAAATAAGAGAGAGGCTAAACAAGAAGAAGCATTGTCAGAAGATGAGTTGGAACCAGAAGTCACTGAGACGCCCCCGACCACTGATTTTCACTTCCCAGAAGATCTAACAGACTTTTACCCTAAGACAACAAGAGATAAGGTTGAAATGAATGTGGCTGCCATTCGTTTGGTGAAAAGGCTTGAAGCTGAACATCGTCAAGCCACGCCAAGTGAACAGGAACTCCTTGCCAAATACGTAGGTTGGGGAGGACTAGCCAATGAGGTCTTTGACGAGTATAATCCTAAGTTTTCTAAGGAACGTGAGGCATTAAAAACGCTAGTCACCGATAAAGAGTATTCGGACATGAAACAATCTTCTCTGACTGCCTATTACACGGATCCCACTCTTATTCGTCAGATGTGGGAGAAGTTAGAACGTGATGGCTTTACAGGTGGTAAAATTCTTGACCCGTCTATGGGAACAGGGAATTTCTTTGCGGCAATGCCTAAACACCTGAGAGAAAATAGTGAGTTGTATGGTGTAGAGCTAGACACGATTACAGGAGCTATTGCCAAACACCTTCATCCCAATAGCCATATTGAAGTAAAGGGCTTTGAGACTGTTGCCTTTAATGACAATAGCTTTGATTTGGTTCTTTCAAATGTACCGTTTGCTAATATCAGGATTGCGGACAGTCGCTATGATAAACCCTATATGATTCATGATTACTTTGTTAAAAAATCCCTTGATTTGGTGCATGATGGTGGGCAAGTGGCTATTATTTCCTCCACAGGAACCATGGATAAACGGACAGAAAACATTCTTCAGGACATTCGTGAGACGACTGATTTTCTAGGTGGTGTGCGTTTACCAGATAGCGCCTTTAAGGCCATTGCAGGTACCAATGTCACAACAGATATGTTGTTCTTCCAAAAACATATGGATAAGGGATATGTAGCAGATGATTTAGCTTTTTCAGGTTCTATTCGTTATGACAAGGATGACCGTATTTGGCTCAATCCTTACTTTGATGGAGACTACAACAGTCAGGTTCTTGGGACCTATGAGGTTAGAAACTTTAACGGAGGGACACTTTCTGTGAAAGGCACTTCTGATAATTTGCTAGCAGATGTTCAGACTGCTCTTAAACAGGTTAAAGCCCCTAGAGTGGTGGATAACTCTGATATCTTCATCACTCCTGATGTGATGAAAAAACAGGTCGTTGATACCTCAATTCCTTCTGACATCAGAGAAAGCTTAGACCAGTATAGCTTTGGCTATAAAGATTCTACGGTTTACTACCGTGATCATAAGGGCATTCGTGTAGGGACAAAGACAGAGGAGATTAGCTACTATGTGGACGAGGAGGGGACCTTTAAGGCATGGGACACTAAGCACTCGCAAAAGCAGATTGACCGTTTTAATGAACTCGAAGTCACCGATAGCACCGCTCTTGATGTGCATGTGACCGAAGAAGCCACCAAACGTGGGCAATTTAAGGGCTATTTCAAAAAGACCGTCTTTTATGAAGCTCCTTTGTCTGAGAAAGAAGAGGCACGAATTAAAGGGATGGTTGATATTCGAAATGCTTACCAAGAGGTCATCGCCATTCAACGTTACTATGATTATGACAAAGACGAGTTCAATCACTTGTTAGGACATCTCAATCGGACCTATGATAGTTTTGTGAAACGCTTTGGCTATGTCAATAGTGCTGTGAATCGTAACCTCTTTGATAGTGATGATAAGTATTCGCTCGTTGCGAGTTTAGAAGATGAAAGTCTTGATCCAAGTGGGAAGACAGTTATCTATACCAAGTCACTTGCCTTTGAAAAGGCCCTAGTTCGTCCTGAAAAGGAAGTGACGGCAGTTTCTTCTGCCCTTGACGCTCTCAATTCTAGTCTAGCAGATGGTCGTGGGGTCGATTTGGATTACATGATGTCTATTTATCAGACGGATTCTAAAGCGACTTTGATTGAAGAATTAGGAGACGCTATTATTCCTGACCCAGAACGCTATCTAAACGATAGGGAAGTGGTCTATAAATCTCGGCAGGATTTCTTATCAGGGGATGTGATGACTAAGTTAGAGGTTGTGGACTTACTCATCAAAGAAGATAATTCTGATTTTCCTTGGGTCTATTATCAAGGTCTCTTAGAAGATGTGAAACCGCCACGTGTGACCTTGGCTGATATTGATTATCGGATTGGTTCACGCTGGATTCCTCTAGCTGTTTATGGGAAATTTGCCCAAGAAACCTTTATGGGACAAACTTTTGACTTGACTGATCAAGAAGTATCAACTGTTCTTGAAGTCAGTCCAATTGATGGGACGATGTCTTACCAATCCAAGTTTGCCTTTAGGTATTCTACCGCAACGGATAGAAGTTTAGGTGTGCCTGGGTCTCGGTATGATAGTGGTCGTAAAATCTTTGAAAACCTGCTTAATTCCAATCAACCAACCATTACCAAACAAGTGGAAGATGGGGATAAGAAAAAGCATGTGACGGACGTGGAGAAGACAACGGTTCTTCGTGCTAAGGAAACACAACTTCAAGAACTCTTCCAAGATTTTGTGGCAAGTTACCCAGTGGTGCAACAGATGATTGAAGAGACCTATAATAGCCTTTATAATCGTACAGTCTCAAAAGTTTATGATGGCAGCCATTTAACTATTGATGGGCTTGCCCAGAATATTTCCTTACGCCCTCACCAAAAGAATGCCATTCAACGCATTGTGGAAGAAAAACGAGCGCTTCTAGCTCATGAAGTGGGTTCAGGTAAGACCTTAACCATGCTTGGGGCAGGATTCAAACTGAAAGAATTGGGTATGGTGCATAAGCCTCTTTATGTGGTGCCATCAAGTCTGACCGCTCAGTTTGGCCAAGAAATCATGAAGTTCTTCCCAACCAAGAATGTCTACGTGATGACCAAGAAAGATTTTGCGAAAGCCAAACGCAAGCAATTTGTGTCACGGATCATCACAGGGGATTACGATGCCATTGTCATTGGGGATTCCCAGTTTGAGAAAATACCCATGAGTCAGGAAAAGCAAGTGACCTATATTCAAGATAAGTTACAACAACTTCGTGACATCAAGCAAGGTAGTGATAGTGATTATACTGTTAAAGAAGCAGAGCGTTCTATTAAGGGCTTAGAGCACCAATTGGAAGAACTTCAAAAGTTGGAACGTGATACCTTTATTGAATTTGAAAATCTAGGGATTGACTTTCTCTTTGTGGACGAGGCTCACCATTTTAAGAATATCAGACCCATTACAGGACTTGGTAATGTCGCAGGAATTACCAACACGACTTCTAAAAAGAACGTGGATATGGAAATGAAGGTCAGACAGGTTCAAGGAGAACACGACTATCGTAATGTGGTCTTTGCGACAGGAACACCAGTCTCTAACTCTATTAGTGAACTCTATACCATGATGAGTTATATCCAACCAGATGTCTTAGAACGATACCAGGTATCTAATTTTGATTCATGGGTAGGGGCTTTTGGGAATATCGAAAATTCTATGGAACTAGCACCGACAGGGGATAAATACCAACCCAAGAAACGCTTTAAGAAATTTGTGAACCTGCCTGAACTCATGCGGATTTATAAGGAAACAGCTGATATTCAGACCTCAGATATGCTTGATTTACCTGTTCCTGAAGCTAAAGTCATTGCGGTAGAGAGTGAACTCACAGAAGCTCAGAAATACTACCTTGAAGAGTTGGTTGACCGTTCAGACGCTATCAAGTCAGGCAGTGTTGACCCTAGTGATGATAACATGTTAAAAATCACTGGGGAAGCTAGAAAATTAGCCATTGACATGCGCCTCATTGACTCAGCCTATACCCTATCGGACAATCAGAAGATTATGCAAGTGGTGGATAATGTGGAACGTATTTACCGTGAGGGAGAAAATTTGAAAGCTACCCAGATGATTTTCTCTGATATTGGAACACCTAAAAGTAAGGAAGTGGGCTTTGATGTTTACAATGAACTTAAAGATCTACTTGTTGATCGAGGGATTCCCAAAGAAGAAATAGCCTTTGTACATGACGCTAATACGGATGAGAAAAAGAACTCTCTGTCACGCAAGGTCAATAGTGGAGAAGTACGGATTCTCATGGCTTCTACGGAAAAAGGTGGAACAGGTCTAAACGTCCAGTCACGTATGAAAGCAGTCCACCATTTGGACGTTCCCTGGAGACCAAGTGATGTAGGACGGATTTTGCGGACATTCAAAATAAAAAAGAATGTGGAGGTAACAGACAATGGCAAAGACAATTTTTGAGGAAATGGGCGGCAAATACGAAAGGCAAGGCGATTATTTAATACCGTGCTTAACTGTACCCGCCGAAGAAGAACAGCCGATAGGCATCTGGGGACAGCGGCATTTGGATTATCTGAAGCATCACTGCAAAGTTACATACACCAATCTTCTTACAAGCGGCAGACTTAACGCTTACCTTGCCGACATTGACAGACAGGCACAGGAACGCTTTGAAAGGCTCATAGAGGGTATGAAACAGGCACAGGGCATAACGGAACAGCTAAAGGCAGAAAACGCCTTAGAATGGACAGGATGCCTCAATAACATAAGGGCTTGTGCGAGGGAGATTGTGGAAAAGGAAATTATTTTTGCATAAACAGATGATTAGTGGCAGGGGGAAATCCTGCCGCTTTTTCTGCTTTAGTTTGTCAGCTTGACAAATAAAGGGTTAAGGAATATAATTAGATTCAGTATTATACAAGGAGTTAATAAATATGCGGCAAGGTATTCTTAAATAAACTGTCAATTTGATAGTGGGAACAAAAAGTAGCAGTCCCGTTTCACTTTTAATATGGGGCTTAGTTTTTTGTACCCAGTTTAAGAATACTTTTATCATGTAATTTTATATGCCCGAAAACATATAAGTGTTTTGGGGCTATTGGAGTTATTTACCCAGTGATAGGAGTATTTATCACTGGGTATTTTTATGCCCTTTTTTGGGTGTTGATAGGAGGAAAATCACATGAAAATAATTAACTTAGGCATTCTGGCTCACGTTGACGCAGGAAAGACAACATTAACGGAGAGTTTATTGTATACCAGTGGTGCAATTGCAGAACCAGGGAGCGTAGATAAAGGCACAACAAGGACAGATACAATGAATTTGGAGCGTCAAAGGGGAATCACTATCCAGACAGCAGTGACATCTTTTCAGTGGGAGGATGTAAAAGTCAACATTATAGATACGCCAGGCCATATGGATTTTTTGGCGGAAGTATACCGTTCTTTATCCGTATTAGACGGAGCAGTATTATTAGTTTCTGCAAAGGATGGCATACAGGCACAGACCCGTATACTGTTTCATGCACTACAGACAATGAAGATTCCGACAATTTTTTTCATCAATAAAATTGACCAAGAGGGGATTGATTTGCCAATGGTATATCAAGAAATGAAAGCAAAGCTTTCTTCGGAAATTATAGTGAAGCAAAAGGTTGGGCAGCATCCCCATATAAATGTAACGGACAATGACGATATGGAACAGTGGGATGCGGTAATTATGGGAAACGATGAACTATTAGAGAAATATATGTCAGGGAAACCGTTTAAAATGTCAGAACTGGAACAGGAAGAAAACAGGAGATTCCAAAACGGAACGTTATTTCCCGTTTATCACGGAAGTGCTAAAAACAATCTGGGGATTCGGCAGCTTATAGAAGTGATTGCCAGTAAGTTTTATTCATCAACGCCTGAAGGTCAATCTGAACTATGCGGGCAGGTTTTTAAGATTGAATATTCAGAGAAAAGGCGGCGTTTTGTTTATGTGCGTATATATAGCGGAACATTGCATTTGAGGGATGTTATTAAAATATCTGAAAAAGAGAAAATAAAAATCACAGAGATGTGTGTTCCGACAAACGGTGAATTATATTCATCCGATACAGCCTGCTCTGGTGATATTGTAATTTTACCAAATGATGTTTTGCAGCTAAACAGTATTTTGGGGAACGAAATGCTGTTGCCGCAGAGAAAATTTATTGAAAATCCTCTCCCTATGCTCCAAACAACGATTGCAGTAAAGAAATCTGAACAGCGGGAAATATTGCTTGGGGCACTTACAGAAATTTCAGATGGCGACCCTCTTTTAAAATATTATGTGGATACTACAACGCATGAGATTATACTTTCTTTTTTGGGGAATGTGCAGATGGAAGTCATTTGTGCCATCCTTGAGGAAAAATACCATGTGGAGGCAGAAATAAAAGAGCCTACTGTTATATATATGGAAAGACCGCTTAGAAAAGCAGAATATACCATCCACATAGAAGTCCCGCCAAATCCT
Source organism: Streptococcus porcinus (assembly GCF_900475415.1). Classification (NCBI taxonomy): domain Bacteria; kingdom Bacillati; phylum Bacillota; class Bacilli; order Lactobacillales; family Streptococcaceae; genus Streptococcus; species Streptococcus porcinus. The sequence goes on from NZ_LS483388.1 coordinate 662,129, forward strand.
TTCTGGGCTTCTGTCGGGTTGTCCATAGAGCCGCTCCCTATTGGAAGCGGAGTGCAGTATGAAAGCAGAGTTTCACTTGGATATTTAAACCAATCGTTCCAAAATGCGGTTATGGAGGGGGTTCTTTATGGCTGCGAGCAGGGGCTGTATGGATGGAAAGTGACAGACTGTAAAATCTGTTTTGAATATGGATTGTATTATAGTCCTGTAAGTACCCCCGCAGACTTTCGGCTGCTTTCCCCTATCGTATTGGAGCAGGCTTTAAAAAAAGCAGGGACAGAACTATTAGAGCCATATCTCCACTTTGAAATTTATGCACCGCAGGAATATCTCTCACGGGCGTATCATGATGCCCCAAGGTATTGTGCAGATATTGTAAGTACTCAGGTAAAGAATGACGAGGTCATTCTGAAAGGAGAAATCCCTGCCAGATGTATTCAAGAATACAGGAACGATTTAACTTATTTCACAAATGGGCAGGGAGTCTGCTTGACAGAGTTAAAAGGATACCAGCCAGCTATTGGTAAATTTATTTGCCAACCCCGCCGCCCGAATAGCCGTATAGATAAGGTTCGGCATATGTTCCACAAGTTAGCTTAACAGCTTGCAAAAGTCATATAAAATGAGATTTGAAAGGATTAGAGACTAATTATGATGAAATGCGAATGGATATTGTGTCCTGTTTGTGGGAGCAAAACCCGTAATAAAATTAGGAAGGACACTGTTTTGGAGAATTATCCCCTTTATTGTCCAAAATGCAGACAAGAAAGCTTGATTAAAGTTGACAACTTGAAGATAACTGTCATCAAAGAGCCAGACGCTTAAGACGCAGAGCCGATGAAATTGTGGAACAATTCACGAATCATCGGCTCTTTTTGTTTCGTATTTGAAAGAACAAACTCACCAAATAAAAAAAACGATATTCGGGTGGGTTATTTTGTTATACCCTAAATTACCCTCTGAATTTGTTTTTAAATTTGGAGGGATTTTTTTATGTTCTTTTTTCGGGCGGTTATTCATCTGCTCATACGAAGTAAAATTTATCAATACATAGCATATCAGAGAATGGCAGGAAACCAGTTAAAAAAATTTCTGCCAGTGCAGCGGTACTTCTCACCTTGAAAGTGGAAGTACAATCTCCATACAACAGAATTTGTATTTCCCATAACCGTGAAGGTCACAGAGCCTTTGCGGTTTTTCTTTTGTCGTTTTTTGTTGGAAAGTGCCGCAGGGCTGTTTCTGGTGTGCGTTGCCGCTCCCCGCCTCTCCATCTGGATTTTTACATTTCAAAAATTCAGATTGGAGGTATTAGCGGTGAAATACGCACCAAGAAAAGTATATATCAAAGAAAGCGGCGGCTATGTGGAACTGTCCTATACGGATTTCTGCCGCCGCAGGCAAGCCGACAAGGGATATATGGACAAGCTGTTTATCCCCGTCCAAGGTTGTCTGCTTGAAGTCGTAAGGGAGCAATATGCGGACTTCTACCGTGACAGGGAGCGGTGGCGTTACCTGCAAAAATTAGATGCGAGGAACAGCCTGCTATCTCTGGACGGATTTACGGACAGCGAGGGGAATCCTCTGGACTTTATCGCTGATGAAGCGGCGGACATTGCGGAAACCGTTGTCAATGCTGTTATGGTGGACAGGCTGAAAGCCGCCCTGCCTTTGTTGTCGGATAGTGAGCAGGAGTTGATACAGGCAATCTTTTTTGACGGACTTTCCGAGCGTGAAGTCGGGGCGAGGTTAGGCATAACCCAGAGCGTTGTGAACAAACGCAAAGCCAGAATCCTAAGAAAACTAAGAAAGATAATAGAAAATTAAAATTTAAGGCGTTCAGCCCCCTTGTTTTTTCCTTTGGGAAAATGAGGGGGCTTTTCTCTGCCCTCTCAATCAATTCTGATTGGAGGAAGAAAGAATGGCATACAACCACGGACGGGAGGACAGGAAATGGCGTATCTGGAAAGAAGCGGAGGAAAAGCTGCTGCGTGAGTGCGGCGTTGATGAAGTGACCATTGAGCAGATACGCATAGCGGACAGGGCAGACTTCAATTCCAACAGGCGGTTTTACCGATGGACGAATGACGTTGCGGAATACCTTGAGGACATGGCAGACAGGGAGCGGCAAGCGGAGGTGAATACAGTTGCGGAGTTACTGGACGAGATTGAGAGCGAAAATCTCTATCAAGTATTAGTCACGGTGGACGGGCGTACCTTGAAAATCGTCCTGCTGAAAATGCAGGGGTATTCCACAAAGGAGATTGCCCCACTTGTGCATTTGACGACTGGTGCCATCTATGCGAGGTTAGACCATCTGCGGAAGAAGCTTCGGAAAATTTTGTAAGCGTCTAATACATCCCATTATTCTGCGGGCTACTGGGTGGGGAGTGGAATCTCCCCGCTTATTTTTGGCAGGAGGAAAACGGGATGGCATATAAAGCTAAGGCGTACACGCTTCGGGAGGAATCCACGGAAAGCGGTATAAGGTATTTTATCAGTTTTAAGGACGGGCAGGGGGAACACCACGAACTGGAAGTATCCGAGCAGTTATTCTTTGAATTTCGGCAGATGGAACGCAGGAACAGGAATCTTCTCCAATGGGACGAGCGGCACAGGGAGTTTTCGGAAGTATGGGACGAAACGCTGAACAGGCGGGCGTTAAAGCTGCCTAAGAGCATTGAGGAACAAATGATTGAAGCAGAACGGGCGGAACTGCTCTGTAAGGCGGTTGACAGACTGCCAGAGATACAAAGGCGACGTTTCCTGCTCTACTACGAGTATGAGTTCAATTTTTACCAAATCGCCGCTATGGAGCATTGCACCGCTTCTGCAATACAGAAATCCGTTGCTGTTGCAAAGAAGAAAGTAAAAGCGGAAATGAGGAAATATCTCCAACCATGACCGACACCGCCCGAAAAAGAAATCTGTTTTTTATTTGTGTGGGATTGGCGGTATTACATACTCTCACTTTTTTCGTGGGAGTAAATCTATTTTTAAGGAGGTCAACGCCTATGTGCAACAAAAACAAGATAACTGCCCGAAAGGAGGAAACCCATGCAGAAGTTACAGACAGTCAACGCCGAAACGCTCCTTTATGAGCCGCTTGAGAAGCCGTCCTTTGTGGTGGACAGCCTTATCCCCACAGGCTTGTCGCTGTTCTGCGGCTCACAGAAGATAGGCAAGAGCTGGCTCATGCTGAAGCTGTGCTTATGCGTGTCGCAGGGAATCCCCTTATGGGACATGACGACAATGGAGGGCGATGTGCTTTACCTCTGCCTTGAGGACACGTTCTGCCGCATACAGGACAGGCTGTTCCGTTTGACGGACGAAGCGAGCGGGCGGCTTCATTTTGCCGTGGCAAGCTGCAAGCTGTCAGACGGTCTTATCGTGCAGCTTGAGGATTATCTGAAAGACTATCCAGACAGCAGGCTCATTGTCATTGATACCTTGCAGAAAGTCCGTACAGCTTCAAAAGACAACGCCTATGCAAGCGACTATGGGGACATCTCCCTAATCAAAGATTTTGCCGACAGGCACTCTCTGGCGGTCATTGTCGTACACCACATCCGAAAGCAGAATGACAGCGATGTGTTCAACAAGGTGTCTGGGACGACAGGCTTAACGGGGAGTGCGGACGCTACCTTTGTTCTGGAAAAGGAGAAACGGGCATCTGACACCGCCAAGCTGTATGTAACGGGCAGGGACACGCCCTATCAGGAATACACGCTCCGTTTCCGTGATTGCAGTTGGGAACTTGTGGAGAGGAAAACGCAGGAGCAGCTTGCGAAAGAAACGATACCAGATGTCCTTTTTCGGTTGGTGGATTTTATGAGGGATAAGGAAGAATGGGCAGGCACGGCAACGGAGCTGTTAGCCGCTATGGGGGAAACGGAAACCATACCCACGGTGATTACGAAATGGCTGAATGAATATCACACCACATTTTTAAGCGAGAACCGTATCTGCTACCAGTACAGCCGCAGGAAAGACGGCAGGCAGATTGCCCTTGCAAGGAGGGCGGGTGACAGCGGTGACGGCGGTGACAGCGATATTGGGATACCCCCTGTTACTGTCATTGACGCTTAAAGCCATGTAAAGTTGGCGGCTCTGCCCTGCGGGTGACAGCGGTGACGGCAGTGACAGTGATTTTAGGATACCCTGCCGCTGTCATCCCTACGGGAGAACACCCCGCAAACGCAAAATGCAGGCGTGGGATTCACCCGCCCTTTTCGGGCGTGTAAAATCACCCCTGCGGTCAGAAAAATCTCTCCGATTTTTCCGACTGCGTTTACAGGGTGTAACACACTACACTTTGCCCTGCAAAGAGCCGTGTGCCAGACGTTCCCTCTGGACTCCCTTATGGCAGGTCTTACGCCCTGCTATCCTACGCCTTGCGGCTTCGGATAAAAGAACGGCGGCATGACGGTTACAGCTCTTGCGAGGGAGTATCCCAAAAACACCGTCACCATCGTCATGACCGTCATGCAGGGGATAAGGGTGACAGTTACGGCAATCGGCAGGGGGCATCCCAAAACTGCCGTCACCACCGTCACCGCTGTCACCCAAAGGGCAGTTACCCGCCGAAGAAAGGAAGATGATGGATTATGCCCTATGCAATCCTGCGTTTCCAGAAACGCAAAGCGGGCGGCGTTGCGGCTTGCGAACGCCACAACGAGCGGAAGAAAGAAGCCTACAAAAGCAACCCAGATATCGACATGGAACGCTCTAAAAATAACTATCATCTTGTCGCACCGCCAAAGTACACCTATAAGAAAGAGATTAACCGAAAGGTAGCCGAAGCAGGGTGCAGGACAAGGAAAGACAGCGTGATGATGGTGGAAACGCTCATCACGGCTTCACCAGAATTTATGAACCAGTTACCGCCCGAAGAACAGAAAGCGTATTTTACGATGGCTCTGGATTTCATTTCGGAGCGTGTCGGGGAGCAGAATATCCTCTCCGCAGTCGTCCACATGGACGAGAGAACGCCCCATATGCACCTCTGCTTTGTGCCGATTACACCAGACAATAAGCTGTCCGCCAAAACAATTTTAGGCAATCAAAAGAGCCTGTCGGAGTGGCAGACCGCCTACCATGAGCGGATGTCCTCACGTTGGAATCAGCTTGAGAGAGGTCAATCTTCGATGGAAACCAAGCGGAAACACGTCCCCACATGGCTCTATAAGTTGGGCGGCAGGCTTGATAAGCAGTATGGGGAAATCGTGTCTGCCCTGTCCGACATCAACGCCTTTAACGCAGGGAAAAAGCGTGACAAGGCTCTGGAACTGGTTGCCGCATGGCTGCCCGAAGTGGAGAAATTCTCTAAGGAAATCGGCAGACAGCAGGCGTATATCGACAGCTTAAAGGAGCAAATCGGGCAGGAAGCCGACTATGCAGGGCGTATGCGTGATGAAAAGTACGAGCAGGAATTAAAGGTGCAGAAAGCCAACCAGAGGATATTTGAATTGCAGAGAACCAACGAGCAGATGGGGCGGCTGCTCTCAAAGATACCGCCAGAAGTGTTGGAAGAATTACAGAGAACAGGCAGAAACAAATCAAGAGAAAGGTAAAAAGTGAATGAAGAAACAGGATTTTAAGGTGTTAAAGACCAAAGATTTATACCCGTTTCCCGACAATCCGTTTCATGTTGTGGAGGATGAAACGCTGTCAGAGTTAGCGGAAAGCATCAAGGAATTTGGCATTGTCACGCCGATAATCACACGCCCGAAAGAGGACGGGAACGGTTATGAAGTGATTGCGGGGCAGCGGCGTGTCCGTGCGTCCGAACTTGCAGGTATAAATACCGTGCCTGCATTTGTCCTGCCCTTAGACCGTGACCGAGCCATCATCACCCTTGTAGACAGTAATTTACAGCGTGAAAATATCCTGCCATCGGAGCGGGCGTTTGCCTACAGGATGAAATCCGAAGCCATGAAGCGGCAGGGTTTCCGCACAGACTTAACCTCGTCACAAGTTGTGACGAAGTTGCGGACGGACGACAAAGTGGCACAGGGCTTCGGCGTGGGCAGGATGACCGTCCAGCGTTTTATCCGCCTGACGGAACTGATACCGCCGATTTTGCAGATGGTGGACGAGGGGAAAATCGCCCTCACACCTGCGGTGGAACTGTCCTTTTTGAAGAAAGACGAGCAGGAAAATCTCTTTGCCACGATGGAGAGCGAAGAAGCAACGCCCTCACTCTCACAGGCACAGCGGATGAAAAGCATGAGCCAGAGCGGGCAGCTTGACATGGATATGATATTTTCCATTATGACGGAGGAAAAGGGAAACCAGAAAGAAACCTTGAAAATCAACACAAGCAAACTGAAAAAATACTTTCCGAAGGACACAACGCCGAAGCAGATGGAGGAAACCATCATCCGACTTCTGGAACGTGAGTTGCAGAGAAAACGGAGCAGGGACAGCCGCTAACCTTCTTTTTTCGGGAAGTAAATGCAGGAATTTGGAACAGAAGAAAGACAGAATTTTAAGGAGAATGAGGTAAGGAATGAAAGAAATCCAGTATGAGATTGTAAAGGAAATCGCCGTATTGTCTGCGAGTGACAGCGGCTACACAAAGGAAATCAATCTTATTTCATGGAACGGGAGAGAGCCGAAATATGACATCCGCAGCTTTTCCCCGAACCGTGAGAAGTGCGGAAAGGGTATCACGTTGAACGCTGATGAAGCAGCGGCACTCCTTGAAGCATTACAGAAAGAAGTAAACAGCGGGGATTGATGGTATCTGATTGACAGGGCGGGGCGTTTCCAGACGTTCTCCTGCCCTGTCTGGAAAGGAAGATTTAAGTATGGGCGAGGATAGGAAAACAACTGGAAGAAGAAAGCGTATTGTGCCAAAAGGGCAAGTACAAATGATTATCAGTCGAGAATATATCGGCACACAGACCGTTGCAGAAGCGTTTGTCCCGATTATCTCCGAGGATATTCGGAAGAAGATTGCCGAGGGCGACACCTTCGACAATGAGGGGCTGTCCGCTTAGAATGTACGCAATGGAACATGAAAACGTTAGGACAGATATGGAGGTTTTACAGTATGGCAGGAATAAGAACGGAGAACAAGATTTATGAAGTCGGCATTTACTGCCGCTTATCAAAGGACGATGGCACGGATAACGAGAGTGCGAGCATTGCGACACAAAAATCCATCCTCACGGATTATGTGAAAAGGCAGGGATGGCATTTAGCAAAAACGTATGTTGACGATGGCTACTCTGGAACAAATTTCCAAAGACCAAGTTTCCAGAATATGATTAAGGACATTGAAAACGGGCTGATAAACTGCGTGATTACAAAAGATTTATCCCGTCTGGGGAGGAACTATCTTGATTGTGGGTTATATCTGGAAGTCTTTTTCCCAGAGCATAACGTGAGGTATATAGCGGTCAATGACGGCGTGGACACCTTAAACAAATCCGCTATGGACATCACGCCTTTCCGCAACATCCTAAACGAAATGTATTCTGCCGATGTGTCAGTCAAGATAAAATCGGCGTACCGTGCGAGGTTTCAGCAGGGGAAATTCATGGGAACAACAGCCCCTTATGGCTATGTCAAAGACCCTGCCGACCACAACCATCTGCTGATAGATGACAAAGTTGCCCATGTGGTAAGGGAGATATTCGACCTTGCGTTAGCGGGCAACGGCATCGCCAAAATCCGCAAGCACATCAACAAACAGCATATCCTACGCCCTGCCGCTTATGCGGTGGAGCAAGGGGCAACAGGCTATGAGCGGTACTTTGAGGATAACGAGGAAAACCGTTATATTTGGAGCGAGAACAGCGTGAGGGGCATTTTAAGAAGCCCGATATATGCGGGCAACCTTGCAGGCTACAAGCGGATTGCAGCCAACATGAAAAGCAAGAAACGCCCCTCTAAGCTGCCCGAAGAATGGGAAGTGATACCAGACACCCATGAGGGGATAGTCACGCAGGAGGAATTTGACACCGTACAGCAGCTTATGACGAGCCGCAGGCGGGAGCAGAACGCAGGGGGATTTGAGAATATCTTTTCGGGCGTTATCAAGTGTGCGGACTGCGGCTATGCGATGCGGGCGGCGAGTGCCAACAGGAGGAAACGCCCCGACATCATCGACTGCGTACAATACACCTGCAATAATTATGGCAGATATGGCAATGTTATGTGTACCGCACACAGCATTGAAGCGAGGGACTTATTCAATGCCGTCCTTGCCGACATCAACCGCTTTGCGGATATGGCGGTCAATGATGAAAAGGCGGTCAGAGCCATAGAAAGGCGGCTCACGGAAACAGACCAGAGCAGGGCGAAATCATTAGAGAAAGAAAAGAAGAAGCTGAACAAACGCCTTGCGGAGCTTGACAGGCTGTTTTCCTCTCTCTATGAGGACAAGGTAATGGAGCGTATCACGGAGCGGAATTTTGAGATGATGTCGGGGAAATACCAGAAAGAGCAGCTTGAAATTGAAGCACGGCTGAAAGAGGTAACGGAAACGCTCAATGACAGCTATGAGAAATCGCAGGGCGTGAGGGACTTTCTATCCCTAATCCGCAACTATCAGGGGCTGAAAGAGTTGGACGCAACCATCATAAACGCACTCATAGACAAGATACTTGTTTCGGAACGTGAGAAACTTGCGGACGGGACAGTAAGGCAGGAAATCAAGATTTACTATAAATTCATCGGCTTTGTCGGTGAATTACATATCACACCCACAAAGCGGTGGACGGCGTTAAAGCCTAAAAATTGTACGGTGTGCGGTGTTGAATACGTCCCCAGCTCTGGAATATCAAAGTATTGTCCCGCTTGTGCTAAGAGGATACAGAGGGAGAAATCAAACGAGAGCAAACGCAGGAGTAGGGAGAGGAACCGAAGGGCATGTATTGAACTGTCCGCAAAAAATGACCGACTGATATTGTCCAACGTAATGGTAGGTTAATTCGTCAAGGCAATATGCACCAAGAGGTAGATATTTACCATTACATTACGAAAGGGAGCTTCGATAACTACCTCTGGCAAACACAGGAGAATAAACTCAAATACATCACGCAAATCATGACCTCTAAAGACCCAGTACGATCGGCAGAAGACATTGATGAACAAACCATGACTGCTTCAGACTTTAAGGCTTTAGCGACAGGTAATCCTTATCTCAAACTAAAAATGGAACTAGAGAATGAGTTGACGGTATTGGACAATCAAAAGCGTGCCTTTAATCGCTCCAAAGATGAGTATCGCCATACCATTTCTTACTGTGAGCAGAACCTCCCTGTATTAGAGAAACGCCTTACCCAATATGACCGTGATATTGCCCAATCTTTGGCAACTAAGTCACAAGATTTTATCATGCGGTTTGACAATCAAATGATGGATAACCGTGCAGAAGCTGGAGACTATCTACGTAAACTCATTACCTATAACCGTTCTGAAACCAAAGAAGTAAGAACGCTTGCGACCTTTAGAGGGTTTGAGCTTAAAATGGCAACCAGAAGTCCTAGTGAGCCCTTGCCAGATATGGTGTCTTTAACCATTTCAGGCAGCAACCAGTATTCTGTCTCTTTAGACTTGAAATCAGACGTGGGAACGATTCAACGCATTACTAATGCCATTGACCATATCCTAGAAGACCAAGAAAAGACAGAAGAAATGGCCAATAATCTAAAAGATAAGCTAGCAGTCGCAAGGGTTGAAGTGGAAAAGGTCTTTCCTAAAGAAGAGGATTATCAGCTGGTTAAAGCCAAATATGACATCCTTGCTCCTTTGGTTGAACAAGAAGCAGAGGTTGAGGAAATTGATGCAGCCCTAGCTAAGTTCAATGAAACGATCCAACCGCAACAGGACCAACAACTTTCGCTTGATTTTTAAGAAAAAGGCTGACAAAAAATAATGAACGCGGTAAAATAAAGTCAAGAAATCATCAAAGGAGAATTGATTATGACCCAGACAGTAGAAGATATACGTTACCAATTAGAAGAATGGTTAGCACAAGGTTTTACAAGCTCCGAAGACCGAGCTAACTATCAAGTCTTAAAGAAACAATATGAAGATGAAACCTTTGATTACAGCTTTTCAAAGCGAGAAATCATTGGTCAATTAGAAGTTATTATCACGACTCGTGAGAATGACTTTCCAGGCTTAGATGAGGTCACCAAAGAAGAGTATATTGACCTGGTTGCACAACTGGATGACCTAGATAAGGGGAAGGCTGACTATTATCGTAAGCAATTAGGGTAGAAAGTGGTGCAGATATGGTAGAACAAATCATTCAAAGTCTTTTGATTATCGCAGCAATTGGACTGATTTTACTTGTCCTTTATCGGATTGCGAAGATGCTTGGAAGCTTATTTATCATTGGATTAATCGGATTTTTAGCCTTTACAGAAGTCTATGGGATTTACCTCTTTTTTACAGAAAGATACCTCTATGTCGAAGATTTAGCAACCAATGGTATGTTGAGTTTTACGACTTTCTATATTGCTTTCAATATCTTACTTGTTTTAGGACTTGTGATCAAAGTGATTAGAAGTCGGATGGCATAAATATATCTAGTATAGGAAAAACTTTATAAAGCAGTAAAAGGCATATAATCATATGTTATCAAAACATTGATTATATGCCTTTTTAGAGTATTAATTTTTCAAAAATAGAACTGATACTGAGTGCATTTCAAAATCTGAAAATGCGGATCTTACTGTATAGTGAAAGATAGGGCGAGTTCTTGTTATAGAAATGTGATTCTTCTCGAAATGAAGATTGCTATCGAGACTAGGAGCCTATTCAGATTTTGATGTTAAATGAGTATGAAATTAGTTTTTTTGTTTTAATACCAATATATTTTTTAGTTATGAACAGAAGCGATAGGGTTACAAGAAGTCAAAATTTCCTTTTGTTTCGACTGTGAGACGTGGGTATAAATTTGAGTGATGGAGATGGAACTATGGCCAAGTATCTGCTGGATATATCGAATATCCACATCGTTATCTAAAAGCATTGTTGCAAAACTATGCCTGAACATATGAGGAGTGATGGTAGTAGCGAGGTTCATTTGTTTTCGTACTGTTTTTAAAACAAGGCGAACGCTTTGTTCTGTCAGAGGATTCTGAGAGAATTTGCCTGGGAAAAGATACTTATCTGATTGATTACAGTAGTTTGCTAGATACGTTTTTAGTAGTAGAACTGTTGTTTCATCGCCTAAAAAAATAATACGCTCTTTTTTTCCTTTTCCGAAAATATGGAGTGTTTGATTTTGAAGATTGATATTTTTTATTTGAATGTGACAAAGTTCGGAAATTCGAATGCCTGTTGAAAGTAAAATAGAGACTATTAGAAGATTTCTTTCAGCTTTTTGGCGTTGAAAGTTTGTTTTAGAGGTGATGACTTTTTGCTTAAGGTAAGCATAAAGATTTTTTAAAATATTGTGGGGGATTATTTTAGGTAGTGTTTTTTCTGTTCGAAATTGAAAACGTAATTGATTAAATGGATTTTCAGAGATGATATTTTGTGTCATTAGATAACTATAAAAAACTTTTAAACTAGCGATTTTACGTCTCAAGGTATTGGTTTTGATAGCTGAATTTGTCAAGTATTCGATATAACTTACTACACAATCGTGGTCTGAATTACAAAACTGTATAAGATCATTTTTGTAAGCCCGAAGTGTATGCGAACTCAAACGTTTATGGGTTTTGCAATAATCTAAGTAAGTAGAAATAATAGTGTAATCCATGAAGATCTCCTTTATCAATAATTACGCTATTATAGACTGATTTAGTCAATTTGTATAGTGATAATAAGTAGTTATCGGGAGAGTGAGTGCTTGAGAAATTTACCAGAAATTGTATTAACTAAAAAAGAGAAGGGCTTCCTATTTGAAATTGATTCTAGGATAAAAGCATTATTACTAGAGCTACCAAAACAGTACCATGATATTTTACAAGTAGTGAATGGTAATCGCTTTCGTCCTTTGTTAACCTACTACGGGTATACATTATACTCTAATGAATTGAATGAAACGATTTACCATTCTGCTACTGCGATAGAGTTGATTCATAAAGCATCAATTATCATTGATGATATTATTGATCAGGATGAAAAAAGGCACGGTTTGCCAACGGTTCATCAGCAATATTCTATAAATGAAGCTTTAATTATAACAGTATTTTTATTGGGGAAATGTATAGAATTATTATCGAATATTGATGATTCGACCATTCGGTTGTTTAGTCAAATGATTAGTAAGATGTGTCAAGGAACACTAAGTGAGTTAAATATTGATGATAACGTAACTCTTTCAGAAGTCAAATACATTCTAGACAATCAAACATCTCAAGTTATCCAAAACAGTTTGATAATTGGTATGAAATCATATGATGACTCTATTTATAATCAGTATTTAGAGACAATAGGTTATAAATTAGGTTACTTATTTCAGTTGTTAAATGATTGCGAAGCTTACTTTAACCCAAAATTTGCAATGAAATATAAAGGAAATGCTAATTTAGATATTAATAAACAACGTAAAAATTTATGCTTTTCATATTTGGAACAATTTCTAAATTATAAAGAGAAAATAGAACTTAATAATGGGAATTACTCTATTTTAAATCATCTACTTAAAAAGTATCAAATACTAGATTATGTGAGGCAAGAAATTCATTGCATAGAGTTGGATATACAGTCCCATTTAAATCATTTAGGAGAAGAGCTTAATACAGATCGCTTAACACTTTTTATTCGTTATGCCATCAATTTGGCTAAAGCAAGAGCTAATTTTTAATAAAGAAAAGAACCTCGAAACAATCAATAATTGCGAGGTTCTTTTATATCGTTATTTTTGAGATAAAAAGGGAGCGATGACTTTATATGCATTTATTATCAGAGGAATATAGCCTAAGGGATTGATGTATTTTTCATTAAAAAGTACAGGAAAATCAGGTACAGTTTTATACCAATTAAAGAGTTCTAAATAGTTCGAATCTAGCTGCGTCTGGTTAGAAGAGGCTACTTCCCAATCTAATAATCTTTTACGTTTTATTTTTCTAATGATAATCTTGATGTAGGTCTTCCACATACAATCAAACAGTATGTAGCCCAAACCAATCAATACAACGATAATTCCCCAAGTTATTACGAAGGCAATATTATTAGGTGTGTCTATCCTTAATCTATTATTTGAAAATGATATGGCTGATAAAGGAGTGGTTAAATAGAATAATAATGTGTAGGCAATGCCAAGTACTCCAAAGTAATTACTGAAACTATTCATATTTTCTGTAAATCTAACTATCCAATCAGCTTCAGAGGGATTATGGAGAGAAATCGGAGTGAATGTAGTAAAATCTAATTTAGAAATTTTCCTTAAAGTTAAAATATAAAATATGTACTTTAAATACAGTTGTATTGCGATAAATACTGTAAAAATTAAGGTAAGGCTACCGTAACTTGTAATCATCTGATTCCAAGTTAATACTTTCAATAAAAGCAATGAAGCAACATAAACAATTCCAATTATGAAAGAGAAAGCAATACTATACCACTGTTGTAAATGAGCTCCAAATCTGCTAACTATTGAAAATATTGGATATCCACTAACAGTAACCCCTGAAATTGAAAATGAGAGGTTACTCTCCTTATTCATTAAATTATGGTAGGTTATAACTTGTGCAAATAATAAAGTATTTACACCAAGGACATAAACATAATTATTTTTGAGTGATGTATCAAAGATTGATAGGATAATTCCTACAAACATCCAACACGTTAAAAAAATTGTCCATAGACATTTTTTTGAAAGAATTTTATCAACTATCCATATGTGCAATTTCATTTTCTCCCGATAACTACTTATTATCACTAGTATATCATAAATTGCTAGTAAACAATCTTTTCTTGTGATAACTTTTCCAAGTCCATCTTGTTATCATGGTGCTATCTTATGGAAAAAGGAGATAGCACTAGTGATGTTAAATAAAATGAAGGCTCGGCTATTTATTGGTTTAGGAGGTCTAGCTGTGACTAGCTTTATTGTGATGATGGGTTACACCATTGGTTCTCAGTCTGTAACCAATCACACGCAGAAACAAATCCAGTCTGAGGCTCAAAAATTACTGACCAAAGAGAAAGAAAAAGAGAAGGCAAGTGTCCTCTCTGATGAGTTAGTCAAGGAATTTCTCACCCAATACTATACTAAGGAAAAGCTAGGCGAGAATAACAACCGTATTAAACCCTATATGACAGATTCTGCCTTTAAGGAAGAGGTATCTCGTCAAGAAGATTCCATTAACCAAGTCTATAAAGACTATATGTTGGATTATCGCTTGGAGTCTGCCAATATCTATGTCAATACAGAAGAAAATGAAGCTTTTGCGGAAGTGTCTTATCAGGTTGTTTACGTGTCAGATGTCAGTGATAAGGCTCAGAGAAGTACACAGACAGAAACAAGAACTCTTAAACTATCTTATGCCAAATTGTCAGATAAACTCCTTGTCAATCAGGTAACCATTTGGAATGGGAAGCTAGGGGACTTGAAAGAGTCTTCAGATGAAGTAAATTCAAGCATTCCAAAGATTCAAGGCACTACTACAAGTGAGACCAACTAGCAGGAGTTCATCTTCTGCTTTTTTTTGATAAGGAGATGAGATGACTAGAATTGAAAGAATGAAACAAAAGGCGATTTTAGATGTGGCAGAAAGTCTAGGTTATTCTTTTAAACGACTATCAGGGCAAGTCTATGAACATCCAGAACACGATTCTTTTAGGATTTTTGCGGATACCAATACTTTCAAATGGTTTTCACGTGACATCCAAGGAGATGTGATTGATTTTGTTCAATTAGTGACAGGAGTGTCTTTTAAAAAAGCCCTGTCTTACCTTGAAACTGGAGACTTTGAACAAACTAAGATCGTCGAAGAGACTTACCAACCCTTTCGTTATTATCTAAGAGAAGAACCATTTGACCAAGCACGGATATACCTGAATGACATTCGTGGTCTAAGTGATGACACTATCAATGCTTTTGGCAGACAAGGTCTATTAGCACAGGCCCATTACCAGACAAAGACCTTTCAAGAATCAGTCCTTGTCTTTAAGAGTTACAATCATCAGGGGCAATTAGAAGGGGCAAGTCTTCAAGGACTTGTCAAAAATGGTCAGAGACATGTTCGAGGTTACCTCAAAAAAATCATGAAAGACTCTCATGGATATGTGGGAATGAGCTTTGATATTGGAAAACCGAAACGTCTTATCTTTTGTGAATCGGTAATTGATATGATGAGTTATTATCAACTCCATCAGAAGCAGTTATCAGATGTGCGTTTAGTTTCTATGGAAGGTCTAAAACTCTCTGTGATTGCGTATCAGTCATTACGATTAGCAGCTGAGGAACTGGGCAAACTTGCTTTTTTAGATACTGTCAAACCAAGTCGATTAACGCATTACCTTCATGCTATACAAGAGACGACTACTTTCTTTCAGACGCACACAGGGTTATTAACCTTAGCTGTTGATAATGATGAAGCAGGGCGAGACTTTTGTCAGAAATTATCTGATAAAGGACTTCCCATTGAAACAGACTTACCACCATTACAGGAACTGGAAACTAAAGCAGATTGGAACGATATTGTGAAAGGTCATAGTAATCATTCTTTAAAGGACATGATACAATCTGCCAAGTTACAAGTTATCCGAAGCAATTCTCCGCCTAGAAAAAATACCGCTTTAGAATTGTGATAACAAAATCAAGTTTCTTAGCTTAATCTAGAAAGTGATAAGGAGGACACCCTATGAGTGTGATTGAACGCCTAGCCGAAAGAGTAGCTAGGCAAGAGGAAAAAGTTGCGAAAGAAACGGAAAAATTAGAAACCTATCGCAGTCAATTACAAACAGCGATGTATCAAGCCTTTATCAAACGCCAACAAAATAGTCCCTGGACGTTTGATGAAGCATTGACGCAAGCCTTTGGCCAATATGAACAAGAACTAAAACCATCAGATAATAGAAATGAGGAATAACACATGACAAAAGATTGGACTTTTGACCAACCCTTAGATGATAACACACCGACATCTTCCACAGAAGAACGTGCGAAGATTGCGGCACTATTTCATAAAGAAAACCAAGAGGGCGCTGAAGACGTTGATTATGTGGCAGCCTTTGAAATGGAACAACAAAAGTCTAAAAATCAGATGGCTCCACAGCAAAAAACTCAAGAGCAATCCACACCAAAAGAGGTGTCCTCCTCAACCATTACAAACGACTACAAGAAACATCTAGCCGATGTGATGGCTAAGAATAATGAGGACATTCGTCAAAGCCAGAAGAAAATTGAAGAGCTGCACCAGTTGATTGATGACAAAAATAAGCAAAATAAGAAATTACAAGCCATTTCAGTAGCCATTGATGACTTGTAAGTATAAGCAGTCCTCACAAGGGCTGCTTTTTATGGGGAAAGAAGATGAAGTTATTCAAAAAGCAAACGCATAACCAAGATAGTTTTAAACGACTCATTCATCGCTTATCAGGAATGTCTGAAGCCGACTTACATAAGGTCAACCAATTATTGGATGTCGTTTTTGACGCTACAAGTCAAACTAACCGAGATGAAAAAATGTCTCCTAAAACTATACCAAAGGAGCCTGTATTAGATGAGACCATTACTGAAGCTAAGAATACACTGAAGACTGAGCAACTTGAAAAGCGGATAGAGCAGTTTAGGCAGGCGAAGAAACCGAAATAAATTTTCAACTGTTTAATCAATCATTTTGTGTAATTGAGCTGTTAAAATGGTCAGTACATGTTATAATAGTTTCAAAGTATAGGAGGTGTGGGGATGAAAACGTGTGTAGGCTATGTTAGATATTCAGTTGATGTTCCTCATATGATTGAGAAACAAAAAGAGATATTAGTGGAGCGGGCTTCTCAGCTTCAGTTAGAACTGTTAGCTATTTATTGTGAAGTGATTGGCGATACTCAGCCTATACAAGATAGGCCAGAAATGACTAAAGCAATCAAAGACATTGAGAAAGCTAATGCCGATTATCTTTTAGTGACAAATGCTAATAGAGTGACTAGATCTGACTTGGGTGTAGTTATTTTGGAAGAGACTATTTTAAAACCACTTGGTGCAAAGTTATTTGTCTGCAATGAAGCAAATGTCATCATAGATAGGACTATTAAATAGGTGTCTTAAAATAAAAAGGAGCAGTCATTTTATTTGACTTGCTCCTTTTATGCTGTTACTTCGAAATGGATTTTTGATACACATATTTTTTTGTCAATTTACTATCATTTAGGTTTTCTATGTCAAAGATGAAATAATGATCACGATTGTCTTTAGCATTTTCTTTATTGAGCTTGAAATAGTTTTTAGCAGATTTCGCCATTGCCAACATGATATCATCTGTTAGAAAAGTCAATGGGGTATCAAGTGCTGAGTAGCGATAGAAGTCACTTTCAAATTTTCGGTAATTATCGCTGAAGTAGTCCATCTGCAATTCGTTTTTATAAAAGTCAAGCTGATTCATGGTAGGCCTCCTCAACTAATGTGATAGCTATAATATCTTCTAAAGCGATAGCGATATGTCCGTCATTGGTTTTTAGAATGACCTCCTTTGTTGAAAGAGTCGGAATGGTTCCGATAATAGTTTGATAGTCATTTTTCTGTTTTCTAGTCACCTGTATGGTCAATTGATTAGCGTAACTCTGACTGAGTAATATTAATTTTTGATTCAGCGATAGGTCAGAAAGGTAGCTGACTTGCTTATTATCATCTGATAAGGCAGAGGTATGTTCCGATAAAAAGAACCCCATCCACTTTTGCATGTTAACGTCTTGATAGTCTCTTGCGGATTGAAATGGTAAGTATGATCGGTCAATCATTGTAATCCCTCCAAGCCACCTGCTGAGTGGCCTCCTATTAGTTTACTTCTTGCAATATTCCTGGAACTGTCTAAGAGGGCAGTTCCTTTTTGAACCGCTAAAAAACCGAATTGGTCTCTAATATGGTCAATAGTTTGTTGTAACCTTTCTTCTTTTTCGGTTGCTTCGATATCATCAAATAATGAGATTAAGGCATAACTTTCATCAACAAAGCCTGAGTAATTGACTGCAATACCCCGAACGGCTCCTGACGTGTATTTTTTACGAAAAAGCGTTAATACGGTATCGGTAAGCAGTCGTGTATGATTAGTGGGTTCTATCTTCATTTGAGCGTTGATTGGCTGTTTCATTTCTGTTTTAGAGTAGGTCACAAAGATGGAAACAATAGTAGCTTTCTGATGTTCTCGCCTCATTCGGATGGCAACTTGTTCAGCCATTTCACTAAGAACAATCTCAATATCACGCTGTTTGACATAGTCACGAGGTAGCACCTGAGAGTTGCCTAGCCCGTGTGACTTTGGTTTATAGGGTTGATGAACATTACTCTCGTCAACACCGTTAGCATGAAACCACAACTGGACTCCAACCTTTCCAAATTCTTTTTTCAATCGATCAGGATTGCTATTGGCTAGTTCCTTGATAGAGGTAATCCCTAGTTTGTGAAGGCGTTTCTCTGTTCTAGAACCGATCCCCCAAAAATCAGTTAGGTTAGGAATTGACCAAACTTTTGTTTCTACATCTTCGTAGGACCAATTGGCACGCATAGTAGGTGTTCGTTTGGCTTCATTGTCTAGAGCAAGTTTGGCCAATAATGGGTTAGCGTTACTCATACCAATGGTAGAATAGATA
This sequence comes from Streptococcus porcinus, assembly GCF_900475415.1. Taxonomy (NCBI): domain Bacteria; kingdom Bacillati; phylum Bacillota; class Bacilli; order Lactobacillales; family Streptococcaceae; genus Streptococcus; species Streptococcus porcinus. The sequence continues at coordinate 680,852 of NZ_LS483388.1, forward strand.
CCAGTCTTTTGCCAGATGTCATGTTGTAGTTTGGCAGAGACCACGTCTAATTTTGCCTTTCTATCCATCTGTTTATCACTTACAAAGTAATTGAGCGAGGAGGTTAAATCAATAAACCCTTCATCAATGGAGTAGGGGAGAATATCTTCAGGAGCCGCATAATCTTGGAAAATGTGCTGAATATCAATATTCTTTTCGATATAGCGATCCATACGTGGTGGAACAATAAGCGTTCGCTTAGCCCAATGTTCAATATAGGAAACATAGGGTGGTGATATGTCTAAGCCTTGACGTTTAGCATTATAGTAGTCAAATTTTCTTGTGCTGATGTCAAAAGGTAAATCGTAGGCACGTCCAACATTATTTTTTCCAAAAACTTTTTTGAACATAGGAGAAGAGGCTAAAATTAACCCTCCAGCGTTATCAGCACGACTCATGACACAAAGAGAGGTATGGAGGGGATTCAATCCTCTATCCACACATTCAACTGAAGCATAGAACGATTTCATGTCAACGAAAGCTATATCAGACTGAGGTTCTCTTGAGTAATCGATATAGCCCATCATCTTAACCTCTTTTTAGTTCTTCTAATTGTTCCATGAGTTCTTGAATATGATCAGTAATATCATACTCTTTGAGATAGGGTGTAAAATAGATACGATTGTCCCTGAGATAAATCATTTCTTTAACATTAACTGTCATGCTTGGGCTCCTATAACTGGCATAAAGTGACTCACAACAAGCCCTACGATACGAGGATTGTCTTCATAAGGAATCCATTTATCAGGGTAGTTATCGTTGAGTGACACCATTCTAAAGCCATTTTCTTCTCGATAAAGTTTTTTAATATAGACAGAATCATTCCAAGATAGGGCGTAGACTGCACCATCGTAATCAAAACCACTAGCACGAATAAGGGCTACTTCACCATCAAGATAGATGGGTTCCATAGAATCTCCTTTAATCCAGGCGGCAATATCATAACCATACTGTTCTTCTTCAGCATAGACGGTCTCTGTCTCGTATTCCTCAAAGAGCGATTCCCCAAAACCAGCAGAAAGTGAAACATCAGATAATACTTCCACAGCAAACAATGGAATAACATTATCATGTGATTCTTGCGCTTGAAGCAATCCTTCTGCATACTCATCAACCTTTCCTTGATTTTCTGTAGAGAGTTGGAGATAGGTATTCACAATCTTGTATTCCGATTCAAAATAGGTTGTTGGAACATCAAGTATTCTTGCAAGGGCAGAAAGATTTTTTTGATTAGGAACAGATTTACCAGATTCCCATTTATTGTATGAAGCTCTATTGATTTTTAACAGATTAGCTAACTCTGATTGAGAATACTGCTTTTCCATTCTAAGTTCTTTAAGACGGCTACCAGAAAACATAAATCAAAACCCCTGTTGCTTTATTATGCAACAATTATATCAAAATATTTTCAAGATGCAAGTAGTAGAGTTTTTTTAACACGAAATGTTTAACAAATATTTAGTAGTACTATTTTATTTGAAACAACAAAAAACAGAGATACGCTTCCTCTGTTTTTAGAATATATTGTATCGTAATCAAAGATTTAAGAGATTGTATATAGGATATTCAATAAAACGTTCCCTTTGTTCATCGGAAAATTCATTTTCGAATAAGTAGATTGCTTGATCTTTGTAGCCTAAAATACAATTTGTAGCAAATCTAATTTCTACTGAGTTGTGATTCATTAAAGAATGGAGATAGGAACTGTCTTTTTGTGTTAAATTATTTAAACGCTTTTTAATTTGTAGTAGATTGAGAATGTTATTTTCAGATTCATCCATATCTACAAGCTTTTGAGCAAATTTTAAACAAAACTGCAAGGTATTTTGGTCGTGTTTAGAATCAGCGTAGTTTATTAGTTTTAATAGACCAAGATCCATATTTTCAATTTTACTTTCACTTGACAAATATGATGAAAGATAATCAGAGATGTTAAAATTATCAATAAGTAGTAGCTGCTCTAATTCAACTGTTTCATATTTTGAAAATAACTGTTTATCTTTGTTGATTAGTACCATATCGTAATCACTAAAGTTATATAGTCTATAGCTTTTAGTTCCTTCGTTTTCTGGAATTAAAAATAGTAATACATGTACATTAGCAAATTGAATGACTTGAGTAGGATTATAGTCTACACGATCTAGAGTTACCACTTGTTCATTTACGATACCATCATACAATAATTCAATTGTTCTAGCATCTTTTTGTGACCAACCCGTATTGTCAAGGTCAGTAGAAATTTTAAGTTTGTCTACTAATTCTTTTAAACGTATGTTCGCATTAAACGCTTTTTTCAGAAAATTAAAATCAATTTTAGCTATATTTTCATCACTAAACTCTAGTCTTTTTCTGTTTAAAATAATTCCTTTATTTTTTTGAAGCTCTATAATAAACTCTAATCCATCTAGTCTTTTTGAGAGAATATTTGAAAGTGAGTAATTAAGAGTTAGTGTTACTAAATCAGGTGTTTTTTGTATTTTTATCGAACAGCCATTATGAAAATCTATGGTGAAGTCATTCTTGGTTTCATAAGCAAAAGTTGTCTTATATACACGATCTTTTCCCTGAATTTGAACTAACATTTCTTTTTCTTCAAATATTTTTAAATTAGCAATATCGTCAATGAGAGGTTCAGGTATCATAGCTCCTTTAGGTTTGTAATAAAGATCTAACTCACCAGATATTGCATAATCAAGAATGTCTAGATAATCCTTGCCAATAAATTTAAACTCTAAGTCTCCGTCAAATGATTCCAAATTTTCAAAGAGAGATTCTTGGCTCCTCCAATCAATATGAGCAAATCCTTTCTGATATTTGCGTTTTTGAATAAAATTAAGAAATACAAAGTTTAACTTATCTTCATTGTTAGGGAGAGGTTTCATATGAATCGAAATATTCTTAATCTTTTTCTTTTTCTTGTCGCTGGCTAATAAAACTTTCTTAATGACCTTTGGGGTTAGTGAAGCATAAGTGACGGTAGGGATATCATCTTTTAAATACACTACAAAGTAGAGTACACCACCTTCTGTCAGATAATGCTCCAAATTATTCCTGTTTATTGAGTATCCAACATTTTCTTTATAATATTCATCCTTACCTTTTACTTGAACTGGAATTCTCTCAACTAAATCAATATTTTGCTTTTTTATGTTTTTATAAAAATAGATATGACCGTCCCAGATGGGTTCTCTATCTCCTTCGGAAATTTCTCTGTTAATATGTTTAGATTTTTTTAATGCCAATTTCAAATAATCGACAGCATCTTCTTCAATTTGCTTAGATGATTTAACCATGAATAACCTCTTGAATAAGTAATTTTATACTAACATTATACCAATTTTTGTGATAACTTTTCCAAATCATCCTTGTTATCCTAATATCATTCCTAAGAAAATCAAAGTTTGATTTTCTACTGGGGGTTTGGGGGCAGAGCCACCAAGTTATCTTATCGTTAGCTGTCAAAACTGGAAGGTTTTAGTCAGCTGGCGATATGATTTTTGGGATATTGTGGACACAATATCTGAGCTCGCAAAGACCGAACAAGAAGAGAGTGAGGTCTTTAGGAAGCGTGCTGACAATGTGAGGCAGCCTCACACTGTCAGACAAGAATAATATTGAAAGGATAGTAGGATGGGACAAGAAATTAAGTTGATTCGTAAGCAATTTAGAATCACGAGACAAGAAGAAAAACAGATAAAAGAAATGATGAGGGAACAAAAAGTGGATAGTTTCTCAGAATTTCTTCGTCAAAATTTATTGAAAAAGAATTATCAGGATAGAATTTTTGAAAGTTGGTTCTCCCTTTGGCAATCACAAAAGTTAGAACAGATTAGTCGAGATGTATATGAAGTTTTGATTATCGCACGAGAAAATCATCAAGTGACTCAAGAATATGTCTCGATTTTATTGACCTGTGTTCAAGAATTGATTGCGGAAGTAAATCAAGCACAACCACTCAGTCATGAGTTTCGAGAAAAGTATATGGGTTAGGAGGTAACTATGGTTTATCGTTATCGTACCAATCTCAAAAAAGTATTTCTAACAGATTCAGAATTACACCAATTGAATGAACGAATTGCTAAGAGTTACTGTCAAAATTTTTCAGTCTATGCTAGAAGAGTGTTACTGAATCCCAATATGTCTTTTGTCACTATTAACACGGATACTTATGACCAGTTAGTGTTTGAATTGAGACGAATTGGAAATAACATCAATCAAATTGCGCGTGCTATTAATCAAAGCCATCTGATTTCTCAGGAACAATTACAAGAACTGAGTAAAGGGATCGGAGAATTAATTAAGGACGTGGATAGAGAATTTCAAGTGGAAGTAAAAAGACTGAAGGAGTTTTATGGTAGTCACTAAACACTTTGCGACACACGGAAAAAAATATCGTAGGCGTTTGATTAAGTATATCCTGAATCCTGATAAAACAGACAATTTGAAATTGATATCTGATTTTGGCATGAGTAATTACTTAGACTTTCCTAGCTATGAAGAAATGGTAGAAATGTACAATGTCAACTTTACCAATAACGACAAGTTGTACGAATCTAGAAATGACCGACAAGAAAAACATCAACAGAATATTCATGCCCATCACCTCATCCAATCATTTTCTCCCGAGGATAATCTGACACCTGAAGAAATTAACCGCATTGGTTATGAGACCATGATGGAATTAACAGGAGGCCGTTTTCGTTATATCGTGACAACTCATACAGACAAAAATCATGTTCATAATCACATCCTAATCAACGCCATTGATCGTAATTCAGATAAAAAGTTGATATGGAATTATGCCTTGGAACGAAACCTTCGTATGATTTCAGACCGTATTTCTAAAGTGGCTGGGGCGAAAATTATTGAGAAGCGTTTTTCTTACCGTGACTATCAAAAATATAGACAGTCGAGTCATAAATTTAAATTAAAGCAACGTCTTTATTTTTTGATGCAGCAGTCAAAGTCCTTTGAGGATTTTTGGGAAAAAGCAGAGCAGTTACATGTTCATATTGATTTTAGTCAGAAACATAGCCGATTCATGATGACGGATAAAGCAATGACAAAACCAATTCGAGGACGCCAACTCAGCAAACGAGATTTATATGATGAAGAATTTTTTCGTACACATTTTGTTAAGCAAGAGATTGAAAGTCGTTTAGAATTTTTGTTGAACCGTGTCAATTCTTTAGAAGAGTTACTAACAAAAGCAAAAGAATTGAATCTAACCATTGATTTAAAACAAAAAAATGTAATCTTTATACTTGAAGAAAATGGAAAGCAATTCAGTTTGAGTCATAAAAAAATAAGTGAGAAAAAGTTGTATGATGCTGCCTTTTTTCAGAATTATTTTGAAGATAAGGAGTTGGTTTCCTCAGAAGTAGTTGAAAGTCTTCGAGAACAATATCATGCTTTTCAAGAAGAACGTGAAAAGGAGAAGGTAGCCGCTGAAGAAATTGAGGAAGCCTTTGAGGAATTTAAGAAGAAGCGAGATGCCATTCATGAATTTGAAGTGGAACTTGCAGACCACCAAATTGAGAATTTAGTTGATGAGGGCATTTATATCAAGGTGTCCTTCGGTGTCAAGCAGAGTGGTCTTATTTTCATTCCCAACTTCAATTTGGATATTCTTGAAGAAAAGAATCAGAAAAAATATAAAGTCTATATTCGTGAGACAACCTCATACTTTGTCTATAACAAAGAATATTCGGACAAAAATCGGTACATCAAAGGTAGAACTCTGATTAGACAGCTAACTAATGATAGTAAGATGATGCCTTACAGAAGACCAACTGTTGAAAGACTTCAGGAAAAAATCTCTGAAATTAACCTTTTGATTCAGTTAACCGAAACAGGTAAGAAATATCAGGACATCAAAGACAATCTGGTTGAAGAAATAGCAGAGCTAGATATAAAAATGATTCAAACCAATGAAAAAATCACCACCATAAACAAGATGGCGGAAGTACTTATCAACCTAAAGAGTGAAGAACTGAGTAGTAGAAAACTAGCTAGCTATGAATTTTCAAAACTGAACTTAACAGAATCAAGCACATTAGAACAAGTGACTGAAGAAATACGAGTATTGCAAGAGGACCTAGGACATTATCTTGATGAGTATGAGGGACTAGCTAGGAAGTTAGAAACATTTGTCAAGATTCTTAATACTAATAAACAGACAGAACACGAATTTCATGGAGATATTGCCCTAGAATAAATAAAACCAGTCTATTGACTGGTCAAAAAATAGTATATTGAAATTAAAGTAATCGGTAGATTAGTTCTTTTAAGTCTTTAGCAGTTTGAACTTCATGAATTTTAGTATCAATAGGTAGTTTGCGTTTCCTGTGATTAAACCAAATGGATTTCCAACCAGCATTTAAGCTTCCTTCAATATCATTTTCAAAGTTATCACCAATATAAAGTGTTTGGTTGGGGAGAAAATTGAAATTCTTAGAAGCGAGATTAAAAATTTCAATTTGAGGTTTTTGGAAACCAGTTGCTTGGCTAATGATAATTTTCTGTTTATCAAAGTATTTTAGAACGTCTAATTGTGATAATTTTTTTAATTGATGTTTAACTGGACCATTCGTTATGATTCCAATGGGAATCCTTTTTGCCGAACAGTATTCAAGAATCTCTTTTAATTCAGGAAACAAGGTAATTGAACTGAGTTCTTTTTCGTATGTTTTTTGGAAAGAGAGTGCTAAATCATCAGAAATACTAAAAGATCCAAATTCACTTATTATCTGTTTACAACGAAAAATACGTAGTTCTTCAATTGAAATTTGCTTATTAGTGTATTTTGGAAAAGCAATATCAGACCAATACCTGAATCGTTTATAGATAAATTCAATTTCAGAAATATCAAGTTCAGGAAAACATTGTATGATACTATTTTTGAATGGTAAAAGATGGTCATATAAGGTATCATCAAGATCAAAAACGATATTTTTATAAGTCATAAGTGAGTTTAATCTGCTTGAATAATAGTTGTTTGTTGGCCAAATTCATTTAATTGGTCTTGGGATATTTGACTATCGGTGATGATAGTATCAATTTGTTCTAGAGTATAGAAATTAAAGAAATCATAACGATTGAATTTGGTACTATCAACCAACAAAATTTTTTCAACAGCATTGTCCAGTGCTAATTGTTGAATTTCTCCTTCAACATCACTGTATGTTGCGATAGCATTATCTGATACGGCGTTAGCACTTACAAATGCTTTAGAAAAACGTAAGGTTTTTAGGTTAGTTATAGCCATTGAACCAACGAACGCCCCTGTAATTTCTCTGTACTCTCCGCCAATCAATAATAAGTCAACAGTCCTACTCTTATTCAGTATAAGGAAAACAGGAAGACTGTTTGTAATTACACGAATATTACGAGTTTTTAACTCAACTGCTAGATGTTCTAACGTTGTTCCAGGACCAATGAAAACAGTTTCACCATCTTTGATGATCGAATTGGCTTTTTGTGCAATAAGTTTCTTCTCTTTAGTTTGAAGCACCTTTTTTTCAATATGAGTTTTTTCGTGCGGTTCTTCATCTTTATAGAGTCGTTGTGCTCCTCCATGTATACGAGTCAGGAATCCTGCTTCAGCAAGTGAGTCTAAATCTCTTCTAGCAGTCATATCAGAGATATTTAGCTCTTTCATCATATCTTTGACAGTAATAACACCTTCAATGTTTAACATATCTAAGATACGTTCGTGCCTTTCTTTCTTTATCATAACTATGTTTCCTTTCTGTACTTACAAAATAACTATCTGTTAGTATTCTATCATAATAAAAATATAAAAACAAACAAAACAGAACATAATAAACATAAAAATAGTTGACAATATAACAAAACATGATTATATTATATGTTTGTAAACGTCATTGAAAGTGTAACAGAGGAGGAATAAGTCATGACGAAAAAAATAATAGGCGTTGATTTAGGTGGAACATCAGTAAAATTAGCCATTTTAGATGTTTTAGGAAATATAGAAGCTCAATGGTCAATCCCAACAGATATAAGTGATAATGGCAAAAATATTGTATCTGACATTATCAGTTCCATTCAAGAATATCTATTAGAAAATAGCTTATCTTTAGGCGATATTAAGGGCATAGGCATGGGAAGTCCTGGCAAGATTGATTTTGAAAAAGGAACAGTAACAGGAGCTTATAACTTAGGGTGGTCGAAAGAACAAAATATCAGAGAACAATTTGAAGAAGCATTTGGTCGTCCTTTTTATATAGATAATGATGCTAATGTTGCGGCGCTTGGTGAACGATGGAAGGGGGCTGGAGATAACGCACCTGATGTTATTTTTGTAACACTTGGAACAGGTGTAGGTGGAGGAATTATTGCTCAAGGCCAATTACTTCATGGTGTTAATGGAAGTGCTGGTGAGATTGGTCATATGGTTGTTGATGAAGATGGATTTCCATGTACTTGTGGGAATATTGGATGTTTGGAGACTGTTGCTAGCGCCACAGGGATTGTCAATATTGCAAAAAGCTTTGCTAGTCAATTTGATGAACCAAGTGAATTAAGAAGGTTAATTTTAGAACATCAAGTAACTGCAAAGGATGTTTTTGATTTCGCTAAGAAAAACGATTCTCTTGGCCAAAAAATTGTATGGCAATTTGCCAATTACTTAGGTAAATCATTGAGTCAATTGGCTAATGCACTTAATCCCAATTATATTGTTATTGGTGGTGGTGTTTCTGCTGCAGGGGATTTTCTTTTAGATAAAGTAAAAGAAGAGTTTGATAGATTTGCTTTTCCAACAGTTAGGAATTCTACTAAACTAGCTTTAGCTACTTTAGGGAATAATGCTGGAGTGATTGGAGCTGCAAGCCTAGTTTTATAATAGTTATACCAACAAATATTAAGTTTGTTGGTGTTTTTATTTTTTAAAAACAAACAAATCAAACACAAATAGTTTAAAACACAAAAAAAAAAACATAAAACTGTTGACTTTTGTTTTTAATGGTGGTATTATAATGGTGTAGAAATAATGAAAGCGTTATTTCAAACAGTTTTGCAAAAATTTATCGTCGATGTAGCTACATTCAATTATTTTCTAATGTAACAGGAGAAAGAAAATGGCAGTAATTATTGGTGCTGATAAAGCAGGTACAGAACTTAAAGAGACAGTTAAATCATACTTGATTGAACTTGGTAAAGAAGTTGTTGATGTGAGTAAAGATGGTCAAGACTTCGTAGATGTAACTTTAGCAGTTGCTAAAGAAGTGACTTCTAACGATTCAAACTTAGGAATCGTAGTTGATGCGTATGGTGTTGGACCTTTCATGACAGCAACTAAAATCAAAGGGATGATTGCTGCGGAAGTTTCAGATGAACGCTCTGCTTATATGACACGTGGTCACAATAACTCACGTATCATTACCATTGGTTCTGAAATTGTAGGACCTGGTGTTGCCAAAAATATCGCTAAAGGATTTGTTGAAGGTGAATATGATGGAGGTCGCCACCAAATTCGTGTTGATATGTTGAATAAAATGTGCTAAAAAATCAAAAGTTAAAATTAGAGGAGAAAACAAATGAAAATTGCAGTAGGCTGTGACCATATTGTAACTAACGATAAAATTGCGGTAGTAGACTATTTGAAAACTCAAGGTTATGAAGTGATTGACTGTGGTACTTACGATAACATTCGTACGCATTACCCAATCTTTGGTAAAAAAGTAGGTGAGGCAGTAGCGAGTGGTGAGGCCGATCTTGGTGTATGTATCTGTGGGACTGGTGTTGGAATTAACAATGCTGTCAATAAAGTTCCTGGTATTCGCTCTGCTCTTGTTCGTGATATGACATCAGCTATCTACGCCAAAGAAGAATTGAATGCCAATGTAATTGGTTTTGGTGGTAAAATTACAGGTGGCTTATTGATGACAGATATTATTGAAGCATTTATCCATGCAGAATATAAACCAACAGAAGAAAATAAAAAATTGATCGAAAAAATTCAACATGTTGAAACACTCAATCAAGGACAAGCTGATCCACACTTCTTTGATGAATTCCTAGAAAAATGGGATCGTGGTGAATATCACGACTAAGGGGTAAGGTTATGATTCTGACAATAACAATGAATCCGTCAGTTGACATTTCTTATCCGCTTGAACAATTCAAATTAGATACCGTGAATCGTGTTGCTAAAACGCATAAAACTCCTGGTGGAAAGGGTTTGAATGTTACTCGAGTTCTTTCCCAACTGGGAGATGATGTGATTGCAAGTGGTTTGTTAGGCGGTAAAATTGGAGAATTCATAGAGAGTGAACTAGATAAGTCAAGTGTGAAACACTCCTTTTATAAGATTGCTGGAGAAACGAGAAACTGTATTGCCATTTTGCATGATGGAAATCAAACAGAGATTCTTGAACAAGGTCCTACGATTAGTGAAGAAGAAGCAACAGGGTTCTTAAACTATTTTGAAAAACTGGTTCCAGATTTAGGGATTGTAGCTATCTCAGGTAGTCTCCCAAAAGGTCTTGATACAAACTTTTATTCTCGTATGGTGGGAATTTGTAATAAATATAATATCCCAGTTGTATTAGATTGTTCAGGAGAGGCCCTTCTAAATGTACTTGATGGACAAGAAAAACCCACAGTTATTAAACCAAATACTGAGGAACTTTCTCAACTAGTAGGAACGGAAGTGACTGATGATATTGATAGTTTGAAATCAGTTCTTCACAATTCTCTTTTCGATGGGATTGAATGGGTGATTGTTTCACTTGGTTCAAAAGGAGCCTTTGCAAGACATCATGATGTTTTTTATAAGGTATCTATCCCTAAAATTGAAGTGGTCAATCCTGTTGGCTCAGGAGACTCAACGGTAGCTGGTATTACATCTGCTTTAGTTCATAACGATAGTGATGAGAATTTATTGAAAAAAGCAAATGTACTTGGTATGTTGAATGCTCAAGAAGCGCTAACAGGTCATGTCAATCTTAACAATTACGATAATTTATTTAATCAAATAGAAGTAAAAGAGGTATAATAATGGTATTAACAGCACAAAAACGTTCATTGATGGAAAAAGTCAGCGATAAAAATGGTGTTATCTCAGCTTTGGCTTTTGATCAACGTGGGGCACTCAAAAAAATGATGGCGAAACATCAAACAGAAGAGCCAACAGTTGAACAAATTGAAACATTGAAAACAATTGTTTCAGAAGAATTGACAAAATATGCGTCTTCTATTCTTCTTGATCCAGAATACGGTTTGCCAGCATCTAAAGCTCGAGCGGACGAAGCAGGGCTATTACTTGCCTACGAAAAAACAGGATACGATGCAAGTACAACAAGCCGCTTACCAGATTGTTTGGATGATTGGTCAGTCAAACGCCTTAAAGAACAGGGTGCCGATACACTGAAATTTTTGCTATACTATGATGTAGATGGTGATGAGCAAGTAAACCGTCAAAAACAAGCATACATTGAACGTATTGGTTCTGAATGTAAGGCGGAAGATATTCCGTTCTTCCTTGAAATTCTGTCTTATGACGAAGGTATTGCAGACAACACAGGTGTTGAGTTCGCCAAAGTAAAACCTCGTAAAGTGAATGAAGCGATGAAAGTCTTCTCAGATGAGCGTTTCGGTATTGATGTTCTTAAGGTTGAAGTTCCAGTCAATATGAATTTCGTTGAAGGTTTTGGTGATGGTGAAGTCGTCTACACTAAGGAAGAAGCAGCACAACACTTCCGTGACCAGGAAGCTTCAACACACCTACCTTATATCTATTTAAGTGCGGGTGTTTCTGCTAAATTATTCCAAGATACCTTAGTATTTGCGGCAGAATCAGGTGCCAAATTCAATGGTGTTCTTTGTGGACGTGCAACATGGGCTGGCTCAGTTCAAGTCTTTATTGAACAAGGTGAGGAAGCAGCTCGTGAATGGTTACGTACAACTGGATTCCAAAATATTGATGAATTGAACAAGGTTTTGGAAAAAACTGCTAGTCCATGGACTGAAAAAGTATAATCATAAAAATTTTCGGAGGAAATAATCATGAATAGAGAAGAAATCACTCTTTTAGGATTTGAAATTGTTGCTTATGCTGGAGATGCACGTTCTAAATTTTTAGAAGCATTGAAGGCTGCCCAAGAAGGTGACTATGCCAAAGCTGAAGAATTGATTGCAGCTGGTGGTGAGTGCTTAAATGATGCACACAATGCTCAGACAAGTCTTCTACAAAAAGAAGCAGCTGGTGAGGATCTTGCCTTTAGTGTTACCTTAATGCATGGTCAAGATCACTTGATGACTACAATCTTACTTCAAGACCTAATGAAACATATGATTGAGTTGTATAAGAGAGGAGCAAAATAATGAAAGGGTTGATTGCTCAAATTGAGAAAGGGAAACCTTTCTTTGAGAAGATTTCTCGGAATATTTACCTCCGTGCTATTCGTGATGGCTTTATCGCTGGCATGCCGGTCATTCTTTTCTCAAGTATTTTCATCTTAATTGCTTATGTTCCTAATGCTTGGGGATTCAAATGGAGCGCTGATATTGAAACACTTTTGATGACTCCATACAATTACTCAATGGGAATTCTTGGATTGTTTGTTGCTGGTACAACTGCAAAAGCATTAACCGATTCAATGAACCGCTCATTGCCTAGCACAAATCAAATTAACTTCATTTCTACAATGCTTGCAGCAATTGTTGGCTTCCTGTTGATGGCTGCTAATCCAGCAAAAGATGGTGGTTTCTTAACTGGATTTATGGGTACTAAAGGTTTGCTTACAGCCTTCATTGCAGCCTTTATTACGGTTAATGTTTACAAGGTTTGTGTGAAAAACAATGTCACTATTCGCATGCCTGATGAAGTTCCACCGAATATTTCACAAGTATTTAAAGACTTAATCCCATTTACTGTCTCAGTCGTATTGCTTTATGCTATTGAACTTCTTGTACATAATGCACTAGGTGTAAATGTTGCGGAATCAATTGGTAAATTATTAGCTCCATTGTTCCAAGCAGCAGATGGTTATGTTGGTATTACCATTATCTTTGGTGCCTTTGCTTTCTTCTGGTTTGTTGGTATTCACGGGCCTTCAATTGTTGAGCCTGCTATTGCAGCCATAACCTATGCCAATGCTGAAGCTAACTTACAATTGCTTCAAGCAGGGGAACATGCTGATAAGATTTTGACATCAGGTACTCAAATGTTCATCGTTACGATGGGTGGTACTGGTGCAACATTGGTTGTTCCGTTCATGTTTATGTGGTTGACGAAATCAAAACGTAATAAAGCGATTGGACGTGCGTCCGTTGTTCCTACTTTCTTTGGAGTTAACGAACCAATTTTGTTCGGTGCTCCACTGGTATTGAACCCAATTTTCTTCATTCCATTTATCTTAACCCCAATTGTTAACGTTTGGATTTTCAAATTCTTTATTGATAGTCTAGGAATGAACAGTTTTACTGCAAACTTACCTTGGACAACACCAGCTCCCCTAGGACTTGTACTAGGTACTAACTTCCAGGTTCTATCATTCATCTTAGCTGCTGTTTTGATAGTTGTTGATGTTGCCATTTACTACCCATTCTTGAAGGTTTATGACCAACAAATTCTTGAAGAAGAACGAACTGGTAAATCTTCAGATGAGTTGAAAGAAAAAGTAGCCGCAAACTTCAATACAGCAAAAGCTGATGCCATTCTTGAAAAAGCAGGAGCAACTGAAACTGTTGAATCAACTGTTGAATCAAAAGAAATTACTGAACAAACAAATGTTTTGGTTCTCTGTGCAGGTGGAGGAACAAGTGGTCTTCTTGCAAATGCTTTGACAAAAGCAGCTAAAGAATATGGTGCTCCAGTTACTGCAGCAGCAGGAAGCTATGGTGGTCACCGTGAAATCTTGCCGCAATATCAGCTCGTTATCCTTGCTCCTCAAGTAGCGTCAAACTATGAAGACTTGAAAGTAGAAACAGATAAACTTGGTATCAAATTAGCTAAGACAGAAGGTGCACAATACATCAAATTGACTCGTGATGGACAAGGCGCTTTGGACTTTGTTAAACAACAAATGGAAAATTAAAATAGACAACATTAGGGAAGGTTGGGGGAACTCAACTTCCCTTTTTAGATGAAGAGGAAAAACAAATGTCAAAAACATTACCTAAAGATTTTATTTTCGGTGGTGCAACAGCAGCATATCAAGCTGAAGGTGCTACTAAAACAGATGGAAAAGGCCCGGTCGCATGGGATAAGTATTTAGAAGACAATTATTGGTATACAGCAGAACCTGCAAGTGATTTTTATAATCGTTATCCTGTCGACTTAAAGCTGGCTGAAGAATACGGTGTCAATGGAATCCGTATTTCGATTGCTTGGTCTCGTGTATTCCCTACTGGATATGGTGAGGTCAATCGCAAAGGAGTTGAGTACTATCATAATTTATTTGCAGAATGTCATAAGCGTGGTGTAGAACCATTCGTTACCTTGCATCATTTTGATACACCAGAAGCCTTGCATTCAAACGGTGATTTTTTAAATCGTGACAATATTGACCATTTTGTTGCCTATGCTGCCTTCTGTTTCGAAGAGTTTCCGGAAGTGAACTACTGGACTACCTTCAATGAGATTGGACCTATCGGTGACGGGCAATACTTAGTTGGTAAGTTCCCTCCAGGTATCCAATATGATTTGGCAAAAGTTTTTCAATCTCATCATAATATGATGGTTTCCCATGCACGTGCAGTTAAGCTTTATAAAGATAAAGGTTACAAAGGGGAAATCGGTGTCGTTCATGCTTTACCAACCAAATACCCTTATGATCCAGCTAATCCAGATGACGTGCGAGCTGCAGAATTAGAAGATATTATTCATAACAAATTTATTTTGGATGCGACTTACCTTGGCCGTTATTCTGAGAAGACAATGGAAGGCGTTCAGCACATTTTAGCAGCAAACGGAGGTGAACTAGACCTTCGTGAAGAAGACTTTTCTATTCTCGAAGCGGCTAAAGATTTGAATGATTTCCTTGGAATTAACTACTACATGAGTGATTGGATGCAAGCTTTTGATGGTGAGACTGAAATCATTCATAACGGTAAAGGTGAAAAAGGAAGTTCCAAATACCAAATTAAAGGTGTTGGTAGAAGAGAAGCACCAGTAAATGTTCCGAAAACAGATTGGGATTGGATTATTTATCCTCAAGGTCTATATGATCAAATTATGCGGGTAAAAGCAGACTATCCTAATTATAAAAAGATTTACATTACTGAAAATGGTCTTGGTTATAAGGATGAATTTGTAGACGGAACAGTTTATGATGATGGTCGTATTGACTACGTGAAAAAACATTTGGAAGTGATTTCTGATGCGATTTCAGATGGTGCTAACGTTAAAGGATACTTTATCTGGTCTCTGATGGATGTTTTCTCATGGTCAAATGGATATGAGAAACGTTACGGTCTCTTCTATGTTGATTTTGAGACACAAGAACGTTATCCTAAAAAATCAGCGCATTGGTACAAGAAAGTTGCTGAAACTCAAGTCATTGATTAATCCTTACTATGAAAGTGTGTACCTATGTTTAAAACATTAAAAAGAGTGACAGGCGGTGTTTTAACTTCTGCCTATGAAAAAGTTTATATTGTTAATTTTGAAAAATGTCCATATATTCCATACATCGATCAGAATGTTTTAAAATCTCTAGGGAAATGGTATGTCTCTACTGGAGGAGAATGGATTTGTCATTCAGATTTAGAATGGGATGACTTCAAAACATTGTTTAACAATCTCTTAGAAGGTTCGTTAAAAGGGAATGTTAGATATGAAATGGACTATATGCCTTTTCAGCAATCATAGAGTATAATTGGGGAATCAACTAATGAAATTAAAAAATGATGAATTAACGGTTGAATTTAAACCAGAGGGGGCGACCATCAGTTCGATTAGAGATCGAGATGGTGTGGAATATCTTTGGCAAGGTAATCCAGAGTACTGGGGTGGTCAGGCACCAGTTCTCTTTCCTATCTGTGGTAGTCTAAGAAATGATGGGGCCACTTTTCAGGTTGGTGAAAAAACAATTTCTGGATCCATGCCTCGCCATGGGATTGTCAGAAAACGCACTTTTGATTTAGTAAAACATACCGAAAATGAGATACAGTTTCGTATTTTATCTGACGACGAGATGTTAAAGCAATACCCATTTCCATTTGAACTCCAACTAACATACCGCTTGGATGGTAAGAGGTTGGAAACAGAATATGCAATTCGATATTTAGGTGAGTTAGATGCGATGCCATTCTTTATTGGAGGCCATCCAGGATTTAATTGTCCATTATTAGAGGATGAAGCTTTTGATGACTATTACCTAGAATTCGAATTGGAAGAAGATTGCACGATTCCAGAAAGTTTCCCAGAGACGGGACTTCTTGATTTTTCAAAACGTCAACCAATGCTATCTAAAACAAGAATTTTAGACTTGAATTATGAACTGTTTCAACATGATGCGTTGACGTTTGATAACCTTAAATCTCGAAAGGTTGCTTTGAAAACCAAAAATCATCAAAAAGGATTAAAGGTATCATTTGAAGATTTTCCTTTCTTAGTTGTTTGGACAACAACCAATAAAGGACCATTTATTGCTCTGGAACCGTGGAGTGGCTTATCTACCTCTTTGACAGAAACGGACAACTTTATCGATAAAACTCATGTCACTTATGTTGAAAAAGGCGAAGTATCTCGCAAAGCATTTACAATTGAAATTTGTTAATGAATTTGGCAATTAGCTTAATAATATTAACTTTAATATTTTTACTTATATCATGAAATTATGATTTATTGATTTAAAATTTATCAATAAACTTCAGTAATATTGAGGTAATATATCAGCTGTCATATTATGACAATTTCCAAGTTTTCTTCTAAAAGTATTCTATACTTTTCATAGGAGAAAGCTAAATGTACCAACGTATAAGGGACTTGAGAGAAGACAATGACTTCACTCAGAAATTTGTAGCTGAAAAACTATCGTTCTCTTCCACAAATTATGCAAAGATTGAGAGAGGTGAGGTAGTTCTTACAGCTGAAATACTTATAAAACTCTCTGCACTATATAACGTTAGTACGGATTATATTCTTGGACTATCAGACTGTCCTCAAAGAATTAAACAAAAAATAAAATAGTCTCTCCTTGATTTGTTCATTGACAATTGAATAAACCGAGGTGGGACTTTCTTATTTGTCGAGCAATTTAGTGAGATACGCCGTGATAGGAGCGAAAATTATTAGCTATAAAATAGAGTGGTTCTCTATCTGCCATGACCACAAATAAGGACAATGATACTTCTGAACGTTCAGGCTGCCATCGTAAAAGGACAGCGGGTGAGATGCCCATGCACGATTTAACCAATCATACCCACGGAGGAAATGATAGAGTATCACGTTATCAGGAGGAAAAATTTTGGAACAAACAGTTGTAAAATATAGTCTGCAGTTATCAATGCTTAATTTTTTATACTCTAAAGAATTGTTATCTAAAAATGAATATGAAAAAATCAGAAACAGACTGCGTATTAAGTACACAAAATAGCTGACCTTTTGATTTGAACGCGGTAATATAGAATCAAAAGGAGGAATTTCAGTATGAAAAACAATAATGTTGAAATAATAAAAGCTGATTCGTTAGTTCGTCGAAGAGGCGATAATTTCGAAAGAGACTCAAAAAGGGTTGCTGCTTATTGCCGAGTTAGTTCTGATAGTGAAGATCAGAAGAACAGCTATGAATCTCAGGTGAGACATTATAAAGATTATATCTCTCAGCGGTCGGATTGGGAACTGGCAGGTATCTATGCAGATGAAGGGATTTCAGGAACACAAGTAGGAAAGAGACAAGATTTTCAACGATTAATAAATGATTGTGTAAATGGAGAAATAGATTACATTGTCACAAAAGCAATTGCTAGATTTGCCAGGAATACCCTAGATACTTTAAAATATGTCAGAATGTTAAAAGATATGCAAATTGGAGTATATTTTGAGGAAGAAAACATAGATACCCTAACAATGGATGGAGAATTGCTTTTGACTATTCTAAGCTCCGTTGCACAGCAAGAAGTAGAAAATACATCTGCACATGTGAAAAAAGGATTAAAAATGAAGATGCAACGTGGTGAATTGGTTGGCTTTCAAGGGTGCCTAGGGTATGATTATGATGTAGAAACCAAGCAGCTTTCAATTAATAAAAAAGAAGCCAAAATTGTTCGTTATATTTTTGAAAGATATCTAGAAGGTATTGGAGGAAAAGTAATAGCTAGGGAACTTGATGAACTTGGTTACAAATCGCCAAGAGGATTAGAACATTGGAATGATACAACAGTTCTAGGAATAATAAAGAATGAAAAATATAAAGGTGATATTCTAATGGGAAAAACTTTTACAGTTGACCCAATAAGCAAGAGAAGGTTGAGTAATTTTGGAGAAGAAGATAAGTACTATATTAAAGATAATCATGAACCTATAATATCTAAAGAAGATTTTGAAAAAGCTCAGGAGATTAGACTGCGTCGAGCAGGAAATAAGAAGACTGCTGCAAATGTAAATGGCAAGCGTGAACGCTATTCAAAAATGTATGCTTTTAGTAGCATGTTAGAATGTGGTTTTTGTGGTTCAATATTATCTAGAAGGAGTTGGCACTGCCGTTCAGATTATCGCAAGGTTGTGTGGCATTGTGTTACATCGATAAAGAAAGGAAAGAAATTTTGTAAGCATAGTAAAGGATTAGAAGAGCTCGCTATTGAGGGGGCTTTCATGGAAGCTTACAGACAACTTTATCATTCAAATGAAAACTTAATGACAGACTTACTTGAAACGATTGAATCTGAATTGAATGACAATAGCCTTAACAAGGAATTAAAAAGGATTACAAACAAACTTCGAACATTACTAAAAAAAGAGGAAAATCTTGTAAATCTAAGGCTCGAAGGGAAAATTAGCGATACCATATACAATGAAAAGTACAATGAAATTTCCTCAGAAAAAGTGTTTCTAGCAGAAGAGAAGGTAAATATTGAAACAACCTTAAAATCAGAAATCGATGTAAAGAAAAGACTAACTGAGTTTAAGCACTTGCTATCTTCACAGAAAATGCTTACGGAGTTTGATCGTGCAGTTTTTGAAAGTATTGTTGAGAAAATTATTGTAGGTGGAGTTAATAGCGACGGAGAAATTGATCCTGCAATGTTAACCATAATATTCAAAACAGGTGAAACTCAAAACAAGGATGGAAAAAAATTTAAAAGTAAACGTAAAAATGCTAAACTAGAAACAGATAAATTGTGTCCTCAAAACAGTGACGAGGATAAAAAATTGTATTCTCAAGGAACAGACTACACACGTGGAGTGTGTTTCTCTGCTCGTGAAAGCCTAGAACCCTTTGTTAAATCGCAATAGTAAAAATCCTTGATTTCAAGGCTTTTGTCGTATGTAGGGGAAGTATCAGAGTGAGAGTTTAAGCTGAGTATCTTAATGTGATAGCGTTATTGAGAGAGAATTTATTTCCATAAACCCTAGGGGTATGGACTTGTTTCCATAGAAGAAGAGTTTGTGGAAATAAACATCCCCCCTAAATTATTACCTAGATGGTCGTTGAAGTTTGAGTTCTATATATTGATACTATATATTTTAAATTTAGTATTTTTAAATCAGTAAAATAATATCCTTATTTTAAAATTTAGAGAAAGATAGTATAATAATAGAAAAGAAGAGAGTTCGTGGATGTTAATAAATATAATCTTATTTACAATCAGAATATTGCTGAGAATAGTCACTGTCTTTTAAAAGCTTTATTTGTAAAAGATATAGAAATATAATATTTTTTTGAAGAGGTAAAGGAGAAAATAAGACCTGTTTAATTTAGAGTACTGATAAATCAGAATGGAGATGATTTTTTGCGAACATACTACAATAAAGAAGAACTAAAAGTTGAAATAGAGAAAACATTTGAGAAATATATTTCAGAATTTGATAATATTCCAGAGAATCTAAAAGATAAAAGAATTGATGAAGTTGATAGAACTCCAGCAGAAAACCTTTCATATCAGGTTGGATGGACAAGTTTGGTTCTTAAATGGGAAGAAGATGAAAGAAAGGGGCTTCAAGCAAAAACACCATCGGATGACTTTAAATGGAATCAGCTTGGTGAATTATATCAGTGGTTCACGGATACCTACGCTCATTTATCTCTGCAAGAGTTGAAAGCAAAATTAAATGAAAATATTAATTCTATATATGCAATGATTGATTCGTTGAGTGAAGAAGAATTATTTAAACCACATATGAGAAAATGGGCTGATGAAGCGACTAAAACCGCCACTTGGGAAGTATATAAGTTTATTCATGTAAATACAGTTGCACCTTTTGGAACTTTTAGAACTAAAATCAGAAAATGGAAAAAAATAGTGTTATGAATTATATTTTTTAACTTTAAAAAATTTCATAAAAATGGTCACAAAAGGCGATAGGAGAAAAACTATCGTCTTTTTCTTTATAAAGGGGATTGTCAAGTGGAGTGTGTAAGTAGGAAATTAATTTTCTACTGTTTACAAATAAACACTATATGCTTTAAAGCATTTTGCATATCTTCTACACTTTCAGGCTGGTAAGTATCAATAATGGATTGGGCTAACTCCACAGTGTATTTTACGCTCCCTTATAAAGTATTAGATGAGGAAATGAAGTATTAGTTTTATTTTTCTAACTTTTATAAATGTTAAATTCTCACGACAGATGTAATATATTTTGCTATTTTTTCAGGACTTTCAGTAAAATTATTATCTATCCAATTTAAAATGATACTTTCAATTGTTGAGATATAAATATCAAGAGCGAAAGAATATGGAATTTGATATGCTGTTTCGAGTTGTTTCTCTAAGTCTGGTATATCGGAATGTATAATCATTCCTTTGATATAGTCTTTAATTATGTTGTCAATATTTGGAAAAAAACAAACAAAGGACTTAATAATTTCTTTGTTTGTATATATGTAGCTAAGCATTTCCTTTAGGATTACTTCTTCATATAATAAATCATTATTTAAAATTTTTGTGATATCATCAAAGATTATTAAAATAGACTCCCTAAGGAAGTCTTCTTTTGAATTGAAATGATTATAGAAAGCTCTTCTACTAAGTTGAGCTTTTTTTGCTAAATCGCTAACTGTAATTTGTTCAAAGCTTTTCGTTTCTAATAATTCAGAGAAAGCTTTTAAAAATTTTAAATTAGTGTTATCTGAACTCTCCAACGTATTATCACCTTCATAAATCTTATCGAATGTGATTATACAATACAAATTCAAATAATAGTTCACATTTATCAAGATAATGTAAACTCCCAAAATCTTTCAAAAAGTAAATTATAACTAGTAATTTTTACTAGTTACCTTATTTTTACTTTTGAAAAGGAGAGAAGTTATGCTTAGGAAGTATAAGCAAAGAAATTATGATGTCGCACATACGAAACAGCGTTTTTCGATTAAGAAATTCAAATTTGGTGCAGCATCGGTACTGGTTGGATTGACATTTCTAGGAATGAGTAGTCATTCTGTTTTGGCGGATGAGTCAAGTATTATGAGTACGGAGGTACCACAAACAGCTGGTGTAAAACCGGAAGTTACTGTTACACAGCCTACTTCAGATGTAACAAGTCTTGTGACAGATACGTCAACTTCAGCAGTGTTATCAACGGATGCATCTCATTCTAATCCTACAGGATCAGCGGAGCATGCTGTAGGTATGAATGCTGAAGATGTAGCGGTACCAGAGACACAAGACAAAGAAGCAAATAAAACGTTGCAAGTTGCATCTTCTTCCACATCTGAATTGACAGCAGAAAATAAGGATTCAGAAATTGCAATATCATCTAGCGAGCAGGTAGAAGTCGTAAAAGATGACGAAACAGAGACTCAAAGAGCCTCAAACAGTCATCTATCAAATGTTAAGGATTTAGACATTGAAAATCTGACTTTTGCTGGTTTGGAAAAATTAGGTCTTTCAGAATCAGAGAAGACAGTTCTATTGAATAAAGTTACTGAGCAAACTCTGAATCAGACTAATAGTGTTTTAACTGAAGAAGAAAAAAGATTACTAGTAAATTTTAGTGAAGATGAAAAGAATTTTTACATCCGAAATAAGTTAGGAAAGGCTGATTTACCAACTCCTCTAGTTTTAGCAGTAGTTGAACCAGAATCAAATGGTCAATACAAAGCTCACGGTGATGGAAAAGCAACGTATTTTAGTGGAGCACACTATGATGTAGTAGCTACTCCAAATAGGGATGCTAATAAAATGGACTTTGAGATAGTCTATAAGCTGGATGGAATTTCTACTAATAGTGGAGCTCATGCAGCTGACTTTGCAATTCAATTTGGTAGAGGGTTTAGTCCTACTCCTACAATTAGTGGTAGTTACCAACTAGGGAAAAATAGCATTCCAGTAGTATTGAAAGAGGGAGGTCGGGCCAGCTCTTTATTAGGGTATATTCCTACATCACCAATACCTTATACAAATGCAATTGCTAAGACTGAACCATTAAGGATCGTATTTTCTGTACCAGTAAATAACTGGGATGATGACCTTAGTATTGATGGGACAATTGCTATGTTTAGCGAAGATCATTCAACTAATACCACTAGAGACTTTTTTTCAACGGATAACTATTTTGGAAAAAATCCTAATGTAGCAATAGATGCAAACCCTTCATTCCGTGAAAAAGTTCAAGAATTACAGCCACTGGCATTTCCAATACCATATCAGACAGAATATGAGTTTGTTGAAATTGAGGGGCAACCAGTTGGTTTTTATCGGGAAATCCAAACTGGAATGAATGGTCTAATGGAAATTCCAGTTCAAAGAGTAGTCTATGTTGGTTCTGATAATGTTGAACAAGATAGAGGCTATAGATATGGAACACCTAGTGTAAAGAAACAGCCACAGAATAAAAAGATTCAAATTAATATTAAATCTCAAAATAACTCAACTAATCCGTCAGCGACTATTGATGTTACAACTCAACGTAAACAAGGAACAGTAGATAATGGGCAAGGTCCTCAAGTAATGGGAACTGAGATTACTTTCAGAGATAAAATTGATGGAAAGGTAATCAAAACAGTATTTATTCCAGACGGCTTAACCGGTGAACAAGGTCCAGCCGGTCCAGCCGGAGAACGTGGCGAACAAGGTCCAGCCGGTCCAGCCGGAGAACGTGGTGAACAAGGTCCAGCCGGTCCAGCCGGTGAAGATGGACTATCTCCAACAATTACAACTAAACCAGGAGCAGATGGTAATAGCACTGATGTCACAATTACTATTCCAGGTAAGGAAGATACAACCATTAATATCAAAAATGGACGTGATGGATTAGACGGAAAAACCCCGAAAGTTGATAGTCTCAGATTAGAAGAACAAGGAATTACAGTACTTACTTTCTATATCGACAAAGATGATGATGGAAAATATACGCCTGGCGTTGATGATATCATACAATCAGAACTCATCAAAGATGGTAAAGATGGTGTAAGTCCAAAAGTTACTGTGACACCAGGTAAAGACAAAGACGGTCAACCAGGTCATACTATCACTATCCAAAAACCAGACGGAAGCACCGAAGATGTCTTCATCAAAGATGGTAAAGATGGTAAAGATGGTAAAGATGGTAAAGATGGTAAAACACCAACCGTTGAGCAAACTCCAATTAAGGATGCTTCAGGTAAAACTATTGGAACTACTATCATTGTGAAAGATGGCGACGGTAAGGAAGTCTCTCGTAGTAACATCTTAAACGGTAAAGATGGCGTAAGTCCAAAAGTTACTGTGACACCAGGTAAAGACAAAGACGGTCAACCAGGTCATACTATCACTATCCAAAAACCAGACGGAAGCACCGAAGATGTCTTCATCAAAGATGGTAAAGATGGTAAAGATGGTAAAGATGGTAAAGATGGTAAAGATGGTAAAGATGGTAAAACACCAACCGTTGAGCAAACTCCAATTAAGGATGCTTCAGGTAAAACTATTGGAACTACTATCATTGTGAAAGATGGCGACGGTAAGGAAGTCTCTCGTAGTAACATCTTAAACGGTAAAGATGGCGTAAGTCCAAAAGTTACTGTGACACCAGGTAAAGACAAAGACGGTCAACCAGGTCATACTATCACTATCCAAAAACCAGACGGAAGCACCGAAGATGTCTTCATCAAAGATGGTAAAGATGGTAAAGATGGTAAAGATGGTGATTGTGCTTGTAAACCAGAAGTACCAGGTAAACCAGAAGTACCAGGCAAACCAGAAGTGCCAGGTAAGCCAGAAGTACCAGGCAAACCAGAAGTGCCAGGTAAGCCAGAAGTACCAGGTAAACCAGAAGTACCAGGTAAGCCAGAAGTACCAGGCAAACCAGAAGTGCCAGGTAAGCCAGAAGTACCAGGCAAACCAGAAGTACCAGGTAAGCCAGAAGTACCAGGTAAACCAGAAGTACCAGGTGAATCTACTTTAATACCTCTAAAAGTGAATTATACTTCAGGTGAGAGATTGGAAAACCAAGAATTACCTTCCACTGGAGAGTCAAATAATCCACTTATATTACTTGGTGCATTGGGGTTACTAACTGGGGCATATATGATGAACTCTAAGAAAAAAGAGGATTAATCTTTTGACCTAAAATGTCACTAAACTTTTCACCATTTATTGGTGTGAATACTTTAATTAAGTTATACCTCTCTCTCCAACAAAATTAATTAAAGTGTTTCAATTTTTCGAGATTAATTCTTGAAAAAGCCTATCGAGATTATTAATTCCGATAGGTTTTTGATTTTGTATGCTAAATAATAAAGTGTAAATATTGTTAAAATATTCAATAGACGTTGAATCAATGTCACGTATAATGGTACTTAGAAAGTTAATTTTAAAGATAATGAATAGAGGTTTAAAGTGTTCTTGAGTCCTTGATAATAATTAAAGAGTGGCACGAAGAAACTTGTAAGTATTTTCATAGCTATCTCGAATTATTAATGCAAGAGAAAAATACCAGCCAATTTATTTATAAAACCTTGCTGTCGTATGATTACCAAGTTCTACGAATCGGAAGATTTTTCATATATTCCTAGAGCATCGGGCATCCCGTATCTTTATTGGGGATTCTGAGGTTTCAAGAAAAAACAAGAGATTTATTCTAACCATAATTCTAAGTTTGCACCAGCTATTCAACCGACCTTAACAACTGGTACTGAAGCTGCAGTTGTGGCTATTTTACGGTATCTTGGCAAATAGAGAATAATTACATATTAAGTAAAAGCAAGGTATACTAAAATCTCCAAAGTCTGAATTGGCTTTGACAGTCTTTTGGATAAGTAAATACTCGATAACAAGATATATATTCTTTCCTCTATTTCTCCATCATATTATAAGTAATAACATAAATAGAGCTTGCTCTAATGATCAAACAATCATTAAAAGCGTTTACAAAAAATGGTATAATACTCTTACTACATTCAAGTGAGGTTCAGTCATGTTCGATAAATATATTTTTGATACCTACTATGAGCAAATAGTCAAAACTGTTAAAGGATTTATTTTTAATAATAAAGATAATACTGATTTGTCTACATACATGGTGCCAGAACCGAATGGTTTTATTGAGTTTGATAATTTTGAGTTATATAAGATAAACTATGAAATTATTAATAATTGCGAATTAAATCTTGAAATCATTGTGATTGCTGATGTAATTGTTCGGCAGTATATCAAAGGTGAGATGGAGGTTGATACTAAAACTAAGTTTGTGTCTGTATATGCTGAAGTCGAACTTGATGCTGGTATCAAAAACTTTCGAATTTACAATACAGAATTTAAATCAGATCAGTACAAAAAGTCCCGAAACTTAAAATTGAGTAAAGACTGGGTTCCATATATAAGGAAGAAGGACTTTGATGATATTGCTGAAAAATTCTTAAGGAAGTACTATCCTCAAGCCCTGACTCAACCAACCCCTGTTCCAGTTGAGACAATAGTTTCTGAAATGGGACTGTCTATCCATCAAGAGAAACTAACTATAGATAATTCAGTTTTCGGGAAAATGGTTTTTAAAGATACTGATGTTGAGGTCATAGAGGATGAGCAGTTAGTTTCTAAGCATTTTAACAAAGGGAGTATCCTTGTAGATAAGGATGTTGTTTTCAAACGGAATGTAGGTTCGTATAACAATACGGTCATCCATGAATGTGTTCACTGGGAACTCCATAAAGTATTTCACGAAGTCAAGATGGTACTTGATAAAGACCACTCACAAGTTAGTAGCTGGACAGAAGAAAATTTAGCTGATTCTAGTATGTGGACGTCGCTTGACTGGATGGAGTGGCAAGCTAATGGAATTGCTCCCCGAATTCTTATGCCCAAAGTCCAAACTAGAATAAAGATTAGGGAGCTATTTCAAACTTTGACATTGGTTAATCCTGATATAAGTCGTTCTGAATTAGTGCAAGAAGTGGTAGACAACTTAGCTACTTTCTTTGAGGTATCTAGACAGGCTGCTAAAATTAGAATGATTGATTTAGGATTTAAGGAAGCAAATGGTGTATATAATTATCTTGATGATAGATATATGCATAACTTTGCTTTTGAACTTGAAGCATTTGATAAAGGAAGTAGTTATACTATTACTTCAAATGACTTGTGTTTTGAGTATTGTTTTAACGAGAGTTTTAGACAGATTATTGATAGAAATATGTTTATTTACGTTGATAACCATCTTTGTTTAAAGGATAAGAAATTTATTTATATGACAAAAGATGGGCCAATTATGACTGACTATGCTTACGAGCACATGGATGAATGTTGTCTAATCTTTAAAGTAAAGTCTAAAAATTTCACCTCGATTTCTAATGAGACATACTATGATTATGTACTGAATAGAGGCGTAATAAAGGAAAGTGAGATTAAGGCTGACTTTGTAGATATTCTCCAGAATCCAAGCTTGATGGCTCAGCTCCCTCCACTGGATATGATGAAACTCGGGAAAAAAATCTCTGAATTATTGAAAGAACTACCTTTTGAATTTTCTGGGACATTACGTAGTCATAGAAAGCGAAAAAATTGCACACAACCATTTTTGGCTAAGCTAGTCGGAATTACAGAACGAACGTTGAGAGATTATGAAACACTAGAAGATAATTTACCAAGGCTTGAGTTAACATTGTCATTTTGTTTTGCTTTAAAATTAAGACCTGAACTTAGTGACGATATGATAAAGAAAGCAGGTCATCAACTTACAATTTCTCCACCACACCAAGTATATAAAATGTTGCTATCAACAAGTTATTATAAACCTCTTTCTGAGATAAACTCAATTTTACAGGCTGCAAAAATGAAAACCTTATAAACTATCACAAAATTTGTGGTAGTTTTTTTATTTTTTTCAAAAAACCGGAAACTCAGCTTCCGGTTTTGAGATTGAATTAGCATGATTTTACTACATAAAAATTCCAGAAATCTGTTGCCAAGGGCGTTTTAAGGCGGAAGTTTGGACTACCTATTTTTGATAGAAGAAAAACTATATACTGAGAGAGTAAAGATTAATCCTACAAGTTATCGTCTCCTTAAAAATACTTTGTAATGGGGAAAGCTCCTACATTATTGGCTTTAACTGTATTTTTAGGGAAAACAGCTCAACTTATAAAGCCAGTTGACCATGATTAAGCAGAGGAATTGCTGATGTGGTCAAATACACAACTGAATATTGGTTTGTCATACTCTTTTTCTTTGCTTGCCAAAGAAACGGAGTCAAAACATGCCAATCAATGTCAACTTTTTCAACTACTGTCAAACTCAATCTTCATCAACTGGTGTAGAACTATTAGAGGGTGAAGTACTAGCACCGATGTTTGTGCAAAACTACTATATGTCATCTAGTGAATCAGGTCTAATCCGTGGGACATTTCGACAATGCCGTATCATGGGTATTCCAATTCTAACAGCTTTTGTCCCTGTTGCAGATGAGGAGTATGAACAAATGGTTAAGTGGTATAATAGTTCAGTCAATGATTATCTTAAGGATTTTCGTAAACCTAAGAAGAATGCTCCAGAAATCTCATCATGGGAAGCTTTCACTGAAAAGCAAGATTTAGCAATTGCTGATGAAGGTATTGAACTATATCTAGTAATGGATCAACTGGACTTCTTGAAAGCTAAACTCGCAGCAACCAATTTCCAAGCACCAGAAATTTTAGATATGCTTTTTGAAGGTTATGAGAATAAAGAAATCTTCGAGTACCTAGGTGTTAAGAAATCTGCAGGCTATAAGAAAGTCAATAATGCCCAGAAAGAAGGGCTGAAACTTTACAAAGAACTCAACAAATAAAACCAAATAGCCATCTCAATTGAGGTGGCGATTTTTTGTCAGTCTTTTTGATAGAAGAAACACTCGTATCCATCAGCTCTGAGGTTAATATCAGGCATCCAGTATGGTGCTTTTCCCATCAAAGTTGCGATTTGCTCAAGATTTTGGCTCTGGTCACACTCAATGATGATTTCATCATGCACATGTCCTACAATTCTGAAGTCTTTTAGTTGCTTCATAGAGAATGCAAGTATGTCTCTACTGATAGCTTGGACAATGTTCTCCACAAATTTTGGACCATAACTTTCTAGTCTCTCCCAACGTTTGGCAGTTCCAGATCCTTCGTAAGTGACGGACTCTCCGCCGAACTGGTTATCGCCAATTCTTGGTTTGATATACGCTAGCTTGCGACCAGATGGTAGGGTGATGAATAAAATGCCACTTTTCACTTCAAATTGAATACCGTGAGTAGATGTTGGAATTAGTTCCTTTACAGCAGTCTTTACAGCATTATCGACATCCCACCAATAGAGAACGATATTCGGATTAGCTAGTCGCCATGAGTTCACTAGTGGTTGGAGTTCTTCCTTTGATAGTCCCATATCAAGTGCTCCCATGGCTTTCAATGCACCGACTGAACCACCATAGCCACAAGCAAGCTCTGCAATTTTTCCTTTTTGCCTGAGTTCAGAATTTTGTCCATGTTTTTCAACTGGTACTCCAAACATCTGAGAAGCGGACATACAGTAGATGTCTTTCCCTTGTTCAAATACTTTACTGCGCCATCTCTCTCCTGCCAGGTGGGAGAGTACACGAGCTTCGATAGCTGAAAAGTCGCAAACGATGAATTTCTTTCCTTTACTAGGGACAAAGGCTGTTCGGATAAGTTGAGATAAGGTATCTTGTGTGTCGTAGAGTAGCTCAGTAGATTCTAAGTCACCTGTTCTGAAAAGATCTCTAGCTTCCTTTAGGTCAGGAAGATGGTTCTGTGGTAAATTCTGAAGTTGTACCAAGCGACCAGCCCAACGACCTGTACGGTTAGCCCCGAAAAATTGAAACATTCCTCTTGCTCGACCGTCTTTACAAACACAGTTCATCATAGCCTGGTATTTGGAGACACTTGATTTGGCAGCTTGCTGACGAAGTTTGAGAACTTGAGCAGTTGTTTCATCAACCGTTTTGAGAAGTTCTTTCACAGCATTTTTGTCTAGAGAATCTGTTGCTACTCCATGTTCTCGCAACCAACTAATCATCTGCAGAACAGAGTTGGGATTTTCAAGACCCGTTAATGCTTTTAACTCTGCTTGAATTTTGGCTTTGCTCTCTCCGTCTATTTTTAAAGCAGCTTTTACAAAATCAACATCTATGCCAATACCGTGGTCGTTGATAATCTGATCCTGGTGGTACTCATTCCAAACAAAGCTAGGTACTGGGAAGTTTTTCACCCGTTCCTTGATGGCCAATTCGACCTCAACATCACGTCTGTTGTAGTCGATAAATGTAGACCACTTGTTAGATGCGTGATGAGGAAAGTTACGAATTCGTCCCCCATTGACTTTGGTTGGCTTACAAGGCAAGCAGAAGTAGCGAATAAGGTCAGCACCCTCTCTCATCTTTTGGTCTTTGAGTTTGAGAACTGTTCCAACTCCTTCAAGGGAGAGGGGGAGTCCTAAATAGGCGGACCAAATCATGCTACATCTCCATGAAACTGGAGATAAAAATCCATCTAATAATAAATCAGGATGATATTTCTTGAGCCAATTGGATAGACAAATTCGCTCAAATGAAGCATTGAAAGCCCATTTGATGACACTATTGTCTACCAAGGTCTCAAGGATATCTTGTGGTAATTTCTCCTTAGTTAAGTCTAAGTCGTAAACAGTCACTGGTCCATTATCGACAGATACCGCAAACAAAAGGAGTTCAAAGCTTTCATCTTCCGCATAGCGATAGACACCAGATTTTCGTAAGTCAATTTCACAATATGTTTCGATGTCAATGCTGAGTTCTTTTATCGGCATAGTTTGTCCTTTCTGAAAAAGGTGACAGAAGTACTGCCACCTAAAGTTCTATTTGTTTTTTCGACTGAGTGGTGTTTGGCTAAGTTTTTCTTTATTTTGCTTTGCCTTTCGTTCTATTTCATTTCGAATGTCATCTCTAATGGTCATATACCCGAAGTATAGTCCGATAAGCACCCAGAGGCCCATAATAGTACAAGTTAAAATAGTATACATCATCAATCTAATTCTCCATTTCTAGTTCTAGTTCAAAAAGTCATCATCGTCTTCTGTCGCAAAATCATCTTCAGCACGAGTGCGACCACCGAGGGGCTCGCCATCACGCAATTTTTGCAAGTTATTCAAACCGCAAGCAATACCTTTGTTACCATTTGAATTGAAAGCATAAAAGGTAATGGAAGCACGACCGTAGATACCAGAGTACAATTCTGAAGTATCAATGATTTCTTGACGATTTCCGTCAACCACACCAGGTTTGTGTGGCGAGTTGGCATTTACAAAGTAAGCATTTTTGTAAGCTTCATCATCAGGGCGTTCAAGGTCACCATCACGAAGTGGAGTTTTCAGAGTAGATAATGCAGGTACTGATTTGCCATTGCCTTTGAGTTTTGACTCACCTTCTTTATATGCTTGCTCAATGGCTGCTTTGATCTTGTTAATGGTGGCAGTATCCTCTTTTGGAATGATGAGTGAGGCACTGTACTTGGGAGTGCTACCATTTATAGATTTTGGCTCGTTGGCATTTAAGTAGCTGAAGCGAGTGTTTGGTCCTGTTATTACTTTAGTTATCATAAAGTTATTCCTCTTTAAATTCATTTTTTGCTAGGTTCATCTCTTGACGGCTATCGTCAATAGGAACGAGTGTTGGTTTTCCACTTGGTTTTATGATAAGACCACCAAGCAGGTCATTAAAAGTTTTCTTGCCAAGTAACTTAGTCATGGCAGTGATAGTGAGCAGTTTCTTCTCATAAGGGTCATAGCCTGCTTCAATCACTGCTTGACTAACGGCTGACTCATCTGAGAATTTACGAACAGAGCGACCTTCAACCAGTTTGTATCCTGGGATAGGATGTCCATCTGTTGCTTGATTTAAAGCATAAGTTTTGATGTCGTTTGCCCATGAAATCAACAGGTTTACTTTAGGTAAAATCTCTGCAATGTCCTCGTTATCAAGGGAAGCTGGATCCGCAAACTCCATCTTGGCTAGTGCCAAATTATCCTCAGCACGTTTGCGACAGACATTCTTGAGTTTACAGAATTGGCAGTGATTACCAGACTGCATTTCCCCTTCCCCTTTGAATGCAAGTTCAGCTTTTGGAGCGAGTTCGTTTTCTGCCCATTCAAGCAGCTCAGTCTTTTCCATCTCAAAGGTAGAAATGTTATGTTTTCGTGGTTGAAAGATTGTCATGGTAACTTTATCGAAATCATAAAGTCCATCAAACATCTCAAGTGCTCCAAGTGCATAACACATCATTTGAGGGTTGCGGTCTGCATCAACTAGAACCCCAAGTCCGTGTTTATAGTCAATAACCTGAAGGAGTCCGTCTGCCACGATGATGCAATCTCCAGTTCCAAAGCCTTCAGGTACCCACTTAGAAAAATCCAGTCGTTGTTCTATAAGAACTGTAGGGTCACGGGAGTAACCTCTAGCTTTCTCAACTTGTTCCATGACATAGTTGCGATATTCTTCTGCACATTCCTGCATCTCATCGTTGTAGAATGTTAAATCTTCAGTTGGATCACGCGCATTCCTACCCAAGGCTTTCTCGACTAGATAAGCACACAACTCGTGAGCATCAGTGCCTTCGAGAGCAAAATCAGATGTTGTGTCTGGCAGATCTTCGGTGAGACGAGCAGATGGTGGGCAATTCAACCAACGATGTGATGCAGAAGCAGATAGAATGGCGTGGTTAGTCATTACCAATTCCTCCAGCTTCTTCAAGTACTGCCGCAAAGTGTTTTGGGTCAAGTGCTGAGAGTGAAGAAGCACCGTAAGCATTTAGAAGAGCACGAACCTCGTTCTTATAGCCATCTTTTGCTTTCGTGGCAAGTACAGCGCGGACATCCTCCAATTGAATTTCCTTTTTTGGTTCTGGTTTAGATTGATCAGGTTTTGTTGCCGTTTCTTCCTCAGAAGAGACGAGTTTCTTGAATTCATCTACCAATCGAAGGTAGTACTTTGCGGTTTCTTCCATATCATGAATCAGTCTATTCAGTTCTTTCATTTTGCTCATGTTGTCTTTCCTCCGTAATTTTTCGAGCGAGTAGCTTTGAGATAACGCTGATGGCTATGAGTGTATCTGCTACATCATCATCAGGTTCGATGTATGGTTCGTTTGCCATATTGAGTCCTCCTATCTTACTAAGTAAGGTTTTTATTAAATTTTCCACTTTGCAAGAGATTTTTTTAGACATATCTCTTACACATTACTAAGTAGAACCAAGTGATGTTTTTCCGTTAGATTTGAAAAAATTTTTGAATATCAAAAAAGTTTCCTGTGCAATTTAATAGGAAACTTCTATTTTTTTGAATAATTTTTTTCTGAAAGAGCGGAAAACTTTGTCAGATTCTTACTTAGTAAGTTAAGAAGATATATTTCTAAATTACTGCAAAAATATGGAGGGTTCATAATGCAATTTACCTTATCTCATTCTGGACAGACTGGGGTTCAGACAACCACGGTCTATCCCAATCAAGTAACTATTACAGATGAAATATCGCTACAAACTGTTGCGCAATTCGACCATGTGGCGGGGCTGTTTTTAAACAATGCACGCTCAAATACCAATTTCATCAAGTCGGACGTCTTGGTCATGGATATTGATAATGACCATTCTGAAAATCCAGATGAGTGGATAACTGTAGAGCGATTAAAAGAAATCTTTGCGGATTATAACTTCGCTTTGGTGACGAGCCGTAGTCACATGCAAGCTAAGGCAGGAAAAGCTCCAAGACCAAAATATCATATTTACTTCCAAATCAATGAGGTAACTGATAAAGCCATCTATGTAGCACTGAAGGAAGAACTCTGTAATCAATACAAGTTTTTTGATGATCATGCCAAGGATGCGGCACGATTCTTCTTTGGAAATCCGCAAGCAGAGGTAGTTTGGCATGATTCATGGCTGACTATTGATGAAGATTTGTTTCAGGCTGTTTCTATTGAAGACGAGGAAGATTTCGATGCAGATTTCTATACGCCACCAAATGGTCCAATCCAGCAAGGCAGTCGTAACTCTACCATGTCAGTCTTTGCAGCAAAAATTCTAAAACGTTTAGGTGTAACGCAAGAAGCAAGGGATGGCTTTGATGAGCAGGCTCAGAAATGTGTACCGCCGCTTGATAAAGCAGAGTTAGATACCATTTGGGGAAGTGCTGTGCGATTCTACAATAGAACTATAAAAACATCTAAAGGCTACGTGGCTCCCGATGCTTTCAATAGAGAAACATTAAAACCAGATGATTACTCTGATGTTGGGGAAGCGGGAGTTCTTGCAAGAGAGTATGCGAACAGGCTCGCTTATACCAACGCAACAGACTATCTTTACTATGACGGAACTCACTGGCGTGAGAATAAGCAGTTGGCATTAGGTGCAGTTGTACACTTTACCGATGAACAACTTGCTGAAGCAAATGCACTCTTGGAATCTGCAGATAAGCAACTTCAGTCTTCAGGTATTGATGAGTTGACCATTAAGGCTGGAGGAAAGCGTCTAGAAAATGCAGTCGAAACTCCACTTCAATTGAAATATTTAAAAGCCTATCTAGCAGCTAAAGAGTTCCATAAATTTGTTATGAAACATCGTGACTATAAGAATTTGATGGCTGTCTATAATACAGCTAAACCAATGCTTTCAGTAGAATTGTCAGAATTAGATAGTGATGACTTATTACTCAATACCCCAGAGGCTACTTATGATTTACGAAAAGGAATAAATGGGCAACAAGAACACAATCCTGAAGATTATATAACAAAAATAACCGCAGTCTCCCCTAGTGATCAGGGAATGGGATTGTGGCAGGAAACTTTAGCTACCTTTTTTTGTAATGACCAAGAATTAATTGATTATGTTCAAGAAATTATTGGTATGGCAGCTATCGGTAAGGTCTATCAGGAACACATGATTATTGCCTATGGAGGCGGAGCGAACGGCAAGTCTACTTTTTGGAATACCATTGCTCGTGTGCTAGGTAGCTATTCAGGTAAATTATCTGCGGATGCCTTAACTATGTCAAACAAGCGAAATGTCAGTCCTGAGCTTGCTGAGCTTAAAGGGAAACGTCTGGTCATTGCTTCTGAAATGGCAGAAGGGATGCGACTCAACACAGCAGTTGTTAAGCAGATTACCTCAACAGATGAAATCCAAGCTGAGAAGAAATACAAGGATCCCTTCCACTTTGTGCCGTCTCATACGCTTGTTCTTTACACCAACCACCTGCCTAAAGTAGGTGCGAACGATGATGGAACGTGGCGACGTTTGGTTGTTATCCCGTTTAACGCCAAAATCACTGGTCGCTCTGACATCAAAAACTTTGCGGATTATCTGTACGACAATGCAGCACCAGCCATCATGTCTTGGATTATAGAAGGTGCAGAAAAAGCCATCAAAGCGAACTTCAAAACAAAAGTACCAACTGCCGTATCAGCTTCCGTCAAAGCCTATCGTGAGGCCAATGATTGGTTAGGACACTTCCTTAGTGACTGTTGTCAAGTTGGTGATCAGTTGACAGAAAAATCAGGAGAGCTCTATAGTCAGTATCGTGCCTATTGCGCCAAAAACATGGAGTACACACGTAGTACGACTGATTTTTATTCTGCTCTTGATCAGGCAGGTTTTAAACGAAAACGGACTAGTAAAGGTAATCTCATTCTTGGTTTGAAATTGGTCGATGATGGCTATGATTTCATAGATTAATGACCAACATTTTTAGCCAACTTACTTCCACAAGAGAGGTATTTGATTATTTTAGGTGTGTAGGTCGTTGACTGAATGGTTGGAACTTATTTTGAATGAGACTTCAGATAAATGATTAAAACGACCAGCATGAGTGACATTTTTTGATTTTGTGTAGGTCTATTATGGTCTTTTCTAAAACTATCCTATAAGCAAAAATTACTATAAAAAAGCCTATAAGAGGAGTTTTGGAAATGACTGCACTAGACCTACACACTTCAATTTGACGAAAGGATTTAGAACGATGAGAGAAAAGTATGTTGAGCAAGCCTTGGTGAAGTCTGTGAAAGCCAGAGGAGGCATTTGTCCTAAATGGGTATCGCCATCTTTTTCTGGTGTTCCAGATCGTTTGGTGTTTTTACCCAAAGGCAAATTTGGCTTGGTGGAAGTGAAGGCTCCTGACCAAAAGCCAAGGAAGTTACAAGTGTCAAGGCATAAACTGTTCGAGCGATTAGGCTTTAAGGTCTATGTCATTGACCGCATTGAGATGATTGGAGAAGTGCTAGATGAAATTGACATTACATAACTATCAGGTAGTCGCCAAGGACTTCATCATGGGTCACCCTCATGCAGCAGTCATCCTAGACATGGGGATGGGAAAGACGGCAACAACCTTGTCTGCAGTGAATGAATTGATGTTTGACCGATTTGAAGTCACAAAGGTTTTGGTTATTGCCCCACTTCGAGTCGCAAATACAGTATGGAGTGATGAGATTGAGCAATGGTCTGAGTTGCGTCACTTACGGTATTCGAAAATAGTTGGTACTCCCAAGCAACGAATGGTAGCTCTTCAGAAAGATGCGGATATCTATATCGTCAATCGTGAAAACCTCCCTTGGTTGGTAGAACTATGCAGTCCCTATTTCAAGTGGGATATGGTAGTAATTGATGAATTAAGTTCTTTCAAGTCATGGCAGTCCAAGCGTTTCAAAGCTTTCATGGCTATGCGTCCTTACATGAAACGTATTGTTGGGTTGACTGGAACACCAAGTTCAAACGGACTAATGGACTTGTTCGCAGAGTTCAAGGTCATTGATGGTGGGGAACGTCTTGGTCGATTCATTGGTGAGTTTCGTAGTCGCTACTTTGAAGAAGGTCGTCGCAATGGCAATATTGTCTATGAATACATCCCCATGGACTATGCGGAGTGTCAAATTCAAGACAAGATTAGTGATATTACCATTTCTATGAAGGCACTAGATTATCTGGATATGCCTGAATTGATTTCAACTAAGAAACTGGTGCATATGTCAGATAAGGAAAAAGAAAAGTACAGTCAGTTTAAGAAAGAGTATGTATTGTCAGAGTTAGATGGACTAGAAGTAACTGCCGCCAATGCTGCAAGCCTTACGAACAAGTTAGTTCAGTTATCTAATGGTGCTGTATATTCTGATGATCATACAGTCGTGTCACTTCATGAACAGAAACTAGATGCCCTTGAAGATATCCTCGAATCCGCAAATGGAGAACCTGTCTTAGTTGCCTATTGGTTTAAACATGACTTGGCTCGGATTATGAGTCGTTTAGAAAAACTCAAGGTAAAGAGTCGGGTGTTGAAAACAGAAGAGGATATTCGTGAATGGAACAAGGGCAATGTACCAGTTGGCTTACTTCATCCAGCTGGAGCAGGTCATGGGTTGAATCTTCAAAAAGGCGGTCACCACTTGGTCTGGTTTGGTTTAACGTGGTCATTGGAACTATACCAACAAACCAATGCTCGTCTGTGGCGACAGGGGCAAGAGTCTGAGACAGTTGTTATCCAACACATTGTGACTGAAGGAACGATTGATGAGGAAATCCTCAAGGCGCTAGAAAACAAAGATGCACAACAAGAACGGCTGATTGAAGCTGTTAAAGCACAAGTAGGAGGGGCAGATGGATAAGGCAGAGCACATACTGACGAATTACAATGAACTCAAAAGTGACTTGGAGATGTTAAAGTATCGTTTGGAACATTTCAAACCAGTGACAGAAAATGAGGTTATTGGATCACTCGTTTTTGAAAAATCTGAAGAACCTAGAGTTAAAAGTACACCTACCAATCAACGGTCAGAGATGATTGCACTGAATTTTCGTGAGAAGATGATTCAGGAAAATGAGGAACAGTTGGCGGATTTATCGCAACGGTATATCCGATTGGCTAATGACCTTGATAATTTTGAGATGGCTTTAAAATTTCTAAAGGGAGATTTGTATGATTTTGCGCAATCCATGCTTAAGACAGATAGTAATTGGGATAGTTTGATGAGAGAGTTTCATATTAGTCGAAGTACTGTTAGAAATTGGCGACGTAAGGTCTTAGACCATGTTAGGGAAGTGTATATGAAAATGGGATTTTCTTTGGGAAAGTAACCTCTCCCTGACCTACCAGTAACCTACCCCTGCACTAAGTGTGATCTAACATTGACCTCACTTTGTCAAAATTTGTGGTAGAATTGTAAGTGTCAAAAAAGATTAAAAATACCCAGTAATGACTGGATATATCTCCTTTTTAGAGTTAATATGGACACAACAAAAGAAGAGGAGAACAATACAATGACAAAACGCCAACAAGAAAAACTGGATGCGATTTTTACAAGGATTGCTCAAGAGGAATTACAAGTTGAAACCTTGGAACAACGCTGGAGCGATAACCTTGATTTCTACGACATTCCAGTTTGGGGAATTAAAAAAGCACTCGAACGAGCCTACGAAGAAGGCAGAAATTCAGTAAAATAAACACAAAGCCTAGCCAGACGGTTGGGTTTTTTGCGTGGAGGAAAACATGATTTTTACCAGTGAACAAGTTTCAAGCGGACACCCAGACAAGCTCTGTGACCAAATCTCAGATGCTATTTTGACGGAATGCCTTAAGCGCGATAAAGATAGTCGAGTAGCTGTCGAAACACTTATCAAGGATAACCATGTGGTTGTGGCAGGAGAAGTCTCAACCAAGCATTTCTTTAACCTTGAAGGAATTGTCAAAAAGGTTCTTGAACCTTACGGTATGACGGACATCATGGTGACGAACCTACTAGGACTTCAAAGCAAAGATATTGCACAAGGTGTAGACAATGGGGGTGCAGGTGACCAGGGGTTGATGTTTGGTTATGCGGTAGATGAAACACCTGAGTACCTCCCACTGCCTTATGTCTTGGCAACTCGAGTACTTGAGAAACTGATGTCACTTGGTCATCCCTTACTTGGAAAGGATGCGAAAGCACAGGTGTCCTACGACTATGAGAAGAAACGGATTGATACCTTTTTAGTTTCCATCCAACATACCGAAACGGCCGACCTTGCCAAAGTGAAACGAATTGTGACTGAAGCTATGATGTCAGTAGTACTTCGTTACCGACAGAATCTAGATTTCAAAGTTCTAGTCAATCCAACTGGTCGCTTTGTACTTGGTGGTTCATTTGCGGATGCAGGAGTTACTGGTCGAAAAATTGTGGCAGATACATATGGTGGTTTCGCACATCATGGTGGCGGTGCTTTCTCTGGAAAAGACCCAAGCAAAGTGGACAGATCCGGTGCCTACATGGCACGAAAGATTGCTAAGGATATTGTTCGAGAAGGGTATGCGAAACGATGTGAAGTACAATTAGCCTATGCCATTGGAGTAGCAGAACCTGTGTCGGTGTATGTAGAAACATTTGGAACCAGTCGCTACACCGCAAAACAACTGGAAGGAATGATTCGTGAGCGGTATGATTTAACACCACGAGGTATCATTAAGGAACTTCATCTCTTGAATGTAGACTACACCGAGACAACTTGCTTTGGGCATTTCACGAAAGACTATCTTCCTTGGGAGAAATAGTGATATAATTGAGAGAGAAAAGGAGTGTTCATATGCCCAATCCTCAAGTATCTTCTATAACCGTATCACTATTTAGTTTCATGTTACCGATGATTTCAATTGATATTAACGTAGAAGAAAAATTGGTAAGTATCCAAAAATTTCCTGAGACAGAAGCCGAGATAATAACAATCTCCAATCTCCGATTATTTTTCTTCTTAAATCAATTAAAACGTGTGAAACTGTCTGAATGGAAGGAATATTATTCAAATGAGATGGAGATTTTAGATGGTACTCAGTGGCATGTAACGTTTGTCATGAATGGAAGAACTTACAATTGCTCGGGCGATAATAATTTTCCAAGAGAATGGACGTTGTTTTGTAGGGCAATAAATAGATTAGTAAAGTACAATTACCTAGAATAATTGTACTTTTTCTTTGGAAGGAAAATGCCAAGAAGACCAAGCACACCTTGTAAACAAAATGGTTGTCCTAACCTAGTACCTTATGGTCACAAGTATTGTGACAACCATAAAGCAAACTACCAACTGGATACCAAGTCAACCAAAGCCAAAGGATACAATGCCCAGTGGAATAAAGCACGACTTCGTTACTTAAAAGTTCATCCACTCTGTGTTCAATGCAAAGTCAAAGGTCGATTGACCAAGGCAATAGTGGTTGACCATATCACACCCCACAGAGGTGACCAAGACCTCTTTTGGAATCAAACCAACTGGCAAGCACTTTGTAAGTCATGTCACGACCGCAAGACCAAGACAACTGACCGATATGTGGAGTATTCGTATCGATTTTAGTCTTGGAGTTTCGTTCCAAAAGTATCTTATTTTTCACTCATTGGGGGAGGGGGGATGAAATCTCTAAACCCTTGGGAGACTAAGACCGACGCCCCCTCAAACGTGCATTTTCGCAAAATTCGTTAGGGGCATACAAAAACGATATGAAAACCACCTTCACCCGTTGTTAGAATAGTTATTTTACTAGGGTATGTACCGTTTAATTGTTTACAATTTAGGCTGCTTTTCGGAGAAAAAACTGGAGAAAAATTATCAAATGATGCAGATTTTGACCTTGGAGGAAAACAAATGAACGATAATCAACGTCGAGAAATTTGGAAATTACGAAGTGATGGCCTTGGGTACGGAGCTATTGCTCAGTTGCTTAATCTATCACTAGGTTCAGTCAAACAGTACTGTCGAAGATTTCCAGAGCTAAAAGGCCCTGGAGAATTAGTAAAGTCTCAAATTGATGAAGGGGAGCGATTGTATTGTAAAAATTGCATGCAAAAGCTTCAGCATGTTAATCAAGGTCGACCGAAAAAGTTCTGCTCTGATAAGTGTCGTAAAGTTTATTGGGATACTCATAAAGAGGAGCACGACAAAACCAAAACTGCATACGATGAATTGACTTGCCAAAACTGTGGCAGGTCTTTTTTATCCTATGCCAATCCAACAAGGAAGTTCTGCGGACACCCTTGTTATATTGAACATCGATTTAGAAAAGGAGTAAGGAATGACAACGCAACCTAACATGGAGATTAAGGAACTTCCTCTAGGTGACTTAAAACCAGCTTCTTATAACCCTCGAAAGAAATTGAAGAAGGGCGACAAAGAATACGAAAAGATTAAACAGAGCCTGCTCAAGTTTGGCTACGTTGACCCTATCATTGTCAACAAGGATTTGACGGTCATCGGTGGACATCAACGCTTGACGGTACTTAAAGACCTCAAGTATGAAACGGCCAAGTGCGTCATTGTTTCCCTTTCCAAGGAAGACGAAAAAGCACTGAACATTGCTCTCAATAAAATCACTGGTCAATGGGATGACCAGCTTCTAGCAGACTTGCTTTTGGACTTGCAAGAGTCTGACTTCAACCTTGACTTGACTGGTTTTGAACCACCAGAGATTAATGACATTCTCTCCAACGTCCACGACAAGGCCTTGTCTGAAGATGACTTTGACGTGGAAGAGGAGCTGAAGAAACCAACTGTCGCAAGACGTGGAG
This sequence comes from Streptococcus porcinus, assembly GCF_900475415.1. Lineage (NCBI taxonomy): Bacteria > Bacillati > Bacillota > Bacilli > Lactobacillales > Streptococcaceae > Streptococcus > Streptococcus porcinus. Next base: position 722,026 of record NZ_LS483388.1, read on the forward strand.
ACATCTGGCAACTTGGAAAACACCGAGTGATTTGTGGTGATTCAACCAAGGCACAAACTTATGACCAGCTACTTGGTGATAAGAAAGCCAATCTTGTTGTGACGGACCCGCCATACAATGTGGATGTGGAAGAGACAGCTGGAAAAATCCTCAATGATAACATGTCTGACGGTGACTTCTATCAATTCCTCTACGACATGTTTACTCAAGTTGAAAGCCACATGGAAGCTGATGCTTCAATCTATGTTTTCCATGCGGACACGGAAGGGCTTAACTTCCGTAAGGCCTTTAAGGACGCTGGTTTCTATTTGAGCGGTTGTTGCATTTGGAAGAAGAACTCACTGGTTCTCGGACGTAGTCCCTACCAATGGCAACATGAACCCTGCCTCTTTGGTTGGCGACAAAAGGGGAGACACCAATGGTTCAGTGACTGTAAGCAGACAACTATATGGGAGTATGACCGACCTAAGTCTAGTAAAGACCACCCAACCATGAAGCCGATTCAGCTTATGGCATATCCTATCCAAAATTCATCCATGCGAGGAACATTAGTTCTTGACCCATTTCTTGGTTCAGGCTCAACCCTCATGGCAGCTGACCAAACTGGTCGAATCTGTTACGGCATTGAGCTAGATGAAAAGTTTGTGGATGTCATTGTTAAACGCTACATGGAGGCTACTGGTAATTCCGATGTGAAAGTCCTTCGAAATAGTCAGACCATATCTTATGACGAAGCTAAAGCACAGATGGAGGATGACCTATGACAATAACCTTTCTTGATTTCTTTGCAGGAGTGGGTGGCTTTCGTCGTGGGTTGGAGTTGGCAGGGATGACCTGTCTTGGTTACTGTGAAAAGGATAAGTTTGCACGAAAATCCTATGAAGCAATGTACGATACAGAAGGAGAATGGTTTCATGACGACATCACAAGCATTGACCCCACACAACTTCCCAAAGAAGATTTATGGACTGCGGAAAGCCCTTGTCAAAATGTGTCTATCGCAGGAAAACGAGCCGGCCTATACGGTGAGCGAAGTGGACTCTTTTTTACATTTGTTAACCTCATCCAAAGCCAAAAGGAAGAAGATAAACCCGAATGGGTTCTCCTTGAAAATGTTAAGGGACTTCTATCAAGTGGCGGGGGACGAGATTATCTCGACTATCTCTCTATCTTGGATGAAGCAGGGTACGACCTTGAATGGCAAGTGTTCAACTCAAAAGACTACGGAGTTCCCCAAAACCGAGAGCGCATCTACACTCTCGGACATCTATTTTAGAAGTCGAGGTCGAAGACAAGTACTACCTCTCAGCAGAGAAGGCGGTAACCATCTTAAGCAAATTATAGGCGGCATGCAAAGCTACCGAGTCTACGACCCTAGTGGCATTGTCACAACCCTTGTTGGTGAGGGTGGCGGACTGGGAGCTAAGACAGGTCTTTATCTGATTGACTAGTCTTTGACTGAACCAAAGCTAACTGATGAAGCACGGTGTATCACCGCTCGCTACACTGCAGGTGCTACAAAGAGAACTGCCATGAACTCTGGAGTTCTTGAAGTTCAACCGATTCTAACTCCTGACAGGGTAACTAAATGTCAAAATGGTAGACGGATCAAAGAACAGGATGAGCCCATGTTTACTTTGACTTCTCAAGACCGTCACGGTGTCCTTGAAGGCATCAAGGTCAATAATGGAACAAAGCAGGGCTACCAAGTGGCAGAGGTTGGTGACTCCGTTGACCTTTCTTATCCAGGCTCACAGATGAGACGAGCCAGAGCTGGGAAGGGCATTGCCCACAACCTTTCTTGTGGTGGTCAGATGGGAGCGGTGGTTTGGAATGGTCGAGTGGTGAAAATCAGACGTTTGACTCCACGAGAGTGCTTCAGACTCCAAGGTTTTTCAGATGACTTGTTTGAAAAAGCTGAAGCTGTTAATTCTGATGCACAGCTTTACAAACAGGCAGGAAATGGCGTAACTGTCACCGTGGTTTATGCCGTTGGCAGAGCCATTTTGGAGACCATCGATAAAAAATCTAAATAAATTTTGATTAAGTAAGCATTTTTTGAAACTTTTCTCGAATAGATAAGATGAGAGGTGAAAAGCTATGCTTGATTTGAATGATTTTTTGAAAGAGGTAAAGAGTGGACGTATCTCTAAAGATAGTGTCAGAGTTGCTCGTCGAAATGGTGTGATTATTGATTACGTTCTTCCTCAGGAATCGGTGAGTGAGAATGAGGTTGTTGAAGTAATGACTTTGAATGACATGGTAGCGGAGATTTTTGACCTCTGTTAGCAATTACTACTGGATATACTCTGAAAGGTACGGTAATATACGACTAGCAATTAAGAAGGAGTTATATACAATGACCAAAGCTGAAGCTAATCAGATAATTGATTACTGTTATGTTCATTTAATGGTGATGAAGCACCATTATGAAAAAACACGAGAGTTTCCTCTTGATATCATCGAGACTGGAAACTTGGAACAAATCAATGAGCTGCTTGATGATATTCAGACAGGTATTGATAAAGGACAGTTCACAGATATGGAAGTAACTTATATCACCGAAGATACCAACCAGCTGTGGGAAGATGTTTCTTCAATCTTGTCAAAATAATCTGCCAAAACAAGCAGATAAAACTGGATATCAATTTCCTCCAGAGTTAATATGTAACCAACAAAAGAAGAGGAGAACAAAACCATGACAACACAAACAACACTTGAAAATGCCTACAGCCTTTACCCTGCAACTGCAAGCATTGTACCATTCAAAAACTGGTTGATTATAGCCTACCAAAGCTACAAAGGAATTAATCTTCATATCTTTGAAACAGTTGAAAGCCTTGATGAGTTTTCAAAGGAAGAACAACGTTTCAACCTTATCATTGATTCAGAAAAAACCTTCCAAGACCAAGGACACGCAGTGAAGCGGGCATTTGAAACATTAGGAGCATAAGATGAACGACAAGATTCTAAAACGAATCAAGTCCACCTACCCAGAGGGGACAAGGGTGAGATTAGTCCAGATGGACGACCCTCGACCAGTTCCAGTAGGGACACTTGGTACGGTCCTTGATGTAGATGATATTGGTTCACTCATTGTCTCTTGGGATAATGGCCAAAGCTTAAATGTTTTATATGGAGTTGATGGAGTTGAAAAGATTTAAAAGGTTTCTTTTGAAGCCTTTTTCTTGTACCAAAAAGGGGGTGAGACAGTGGCAATTAGAGGGCGAAAACCAAAGCCTACCAATTTGAAAATACTTGAAGGAAACCCTGGGAAGCGACCTCTACCGAATAACGAGGTTAAACCCAAACAGAAAGCCCCACGGTGTCCACAGTGGCTCGAAGACGATGCCAAGAAGGAATGGAAACGGATGGGTAAAATTCTCGAACAGATGGGAATTTTAACAGAGATGGACATGACAGCCTTCGCAGGCTATTGCCAAGCATATGCACGATGGAAGGAAGCCGAAGAGTTTCTCTCAAAACATGGATCTATCATCAAGACCCCAAATGGCTATCTCCAACAAGTGCCACAGGTATCTATCAGCCAGACCAATCTGAAAATCATGCTCAAGTTCTGTGAGCAGTTTGGTCTGACACCATCAGCTCGTAATCGCTTGGCGACTATGGATGCTGATGTTGGTACAGGTGATGAGATGGAGGATTTGTTGGGAGGTATTCAATGACTTATCATTATGAACCGAGTCCCTTTATGCTTCCGACGTCTCACTACGACAAGGCAAAGGCAGATAGGGCAGTGACCTTTATCAATAACCTTTCCCACACCAAAGGTAAGTGGGCAGGGAAGAAGTTTGAGTTGTTGCCATGGCAGGAACAGATAGTACGAGATCTCTTTGGAATTGTTAAGGAAGACGGCAACCGTCAGTTTCTGACAGCCTACATCGAGATTCCAAAGAAAAACGGCAAGTCTGAGCTTGCCGCAGCTATTGCCCTTTATCTTTTGTACGCAGATAATGAAGCCAGTGCAGAAGTTTATGGGGCGGCTTGTGACCGAAACCAAGCTTCTATCGTCTTTGATGTTGCCAAACAAATGGTTCTAATGAGCCGACCGCTTGAGAAACGCTCCAAGATTATGGGAGCGACAAAGCGGATAGTGAACTATTCAAACGCTGGATTTTACCAAGTCCTATCAGCGGAAACAGGAACCAAACACGGTCTCAACGTGTCTGGCCTTGTCTTTGATGAAATTCACGCTCAACCCAATCGCCATCTCTATGATGTCTTGACCAAAGGTTCTGGTGATGCTAGGGAACAACCTCTCTTTTTCATCATCACAACAGCTGGGACAGATAAAAACTCCATCTGTTATGAACTCCACACCAAGGCTCTTGATATTCTCAAAGGTCGAAAGAAGGACACGTCCTTTTATCCTGTGGTCTATGGTCTTTCTGATGAAGACGATTGGAATGACGAAGCCAACTGGCTGAAAGCTAATCCCTCACTTGGTCATACCATTGGGATTGACCGAGTTCGTGAAGCCTACCAACAAGCTCTTGATAACCCAGCAGAGGAGAATGTCTTTAAGCAACTCCGTCTCAACATGTGGACGAGTTCCAGCGTGGCTTGGATACCTGAACATGTCTATGCCAAAGGTAATGCCCCGATAGATTATGAGGCTCTTAAAGGTCGTGATTGCTACGCAGGGCTTGACTTATCAAGTACCTCAGATATCACCGCCTTTGTCTTGGTCTTCCCACCACGACATAGCGAGGAGAACTACATTATCTTCCCATTCTTTTGGTTACCAGAAGATACCTTGGAACTCAGATGCCGTCGTGACCATGTCCTTTATGATGTTTGGGAAAGGCAGGGCTACATCAAGACGACCGAAGGGAATGTTGTTCACTATGGTTTCATCGAAGCCTTTATTGAACAACTCGCTGAAACCTACCACATCAAGGAGATTGCCTATGACCGTTGGAATGCAACACAAATGGTACAGAATCTCGAAGGCATGGGCTTGACCATGGTGCCTTTTGGACAGGGTTATAAGGATATGAGTCCACCATCCAAAGAACTCTACAAGCTTATGATGGAGGGGAAAGTCCAACACGGTGGTCATCCTGTTCTTAAGTGGATGGGACAAAATGTGGTCATGCGACAAGATCCAGCTGGTAATATCAAGCCAGATAAGGAAAAGTCTGTTGAGAAGATTGATGGTATTGTCGCCCTTATTATGGGATTAGACCGTTGTATCCGTCACCAAGGAGATGAAGGTAGTGTCTATGATGAACGAGGAATTTTGAGTTTTTAGGAAAAATAAAGTTAAATTCTTTCAAAAATGGCTCAAAAATGACTGGATAAACTTCCTCTTTAGAGTTAATATGGTCACAACAAAAGAAGAGGAGAACAAAAACATGGCAACTAATGCACGTATTGGACTTTTAACGAAATCAAACACCGCAACATTTATTAAGGTCGCTTATGAAGGGTATCCAAGTTACACAGGAAGCCTATTAACATCAGCATTCAATAGCCTCAAACAAGTTAAAGAACTTCTAAAAAAGGCAACATCATCATGTTGGAAGAAAACCTTGATGAGGTAGAAACAGATAGCCTTGTTCAAGGGACAGAGAACATTCGCTTTGTAGGAAGTGAGAGCGACCTTGAAGGAGATTATTTAGCAGACTACACTTACGTATACAAAGAAACAGAAAAAAGATGGTACATTCTAACGGATGGTAAACTCGTACCATGTTATTTGTAAACTAGCACTAAGCACTTCGACTGAGGTGCTTTTTGTTTACTCAAAAAGGAGGTCAAATGGGTATTTTTGATTGGATTGGATCAAAGCGTTCAAGAGATAAGCCCCATAATAGTTATGAGGGGCAAGATTTTTCATACCTCTTTGGACGGACGACCAGTGGTGAAACCGTAGATGAGTTTAAGGCTATGCAGACGACGGCCGTTTATGCTTGTGTGCGTATCCTTGCTGAAGCAGTAGCGTCACTTCCTATTCACGTCTATGAACGGACAGAAACTGGGAAGGAGAAAAAGCTGGACCACCCACTGTACTTTCTTCTTCATGATGAGCCAAATCCAGAAATGTCATCCTTTATTTTTCGAGAAACCATGATGAGCCATTTGTTAATATGGGGAAATGCTTATGTGCAGATTATCAGAGATAAGGGTGGACGAGTGATTAGTCTCTATCCACTCTTGCCTGATAAGATGTCTGTCCATCGTGATGATAATGGGAGACTTTACTACAAATACCAGCGGCAGACAGAAGAAAATCCTAATTTCAATGATAAGGGAACTGTCTTATTGAAGCAGGAAGACATTCTTCATGTGCCTGGTCTTGGATTTGATGGCTTGATTGGTTACTCACCAATTGCGATGGCTAAAAATGCGATTGGGATGACCCTAGCTACCGAAAACTATGGGGCATCTTTCTTTAAAAATGGCGCTAATCCAGGTGGTGTTTTGGAGCACCCAGGTATCCTTAAAGACCCTAAACGAGTGAGAGATTCTTGGAATGCCGTTTACAATGGGGTCACAAATGCGCATAAAGTGGCTGTACTCGAAGAAGGAATGAAGTATACTCAAGTTGGAATTCCCCCTGAAGAAGCCCAATTTTTACAAACACGGAAGTTTCAGATTAACGAAATTGCACGACTTTACCGTATCCCACCACACATGGTTGGGGATTTGGAGAAGTCGTCGTTTTCAAATATTGAACAGCAATCACTTGAATTTGTGAAATATACCTTAGACCCTTGGGTAGTTCGGTTAGAACAGGCCTTCAAGAGGTCTCTTTTTTTACCCGAAGAAAAGAAACGCTACCTTATCAAGTTTAATGTAGACGGTTTGCTTCGTGGCGATTATCAGAGTCGTATGAATGGCTATGCCATCGCACGACAAAATGGATGGCTCTCGACTAACGACATCCGTGAGTTGGAAGACTTGAACTTGTTATCTGATGAAGAAGGCGGAAACCTTTACTTGATTAACGGCAACATGACCAAATTAAAAGATGCTGGTGGTTTCATGAAGCAACCGACAGAAACGGATCCAGCTGAAGATCCACCAGAGGAGGAAGAAGATGCGTAAATTTTGGAATATTACTGACGAAGGAGAAGTCCGCACTCTTCGGATTGAAGGACAGATTGCGGACGAGACTTGGTTTGGGGATGAAGTCACCCCGCAGATCTTTAAGAATGAGTTGACTTCAGGAACAGGCGACATCACCCTTTGGATCAATAGTCCAGGGGGTGATGTGTTTGCGGCTGCTCAAATCTATAACATGCTTATGGATTATCAGGGCGATGTCCATGTCATCATTGATGGCCTAGCTGCGAGTGCTGCCAGCGTCATCGCCATGGCTGGGACAACAGTTTCCATGAGTCCAGTTGCCATGATGATGATTCATAACCCTTGGACGTTTGCGCAAGGTGAAGCGAAAGATATGGCCAAGGTCATTGAGATGCTTGGCGAAATTAAGGAGTCCATTATCAATGCTTATGAGCTTAGAACTGGACTTTCCAGAACTAAGATTTCTCATCTCATGGACTCAGAGTCTTGGTTCAATGCCAAGAAAGCAGTGGAGCTTGGTTTTGCGGATAAGGTGCTCTTTGAAAAAGAGGAGACACCTGATCAGGACCATCAAAATAGCTACACCTTTAGCAGAGTGACTACTGCTCATGATTTGATGGTGAAACTTCAAGCGAGCCTTCAACCACCCAAGTCACAGAAAACGATCCCCATCAATCAGTTGGAAAAACGATTGAACCTATTGAAATAAAAGGAGAATACCTATGTCTAAACTACTTGAATTGAAAGAAAAACGTAACGCTGCTTGGGCTCAAGCGAAAGCCTTTCTGGATACTGTTCGCTCAGAAGACGGCTTGGTATCGGATGAAGATTCCAAACGCTATGAGGAAATGGAAACTAAAATCGAGCTCTACAATAAGGAAATTGCTCGCTTGGAGCGCCAAGAAAAGATTGACCTTGAACTGGCGCAACCCACCTCACAAGCGCTAACGACGCAGCCAACAGTCATTGTCGATAACCAAAAAGAAGATGAAAAGAAAGGTGTCGCATCAGATATCTACACCCAGACGTTCTGGACCAGTGTCCGTAAACGTAACTTCTATGATGTGAAGGATGTTCTTCGTGTCGGTGAAGATACAGAAGGCGGACACCTTGTCCCTGATGAATACGAAAAGAAATTGGTACAAGGGCTTCAGGAAGAAAACTTTTTCCGTAGTCTCGCAACTGTTATCAAAACCTCTAGTGGTGAGCGTAAGATTCCAGTTGTTACTGGTCATGGTTCAGCCTCTTGGATGGATGAGAACGGACTTTATCCAGAAACGGATGAGACTTTTGGTCAAGTGACTCTTGATTCGCATAAGATTGGGACAGCAATCCGTATCTCAGAAGAATTGCTCAATGACTCTGTCTTTGACCTTGAGTCTTACATGACTTCTGAGTTTGCACGTCGTATCGGTACGGAGGAAGAAAAATCATTCTTGGTGGGTGATGGTTCTAAAAAACCAACAGGTATCTTCACGCAAGCAGATGTAGAAGGACCAACGACCGCAACCAAAGACATCACCTTTGATGACATGATTGAGCTTTACCACTCGCTTCCTGCTCCTTATCGTAAGAATGCGGTCTGGATTCTCCATGATACTACGGTTAAGGCTATCCGCAAGCTCAAGGACAATAATGGCAATTACATCTGGCAACCATCAACACAAGCTGGTCAACCTGATTTGATTCTCAACCGTCCTTACTACACGTCAACTTTTGCGCCACTTCCAGAAGCAGGAAACAAAGCGATTGCCTTTGGTGATTTCTCTTACTACTGGATTGCGGACCGTCAAGGGCGTACCTTCAAGCGTCTCAATGAGCTTTATGCAAACAATGGTCAGATTGGTTTTCTTGCCAGCCAACGTGTGGATGGGAAATTGGTTCTTCCCGAAGCAGTGAAAATACTCACCATTAAAGGGAAAGGTCTATGATAACGCTAGAAGAAGCCAAGCTCTATCTGAAAGTGGAGAATGATGAGGAGGACTTCCTTATCGAACAGTTGATGGCAACAAGTCGCCAGCTTTGTGAAGATATTCTTCGTGAGACCTCCACTTCAGAAGTTCTAAAGACGGCAGTCCTTTATGGGGTTGCCTATCTTTATGAACACCGTGAAGAAGCCAATCACAAGGAGTTGAAGGAAACTCTCTATCATTTGCTTTTGGCAGATAGAAAGGATGTGTTCTGATGAAGATTGCGCCTCTAAGAGAACAGTTAGTCTTTCAAGAAAAGCGACTCAAGCAGGACGACATCGGAAACGAGTTAGCCATTTGGGATGACCTCTTTATGCGTTGGTGTTCTTGTCGTCCACTAGCTTTAACTGAAAGTGATGGGAGTGCGACAAAACTGATTCATAACAAGGTGCAGTTTACCTTGCGCTACGATAAGGCTATTCTTGCTCTTAATTCTTTAACGACTCGAATTTACTTTCGTGACCAGTATTATGCTATCGAGTCCATTGATGGCGATACTGTGGCTCAAAGCTTGATTTACATCGTTGCGACCAAGGAGGAGCTTTATGACTAAGATTGGACTTGATGATTTAGCTTCTGTCATCGAAAAGGAGCTGACGACTTATGCCAAAGAGACCACAGATGTCATGCGTGAGGTGGTTGAGGAAGTGACAGACGATGCCGTTGATACCTTAAAGGTGACTTCCCCAAAACGACGAGGGAAATATGCTAAAGGGTGGACGAGTAAGGCAACGACTGACAGCAATACGGCTCTGACCAAAACTATTCACAATCGAACACCAGGGCTGACGCATCTGCTTGAAGATGGGCATGCCAAACAAAACGGTGGTCGGGTGGAAGGGATTAAGCACATCGCTCCTGTCGAGAAAAGGGCGATTCAGTCGTTTGAAGACAAATTGCGACAGAAACTGTGAGGTGGCTTATGCGATTTGAAGACCTCTTTCCTGTCTTAAAAGAGAGCAAACTCCCAGTAGCCTATCATCATTTTGAGGAAGGTCACAGTCCGAGACCTCCCTTTATGGTCTATCTAGTCACTGACTCAGATAACCTTGGGGCAGACAACTGGGCTTATCACAAAGGGCTTAATGTTCAGATTGAGCTGTACACAACAAAGAAGGATTTAGTGACAGAAGAAACGGTGGAATCAGTTCTTGATGCCCACCATCTTTATTTTGACAAGGTAGAGACTTACATCACTAGTGAGAAACTCTACCAAACCATTTATTCCATCACACTATTAGGAGGATAACCATGGCAGAAAAAAACAAGGTCACCTTTGGCCTACAAGATGTCCACTGGGCAGAAGTCACCAGTGAGGGAGCTGACGGTGCTTTGACTTATGGTACTGTCGAGCGCCTTCGTGGTGCCGCAGAATTAACCCTTGAACCGACTGGAGATAAGGGTTCTTACAAGGCAGACAACATCAACTTTTACACCTCTGAATCCAATGACGGCTATGAGGGAACGCTGAAAGTCGCTCTCTTGTCACAGGAGTTTCTAACTCATGTTCTAGGTGAGAAATTGGATGCGACAACTAACACCATTTCAGAGATTGCAAATGCGGAGAAGAAAAACTTCGCCCTCATGTTCCGATTTGAAGGGGACAAGAAAGAGACACTTCATGTCCTTTATTACTGTTATGCGTCTCGCCCAACAGTTGGGTCAAAAACCAAGTCAGGCTCTGACATCAATGAGGTGGAGTTGACCTTTACGGCAAGTCCACGACCACTTGATAAGATTGTGCGACGCAGAACGACTGAAGAAACCAGTGATGAGATTCGTGAGAACTGGTTTAAGTCTGTCTTTGAACCAACTGCTTAAAGGAGGAGAACATGCGACAAAATATCACGATTGCTGGAAAAACCTATCCCTTGGCTACGAATGCCTATACACCGATTGCTTATAAGGAGCAATTCGGAAAGGATTATTTCCAGGATCTCTTTAACATGTTAAGTGCGGAATCCATCATGACTCAACTTGAGCAATTGGAAGAGGGGGAAGAGTTAAAGGCTAGTCAGATTGACTTGTCTATTTTATCTGACTTCGACATGACCTTTTTCCACCGTCTCTTTTGGGCCTTTGCCAAGTCAGCCAATCATCGAATCAAACCATTCGAGGATTTCTTTATGTCGATGGAGGAATTTCCCCTTCAGGAAGTTGGGCCAGTCTTGATGTCTATGCTTAACCAAGGGATGACAACCAGAAAAAAGCAGAAACTTCCGAAACAGCGAGCGAGGAAATCTTCACGGTAGAGAGTTACCTCTCTTGTTGTAAGGAGACTGGCCTTTCCATTGATGACTTAAAGCACATCTCAATTGGCATGGCATTGGATTATCAGACGGATTATGTGGAGCTAAGAAGCCGAGATGAGACTTATGCTCGCAAAGCTACCCAAGCAGACTTTGACAATTTCTAGTAGGGAGGAGGAGTGACGATGGCAGGAAACATTAAGGGGATCACCATTGAAATTGGTGGTGATACCCAACCCTTACAAAATGCCTTAAAGGGTGTGAATAAACAGGCTTCTGAAACCACTAAAGAATTGCGTCAGATTGACAAGGCACTCAAGTTTGACACTGGCAATGTCACTCTTTTGACCCAGAAGCAGGAAGTCTTAGCCAAACAAGTTGAAACAACTAAAGAAAAACTCGCCACACTTCGTCAAGCTCAAGCCCAAGTCGAGGCTCAGTTCAAGGCCGGTAACATCGGTGCAGACCAGTACCGTGCCTTCCAACGTGAGGTTGAGAGTACTCAAACAGTCTTAAAGGGCTATGAATCAAAGCTAGAAAGTGTTAACAGAGTTCTCTCAGAAAACGGAGCGCAGGTTGAAACCAATCAGTCCCAGCTCAATCGTCTCCAAAATGAGCAGGCACAGTTGGTGTCAGAAAGTGAGAAACTCAATAGCTCCTTTAAGCTACAAGAATCAGCATTAGCAACTACCGCAAGTGAGGCTGATAAGTTGGCACTTGCTCAACGAAAGGTCGCTTCTCATTCAGAAATCCTTGAGAAACAGATTCATAATCTGGAACAACAGCTCTCTCTTTCAAAGAGCGAATATGGTGAGAATTCGGTTGAAGCTAATAAGCTTGAGAAAACTCTTAATGAGACAAAGACAGCTTACAATAATCTCCAAAATGAGATGGAGGAGTTGGCCTCTAGTTCTGCGAGTTCCAAGGCTTCTTTGGAAGAGACAAACAGCCTCTTAAAGGCTGACCTTCTCATGGAGTTTGGCGACCAACTGGGAGAGTTGTCACAGAAATTGATTGACTTCGGTCAACAATCGCTTGACGCATTTCTTGAAGTTGATGAGGGTATGGATATCATTGTCACGAAAACTGGGGCAACTGGTTCTGCCCTTGAAGAGATGACAGACATCGCTAAAACCCTAGCCACTGAACTACCAACGGATTTTAATACGGCAGGAAGTGCCGTAGGGGAGTTGAATACGCAATTTGGGTTAACAGGAGATGCCCTTAAGTCTGCCTCTACCCAGTTGATTCAATTCTCTGAAATCAATGGGAGTGATGTGACGAGCTCTGCCATTTCAGCCAAACAAGCGATTGAGGCCTATGGACTTGAAGCGACTGATTTATCAAGTGTTTTAGACACGGTTACTTATACCAGCCAGGCGACAGGTGTTGGTGTCCAAGAGTTGATGGACAAGGCAGTAGCGGGAGCACCACAAATCAAAGCCCTTGGCCTTTCCTTTGATGAAGGCATCACCTTGATGGGGCAGTTTGAAAAAGCAGGGGTTGATTCTTCTGCAGCACTTTCGTCACTCTCAAAGGCAGCTGTTAAGTATGCGGGCGATGGGCTGACGCTTCAAGAAGGACTTGCTGGAACCATTGAGCAAATCAAAGCCTCAACCAGTGAAACAGAGGCTCTTTCTCTTGCCTCAGAAATCTTCGGAAGTAAAGCAGCTCCACGTATGGTTGATGCCATCAAGCGTGGGGCCTTATCTTTTGAAGATTTAGCAGGAACAGCTGATAAGGCAGCTGGGATTGTAACACAGACCTATGAGGGGACGCTTGATCCTATTGATAAGTTTACAACCGCTCAAAACACGTCGAAGTTAGCAATGGCGGAGATGGGAGATGCTATTGCAGCAACCCTAGCACCTATCTTAGAGGTTCTCGCCAGTTTGCTTCAAGCTGTTGCCACATGGTTTTCTGGGCTATCAGAGCCAGTCAAGCAGTTTATTGTCATTGTTGGAAGTTTGGTCGCAGCCCTTGGCTTAGTCCTCCCGATTTTTATTGCCCTGCAAGCAGCTGCTATGGCTATGGGAACAACCATCATGGGGATGATAACTGCAGCAGCTCCAATCGTAGGGATTATTCTTGGTGTCATTGCCGTTGTTGCCTTACTGGTTGTTGGGATTCAGCAACTCTGGCAACATCACGAAGGCTTTCGGACAGCTGTGACAGAAATCTGGAATGCCATCTATGCCTTTTTATCTGTCATTATCCAACAGATATCAAGCTTTGTTATGTCGATATGGGGAACCTTGACTACTTGGTGGACAGAGAAGCAACAGCTAATCCTTAAAGCCGCAAATACCGTGTGGACAGCCATTTCAACAGTTATTCAAACCATCATGACCATTCTTGGCCCTTACCTTCAAGCCAGTTGGGAGAATATCAAACTGATTATCACGACAGCTTGGGACATCATTAAAGTGGTCGTAGAAACAGCCATCAATGTTCTCTTAGGCATTATCAAGGCAGTCATGCAGATTATCACGGGTGATTGGTCAGGTGCCTGGGAAACCATCAAGCAGGTCGTCTCTACAGTTTGGGAAGCCATCAAGTCACTGATTTCGATTGTTCTAAATGCCATTGCTCAGTTCATTTCCAATTCCTGGAATGGCATCAAAGGCACTATGACAAACTTACTCAATAGTATCAAATCTGTCGTTAGTAATGTCTGGAATGGCATCAAGTCAACGATTAGTTCGATTATATCGAGCATAAGTTCAACGGTATCTTCTATCTGGAATGGGATGAAAGCAACCATCTCAGGTGTCCTAAGTGGTATTTCAAGCGCAGTGTCCTCTGTCTGGAATGGGGTCAAATCAACCATTACAAATGCCATCAATGGGGCAAAAAATGCGGTTTCTTCAGCTATCAATGCCATTAAGAACCTCTTTAACTTCAAGATTAAGTGGCCGCATATTCCTCTTCCGCACTTTAGTGTGTCAGGTTCTGCGAATCCCCTTGATTGGTTAAAAGGTGGCTTACCTAAGATTTCCATTCAATGGTACGCCAAGGGTGGGATTCTCACCAAGCCAACGGCATTTGGTATGACAGGAAATAGCTTGATGGTTGGAGGAGAAGCAGGACGTGAAGCAGTTCTACCTCTTAATAACCAAATTCTTGGCAGTATCGGTCGCAGCATCGCAGCTACCATGCCTAACAAGGGAACAACCATAACGGTCAATATCACAGATGTTGTGATTCGTGAAGAAGCTGATATGAAAAAACTAGCCGACTATGTAGCTGGTCAACTAGCTGATGAAATGACTCGACAAGCTTTACTGAGAGGAGGAACAGTGTGATTAAACATAATGAATTGGTACTGAATGGAAAAGGCACCTCGTCTTTTCCTTTTAAAGTGCTTGTGGAAGATAGACCGAGCGTTCAAGTGCCACGGTCTAAAACGCAACTCTTAGACCATCGTGGGTTGAGTGGGGCGATTGTTCAAACCAATAAACACCGTGATGTGATTGAAAAGCCTTACCGCTTGTACCTGATTGGTGCGAGTGAGAAAGAGGTCAATGAGTTCTCGGCTTATCTCATGCAGGAAGGTTTTTGGCTAGAAAGTGAACGCCTTAAGCTCACCAGGCTTTGGTGTTACCGAACGGATAGCTTTGACATCAAGCAGGATGGCCACGATGTGTATGTGATTGATGTGACCTTTATCTGTCACCCCACTCGCTTTTTTAAGAGTGTGGATAGGCAAGTTTTGAGTGCCAATGGTGTGTTAAAAACACAAGGCTCTGCCCTTGCCTTTCCTACCATTACTATCACCGGTCAATCGGTGTCAGAAACCTCATTCACGGTAGGTGACCAGGTGATCCGCATTGAGAAATTTACAGAGCCTCTTGTTATGGTTAATCACCCTGATCGTCCTAGTTTTAAGACCCTATCAGGGAAAGCTGCCAAGTGGTCTGGGGATTTTATCACGATTGATGCCAGTCATCCAACTCAGTCTGTTGGTGTTGTTTTGGGTAGTGGGATATTATCGCTCACTTTTGAGACGAATTGGGGGTGGGTATGATGCTTTACCTTCTTGACGGTCAAACAAAGACACCGAAATGGAATGGTCAGCCATTATTTGAAACGGTGAGTGCAACGGTAGAAGAGGAGCTGAATAGCACCTTTCAGCTCCATTTAACTTATCCGATTACGGATTCAGGTATTCATGAAACCCTTAGAGCAGATGAGTTGATTTTGTGTCCAACTCCTGATTTGGGAAAGCAGCTCTTTCGTGTTAAGCAGGTAAAGATTCAAGACGATACGATAGAGCTTGAGTGTTATCACATTTCTGATGATGTGATGAAGCGTCAGGTTAAGCCTTTTTCAGCGACTAACACGACTTGTCAATCAGCCTTGATGAGGCTGGTTGAGGCTTGTCCATCTGATTTAGGACTTTTTAGCTTTGACAGTGATGTGACGGAGCGTCATACCTATGTGTCTGACGAAGACTTGACACTTTATCAAGCTCTAATGGATGGTAAACATTCCATCCTTGGAACCTGGGAAGGTGAGCTCGTTCGTGATAACTTTCAGCTGATAGTTAAGCAGCACCGTGGCAACGATAAGGGAGTTATTCTCACAAGCCATCACAATCTGAAAGCTTTTGAGGATAAGGGTGATTCTGAGAAGGTCATTACGCGCATCTATGCGACCTCAACCTTTCAGGCAGAAGGTAGTGATGAGGATACCGTTCTTTCTGTCGTTGTGGAAAGTCCCCTCATTAACCAATACCCTTATGTCCACGAAGCACGGTATGAGAATAACACGCTTCAGACAGAGGAAGAATTGCGCCAATGGGCGATGGCTAAGTTCACACATGAGCACATCGATAGCATCTCTAGACAGATAACCGTTGAAGCTTATCAGCTTGATGGTCAAGAAGTCCATCTGGGAGATACAGTCACTCTTAAAAGTCAAAAGCACAAGGTAGATGTTAAGAAAAAGGCAGTTAGTTATACCTTTGACGCTCTAGAAGAAGTGTATCTTTCGGTGACCTTTGATGATGAGGTTAGCTTTACAAACTCTGGATCATCAGGAAACAATTCGCTAACCAGTGCGGCTAAGACCATTCTTGATGTCAATCAGTCGGTTACAGAACACCGTGCGTCTAAGGAGCGAGCTAATTTTAACAAGGTCTTTGATAGGCACTTTGAGCGTCTTCAAACAGAAGTTGAAGATGGTATCGCTAAGGCCAAAGCAGAAGGCGAGCGTTCTGGGAAGAAAGCTGCGCTTGATTATCTGGCAACTGATGCCTTAGAAGCACGAGTCGCAGCCCTTCAAAAAGCTAAGATTGATGAGTTGACTGTCTCTAGTTCAGCATGGATGACAAGACTTGTTTCCCAACAGATTCTATCAGAGTATGTGAAGAGCCTAGAAATTGAAGCAGATAAGGTCGTTATTCCTGGCTGGCACACCCCGGTCTTTAGTTTGGATAGGGATGGGAATCTTTCCATTGATACGCCCCTCCTAAAGGTGAGGGGGGAAAGCCTAGCGACAAAAGTTGATCTTAAAACTATCTCTTTAACCCCTGGACCAAAGGGGGACGCTGGAGCAGATGGGGTGGGCATTCAATTAAGGGAGCAGTACTACTTAGTCTCTGCACAAAAGACTGGTGTAACAGCAACAAACTCTGGTTGGAGCACAACCATTCCCTTTCTCACCTCAACGCTTAAATATCTGTGGAACTATGAAAAAACCACTTTCACCAATGGCTCAACGACAGTCACAACACCTGTTGTCATCGGTGTATATGGGGACAAGGGTATGGATGGAAAGGCTGGTAAGGACGGAAAGACCCTTTATACTTGGCGGATGTATGCAGATAGTGACAAGGGAGAAGGACTTTCTGCCATTCCAACAGGCAAACGTTACCTTGGTCTAGCAGTCAATAAGGAGAGCGCAACCCCTTCAACCAATCCTGGTGACTATATCTGGTCATCCTTTTTTGAGGGAACGGAACTGGGTGGTCGCAATTACATTGACGATTATGCCATGAAAGCGATGACTTTTTCATCTGTTACCTCTGAGTGGAAGAAGGAGGTAATTGAAGATACGAGTTCTGTTAGTGGGGTGACTATTAAGTTGACCTGTACCAAAGCAGGTACTGGCGGCTTTCATCGGAACTTCCATGATTTAAGGAGTCGAATTGGTGCGACGATGACTTTTTCAATTGATATTAAGTGTTCAAAATCTGTCACACTCAATATGGGTTGTGAACTCGGTGGAATGAAAGCTTACGAAGTAACAACAGATTGGCAAAGGTTTGTTTCTTCATGGAAAGTAAGTAGTTATCAGTACTATTCTTATATCTTTTACTTAATGTCAGGTTCGTGGTCAGTAGGAGATGTGGTTTATCTTAGAAATGTTCAATTGGAAGATGGCAACGTTGCTTCAGCGCCTGTGCCTTCTTTGAATGATCTTATCGCTCAGATTGATGCCAAAGCTGACAACGGGTTTATGAAGCAACAATTAGACCTTCTAACTGAAAAGACAGAATCTCTCCGAGTGGACCTTGAAGCGAGAGCTTTGGCAAAAGAAGTAGCTGATTGGCTCAAGTCTTATAAAGAGTTTGAGAAGAATAATGAAGCTGTCCTTGCGCAATTTAATCAAGACTTTATTGATAATACGGCTCGTATCGCAGCTATTGAAGCAGATCTTAAAGCCAACAGTCTCTTGCTTAACTTTGTCAATACCTATTTGAGAGCTGGTGATAATGGGGTAATTATTGGTAAGAAGGATAACTCTGAATATATCGAATTAACCCCACAAGGGATGATGATTAAGTCAGCTGGTAATGCCGTTATGACGGTTACAGCTGGTGTCATAAAAATTCATCATGGGGTTTTTGTGGAGACCTTACAGGTTGGTTATTACCGACTAGAAGACGCAAGACATAATGCTAAGCATCTAGTTTGTCGTTTTATTGATGCCAAGTAGAAAGGAGATCCTATGGCAGATTATGGTTCAAATAATGATAGGGGCTATACCCTACTTTTACGAGTGGAAGAAACAGGAACTTCAACGGCTAATAATACATCTACTGTCCGAGTCCAACTTTGGCTAAAGAATGGTTATACGACCTTTGGGATGTATGACTGTAGGGCAAGTGTGTCTATCAATGGCCAGACGCTTTCTTGGTCAGGGCGACCAGATATGTATACTGCTCATAGTTCTCTTCACTTGATTGATAAGACCATCACTGTGTCACATGATTCGAATGGGTCAAAAACCATCAGTTTTTCAGCAACGTTCTCTGGGTCTGGTGGCTGGTCGCCTGGCACCTTGAATACAGGGTCACAAACGCTACGTTTAAGTGATATTCCACGGTCATCGAGTGCTACAGTTTCTGGGAATATATTGGGGCAAGCCGTAACCATTACGATTAAGCGCGCTAGTAGTGATTTTACCCATAATATCACATGGCATTTTGGATCTCTCAGTGGCACCATTGGAACAGGCATTGCGACCTCTGTAACTTGGACGCCATCAATATCGCAATTAGCAACTCAAATTCCAAATAGTACCTCAGGTAATGGGCATTTAACGCTAGCCACTATCTATGGTGGTAAGACAATAGGTTCTATGACAATTCCCATTACCCTCAACCTACCGACGTCAGTTGTTCCAACCTTGGGCAGTATTACTGTTTCAGAATCCCATACCACAGCTAAAACCATTTTAACTGGCACAAGTTTTGCCCAGTTGGTGTCTAATCCTAAAGTGACCTTCAATCAAGGAGCAGGTATTTACGGATCGACCATTCCTTCGACGGGTTATCGTGCAGAGGTCTTTAAATTTGAGAATAATCAGTGGGTTCAACTGCCTAATGTGGTTACGAGTAATAACGGTCTTTTGGGAGGTATAAACTGGATTGGTCGCGCTAAGGTCTCTGCCTATGTGACTGATTCGAGAGGGCGACAAAGTGCTCGAAAAGAAGTGGAGATAACCCTATTAGAGTATTTCAAACCTATCTTTTCATTCTCAGCGGTTCGTGCCGGTTCTAGTATGAATCAGGTGACGGTCACACGAAAGCTTAAGATTGCCCCTCTAACCATCAATAGTGTTCAAAAGAATAAGGCAACCTTGACATGGGAAGTGGTTGATTTGGCAAGTGGCCAGAAGGTCACAAACGCTGGTGGTGCGGCCAACTGGACGTCAACCACGGAACACACAAAGACAGATTTCCAAGCTATTTTAGGTGGCACCTACGATACGACAAAGTCCTACAACATTATTGGAAAGCTCGCAGACCTCTTTTATGCCACGACCTTTGAATTTACCGTTGGTCCAGAAAAGGTTGTCTACGGCTTAAGTCCATCTGGTATGGGGATAGGCAAAGCGTGGACAAGAGGGGTGCTTGATGTGGATGGGAGTTTGCCTGCTTATTTTGACGGTGAGATTTATATAAAGAATAAAAAACTTCTTGATATTTTTTACCCAGTGGGTGTCATTTATGAATCTACGTCAAACATCAGTCCAGCAACCATCATGGGTGGCAGTTGGGAGCGATTTGGCAACGGACGGGTCTTGGTTGGAGTGTCTGAGAATGAAAGTGAGTTTAATAGCGTCAATAAGTCAGGCGGTAGTAAGACACATACCTTGACCATTGATGAGATGCCATCACACTCTCACGCTCAATATGTTTCAGCTAATAATGGTAATAAAGCTATTAGACGTGATTATGGATCAGATGGAAATTCTAATACTTATCCGCAAGGGAATAATACAGGAAATACTGGTGGCGGAAAGCCACACAATAACTTACAACCTTACGTTACGGTTTACCGTTGGCGTAGGACAGCCTAAGAAAGGAAAGTGTCATTATGAAAGAATTACTGGCAACAAATAAAGTCTTCTTCTCAGCGATTGGAGGACTTATCGGTTCGATTTTTGGAGAAGTTGATGGATTTCTCTTTGCTTTGATGGTCTTTATTTCCATCGATTACATCACAGGTCTTATGGCAGCAGCAATTAAGAAAAGGCTTGCTAGCAATATCGGATTCAAGGGCATCTTCAAAAAGATTGTCCTTTTGTGTTTAGTAGCAGTAGGGCAAATCATTGATGAGCATGTCCTAAAACAAGGGGGTATGGTTCGTACCGCTATCATCTTTTATTACCTCTCAAATGAAGGGTTGTCCATCATTGAGAATGCGGCACGGATTGGACTACCAGTTCCTGAAAAGTTGAAAGATGTGCTGAAGCAATTGAAACAAGGAGATTAGGATGACTTTTTTATCAAAGATTAAAGACGGCTGTTTAGCGTCTTGGGAGCACGGCATTCTTCCGTCCGTGTCAGCAGCACAAGCTATCTTAGAGAGTGGTTGGGGTAAGTCTTTGTTAGCTCAGTACCCTAACCATAATCTCTTTGGTATTAAAGCGAGTCCTGACTGGAAAGGAAAGCGTGTTGTCATTCCAACTCAAGAATATGTGGATGGTAAGTTTATCACGGTTGCCGCCACCTTTAGAAAGTATGACTCATGGGAGGAATCTATTAAAGACCATGCGTTATTCTTATCAGAGAATGACTGGCGACAGTCCCACTATTAGAATGTGATTGGTGAAGAAGACTACAAAAAAGCCTGTCTGGCTCTTCAAGCAGCAGGCTATGCAACTGATCCTAATTATGGAGCTAAACTCATCAGTCTTATTGAAAGTAATCATCTCAACACTTGGGATGAAGGTATTTTAAGTCATAAAGGAGAAAAAACTATGGGAAAACATCTTATTATTTGTGGGCATGGTCAGGGACAAACTGGATATGATCCTGGAGCGACGAATCCAGGACTAGGTATTACTGAAGCGGGGAAGGTACGCGAGTTTGCATCGTTGATGAAACGCTACTCTGGTAATCAGATTGATTATATTACGGAGCAAAATGTCTATGACTACCGTAGCTTAGGTAGTATCGGAAAAGGGTACGAGACCATTACAGAACTTCATTTTAATGCCTTTAATGGACAAGCAAAAGGAGCCGAAGTTCTCATTTATGCGGGTTATAATCCTGATGAGTTGGACCAGAAACTCCTTAGTATTCTTGCGCGTCGTTTTACGAATCGCGGGTTTAAGAAAGTGGACTGGCTCTATAATGCCAATGTTGCGGCGAACCGTGGGTATAACTATCGTCTCGTAGAAATTGCTTTTATCGATAACAATAGCGATATGGCAACTTATGAAGCTAATAAAGTAGGTATGGCTCGTGAGTTTGTTCAAGCGATTACTGGTCAAGCTCAATCAGTGTCTCCCAGCACCAATACTCCTCAGTCAGGGGCCATTTCCTATCACGTTGGTGATTCTGTGGTTGTTCAAAAGCATGCAACACATTACCAAACAGGACAAGGAATCTCATCCTGGGTGAAAGGTAAGACTTTCAAAATCATTCGTGTGAAAGATGTTAACCAATCTAGCAGCAAAAAAGCGTACCTTCTTGAAGGTATTAATTCCTGGGTATTGGAGCAAGATGTAACTGGGTCAACAAACGGACATAGTGAACAAACCTATACGGTACAAAAGGGTGATACGCTTTATGGTATCTCTAAAAAGTTCAAGACAAACTTACAGGATTTGGTTCAATTGAATGACATCAAAAATCCAAGTCTGATTTCTGTAGGTCAGAAATTAAAACTAAAATAAGCCGCATTTATAGCGGCTTATATGGTATAATTTAATGGTAGAAAAGTGAAGACGGTGGCTCCTAAATCCTGAAAGAAAGAGGTGATGCCTATGGGCAATTCATCAAAATCTGACGGAAAGGAGGAGCACTTTTGACTGAGTTTGAAGTTGTGCAAACCATCTTTGGTTTTGGTAGCTTTACCATTGCTTTGATTGGTTTGTGCTATAAAATATTCAGTGACAAAGGCAAAAAATAATCCGTCCCCACTTTTGCTCAGGTAGGACGGATTATTTTCGTTTAACAGAGCTACCGTCTTTTTAACGGTTCTATGTTGGAGTTGGTTTGCAGACCAGCTCCTTTTTCTATATTCATTATAACATACTGGCAATAATTTTCAACTCAGAACTCATAGTGTAGTTAGGAGAATAGCATACTAGTATCTCAGCGTGGTGATATCACCACGCTTTTTCTTTTTGCTTTTTTTCAATAACTGCGGAAAATTTGTTTCCAAATTTACTTAGTAATATGGAGGGAGTAGTTTTGCTGAAAGCTTGACTTATCTTCCCTTTAGAGTGATATATAGTGTACCAAAAATAGAAAGGAAACTAAATGGCAGTAAGGTTAATTAAAGCAAAACAAGATCATAAAAAACAACGCATATGTGCCTATGTCAGGGTATCAACGACTAACAGCAGTCAGCTGGATTCCCTTGAAAATCAAAAGACTTATTTTGAAACGCTCTATGCCAATAGAGAGGACGTTGACTTTCTCGGTGTCTATTACGATAAGGGAATTTCTGGGGCAAAGGAGAAGCGACCGAATTTTCAAGCCATGCTTGAAGTTTGTAGGCAAGGTCAGATCGATTTGATACACACCAAGTCCATTTCACGGTTTGCGAGGAATACCATGACGGTACTTGAAGTCAGTCGAGAGTTGAAAGTCTTGGGTGTGGGTATCTACTTTGAAGAACAGAATATCAATACCTTATCCAATGAAGGAGAGGTCATGCTTTCGGTTTTGGCAAGTTTAGCTGAAGAAGAACTGGAGAGTATGAGTACCAATCAACGTTGGGCGTTTCAGAAGAAGTTTCAACGTGGGGAGGTGGTCATCAACACCAAGCGTTTTATGGGTTATGATGTGGATGTCGATGGCGAGTTGGTTATCAATGAAGCAGAAGCACAAATTGTGAGACGGATTTTCCATCTTTACCTTGATGGCATGGGTTTGCACCGCATTGCAAAACTCTTAAATGAAGAAGGTGTAACTACAGTATCAAATGCGAAATGGCATGATACGACAGTGGGGCATATGTTACGAAACGAGAAGTATAAAGGTGCAGCATTATTACAGAAGACCTATCTTGATGGGGTTAATGGTAAAAGACGGTTAAATCAAGGCGAAGTAGCCCAGTACTTGATTGAAGATAACCATGAGCCTATTGTTTCAAAAGAAGTGTGGCAGGCTGTTCAACATAAACTTGACAGCAACACTTGGAAGCAAGGACCGAATAAGCACTACCTTTTTACGAGCATGCTTAGGTGTCAGTATTGTGGGTCAACTCTCAAAAGACAGGTGTCCTATAAGAAACAGATTGTCTGGTGTTGCTCAAAGTACATCAAAGAAGGCAAGGCTTCCTGCCAAGGCATGCGTGTGCCAGAGAAAGCCATTGAAGAGTGGAAACTTAAGACCCCTGTAACAGTGATAGAAAGGACCGAATATGGGCAAAAACATTACAGTTATTCCAGCCAAGAAAATGCAGCTGATGGTCACCCATCAGCAAGTCACCAAAATCAGAGTGGCCGCCTATTGTCGGGTGTCCACCGACCAAGACGAACAGCTATCAAGCTATGAGAACCAAGTCAATTACTACCGTGACTTTATCTCAAAGCACGAAGACTATGAGCTAGTGGACATCTATGCAGACGAGGGGATTTCCGCAACCAACACCAAAAAACGTGATGCCTTTAACCGACTGATACAAGATTGTAGAGATGGTAAGGTGGATAGGATTTTGGTTAAGTCCATCAGTCGATTTGCGAGGAATACCTTGGATTGTATCAAGTATGTTCGTGAGCTGAAAGACCTAGGCATTGGTGTTACTTTTGAGAAGGAGAACATTGATAGTCTTGATTCAAAAGGAGAAGTTCTCTTGACCATACTTTCATCCCTTGCTCAAGACGAATCACGGTCAATTTCTGAGAATGCCACTTGGGGTATCCGAAAGCGATTCGAACGTGGTGAGGTCAGAGTCAACACCACCAAGTTTATGGGCTACGATAAGGATAAGGATGGCAACCTTATCATCAATCGAGAACAAGCTGAAGTGGTTAGATACATCTATGAGCGATTCTTAAAAGGATACACCCCAGAAAGCATCGCTAGAGACCTCAACGACCGAGACGTTCCTGGTTGGTCAGGAAAGGCTAACTGGTACCCAAGTTCCATATTGAAAATGCTTCAGAATGAGAAGTACAAGGGCGATGCCCTTCTTCAGAAAACCTACACCGTGGATTTCCTCACCAAGAAACGAACGGAGAATGATGGTCAGGTTAACCAGTTTTATGTTGCCAACAACCATGAAGGTATCATTGATCACGAGATGTGGGAGACGGTTCAGCTCGAGATAGCAAGACGAAAGGCTTTTAGAGAAGAACATGGTATTCCTTTTTACCACCTGCAAAATGAGGACAATCCTTTTATGACAAAGGTCTTCTGTGCCGAGTGCGGTGATGCCTTTGGACGAAAGAACTGGACGACTAGCCGAGGAAAAAGGAAGGTGTGGCAATGTAACAACCGCTATCGGGTGACAGGTGTCATGGGCTGTAGCAACAACCATATTGATGAGGAGATGCTAGAGAAGGCTTTTATGGAAGCCGTCAGCATCCTAAAAGACTATAAAGCTGATGTCCTTGATAAACTAGAAAAACTGAGCAAGGGTGACAATCTACTGAATAAGCATTATGCCAAGTTCATGAAACAGCTTCTTGACCTAGACCATTATGATTGCACCATCATGTGCCAAGTGCTCGACAACATCACAATATCAGAAAGTGGGCAGATTACTGTAACATTTCTCGAAGGAACAGAAGTTGACTTATAAGAGACTGCGACCGAAAGGTTGCGTTTTTTTGTGTTGTTTCGTGGTATAATAGGGTTTATGCGGTGAAGACCCCTGAGATTGTTTCTGCTATTTTGGACGGGGATTTCTTTAAATTTACCTGCCATAACTGTAACCATATGGTGCTAATTAATTACCCAACAGTCGTAGTAGATGAGGAACAAAAAACAATTATTCAGTATGACCTCTTTGACATCTACAAAGTTTAATGTTAGAATACATTCAAAAATATATTTGAATGAGGTTTTTTATGATTCAAAATGTTGTTACTTCAATAATCCTGTATTCTGGGACCGCCGTAGACTTACTTATTATCCTAATGTTATTTTTTGCTAAAAGAAAAAGCAAAAAAGACATCATTAACATCTATTTAGGACAATTTCTAGGCTCTGTTAGTCTAATATTGCTAAGTTTGTTTTTTGCATTTGTCTTAAATTATATTCCTAGTAAAGAGATTTTAGGCTTGCTCGGTTTGATTCCAATTTTCCTAGGCCTCAAAGTTTTGCTTTTAGGAGATTCTGATGGAGAAGCTATTGTCAAAGAAGGTTTGAGCAAAGATAATAAAAACCTGATTTTTCTAGTCGCTATGATTACTTTTGCAAGTTGTGGTGCTGACAATATTGGTGTCTTTGTCCCATATTTTACTACCTTAAATTTAACAAATTTGATAGTGGCTTTACTTACCTTTCTAGTCATGATTTATCTCTTGGTTTTTTCTGCCCAAAAATTGGCACAAGTCCCTTCTGTTGGAGAAACTTTGGAAAAATATAGCAGATGGTTTATTGCCGTTGTCTATTTAGGCTTGGGGATGTATATCCTGATTGAAAACAACAGCTTTGACATGCTATGGAATGTGTTAGGCTAGGAGAAAGTATTTTGAAAAAAGATAGTATCTGCCAAGTAAATGTTATAAATCAACAAAATGTTATAACCGCAACGAACTACCTTGAAAAGGAAAAAGTCCAAAAATCACTTCGCATTTTATCAAAGTTTACCGATAATAAACAGATAAATATCATCTTTTACCTCCTTGCCGTCGAAGAACTCTGTGTCTGCGATATAGCCTGTTTACTAAATCTCAGTATGGCATCTGCCTCCCACCATCTTCGTAAACTAGCCAATCAAAACATCTTGGACACTAGAAGAGAGGGGAAAATTATATATTATTTTATAAAAGATAAGGAAATCAGAGATTTTTTTAATCAACTAGGATAACAAATTGGCTATAGATTAGGATAGACCGTCGTCAACCTGGTGGCGAGCTATATACTTATAGTTGGATTAAATCGGATAAGTTAGAACAATTAACAGGAGAATGACTATTTTCTTATCTAAAGAAAATAAAGAGTTTTTAATCAAGTTAGATGTTTTTTGAAAAGTGTTGCCTTTTCAAAATTCGTTCAATAATATAATAATAAAGCCTAATATATCCCTTTCGTTTTATAGTATAGGTGCTCACTATCGGCACATGTGGAGTGTGTCAGCTTGTTAGAAAAACGCAACTAATCTTGTTAGGAGAGAATAAGCTAACAATGAAACAATTGTATCAATAGAGACGATGGTTTAGAGAACTATAACCAGAATAGAAATGATTTTTTCCGAATTATTACAAAAAAATATTTTATGATTGGAGAAAACTGTGTCTAAACAAAACATTTATGATAATGAAATATTTTTTAATGAATATAAACAGTTACGAAAAAAAGAATTTACTGCCAATAATTTAATAGAAATACCAGCTTTATTATCTCTACTACCAGATTTGAAAGATAGAGTAATTTTAGACCTGGGTTGTGGTTTTGGAGAACATTGCAAGTTATTTGTCGAAATGGGAGCAAAAAAAGTCGTTGGAATTGACATTTCTCAAAAGATGATTGAAACAGCAAATTTGAAAAATAATAGTCCTCAAATAGAGTATCTCCAACTTGCAATGGAAGACATAACTACCCTAACGCAAAAGTTTGATCTAGTTGTCAGTTCATTAGCACTGCACTATGTTGAGGATTTTAAGGGATTAGTCGAAAGTATAAATAAACTTTTAGACGAAAGTGGAATATTAGTTTTTTCTCAGGAGCATCCTTTTGTGACTTGCCACTCCAAAGGAGATAGGTGGACAAGAGATCTTTCAGGAGAGAAACTATTTGCCAATATTTCAAATTATGGAGTTGAAGGACAAAGAAAAACGGATTGGTTCATCGAGAATGTTGAAAAATACCATCGCACTTTTTCAACTATAATTAATACTCTGACTACTTCAGGATTTAGGATAGAAAAAATATTAGAACCAATACCAGAAAACAATATTTTAACTTCTTTCCCTGAGTATAAGGATACCGTTCATAGACCGGATTTCTTAGTTTTACGAGTAAAGAAGATTGAATGAAAAGTCATTCTTTAAATTTAAAAAACCTAGCAACATTGAAAAATACTAAAAAACTCCCTTAAGTCTGTGTAAGAATTAAGGGAGCTTTTTAACTGATTAAACTAATAATAAAGCTAATCCAATAATAATAAAGGCCACCAGTTTATAGCTTTCATTAATGAGAATTAACTTAACTGGTCGTTGTTCAAAGAAATAGTTTTTGAGACCAGAAAGAATCGTAATGATACCAATAATTAGGGCATTGATTGGTGTGGCAGCGTTTATGGCTGATAAAAATAGTATGGTTACGATACTAATGATAACTTCGACAATAAGGGTCATTATCATTTCTTTTTTGCCATCTCCGTTTTTGCCAATGTCTTCTGGATTAATACCTTGTGCTTCTATCCAGGGTTTTTGGAAGAGAAGACCATACCAGAGGCCGCCAATCATAAAGTTGATAATTCCAGCAACGATTGCGATAATAAGTGTCATTGTTTTTTCTCCTAAATGTGTGAATTCTTACAGTGTGAGTTAGTGTTTTACCTTGTATTCTAAACCCAGGGCACCTGATGTAAAAGTTTTTGAGCTGATTAGCTCTAAGTCGGAACTGATGTTTTCAAAGAGGCGTAAGCCATTCCCAACAATAGTGGGTGAGACTGTCAATGTAATTTTATCAATGAGATTTTCAGATAATAAAGAACGGCTTAGTCGAGGGCTTCCTAAAACCAAAATATCTTGACCAGCTGTATGTTTCAATTCTTTGAGATATTGGTTTAAGTTTTCTGACACAATGGTAGAATTGTTCCACTCAGCAGTCTTAAGACTTGTAGAAGCAATCACTTTTCTAACGTCAGTAATCCATTTGGCATGTCTGCGTTCATAATTGGTAGCTTCTTGGTGACCAAGCATGTCTGGCCAGTAGGCATACATCATTTCATATGTCGTTCGTCCCCATAAAATAGTGTCAACACTTGATAAGGTTTTTTCTGCAAAAGCTTCTAATTCTTTGTTGTAAGCTATGAAGTCAATATCCATAGCTCCTTTTGGTCCTTCAACAACGCCATCTAGTGACATGTGTAAAAAAATGTTAAGTTCTCTCATTTGCTGACTTTCTAATCTATTGGTAACTGAGGTTAGTATACTGTTTTGAAGCTAGAAAGTAAATTTAAATGTCTTGAAAGAAACCAATTAGTTTCTGTTTAATTGCTGAAGGGGTTGATAGGCTTGACAAATCAAGGGAAAAGTCAGATACTTGACTAGTAAGTATTGAGTCAATATCATAAAATCTTTAGAACTAAGGAGTAACTGAAATGTCCCGAGAAATTGCCACTATCCTAACAAATATGTGTATGATTTATGATAATCAGGGACGGGTTTTGGTGCAAGATAAGGTCAACAATTCTTGGTGGGGTATAACCTTTCCTGGTGGTCACGTTCATCCGGGGGAGTCAATTGTAGATTCTACTATTAGAGAAATAAAAGAAGAAACAGGTTTAGACATAAGTGACTTAGAAATCTGTGGTATTAAGGACTGGACTAACTCTGATGGCTCTCGTTATATTGTGTTTCTATACAAGACCAACAATTTTTCTGGTCAGCTACAATCTTCTGATGAAGGTGAAGTATATTGGGTAAATTTGGAAGAACTTAAGCATCTAAAACTTGCCCGTTCGATGGATATTATGCTAGAGGTCTTTTTGCGAGATGATGTTAGTGAACATTTCTTCTACCAAGAAAATGGGATATGGAAAGACAGTTTGAAATAAAGGATGCAGAGGTCATCAGTCAAGTGATGACTTTTTTAGATTTTTCTTTTCTAGATAAGAGCCTTGTTTAGTTTTTTTAACCAAAATTTTTAGTGTGGCATGTTATAATGAGGATATTATCATAATAGAGGAGTACTTCATGAAGATTTATTTTGCCAGTCCCTTATTTACTGAAATGGAATTGACCTTTAATCAAGTTCTTGTTGAAAAAATTAGACAGACTTATCCAGAGGTTGAAGTCTTTTTACCTCAGGAGCAGGGGGAAATTAATGATAAGCATGCCTATGCTGATTCTAAGATGATTGCGAAGCTAGATACGCAAGCGGTATTAGAAAGTGATCTACTAATTGCAATTTTAGATGGTCAAGTTATTGATCCAGGCGTTGCTTCAGAAATCGGAGTGGCTTATCAGGCAGGAATTCCCATCTTGGGACTCTATAGTGATTTGCGTCAATTAGGAGCAGATAATCAACAAAAAATAAAGGCTCTACAAGAGGTTGGGGAATCACAATTTGCTTATGTGAACCTTTATACTATTGGTCTAATCAAGTTAAATGGAAAAGTAGTTAGCTCTAGTCAAGAAGTGCTTGAGGCAATTGGTAATATGTAAAAAGGAAGTATAGCTACTACTATAGGGGAGGGAAACTGGATGATTCGACATACCAAACTAGAAGATGCAAAAGCTTTACAAACTATTTGTAGAGAAGATTTGGGATATGACAGTTCCTTAAAATCTATTGAGCGACAGATTGATAATTTAGATCAGAACGAGCATCATCATGCATTTGTTTTTGAAGATGATTGTACTAAAGAGGTGCTAGGATTCGTTGAAGTGCAGGTCTATGAGTCTATTTATAGTAAACGTGGTCTTAATATCTTGGGATTAGCAGTCGCTCATTCATACCAAAGACAAGGTATTGGTAAGCAGTTGATGACTTATATTGAAGCATGGGCTTCTCAGAATAAGTTTACTTTTATTCGCTTAAATTCAGGATCTTACCGTAGAGAAGCGCACGCTTTTTATAGAAGTCTTGGTTATGATGATACTAAGAAGCAAGTTCGCTTTATTAAGTTTCTACAATAATGTTCTATGAGAATGCAGGTAAATATTGAACGCTGCGACTTCTAACACTGAAATAAAAATGACGCGATTAGGAAAATACTATATGAAAGAATTTAAAACAAAAGAACTAAAAATATTTGAAAATTATGAAACACTATTAGTTGATTATGGTCATGTCATTGTGTCCACAAAAGTTGTTGAATCATCATTAAATTATCACCAGACAGCTCATGGTGGATACCTTTTTGCTTTAAGTGATCAGATTTCTGGGGCTGTAAGTGTCTCTACCGGTTATGATACAGTTACTCAACAGTCGAGTATAAATTATTTTAAACCTGGAAAGTTAGGAGATATTTTAACAATTGAAGGAACTTGTATCCATGATGGAAAAAAGACCAAAGTTAATGAAGTTGTTATTAAAAATCAAAAAAATAACATATTAACACGTGCTATTTTTACAATGTATGTGACAGGAAAACGTGAAGAGTGATAAATTTGGTCATTTAATTTACATTGGATACTTTAAACACATAAAAATAAAGGTTTTTGCAAGTTCATTTTTAACTTTCAAAGGCTTTTTTTATGCACAATTTGAGGGGCAAATGATATTGGCATCAATTTAGAAATCATTTTTCTGACTTTTTTATTTAAAAGTGCTATAGTATTAATAAGAATGATTATAATTAAGAAAGAGAGGAGAAAAAATTGCCAATACTTGAATTTAAAGACGTCTCATTTTCATCTGATGGGAAGGACATCTTAAAAAATCTTAGTTTTGCTATTGATGAGGGAGACTATGTATCGATTATAGGTCCTTCTGGTAGTGGGAAAAGCACTCTTTTGAAGCTAGCTAGTTATTTACAAAGTCCGACTAGCGGGGATATTATGTTTGAGGGTAAATCATTGGGGGCTTACAATCCAATAGAATTACGTCAGGCCCTTTCTTATTGTTTTCAAACTCCACATCTATTTGGTGAAAAAGTGAAAGATAATATTCAATTTCCCTACGAAATTAGACATTTACCTTTGGATCAGGCCCGTGTCAATAAACTTTTTGAACTATTTAAAATGGATCTTTCGTATTTAGAACAGGATGTTAAAAAATTATCTGGAGGGGAAAAGCAGCGAATAGCTCTGATTCGACAATTGTTATTTGAACCAAAGGTTCTTTTATTGGATGAAGTGACCTCAGCTTTGGATTCTGTTAATAAAGAAATAGTCGAAGAAGTTATTGAAAGGCTAAATAACAAGGGGGTTACTATTCTCTGGATTACCCATGATACTAGTCAAAGTAAAAAATATGCTAATAAAATGATGACTATTGTAGATGGGAAACTAGAATCTATGGAGGTGATTAAATGAGTGGAGCAGATAATATTTCCGTAACGTCTTTATTACTAGCATCATCTTTGGTTTTGATAACATTATTTTTTTCTTATTGGCAAAAATTGAAGTTAGAAAAAGAGATTATTGTAGGAGCAATTCGAGCAGTTATCCAGTTACTTATAGTTGGCTTTGTTCTTGATTATATCTTTGGGTACAAAAATCCTATTTTTACAGCTCTTTTGTTATTATTTATGATTGTGAATGCTTCTTATAATGCAGCTAAGCGTGGAAAAGGAGTTGGTAATGCTTTTAAAATATCTTTTGTCGCTATTACTTTAGGTGCGAGTATTACGCTATCAGTTTTAATTTTTTCAGGAATTTTAGAGTTTGTGCCTAATCAAATGATCCCTGTTGGGGGAATGATTATCAGTAATTCAATGGTTGCTATTGGGTTATGTTATAAACAACTTTTAGATTCTTTTCGAGATAAACAAGAAGAAGTAGAAACCAAATTAGCACTTGGTGCTGATATCTTACCTGCTTCTATTGATATTATCCGTGATGTTATTCGGACTGGCATGGTGCCAACAATTGATTCGGCTAAGACACTAGGTATCGTTTCTTTACCGGGAATGATGACAGGGTTAATTCTAGCAGGAACTTCTCCTATACAAGCTGTGAAATATCAAATGATGGTTACTTTTATGTTACTAGCTACAACATCAATTGCTTCTTTTATTGCTTCTTATCTGGCTTATAAAGGATTCTTTAATGACAAAAAACAATTAGTAGTTAAACAGTCATAGATAGAAAAAAGCCAACAATAATGAGTTTTCAAGTTGTTTTTATGCTAAATTCCATATCAAATGTGCTTGACAATTCTTCTTATCTTAGCTATACTGTTAACAATTAAATACTGCTTTAACTATGTACCGTGAGACATAAAAGCACAAAGAAGAGATGGCAAATGCTACCCTCTTATTTTCTAGAGATTTTTTGACTCACGGCTACTGGCGGGGGTCTTTTTTGGCTTTTATCAGTATTCAATTAATTAAGGTAGTCAGTGAGCTACTATTAAAGGGAGAAAGAAATGTCACAGATGTCACTAGACAGAAATAACAAAAGAGCCCTTGCGGCAGCTATTATAGCTTCAGGAACAGATGATTTAAACGTTATGTTTCTTGCGTTTTCAATGTCTTCAATTATTACCGAACTTGGCATAACAGGAGCACAAGGTGGTTGGATTGCAACAGTAACAAACTTAGGGATGCTACTTGGAGGCCTTATTTTTGGATTATTGGCTGATAAGTACCATAAGTTTAAAGTCTTTAAATGGACAGTATTGGTATTCTCGATTGCGACAGGTCTCGTTTACTTTACCAAAAGTATTAACTATCTCTATCTGATGCGTTTTCTTGCTGGGATTGGTGTAGGTGGAGAATATGGTGTAGCTATAGCTATTATGGCAGGTATTGTCCCAGCAGAAAAAATGGGACGAATATCTTCTCTTAATGGAATTGCTGGGCAATTAGGCTCAATTTCCTCCGCACTATTAGCGGGTTGGTTAGCACCAAGTTTAGGGTGGAGAGGACTTTTCTTGTTTGGTTTAGCACCAATCTTGCTAGTCCTATGGATGATGTTCAGTATTGATGATGACAAGATTTGGGATAAGGGTAGTAATGGAACAGAAGAAGCTAGTCAACCTGTTAAAATTAGTCAACTTTTTAAAAGTCCACATTTAGCAGGGCAAACCTTAGCATTAATGGTCATGACTACAGTTCAAATTGCTGGTTACTTTGGAATGATGAATTGGCTACCAACTATCATTCAGACTAATCTTGGGCTCTCTGTCAAAGACTCATCTTTATGGATGGTAGCGACAATCTTAGGAATGTGTCTGGGGATGGTAACCTTTGGTCATATTTTAGATAAGTTTGGCCCAAGACCAGTTTATTCGGCATTTCTAATAGCTTCATCGGTCTGCGTTTATCTCTTTCAATTTGCAAATTCAATGCCAGCCATGATAATTGGTGGGGCAGTAGTTGGTTTTTTCGTTAATGGTATGTTTGCAGGGTACGGTGCTATGATTACAAGACTTTACCCACACCACATTCGGTCAACTGCAAATAATGTCATACTTAATGTAGGTCGTGCTATTGGTGGTTTCTCGTCTGTCATCATTGGTAAAATTCTTGATATTTCAGGTATGGCCATGGTCATGATTTTCTTAGCCACCCTCTATATGATTAGCTTTGGAGCGATGTTATCTATTAAAAATCTCCAGCCAAGTCTTTATAAGCAGTTATCAAAATAAGGATAAATTAAAAGGTATTAGCGAGCACTAATACCTTTATAATTTTTGAAGAAATGTTTCTTTATTAAGCCGAACTCTGGTATGACAAGCCTTTGCAATTAATTGTTTATCAACAAAGGCTTCTAACTGAAAATCGTATCTGCGTCCTTGATTAGTAACCTCGGTTATCAGGACAGTGACAGAATTGCCAATTTTGCTTGCTTTTAAATGGTCAATAGTCATTTTTGTTCCGACAGTCGTTAATAGGTTATCCTGAATCTCTTCTTTAATGAAGAGATAAGCAGTATTTTCTAAAAAACTAACGAGACTGGGTGTCGAAAGGACTTCAAGCTCTCCAGAACCAACATATTTAGCTGAATGTTCAATCCTTGTTTCATACACTTTTGAATAGATAGCCATTGTAACCTCCTTGTTATTTTATTATAGTACTTTAAACCATTTAAGTCTGCTGAAAACTGGTTATATGGTATACTAATAAAAAAGATTAGGAACTTAGAATGGGGTCTATGATTGAAACTAAATAAGTAAAAGCTGATTATCTCGAAATCCGTTCCAAGAATTAGAAAAGATGACATAGAAATGTAAGGTATTTAATTAGTCAATTTATCAAATTGCCTTTTTGAAGATCTTACTTATGTAAGTGAGGAGATGATAATGAGATTAGATAAATTTTTAGCCGAAACTGGCTTTGGAAGCCGTACTCAGGTAAAAAGTTTGCTCAAAACAAAAAAAGTATGCGTTAATGGTAAAAAAGAGTCTCAAGCCAAAAAGCAGATTAATCCAAATCTTGACCGAGTGGAGGTTGAGGGTCAAGAAGTTTTATACGAAGAGTTTGTCTATTACATGCTTAATAAACCTAAAGGTGTCGTTTCAGCTACCCAAGATAAAGTTCACCAGACTGTTTTAGACTTACTAGATGCGACAGCAAAGCAAAAAGAAGTTTTTCCAGTGGGACGTTTAGATAAAGATACACACGGATTATTATTATTGACAAATAATGGCAACTTGGCACACCGTCTTCTTTCTCCTAAGAAGCATGTCAATAAAGTTTATGTGGCCGATGTTGATGGTTTAATGACTAATCAAGATATTGAGGCTTTCAAAAAAGGCATTCACTTATCAGACCATCAGTGTCAGCCAGCACTTTTGGAGATTTTAGCACTTGATTATGAAAAGTCGCAGTCACGTGTCAAAATAGTTATTAAAGAAGGAAAATTTCATCAAGTTAAACGTATGGTATTAGCGTGTGGGAAGGAAGTGAGAGATCTTCAGCGCCTTGAAATGGGACCTTTACAACTTGATTCTAAGCTTGCACTCGGCGCATTTAGAAAGCTAGAAAATACTGAAATTGAGGCCTTACTAAGCTTACCTTGAATCTTATCATTAAAAACCTATGTGCATCGACACATAGGTTTTTACAGCCATTTTTTAAATTTTGAGTAGAGAATTGCTGCGATAAAAATGGTTACAGCAAAAATAATAACTAACGGGTAACCTAAGGGACTTGCTAATTCAGGCATGTATTTGAAATTCATCCCATACCAGCCAACTAGGATGGTTAAGGGCATGCAACAGGTTGTAACAGTAGTTAGAATAGCCATATTTTTATTTTGGCGCATTTCTAATTGAGATTTGGCCATTTCTCTTATCTGGATGATGGTTTCTCTTAACATTAAAACTGTTGATTGCAATCGTGCAACGCGGGCAGAAAAAAGATGGAAAAAGCGTAGGTTTTCTTCTTGGAAAAAATTGTTTTCATTTTCTGCTAATTCTTGACTTAAATCAAGGAGTTGACTATAATGCAGATTCAATTTAGTCAGTTTACGTCTTAAACTATTTAGATCTGATTCATGGTATTGGTTTTTTCCATCAAGAATGGTTTCCTCTAAATTATCGAGATATTTATCGTAAGCTTCCAGTAGCTCACTATCTCCTTTGATAATAGTTTCTAAAAAATCATAGAGAAAGCGCTCTAAACTGGGATTTTTCCACTTTTTACTTTTTTGAATCTTTTTAACCAGATGTTCTACATGATGATGTTGATCAATGAAGACAATCCCCCGCTCATCAAGGGCAAAGGAAAAATCAATGGATTCGTTCAGCAAGTCATCACGATTGGGGATTTTGAAGGTTCCTGTAAGCGAGTCAAGGTTAACTTCGGCCTTAGTAGATTTAGCGCTAGCAAAGTCAAAATCCATGTCAATGCCCATTTGTAAAGCATCCTGTAAGCTTTGCCACTCGGCAGGTTTGATAACTGCTACAAAGGGATTTCTGCTTTGTTGACAGTTTTCAAAGGTTGTTACTTTTAATTTATCTGAAACATTATAATACATAAGCATATTATAAGTCTATTAAGTAAAAAAAGCTAGTTCCAACTAGCTTTTTTGTTTGTTTAGATGGCCCATTCTCCACTACGGAAAATTGGCACAACTTTGCCATCTTTTGTGATACCATCAATATCCATTTTATCTGACCCAATCATGAAGTCAACATGTGCTGTTGAACGGTTCAAGCCGGCAGCTTTTAATTCTTCTTGAGACATCTCTGTTCCCCCTTTTAAACTAAAAGCATAAGCAGCGCCGATAGCTAAATGATTTGAAGCATTTTCATCAAAGAGAGTGTTGAAGAAAGTTAAGCCAGATAGCGAAATTGGTGTTTTGTGTGGTACAAGTGCGACTTCACCCAATGAGCGAGCACCGTCGTTTTCTTCAACCAATCGTTTAATAGTTTCTTCCCCTTTTTTGGCTGTTACTTCTGTGATCTGACCATCTTTAAAGGTAAATCTCATTCCTTCAATAACAACTCCAGCATAGCTAAGTGGTTTCGTTGAAGAAACATAACCATCAGCTCGGCGATAATCAGGAGCCGTAAAGACTTCTTCAGTTGGCATATTGGCGATGAATTCTTCTCCTTGAGCATTCTTACTACCAGCAGCTTCCCATAAATGGTTTTCAGGCATGCCTAGGGTTAGATCAGTTCCAGGAGCCACGTAATGGAGAGCATCAAATTGGTAATCGTTCAAGATTTTTGCTTTTGCTTCCAGTTTAGCTTGATGATCATCCCAAGCTTTTATTGGATCTTCTTCATAGATACGATTCATCTTGAAAATAGCGTCCCATAAGGCATCAACTTGCTCTTCTTCTGTAGCAAGGTCTGGGAATACCATAGCAGCCCATTCTGGGCTTGGAGCTGCAACAAGATTCCAAGAAAATTTATTTGCTTGCGAAGCGGCCCGCTGTTTTTCAAGAGCAATGGCAGTAGCTTTCGTAGCTTCAGATAGCCTTTCGGAATCAACACCTGCAAAGGCATTAGGGTCAGATGAACGAACGAAGAGACGACTAGCATTTTTTTCTAAAAAGTAGTTTGATTTTTCGACTAAGTAATTTGGCACGTTAATCAAACGCTCATAATCAGCATGCAAGAGACGTTGACGAGCAATCTTATCATCAATGTAGTCAATAACAACTTCAGCAGCACCAGCTTTATAGGCTTTTTCGGTCAATAGTGAAGCCAATTGATAGTGCTCAACAGAAATAGCGATGATTAGTGTATGACCCTTTTGAATATTAACCCCTTTTGTGATTAAAAGATTAGCGTACTTTTCTAGATTTTCTTTGAAATTTGGTAAAACCATGTATGACCCCTTTTTTAGTTATCGTAAGTCTAATGTAGCATAAAAGAGGTAAAAGCTCAAGATGAAGGAGCTTCTTAAAAGGAAATAAGCTAATAACTTGCTATTTGCTAATTGGTCATTTTCGTGTTAAGATAATAGAAAGAAAAATCTATAGTTGAGGTAGTAAAGTGGCATTTGGAGAAAATGGACCTAGAAAAAAAACAACATTTGAAAAAATTACAATGTTTGTTGTTATATTAATGGTTCTTGTAACTGTCGGCGGCCTTGTTGCAGGTGCGTTATCAGTATTGATGTAAAAAAACGCCATCAGGCGTTTTTTTAAAATAAGAGAAAGTAAGAGAAGGATATGAGTATGTTTTTAGATACTGCCAAGATTAGTGTTCATGCTGGTCGTGGTGGGGATGGAATGGTTGCATTTAGACGAGAAAAATATGTTCCAAATGGCGGTCCTTGGGGCGGTGACGGCGGCAAAGGCGGCTCTGTCATCTTTAAAGTTGATGAGGGCTTAAGGACTTTGATGGATTTCCGTTATAATCGGAAATTTAAAGCTAAAGCTGGTGAAAAGGGCATGACTAAAGGCATGCATGGGCGAGGGTCAGAGGACCTTATCGTACCAGTACCTCAAGGAACAACCGTTAAAGATGCTGAAACGGGAAAAGTTATCACAGATTTAGTGGAAAATGGCCAAGAATATATAGTGGCTCATGGTGGACGTGGCGGACGTGGTAATATTCGTTTTGCTACTCCTCGAAACCCTGCCCCAGAAATTGCTGAAAATGGGGAACCAGGTGAAGAGCGCGACTTAGAATTAGAATTGAAGATTTTAGCTGATGTTGGTTTAGTTGGATTCCCTTCTGTTGGTAAATCCACATTATTAAGTGTAGTATCAGCCGCTAAACCTAAAATTGGTGCTTATCATTTTACTACGATAGTTCCGAATCTAGGAATGGTGCGAACCAAGTCCGGAGACAGTTTTGCTATGGCAGACCTTCCAGGTCTTATTGAAGGAGCTAGTCAGGGAATAGGGCTAGGCACTCAGTTTCTTCGTCATATTGAACGGACACGAGTTATTTTACATGTTATTGATATGTCAGCTTCAGAAGGTCGAGATCCTTATGAAGATTACGTTTCTATCAATAATGAGCTTGAAACCTATAATTTGAGATTATTGGAGCGTCCACAAATTATTGTTGCAAATAAAATGGATATGCCAGAAGCTGAAGAAAATTTAAAGGCATTTAAAGAAAAACTAGCTGCAGATTATGACGAGTTTGACGAACTTCCTAAAGTATTTCCAGTCTCCACTCTTGCAAAACAGGGTTTAGACAATTTAATGGATGCCACAGCAGAGCTCTTAGCCAAAACAGATGAATTCTTACTTTATGATGAAGGTGATTTTCAAGATGAAGAGGTTTATTATGGTTTTGATGGCGAAGAAAAAGACTTTGAAATTAACCGTGATGATGATGCTTCATGGGTGCTTTCAGGCGAAAAATTAGAACGTCTCTTTGTGATGACAAATATGGAGCGAGATGAATCAATCATGAAATTTGCACGCCAGCTACGGGGAATGGGCGTTGACGAAGCTTTACGTGAGCGGGGTGCAAAAGATGGAGATATCGTGCGTATTGGTAATTTTGAGTTTGAATTTGTGGATTAAAGTTGCACAGAAATAGTGAACCTTACGATTGATGCTCTGACAACTTTTGCTAGGTTATGAGTTTATTTTTGTTGACAATAACTCAACAGTAACAGTGCTACAAGTAATGATACGAGGGGGTATCTAATGGGAGACAAACCGATATCTTTTAAAGATAAAGATGGTAATTTTGTTTCAGCTGCGGACGTTTGGAATGCAGAAAAATTAGAGGAGCTCTTTAATACTTTAAATCCAAATAGACGTTTCAGACTAGAACGCGAAAAATTAAAAAAAGAAAAAGGATAAGGTTTAAACCTTATCCTTTTTCAGCGCCAGTTCTTGGCCTTTTTGAAGCTTAATCCAGTTAAAAAAGGTATACATATCATTAATTAAAAAAATGATAAAACAGATAGCGATAGAATAATGGCTAGGATCAGAGTTTACTTCTAGAAGCCAAAGGAAAATCAAGACAACATCATTTAAAGCAAAAAATAAAGCATAGAAAGGATTTCTTTTATAGGATAGAAAAGTTGCTATAAAAGAGGTTGTGATGGAAAGTGTAGATACCAATAAAAAAGCAGTATGGAAAATATCTAAAATAAAGTAGAAGACAATTGTTATAAGAAAAGTGAAGAAAGCTAAAACATAGATATCTTTAACGTTTAGACGACTAATTAGTACTTGTGATTTTTTGCCTTCAAAAGGGTGACTTAGCCACGAGAACAAGGCAAAAATTGCCATAGGGAGGGTTAAAATAAAGTAGGTTAGAACCTCGCCATAGTAGTGATTTCTCAATGATAGGTAGGCATAAATAACGGAAAAGATAATAATCAGACCTTGACCTAAAGGATTTGCCTTAGCTGAAAATATTAGCGAGGTTGCCCCTATTAATGAAGCAGCTAAAGCCAAAGGATTAGCTTGATTAAAGAAAATGTAGGAAGATATAATAGTTGTCATGGAAAATAACCAAATCAACCATTCCAATTTGCTAAAGTATTTTAATAATGCCATAGTATTATTCAATCACAGCTTATAGATCCTGTCAATGGCCTTTAAAGGAGGGTTTTCTGATCTAATTGGTATTGTTTTAAGTATGGTTCAGCAATCAAATGACGGTCATGCGAAACGCTAATGATTGCTCCTTTAAAACCAGCTAAGAATTCTCTGACTAAGGGTTGACTTGTAGGAGAAAAATGTCTGGTCGGCTCATCTAGAACTAAAATATTACACTTATCTAAAACCATCTTGGCTAAAAATAGTTTAGCTTTTTGTCCCCCTGAAAGATGGCAGATGTCATGTTCTATCTCCTGTCGTGTTAGTTGTAAGCTAGCCAGTAGATTTCTAGCTTGTTCTGGATTTTCCGGTGCAAGGAAGTCAAGAACTTTTTCATTTTCTATCAAAAGATCATCATAATGTTGAGGCATATAGCCAACTCGGAAAGAGGAGTTCTCTTCTAATTCAGTAACGATTGTTTTTAACAGACGACTTTTACCAACACCATTTTGGCCAGTAATGACGAGTTTGTCTTGACCTCGGATGAGGAGGTTAACTTTTTGCCCAGTCTCTAAAATGTAATCTTGCCAATGGAGGATAATCTTTTTTTTCGGTAGTGGAATACTATCAGAAAAGAAAATGGCAATGCTCTCTAACTCATCAGGAAGCTCTTTCAACTGGTTTTGAGTAATGTCTAATTTTCGTTCCTGAGATTTAATAACTTTCATCTTTTTAGCTAGTAGCCGACCAGCTGTTGAATCCTTTGTGTGGTTTAGCTGATGATGGAGGCTAGCTTGGAGTTTCTCTTGTTTGGCTTTTTTCTTTTGGAAATCGGTGCGCTCTTTAGAGGCAATTTGTAACTGTTTCTGGTATTGATTCTGTCTATAGGACTTATATTCTGGGTAAGAACCTTTAAAGAAAGTCCATTTTGATTTCCGGCGTTTTTGGGTTAATTCAAGATGTAAAATAGCAGTAGCACAAGTTGTCAAAAAACCTTCATCATGGGAAATAAAGAGAATTGTTTGCTGATTATCCTGAATTATTTTTTCTAGCCAGATTATGGACTCTAAATCCAAGTCGCTAGAAGGTTCATCTAATAAGAGTAAATCAGGATTGAGAGCTAAAGCTTTGCTGACTTGTAGCTTAAGGCGTTCGCCACCTGATAAATCTTTTAGTCGAATGTCTTTTCTATCTAATAAATCCAAGTTGAATCGACAAGATTGGGCCAATTGGAAGAAAAGATTAAAGTCTAGAAAAGGGATGTCATTTTCATCATACAAAAATGCATCTAAAGTTTTAGCCAAGGTCAATTGATCTAATTCTTGTGGCAGGTGGATAACTTTTGTGAAATCATATTTGATGAGTCCACTCATATTAATATAATCAGGCAATTTTTCAGGATGAAAGATGGCTTTTAGAAGGGTAGATTTTCCTGTCCCCTCTTCGCCAATAATAGCCACTTTTTCACCATTATTGATAGTAAGTGTTAACTCTTTAAGGAGCTGGGAAAGGTCTTTGGTATGAATGAGGTTCAGTTTGTTTAATTGTAGCATAGATGCCTCCTGTCTATTAGTTATATCTTAATTAGTACTAAATAAGAAGTGACAAATAATTGAGAGACAGAAAAAAACTTCCTACCTTAACAAGAAAAGTAGAAAGTTTGCATCAAAAAATTAGCAGTATCTTAGAGATACATACTTAGATAAGAGCAGACTAAAAAACCTAGCTTGATAAGATATGAATCTCTCAAAAAAGTTTTTTAGTTGTTCATTGCTCCTATACCTCCGCCTATTATTGATTCCATTGTAACATCATTATAATACTAATGCAATTATAAATGGTAGCAAAAAAGGAACTCTATTGAAAGTTCCTTTTGTGACTAGACATTTAAGACTTTGTCTAAAAATTCGATAAGTCGCGGATGTTTAGGGTTATCAAAAATTTCTTCAGGAGTTCCATCTTCAAGGAACTGGCCGCCATCTGTAAAGATAACACGGTTAGCAACCTGTCTTGCAAAGCCCATTTCATGAGTGACGATTAACATGGTCATTCCTTGTTTGGCAAGGTCACGCATAACATTTAAAACATCACCAACCATTTCTGGATCGAGCGCAGAAGTTGGTTCATCAAATAGCATGATATCAGGGTTCATGGCTAAACTTCTCGCGATAGCCACCCTTTGTTTTTGACCACCAGAAAGGCTGGCTGGGTAAGCATCAGCTTTCTCAGCCAATCCCACTTTTTCAAGAAGTTCCAGTGCATGTTGTTTGGCAGAGGCTTTAGATTCTTTTCCGAGCTCTACTGGAGCGAACATGATATTTTCAATGACGGTCATGTGTGGAAAAAGGTTAAAGTGCTGGAATACCATGCCAATATTTTCACGTGCTTTATCAATATTAGTTTTTGAATCTGATAATTCAAAGCCGTCAACAACGACCTTTCCCATTGTAATTGTTTCTAAGAGATTTAGGGTTCTTAGAAAAGTTGATTTACCAGAACCAGAAGGGCCAATAATACAAACAACATCGCCTTCATAAAATTGGGCACTAATTCCCTTTAAGACCTCATTTTGACCAAAATATTTATGTAGGTCTTGGACATCAATTTTCAATTCTGCCATTAATTAAGCCTCTTTTCTAAGCGTTTAGCTAAACGTGTTAATAGCGTAATCATTATCAAGTAGATAATAGCTAGGATTGCATACATTCGGAATGATTGGTAGTTTCTAGCAATAATGATTTTCCCTGTTTGGAAGAGTTCTACTAAACCAATTGCCGAAACAATAGTGGTATCTTTTAAGGAAATAACAAATTGGTTGATAAAGTTTGGAAGCATAACTTTAACAGATTGCGGTAAAATAACCTTACGCATGGTAATCTTATAAGGAATTCCTAAACTACGACTGGCTTCCATTTGCCCAGCTGGGATTGCTTCAATCCCACCTCGGACGATTTCGGCGATATAAGCACCACCATTTAAGGAAAGTGCAATTGTAGCAGCCAAGAAGTCGTTAATTGGTGATTGGTGGCCAGTCATGCTTTCAATGAGATTAGGAATACCCCAGAAAATAAAGGCAGCAACAATCATTAAGGGAATACCACGTACAACATCTACAAAGACAGAAGATATGACGCGGATTTTTTTACTTGGTGCAACTGCCATCATTCCAAAGATAATCCCGATAACCATGGCGATAGCAAAGGAAATAAGGGTTAAGCTTAAGGTTGTCCCTAAACCGGCAAGCAATTGTTTATAGTTGTTTGACAATAACCCAAAAATATTAGTTTCATCAATAGAAGATTCATTTCCCTTAGAGTCTTGATCTGAAGCTAAATAATTATTAATAATGGATTTATATTTCCCAGATTCTTTTAAAGAAGCAAGTCCATTATTAAACATTTCGATCAATTCAGGATTAGTGCCTTTTTTAACGGCAAAGCCATACTCACCAGAAGGTTCCCCTTCAATTGGTGTATCAAATTTACGACCTTGTTGGATAGAGTATTTAAGGATAGCTTCATCGTCCATTAAACCAACAATTGATCCAGCGTTTAAACTATCATACATAGATGAAGCTTCATCAAATGCTTTTATTTTGTAACCATATTTCTCCTTGTTTTTATCTAAGAAGTCATATGATGCAGTTCCTTTTTTAGCACCGACTGTCTTTCCTTTGAGGTCTTCATATGATTTAATAGAAGAACCTGATTTGACACCTAATAAAATATTAGAAGTGTAGTAAGAGTCAGAAAAGTCAAAGATTTGCTTGCGCTCGTTGGTAATAGACATACCGGCGATAACTGCATCAGCTTGACCTGATTGAACAGCATTTAAAGCAGCATCAAAACCAGGGTTAGCAATTTCTATGGTAAAGCCTTGTTCTTTAGCAATAGCTTTAATGAGTTCCATATCGATACCGACATATTGACCTTTGTCATTTTGGAATTCAAAAGGGGCAAAAGAGGAGTCAGCTACAATTTTGTAAGATTTTTTCTCAGGTTTTGCTTTTTTGCTGGCAATTCCTAAAGCTTGATTTGATGTACTTGTTGTATCGCCTAACCATTTTGTCATGATTTTTTGGTAGCTTCCATCAGCTTTCATAGCTTTAAGGGCTTTATTAAAATCTTTTACTAGATGATTGTGACCAGTTCCCTTTTTGACTGCAAAGCCAAAAGAACCGATAGCTTCACCAGACATATTAATAGCAAGATCTTGACTTTGTTTAATAGCAAATTGGATAACAGGCTCATCATCCATTACAGCATCAATGGAGCCAGAAGCCAGACTGTTATACATTAAATCACCAGTGTCAAAGGTTTTAACAGAAAAACCATAGGTGTCTTTATTCTTATCTAGGAAACTTTGAGCAGCTGTGCCATTTTTAACACCTACTGTT
This sequence comes from Streptococcus porcinus, assembly GCF_900475415.1. Lineage (NCBI taxonomy): Bacteria > Bacillati > Bacillota > Bacilli > Lactobacillales > Streptococcaceae > Streptococcus > Streptococcus porcinus. The sequence continues at coordinate 766,530 of NZ_LS483388.1, forward strand.
TTCCCATTTAATTCACTGTACTTTCTAACGGGTTTTGCTTTTTGAGTGGCAATGACAATTTTTGTATCATAGTAGGGATCTGAAAAATTAAAAACTTTTTGACGTTCTTTAGTAATGGTAGTTCCAGCCATCAAAGCTTTTGCTTGACCTGATTGAACAGCATTAACAGCCGCGTCAAAACCAGGATAAGTCATTTTGTAATCCCATTTTTGCCGTTTAGCGACCTCTTTGATGATATCAACATCGATTCCTTTATAAATCTGATCAGAATCTTTATATTCAAAAGGCGCATAAGCTGTATCTGACACGATTGTTACGGTTTCAGCACTTGCGATACCACTAAATATAAAACTGAGAGCTAAAATAGCAAGGATAACACCTTTTATTTTGTTCTTCATGTATATCTCCTTCGAAAAAATATGCTTTATTATATCAGAAACAGCTAACAATAGCAAACTCATTCGCTTTTCATGTAATAAAATCTAACATGACATGTCTGTGTTGATTTCATATGATTTTACTTTGACTATGGTAAAATAATAATATAAAGTCTGTGATGAGGATATAAAATGATAGATAAACGAGAAAACAATACTTTTCACTTAGTTTCTAAGTACCAGCCTTCTGGCGATCAACCTCAGGCTATAGCAGAGCTGGTTGACAATATAGAAGGAGGGGAAAAGGCGCAAATTTTACTTGGAGCAACAGGGACAGGAAAAACCTTTACTATGAGTCAGGTTATTAACCAGGTTAACAAGCCTACTTTGGTTATCGCTCATAATAAGACCTTAGCTGGCCAACTTTACAGTGAATTTAAGGAATTTTTTCCTGATAACGCTGTAGAGTATTTTGTTTCCTACTATGATTATTATCAACCAGAAGCCTATGTACCCTCTAGTGATACATATATTGAAAAGGATTCTTCTGTCAATGATGAAATTGATAAATTACGGCATTCAGCAACCTCTTCTTTATTAGAACGTAATGATGTTATTGTTGTCGCTTCAGTTTCTTGTATTTATGGATTGGGATCTCCTAAAGAATATGCCGATTCAGCAGTTAGTTTACGTCCTGGCCAAGAAATTTCCAGAGACCAATTGTTAAATCAACTTGTAGATATCCAGTTTGAACGGAATGATATTGATTTTCAACGAGGCCGTTTTCGTGTGCGTGGTGACGTGGTAGAGGTTTTTCCAGCGTCACGTGATGAACACGCTTTTCGGATTGAATTCTTTGGTGATGAAATTGATAGGATTCGTGAAATCGAATCCTTAACGGGTAAGGTACTAGGCGAAGCAGAACACCTAGTCCTCTTTCCAGCTACTCACTTTGTGACTAATGATGAGCACATGGAAGCCTCTATTGCCAAAATTCAAGCAGAACTGGAAGAGCAGTTGCAGCTGTTTGAATCTGAAGGAAAACTTTTAGAGGCACAGCGATTAAAACAAAGAACAGAATATGATATCGAAATGTTGCGGGAAATGGGCTACACAAATGGTGTTGAGAACTACTCAAGACACATGGATGGTCGTTCAGCGGGAGAGCCTCCGTATACTCTTCTTGATTTTTTCCCTGAAGATTTCCTTATTATGATAGATGAAAGCCATATGACTATGGGCCAAATTAAAGGGATGTATAATGGCGATCAGGCTCGTAAGAAAATGCTTGTTGATTACGGATTTAGGTTACCCTCAGCATTAGATAATCGTCCTTTACGTCGTGAAGAATTTGAAAGTCATGTCCACCAGATTGTCTATGTATCAGCGACACCAGGTGATTATGAGATGGCACAAACTGACACTGTGATTGAACAAATCATTCGACCGACTGGCCTGCTCGATCCGATTATTGAGGTGCGACCTTCAATGGGACAAATGGATGATCTACTTGGTGAAATTAATACCCGATCTGCAAAAGGAGAACGCTGTTTCATTACAACTTTGACCAAAAAGATGGCCGAAGATTTAACAGACTATCTCAAAGAAATGGGCGTTAAGGTCAAATATATGCATAGTGATATTAAGACATTGGAACGGACTGAGATTATTCGTGATCTGCGACTAGGTGTTTTTGATGTTTTGATTGGGATCAACTTGCTGCGTGAAGGGATAGATGTGCCTGAAGTAAGCTTAGTTGCTATTCTGGATGCTGATAAAGAAGGATTCCTCCGAAATGAGCGTGGATTAATTCAAACTATTGGACGGGCGGCCAGAAACTCTGAAGGGCGTGTGATTATGTATGCCGATAAAATGACAGATTCAATGCAAAAAGCAATTGACGAAACGGCACGTCGGAGACATATCCAGATGGCTTATAATGAAAAACATGGTATTGTGCCTCAGACCATCAAGAAGGATATCCGCGATTTAATTGCTATCACTAAAGGGACTGGTTCAGAGAGTGTCGAGGAAAGCACTGACTATGCAAGTATGAATAGAACAGAACGAAAAGAAGCGATTAAGAAGCTGCAAAAACAAATGCAAGAAGCAGCCGAATTACTTGACTTTGAGTTAGCAGCTGAAATCCGTGATCTTATCTTAGAATTAAAACTTGAAAACTGAGGACTTGTTATTAGTGAACAGGGACTTGTAACAAAACAGTAACACATTTAAGTTTCCTTTAAGATACATTCAGTATTTTAATAGCAATAATTATTAAAAATTTTTATGATTTTAAAAAAATGAAGGATTAGTTGTATAGAAACTAACATAATTGCGAAATTTTTTTAATAATTTTATCTTTTTCTTGCCGATTGGCTAGAAATAAGGTAAAATTCTTTAGTGTGTATTGATATGAAAGCAATAAGGTGAAAAGGAATTGACATGAATAAAAAATGGAAAAAAATTAGTATATTTATTGGAAAAACCATTTTGTTTTATCTTATTTTTATGCTTTTAATTTATATCTTTGATTTTTTAGGGCATGGTCAAAGTGCATTTATTTACAATGAATTTTAAGGAGAGTTGGTCATGATTAAAGATATGATTGAGAGAATTGAAGAACTTGCAGTCCTTCAAGAAGATTATCCCGTTTATAATTGTATGGGGGAATGCCACACTTATGGGGACCTCAAACGAGACTCTGATAGTATCGCAAACTATATTAGTCAAATGCAATTAGAAGCTGGTTCCCCTGTTTTGGTATTTGGAGCACAGACCTATGATATGATTGCAACATTTGTTGCTTTAACAAAAGCAGGACATGCTTATATACCAGTAGATGTTCATTCTGCTCCAGAACGTGTGAGTGACATTATCGAAATCGGACAACCAAGTCTCATTATTGCTGTTGAACCGCTAAATGTTGAACTTAAAGGTCAAGAGCCTCCTGTTATTGATTTGGAGGCTATTAATCAAGCCAAAGCTCAACAATCATCTTTTATATTAACCAATTCTGTCAAAGGAGATGATAATTACTATATTATCTTCACTTCTGGAACGACAGGTAAGCCTAAAGGTGTTCAAATCTCGCATGATAATTTATTAAGCTTCACCAATTGGATGATTGAAGATCAGGAGTTTTCTACCCCTGAACGCCCACAAATGTTGGCTCAGCCACCCTACTCATTTGACTTATCAGTGATGTACTGGGCACCAACTTTAGCTTTAGGAGGAACCTTATATGCCTTACCTAAGGAATTGGTTTCTGATTTTAAACAACTCTTTACAACCATTACGAATTTACCGGTAGGGATTTGGACATCAACACCGTCTTTTGTTGATATGGCTATGCTAAGTGATGATTTCTGTCATGATAAAATGCCACAGTTAACCCATTTTTACTTTGATGGTGAAGAGTTGACGGTATCAACAGCTAGAAAGCTGATGGAACGTTTCCCTGATGCTATCATTGTTAATGCCTATGGTCCAACCGAAGCAACGGTAGCCCTATCTGCTATCCGCATTACTAAGGAAATGGTAGAGGCAGGTGCACGTTTACCAATTGGCTATACTAAGCTAGATTCACCTACCTATATCTTAGATGAAGATTTAAATGAAGTAGCAAATGGTGAGAGTGGTGAAATCATTGTTACGGGACCTGCAGTGTCAAAAGGTTATCTTAACAATCCTGAAAAAACCAAAGAGGCCTTCTTCACCTACAATGGTCAACCAGCTTATCATACTGGCGACCTAGGCTATTTTACTAAGGATAATATCCTCTGTTATGGTGGCAGATTAGATTTCCAAATTAAATATGGGGGCTACCGAATTGAGCTAGAGGATGTTTCACAACAACTAAAACAGTCGCCGTATGTAGATACAGCAGTTGCTGTTCCTCGTTACAATGCAGAGCATAAGGTACAGAATCTCTTAGCTTTTGTTGTCCTCAAAGATGGGGTTCGCCAACAGTTTGAACGTGATATTGATGTCACAAAAGCTATCAAGGAATCTCTAAAAGATAGTATGATGTCTTATATGATGCCCTCTAAGTTTATTTACCGTCAAGCCTTGCCGATGACTCAAAATGGTAAGACGGATATCAAAACTTTGATAAACGAGGTGAATAATAGATGATGGGAGTACTCGAAAAGATTCCTTATTTAGACCCCTACTCAAATCCTATCTATTTTGTTTATTTAATTTTTGCCTTACTGCCTATCATCATTGGGCTCTTTTATCGTAGACGACTCCCTTTATATGAATTCCTAGTAACGGGGGCCTTCATTTTGATGATGTTTGGTCAGGATCACACGAGTCAACTAATAGCTTTTCTTATCTATGTTGTTTGGCAGACAGTTTGTGTTTTTAGTTATAAATGGTATAGAAAAAGAAATGACCACTTCATTGTTTTTGCATTAGCATTACTATTAATTATACTTCCTTTATTTTTTGTTAAATTGAGTCCATTTAACCAGGCTCATCCTAATCAATCACTTTTTAGTTTTTTAGGGATATCCTATCTTACCTTTAAAAGTGTTGGTATGATAATGGAGATGCGAGACGGTATTTTAAAGGAATTTACTTTTCCTGAATTTTTACGTTTCCTGATCTTTTTACCAACTTTTTCAAGTGGACCGATTGATCGTTTTAGACGTTTTCAAGAGGATTACCAGAATCTTCCTGATAAAGAGCAATATTTGCAAATGATAAATAAGTCTGTTATGTATATCATGCTTGGCTTTCTTTATAAATTTATCATTTCTTATTATTTGGGAAGTGTTTCGTTACCCATCGTAGAAGCAAAAACGATTGCTACGGGTGGTCCGTTCAATATATATCTTGTTTTGGTTATGTACGTCTATGGCTTAAACCTCTTCTTTGATTTTGCGGGCTACTCTATGTTTGCAATTGCAATCTCAAATTTAATGGGGATTAAGACACCAGAAAACTTCCATTTGCCTTTCCTAGCTCCAAATTTAAAAGAATTTTGGAATAGGTGGCACATGACGTTATCATTCTGGTTTAGGGACTTTGTTTTTATGAGATTAGTACATTTTCTCATTAAGCATAAGGTCTTTAAAAACCGTAATGTCACCTCAGGCTTCGCCTATTTAGTTAACATGACAATTATGGGATTCTGGCACGGATTTACTTGGTACTATGTAGCCTACGGTGTTTTTCATGGAACTGGTCTTATTATAACTGATGCCTGGATTCGTAAGAAGAAAACCATTAATCGTAACCGTAAGCAAAAAGGCTTAGCTCCGTTATTTACAAGTAAAGCCTACCATTATCTATCTATTGCAGTAACTTTTCATATAGTAATGATTTCGTTACTATTATTCTCAGGATTTTTGGATCGTTTCTGGATCCACCCTATGCGTTATTAAAAAAGGAAAATTATTATGACTATTGAAGAAACTATTATTGATGCTTTTGACCGTCTCTTTATGGAAGATGTTTCAGATATGAAAGATGAAGATTTGTTTGATGCTGGGGTATTAGACAGCTTGGGAACAGTTGAACTCATTGTTGAGCTAGAGTCACTCTTTAATATCAAGGTGCCCATATCAGAATTTGGACGGGAGGATTGGAACACCGTTTCAAAAATTGTTGAAGGTGTAAAGGAACTTCAAAATGCTTAAAAAATTAGCTTATATATTAGGGCCCTTGGTTGTGGCTTTAATGCTAGTTTTAGTTACAATATTTGCTTTTCCCAGTCGCTTACCACATTCACTGATAGCTGAAAAAAGAAGTGCCGTTGCTATTACAAATAATAGTTTTAAAAATAGCTTAGTAAAGCGTCAAGCTTTAGATGACCCTAAACATCGTTTTGTTCCTTTTTTTGGTTCTAGTGAATGGAGTCGAATGGATAGTATGCATCCATCGATTATTGCTGAAAAGTACCAGCGAAGCTATCGTCCATATCTGCTAGGTAATCGTGGATCACAATCGTTGGTGCATTACTATGGTATGCAACAGATGACCAATAACCTTAAAAATAAAAAAGCAGTCTTTGTCATATCGCCCCAGTGGTTTACACCTCAGGGAACTGACTCAGGTGCTGTTCAAACTTACCTTTCAAAAACTCAGATATATGAGTTTTTGCTACATGCGAACCAAGAAGATACCACTTCCCGCTTTGCTGCTAAACGCATGTTGGAAATGAATCCTGATGTTGCAAAGGCTAAGTTATTAAAGAAAATTAGTTTAGGACAACAATTGAGTTTCTGGGATAAATATACACTAAGGCTACAGTATAATATCTCTTTGAGAGAAGAGTCGCTCTTTTCATTCTTAGCTAAATCGAAAACTTTTGATACTCGTATTATGCCACGTGTTGAAGGACTTCCAAAGAAATTTTCTTATAGTCGCTTAACAGAATTGGCTATTAAACGTGGGGAAGCAGCTACCACTAACAATCCCTTCGGAATTAAAAATAGTTTTTATAGCAAACGGATTGCACCGGACCTTGCGAAATATCGGTCCTTCCAGAGAAATTACGTCTATATTAATTCTCCAGAGTACAATGATTTCCAACTAGTATTAACTGAGTTGGCTAAGCAAAATACAGATGTTCTCTTTATTATACCGCCAGTCAATCAACTCTGGGCTAAGTATACTGGGCTTAGTCAGGATAAATACTTAGATGCAGTTCATAAAATAAAATATCAGTTAAACTCACAAGGTTTTAACCAAATTGCCGACTTTTCAAATAAAGGTGGCGAGCCTTATTTTATGGAAGATACTATTCATATGGGTTGGAATGGTTGGTTAGCAGTTGATAAAGTAGTACAACCCTTTTTAGAGGTGGAAAAAAATACTAACCACTACAAAATGAATCCTTACTTTTATTCAAGAGAATGGGCGAAAAAACCCTTTGTAGCCAATAAAGAAGATAAGAATACAAAGCTAACAAATACTCCCTAGCAAGTTAAAATGGGTAAATGTCTAACTAAAGAAGAAGCTAATCACTTTAAATAGCTCCTTTTAATGGCTATATCAAAAACAAAACCTCAAGAGGACGCCTGCTCCTCTTTTTTTTGTATATAGAACTTAAATTACCTAATTAGAGAAATCAAAAAGACCTAGAAAACCTGTTTATTCAGGTTTTCTAGGTCTTTTATTGCTTGAGTTGTTAGTTATAAGTAAGATTCTTTGTCTATTTTGATAAACTCGTCGGACTCAGAAATAGCATCTTAAGCTTAACATCTTTTGAAATCTATTTAACAGATCCACCTGTAATACCTTCAACGTAATATTTTTGCATGAAGATGAAGAGGAGAGTGATGGGAACTGCAATTAATACGGAGCCAGCAGCAAAAGCACGGAACCAAGTATTAATTGTATCAACTTGTAGCATTGAGAAAAGTCCGATAGCAACGGTATATTTGCTTGTAGCATCACCTAAGATAACTTGGGCAAAGATAAAGTCAATCCAAGGTCCCATGAAAGATAGTAGTGCTGTATAAACAATGATAGGTTTTGATAATGGTAAAGTTATTTTAAAGAAGATATCCATTCTCGTAGCCCCATCAATCATTGCTGATTCATCTAAAGAGTACGGAATGGTATCAAAGAACCCTTTAGCAATATAGAATCCTAATGCTGCACCAGCTGAATAGACAAGTACAAGTGCTGTTAAGGTTTGAGTTAAACCTAGCGCCTTTAAGATGTAGTAGACAGCAATCATGCTCATAAAGCCAGGAAACATATTAAGGACAAGCGCTAATTTAAGGAAGCCGTTGCGATGTTTGAATTTAATCCGGCTAAGAGAGTAGGCCATAGCTACTGTAATGAAGGTAGAAATGATACAAGTAGCTGATGCGACCATAAAGGTATTAGCAAACCAACGACCAAAAGGAAATGACTCATTGGTAAATAGCATGATGTAATTATTTAAGGTAAAAGTTTTGGGAAGGAAGTAGTTAACGTAGGCAGTTCCTTCGCCACGAAAACTTGTTAAGACAACCCAAACAATTGGGAACAGCCATACAATAGCAAGTATTGTTAAGGTAGTATAAACTAAACCAAGTTGGAATCGACGTTTATTTTTCATTATTTAACAGTTCCTTCCTTGTATGATGCAGTACGAGTATAAGCTAATAAACTGAAAATCGCAGACACAGCAAAGATTAAGATACCGATAACTGAGGCTAGATTGTAGTCAGCAGCAGTAACGGTGAGTTTGTAGAGCCATGTAACGAGAAGATCAGTTGTTCCAGCTTGATAATAATGTGAATTTGTTGGTCCACCACCCGTTAATAGATAGATAACGTTAAAGTTATTAATATTACCAATAAATTGTTGGATTAGATTTGGTGTCATAATCAAGAGAATTTGTGGAAAAGTAATAGATTTAAACACTTGGAATTTACTTGCTCCATCAATTTCAGCAGCTTCAATTTGTTCGCTTGGCAGGTTCATAATAATACCAGTGGCGATTAACATGGTGAAGGGGATACCAATCCACATGTTAACAAAAATGATTGAGAATTTTGCCCATAATGGATCAGATAAAAATGGCAAGGCGTGTTTGATAAGTCCAAGTTTATAGAGTAAAGCATTTATTGGCCCTTCATCATTTAACAAATTACGCATAATCAATAATGAAATAAATTGTGGAACGGCGATAGTAATAACAAAAATTGTCCGCCACATTTTTTTCAATTTTAAGCCCTTGGTATTAATCAGCAGAGCTAAAATAATACCGAAGAAGAAATTAGTAACAGTAGCAAAAACGGCCCAAATCAGTGTCCATGAGAAGACAGGGAAAAAAGTACCTGCCATACGACCACTTAAAATATTACCGAAATTTTTAAATCCAACCCAGTCGAAGAGCGATTTAGGTGGTAGATGGTTATGATCAAAGTTTGTGAATGCTAAGCAGATCATATAGACCAGTGGTAAAATGGTGAAGAGGAGAATACCAATCAACGGCACTGCCATCAGGGTCATGTGGAAACGACCGTTAGCTAATGTGAGAAAATCTTCTTTGAAGGTTGGAATCTTCTCGTCTTGACTCTTAAGCAGATAGAGGTTTCTAGCACTTTTAAGATTACACCAATAGATGTAGGCAAAAACTAAGCAAAAAATGATTGCAGCTAAACCAAAGATGAGCATTAGCATGGAGTTATCACCATCAACGGCAACTTTCAATTTAATACCATCAATAGTTTTAGTAACTATTCCTTGGGTTTGAGTACCTAAGGTGATAATACCTTTAAAGGCCGGAATAATTTGGCTGACAAAAGCAATCAGAAAAACGATTTCACTTACTAAAAATAGTAACCCTTTAATAAATTGTTTATTGGCAAGATTGGCAAATCCCATAATTAATGTAGATAGCTTAATATCCCAACTACCTTTTTTTAATGCGTCAGTTACACTGACCTCTGGCACCAAGCTTTTTTGTATCATAAATTTTCTCCTTTGTATAGGATAGTTTTGGTAACATAGCTAAATGTTACGTAAACCTTTAAGAATCTTAAAAGTTTACGTAGCATACAGCTAAGTTTTTAAATAAAAACAAGTAGGAGTGGTCTAAATCCCTATAAGTACTGAGACCTAGATCCACTCCCTATTGGAGAAGACAATCACGTAATCTAATTAGTAACAACTCCCGAACTTGTTTATAGTGTTCAACAATGATTATTTTGTTGTAGCAATGTCTTTATCAAATTGTTGTAATTTGGCTAGGAAGTCACCTTCTTTGATTTTGCCACTATAGGCATCGCTAAGAATAGCTGCACTTTCTGTCCAAAAAGTACCCATTTGGCTAACTTTTGGCATGACTACTGTGTAATCAGAAGATGAGCCCATTGTAATAACTGTTTTTGCAAGTTCATTAGATTGGACGTCTTGAGAAGATTGAACATCTTTGTTTGAAGGAACGATATTACGTGTTTTAAATTGATTTTTTTGGCTTTCAGCACTTGTTAAGTATGAAGCAAGTTTGTAGCTTGCTGCGATACGTTTTGTATCACCCTTAGCTGGAGCTTGGTTAACGGCATAAAGTTTAACGCCAAGGAAAGCTTTTTGTTGAACTTCTTGGCCACCAATAGTTACTTTAGGATAGACAGCTACAGCGAGTTTGTCTTTGCCGATAGCTTCTTGAGCAGCAGCGTAGTCCCAAGGTCCTGATTCAAATGATGCAACTGAACCATCGCCAAACTTAGACATTGTATTATTAGCATCTAAGTTGACAAAACCTTTATTATTTTTTTGGTCAGCAATCCATTTAAGAACTGCAACACCTTTGTCGTTGCCCCAGTTTGTCCCTTTAACATCTTCACCGTTTTGACCAAATAGTGTGTCACCTACGGACATGAATAAAGGTCCAGTAATATAGGCGTTAGCTTGTTTGAAGTTTCCACCAAAAGTAGCTTTTGAAGTGATTGATTCGTATGATTTAACATCTTCAGCACTTAATTTTTCTTTATTGTAGAAAAGAACTTGTGATTCAATACCAAATGGGAAACCGTAAGTTTTGCCCTTATATTGAGCACCAGCAATGGCTTGTTCTGTGTCATTCTTAGTAATATCTTTTGTATATTTGGCAGGAACTTCTTGAATAGTACCAGATTCAACAAGTTGTCCTAATTGATCATGAGGAAGAGAAAATACATCAGCAGCAGTACTAGCATCTTTTTTGATTTTTTCTTGTGCTTTTGGATCTTCAGATTCTACAACTTTTACTTTATAGCCAGAATCTTTTTCAAATTTCGCAACAGTTTCAGCATAAGATTTCTTAGCTCCAGTTGGAACCCATAATTTAATTGTTTTAGAGTCTGATGAAGCAGATTCTTTCTTATCGTTTGAAGCTGATGAGCAACCTACCAAAAGAGTACTTGCAAGTGTTAAGCTTGCTCCGCTGACGATAATTTTTTGCCATGATTTCATAGCCATTTCCTCCTAAGAAATATTTTATAAGTCTATTATGCAACCGTTTGCAGTTTATGTCAATAGTTTTTTTGATTTTTTTCAAAAAAATGTCAAAAAATTAGATTTGCTAAAACTTTTAGAGAGGCTTTGATTTTTCCAAGGATAATTGTATAATGGAAAAAAACACATGCGTAGAAATAAGAACAACTGTTCTTAATATGAGAGGTATGAATGGTAACAATAAAAGATGTTGCTAACAAGGCAGGAGTAAATCCATCAACTGTTAGTCGGGTATTAAAAGATAATAAATCTATATCTGAGAAAACAAAGGAAAAAGTCCGAAAAGCTATGCAGGAATTGGGTTATGTGCCAAACCTTGCAGCGCAAATACTGGCTAGTGGTCTAACACATAATATCGGTCTGGTCTTTCCTCCAATAACCTTCACTGATCGTTTGTCAGAGCCTTTTTTTATGCAAATATTATCCACTATTACCAATGAAGCAAAGAAACATCACTTTACGATTTCTATCGCAACTGGTAATTCAGTTGAAGCTCTTGAAGAGCAAGTTAAATTGATGCATCTTCAAAAGAGAGTTGATGGTTTTATTATTTTATATTCCGAATTAAATGATCCCGTTCGCCACTATTTAATGGCAAATAAGATTCCTTTTGTAATTGTCGGAGCACCTGAAGGCGATGAAAATAATATCACGTATATAGATAATGATAATCAATTAATGGCTAAAACAGCAATTAATTATTTATATAATAATGGTCATAAACGTATTTTATTTATCACAGATGATCTCCAATCAGAAGTGGCATCTGAGCGCTATATTGGTTACCTCAAGGGGTGTATGAAATTACATTTGGAGTCAAAACCAATGTTGCTGTTTGACCGTAGTGATCCCATGAGTGTGGAAGAGCTGACCGAAACTATTTTTGATTTTCGGGCAACAGCCTTGATTGTTATTGGTGATATTCTAAGTGTCCGAATGATTCAATTACTTTCATACTACGGTCTGAAAGTTCCAGATGATATCTCTATTATTACCTTTAATAATTCAACATATTGCAAATTGGTTCACCCCTACCTAACGACATTTGACATTAATGTTGACAATTTGGGGGTCACAAGTTTTAAGCAATTAATGGACATTATCAGTTCAAAAGAACAGTCTCTTAGTCAAAAAATCTTTGTGCCCTTTACGCTTAAGATTAGAGAGAGTGTTCGCAATTTAAAAAATAGTAAGAAAAGCAGTATTTGAAAAAATATTGTTTTTTTTATTGACTTACGCAAACGCTTGCGTTATAATCTCATCATAGTCACTATTATGAGAGGTATTAGAATGAATAAACGTGCAAGTGGAGTCCTCATGCATATCAGCTCCTTACCAGGTCCATTTGGGATTGGTACATTTGGAAAATCTGCTTATGACTTCGTCGATTTCTTAAAAGAAACCAAGCAAACCTATTGGCAAATATTGCCTTTAACAACAACCAGTTTTGGAGATTCCCCTTACCAGTCTTTTTCAGCGGTTGCTGGGAATACCCATTTTATTGATTTCGATCTCTTGGTTGACGCTGGTTATTTAGAACAATCAGATTTTACAGGAGTTTTCTTTGGTTCTGATCCTGAGTCAGTTGATTATGCTACTATTTTCTCGGCAAGGCGCCCTATTTTAGAAAAAGCAGTTGCAAATTTTTTAGCGTCAGCCAATGGTAAAAAAGAGTTAGAGACTTTTATACAAAATGCGAGCTGGCTATCAGACTATTCAGATTTTATGGCTATTAAGGAATATTTTAGTAATAAAGCTCTGCAAGACTGGCCTGATATGGCTATCGTCAAACGTGATCACAAAGCGTTAGCTTCTTACCAAGAGAAGTTGGCAAACCTTATAAATTATCATAAAGTTTGTCAATATTTCTTTTTCCAACAATGGTTTGCACTGAAAGAATATGCTAATCAAAAGGGGATTCAAATTATTGGTGATATGCCCATTTACATATCCGCTGATAGTGTTGAAGTTTGGACAATGCCTGAATTATTTAAGGTGGATCAAGATAAAAAACCACTCTATATAGCAGGAGTTCCGGCAGATGGCTTTAGTGAAGATGGCCAGCTTTGGGGTAATCCTATTTATGACTGGAATAACCATCTCAAAACGGATTTTGCTTGGTGGATTTTCCGCATTCAAGAAAGTTGTCGAATGTATGATCTTGTTCGGATTGATCATTTTAAAGGCTTCTCTGATTTTTGGGAAATTCCTGGGGGAGACAAGACTGCTAAAAATGGCCACTGGGCTTCAGCACCAGGCTTTGAGCTATTTGAGACCGTAAAAAATGCCTTAGGAGATCTTCCAATTATTGCGGAGAACTTGGGTTACATTGACGATCGAGCGGAGAAACTGCTAGCAGCTACAGGCTTCCCAGGCATGAAAATATTAGAATTTGGGCTTTATGATGAAACAAGTCAAAGCTTTGATTTGCCTCATCATTATGATAGGAATAATATTGCCTATACTGGAACCCATGATAATGAAGTTATCAACGGCTGGTATGAAAATTTAACTGTTAAGCAAGCACGATTTGTTAATGCTTATCTTGGAAAACCTCACCAGGAGCCTATTACGAAGGCTATGTTACGTACCATTTTCGCATCGGTCTGTGATTATGCTATTCTTTGTATGCAAGATCTGTTAGATAAACCTGCTGAGAGTCGAATGAATATGCCAAATACTGTTGGTGGCAATTGGCAGTGGCGTATGCTGGCAGATGACTTAACCGATGAACATAAGGTTTACTTAACACGACTTACTGAACGTTATGGTCGAGCGAATACACACTAAAATTTTTGAAAAGAGGGAAAAATGTCAACTTTCACAACTTATACTGAGAATCGTCTTGGAAAACCATTATCCGAAGCACAAAATGAAGAAATTTATCTGTCGTTATTAAATTATGTTAAAGAGGCTGCTGCTCATAAAGCTAAAAATGATGCAAAGCGTAAGGTCTATTATATCTCAGCAGAATTTCTTATTGGTAAATTATTATCAAACAATCTTATCAACTTGGGGATTTATAAAGAAATCAAAGAAGAATTAGCTAAGGCTGGCAAATCCATTGCTGAAGTAGAAGACGTGGAATTAGAACCATCTTTAGGAAATGGTGGTTTGGGACGTTTAGCCTCATGTTTTATTGATTCTATCTCAAGTTTAGGAATCAATGGTGAAGGGGTTGGTCTCAATTATCATTGTGGACTCTTTAAGCAAGTTTTTAAACATAATGAACAAGAAGCAGAACCAAACTATTGGATTGAAGACCAGTCATGGTTGGTTCCAACAACTATTTCTTATGATATTCCGTTCAAAAACTTTACATTGAAATCTCGTTTAGATCGTATTGATGTTCTGGGATATCAGCGTGAAACGAAAAATTATCTGAACTTGTTTGATATCGAAGGTGTTGATTATGGCTTAATTAAAGATGGCATTTCATTTGATAAAACTGAAATTGAAAAAAACTTAACTTTATTCTTGTACCCAGATGATTCTGACCGTAATGGTGAGTTACTTCGTATCTACCAACAATATTTCATGGTGTCAAACGCAGCTCAACTCCTAATCGATGAAGCCATTGAACGTGGGTCAAACTTACATGACTTGGCAGACTATGCTTATGTTCAAATTAATGACACTCATCCGTCAATGGTTATTCCAGAATTGATTCGTTTATTGACTGAAAAACATGGGTTTGATTTCGAAGAAGCAGTATCAATTGTTAAGCAAATGGTTGGGTATACAAACCATACTATTTTAGCAGAAGCTCTTGAAAAATGGCCATTAGACTATTTGAATGAAGTTGTTCCTCATCTAGTTGTAATTATTGAAAAATTAAATGAGTTGATTGCGTCACAAGTTGCTGATAAATCAGTTCAAATCATTGATGATTCTGGTCGCGTTCACATGGCACATATGGATATTCATTTTGCAACGAGTGTCAATGGAGTGGCAGCACTGCATACTGAAATCTTAAAGACTAGTGAATTAAAGGCTTTCTATGACCTTTATCCTGAAAAATTCAATAATAAGACTAATGGGATAACATTCCGTCGTTGGTTAGAATTTGCTAATCAAGATTTGGCTGATTATATTAAAGAACTCATTGGCGATGACTATCTTACAGATAGTTCAAAATTGGAAAAACTGTTAGCCTTTGCTGATGACAAAACAGTTCATGCTAAATTAGCAGAAATCAAACATCAGAACAAATTATCGTTGAAACGTTATCTAAAAGATAATAAAGGTATCGACTTGGATGAAAATTCAATTATAGATACTCAAATTAAACGTTTCCACGAATATAAACGTCAACAAATGAATGCCCTGTATGTTATTCATAAATATTTAGACATTAAAAAGGGTAATCTTCCAAAACGTAAGATTACAGTTATTTTTGGTGGTAAAGCAGCACCTGCCTACATCATTGCCCAAGATATCATTCATCTGATTCTTTGCCTGTCAGAATTAATTAACAATGATCCAGAGGTTAGTCCTTATCTCAATGTGCATTTGGTTGAAAATTACAATGTGACTGTAGCAGAGCATTTAATTCCGGCAAGTGATATTTCTGAGCAAATTTCTTTAGCTTCAAAAGAAGCATCTGGAACCGGTAATATGAAATTTATGCTTAACGGTGCTTTAACTTTGGGAACGATGGATGGAGCCAATGTCGAAATTGCAGAATTAGCAGGAATGGATAATATCTATACTTTTGGTAAAGATTCCGATACGATTATTAATTTGTACGCTGACGGCGGCTATGTTTCAAAACACTATTATGATATTCACCCAGAAATCAAGGCTGCTGTTAACTTTATTATTAGTCCACAAATGCTTGAACTAGGAAATGAGTCAAGACTTGATCGTCTCTACAAAGAACTTATTAACAAAGATTGGTTTATGACCCTGATTGACTTAGCAGAATACATTGATGTCAAAGAAAAAATGTTGAATGATTATGAGAATCAGAACTTGTGGATGACTAAAGTTGTGAATAATATTGCTAAAGCAGGTTTCTTCTCTTCAGATAGAACAATCGAGCAATATAACCAAGAAATCTGGCATTCAAATTAGTTTTAACCTAAAAACCTCAGTTGCTTACAACTGAGGTTTTGCTTATTCTTCTTAAAAATGAGATGGTTACTAATCACCATTTAAGAGATTAGAAGGCGATGAATCTTAATTTTTTGATCAGCATAATTTTCTTGTAACTCTTGAACAATCTCGCTGTATAGTTGTGTAATGGTTTGCCTTTTTTCAGGAAACTCATGGCCAATATAGTGAAATTGGCACTCAATCGTTAAGAAAAGTTCATGAAAAAGTGTGTTTACGCGATCTAATTTATCTAACAATGGTTGGTTGCCTTTGATAAATGTTGGAATAACATTATCTTCGTCAAGCTGTGCATTAAGAACAGTGAGAGGATAGGTGCCATATTCAAGACAAAGTTCGTAGGACATTAAGGCCTCCTTTTTACTAGCTATTAATAATATTCCCATTCTGTCATATTTCAATTAAGGAGTCAATTATTTCGATTTTTGTGAACTATTGAACAAGCTTATTTTTTGCGTCTCATCCTTTAGTGACGGTATAATAATGTGTAAAACTTTTGATAACATAGGAGATATCATGTCAGAAAAAATTAGAGTCTTACTCTACTACAAATATGTTGCTATTGAAAATGCACAAGAATATGCCGCTGAACACTTAGCTTTTTGTAAATCGATTGGCTTAAAAGGTCGGATCTTAATTGCTGATGAGGGAATTAACGGTACGGTTTCTGGGGACTATGAAACAACTCAGAAATATATGGATTGGGTTCATAGTGATGAACGCTTTGCCGACTTATGGTTTAAGATGGATGAAGAAGATGAGCAAGCCTTTAAGAAAATGTTTGTTCGTTATAAAAAAGAAATTGTTCATCTTGGCTTAGAAGATAATGAGTTTGATGAAGATGTCAATCCGTTAGAATTGACTGGTGAATATTTGAATCCTAAGCAATTTAAAGAAGCCCTATTAGATGAAAACACAGTTGTGTTAGATACACGTAACGACTACGAATATGATTTAGGACATTTTCGTGGAGCCATTCGTCCAGATATCCGTAATTTCAGGGATTTACCGCAGTGGGTCCGAGACAATAAAGAGAAGTTTATGGAAAAACGGGTTGTTGTCTACTGTACAGGTGGTGTTCGTTGTGAAAAATTCTCTGGATGGATGGTTCGTGAAGGCTTCAAAGATGTTGGCCAATTACATGGTGGTATTGCAACCTACGGTAAAGATCCAGAAGTTCAAGGTGAGCTTTGGGATGGGGCGATGTATGTTTTTGATGAGCGTATCGCAGTGCCAATTAATCATGTAGACCCAACGGTAATTGCAAGAGATTATTTCGATGATACACCTTGTGAACGTTATGTTAATTGTGCTAATCCGTTCTGTAATAAGCAAATTTTTGCTTCAGAGGCAAATGAAGCAAAATATGTCCGTGGTTGTTCGCCAGAATGTCGAGCTCATGAACGGAATCGCTATGTAGCTGAAAATGGGCTAAGCCGTCAAGAGTGGGCTAGTCGTTTAGAAGCAATTGGTGAACATTTACCAGAGCTAGAAACAGTCTAATAATAAAGAAGAGATTCAAATTGAATCTCTTCTTTATTTACCAAGCAATCAAAATCTATAAAATTAGTGAATGAGCTCTAAAACTGCTACTTATAATCTATGTAAGAAAAAATCTAAGCATTAGCTTAGATTTTTTTCTTTTAGCGAGCAACACGTCTACGTGCCGCTTTTTTACGATTTTCTTCTACGAATGCTTCTTTTTCTTCTTCAGGTTCAATAATCGTTTTTTTGACTGCAAAAACCGCACCTGCAACAGTTGCGGCAGTAGCCAAGACACCAGTTGCTAAACCTTTAACGAATTGATAATTCTTAGACATAACTTTTCTCCGTTTCTATAAGGCGTTAATTCTGTTGAACTTAAGACTTATGTTATAATATATGTTAACGAATTTTCCTCTAAATATCAAGAAAAAGATGTTTTATGAGAGAATAAAACTAGAAAGAAGATCATGTCAAATAAAGAAAAAATTCTCGTCATTGTTGGACCAACAGCGGTCGGAAAAACAGAACTAGGCATAAGGTTAGCACAAGTGTTTAATGGTGAGATTATTTCAGGTGATAGTCAACAAGTTTATTGTCATTTGGATATTGGAACAGCAAAAGCGACTCAAGCTGAACAAGAAGCAGTTCCCCACCATCTTATTAATATTCGAGAAGTCACTGATACTTATTCTGCCTTTGACTTTGTAAATGATGCAAGAAAGGCTATTAATACGATTTTAGCAAAGGGGAAACTTCCCATTATTGTAGGAGGGACTGGGCTTTACTTACAAAGCTTACTAGAAGGATATCATCTGGGTGGAAACCTTGATCAAGAAGCTCTTTTAGACTACCGTAAAGAGTTAGAATCTTTGGGAACAAAGGAAATCTTTGCTATGGTAGAACATAAAGGCCTAGTTATTCCTGAATTAAACCGTCGACGCGCTATCAGAGCCCTAGAATTACAGCGTTTTGGTCAGGATTTAAGCAATCAGGTTTTCCCCTACAAAACTATGATTATTGGCTTAAATGATGAGCGAGAGCTTATCTATGATAGAATTAATCAAAGAGTTGATAGAATGTTGGCTTCAGGCCTATTAAGTGAAGCCAAATGGCTCTTTGATAATTTTCCGACTGCACAAGCAAGTAGAGCCATTGGTTATAAAGAATTATTTCCCTATTTTAGAGGTGATGAGACTTTAGAAGAAGCAAGTGCCCACTTAAAGCAGAATACTCGACGCTTTGCTAAAAGGCAGTTAACGTGGTTTCGAAATAGAATGTCTGTAGACTTTTATCCCATTTCTGCTAATGACTACCCTTTGCCTATTGAGCAGAAAGTAGCAGCTTTTTTAAAAGGTTAATACTCAAAAGCACTGCATTTAATTTTATAAGTAGTGAGATACTTTTATGGTATAATAAAGGTTACGAAATTTGGAGGATTAGCCTATGGTGATGACAGAGACGAAAGTTGAGCAAGAGAGGGTAATATTAATCGGTGTTGCCTTACAGACCACAGAAAATATTGATATGTCTATGAAAGAACTAGCTAGTCTAGCTCAAACAGCAGGTGCTAAGGTTGTTTGCTCTTATCTCCAAAAAAGAGAAAAATATGATAGTAAAACCTTTATTGGCTCTGGTAAACTTGATGAGATTAAGCTAATGATCGATGCTGACGCCATCGACACCGTCATCGTTAACAATCGACTAACTCCCAGACAAAATGCAAATTTAGAAGCAATATTAGAGGTTAAAGTTATTGATCGTATGCAGTTAATTTTAGATATATTTGCTATGCGTGCTCGAAGTCATGAAGGCAAATTACAAGTTCACTTAGCTCAACTGAAGTACATGTTACCTCGATTAGTAGGACAAGGGATTATGCTCAGTCGCCAAGCAGGTGGTATTGGAAGCCGTGGTCCGGGTGAAAGTCAACTAGAGTTGAATCGTCGTTCGATTAGGCATCAGATTTCTGATATTGAGAGGCAACTTGCAATTGTTGAAAAAAATCGTCAAACAATTCGTGACCGAAGGGTACAGTCTGACACTTTTAAAATAGGTTTAATTGGTTATACTAACGCTGGTAAGTCAACAATCATGAATGTCTTGACAGATGATGGTCAATATGAAGCAAATGAGCTTTTTGCGACCTTAGATGCTACGACAAAGCAAATTTACTTACAAAATCAATTCAGAGCAACTTTAACAGATACCGTTGGTTTTATTCAAGACTTACCGACAGAATTAGTAGCGGCTTTTAAATCAACCTTAGAAGAGAGTCGCTATGTTGATTTACTTTTGCACGTTGTTGATGCCAGTGACCCAAATCATTCTGAACAAGAAAAAGTGGTTTTAGATATTTTGAAAGATTTAGAGATGCTTGATATTCCTCGTCTTGTTATCTACAATAAAATGGATCAGGCAGATCATCTAACGGCAACAGCTTTTCCAAATGTAAGACTATCAGCTAAGGATCCTGAAAGTAGATCTTTGTTAAGACGGATTATTAGTCAGCAGATTCGAGAGTTATATCAACCTTTTTCAGTTAAAGTGCATCAGGAAAAAGCTTATAAATTGTACGATTTAAATAAAGTTGCCTTGTTGGACTCTTATCATTTTGAAGAGGAAGTTGAAGAAATTTCAGGTTATATTAACCCTAAACATAAATGGAGATTAGAAGAATTTTATGATTGATTATGTTGCACTTGCGATAAAAATGGGTGGTTTTACACAGCTTGATAAAGGTTACTTAGAGATAATTTTGAAGCATTTAAGCCATGATCAAAAATTAAAAGTTATTACGCCACCACCAAGTGTCATTAATGCCTATTTTGCAGAAATTTATCAAAAACAGTCCCCAAAAGCAGCAACTGATTACTTTTTTGAACTCAGTAAGGCTTTTGAGCTTTTTCAAAAGCAACCAAGCTTTCTGGAAAAAAAACCATTTATACGCTTAAATCTCTCAGGACGTTCCTTTGGTTTGGCTTTTGAAAATGCTAAAGAAGTGGCACTCGTTTTTTCAGAAGGTGTCCAAGTGGTATCTGATGACCTCTTATTTGAGCTTGCTCAGATTTTCCCTCATTATGTGGTTTTTCTTGAAGATGGTTTGATTAAAATGCAAACAAGGCCATTTTCATTTGAAAATGCAAAGGAGATTGTTTTAGAAGATGCCCTCCTAACTAAGGGAGTTCAATCTGGTCAGATTATTCTTTTATCAGGCTATAATGCTCAAGAAGTCGTCGCTCTTAGCCAACAATATCAGGGAAACAAATATTATGCATTCCAACAAAAAGAATGCCAAATTTATATCAATCAAGAGAAAGAATAGGATGTATGGAATTACAATTTTTAGGAACTGGTGCTGGTCAGCCAGCCAAACAGCGGAATGTTTCGAGCCTTGTCTTGAAGCTTCTTGATGAAATTAACGAAATTTGGATGTTTGATTGTGGTGAAGGAACACAAAGACAGATCCTTGAAACAACAATCAAACCCAGAAAAATTGAAAAAATATTTATCACTCACTTGCATGGAGACCATATCTTTGGTTTACCAGGTTTTCTTTCTAGTCGAGCTTTTCAAGCTAGTGAAGAACAAACAGATGTTGATATTTTTGGTCCGCTAGGGATTAAATCCTTTGTTCAAAACAGCCTATCAGTATCAGGCTCCCGTCTTCCTTATAAGATTCATTACCATGAAATGACTGAGGATAATTTAGGGAAAATTCTTGAAACAGACAAATTTACAGTTTACGCAGAACGTTTGGCTCATACTATTTTTTGCCTAGGTTATCGTGTTGTTCAAAAAGACTTAGAAGGCACACTTGATGCTGAGGCCTTAAAAGAAGCAGGAGTTCCTTTTGGTCCTCTATTTGGGAAAATCAAAAACGGCCAAGACGTGGTCTTAGAAGATGGTCGCCTGATTCAGGCACAAGACTTCATTTCTGCCCCTAAAAAAGGGAAGATTATTACTATACTTGGAGACACGCGTAAATCGTTAGCTAGCCAGAGATTAGCAAAAGATGCAGACGTTCTAGTTCATGAAGCGACTTACGGAAAAGGAGATGACAAGATTGCGCGCAATCATGGTCATTCAACGAACCTACAAGCGGCCCAAATTGCAAAAGATGCAGGTGTGAAGCGCTTGCTCTTGAATCATGTTTCAGCTCGGTTTTTGGGGCGCGATTGTCGTCAAATGGAGAAAGATGCAGCAGCCATTTTTGCTAATGTCAAAATAGTTAAAGATTTAGAGGAAATTAGGATTCAATGACAAAAAGAGTGATTCTTATAACGGGGGCTTCAGGAGGTTTGGCCCAGGCTATCATAAAGGAGCTACCAAAGACAGATTTGTTACTCCTACTGGGTCGCAATAAAGATAAATTAGAAAGCCTATACAAAGAGTACCCCAACAAAAAGTGTTTTCAAATTGATATTAGTGATGCGCAAGCTATCAACAACTTGCTCTTGGATATCTACCAAGAATTTCCAACTATTGATGTAGTGATTAATAATGCTGGTTTTGGTTCTTTTAAGTCCTTTGACCAATACACACATCAAGAAATTGAAGAGATGTTTAGAATTAATACCCTAGCTTCCATTGATTTCGCACGTTTAATAGGTGTTAAAATGGCAGAGCAGAATTATGGTCATATTGTTAATATTGTCTCTATGGCTGGCTTAGTGGCAACCAGTAAATCAAGTGTTTATGCAGCAACAAAGTTTGCGATGATTGGCTACTCAAATGCCCTGCGATTAGAATTAGCTGAAAAAAATGTGTATGTCACAACGATTAACCCAGGACCGATTAAAACAGGTTTCTTTGACCAAGCGGACCCCTCAGGCCAATATTTGAAGAGTATCAATAACTTTGCATTGGAGCCAGATAGTGTGGCTAAGAAAACGGTAGCCATACTTGGTAAAAACAAGCGAGAGCTTAACTTACCTTGGACACTGGCAGTCACACGTCTGTTTTATAGCTTATTCCCAAGGTTGTCAGATTATCTTGCAAGAAAGGTTTTTAACTATAAATGATAAAAGCGAAGTATCAATGGGAAATACAAGAAGAGAAGCCAGATTCTGGCTTCTTTCAACTTGCTAAAAAAGAAGGACTATCCCAAGAAAGTGCGCAAATTCTTTATGAACGTGGGATTCAGACACCTGAGCAAGTAGACACTTTTTTACGTGCGGACCTCTCCCATCTACATGACCCCTATTTGCTTAATGATATGGAGAAAGCAGTGTCTAGGATTCGGCAGGCTATTGAAAATGCCGAAAGGATTTTAGTCTATGGTGATTATGATGCAGATGGTATGACTTCAGCTTCTATCATGAAAGAAACCCTTGAAATGATGGGAGCTGAGGTAAGAGTTTACCTGCCAAATCGTTTTACTGATGGCTATGGGCCAAACCTCAGCGTTTACAAGTATTTTATCCAGCAGGAAGCTATCTCTCTAATTATAACGGTTGATAATGGTGTTTCTGGTCATGAAGCAATAGCTTTTGCGCAAGCACAGGGAGTTGATGTTATCGTGACGGATCATCATGGTCTTCCTGATACTTTGCCTGAAGCTTTCGCGATTATCCATCCAGAGCATCCAGATGCTGAATACCCTTTTAAATACCTAGCTGGCTGTGGCGTTGCTTTCAAATTGGCAACAGCACTACTGGAAGAAGTTCCGACAGAATTCCTAGATTTGGTCGCTATTGGGACAGTAGCTGATATGGTTAGTCTCCAGGGCGAGAATCGCATTTTGGTTAAAAATGGCCTCTCTATTTTACGTCATACTGAGCGGGTAGGTCTTCAGGAATTAATGGCTCTAGCTGGTGTGGATTTTGAACAATTTAATGAAGAAGTCATTGGCTTTAAAATTGCCCCCCAGTTAAATGCTCTAGGTCGCCTCGATGACCCCAACCCAGCCATTGAATTGTTGACTGGTTTTGATGAAGAGGAAGCCTTAGCTATTGCTGAAATGATTAACCTTAAAAATGAGGAACGAAAGGCTCTTGTTCAGACTATCTATGATGAGGCTTTACAAATGGTTGATCTTAGTAAGCCTGTTCAGGTTCTCGCAAAAGAGGGATGGCATCCAGGTGTTTTGGGCATAGTTGCTGGTCGCATCATGGAAGAAATCAGCCAGACTGTTATTGTTTTAAATTGTGATAATGGCTATGCGAAAGGCTCAGCCCGTAGCATTGACGCAATCAACATTTTTGAAGCATTAAATGCAAAACGGGAATTAATGACAGCGTTTGGTGGCCATGCTGGAGCAGCGGGTATGACTCTGCCCGTCGATAATTTAGAGGCTTTGGCTCAAGCACTTAGTGATTTTATTGTAGAGAATCACATTGATTGTAAGCAAAAAAATAGCTTAATGATCGATTCAATATTAGATTTGGAGCATTTGTCTATAGAACTTTTGAAAAGCTTACAGAGTATTGCTCCATTTGGTATGGGAAATCCTAAGCCTGTTTTTTTAGTGCAAGATTTTCAATTACTTCAAGCTAGAACTCTAGGAGCAAATAGTGCCCATCTCAAGCTTCGTCTTCAAAAAGGCTCTGTAACAACCGATCTTTTAGCCTTCAACCAAGGGCATTTGTTACAAGATTTCCAACAAGCAAGAGGTTTAGAACTTGCAGTAACCTTATCTGTTAACTCCTGGAATGGTAAGACTACTTTGCAATTAATGCTAGTAGATGCGCGTGTTACAGGCCTCCAATTAATTGATATCCGTGCTAAAAGTGCAGGTATACCAGAGAATGTGCCACTATATTCTGAAAATCCCTTCAATGAGGAAATTGTTCTTGACAAGGTTCCTGATGATCAGCTTGCTTTGAAAGAGGATTTTCAACAACAAGATTATAAGCAAATTTATTTTAAAAATACCATTGAGAAACCTTATTATTTAACAGGTTACGGCAGTAAGGAACAATTTGCTCGTCTCTATAAAACCATCTACCAATTTCCTGAGTTTGATGTCCGTTTTAAATTGCAAGAACTGAGTGATTATTTAAAAATTGACAAAATTTTGTTGGTGAAAATGATTCAAATTTTCGAAGAGTTAAACTTTGTAACCATTAGTGATGGCTTAATGTCAGTTAATAAAGAGGCAGCGAAGAGAGAAATTGCTGAAAGTCATATTTATCAAGACTTAAAAAGCTTGGTTAAATTTCAAGAATTAATGGCCCTAGCAAGACCTGAAGACATTTACGCATTTTTGATGGGATTGGATTAGATTAGGTAAATCCTAAAGGTTAGAAATTATCTGTTTATAGGGGTGCTTCATTTACGAAAAATCCATTTCGTGCTATAATTAAGAGTATTTGATTTTATGCTTTAAGCTAAGGAGAAAGAAAACACTAATTATGAATTTAACACCTTATATCGCCTCAATTGAAAACTATCCTAAAGAGGGCATTACTTTTCGCGACATCTCTCCTTTAATGGCTGATGGCAAAGCTTATAGTTACGCGATTAGAGAAATTTGCCAATACGCAGCTGACAAAGAAATAGATATGATTGTAGGACCTGAAGCGCGTGGCTTTATTATTGGATGCCCTGTCGCGGTAGAATTGGGCATTGGTTTTGCACCTGTCCGTAAGCCGGGAAAACTACCTCGTGAAGTTGTTTCAGCAGATTATGAAAAAGAGTATGGTATAGATACTTTAACGATGCATGCAGATGCAATTAAGCCAGGACAAAGAGTTATGATTGTTGATGATTTACTGGCAACGGGTGGTACTGTTAAAGCAACGATTGAGATGGTTGAAAAACTTGGCGGTATTGTTGCAGGTTGTGCTTTTATTATTGAACTAGACGGATTAAATGGTCGCAATGCTTTGAAAGATATTGACTATAAAGTTCTGATGAACTTCCCTGGTTAATAAATCTAGCAGGCGATACACTGATAGAATAGGTTTACTTGTTTAAACCTTGATAGAGGTATTATGAGTTATTACGATAGTTATAAGTCAGGCAATTTGGTCTACCCAAGTGCCTTACTTTTTCATTTTAAAGATATTTTTTCCAATGCCGATGACTTTTTAGTATGGCAATTCTTTTACTTACAAAATACAACTCGAACGCAAGAACTAGCACCTAGTCAGATTGCTAATGCCCTTGGTAAATCAGTCGCTGAAGTCAATAAATCGATTGCTAATTTGAGCAATCAAGATTTGTTGAATATGAAAACCATAAGGATTGCTGATGAAATCGAAACATTAATTGATGCTAGTCCCGTTTTTATTAAACTTGATCAGTTATTGGCTAAAGAACAAACGCAAGCAGAGCCTCTTCAAGATGACACCAACCAGTTTAAGAGAATAGTTGAAGAGTTTGAACGTGAGCTGGGACGATTTCTAAGTCCTTTTGAACTAGAAGATTTAGAAAAAACTATTTCAGAAGATAAGACAGACATTGAGTTGGTGCGTGAAGCCTTGAAAGAGGCAGTTTTTAATGGTAAAACCAATTGGAAATATATCCAAGCAATTCTTAGAAATTGGCGGAAGGAAGGAATTACTAATCTTTACCAAGTGGAAGAACGAAAAAGAGAACGTGAAGCATCCAGTCCTTCTAACGTCTCTGTGTCAGATGACTTCTTATCAGCAATGAACTTATGGAGTGAGCAATGAAAATTGGACGTGACAAATTACGCCAAGTCTTAACCATTATTGGCCAGATGTTTCCAGAAGCCAAGGGTGAATTAGACTGGGATACTCCTTTTCATTTGTTGATTGCTGTCATTTTATCTGCTCAAACTACTGATAAGGCTGTTAATAAAATTACTCCTGCTCTCTGGGCTAAATACCCTGAGATTGAAGATCTAGCTAATGCTGATTTGACTGATGTGGAGAACAGTTTGCGTACGATAGGCCTTTATAAGAATAAGGCTAAAAATATTATCAAAACAGCCCAGTTAATTTTAGCAGAGTTCAATGGTCAAATACCTAAGACGCATAAAGAACTAGAAGCATTACCGGGAGTCGGCCGGAAGACCGCTAATGTTGTCTTAGGTGAAGTTTATGGTATTCCATCAATTGCGGTTGATACGCACGTTGCTCGAGTAGCAAAAAGACTGAACATATCTGACCAAGATGCGAGTGTTGCCGAAATAGAAACTGACTTGATGAAGAAGGTGCCCAAAAAGGATTGGGTTATTACTCATCATCGTTTGATTTTCTTTGGTCGTTACCATTGCTTAGCCAAAAAACCGAAGTGTGAGGTTTGTCCCTTGCAAAGTTATTGCCTCTACTATAAAGAACATTCAAAGAAGGCCTAACAAGGCTTTCTTTTAGTTTTGCTACTATTTTGATATAATATAGCGAGTAATAGTTAGAAAGATGAGATAATGGAGACAATTTTATCAAAGCGTCTGCAGATGGTAGCAGACTATATCCCTTATAACCGTAAGTTACTGGATGTTGGAAGTGATCATGCTTATTTACCCATCGCCTTAGTTGAACGTGGAGACATTGAAGCTGCTATCGCAGGTGAAGTTGTTCAAGGGCCTTTTTTATCTGCTCAAAAGAATATTAAGACTTCAGGCCTAGATAAGCAAATAGAAGCTCGTCTAGCTAGTGGTTTAGAGGCTATGAACCTTGAAGACCATATCAAGACGATTAGCATTTGTGGTATGGGAGGTCGTCTCATCGCTGAAATCTTAGAAGCAGGGAAAGAAAAATTGGTAGGCGTTGAAACGCTTGTCTTACAACCTAACAATCGTGAAGATGACTTACGTCATTGGCTAGCAGCTAATCAATTTACCATCGCAGCTGAAAGTATTTTAGAAGAAAATGGTAAATATTATGAGATTATTCAGGCTCTACCTGGCTCTAAAGCGTTAACTGATTTAGAGTGTCGTTTCGGTCCTCTATTGTCTAAAGAAAAATCGCCAATTTTTAGAGCCAAATGGCAAAGAGAGCTAGACAAACTGACCCATGCTCTTTCTTGTGTCCCAGAAGATAATCAAGTGGACCGCTCGGCCATTTCCCAAAAAATGAAAATTATAAAGGAGATGCTAATCGATGAAAGTTAGAGATGTTATAAAGAAGTATGAAGCGTTTTGTCCGCCAGAATTATCAATGACTGGTGATGTTTTTGGATTACAAGTTGGGAGTTTTGAACAAGAAATTGATAAGGTCATGGTAACCTTGGACATTCGGGAACAGACTGTACAAGAAGCGATATCAGCCAATGTGGGCTTGATTATCACGAAGCATGCCCCTATTTTTAAAGGGCTTAAAGATTTAGTAGCTAGCCCTCAACGCAATATATTACTGGATTTGGTTAAACATGACATTGCTGTTTATGTCAGTCATACTAACATTGACGTTGTACCTGGTGGTTTAAACGATTGGTTTTGCCAGCTTTTAGATATTTATGACCGAGATTATTTATCTGAGACTCAAGAGGGCTATGGAATCGGTCGTATTGGTAATGTTGATCCTATTCATCTGGAAGATCTTGCCCTTAAAGTAAAGGAAGTTTTTGCTTTAGATACTGTTCGCTTGATACGATACAATCAGGATAATCCGCTCATTAAACGTGTGGCCATTTGTGGAGGTTCTGGGGATGATTTTTATCAAGATGCTATTAAAAAGCATGCTGATCTTTACATAACAGGAGATATTTATTACCACACCGCTCAGGAAATGCTAACTGAGGGGTTATTGGCCCTTGATCCTGGTCATCATATTGAAGTCTTGTTTATTGAGAAGATAGTTGAAAAACTGACAGAATGGCAGCTTGATGAAAATTGGCCACTAAAGATTTTAGCTAGTCAAGTCTCAACCAACCCATTTAGTCATTTATAAAGGTGAGGTTTTCTATGAATTGGTTAATTAACCAAAACCCAGTTTTCCTAGCGTTTTTAGCAGGTCTCTTTACCTGGGGCTGTACTATCTTAGGAGCTGCTATTGTTTTCTTTTTTAAACGGATTAGCAGAAAACTTTTGGATGTGATGATGGGTTTTGCGGCTGGAGTTATGATAGCAGCTTCATTTTGGTCCTTGTTAGCACCATCTATTGAATATGCTAAATCTGATTATGGACAATGGTCTTGGCTACCAGCTGCTATTGGTTTCTTGGTAGGAGCTCTCTTTATTAGAAGTATTGATGCTATTGTTCCTCATTTACATTTGGATAAAAATATGTCTGAAATGGAAGGATTGAAGCCTGAGAAAAGGTTATCAAAGACAGCCCTTTTATTTTTAGCCATTACCATCCACAATATTCCCGAAGGTTTAGCAATTGGTGTCACTTTTGGGTCTTTGGAACATACTGGGGCTTCTAAACTAGCCCTTTTGGGTGCTTTAAGTTTAGCAATTGGTATAGGTCTTCAAAATGTTCCGGAAGGAGCAGCGTTATCAATTCCTATCCGTGCAGATGGTAAGAGTCGTCTCAACGCTTTTTACTGGGGAGCAATGTCAGCTATTGTTGAGCCGATTGGGGCAATTTTAGGTGCTGCATTAGTCATTATTATGATGCCTGCCTTGCCTTATGCTCTGTCGTTTGCAGCTGGAGCAATGCTTTTTGTGGTTGTTGAAGAATTGATTCCTGAGTCACAGACAAATGGTAACACTGATATCGCCACTATGGGCTTGATGCTCGGTTTTGTATTGATGATGATTTTAGATGTAGCTTTAGGCTAGAAAGGTTACTATGAAAGTAGCAATTATCGGAGCAGGGATTGTCGGCTCCACTGTAGCTTATTATTTACACAGAAGTGGCATTACAGATGTCACTATTTTTGATGATGGGCATGGGCAAGCAACCAAAGCAGCAGCTGGCATTATTTGTCCGTGGTTTTCCAAAAGACGAAACAAGGCTTGGTATCAACTTGCCAGCAATGGAGCAAGTTTTTATCAAACGCTGATACGAGATTTAGCAGAAGAAGGGATAAGGCCCAGCTTTTATCAAAAAAATGGTGTTTATCTTCTCAAAAAAGACAACAGTAAGTTAGAAGAATTAAAAGCTTTAGCCGAGAGTCGCCGACAAGAAGCTCCTTTAATTGGTGATGTAAGGATTCTTGATAAAGGAGCGGTTGCCAAAGAGTTTCCTGGGCTAGAAGGATTTCAGCGCCTCCTTTTTGCTGAAGGAGGTGCGCGGGTTGACGGTGCCAAACTTTGCCAGACTCTCTTAATGGCTACTCCTTATCAGCTGGTGACTGGCAAGGTTTCTCTCATAAAAAAAGGGGATACTTTTAGTATTCAAAAGCAAACTTTTGATCATATTTTTCTCTGTACTGGTGCTTGGTTAGGGCAGATACTTGAACCGTTAGGTTATCAAGTTGATATTCGTCCACAAAAAGGGCAACTAATCGATTACCAACTAAGGGATCTAGCTACTGATCAACTACCAGTGGTCATGCCAGAAGGAGAAATCGATCTAATTCCTTTTTTAGATGGGCATTTAGCCCTCGGTGCCAGTCATGAAAATGATCAAGCTTTTGATCTCTCCGTTGATGAGGATGTTTTGATGGCTCTAGAAGAATCAGCTCAACATTACTATCCAGAATTAGACAGGTCTTTACGCCAAACAGTAAGGGTTGGCACGCGGGCCTATTCTAGTGATTTTTTACCCTTTTTCGGAGAAGTACCTGGTATGAAGGGGGCCTTTGCAGCTAGTGGGCTAGGTTCTTCTGGGCTAACAGTAGGTCCCTTGATTGGACGCGAACTTGTAGCTTTGCTATTGCAAGACGAAAAGATACTGGATATTACCAATTATCCTATCCAAAACTATGTAAAATACAGTAAAATGTGACATCAATCTTAAAAAATGATAGAATGTTAGAGACTATAAGAAATAGGAGATTAGCATGAAAGGTATTATTCTTGCTGGTGGGTCTGGGACTCGCCTTTACCCATTAACACGTGCCGCATCAAAGCAATTGATGCCTATTTACGATAAACCGATGATTTATTATCCGCTGTCAACTTTGATGTTGGCGGGGATTAAGGAGATCCTCATTATTTCAACACCCCAAGATTTACCACGGTTTGAGGATTTGTTAGGAGATGGTAGTGAATTTGGCATTTCATTGTCTTATGCTGAGCAACCAAGTCCTGATGGTCTTGCTCAAGCCTTTATCATTGGTGAAGACTTCATTGGTGACGATCACGTGGCTCTCATTTTAGGTGATAACATTTACCATGGCAATGGCCTTACAAAAATGTTACAAAAGGCTGCCGCAAAAGAAAAAGGAGCGACTGTTTTTGGTTATCAAGTTAAAGACCCTGAGCGTTTTGGAGTGGTTGAATTTGATCAAGAGATGAATGCCGTGTCAATTGAAGAAAAACCTGAAGTACCAAAATCAAATTATGCAGTAACTGGTCTTTATTTCTATGATAATGATGTTGTTGAAATTGCGAAAAATATTAAGCCAAGTCCTCGTGGTGAGTTAGAGATCACAGATGTTAATAAAGCCTATTTAGACCGTGGAGACTTATCAGTTGAGCTGATGGGACGTGGTTTTGCTTGGTTAGATACAGGTACTCACGAAAGCTTACTTGAAGCATCTCAATACATTGAAACAGTTCAACGGTTGCAAAATGCTCAAGTTGCCAACCTTGAAGAAATTGCCTACCGTATGGGCTATATCAGCAAAGAAGATGTGCATAACTTAGCACAAGCATTGAAGAAAAACGAGTATGGTCAATACCTTTTACGTTTGATTGGAGAAGCTTAATGTCAGAACAGTTTTTTGATAAAGAATTAGCTTGTCACCCTATTGAAGCAATTCCAGGCTTATTAGAATTCGATATTCCGGTTCGTGGTGATAACCGTGGGTGGTTTAAGGAAAACTTCCAAAAAGAAAAAATGATTCCCCTAGGCTTTCCTGAAAGCTTTTTTACAGAAGGTAAACTACAAAACAATGTATCTTTTTCTCGGAAAAACGTCCTTCGTGGCTTGCATGCTGAACCTTGGGATAAATACATTTCGGTAGCTGACCAAGGTAAGGTTTTGGGAACTTGGGTTGATTTACGCCAAGGTGACTCTTTTGGTCATGTGTATCAAACGATTATTGATGCATCAAAAGGAATCTTTGTTCCGCGTGGTGTGGCCAATGGTTTCCAAGTTTTATCCGAAACAGTTTCGTACAGCTATTTGGTAAATGACTATTGGGCATTAGAATTAAAACCAAAATATGCCTTTGTGAACTATGCAGATCCAAGTCTAGGCATTCAATGGGAGAATTTAGAGGCAGCTGAAGTATCAGATGCTGATAAAAACCATCCTTATTTAAAAGATGTTAAACCATTGCAGAAAGAAGACTTATCATAAAAGTGTTTTAGAGGCGGACTCTAAAGTTAGGAGAAAGAAGATTCATGTCAGAATACAAAAACATCATCGTGACTGGTGGAGCAGGCTTCATCGGTTCAAACTTTGTACACTATGTTTATAACAATCATCCAGATGTTCATGTCACAGTTTTAGATAAACTTACTTATGCTGGTAATAGGGCTAATATTGAAGCTATTTTAGGTGATCGTGTTGAACTAGTCGTTGGTGATATTGCTGATGCAGCTTTAGTGGACCAATTAGCTGCTAAAGCAGATGCCATTGTTCACTATGCTGCTGAAAGTCATAATGATAATTCCTTGAACGATCCTAGCCCTTTTATTCACACTAATTTTATTGGAACATACACCTTATTGGAAGCTGCTCGTAAGTATGGCATTCGTTTTCATCATGTGTCCACGGATGAAGTTTATGGAGATCTTCCGTTACGTGAAGATTTGCCAGGCCACGGTGAAGGAGAGGGTGAAAAGTTTACTGCTGAAACTAAGTATAATCCTTCCTCACCTTATTCATCAACAAAAGCAGCATCTGATTTAATTGTTAAAGCTTGGGTGCGTTCATTTGGGGTTAAGGCAACTATTTCAAACTGTTCTAACAATTATGGGCCTTACCAACATATTGAGAAATTTATTCCTCGTCAGATTACCAATATCTTATCAGGAATAAAACCAAAACTTTATGGTGAAGGAAAAAATGTCAGAGACTGGATTCATACTAATGATCATTCCACTGGAGTTTGGGCTATCCTAACCAAAGGCCGTATTGGTGAAACCTATTTAATTGGGGCAGACGGTGAGAAGAATAATAAAGAAGTGTTAGAATTGATTCTAGAAAAAATGGGCCAACCAAAAGATGCCTATGACCATGTCACTGACCGTGCTGGGCATGATTTACGTTATGCTATTGATTCAAGCAAACTCCGTCAAGAGTTAGGTTGGACACCAGAGTTTACTAACTTTGAAAAAGGATTAGAAGAAACCATCAATTGGTATGCAGAGCATGAAAACTGGTGGAAAGCAGAAAAAGCAGAAGTTGAAGCTAAATATGCAAAAACTCAAGAAGTTATTTCTTAATTTTATGGAACTGAGATAATAAATTGGACAAGTTAAATATTAGCAAAAAATTAAAGTGGAACTTCAACTTAAATGGTATTAGACCTTATCTAATACTATTTTTCTATTGTTTAGTATTAGTATTTCTATCGCACAATGTTATTAATAGAGCAGATTCGGATATCGAATTTCATATGGCTAGAATTGTTGGATTAGCACAGTCAATTAGAAATTTTGATTTTCTACCAAACTTAAATTATCTGTTTGGAAATGGGATTGGTTATGCTACGCCTATGTTTTACGGTCAATGGTTGCTTTACCCTTCGTCCGTATTATTTATATTTACAAAATCGATAAAACTATCTGTCGCTCTTTATGCATTTATTATTAGTTTTGTAGGAAGTTCGGGCTCATATTATTTTTTTAGGAAGATTAATAACAATTCACTTTTTACACTTTTAGTAGCTATGTTAAACCCATTAGTTTATTGTAATTTCGGCTATGGGATGATAGCAAGTACAGCATTAATTCCTTTCTTACTACTGGCCTTGTATTTAATCCTTTTTGAAAAGAAAAAAGCAGGTTTGTTATTAGGGATTGTAGTTGCATTATTAGTTCAAACTCATATTATTTCCACTGTTATTTTAGCATTAAATGTAGTAGCTTTTTTAATTATTTTCTTTGATAAAATAACAATACATTCAATAGTTGAATTTATAAAATCTATAATAGTTGCTCTAATGTTAAGTATTGGTTTTATTTTTCAATTCATCGAACAATCCAGGTCTCAAGTTTTCTTTGCAAATTGGACGACAAGACCTTTCATGGGAATGAGTGGAAATTCAAAAAGTTTTTACGAAGTTATTGAGTCATTATTTAATACAACTACATCAGCGACAACAATTGCAGTAGCATCTCCATTAATTATTTTTATATCTTTTTTAGCCATCTCTATCCTGCTAGAATGGAAAAATATTTCCAATACAAGTAAAAAACTATTCTTGCTAGCATTAATTTTACTTATTTTCTCGTCTAGTGTCTTACCATGGAATGAATTAAAGTACACCATTTTAGGGATACTACAATGGCCTACAAGAATTATAACCTTTATACCTAGTTTAATAGTTCTCGCATTTGTCATAGAAGAAAAGTCGACAAAAAAAGCATTTTATTCCTTTGTAATTGCTCTCTCTCTTTTTTCCTCGATTGTAATTTTTAGAAACCAAACTGATTCAAAGGCATTTAGCAATAGACTTGAACAAAAAATGAAGTCGCTTTATTATGGTAGTAAAGAGTTGAATGGCTTTTCTGGGATGGAATATTTGACAATCGATATTAACTATAAGGAAGCAAATAACAGAAATTTTCTCTTGGATTTTCCGAAAAAGACCAAATCTTACACTCTTTCAAATGTGAAAGAGGGATATAATAAATTATCATTTGATTTTAAAGTCGGTCATTCTAAGACTCGTATTGTTTTGCCTAGAATTTGGTACAAAGGCCTAGTTGCAGACTATACTGATGGTGCGACTGGAAGTCAGCCAAAGCTTGACCAGATGACATTAACAAATAAAGAAATTATATCAAGACAATTAGAGCATAGGCCAAAAGTTAAGCAAAAAGTTTTAGAGAACGGTAGGGCAGTTTTAGAAGTAAATAGAAGTGGACATGTTGAAGTAACTTATAAGAAAACAAAGTTGCAAAAAATTGGGTTTATTTTAGAAACAATATCTTGGATAATTGTTTTAATTTTTATATTTTTAAAAAAACAAATAAAGAATTATCGCTCCAGTGACTAGATTGCCATAGATAGGATTAGTATGCAAAATAAAAGACAATTATTATCTCTTATAATTCCTTGTTATAATGAAGAAGAATCCATTAGGTTATTTTTGAAAGAAACTCAGAAATTTGAGTTTCAGTTATCAAATTATCTTGATTTTGAGTATATTTTTGTAAATGATGGTTCAAAGGATAAAACTTTAGAGGTTTTAAGAGACATTTCTTCAAAAATAAGTAACGTTCACTATCTCTCTTTTTCTCGCAATTTTGGCAAAGAAAGTGCTTTGTTAGCAGGTCTAGAACATGCGCAAGGTGACTATGTCGCGGTCATGGACGCTGACTTACAGGATCCACCAGAATTGCTAATAGACATGTATAAAAAAATACAAGAGGGTTATGATATTGTTGGGACACGCCGAAAGGATCGAGAAGGTGAACCACCAATAAGGACATTTTTTGCAAAAATGTTTTATAAAATTATCAATTCTGTTTCTGATACAAAGATTGTTGATGGAGCAAGAGATTTTCGTTTAATGACAAGACAAGTAGTTGACAGCATTCTTGAGATGGGAGAGGTCAATCGCTTTTCAAAGGGAATTTTTGCATGGGTGGGCTATAATACCTATTATATCTCTTTCGAAAATAGAGAAAGAGTTGCCGGTGAAACCTCTTGGAATTTTTGGCAGCTGGTCAAGTACTCAATGGAAGGCTTTATTAATTTTTCAGAAGCTTTGCTTAGTATAGCAACCTATAGTGGTATTTTATCTTTTATCCTATCAATTATTGGCATTATTTTTGTTATTATCCGAAAACTTACAGTTGGTGGCAGTGTAAACGGTTGGGCAAGTATTATTGTTGTTATTCTATTTATTGGTGGTCTTCAATTACTGTGCTTAGGTATCTTAGGCAAGTATGTTGCTAAAATTTTCCTAGAAACCAAAAAACGGCCTGTTTACATTATTAAAGAACATGGTTGATCAAATCTATACACCAAGATACTTCTAGACCTGTCATTGGCTAGTTAAAAAAATAAAATTAGAGTGATATTCTTAATAATATCACTCTAATTTTATTTCTTAAATAATCCTTTGATATTGTGAAAGAGATCATTGACACCTTTGGAGCCTTCAAGCAGGCCTTTTGCTTCTTCAAAATAGCTACCTAGAGCATCTTTGTTTTCAGTAATGAAATCTTTGGCACTGGCCAAATCTTTTTTGGCAATCAATTCTTTAACTTGGTCAAAAAGTTCTTGTGGCTTCATGTTTCTACCTCTTTTATAATGTTTACAGTATTTAACCATATTGTGGTCCAATAAGCAAAGATTGTGAGTTTAATTAGGCAAATAAAACACAGACTGCTTCAGGCAGGTAAAAACTCTCGTCCACTAGATTTAGTTGACCAGTTTGTTGATCACGTCTAAAGACGTTCACATGGTTGCTATCTTGATACCCTACAAGGAGATAATCCTGATCAGGACTAAGATTGAAATCTCTAGGCGTTTTACCATGACAGGGAACGATATCAAGCAAACTCAACTGAGCATCTTTTGCAATCTTGAAACAAGCGATTGAATCATGGCCTCGGTTGCTTGCATATAAGAAACGACCATCGGCTGAGATGCGAATAGCAGCTGTTGCATTAAAGCCATCGTAGCTTTCAGGCAAGGTTCTGATAGTCTGGAGTCGTTCAAAATAACCACAACCGTTGTAAATGAGTACCTCCACAGTTGAACTCAGTTCACAGAGTAAGTAAGCAATTTTTTCGTTGGGATGGAAAACCAAGTGGCGACTACCTGAGCCAGGGCGGGAGTGGTATTCTGTGATTGGTTCCAAACGTCCCTTTTGAGAAATAGCATAGCTTCTAATCTTGTCGGCACCCAAGTCGCAAGTCATAAGATAATGGTCTGGGCTTAAGCCAACATAATGAGCATGAGAGGTCTTTTGATTAGGGTGGGGGCCAGAACCTTCTAGAGTGACTAAGTCGGCAACTTGTAGGCCGCCATTTTTTTGAATATGATAAACACTGATTTCCCCTTTATGATAGTTGGCACCATAAACTAGTTGTCTGCGTTCATCAATAGCAATATGACAGAGAGGAGCCCCTTCTGAAACAAGCTGATTAATCAGCTGACCAGTTGGATTAAAGGCTGCAATACCACCCTTATTTCCATCTTTGACAATACTATAAAGTATCCCTTTTTCGGATAAAGCCAAGTAGGTAGGGGATTGTGTCTGGATAATATTATCAAGATCTGACAAGCTACCCGTTTTTGGATCAAACTGTGCCTTATAGATGCCTTTAGCTTGGTTTTGAGTATAAGTGCCAAAATAAACTTCTGTTTTCATTTTTATCCTCCAAGTCATTTAATGATAGCATATTTTATTGATATTGGTATAATAGTAACAAAGAAAAAAAGGATGTTACAATGACTAAATTAGCGACGATATGTTATATTGACGATGGTAAATCACTTTTGTTATTACATCGCAATAAAAAGGAAAATGATGTTCATGAAGGGAAATGGATTTCTGTTGGTGGAAAGCTTGAGCCTGGTGAAAGCCCAGATCAGTGTGCTATCAGAGAGATCTATGAAGAGACCCATTTAAAGGTTGAGGAGATGGCTTTTAAAGGCGTGATCACATTTCCTAATTTTACACCTGGTCATGATTGGTATACCTATGTTTTTAAGGTAACTGCTTTTAGTGGACAGCTGATTTCAGACCAAGAGTCTCGTGAAGGAACCTTAGAATGGGTGCCCTATGATCAAGTTCTATCTAAGCCGACTTGGGAAGGTGACTACGATATTTTTAAATGGATTTTAGAAGATCGTCCCTTTTTCTCGGCCAAATTTAGATATGGTGATGATTACCAGTTATTAGATAAAGAAGTTCACTTTTATGATCCTTCTTTAAAATTTAATCACAATCGAGAGGAAAAATAATTTAATGATAAAAAAAACAGATAACCCAATTGAAAATAGCTGGTTTTATAAGTGGATTTTAAACAATAAAGCAGTAGTGAGCCTTTTTGTCTTACTCTTGATTTTTGCAATCATCTTTATTTTTACTAAAATCTCATTTTTATTTGTCTCGCTTGGCTCTTTCCTAACCATTTTAATGTTACCATTAGTGATTTCAACTATTTTGTATTACTTAACCAAGCCTTTGGTTGATGGTATTGAAAACTTAGGACCAAGTCGGACAACGTCAATCATTATTGTCTTTACTCTAATCCTATGCCTACTTATCTGGGCTTTTGCAAGTTTAATTCCAATGATTGGTAACCAGATCACAACCTTTATTGCTGACCTTCCTAAATATATCGGTACAGTTAATAAAGAGACCAATAAACTTTTGGAAAATGACTGGTTAGTTAGCTATCGTACCGAGTTGCAAGACATGGTAACTAATATTAGTAAAAAAGCTATTGACTACGCTGAGACTTTCTCAAAAAATGCTTTTGAGTGGGCGGGGTCGTTTGCTAGTGCTATCGCAAGAATTACCGTTTCAATTATCATTTCCCCCTTTATTATTTTCTATTTCTTAAGAGACAGTGGCAAAATGAAAGATGGTTTAGTGAATGTTTTGCCAACTAAACTAAGAGTTCCTATTTCACGTGTTCTTGGAGATATCAATAAACAATTAGCAGGTTATGTTCAGGGCCAAGTAACAGTTGCCATAATTGTTGGTTTTATGTTTGCTATTATGTTTAGTCTTGTTGGATTGAAATATTCCATTACCTTTGCCATTGTTGCTGGAATTCTAAATATGGTACCTTATTTAGGTAGCTTTCTAGCTATGGTGCCTGTTGTTATCATGGCTTTAGTTCAAGGTCCGCTGATGTTGGTAAAAGTACTTTTAATCTTTACGATTGAACAAACCATTGAAGGACGCTTTGTAACCCCACTAGTTTTGGGTAATAAGTTGAGCATTCACCCAATTACTATTATGTTCTTGCTCTTGACCTCAGGAGCTATGTTTGGAGTTTGGGGCGTCTTCTTGATTATTCCAATTTATGCTTCGCTAAAAGTTATCGTTAAAGAACTTTTTGATTGGTATAAGTCAGTAAGTAATCTTTACATAGATAACAAGATTATTGTTGAGGAGAAAGACGAACGTGTTAAACAGTGAGAAAATGATTGCTTCAATTGAGCAACAGGACTTGGAGCATGCGGAGAAATATTTTAAGAAAGCTTTAGCAAGTGATGATGATGACAGTTTATTGGCCTTAGGCGCTTACTTGGAAAGTATCGGCTTTCTACCACATGCCAAAAAACTTTATCAGCAACTTGAAGACAAGTACCCTGAGGTGAACTTAAATCTGGCACAAATTGTCGCAGAAGACAACGATATTGAAGGAGCTTTCTTATATTTGGATAGGATCTCACCTGAAAGTCCAGATTATCTTCATGCTCTACTGATTATGGCTGATTTATATGATATGGAAGGTTTAACAGATGTTGCCCATGAAAAGCTCCTAGAAGCTCAAGCTTTAAGTGATGATCCTCTGATAAGTTTTGGCTTAGCGGAATTGGAATTAGACTTGGGTCAATTTCAAACAGCTATTAACCACTATGCACTTTTAGACAATCGAGAAATTTTAGAAAGTACGGGTGTCTCAACTTACCAACGAATTGGAAGAGCCTATGCTGGACTTGGTAAATTTGAGGCGGCTATTGAATTTTTAGAGAAAGCTGTTCAAATAGCCTATGATGACGAAACAGTCTATGAACTAGCAACTATCCTCTATGACCAAGATGACTATCAAAAGGCTAATTTATACTTTAAACAGCTGGAAACTATGAATCCAGATTTTGAGGGCTATGAATATGGCTATGCTCAAAGTCTACATAAGGAACATAAAACAGTAGAAGCATTGAGATTAGTGCAACAAGCACTCCGAAAAAATGCCTTTGATAGCCAACTATTGCTATTAGCATCACAATTAGCCTTTGAAACGCATGACCATCAGTTAGCAGAAGAGTATTTGTTGGAAGCTAAAACAATCACGGATAATCCAGAAGAAGTGATTATGCGCTTATCGACACTCTACTTAGATAGTGAGCGTTATCAAGATGTGGTTGCTC
Organism: Streptococcus porcinus; assembly: GCF_900475415.1. Classification (NCBI taxonomy): domain Bacteria; kingdom Bacillati; phylum Bacillota; class Bacilli; order Lactobacillales; family Streptococcaceae; genus Streptococcus; species Streptococcus porcinus. The sequence continues at coordinate 806,659 of NZ_LS483388.1, forward strand.
TAGGCATAGAGGATACGGATAATATCTTAACCAAATGGAATCTAGCTAAAGCCTATCAAGCTCTTGATCAAGAAGAAAAAGCACTAAATCTCTATCAAGAGTTAGCAGATGACCTCAAAGATAATCCGGAATTTTTACTAGATTATGCTTATATATTACGTGACTTTGCTCTATTAGAAAAAGCTAAAGCTGTTAGCCAATCTTATTTAACTTTGGTTCCAGATGATATCAATATGCAACAATTTTTAGAAGAATTACTCTAAGAGAATTAATTATTTTCAGAAAATGTGAAAATCACATGTTAATTTTAAGACCTTTACATGATCAAGTGCTATAATGGCTTTATATTGTGAAATAGAGGAGTGATAATTATGGCAGATATAAAAGAAAATTATGGGGCTGATTTAGTTGTTGACAGCCTCATTAATCATGACGTCCAGTATGTATTTGGTATTCCTGGTGCAAAGATTGACCGTATTTTCGATACTCTAGAAGATAAAGGCCCCCAATTAATAGTGTCACGGCATGAGCAGAATGCCACCTTTATGGCCCAAGCTATTGGTAGGATTACTGGAAAACCAGGGGTGGTCATTGCAACGAGTGGACCAGGTATTTCCAACCTAGCAACTGGTTTAGTCACTGCGACCTCAGAAGGTGATCCTGTGCTAGCAATTGGTGGTCAAGTTAAACGTAGTGATCTCCTGAAGAGATCTCATCAATCCATGAACAATGTGGCGCTGCTAGAACCCATCACAAAATACTCTGCAGAAGTTCATGATGCTAATACTTTATCAGAAACCATTGCTAATGCCTATCGTAAGGCCAAATCAGGAAAACCAGGCGCTAGCTTTATTTCTATTCCTCAAGATGTGACAGATAGCCCTGTTAAAGTTAAAGCCATCAAGCCTTTAACAGCTCCAAAACTAGGTTCTGCTTCAGTGGAAGACATTAATTACCTAGCGCAAGCCATCCGTAATGCTGTTTTACCAGTTCTACTTTTAGGAAATGGAGCCTCAGACGAGAAAGTAACAGCTTCTATCCGTCGTCTCTTAGATTCTGTTAAATTACCAGTTGTGGAAACTTTTCAAGGGGCAGGAATCGTCTCACGAGAGCTTGAAGAAGAAACCTTCTTTGGTCGTGTGGGCCTATTCCGAAATCAACCTGGCGACATGCTTTTGAAGAAGTCGGATTTGGTTATTGCTGTGGGTTATGACCCGATTGAATATGAAGCCCGTAACTGGAATGCTGAAATTTCGGCGCGTGTGATTGTCATCGATGTCCTTCAAGCAGAGATTGATACTTATTTCCAACCAGAACGTGAGTTGATTGGTGATATTGCCGAGACTATGGATCTTCTATTACCAGCTGTCAATGGTTATGCTCTGCCCCAAGGTTCTGTTGAATACTTGCAAAATCTTAAGAAAAATTTAGATGGTGATCTTAAGTTTGATCGTCGGTCTAAAGAGGGCTTAATCCACCCACTTGATGTTATGGATATCTTACAAGAACAAATCAACGATGAGATGACTGTCACTGTTGACGTCGGTAGTCATTATATTTGGATGGCTCGCTACTTCAAGTCTTATGAAGCTCGCCATTTACTTTTTTCAAATGGGATGCAAACCTTAGGTGTAGCCCTTCCATGGGCTATCGCAGCAGCATTGGTACGCCCTAATAAAACGGTTATTTCAGTATCAGGAGATGGTGGTTTTCTCTTCTCAGCCCAAGAGTTAGAAGTAGCAGTGCGTTTGAAATTACCAATTGTACACATTATTTGGAATGATGGTCGTTACAATATGGTAGAATTCCAAGAAGAGATGAAATACGGTCGCTCAGCAGGTGTTCAACTAGGTAATGTCGATTTTGTCAAATATGCAGAAGCTTTTGGTGCCAAGGGCTACCGAGTTGATAGCAAGCAAGAATTCAATGAAAGATTAGCGCAAGCCATCAAAGAATCAGAACATGGCCCAGTGCTTATAGATATCCCAATTGATTATAAGGATAATGGTCGCTTAGGCGAAACTATCTTACCAGATGAGTTTTACTAAGAAGGTGATTTTATGACACAAACAATACTTTTTCAACACAATAGTTTAGCAGCGCTGATGGCGGGCCTCTATCAAGGTACTATGCCCTTGAAACAGTTACTCGAACATGGGGATCTTGGGATTGGAACATTAGATCAGATTGATGGAGAATTGATTATTCTAGATGGCAAAGCCTATCAAGCCATAGGAACTGGTGCTAAGGCAGAGGTTGTGGCGCTAGAGGGACAAGAAACAGTGCCCTATGCAGCAGTAGTCAAACACCAGCCAGTGCAAAACTTTTCTATTGACCAAGTCTTATCCGCTACTGCTTTGAAAGAAAAATTGGAAGCTCAATTTATCAGTCGCAATTTATTTCACTCACTCAAAATTAAAGGGCACTTTAAAGACATGCATGTTCGAATGATTCCCAAATCACCTTTGGGTAAATCTTTTGCTGAAATTGCTCAATCACAGCCAGAGTTTACAAAAGAAGATGTTTACGGAACCTTACTCGGTTTTTGGACGCCGGAACTCTTTCATGGCCTTAGTGTTGCTGGCTATCATTTGCATTTCTTATCTGACGATAAACAGTTCGGTGGTCACGTCTTAGATTTTCAAATAGTCAATGGTCAAGCTGAAATTGGCCAAATTGCTGGCTTATTACAGGATTTTCCTGCTAATAACCAAGCTTTTAGAGACGCTAACTTTGATATTGAACAATTAAGAAAAGATATCGATCAATCAGAATAAAAAAGACTGAGTCTAATGTGATCCTTATAAGGTAGCTAGTCAAGCTAGTAACTTGTAAGGAGCATTAGGCTCAGTTTTTATGTGATTTTCATGGCTTCAATCTTGTCCTTTTCAGGGGTAACTCGCAAAGTCCTCTGACCTGTATAAGTCACAAAACCAGGTTTGGCGCCACTTGGTTTATGTAATTTTTTGGCTTCAATCATATCTACTTGAACGAGATTAGATAGTCGCCCTTTGGAGAAGTAGGCTGCTAACTCAGCAGCATCTGTTTTGACTTGATCACTTGGGTCAAGATTATCTTTAATAATAACATGACTTCCTGGAATATCCTTGGCGTGGAACCACAGTTCTCCTTTTTTAGCCATTTTGAAGGACAATTCCTCATTTTGCAAATTATTGCGACCAACTAATATAATGGTTTGCCCGTCACTAGCTAGGTATTGTTCTGGTTTCTTGCGCTTGTGCCGCTTATCAGTGGAGCGACGCTTCATGAAACCTGCTTCAATTAATTCTTCTCGAATGTCTTCAATCTCATCACGATTAGCCTGTGAAAGATTGTAGTCAACGCTTTCAAAGTAGGCAATGCTCTGCTTTGTTTCAGAAATGAGACCTGATAAATGCTTAACGGCTTCTTTTAGTTTTTGGTATTTCTTGAAATAACGTTGTGCATTTTGGTTAGGGGTCAGACTCAAATCCAATGCGATATCAATATCTTGTCCTGTATAGTAGTTTTCAAGTCTAACAGAACTTTTGTTGTTGGGAACTTGACTTAAATAAGTTGTTAAGAGTTCCCCTTTTTGGCGAAAATCTTCTGCATTCTCTGTGGCAGCAAGTTCGGCTTCTTGTTTAGCTAGTTTTTTGATGTTCTTGTCTAATTCGTTTTGGACACGATGAATCAAATCGCTAGCCTGCTGGCTAACGCGGTCGCGTTCGGCCTTATCTAGGTAATAATGGTCTAGCAGGCTAGATAAATCTTCAAAGTAAGTATGACTATCTGAAAAACTTATAGCTGCGAACGATTTTGCTGTTAAGCTAGGACGCGTTTTCTCTGTGAAGAATTGTCGGAAAGCCTTAAGTTTTTGGTCACTATCAACTTGCCTTGCCAATTCTTGGGCACTGTCGCGACCAAGTCCTTGAAAGAGTTCTTGCAGGTTTTTGGCATCGAGCCTCTGTGTTTGTAAAATTTCAAAGAGTTTTTCATCAGAAATCTTATAGGGATTGTAGCCTCGGCTTTTAGGAGGTTCTCGGTAAGCAGAACCCGGTAAAATGGTCCGGTAAGAATTTTGCGAGAAGCCAACGTGTTTGATAGACTCGATAATTTTATCTTGATTGCGATCAATTAAAATAATATTACTGTGTTTGCCCATGATTTCGATAACCAGAGTTGTCTTGACAGCATCTCCAATTTCGTTTTTATTAGAGACACCTATTTCAATAATCCGGTCGTTTTCAATTTGTTTAAAGGACTCAATCACCGCCCCTTGCAAGTATTTTCGCATCATCATAGTAAAAGTGTTTGGAACAGCTGGATTTAGAAACTCACTATGGGTGATTTGAATGCGCCCAAAAACAGGATGAGCTGATAGTAGTAATTTAAAATTTTGTCGATGATTACGTATAGATAATACTAATTCTCTTTCGTAAGGCTGATTCACTTTTTGGATTCTACCAAAAAGCAGTTTTTCAGAAAGTTCTTTACTTAAGTGATGTAAGAAAAAGCCGTCAAATGACATGTTTTCTCCCCTTCCGTCTTCTAATCTCTCCATTATACCATATCAGAAAGTCCGCAGAAAAAGAATTGACTATTTTACCTTGCAATTTTTTGAATTTAAGCTATAATGATAAAAAAGCGAGAAAGGAAAATCCATGATGAACAACCATATCCTTATGACAAAATGGCAAAGCTGGCATAGATAAAGTTGTGTTTATGGATTTGGCATAGATACGACTTTTAGAGCACTTCTAAAAAGCTATCTATGCGCTGATAACAAAATTACTGAGGCGCTAGTAAGATAATTTACTGAGTGCTTTTTCTTTTGGCAAAATGGTGTAAAAGAAGTAGGAGACAGAAGATGAAAAGTAAACGGTTAATAGTAAGTTTGATCATCATCGTGATCATGGTTTTGGGATCGCTGGTTTTGGACAAGGGCAACCACCAAAGGACGTTTGAAGACAAAAGTTTAATCAAGGTGGGCATCTTGCAGCTGGTAACGCACGAAGCTTTGAACCAAATTGAACAAGGAATCGAAGACGAGTTGCACAGACAACCAGTATCTGGTAAAAAAATTAAGGTCACACTTATGAACGCCGAAGGGGATCAGAGTAAAATCCAAACGATGAGCCATCAGTTATTAACTAAGGGCAGTGATATCCTAGTCGGTATTGCAACGCCAGCTGCTCAAGGACTAGCAGCTGCTACAAAAGAGGTACCAGTGATTATGTCTGCAGTTACAGACCCTGTAGGTGCCAAATTAGTCAAGAATTTGGATAAGCCAGAGGCTAATGTTACAGGTTTATCTAACCGCGTCCCCTTGAAACAAACGGTTACACTCATTAAAGAGCTGACACCAGAAGTTAAAAGAATTGCTGTTTTATATGCTAGTAATGAAGATAACTCCCTTTCACAGGTAAGAGACTTTACCGCTTATGCTAAATCGGCAGGCTATCAGGTTTTTCCCTATGCTGTTCCGTCAACTAATGAAGTTCCTTCAACCATGTCAATTATAACTGGAAAAGTTGATGCTATCTTTTTACCTCAAGACAATACCATTGCTTCTGCTTTTTCGGCCGTTATTAGCGCTAGCAATACTGCGAAAATACCAGTCTACTCTAGTGTGGATACCATGGTAGAGGCTGGCAGTATCGCCTCAGTTTCACAAAATCAATACCAACTAGGAGTAGAGACCGCAAAGCAAATCAAGGCTCTAGTGGCTGGCAAGGAAGTCAGTCAGGTTCCGGTCAAAATTGTAGATAATGGAAAAGCAGTCATCAATCTAAGAGTAGCTGACCGATTGGGAATAAAGATCCCTGAAAGCTTAGCAAAGACTGCTGATATTCTTGGTAAGAAATAGGAGGCATCAATGATTATTTCATCTGTTTCACAAGGTTTATTATGGGGGATTTTAGGCCTCGGGATATACCTCACTTTTAGAATTTTAAACTTTCCTGATATGACCACTGAAGGATCCTTTCCTCTTGGTGGTGCAGTAACGGTAACTGCTATGAATATGGGATTGAACCCTTTTTTAGCCACCTTTATGGGAATGGTTGCTGGTGGAGTAGCGGGCTTTATAACGGGACTTTTATATACAAAAGGTAAGATACCCACCATTTTAGCAGGGATTCTAGTTATGACGTCTTGCAATTCAATTATGTTAATGGTTATGGGGAGGGCTAATTTGGGACTCCAAGAGATCAAGCGTATCCAAGATTATTTGCCATTTGCACCCAACGTTAACCAATTAATCATGGGCTGTTTAGCAGTTTCTCTCATTATATTTCTCTTGATTTATTTCCTCTATACTGATTTAGGACAGGCTTATATCGCAACGGGAGATAATCGTGATATGGCTAAAAGTTTTGGAATTAATACCGATCGTATGGAGTTAATGGGTTTGGTCCTTTCAAATGCTCTAATTGGTTTATCAGGAGCACTTGTTAGTCAGCAAGACGGCTACGCTGATGTTTCTAAGGGAATAGGAGTCATTGTTATTGGTCTTGCTAGTATCATTATCGGAGAAGTTTTATACTCAATTAATCTGACTCTCTTGGAGCGTCTGATTGCTATTCTAGTTGGTTCTGTCCTGTATCAATTTCTGATTTCAGCGGTGATTGCTTTAGGGTTTAATACCAATTATTTGAAACTTTTCAGTGCACTTGTGCTTGCTCTTTGTTTGACGATGCCAGTGCTGCGTAAGCGATTCTTTAAGGGGGTAAAAGTATCACGATGACAAAAATTATTGAATTAATTGACGCTTCCCTAACCGTTAATAATGGTTTTGATGATCATAAGACCATTCTAGATAATGTTAATTTGACTATTTATGAGCATGATTTCATCACTGTTTTAGGGGGAAATGGTGCGGGTAAGTCAACCCTTTTTAACGTGATTGCGGGAACCTTGCTTTTGAGCAAAGGGCAAATTAAAATCTTAGGACATGATGTGACACGTATGGGAGCTGAGCGCCGGGCAAACTATTTGGCACGGGTTTTCCAAGATCCGAAAATGGGGACGGCACCTAGAATGACAGTAGCAGAGAATCTCTTAATTGCCGAGAAACGAGGGGACAAACGACGCCTGATAAAACGCTCCCTACAGGCCAGAAGTAGCTATTTCTTGGAACTATTAGCTAAGACTGGCAACGGCTTGGAAACTCACCTTGAAACACCAACAGGGTTACTTTCTGGGGGGCAGCGTCAGGCACTAAGCTTACTCATGGCCACACTCAAGCGTCCAGATTTGCTACTCTTGGATGAACACACAGCAGCCCTAGATCCCAAAACCAGCTTGTCTTTAATGAACTTGACCGATACTTTTGTCAGAGAGGACCATTTAACGGCTCTGATGATTACCCACCATATGGAAGACGCCTTGACTTATGGGAATCGGCTAATCGTCATGAAAGATGGTAAAATTATCAAGGATTTGGATCAAAAAGCTAAGGCAGAACTCAGTATCGCCGATTACTACCAACTTTTTGAATAAGAAGCTAAGAGAAGTCTTGATTTTTCAAGGCTTTTTTTGAGAATAGTTGGCACTTCTGAGATAGGAGATAGCAAAAAAAGATGAAAATATGGTATACTATTATGGAGTGTAGCAAAGCTACAAAACAGTAATTCGACTTACCATGTAAGGACCGTTTGTAATAAATAATCTTAAAGGAGTATCATGAGTGATATAAAAATTATCGCCTTGGGGGGAGTTCGTGAATATGGAAAGAACTTCTACTTGGTAGAAATAAACAATTCGATTTTTATCTTAGATTCGGGCTTGAAATACCCAGAGAACGAGCAATTGGGAGTGGATCTTGTTATCCCAAATTTAGATTACCTTATTGAAAATAAAGATAAGGTACAAGGTGTATTCTTAAGCCACGGCCATGCCGATGCCATTGGAGCCTTGCCTTACCTATTAGCAGAAGTGCCTGTTCCTGTTTTTGGTTCTGAGTTAACCATAGAACTAGCCAAGCTCTTTGTTAAAAGTAACAATGCTACTAAAAAATTTAACAACTTTCATATTGTTGATAGTGAAACAGAGATTGAATTCCGTGATGGTTTGGTTTCTTTCTTTAGCACTACCCACTCAATCCCAGAAACCTTGGGAGTAGTTATCGGCACCGACCGTGGAAATATTGTCTACACAGGTGATTTTAAATTCGACCAGGCAGCGCGTGAAGGTTACCAAACAGACCTAGCTCGTCTAGCTGAGATTGGTAAAGAAGGCGTTCTTGCTTTACTATCAGCATCTGCTAACGCCACTTCAGTTGTGCAAACAGCTAGTGAAACTGAAGTTGGTGATGAGATGAACCAAGTTATTGGTGACGCAGAGGGTCGTGTGATTATTGCAGCAGTTGCTTCAAACTTAGTCCGAATTCAGCAGGTTTTTGACTCAGCAGCAGCTTCTGGTAGACGCGTGGTTCTGACTGGTAGTGATGTGGAAAATGTTGTGCGCACGGCTATCCGTCTGAAAAAATTAACACTGATTGACGAAAAATTGTTAATAAAACCAAAAGACATGTCTAAATATGAGGATCATGAACTTATTGTCCTTGAAGCAGGACGAATGGGTGAGCCAATTGTGAGCTTGCAAAAAATGGCAATAGGCCGTCACCGCTTTGTTAACATTAAAAAAGGTGATTTGGTCTATATCGTCACCACACCAAATGTTGCTAAAGAAGCGATGGTTGCGCGTGTTGAAAACCTCATTTATAAAGCAGGTGGCTCAGTCAACCTAATTACTCAAAATTTACGAGTTTCTGGTCATGCTAATGGACGTGACTTGCAGTTAATGCTTAACTTAATCAAACCGAAATACTTGTTCCCAATTCAGGGTGAGTACCGTGATTTAGCAGCCCATGCTGATTTAGCAGAAGAGATTGGACTTTTCCCAGAAAATATCTACATTGTTAAACGTGGTGATATCATGGTTCTCAACCAAGAGGGCTTCTTGCATGAAGGTGCGATTCCTGCTAGCGATGTTATGATTGATGGTAATGCTATCGGAGATGTCGGCAACATTGTTCTGCGTGACCGTAAAGTCTTATCAGAAGATGGGATCTTTATTGTTGTTATTACTGTTAGCAAGCGTGAAAAGAGAATCATTTCAAAAGCTAAGGTCAATACTCGTGGCTTTGTTTACGTTAAAAAGAGCCGTGATATTCTGCGAGAAAGTGCAGAATTGGTCAATACCACAGTGGGTAATTACCTGCAACAAGACAATTTTGATTGGGGCGAACTCAAGGGATCTGTCCGCGATGAGTTGTCTAAATTCTTATTTGAACAAACAAAACGTCGTCCAGCTATTCTTCCAGTAGTCATGGAAGTCCGCTAAGTGATTTCTGGAGACAAACGAAAGTATACTAGTTATGATAGGGGTTCAGTGACCCTTTGACAATTGATGAGTGAGATAGTCAGCTTCGATGCTTTGGCCAATCTCACTCATTTTTCATCATTGAAATGAATAGAAAGGCATTATATGGCAACTATATCAATTGAATACCGTTCAGAAGTATTAGAGATGGAACGACAAGTAAATGTGATTTATCCCGACCAATCCTCACTAGCTATAGAGGAGCAAGGAGATACTGATATTCCTGTTTTATACCTTCTCCATGGAATGGGTGGAAATGAAAATTCTTGGCAAAAAAGAACCGATATTGAACGTCTGCTCAGACATACTAATCTGATTGTGGTCATGCCATCAACTGATTTGGGCTGGTATACAGATACTGCTTCTGGTCTCTCATATTATCAAGCGATAGCCAGCGAATTACCACAAGTTCTGCGCAGCTTTTTCCCTAATATGACCCAAAAACGTGAAAAAACCTTTATTGCAGGTCTTTCTATGGGAGGTTATGGTGCCTATAAGATAGCTTTAAAAACTAATCGTTTTTCTTACGCAGCTTCTTTTTCTGGAGCACTTACGACACCTGAGGCTGTTTTTGATAAGATGGATGATAATACTGTCAAGTATTGGCGTGGCATCTTTGGTGATTTGGATGCTAGTCAGATTGAACAACACCAATTAAGAGCTATGGTTCCTGAATCAGATTTACAAACCCATTTCTATGCTTGGTGTGGTTATGAAGATTTCCTGTTTGATGCTAATGAGAGAGCTGTTACAGAATTGCAGGAACTTGGTCTTGATATTAGCTATAAAAAAGATCACGGTACCCATGATTGGTATTATTGGAACCAGCAACTAGAAGTGCTTTTGGAGTGGTTGCCGATACATTATGTTAAAGAAGAGAGACTCTCATGAGACTTGGAGGCCAACGATGAAGAAATTCTTAAAAGCCTTATTCTGGCTGCCCTTAAAGATTCTCCAAGTGATTTGGCGGATTATTTGGGGCTTTCTACAAACAATTATCATTCTGGCTATTCTTATTTTTGGACTACTTTATTATGCCAATCACAGTGATTCAGCCTTAGCTAATCAGATTTCCACTGTCAGCGAAAAAATTGTTAAACTGTACAATGTTTGGAATAATACGCAGACAAAAACAAAGAAACAGGTTAAACAAACGTTAAATGTTGATCATCTTCATCACACCCACGGGGTTAAGTGGCCTGATAACCAGGCGAAGGTCTATATCAAAACAACTAATCCTATTTTTCATAATGCTTATCAGGCTGCCTTAAATAATTGGAACAGCACGGGAGCTTTCCGCTTTATAGTGGTCGATGATGGCAGTAAGGCAGATATCATCGCTGATGAATCTAATGATAAAACAGCCGATGCAGCTGGTCTAGCCAATGTTGAGAGTCAGCCACTGACACAAACCATAACTAGTGTTAAAGTGTATTTGAACGCCTATTACCTATTAGATAGCCATTATGGTTACAGTAGTGAGCGAATTGTACATACCGCAGAACATGAGTTGGGACATGCTATCGGCTTAGAACATACTGATGATCAAGTATCTGTTATGCAGACGGCAGGTTCATTTTACGGCATTCAAGCAGCAGATATAGCGCGTGTCAAAACTCTCTATGAGAAAAAGAATTAAAATCACCCTATAAGAGTTTTTAGGTTGAAATAATAACCGAAAATGTCCCCAAATGGGGCTTTTTTTTGCTACAATGACAGTATGATTATTTTACAAGCAAATAAAATTGAACGTTCCTTTTCAGGAGATGTTTTATTTCAGAATGTTAGCCTTCAAATTGACGAACGTGATCGAATTGCCTTAGTTGGTCCAAATGGCGTTGGTAAGTCAACCTTATTAAAAATATTAGTGGGTGAAGAAGCTCCCACTAGTGGTGAGATTAATAAGAAAAAAGACCTAAGCCTATCATATCTGGCTCAAGATAGCCGTTTTGAGTCGTGTCATACAATCTACCAAGAGATGTTAGCTGTTTTTGCTGACCTCCGCCAAGACGAAGCCCGCTTACGACAAATGGAGAGCCAAATGGGTCAGCTTACTGGGGAAGCCCTGCAAAAACTCATGCAGGATTATGACCGTCTAACAGAATCCTTCCGTCTTCGTAACGGTTTTAGCTATGAGTCGGATATTAAAGCTATTTTAAATGGCTTTAAATTTGACCAAAGTATGTGGGATATGCCCATAGCAGCATTATCAGGTGGCCAAAATACCCGATTGGCCTTAGCGAAAATGCTTCTAGAAAAACCAGATTTATTAGTGCTAGATGAGCCGACTAACCATTTGGACATTGAAACCATTGCGTGGTTAGAAAACTACCTCTCCAATTATCAAGGTGCCCTCCTTATTGTCAGTCATGACCGTTACTTTTTAGATAAAGTGGCCACTGTCACATTTGATTTGCAAAAAAACGGCCTTGACCGTTACGTGGGGAATTATTCACGGTTTGTTGACTTGAAGGCTGCAAAGTTAGCTAACCAAGAAAAAAACTATGATAAACAGCAAAAAGAAATTGCCAAGCTAGAAGAATTTGTGCAAAAAAATATCGTCAGGGCTTCAACCACCAAGCGTGCTCAAGCAAGGCGAAAACAGTTGGAGAAAATTGATCGCCTAGAAAAACCAAGCGTCAGCAGCAAAACAGCCCAGATGACCTTTCACTCAGAAAAACCCTCAGGTAATCAGGTCCTGAATGTTCAGCACGCTGCTATTGGATACCATCAGCAGGTCTTATCTGAGCCCATTGATTTCGAAGTCCAAAAATGGGATGCTATTGCTATCGTTGGTCCAAATGGGATTGGCAAATCAACGCTGATAAAAGCCATCGTCAAACAGATTCCCTTTATCAGAGGGGAGATAAAATATGGCGCTAACTTGGAGATAGGCTATTACGACCAGACCCAGTCACGACTAACTAAGACTAACAGTGTTCTTGAGGAATTATGGAATGCTTTTCCAACCACCCCAGAGTTAGAGATTAGAAATCGCCTAGGGGCTTTCCTCTTTTCAGGAGATGATGTTAAAAAATCGGTTAGTATGTTGTCAGGAGGAGAACGAGCTCGCCTTTTACTAGCCAAGTTATCTATGGAAAATAACAATTTTCTCATCTTAGATGAGCCTACCAACCACCTGGACATTGATAGCAAAGAAGTTTTAGAGAATGCTCTCATTGACTATGATGGTACCCTCTTGTTTGTTAGTCATGACCGTTATTTTATCAATCGCGTTGCTAGCAAAGTTTTGGAAATTACAGAGACAGGGTCTCATTTGTATTTAGGGGACTACGATTATTATATTGGGAAAAAGGCCGAGCTAGAAGAATTAGCACGCCTCAGCCAACCTACAAGTGAGCCTGTAACAACTGATTCATTTATCCCCAACACGGACTATCAAAAGCAAAAAGAAAACCAAAAAGAAGTGCGAAAATTAAGCAGACGCTTAGTTGAAATCGAAAATCGTTTGGAAGATATCGACGCTGAAATCGCCGTAATCGCTGAAAAAATGGTCGCAACAAATGACCCAGATCTCTTAATGGATTGTCAAAAAGAGTTGGATCAGTATGAATTAGAACAGATGACCTTGATGGACGAGTGGGAGGAAATTGGTACACAACTGAACCTTTAAAAGTGAAAAAGTCATGGAAAAAGGATTGCTAAAGCAATCCTTTTTTTGGAACTGTTATATATTATAAATAAAAAAATGCAACAGATTTTGTTATGGATTTCACATTGTTGGATTTGGCGTGAAATGCGTCTATTGGTGCATAGGAAGCGGTTTAAAAACTTGCAACTTGTGAAAAAATAAGTTACTATTGAATGGTAAAATGAAAAAATGGAGGCCAAAATGGTAACAGTTTCTAGAGAACAACATTTGGATATGTTTTTAAAAATGGAACGTATCCGTGAATTTGATTCACGTATTAACAAACTTGTACGTCGAGGTTTTGTACAAGGAATGACTCACTTCTCAGTAGGTGAAGAAGCGGCCAATGTGGGTGCAGTCGCACATTTAACTTATGATGATATTATTTTCTCAAATCACCGTGGACATGGACAATCTATTGCTAAAGACATGGATTTGAACAAAATGATGGCTGAGTTGGCTGGTAAAGCAACTGGTGTTTCTAAAGGTCGCGGAGGCTCAATGCACTTGGCTGACTTTGAAAAAGGGAACTACGGAACTAACGGTATCGTTGGTGGTGGCTATGCCCTTGCAGTAGGTGCTGCCTTAACACAACAATATAAAGGAACAAATAACATTGTTGTTGCTTTCTCAGGTGACGGCGCAACAAATGAAGGTTCTTTCCATGAGTCTGTTAACATGGCAGCGACTTGGAAGTTACCAGTTATCTTCTTCATTATCAACAACCGTTACGGCATCTCAATGAACATTAACAACGCAACAAACACACCTCACCTTTATACACGTGCGGAAGCTTATGGCATTCCTGGTTTTTATTGTGAAGATGGTAATGACTTAATGGCTGTTTATGAAACAATGGACCAAGCTGTTAAACATGTCCGTGGTGGTAACGGCCCTGCAATCGTTGAAGTAGAATCTTACCGTTGGTTTGGTCACTCAACTGCTGATGCTGGTAAATACCGTACTAAAGAAGAAGTTGCTTCTTGGAAAGAAAAAGATCCAATGCTTAAATACAGAGCTTACCTCACAAAAGAAGGTATTGCTACTGATGAAGAATTGGATGCTATTCAAGCACAAGTAAAACAAGAAATTGACGATGCTTATGAATATGCTCAAAACAGTCCAGACCCAGAACTTTCAGTTGCCTACGAAGATATTTGGGTTGACTAAGTTCGGATTTAGCCGTTATTAGTTGCAAAAAAACTAACAGAAATACGATTAAAACTAGGAGTAAATAATGAGTGAAACAAAATTAATGGCTTTGCGTGAAGCCGTAAATCTTGCCATGACAGAAGAAATGCGCAAAGATGAAAATATCTACCTTATGGGTGAAGATGTTGGTGTGTATGGTGGAGACTTCGGAACATCAGTCGGAATGATTGAAGAATTCGGAGCAAAACGTGTTAAAGATACCCCAATCTCAGAAGCAGCTATCTCAGGTGCAGCTATCGGTTCTGCAATCACAGGTCTTCGTCCGATCGTTGACGTAACCTTCATGGATTTCTTGACAATCATGATGGATGCTATTGTTAACAATGGTGCTAAAAATAACTACATGTTTGGTGGTGGTTTGAAAACACCGGTAACCTTCCGTGTAGCATCAGGTTCAGGTATTGGATCAGCAGCACAGCACTCACAATCACTTGAAGCATGGATGACACATATCCCAGGTATCAAAGTGGTTGCACCAGGTAACGCCAACGATGCAAAAGGACTTCTAAAATCTGCTATCCGAGATAACAATATCGTTATCTTTATGGAACCAAAAGCACTTTACGGTAAAAAAGAAGAAGTTAACCAAGATCCAGATTTCTATATTCCATTAGGAAAAGGGGAAATCAAGCGTGAAGGGACAGACTTGACAATCATCTCATACGGACGTATGTTAGAACGCGTTCTTCAAGCTGCTGAAGAAGTTGCTGAAGAAGGTATCAATGTTGAAGTTCTTGACCCACGTACTTTAGTGCCACTTGATAAAGAATTAATCATTGAATCTGTTAAGAAAACAGGTAAAGTTATGTTAGTCAATGACGCCTACAAAACTGGTGGTTACACTGGCGAGATTGCAACAATGATTACAGAAAGTGAAGCATTTGATTACCTTGACCATCCAATTGTTCGTTTAGCAAGTGAAGATGTGCCAGTTCCTTATGCACGTGTATTAGAACAAGCTATCTTACCAGATGTTGAAAAAATCAAAGCAGCTATTCATAAAATGGCTAAAAACGGTAACGAATAGACAAAGGAATGAAGTCTCAATGCTGAGGCTTCCTTCAGTCTATTTCGTTGATAAAAATAGCAGAACTCAATCAAGCGTCACTGGCTATTTTTAGAAAAGAGAAAACGAAAGGAAAATTATGGCTGTCGAAATCATTATGCCAAAACTCGGTGTTGATATGCAAGAAGGCGAAATCATCGAGTGGAAAAAACAAGAAGGTGATACCGTCAACGAAGGCGATATTCTTCTTGAAATTAATTCAGACAAAACCAATATGGAAATCGAAGCAGAAGATGCTGGAGTTCTCTTAAAAATCCTTCGTCACGAAGGTGATGTTGTCCCTGTTACAGAAGTTATCGGCTACCTTGGAGCAGAAGGAGAATCTGTTGATAATATCGCTTCAAGTGAGAAAGCAACAGAAATTCCTGCACCAAATTCAGCTGATGCTGCGCCAACAGTTGCTCCAAAAGAAGCAGTTGAACGACCAGCAGTTGAAGTGCCAGCAACATCAGCACCACAAGGAGATGATTCTCAGGTCCGTGCGACACCTGCTGCCCGTAAAGCTGCAAGAGAGATGGGCGTAAGCCTTGGTCAAGTTCCTGGTTCAGGACCAAAAGGTCGTGTGCACGCTGAAGACGTTGAGAACTTTAAAACTGCCCAACCTAAAGCATCACCATTGGCCCGCAAAATGGCTGCTGATGCAGGTATTGATTTAGCAACTGTTAAAGGCAGTGGCTTCAAAGGCAAAGTAATGAAAGAAGATATCCTTGCTCTTACAGAAGCTGCCAAACCCACTCAGGCACCTGCTGCCAAATCAGCTGATGCTGAAAAACCAAAAGCAGATCTACCAGAAGGCGTTGAAATCATCAAGATGTCAGCAATGCGTAAAGCCATCTCTAAAGGTATGACCAACTCTTACCTAACAGCTCCGTCATTTACCCTTAACTATGACATCGACATGACAGAAATGATGGCTCTTCGTAAAAAACTGATTGATCCAATCATGGAAAAAACAGGTCTTAAAGTATCCTTCACCGACCTGATTGGTATGGCTGTTGTTAAAACATTGATGAAACCGGAACATCGTTACATGAATGCTTCACTCATTAATGATGCTCAAGAGATTGAATTGCACAAATTTGTCAATATTGGTATCGCAGTTGGCCTAGACGATGGACTTATTGTACCAGTTGTTCACAATGCTGATAAAATGACACTAGCCGAATTTGTCGTAGCCTCTAAAGACGTGATTAAGAAAACTCAGGCTGGTAAATTAAAAGCTGCTGAAATGTCAGGTTCTACCTTCTCAATCACCAACTTAGGAATGTTTGGAACTAAAACATTTAACCCAATTATCAACCAACCTAACTCAGCAATCTTAGGTGTGGGTGCAACTATCCCAACACCAACAGTTGTTGATGGTGAAATTGTGGCGCGTCCAATCATGGCTATGTGCTTAACCATCGACCACCGGATCGTAGATGGTATGAATGGTGCTAAATTCATGGTTGATTTGAAGAACTTGATGGAAAACCCATTTGGACTTTTAATCTAATTGAACATGAATTAGTCAGTTGACGCAATAAAGGTTATAATGGACTAAGAATATAAAGGGACCCAGTCCCTTTATAGGATTTAATAAAAGGAGAAAAGAATGGCTGTTGAAATTATTATGCCAAAACTCGGTGTAGACATGCAAGAAGGCGAAATCATCGAGTGGAAAAAACAAGAAGGTGACACTGTTAACGAAGGTGACATTTTACTAGAAATCAACTCAGATAAAACCAACATGGAAATCGAAGCAGAAGATGCTGGTGTTCTCTTGAAAATCGTTCGTCAAGCTGGCGACGTTGTTCCTGTCACAGAAGTGATTGGTTACATCGGAGCAGAAGGTGAAGAAATCCAAGAAGGCTCATCAGGCGCTGCAGCTGAAAAAGCAACTGCTGACCTTGAGGCAGCTGGTCTTGAAGTACCAAAAGCACCTGCCCAATCAGACGCACCTGCAGCAAAAGCAGATAAAGCACCACTTGCGGACAATGAATATGACATTGTTGTTATTGGTGGTGGCCCTGCTGGTTACTACGCGGCTATCCGTGGTGCGCAACTTGGCGGTAAAATTGCTATCGTTGAAAAAACTGAGTTTGGTGGTACCTGCTTAAACGTTGGTTGTATCCCTACCAAAACCTACCTCAAAAATGCGGAAATCCTTGACGGTTTGAAAATTGCAGCTGGTCGCGGTATCAACCTTGCATCAACAAACTACACTATTGACATGGATAAAACAGTAGAATTCAAAAATTCTGTTGTTAAAACCCTAACTGGTGGTGTTAAAGGTCTCCTTAAAGCTAACAAAGTAACCATCTTTAATGGTCTAGGTCAAGTTAACCCAGATAAAACTGTAAGCATTGGTTCTGAAACTATCAAAGGTCGCAACATTATCCTTGCTACTGGATCAAAAGTATCACGTATCAACATTCCAGGTATTGATTCTAAACTAGTTCTGACATCTGATGATATCCTTGACTTACGTGAAATGCCAAAAACTCTAGCTGTTATGGGTGGTGGTGTCGTTGGTATCGAACTTGGTCTTGTTTGGGCTTCTTATGGTGTAGAGGTTACTGTTATTGAAATGGCAGACCGCATTATCCCTGCTATGGATAAAGAAGTATCAACTGAGTTGCAAAAAATCTTGACCAAAAAAGGTATGAAGATTAAAACTTCAGTTGGTGTTGAAGAAATCGTAGAAGCAAACAACCAATTAACCTTGAAACTCAACAACGGCGAAGAAGTTGTTGCTGAAAAAGCTTTGCTGTCTATCGGTCGTGTCCCACAAATGAATGGTCTTGAAAATCTTAACCTTGAAATGGATCGTAACCGTATCAAAGTTAATGCCTACCAAGAAACATCTATCCCTGGCATCTATGCACCGGGTGATGTTAACGGAACTAAGATGCTTGCTCACGCTGCTTACCGTATGGGTGAAGTTGCAGCAGAAAACGCAATGCATGGTAACGTTCGCAAAGCTAACCTTGAGTTCACTCCGGCTGCTGTTTACACACACCCAGAAGTGGCTATGGTTGGTATCACTGAAGAAGACGCCCGTGCTAAATACGGAGATATCCTAGTAGGCCGTAACAGCTTTACTGGTAACGGACGTGCCATTGCATCAAACGAAGCGCATGGTTTCGTAAAAGTTATCGCGGATGCTAAATTCCACGAAATCCTAGGTGTCCATATCATTGGTCCTGCAGCGGCAGAGATGATTAACGAAGCAGCAACTATTATGGAATCAGAATTGACAGTTGATGAATTGCTTCTTTCTATCCATGGTCACCCAACCTTCTCAGAAGTAATGTATGAAGCATTTGCTGACGTTTTAGGCGAAGCAATCCATAACCCACCAAAAAGAAAATAAGTAAAAGCTTAGCAAAAAAAGTTTAGGATGTCCTAAACTTTTTTGCATGGCTTGAGAAACTTATAGCTTTCCTGTCTTTCTCACAATGCCAAAGGCTTGTTTTTTGCCTTACTTTGCCTTAAAATAGATACAGTCATAAATTATTAATAGCAGGAGAAAAAAATGAAATACATTGTTAACAAAAGTAATAATCCGGCCTATAATATCGCTTTAGAAGCTTATGCTTTTAGAGAATTACTATCTGAAGATGAGATTTTTATCCTATGGATTAATGAACCAGCCATCATTATTGGTAAGCACCAAAACACTATTCAAGAAATTAACAAAGAATACACAGATGAGCACGGTATTCATGTTGTCCGTCGTCTATCTGGTGGTGGTGCGGTTTATCACGATTTAAACAACCTCAACTATACCATCATTTCTAACAAATCAGCTGAAGGTGCCTTTGATTTCAAGACCTTCTCACAACCTGTTATCGAAACTCTTGCTGACCTTGGTGTCAAAGCTGAGTTTACTGGCCGTAATGACTTAGAAATCAATGGGAAAAAATTCTGCGGTAATGCGCAAGCCTATTACAAAGGTCGTATGATGCACCATGGTTGTCTCCTCTTTGACGTTGATATGACAGTGCTTGGCGATGCCCTTAAAGTTAGTAAGGATAAAATTGCTTCTAAAGGGATTAAATCGGTTCGTGCACGTGTGACAAATATCCTTGACGAACTACCAGAGAAAATCACTGTAACCGAGTTCTCTGATAAAATCCTTGAAAAAATGAAGGAAACCTATCCTGAAATGACGGAATACGTCCTTTCAGAAGATGAATTGGCTAAGATTCAAAAATCTGCCGATGAGCAGTTTGGAAGCTGGGACTGGACCTATGGCAAGGCTCCAGAATACACAATTGAGCGGAATGTTCGCTATGCAGCTGGTAAGATTAATACGTTTGCCAATGTTGAAAACTCCATTATCAAAAATATTAAAATCTACGGAGATTTCTTCGGGATTAAAGATGTCAAAGACGTTGAGAGCCTCTTGATTGGTTGCAAATATGACTATAAAGATGTTCTTGAAAAACTCCAAACTATTGACACTACTCAGTACTTCTCTGGCATGACTGTTCAAGAAGTTGCTAAAGGCATTGTTGCTTAATAAAAAAACCAAGTTCGCGTCAAGCGAGCTTGGTTTTTTGTTAGCCTTAGACAATATCTCTAATAGGAGCCGTTTGAAATTGTTTGGGTGACATGCCGACCATGGCTTTGAAGCTACGTGAGAAGTGGGCGGCATCAGAATAACCCAGGCTATTACTAATCTCAGTGACACTAGTTTGTTGTCGTAAGAGAATTTTAGCCTCTTCGATTTTTTTGCGACTGATGTACTGCTGGATAGAACAGGCCATTTCCTTGCGAAAAAGCTTACGAATGTTGGATTCACTGAAGTTAAACTCCTTAGCAATCGTCTCAATCAATAATTTCTTGGATAAATTTTGGTTGATGTAGTGGAGAATGTTTGAAATCAGGTAGGAATGACTATTGAACTGGCCAATCTTTTGGGTGAAGAGGATAATAGCCGATTCTCTCAGGAGAAGCACCTCCGAGGCCTTTTGGCAGGCTTCACATTTCTCGATGTAATAGTCGCGTGAATGATGGGCATAGTGCTGATCGACTCCCGTCATGATGGCTAGCTGCGATAGCTTTTCAAAGAGGATAATGGAATAGTTTTTCTCCGATCGCAGGTCCTTATGATAGGAGGAGGGGGTCAAATCTTGACTCAGGAAGAGGCGAACCTTTTGCAGGTCGCCTTTTTTGATGCTTTCCAAGAGTTCAAACTCAAAGTCAAAGCTGGACTCTTCTTCGAAGTGACACTCTTGTAAAAGCTTTTCTGAGAGGCCTTTACGAATATCTAAGAGGCTCTGGTTGGTCATTTGAGCCTGTTCAGTCTTTAGAAAATGGATCTCATCCGTAAAGAAGTAGTGAATGAGATGGAGCAGGTGGCTACTGTCTATAATATGGTAGCTCTCTAGCTCTATATCAAGATCCAGACATTTCTGACTGACCGGGTGGGTCTGAGCTAAAGTGGACAGCTTTGTCAGTTTTTGATCCAACTGAAAGGGACCAAACAAAAAGAAGTAGTCATGAAAAGGGTAAAGGGCTAAGCTGAGGCCAGAAGGACTCGTTAATAAAGTAAAAGGCAACAAACTTTTACGCTTACGAACCAGAGCTAGCTCAGCTAGCAAGTCAGCTGTGAGTCTGGGCTGGCACGGAGCATGAAAAAAAGCCTTAAGCAGCTTTAAGTCTTGATTCAAAATGATAATGGGTAATTTTAAACAAATATGCATAGATTCTAAGATTGGATGATTCTGCATAAATGAGTCACGTCCTTTAACTAAATGGTTAATTCATATCAAAAAATAAGAAAGCAACTGCCTATGAGTGAGTGATGGCGTTAAGCATTATGTGAGCTTGGGGCCGGAACCTTAGGGAGTAGGATATAAATGAAAAAGATAGGGTCTAAATCGTTGTGAAAACCTGCTATCGGATAAAATATTGAGTGTTCCGACCAATAAAGGATAATAGGGACCCACTCATAGACAAGTGTCTTTCCTAGATACAATTTAACACATAAAAGAGTGAAATTAAAATCATAAATTAATAAAATGATATAAAAATGAATAAAAAATGAAAATTGTAAAATATCCTATCTTTTTACCGTTTTATTCAAAAAAAAAGCGAAAAAATCATGTTAGTAAAGACAAATCATGGCATTATAAGTAACGGTTATTAAGAGTTTGTAAGGTTTAGATGAGTTTTTTATTATAGAAATATGGTAATGAAAAAGTTATCAGCAGAATGACTCGATATAACTAATAAACTAATCAAAACTATTCCCTATCTTAAGAAGGGAATAGGAAAAAAGGAGACAAGTGTCATGACACAAAACAAGAAAAATCTTGCTAAACAGCAAGTTTCTGCTAATCGTAAATACAGACTTGGAGCAGCATCAATCCTCTTAGCGACAGTGTGTGCAGTTGGGATATCAAGCACGAAAGTAGAAGCCCAAGTTGATGGATTTAGTTTAGGTAATGGAGCAAATAACTATTATTACGTAGTTCCAGGGCCTCAAGGAGTTCCAGGACCTCCCGGAATTCCGGGAGTACCGGGAGCACCGGGACCTCAGGGACAACCGGGATTGCCTGGTCCGATAGGTCCAGCCGGCCGCGATGGTCAACAAGGTGTACAAGGTCCAGCCGGCCGCGATGGTGCGATAGGCCCACAAGGACCAGCCGGCCGTGACGGACTGAAAGGAGAAAAAGGAGACGCTGGCCGTGATGGTCAAAGAGGTGAACGTGGGTTACCAGGCCGCGATGGTCGAGATGGCGAAAAAGGAGAACAAGGTCCAGCCGGCCGTGATGGTCGTCGAGGAGAGAAAGGAGACGCTGGCCGTGATGGTCGTCGAGGAGAAAAAGGAGACACTGGTCGTGATGGCCGTGACGGTTTAGACGGTAAAGAAGGAAAAGCCGGTAAAAACGGTAAGAACGGTAAAAATGGTGCCCGTGGTGCTGAAGGTCGTGATGGTCAAAATGGTCGCGACGGAAAAGACGGCATGAAAGGCCAAGACGGTAAGAACGGTACCGACGGCACAGCCGGTCGTGATGGAAAAGACGGCGCAAAAGGTCGCGATGGTCAAGCTGGCCGTAATGGTCGTGATGGAGCTAAGGGTCGTGATGGTAAAGATGGTCGTAAAGGTCAAGATGGTCAACACGGAACTGACGGTGCCGATGGTCGTGCAGGTTTAGATGGACGCCATGGCCGCGATGGTCGCGATGGCCGTAACGGTCTAGACGGTGTAGATGGTCGTGATGGCTTATCTCCAGTTGTAAAAACACAAACTCATTCTGACGGTAGCCACACGATTACCTTCTTAAACCCAGATGGAACACGTTCATCAATCAACCTACGCAATGGTAAAGACGGTGAGCCAGGAAAAGATGGTCGTGATGGAAAAGACGGAAAAGATGGTAAGCCAGGCGTGCCAGGTCGTGATGGTAAAGATGGTCAACCAGGAGCACCAGGTCGCGATGGTATGAACGGTAAAAATGGTCAACCAGGTCGCGATGGTATGAATGGTCAAAACGCTCATAATATGCCAGCAAACAATGGCAAAGGTAATGCAGCTGGTATGCCAGTAGCTCTTAACGCGCCTGTAGCTGTAGCAGCAGCAAATGGCCAAGGTCAGATGGCTGGTGAACAATTGCCTTCAACAGGTGACAGCATTAACCCATTCTTCACTGCAGCAGCGCTTGCAGTATTGGCTGGTGCTGGTATGTTGGCAACTACTGTTAAAACTAAAAAAGAAGACTAATTCTTCTCCCTTTTATTTCATATAGAGTAAAAAAGCCTCTAAGGATTATCCTTAGAGGTTTTAGACGTTTACCGCTCAAAAGCAGCCTTACTCTTAATGTCGGCATACTCTTCGGCCACTTCTTTAGCTAAGATGTCCTGATAGGGAGAAAGCTCAATCTCAGGGCCGTACTTGTTCTTTAAAGCGGTTGTCACTAAGCGATAGGCTAGATTGACGTTACGCGAGAGGATAGGGCCGTGGAAGTAGGAGCCAAAGACATTTTTGTAATGGACGCCTTCAGTTTGGTCTTCTTTGTTATTACCATTACCATAGACGACCTGTCCGAGCGGTTTTTCATCCGCAGACAAAAAGGTCCGGCCTTGGTGATTTTCAAAACCGTAATAGGTTTCATTAAATTCCTGATTGTGGATCTTGATGTCACCGATATAGCGGTTTTTGTCTTGGCCTAGGGTGTAGTGTCCCATGACACCGATGCCGTTAATTAGCTCACCATTAGCTTGAATATAGTACTGGCCTAGCAATTGAAAGCCCCCGCAGATGGCTAAGATGACCTTATCTTGGTCGATAAACTGGGAGATGGCCGCTTTCTTTGCTGGTAAATCCTTAGCCACAATGCTTTGTTCGTAATCTTGACCACCACCGAAAAAGACGATATCGTAGTGGTCTTGGTCAAAGTTGTCACCGATTGAGACGATATCAACAGTAACCTTGGCACCTAGTTTCTCTGCGACGTACTTGAGCATGAGGACGTTTCCATTATCGCCGTAGGTATTCATTAGATTTCCGTAGAGGTGGGCTAGGTTAAGTTCATAACGGTAGTCACGGTTAGTGGGAGATTGTAGTGAGGTATAGGTCATTAGTTCATCTCCTTTCTAACGAGGTCTTGTTTGGCTAAAAGTTCGCGGAATTCGAGCATGGCGGTATAGGTAGCTAAGATATAGGCATGGTCAGCTTCTTGCTCTTTGATATTGTCTAAGACCTCTTGGAGGTTGGCTGTCTCGGTGATTTTGTTTTCATCATAACCAGACACCCGTAGCCGCCTTGCAATCTCTGAGTGGCGAACGCCGCCAGCATTAATCTCAGTGATGTCCATCTGGCTGATGAGTTCAAAGTTAGCGTCCCAGATCCAAGAGGTATCAATACCGTCTGCATAGTTGGCATTGAGGAGAACAGAGAGGCTAAAAGGATAGTCGGCTAGTTTAATCATCTCTAGGGCTTGGCTAGCACCAACTGGGTTTTTAATCAAGACTAGGGTACAGCTTTTTTGGCCGACAGTGAAGGTTTCCTGGCGACCAAAGACGGCCCGGCTCTTGTCAAAACCAGCTTTAATCTTTTCAGGTGCGACACCAAAATACTCGGCAACGGCGACAGCTGCTAGGGCATTATAGATGTTATAGAGCCCGCCAACATTAATCTTATACTCTTGCCCGTCAATGACAAAGCCTGAGCTATGGTTGCTGAGTTCGGTCAGGGCTGTGAGTTGGTAGTCCAGTTGTGGACGTTCGAACTCACAGTTTAGGCAGATATAATGGCCTAAGTTAGCGTAGGTATTTTCCTTGTAACGTAGGATATGCTCACAACGCGGACAGAGGATTCCTTCGGTGTTGTAGTGGGCCAGTTGAGGGTGATGAGACTGGGTGTTAAAGCCATAATATCGTATGGGATTGACCACTTCTTTGGAAGCAAAGAGCGGGCTGTCACCATTGGCTAAGATGTTTGCTTCAGGGGCCTTTTTAGCTCCGTCAAGAATCATCTGGTAGGTAGTGTAAATCTCGCCATAGCGGTCCATCTGATCACGGAAAATATTTGTAAATACAAAGAGGCTAGGAGTGATATACTGGGTCACCTTTGGTAAGCTAGCTTCGTCAATTTCTAAGACGGCGATTTTTTTTCCACTTTTAGTTCTTTTGGCAGATAAAAAGGTGGAGACAATCCCAGTGATCATGTTAGCCCCACTAGGGTTTGTCAGAACCTGGCCGAAGGCTTCTTGTAAGATTCCAACGGTCAAAGCAGTGGTTAAGGTTTTGCCGTTAGTTCCTGTGACAACAACAATTTCGTAATCTTTAGCTAAGGTATCAAGGATGCTTGGATCAAATTTTAGGGCCAGTTTTCCTGGGTAGGTCGAACCTCGGCCCATAGTTTTAAGGACGGTCTGTGCCGTCTTCCCGGCAGTAATGCCCATTATCGTTTTCATTTTCATGTTTATATTTTAACATAGAATTCACAAATTTAGATACAGAAAATCTTCAGGAAACGTGATATAATATATATGATATCTATTTCACATAGAAAGCGAGACCTATGAGTAACCTAAGTAATATCGATGCGAAGTTTATCTTAAGTTTGTTTGATGACCCCAGGATGCTGACTATTCATCTCTTGGATATTTTTATTGTTGCCTATGCTATTTACCGTTTTATCAAGGCTCTGGCCGGCACTAAAATCATGTCCCTGGTCCAAGGGGTGCTTTTATTTATTATTGTTCGTTTTATCGCCGAGTGGATAGGCCTGACCACTATTACCTATCTGATGAACCAAGTCATCACCTATGGGGTGATTGCTGGGGTAGTTATCTTTGCACCGGAAATACGGACAGGATTAGAAAAATTTGGTCGCTCAACTCAAGTTTTTCGTCCTAAAGAGCTGATGAGCGGTGAAGAGCGCTTAGTAGATGCGATTGTCAAGTCAGTTGCCTATATGAGCCCTCGTAAGATTGGCGCCTTAATTGCGATCGAACAAACACAGACCTTGCAGGAGTACATCTCAACGGGGATTCCTTTACATGCCGATATTTCTAGTCAGTTACTCATTAATATCTTTATTCCAAACACGCCATTACACGATGGGGCAGTCATTATTTCAGGTAATAAAGTCGTCTCTGCTTGTTCTTATCTGCCACTATCAGAATCTATGTCCATCTCTAAAGAGTTTGGCACACGGCATCGTGCAGCGATTGGCTTGTCTGAAAACTCAGACGCCATCACCATTGTTGTTTCAGAAGAAACTGGAGGTATTTCTGTAACCCGCAAGGGCCAGTTCTTGCATGATTTAAGCAAGTCAGATTTTGAAAAGGTCTTACGTTCCTACTTGGTCAAAGAAACAAGTTCGAAAAACATCTGGTATAAGAAATGGTGGGGAGGTAAGTAACTATGAAGAAATTTTTAAATAGCCGTTTATGGGTCGGCTTAGTGTCAATCTTCTTTGCGATTGCGCTTTTTTTGACCGCAGCCTCTAGTAATGTGCGAAACACTAATAGCCAGATTTACAGCCCGATTGAAACCTATACCCACAGCCTGACAGATGTCCCCATTGATCTCAAATATGACAGTGATAAGTATTTCATAAGTGAGTATTCCTATGCGGCCCAAGTTTATCTAACCTCAACTAACCGGATTAAGCTCGACTCTGAGGTCAACAGCGATACCCGTAACTTTAAAATCGTGGCCGACCTCAGTGATAGCAAACCAGGAAAAGTTACCGTACCACTAAGAGTGACCAACCTTCCATCTGGGGTAGCGGCAAAAGTGACCCCTGATAAGATTTCTGTGACCATCGGTAAAAAGAAAACCAAGACATTCTCAGTCAGTGGCAGTGCCGATCCTAAACAAATAAATCCTGGATATGAGATTGCTGAAATTTCAACTAGCATCCACAAGGTTGAAGTGACCAGTGATGAGTCTAAGATTGACATGATTGATCACGTGGTGGCTAAATTACCTGACGATGTCCGACTATCTGCTAACTATAGTGGTGAGGTTACTCTGCAGGCAGTTTCTGCTGATGGGACTGTTTTAGCAAGTTCCATTAGTCCAGCTAAAACCAATCTCAAGGTTGCCATTAAAAAGATAACTAAAGAAGTTCCTATTAGATTATCTATGGTCGGTCATCTAGATAGTAGTCTCAGCGCAATTACACCGAAATTATCAAAACAAACAGCCATTATCTCTGGCCCAAGAGAAGTCTTAGATAACATTTATGAAGTCCTAGCTGAAGTCGATATTTCAGATGTCACTAAAGATGGTAATAAAACAATAGCTTTGAAGGCTGATGACGTTTCCATAGAACCCACCTCGGTGACTGTTCAGTTGACAACCAAAAAGAAATAATAGATAATATCAAAGGAAAATTGAAACGGAGGAAGCGTTTAACGCTTAAGGATAAATTATGGGTAAATATTTTGGAACAGATGGTGTCCGCGGAGAAGCTAACCTTGAGTTAACCCCCGAGTTAGCCTTCAAACTAGGCCGTTTTGGTGGCTATGTACTTAGCCAACACGAAACAGAGCGTCCTAGAGTATTTGTAGCCAGAGACACACGGATTTCTGGTGAAATGCTTGAATCTGCCCTAATTGCTGGCCTCTTGTCAGTGGGGATTGAAGTTTATAAGTTAGGCGTCCTAGCCACTCCCGGAGTTTCTTACTTGGTCAGAACGGAAAATGCTAGCGCAGGCGTTATGATTTCAGCTAGTCACAACCCAGCTCATGATAATGGCATTAAGTTCTTTGGTAGCGACGGTTTTAAATTAGCTGATGACCAAGAACTAGAAATTGAAGCCTTGCTTGATGCTCAAGAAGATACCCTTCCTCGTCCAAGTGCACAAGGATTGGGAACTCTGGTGGACTATCCAGAAGGCTTACGCAAATATGAAAAATTCTTGGTATCAACAGGAATTGGCCTAGAAGGCATGAAAGTTGCCTTAGATACAGCTAATGGTGCAGCGTCAGCCACAGCACGTGATATTTTCCTTGATTTGCAAGCTGATATCCTCGTGATTGGTGAAAGCCCAAATGGCTTAAACATCAATGATGGCATCGGCTCAACCCACCCAGAACAATTACAGGCCTTAGTCCTTGAAAACGGGTCTGATATCGGGTTGGCTTTTGATGGTGATAGCGACCGCTTAATAGCTGTTGATGAAAAAGGGGAGATTGTTGATGGTGATAAGATTATGTTTATCATCGGGAAGTATCTATCAGAAAAAGGTCTCCTAGCGCAAAACACAATTGTGACAACTGTCATGTCAAATCTTGGCTTCCACAAAGCCTTGGACCAGCATGGTATTAACAAAGCAGTCACTGCAGTTGGCGATCGTTACGTGGTTGAAGAAATGCGTCGCTCACACTACAATCTAGGTGGCGAGCAATCTGGCCATGTCATCATCATGGACTATAATACAACCGGTGATGGTCAACTAACAGCTATCCAACTGACCAAGGTCATGAAAGAAACAGGTAAAACACTGTCAGAGTTAGCCGCAGAAGTAACCATTTATCCTCAAAAATTGGTCAATATCCGTGTTGAAAACAGCATGAAAAACAAGGCGATGGAAGTTCCAGCTATCGCAGCTATCATTGAACAAATGGAAGCTGAGATGGAAGGTAACGGTCGCATTTTGGTAAGACCAAGTGGAACTGAGCCGCTGCTACGGGTTATGGCTGAAGCACCAACTGATGAAGCAGTTGATTATTATGTTGACACCATTGCTGACGTTGTTCGTCGTGAAATTGGAATTGCTTAATATAAAAGTGTCGTACTTACGACACTTTTTTCATAAGAAAATCACAAGAGAAAGGAGAAGTTAAAGTTGCAAGCGCAAATAGAAGAAATCCTCAGACGCTTAGATCCCAAAGCCTCTGCCTATTTTCAAACCATTATCCCTGAGTACCAGAAAGGTTATGTCGACTACATCTATCAGACAGAAGATTATGAGGTCCAAGGTCGACGTCTTAAGTATATTAGTAAGCTTTTCCAAGTTTGGCAGGATAAACCGTGGTATTATCTTATGCCTCTCAGTCAAGAGGCTGCTGAAACTATAGCCAATGATTGGCAGTATCCTAGTCCCTACGATTTTTACAATCTAACTGCTGACCCAGATGATTATGATGAGATAATCAATCCATATCTCCGCCAGGACACTTATGTACAAGTTATCCGAAATGGGATTCTCTTTGGCTTTGCCTCCTTTGTCGTGTATGATAAGGAACTGGAGATTGGTCTAGGTATGGCGCCCAAGTGGACTGGGCAATCCTATGGTTCTGACTTTTTAAAAGCTATTGAAGATTATGCGCTGAAAACTTACCAAGTGGAGTGCTTTGTCCTTAATGTGGCAGCTTTTAACCAAAGGGCACGGAAGCTTTATAGTAAGTGCGGCTATAAAGAAGAGAGGCATTTTGCTCAGGAAACCAATGGGTCTGTCTATGATTTTGTGAGAATGACTAAGTCGGTTGCTGATAGCGCAGCGACTAAGAAGTAATTTTAGTCTCGTGACCTATCTCGTAAAAGTGGTATAATAATGCTATGAAGAAAAAACCAAGTTCGGCTTATGTGCATATTCCTTTTTGTACGCAAATCTGTTATTATTGTGACTTTTCCAAAGTCTTTATTAAAAATCAGCCTGTTGATGCCTATCTGCAGGCTCTTATTGCTGAGTTTCGCTCCTATGAAATCAGCCAGCTAAAAACCCTTTATATAGGTGGAGGAACACCGACAGCTATTAATGCTCAGCAACTGGATTATCTCTTGACAGAATTGACGCGTGATCTTGATGTAGCCAGCTTGGAAGAATTCACCATTGAAGCTAATCCAGGCGACCTTGATGCCGAGAAAATTGCCGTTTTGCAAGCATCAGCCGTCAACCGCGTATCCCTAGGGGTTCAGACCTTCAATGATAAGCATCTCAAACAGATTGGCCGAAGCCATAATGAAGCACAGATTTATGAAACTATTGACAGTCTAAAAGCAGCTGGCTTCAGTAATATTTCTATTGACCTGATTTATGCCTTGCCTGGGCAAACGCTTGAGCAAGTCAAAGAAAATGTGGCTAAGGCGCTTGCTCTAGATATCCCCCATTTAAGCTTATATAGCTTGATTTTAGAGCATCATACTGTTTTTATGAACAAGATGCGACGTGGCAAACTAAACCTACCAACTGAGGACCTAGAGGCTGAAATGTTTGAGTACATTATCCAAGAGATGGAAGCTCATGGTTTTGAACACTATGAAATTTCTAATTTTGGCAAACCAGGTTACTATAGTCAGCATAATCTCATGTACTGGAATAATGACCACTACTATGGTTGTGGGGCAGGTGCCTCTGGTTATCTAGACGGGATTAGGTACCGTAATAGAGTACCTATCCAACACTATCTAAAGGCCGTTCAAGAAGGTAATGCCCGTTTGACAGAGGAAGTATTGACCCTTGAGGAGATGATGGAAGAAGAACTTTTTTTGGGTTTACGGAAGAAATCAGGTGTCTCCATTGCTCAATTTGAAGCTAAATTCCCCCACTCTTTTAAAGAAAGGTATGGTCAGATAGTTGAGGAACTGGTAGCACAAGGTTTATTAGTTGATGACCCGCAAAGAGTGCGTATGACCAAACGAGGCCTCTTCTTAGGAGACTCAGTAGCAGAAAAATTTATCTTGAAATAGGAGAATTAACATGGGATTACCCTACAAAGAAAGCTTTACCATGCCCTTTGACTTATGTGATGTCAAGCATGATGCCATACTACCTTTATTACTAGCCTATTGTTTGACGGTTTCAGGCCGCCAATCACAGGCTTTAGGCCGTAGTGACGCTTATCTATTAGAACAGTTTAAACTGGTTTGGATTATCACTGATTACGAAGTTAAGATTAGGCGCTTGCCCCTTTTTAATGAAACGATTACCATTCAAACAGAAGCCCTTTCCTATAACAAATTATTCTGTTACCGTCAGTTTGATATCTATGACCAAGAGGGCAATCAGCTTGTTGATATTTTGACCTACTTTGCTTTGATGGACCCAGAGACCCGTAAGGTAGCCCCTATTCCTGAAGAAGTAGTTGCTCCTTATCAAACAGATTTTGTCAAGAAAATCAGGCGGGCTTTTAAAGCACAACCTCTAGAAAATCCCCAGTCCAAAGACTATCATGTCCGTTATTTTGATATTGACATGAATGGGCATGTCAATAATAGTAAATATCTGGATTGGATCTATGATAGTTTGGGTTATGACTTTCTCAGACATCATAATCCTGTCAGCCTGCGTCTCAAATATATCAAAGAAGTGGCACCAGGTGGCCAGATTAGGTCACTCTATGTGAAAGAGGATTTAACCACACGACATGAGATCATCTCAGATGGTCAAGTAAATGCGCAAGCTATTATCGAATGGCAAAAGATTGAAAAATAAGGAGGAAAAAGTGAGCTATAAAGGCTATTTAATCGACTTAGATGGAACTATCTACAAAGGAAAGGAAAGAATTCCAGCTGGGGAAGACTTTATTAAACGTTTGCAGCAAAAGGGGATTCCCTATTTACTCGTCACCAATAACACAACTAGAAGACCAGAGACGGTTCAATCTATGCTTTCGGAACAGTTTCATGTTGAGACGAGTTTAGAGTCGATTTATACAGCTACGATGGCGACTGTCGACTATATGGATGACATGAAGCGTGGCAAGACAGCTTATGTCATTGGTGAAGCAGGTCTGAAAACGGCCATTACAGAGGCTGGTTATCAAGAAGATACAGAAAATCCAGCCTATGTTGTCGTTGGATTAGATTCACAAGTGACCTATGATATGCTGGCAACGGCGACCTTAGCTATTGCTAAAGGTGCCCTCTTTATTGGAACTAATCCTGACTTGAATATTCCAACCGAAAGAGGACTGATGCCGGGAGCCGGCTCTCTAGTTGCACTGTTAGAAGCAGCAACCCGTGTTAAACCAGTCTTTATCGGGAAACCCAATGCTATTATTATGAACAAAGCCTTAGCTATTTTAGGAGTTGAGCGTTCAGAAGCTCTCATGGTAGGAGATAATTATTTAACAGATATAATGGCTGGTATTCAAAATGATATTGCAACCTTATTAGTGACAACTGGCTTTACGAAGCCTGAAGAAGTGGCAAGCTTGGCTATTCAACCTAATCATGTTGTTGCTAGCTTAGATGAATGGGAGGTTTGATGAAAGAAAAATTTAGTTTAGTAAGCACTTTTATATGGCTATTGTCAGTTTCTGTTTTAGTAACGATTTACCTAGCTTGGCTAGCTTATCCACTAGAAGTGGATTACTTAAAGATTAGTCAAACAGTCTATATGACAAAAAAGTCAATTCTTTACAACTTTAATGGATTAATGCAATACCTGACCAACCCTTTGGTCAGAGAATTGCATTTTGCTAGTTTCACAGCCTCAAAAGCCGGCCTAGCCCATTTTGCTGATGTCAAAGGACTATTTCAAATAGCACAAGCTCTGTTTCTCATTACCAGTATTCCTGCTTTGCTATTTCTTAGTCAAACCATTAAACACAAAAGCCTATGGCTCTTTCGTCAGTATCTGCTAATGGCGATCTTACTTCCCTTTGCTATTGCTATTATGGCAGTCCTTTTTGGTTTTGATCAATTTTTTGTTTTCTTCCATAAACTCCTCTTTGCAGGCAAGGATAACTGGGTATTTGACCCCTTAACAGACCCTATTATTTGGATTCTGCCCGAAAAGTTTTTCATGCATTGCTTCATCCTCTTTCTTACTATCTATGAAGTACTCCTACTAGGCCTTTACTGGTTAAGTCGAAGAAGGAGACCTAAAAATAGAAAACAAGCACTTTGAAGTGCTTGTTTTTATGTATATATAAGAGAAAACTGTTAAATTTGGGGCAAAACAAAAAAGCACCGAATCGGTGCGCACTTTTACAAGTTGTTTACGGATAACCTTATTTTAACTTGTTGCTATGTTATTTTGAATAATTCCAATAAAAGTGTTTTGTTATTACCATTAATGATGATTTTATTCTTTTTGTATGCAAACCCTTACATTTTTGCTATAATGAGAAAAAATAAGAGGAGACTGTTAATGGAGAAAACATTTTTTATGATAAAACCTGACGGTGTTCAACGTGGTCTAGTTGGTCAGATTTTATCACGTATTGAGAGGCGAGGATTTAGACTAGAGCGACTGCAGATGATAAAACCAAGTCGTGAGCTTTTGGATAGTCATTATCAGCATCTAAGGGGTAAAGCTTTTTATCCTTCTTTACTTGACTACATGACGAGTGGTCCTCTTTTAATTGGAATACTTTCAGGCAGTGATGTTATAGCATCATGGCGTGCGATGATGGGAGAAACCAATCCCAAAGATGCCTTACCAGGAACCATTCGTGGAGATTTCGCTCAGACTCCGGAAGCTAATGGTCCTATGATGAATTGTGTTCACGGTTCTGATTCGCAAGATTCTGCTTTTCGGGAGATAGAACTTTGGTTTGGTGGAGCAACTGAAGACAGCAAATAAAACGATAGATGGACTCTATCGTTTTTTGCTTTGTATGTTTTTAGACCATTTCACATCGAAGGTGTAAGACAATTAACCATTCGTATAAGCAGGTGCCTATCAGTGGGGACACCAAAATATTTCAGATGCGATACAATAAAGGTGTTTAAGCCAATTGCAGAGCAAAAGGGGTAAAAGTATGACCAAAAAGGGAGGTAATACTGCTAACAAGGGTATATACAGTCTTCTATCTATGAGTCGTTGACGGAATATTCCTCGTCCCGGTTATTACTACAAAACCGTAGCACTAGTATCTGCACCAGGTTTTTGTTACCTCTTCTTATCAGTGCTATTTTCTTTTTTTATGGCTTTGTAAATACAAATACCCATTTAATTGAAAAGATAGCATTAGCAACATGAAAAGTATTATAATAATGTCAAATTTGAATTAGTTAAACCTAACTTATATGAACTTAATGAGGTTTGCATAAAGCGTAGGAATGAAACTTCTAGGTTTCTGTTTTAGTTCTTTTCGCTACTTTT
The DNA here is from genome assembly GCF_900475415.1 of Streptococcus porcinus. NCBI lineage: Bacteria > Bacillati > Bacillota > Bacilli > Lactobacillales > Streptococcaceae > Streptococcus > Streptococcus porcinus. The sequence goes on from NZ_LS483388.1 coordinate 840,463, forward strand.
CCTTATTTATGGAATTGCTATTTTCAGTTGTAGAGTGGTTGATACTAAAGAAAAGACATATACTGAAATAGTTTTAACCCTTTAGTTTGCTTCCTTTTTTACAATGTTTATTTATGTCTTTATAGCTGCTGCTATTATGGTGTATAATGAATGGAAGTCTATTTATAGTTTTGACTATTACTAAGATATTTACTGTTCTGATTGCAATTTTAAAATTTTGACTAGTTTTGTATATCAAAAAGGAAGTCTAGTAAACTAGAATCAGGGATTGTTTTAATAAGGGGTGGCTCTGTCGTCCACGTTCTAAAAAGTCACGAAATCATCTTAGGTAATTGAAAACAAATTAGACTGCGACTTCTACACAAGTAAGCTATGAGGAAATTTAACTAAAGATAGTACGACAAATATTGTCAAAGATGACATCGTATTTTATAATGATAACAGCAGAATTCAACAGGGAACTAAACGATTTATCTCAGCTCAATTAGAAAAAACAATTGCTTAAAAGTGTTTACTAATGATGTCTAATAATCTGTTTATTAATAATCTTGATTCTATAAGTCCTGATTCATATTGGAAGAATTAAACAAGTAGATGAAATATTGCCCAAAATATTTGAGTTAGCCATCCAGTATGAACAAGACGAGAAAGCTACAGAGCAAATAGAAGAAAATCCTAATGTTAATATCTCTAAAAATTCGGGTAAGCTGCCTAGAAAGAAAAATAGTCGTTATGAAAATGATAAAGAAGTTTTTAAATAATGAAGTTATATCATATTTGATTTTTGGTGTGATGACCACATTAGTCTATGTGGTTATGCGCATGATTATATTTAACCTAACCACGCTGGCAAGTCTATCAGCTACCTTAGCAAGTATCATATCCATTCTTTTTGCCTTTGTGACGAATGATATTGTTGTCTTTAAACAGGCACGAGAGGGTTGGTTTAAACGTCTGATAAAGTTCTTTGCTGCTAGATTACTTACCTTACTTATAGACGTAGCTTTGGCATATCTATTGGTAGAGAAGTTTCCTCATATTATCGGCCAATTTGTAAAAAATGATATTCAGATGATTAACACGATTGAGACACTGTTCGGACAAGTATTAATTATTGTATTGAACTATGTATTAAGTAAATTATTTGTGTTTAGAGATAGGGGTCCTTTGTGAATGGGATAAAATCATAGTTTAAAAATCTAGACCCAAAGAGACCAAGGGCCGTTGTTATAGAACTGCTTATTCGTCATTCAAAGATGCTTTTGAAAAATACAATTCCTCCATAAGGATTGTCCACGGAGAGACTATTGTGAACTATTTAGAAGGTAATCGTTCAAATAAAGGGTTGCGTATTAACAATACAGAAAACTATTTTTTCAGCACCTCGATACAGTTTGAGTTTGAGGCGAGAAGAGTTTACAAAAGTTTAAGATATCGGTATCAGCAGTTAGTCAATTTAGGAAACGACGGGCAAAACCTAGGAAAGAGACTATCAAATTACTTTCTGAGTTAATGGAGAGATTAATTGAAGATTTTCAATAATATTATTTGCTTAGAGTAAAGTATAAAAAAGAATCACACGCGTGATTCTTTTTAGGTATTTTTACTTTTATTAACAAACAAGTTAAATTATCTGTGATATAATAAAAAATAGCTTAAGAAAGGGGTTCCATGCCTATGAAGAAAAACTTATTATATGGTTTATTAATCATTAGCTCGCTAACATTAGTTTCTTGCTCTTCTACAGATGCCTCGAAAGGTAACGTATCTACTAGTAAAATTGTTAAAAAATCGGCGAATAAAATGACTAAAGATGAAAAAATGAAAAACTCTTTAACAAATGTTAAAGTAGGTGATTTTAACAAGGACGGTAAAGCTGGCAGCTCTAAAGATGAAGTTGTCAAATTATTAGGTAAAGAGACATCCGTAACAAAAAATGATACAGTAGAAACTCTGATTTGGAAGACTGGCAAAGTAAGGATTGACGTTGGCTTTATGAATAATAAAGTTGTCAGTAAGACAATTACTGGTTTTTTATATAAGAGAGACAAAGTTATTAGTCTTGATGATTTTGATGCTATAAAAACAAATACAAGTTATGAAATTGTTACTGATAAATATGGTCAACCTGATGAATTAGCAACCACGGTCATGAATGGAAATGAACTAACTACTGGTGTATGGTATTCCAATATCAAGGGAGAGAATGATAAAGCAAATATGACTCTAAATTTTACAGACGGAAAACTTACTCAAAAAAATCAAGTAGGAATAAAATAAAAAGGGCAATAAGCCCTTTTTATTATGGATAGATGAAGATTAAATCGCTTGTTACCCAGCTTTCTCTCCAATGCACTTGATAAAGTACCTTGTTGTAGTTAGATTCTGAGAGCAAGAAGCTTCCATCAGCATTCACGTGTTCTACAAATCCTACGTGACCATAGCCATTCCCATCATTAGGGAAAATAACTGCAGCTCCAACTCTAGGAGTCTTGCCAACACCGTAGTGTTGAATTAGAGCATTACTAGGCCATTGGTTAGCGTCTCCTAAATAAGCATAGATATTAATACCTAATTGAGCAAATCTATTGTAAACATACCAAGTACATTGACCAGGTGCATAGGCATTACCAGGATATGTTTGACTATTAGGAAGAGGGTTTGCAAGAAGTCCTCGATATTGTTCAGGGAAAGTATAAGAATTAACTCCTGAATAATTGACCCCTAGTTTAACTGAAGATAATTGTTGTTCTGGAAGATTATAGCCAGTTGTACTTCCGTCTGTATGATCCACATATACCGCAACATGATATGTTCCGGCTATATTTTTATGATTTTTCACATCAACGTGAGCAGTAAAGAGACCATTAGCTGATTTTTCATTTACTTGATACCAAAATAAATTCTCTTGCATTGCTTGTGACCAAACAGCGACTCTTATACCTTTAACTGCTTTTTCATTATCAACAGGACTTGCAACAACATCAAATTTCCCGTTAGCACCATTGTAGTTGTCTATTCCAACAAATGTTTTATCTGTTTCAAAGGTAGTAGAAGTAAGGCCTTGATTTGTTTTTCCAGTCATGATATTTGTGGCATAAGAACCCACATTGTATTTACCAAGGTTATATTTATGATCTCTTAAGTTAATGGTTATTTTGTACTGATTACTTGATATTTTAGTTGCAGCCGTCCATACAAGATCATCTTGCCCATCAGCTTCTGACCAAACAGGGATATTAATATCTTTGTAGTAACTTGGAACATTAGATAATATAACATCATAAGTTAAACTATCTTTTTTAGTAATAGAGAAAGATTGAGGGACAGGATTAATGGTTACAGTTGATGCTAAACCATAAACCTTTTTATTATCTTGGTTAAAATAGACATGCACATTATACTCCCCCATGCCACCCTTTAATTCAGATAATGGAATATCTAATGTTCCGTCCGGTTTTATCGTGTACCATTTTAGATCATCTTGGTCATTTGCTTTGGACCAAATAGCAACTTTCCCTTCAACACCAGCAGGGATAGCTCGATTGGCCCTTACCATAATATTATTAATATCAGATGTTATTGTTGGATTGTAAACAGCTATATTTCGAGTTCCGAAGTTAGTGCCTGAAGTAGTTCCGTCAGTGTAGTCAATATACGCATGGATAATATAATTACCTGGCTTGTAGTTGAAATCTTTAACATTAAATTTTACTTGTGCTGAGTTATTAGTTATTCCGTCAACGGTAAACCATTTTAGGTCATCGTTACCGTTTTCCTCAGACCAAATAGCAACTCTGAAACCTTTTATTGTTTTGGTGGTAGAATCGCCTTTTGCATCAACAGTGAAAGTATCTGAGTGAGGATCATAATTATTGATTGTTGGAGTGATGTTAGTTAATGCTTGAGGAGTTGTAGTATCTGATGTAGCTGAACTGGAACTATACTTTACAGAGCTACTAGGAGGCGTCTGTATTGAAGAAGTAGGTGGTGTTCCTGAATTAGCATTATCGGTGCTATCTGCATTAATAATACTATTATTTAATAATAAAGAAGTAAGTAGGACAGCAGTTGTCAAATAAGCTTTGTGTTTAGACATAACACATTCTCCTTTAATTTTTTTCAAATTAATTTTAATTGTTTTGTTATTAGGAGTCAATTGGAAAAAAATTTTTTAGAGGAAGTTTTTTGATATGACACAATTGTGCATTTTATCCTGCGCAAGTTGCCTCAAATAATGGATAAAAACTGACTCTGGCAGTATGATAGTGTAAAAGTTACCTAAAAAATACAAAAAGCAGTTGCTGGGAGCAACTGCTTGAGTAAACCATTTAAGAAGGTGACTGATTATTTATATTAAAAATAACCGAACTGGATAAAGTTTGCAGTTATTTTTTGCTTAAGTTTACAATAGCAATTATTACACCAATCAAACTTAAGATAAATCCACCAAAACTGTGCATTAGGTATAATGCCTTGTATGTCAACAACAAGTTTTTACTTTCTCATAGTTTTCAAAAGTATATACATAATCGCTATCCACTGTCTACAATCAGATCAACATCATAAACATTCTATTTCTTTGTTATATCCATAAATTGCTTAAAAACCAATACATTACTCCTAAAATAAGTGTATCAAGTTGTATGGGATATTTAATTTGAACAACGTGAAAGCCAGCGTCTAACAGATGGTTAGGGTTTATAAAACTGTCTTACTTAGCTTTTGGGTAATAATTTTTCTTCGAAAGCCTTGCGGTCTAGGTAAGCTTCCTCCTTGGTTTGACGTGTTGGTCCATGATAGTGGTTACCTTTGACACACATACGGGCAAGATAGCCTTTTCCATGTTTGTAGACTCCTTTATAGCCACTAGTATTATTTTTATTGTGTCGGTTGTCAAACATGTCCAACTCTACTCCGTCAGTTAGCTGTTTTTTAGCGTTTAAGGAGCTTAAATCAGTCATGCGTGTATCTTGGTGAAGACATCCGCATGATTTTGTTTTTCCTCTTGTTAATAATGAGGTATAGGATTCTATGATTTTCCCACAATCACAACGGCAAAGGTAAACAAATTCATTATTGCCAGCTTTCTTTTCGGTTTTCTTAATAACTTTTAGTCGACCGAACCTCTCTCCATTGAGGTTTAGTTTCTTCATAAATATAATTATATCAGAATATTTAAGAAATATTCTCTCTCTCCTATAACAGTCAGCTTACAAAATGATAGCAATTTGGTTAAAATATTCACAAAAATAAGAATTTTTAATGTTTTTTCGATTCGCTTTGATCCGCTTCTTTATTCTTATAGCAGTCTTTGTACTTTTTTGCTATAATAAGGGATAATGAAAAATGTGTATAGGAATTGAAATAAAAAATGAATAGTCAAGAATTGAAACAGCGACAAGCAAAAATCAGAAATTTTTCGATTATTGCTCATATTGATCACGGTAAGTCGACCTTAGCAGATCGTATCTTAGAAAAGACAGAAACTGTCTCTTCACGGGAAATGCAAGCCCAACTTTTGGATTCTATGGATCTTGAGAGAGAACGTGGGATAACTATTAAGCTTAATGCTATTGAATTAAACTATACTGCTAAAGATGGTGAAACTTATATCTTGCACTTAATTGACACCCCAGGTCACGTAGATTTTACCTATGAAGTATCACGTTCTTTAGCTGCATGTGAAGGGGCGGTTTTGGTCGTTGATGCTGCGCAAGGGATTGAAGCTCAAACCTTAGCTAATGTTTATTTGGCTTTAGATAACGATTTGGAAATTTTACCAGTTATTAATAAGATTGATTTACCAGCTGCTGATCCAGAACGCGTACGTCAAGAAGTGGAAGATGTGATTGGCTTAGACGCCTCTGAAGCAGTTTTAGCTTCTGCTAAGGCTGGGATAGGAATTGAGGAAATCTTAGAACAAATTGTTGAAAAGGTTCCAGCGCCGACTGGCGATGTGGATGCCTCCTTGCAGGCCTTAATCTTTGACTCAGCTTATGATGCCTACCGTGGGGTTATTCTACAGGTTCGTATTATTAATGGTGTGGTTAAACCAGGTGATAAGATTCAGTTGATGTCGAATGGTAAAACCTTTGATGTTACTGAAGTCGGTATTTTTACACCAAAAACGGTAGGTCGGCAATTCTTAGCGACAGGAGATGTTGGTTATATAGCTGCCTCTATTAAGACAGTGGCAGATACGCGTGTAGGTGATACGGTAACGCTTGCCAGCAATCCTGCTGCTGAACCTCTGCATGGCTATAAACAAATGAACCCAATGGTTTTTGCAGGCCTCTACCCGATAGAGTCCAACAAATACAATGATCTCCGCGAAGCTTTGGAGAAGTTGCAGTTAAATGATGCTAGCTTACAGTTTGAACCAGAAACATCGCAAGCTTTAGGTTTTGGTTTTCGTTGTGGGTTCTTGGGTCTTCTTCATATGGATGTCATTCAAGAGCGTTTGGAACGTGAGTTCAATATTGATTTGATTATGACTGCACCTTCCGTGGTTTACCATATTAATACCACAGATGGTGATATGATTGCAGTTTCAAACCCGTCTGAGTTCCCAGACCCAACCAAGGTTGAAAGTATTGAGGAGCCTTATGTCAAGGCGCAAATTATGGTTCCTCAGGACTTTGTCGGAGCTGTTATGGAATTAGCCCAAAGGAAGCGCGGTGATTTTGTTACCATGGATTATATTGATGATAACCGCGTTAATGTCATTTACCAGATTCCTCTGGCAGAAATTGTTTTTGATTTCTTTGACAAGTTGAAATCATCAACTCGAGGTTATGCTAGTTTTGATTATGAAATTTCCGAATATCGTAAATCACAGTTGGTTAAGATGGATATCTTACTCAATGCTGAAAAAGTCGATGCCCTAAGTTTCATTGTCCATAGAGAATTTGCCTATGAACGTGGGAAACTAATTGTTGAAAAACTAAAGAAAATCATCCCACGCCAACAATTTGAAGTCCCAATTCAAGCAGCTATTGGCCAAAAAATTGTTGCTCGGTCTGATATCAAGGCTTTACGTAAAAATGTTTTGGCTAAGTGTTATGGTGGCGATGTTTCCCGTAAACGTAAACTCTTAGAAAAACAAAAAGCTGGTAAAAAACGGATGAAAGCAATCGGATCTGTAGAAGTTCCACAAGAAGCTTTCTTAAGTGTTCTATCAATGGATGACGATAGTAAAAAATAAAAATTCACTGCACAGTGGGTTTTTATTTTTTATGCTTGTATGAGGTGGCGAGAGTGTGACAAAATAAAAAAAGATTTCCAGAAAGTTTTTCTTGAAGGCAATAGAAAGAGAATTTGTTACAATAATAAAAAAGTCAATTGTAGTAAGGAGATCAGTCATGGAAGAAAAAGAAGTTTTGCGCAAACGCATTGGTGACCTAGCCTATCAGGTGACGCAAGAAGCAGCAACAGAGCCAGCTTTTACAGGTAAGTATGATAATTTTTTTGAAAAGGGAATTTACGTTGATGTGGTTAGTGGAGAGGTCCTGTTCTCGTCTCTTGATAAGTACCAGTCAGGGTGTGGTTGGCCAGCATTTAGCAAGCCAGTGGAGAATAGACTGGTCACGAATCACAACGATTCTTCCTTTGGCATGCATCGAGTTGAGGTGCGTAGCCGCAAGGCTCAGTCTCATCTGGGCCATGTCTTTAATGATGGCCCCAAAGAAAGAGGAGGTTTGCGCTACTGCATCAATTCAGCAGCCCTCCGCTTTATTCCTTATGATCAGATGGAAGCAGAAGGCTACGCCCAATACCTAGATCTCTTTACAAATGAGGAGCAAGAAAATAAATGAAGGCGAGTCAAGAGAGCATTCTTGCCCAAACAGCAGAGTGGGTTAAACGAAAACTTGCTGACGAGACTAGTGGTCATGACTGGTGGCACATTGTGCGTGTGGTCAATACTACCAAAACCATAGCTGAGATTGAAGGGGCAGATCTTTTTATTTGTCAAATGGCTGCGCTGTTACATGATATGGCTGATGAGAAACTTAATGTCGACCCAAAAGCAGCAGACCAAGAAGTTGTAGACTTTTTACAGTCTAAAGCTCTTAGTGCAGACGAGATTGCGGATATTTTATACATTATACGACATATCTCTTTCAAGGCAGGCAAGGGTCAAAAATTGACATCTCTTTCAGCTAGAATTGTCCAAGATGCAGACCGACTGGATGCCATCGGTGCCATAGGTATTGCGCGTTGCATGGCTTATTCTGGTCATAAAGGAAGACTGATACACGATCCAGAAAGACAAGCTCGTACTAACCTAACAGTGGAGCAATACCGCAATGGTCAAGACACAGCTATTATGCACTTTTATGAAAAATTGTTACTGCTCAAAGATGATATGAATACGGATTTTGGCCGTCAATTAGCCCAGCAAAGGCATCAGTTTCTAGAGTTATACTTAGAAGAATTTTATGCTGAGTGGGATGGGCTGCGCTAGCCATATAGAAAGGACAGCAATGATACGTTTAGCAGAAAGAAGAGACTTATCAGCCATTGAGAAACTTTTACGTGAGATTTCACAGGTTCACCATGAGGTTCGGCCAGACTTGTTTAAGCCAGCCTCTCTAAAATTTAGTCTGGAAGATTTGGTAGAACTTTTAGGGAACCCTCGAAAGCCGATTTTTGTTTATGAAGAAGAGGGAAAGGTGCTTGGTCATCTCTTTTTGGAATTTAAAGTTTCGGACAATAGTGTACGCTATCCGAAGAAATCACTGTATATTGAAGACTTGTGTCTTGCACAAGAAGCTCGCCATCAAGGAATAGGTCAAAAACTTTTACAGTTTGCAGAAAAATATGGTCGTGATCATGGCGCTTATAATGTCACCTTAAATGTTTGGCATGCCAATCAGAATGCTTATCATTTTTATGACAAAGCAGGCTTTACACCTCAGCAAATTCAGATGGAAAAAATTCTCTAAAGTAGTAATTAAACCCTTGTCTCTTAAATAGAATAGAAGATAGGATAGAAAGAAGGTGAAGTATTGCCTATATTGAAGGATTATATTATCAAGCAGTCTAAAACTTCATTTAAAAGTTTACCTTTAAATGAGTTGGATATTATTGCCATTAATGAAATTGGTTACCTTTCTTTTGATGATTTAGCAGCAACTACTATTGATGAAAAGACTGAGGTGAAAATTAAAGACATCAAAAAAGATACCTCTGTCGATGGCCAAAAAACCATTTATAATTATTTGATTACGAAGGAGAGGTTGGAATTGTTTGAAGCAATCCAAGCTTCTCAACGTTTTCAAGATTTGACCTTATCTCATTACGTTAATGAGGTTGATAGTGAATTTGAAAAACAATTTGCTGCTATGGTTTTCACTATAGCGAGTATTAGTCATGTTCAGATTGTTTTTCGAGGGACAGATGATAGCTTGATTGGCTGGAAAGAGGATTTCAAGCTGACTTATATGTCAGAGATACCAGCTCAACGCTCAGCCATCTCCTATCTTAGATCCTATATTGATCTCCACCCTTCTCAACAGGTTTTGGTGACGGGTCATTCGAAGGGGGGCAATCTAGCTCTGTATGCTTCTTGTTTTCTTTTGCCGTGTTTGCAAGAAAAAATTAAAAAAATCTATGCATTAGATTCACCAGGGTTAACCGAGGAGCTTTTGCAGAGAGCCTCCTATAAAGCTATACGTGATCGGTTAGTTCTAATAAGGCCCCAAGAGTCTGTAGTTGGAGTTATGCTCTACTGTGATGTCAAACCTAAGATCGTGAAAAGTTCAGCTTATGGTGTTTTACAACATAAAACTTGTAATTGGCAGGTCGATTTAGAGGGTAAGTTGCTAACGGTTCCAAGTCAAACAGAATTAAGCCTCAGTTTGGAGAAAAGCTTTAAAGATTGGACGCAGCAATTGTCAAAACACGATTTAAAACTGGTATGTGATAGTTTTTTTGACACGCTTATTTCTAGTGGAATCACAAGCTTAAATGCTTTTTCTTTTGATGAAAAATCCTTTATTACTTTCTTTAACGTTATTAGTTCTCTGCAATCCATTGATCAGGCTAAAAAGATTATCATGTTGAGGTCCATCCGTCAACTTATTCATGACTATACTGGTTATCGGAAACGGGCAGTGACGGAAAAACTTGAAGCCCGTATGGGTCAGTTATTAAAAAAAGGAACAAAAATAAAGCTTTTGTAAGGGAAATACAGGAGCTTTGTTGCTCCTACGGTTTCTGCTTGACCTGCCTCCTAGGGTCAGTGCTATAATAAGGGAAAGAACGGAGGCAATAGGATGATCGAAACTTTTAAAATGAGTGATGGCAATCGTATTCCAAGTTTGGGTGTTGGAACATGGCTGATAAGTGATGAAAAGGCGGAAGTCCTTGTCTCACAAGCTCTGAAACTGGGATATCGTCATATTGACACTGCTCAAGCTTATGGCAATGAAGTCGGTGTCGGGAAAGGACTCTTTTTATCTGGTCTTCCCCGAGAAGAGATATTTGTTACTTCTAAAGTGGCTGCTGAGCTGAAAAGCTATCAGGCCGTCGCTACATCTATTGATGACTCCTTAAATAAACTGGGACTTAACGATATTGATCTAATGCTTATCCATAGCCCACAGCCTTGGATGGAGTGGAGGGATAAAAATAAAAATTTTGATCAGGGAAACCTAGAAGCTTGGCGAGCTTTGGAAGATGCTCAAAAGGCGGGAAAAGTTAAGTCCATCGGCCTCTCAAATTTTTTAAGAGCAGATATTGAAAATATTTTGGAGAATAGTCAGGTAAAACCAGCGGTTAACCAGATTTTAAGTCATATCGGGAATGTTCCATTTGATTTAATTGAATATTGTGAAAGCCAAGATATTCTTTTAGAAGCCTATTCACCAATCGCTCACGGACAAGTTTTGAAGGATAAGACCGTCCAAGAGTTGGCAGATAAATATGCTGTTTCGCCAGCTTCCTTGTGTCTTAAATATGTTAATCAACTTGGTATGGTTGCCTTACCCAAAACAGAAAATCCCGAGCATCTTTTAAGTAATATGAAACTTGATTTTAATATTTCCCGACATGATATGGCTTTACTGAACAAGATTCAATTTACTGATTATGGAAGATATTCTACATTTCCAGTTTTCAGTGGTAAATAAAAAGCAATGAAGAATTTGGCACGGCACCCCAATAGTGGGACAAAAGAAAAACACTCCTGTTGAAATCTAGTAAACTAGAAACAGGAGTGTTTTATTATGGGGAAAAAAGCATATTCTTGGGAAACGAAGCTAGCTTGTATTGAGATGAAGAATGCAGGCAAGTCTAACAAGGTTATTATGGAAAATCTAGGTATAAAAAATGATAGTCAAATCTATACTTGGATGAAATGGTACGAAAATGAGGAACTTCATCGTTTCCTTCAAGGTGTAGGCAAGCAATATACCTATGGTTACAAAATTATTGAGGAATTCCCATCTTAGGCTGTGATTGAAACAAGAAGTGGAGGACTGTATACTATCGTCTTTCACATCGAGGGAATTTATCAACGTGGCAACGGTGGTAATCGTCAGAAAGAGATAAGGTTTGTGGAACTAGGTTTCAGAAACAAAGACTATTTTAAAAATTTCTGAAATATTATTTTAAATGAGCATTTTTTCTTGACTTGAAGTTCACTCTAAGGTTTATAATGAAATATAGAGAAATGAAGTAAGCGATATGAAAGAAATAACAGTTATTGAGCTGGGGAAGATGGTCATTACCGAGCGAAAGGAACTAAGCACTGACTTTTGGGGTTGGTGGCGCAAGGTGATCTTACTATTAAAGCATATCTCAGTATTTTCCGAGAGGAAAAAGAAAGTTTAGAAGGCTACATAGGTACTTTGCAAAGACTATAGAGTGACTTAGTCATAGAATTGAAACTTATCATAATAAGATGATTCCATGTGAGCACGAATGGTTTGATAAGAATGAAAGTGAGAAATAAGTATGCAAAAAAAGTAGAAAATGAACTCTTTGCTATCGGTGAGAAAAATCCATTGGGGGAGTTTTTCCTTGGTCAGTCTTTTCTCAATACCTTAGCCAAGTCTCCTGATGGAAAAGTTTCGATAGGCAATGTAACTTTTGAGCCGGGGTGTCGTAATAATTGGCATGTGCATCTAGATGGGTTTCAAATCTTATTAGTGACAGCAGGTCAAGGATGGTACCAAGAAGAAGGGAAAGAAGCACGCGCTTTGAAAGGAGGAGATGTCGTGGTCACTGATAAGGGGATTAAACACTGGCATGGTGCAAGTAAAAATTCTTGGTTTTCACATATTGCTATTACCTCAGGTGCCAGTGAATTTTATGAAGCAGTAACAGATCAGCAGTACCAGAGTGTTGAACACTAGAAAGAAGGTTTCTAATGGTGGAAAAAGTGACAGCAGGCCGTGACATTTTGGGTGACTTTGCTCCTATATTTGCAGAATGCAATGATGATATGCTATTTGGTCAAATCTGGTCGCGTGAAGCAGAACTATCAGCTAAAATCCGTTCGATAGTAACAGTATCAGCTCTTATTTCGGGTGGTAACTTGGAACAGTTAGATCACCATTTACAACGTGCCAAAGCTAACGGCGTTACAAACGAAGAAATTTCAGAGATAATAACTCATATTGCTTTTTATGTTGGTTGGCCAAAAGCTTGGTCTGCTTTTAACCGTGCTAAAGTTATTTGGTCAGAAACATAGCATTTAGAAGTCATTATCATATCTTTTTGAAGGAGGTTTATAGTGGAATATATTAGATTAGGACAAACAGGTTTAGAAGTATCAAAACTGTGTTTAGGCTGTATGAGTTTTGGAGATGCTAGTAAAGGCTTTCATTCAGGATGGTTATTAGATGAAGAAGCTAGTCGCAAGATTATCAAGAAGGCCTTAGATATGGGCATCAATTTCTTTGATACAGCAAATACTTACGCTTCAGGGACGAGTGAGGAATATTTGGGACGTGCTATTAGAGATTTTGCTGATCGTGAGGAGATAATTATTGCGACAAAACTCTTCTTTGGTGATGGTCAACATGAAGGTCGTAATACCAAGGGTTTGTCTCGGAAAGCAATTTTTAATCAGGTCAATGCTAGTCTGGAACGTTTAGGTATCGATTATATTGATTTACTCTACATCCATCGTTGGGATTATACTACACCTATTGAGGAGACCATGTCGGCCTTGAATGATTTAGTGAGGGCTGGGAAAGTTTATTATTTGGGGGCATCGGCTATGTATGCTTGGCAATTCCAAAAAGCCCAAAATATAGCTGAAAAAAATGGTTGGACCAAGTTTTCCGTAATGCAGAACCATTACAATATGCTATATCGTGAAGATGAGCGTGAGATGATACCTTATTGTCAAGATTCAGGTGTAGCCCTGGTTCCTTATAGTCCTCTAGCAGCAGGCCGCGTCGTTCGTGATTGGGATGCGGACACGGCTAGGAGTAAAACGGATCAGACGGCTATGTCAAAATATGATAAGACACAAGAGCAAGATAAAGAAATCGTGAAGCGGGTTGCCCAAGTGGCTGATGCGCGTGGGATTAGTCGAGCTCAGGTTGCCTTGGCATGGCTCTGGCAAAAAGGAATTCACTCCCCAATCGTTGGTGTAACGAAAGAAAAATATTTGGATGATTTTATAGGCGCCTTTAACTTGACATTGACGCCAGAGGAAATCGAGTTTTTGGATGAGAAATACTTGCCTCATAAAATTGTCGGTGCCATCTAATGATCACTAGTCTTGCAAATCTGCAAGACTTTTTTTACATTTTACAATCTTTAGTAAAAGTTTTATAATAGTCTGCAGAAAAGGAGGCTCTATGTTATCAATCCAGAAGAAGGTTCCGGGTATTCTCATCTGTTTGATGATTGCTGTTCCGGCTTGGATTTTAGGTCAAGTTCTGCCTATTATCGGTGGTCCTGTTTTTGGGATTTTGTTAGGTATGCTTGTGGCTTTCTTTTACCACAGTCGTGAGAAAGGACAAGCTGGGATAGGCTTTACCTCTAAATATATTTTACAAATAGCGGTGGTTCTTTTAGGATTTGGACTTAATTTGACACAAGTTGTGAAAGTTGGTCTTTCTTCATTACCTATTATTATTTCGACTATCGTGACAGCATTACTTGTTGCTTTTTTCTTACAAAAAGCATTAAGGATTGATGTCCATACAGCAACTTTAGTTGGGGTTGGTTCATCTATTTGTGGGGGTTCAGCTATTGCCGCAACAGCACCAGTTATTGGTGCTAAAGATGATGAGATTGCAAAGGCTATCTCTGTCATTTTTCTTTTTAACATCATTGCCGCTATGCTCTTTCCAAGCTTAGGGCAACTGCTAGGTTTGTCTAATCATGGCTTTGCCCTCTTTGCAGGGACAGCTGTTAATGATACCTCATCAGTAACTGCAACGGCAGCTTCATGGGATGCTTTGCACCAGGCTAATACTTTGGATGAAGCAACCATTGTTAAATTAACGCGGACGCTAGCTATTATTCCTATCACTCTAGGATTAGCCTCCCATAACGTTAGAAAAGAGAAACATTCACCGGCTCAGAATAATTTTAGTTGGAAGAAAGCATTTCCTACTTTTGTTCTCTTTTTTTTAATGGCTTCGCTGGTGACAACTCTGGTATCAGCTCTAGGTATTCATCTAGCTTTATTTGAAGGCTTAAAAACACTCTCAAAATTTTTCATTGTCATGGCTATGGCAGCTATTGGTCTCAATACCAATTTGGTTAAATTGGTTAAAAGTGGTGGGAAAGCCATTATCTTGGGTGCTGCCTGTTGGTGCGCAATTACTTGTGTCAGCCTTCTTATGCAAATTTTACTGGGAGTTTGGTAGTTTAAACTAGTCATTGAAAAAATGGCTAGTTTTTTAGGTGCACTTTTATTTGTAAGGTCATGCCAAGACTTGCAGGAGCTCTGAACTTTTGATAGTCTATTAATGATAGAAAGATTTTATATGAAGGAGGTGGGTCTGATGACTGTCCTTAAGAAGGTGGTCTTTTTTAGTTTAGAAGTCATTGTCTTTACGGTTTTTATCTTTAACGTGGCAACTTTATTTCCCATTCCCTACCTTGGTTCCATTGCTAACCATTATACAGTGCCCTATGTTCGAGTATGGCTTCCTCTCTTATTTATTTTATGTTTGATTAGTTTATATATGTTATTAACCCATAAAAAGAGCAAGTGGCATCTTTCCAATGCCATTATTGCTTCTCTGAGTTTAATTATGGGGATTTATATCATTATTATGATTCAGACCCATGTTAACCAGCTGGGTGGCAGGATTTCTTTTTTAAATTCCTATCAGGTAGAGGAGACCTCAGGAATTTCTGTGGATGTTAAGACTTATAGTAGCTCAGAATTAGGTGATGTTAAACTAAACGTCTATTATAAGGAAAATGAGATTAAAAATAAGCCGGTCCTCGTTTATATTCATGGTGGTGGCTGGATTGCAGGGCATCGTTCTTCTCATTCTTATTATTGGAAAAGTTTTGCCAAAGATAATTACGTAGTGGTTAGTTTAGACTATGATCTTTCTAATAAACATCGGCACCTATCCGATACTACAGAAAAGCAATTAACTAAAGGCTTTGCTTGGATTGCTAACAACATTGAAAATTATGGTGGTTCCACTGAACGTTTATATACGACAGGAGTTTCAGCTGGTGGTAATTTAGCTCTAGAGCTCTCTTATAAAATTAATAGTGGCACCTACAAATGGGCAGATGGCACTAGACTACCTAAGATATCAGCGGTAGCCGTTTCTTATCCTGTAGCTAGTCCAAAAGCTTTTTACGAGAATAGTGACCTAGTTAAGGGAGATATTGCCAAGTATATGGTTGTGTCTTATTTAGGGGGGCGTCCGGATCAGTTACCTAAAAAATATGCTCAACTAACGCCAAAAAATGCCATTTCGTCCCAAAGTCCGCCAACCTTGCTAATGGCGGGACAACGTGATACCTTGGTTCCTCAGGAACCTACTTACCATTTAGCCGAAGTTTTGAAAGAAAAGAAGATTCCAAATAAACTGGTCATCATTCCTTTTACTAATCATGCCTATGATCGGATTAATGGTAACCTAGGGAGTCAGGCTTATTTAAACCTTAGTAAAGATTGGTTCAAAACTTACCCTGAAAAGGCAGGGGACCATAAGCACTAAACTACTTTCTAACAGTTAATTATGTTAGAATAAAACTATATTCAAGGCTACTTACCAGTATCAAAAAGGAGATTTTGTGAGAAAATATTTACAAGAATTTGAAAAAGAAGTTTCAGACTATCTAGAGATGATTTTGTCCTTCATCCTGATGCTAGCCATGGTTTTCTTTGCCTTTTCGCTTTTAAAAGATATGACGGGCTTTATGTCAAGTAGCGTAGATGATCTAGAATTATTTGATTTAGTTCTAGCGAGAGCAATGGCCTTAGCAGTTGGTATCGAGTTGATAAAGATGATTTCGAATCCTAGCCCTCAAACGGTGATTGAAGTTCTTCTCTTTGCTTTGACTCGTCAGTTGATTGTCGATCATCCTAATATGTTGAACTTTCTTTTTGGTATCATCGCTGTAGCTGTTTTATTTGCTATCCGTAGGTATCTCTTTGTGCGGATGGATAATGCAGCTCATATGATTGTTCGTGGTAGTTATAAACTGAAAATGATTAATATCTTAGCACGGACCAATATTCCAGGTGAAAAAGAGGATACTCTCTGCAGTTTTATGGCTCGCAAGCTAGAGGCTGATGATAGAACCATCTCAGTGGGCTCCATTGTCTATTTAGATAATCTGGCTTTGAGAGTTGATAAAATGAACGGCAACTCCATAAGTCGAGTTGAAATTATTAAATATCATTCATAACAAGAAGTAGCTTAGTTGAACTGGGCTACTTTTTTGTTGGACAGTAAAAAATAAGAAGTGGTGCTAGTTGAAGTTCTAACTTTTCTGAAAATTATCCAGAAAGGTTGCAAATATTTTAAAAATTAGGTAAACTAGATATCAAACTATTAATAGTTAGTAATAACATAACTGCTTTAGGAGGAGTCATTTATGAAAGAAAAATTGAATCACTTACAACCCTATGCTATTTCATTATTAAGGATTGTATCAGGTTACATGATTATGTGTCATGGTTTGGATAAAGTTTTTGGACTTTTTGGAGGCAAAGTTCCTCTAGCATCGTTAGTGGGAATTGGTGGATTAATTGAATTAGGTGCAGGTTTATTAATTATGATCGGACTTGGAACGCGTATAGCTTCCTTTATCCTTTCTGGGCAAATGGCAGTTGCTTATTTTATGTTTCATGGCCTAGCAGGAAACGTTTTCTTACCTTCTGTCAATAAAGGGGAACTAGCAGCTTTATATGCCTTTGTATTCTTCCTTTTTGTTTTCACAGGGAGTGGTACGTTAGCTCTTGATAATTTCTTGTCAAAAAAAGCCAACAATTAGCAAATAAGTATAAGAAAGAGGGCTTTTAAAAAGTCCTCTTTTAATATGAAATAATCGACTATGGATTGGAATTAGCAACTGAAATGCTACTAAATGACTAGGAGATTGATGGAGACTTCTTATTGACATGAAGAAAGCTATTATTCTGAAGGATTTCATTGTTTTTTTATGTTATAATAGTTGCAATTTCGCTCAATAATCTTTTGAAAGGATTTCTATGACATATCGATTTTTATTATTTGACCTTGATCATACCCTACTAGACTTCGATAAGGCAGAAGATATCGCCTTAACAGCCTTATTGGAAGAATGTAAAGTAGTAGATATTCAAAGTTATAAAGATTACTATAAATCTATGAACAAAGCAATGTGGAAAGGATTAGAGCTTAAATTACTAAGCAAAAAAGAGCTAGTTAATACCCGTTTCACTAAATTGTTTGAACATTTTGGTCGAACAGTCGATGGTATCTATCTAGCCGAAAGATATCAGGCCCATCTTCAAAATCAAGGGCAAAGCTATCCTGGTGCCAAAGCCTTATTAGAGACCTTGAAAGTAAATGGTTTTGCTATTTATGCGGCGACTAATGGCCTTAGTCAGATTCAAACTAGTCGTTTGAAAAAAGCAGGCCTAGCAGAATATTTTGAAAAGATTTTTGTTTCAGAAGCTTCTGGCAGTCAAAAGCCGGATAAATTTTTTTATGACTGGATAGGAGAACAAATTCCAAACTATAATCCCGCAGAGGCATTAATGATTGGCGATAGTCTAACTGCTGATATTCAAGGTGGGATAAACGCTGGTATTGATACAGTTTGGTATAACCCCAAGCAATTAGAAAATAAAAGTTCTGTTCTGCCGACCTATCAAGTACATAACTATCAAGAATTACTAACCATTCTTCATGTGGATGACAAATAGCTTATTAAAAGAATAAAGTTATATTTGAGACAGCTCGCGCTGTCTTTTTTTAGATAAGAAGAGACTCTATTAGCAATTGTTTTTTGGTAAATTTAAAATGTTTTAGAAAATATTAGATTTCCATAGCGTTTTTTTGAAATCGGTATCATTTTCTGATAGACTTTAATTAATAACAAAAGGAGGCTTATTATGGCGTATAAAACAATTTACCCTTTTACAAATGAAGTTCTTAAAGAATATGAGAACACTAGTGATGCACAATTAGAAGAAGTGCTTGAGACAGCTCACAAACTTTATAAAAAATGGCGTCAGGAAGACCATTTAGAAGATCGTAAAGAGCAATTACATGAAGTCGCTAGTATTTTACGTCGTGACCGTGACAAATATGCGGAAATCTTGACTAAAGATATGGGGAAACTTTTCACTGAGGCTCAAGGTGAAATTGAACTCTGTGCTGATATTGCTGACTACTACGCTGATAATGCTGATAAGTTCTTAGAAGCAACGCCACTAGCTACTGATACAGGTGAAGCATACTATATCAAACAATCTACAGGTGTTGTTCTTGCAGTTGAGCCATGGAACTTCCCATATTATCAAATCATGCGAGTGTTTGCGCCAAACTTTATCGTTGGTAATCCAATGGTTTTAAAACATGCTTCAATCTGTCCGTGGTCTGCTCAATCTTTTGAAGAGTTAGTTATTGAAGCAGGAGCTGAAAAAGGAGCTTTCACTAACCTCTTTGTCTCTTATGATCAAGTTTCAACAATTATTGCTGACAAACGTATCGTCGGTGTCTGCTTAACAGGCTCTGAGCGTGGTGGTGCATCCATTGCGGAAGAAGCAGGTAAAAACTTGAAAAAAACGACGCTTGAACTAGGAGGCGATGATGCCTTTATCGTCCTTGATGATGCTGATTGGGATGAATTAGAAAAAGTGCTTTTCTTCTCACGGCTATACAATGCTGGTCAAGTATGTACTTCTTCAAAACGTTTTATCGTCCTTGAAAAAGACTATGACCGTTTTAAAGAATTATTGACTAAAGTCTTTAAAACAGCTAAATGGGGTGACCCAATGGATCCAGAAACAACTTTGGCACCATTGTCATCAGCTCAAGCTAAAGAAGATGTTCTTGCTCAAATTAAATTAGCTGTCGATAAGGGCGCTGAATTAGTTTACGGTGGTGAAGCCATTGATCACCCAGGTAACTTTGTTATGCCAACCATCATTTCTGGTTTGACAAAAGATAACCCAATCTACTACCAAGAAATCTTTGGCCCTGTTGGTGAAATCTACAAGGTGGCTTCAGAAGAAGAAGCTATTGAAGTAGCAAATGATTCTAATTATGGTCTAGGTGGAACAATCTTCAGTAGTAATAAAGAACACGCAGAAGCTGTAGCCGCTAAAATTGAAACTGGGATGTCCTTCATCAATTCAGGTTGGGCTTCACTTCCAGAACTTCCATTTGGAGGCATTAAAAATTCAGGTTACGGCCGTGAGTTGAGTGAATTAGGCTTCAACGCATTTGTCAACGAACACTTAATCTACACACCCAAAAAATAAGATAGTTGGCTAAAATAAATTAAGGCTTAAAGGGAAACTTTTAAGCCTTCTTTTTAAGGAAAGGAGATGCTTGTGGACATCAAAGTCTTCGCTACCGATATGGATGGGACATTCTTAAACAGTCAGCACGATTATGATCGTCAGCGTTTTGCTCATCTTTTTGAAAAAATCGATGCTCAGCAAAAGCATTTTGTAGCAATTAGTGGTAATCAGTATTATCAGATTAGAGAATTTTTCCCTGGCTATGCTGATAAGATGACCATTGTTGGAGAAAATGGGGCCTATATTGTTGATAAAGGACAACTTCTGAAAACCTTCCCATTGAATAATGATATTGTTAGTGTTTTGATTGATTACCTTTATGCTAATAAGCTAGCTCATCGAGCTCTAGCATGCGGAGAAAAATCTGCTTATATCTTAGATTCTGCTAGCGCAGCTGATAAGGAGATGTTTTCTCTTTACTATACTGAACTAGTAATTATTGAGTCTTTTAAAGCTCTGCCTGCTGACAATATCCTAAAATTTTCTTTCAATAGCTCTATTTCTGAGACGCAAGCAATTGTTGAGTCCTTGAATATTCGTTTAGATGGACGGGTTTTAGCGGTAGAAACGGGTAATGGGAATGTTGATGTTATTGGTAAAGATATCAATAAAGGAAGTGCTTTGAGGTTTTTACTTGATTATTGGAAGCTATCGCCCAAAAACTTAGTTGCTTTTGGAGATAGTCAGAACGATTTAGAAATGTTGACTATGACTGACAATTCATATGCGATGATGAATGCGGCTGAGAAGGTTAAAGAAGCAGCATCTTTTATCACTTCAAGTAATGACGATTGTGGTGTGATGGCAGTTATGGAAAAACTTATGGGTATTTAAAATAGGATCAGCCTTTTTAGAGTTAAAAGTGTAAAAATTTGGTAAAATAAGGACATGAATGAACTGATTAAACACAAATTAGAATTGCTACCAGATAGTCCTGGATGCTATTTGCACAAAGATAAAAACGGCACAATTATTTATGTCGGAAAAGCTAAAAATCTCCGAAATCGTGTTCGCTCCTATTTTAGAGGAAGTCATGATACTAAAACCGAGATGTTGGTGTCAGAGATTGCTGATTTTGAATTTATAGTGACAGGGTCAAATACTGAGGCTCTACTTTTGGAAATTAATTTAATCCAAAAGAATATGCCTAAGTATAATATTAAACTCAAGGATGATAAGTCCTATCCTTTTATCAAAATTACGAATGAGATTTTTCCACGCTTATTGATTACGCGTCAAATTAAAAAGAATGATGGTCTTTATTTTGGCCCTTACCCAGATTCCTATACAGCAAATGAAGTTAAAAAGCTTCTTGATCGGATTTTCCCTTTTAAGAAATGTACCAATCCAGTCAATAAAGTTTGTTTTTACTACCATTTAGGCCAATGTAACGCTCATACAATTTGTCATACTGATAAAGCTTACTGGGACGGATTAGTTGAAGATGTTAAGCTTTTTCTAAATGGTAAGGATGATAAAATTGTTGATAACTTAAAGGAAAAAATGACTGTTGCTGCTGAGAATATGGAATTTGAGCGGGCTGCGGAATTTCGTGATTTAATTTCTGGGATAGCTAAACTTCGGACCAAGCAACGGATTATGAGCAAGGATTTAAAAGACCGTGATATCTTTGGTTACTATGTGGATAAAGGTTGGATGTGCGTGCAAGTTTTTTTTGTTCGTCAAGGAAAACTTATTCAGCGGGATGTGAATATGTTTCCTTACTATAATAATGCAGAGGATGATTTTTTGACTTACATAGGTCAATTTTATCAGGATAAAAGGCACTTTATCCCAAGCGAAATCTTTATCCCTTCAGAGGTGGATCAGGAATTGGTTGAAGCAATTGTTCCCACTAAAGTTATCAAACCCCAAAGGGGAGAAAAGAAACAACTGGTTGCATTGGCAACAAAAAATGCCCGTGTTAGCCTGCAACAAAAATTCGACCTTCTGGAGAAAGATTTGAAGAAGACTCAAGGGGCAATTGAAAGTCTCGGTCAACTCATGGGGATAGCTCGTCCTGAAAGAATTGAAGCTTTTGACAACTCTAACATTCAAGGAACAAGTCCTGTCGCTGCAATGGTGGTGTTTGTGGATGGTAAGGCCAGCAAGCAAGACTACCGTAAATATAAAATTAAAACGGTACAGGGTCCAGATGACTATGCTAGTATGCGTGAAGTGATTTATCGACGTTATAGTCGTGTTTTAAAAGATGATTTGGTCGCACCTGATTTGATTATCATTGATGGTGGTCCTGGTCAGGTCAATATTGCAAAAGATGTGGTTCATCGCCAACTAGGTCTTTCCATTCCTATTGCTGGTTTGCAAAAAAATGATAAGCATCAGACACAGGAATTGCTGTTTGGTGATCCGCTAGCTGTTATTGATTTGCCGAGAAACTCAGAAGCATTTTTCTTGCTTCATCGGATTCAGGATGAAGTTCACCGCTTTGCTATTACCTTCCACCGTCAAGTACGAATTAAGAATTCATTCTCTTCAAAATTGGATGGGATTGATGGTCTTGGTCCAAAGCGCAAGCAAGCATTGTTGAAACATTTTAAGAGTCTAACAGCCATTAGTCAAGCTAGCTTAGATGATATTACCTCTTTAGGAATTCCTCAAAAAGTGGCAGAGTCTTTACTGGCATCCTTTGCCAATAAGGAGGCAGAGAGGAAACACTAATTAGTAGTAAATGGCTTTTTAAAAAGTCAAATGACCTAAAATATGGTAGAATAAAGTTTGAAAATACTTTAAACAGATTGGAATTTTGTCTATGAAATTTCTCGAATTAAACAAAAAAAGACATGCTGTCAAGTCCTTTAATGATAAACCCGTTGACTATAAGGATTTGCGAACAGCAATTGAGATTGCTACTTTAGCTCCTAGTGCTAATAATATTCAACCTTGGAAGTTTGTTGTTGTTGAAGATAAAAAAGCCGAATTAGCTAAAGATATGGTTCTTGGTAATAAAGTACAGATTGAGCAAGCTCAGTATGTTGTGGCACTTTTTTCGGATACTGATTTGATTCAAAGATCTCGGAAGATAGCACGAATTGGTGTGAAATCACTTCCTGATGATTTGATTGGTTATTATATGGAAACTCTGCCACCACGTTATGCTAAATTTGATGAGCTTGAAAAGGCAGAATACCTATCATTTAATTCTGGTCTGGTTGCTATGAATTTAGTCTTAGCTTTGACTGATCAGCGTATCGCTTCTAACATGATTCTAGGTTTTGACAAAACAAAAACCAATGAGATCTTAGACATTGACAAGCGTTTTCGTCCAGAAATTTTGATTACTGTTGGTTACACTGATGATGTGATTGAACCAAGCTACCGTTTACCAGTTGATGAATTAATTGAACGTCGTTAAAGGCAGAGAAAATTCTGTTCAAACGTGTTATAATAACAGTATTAATTGGATAATCAAAGATAAGTAAGTTGTAGATGATACAACTTATTTACCTTTTTAGAGATGAAGGAGAATAATTGATGATTGATTTTAAAGCTGAAGTTGAAAGCCGTAAGGAAGCGATGCTTGAAGACTTAATTCATTTACTTCGAATTAATTCAGAAAGAGATGATTCCTTAGCTGACGACAAACACCCATTTGGGCCAGGTCCTGTCAGAGCCTTAGAGCATTTTCTAGCTATGGCTGAGCGTGATGGCTATAAAACACGTAATATTGATAATTACGCTGGTGATTTCGAATTTGGAGAAGGAGAAGAAGTTCTCGGTATATTCGGTCATTTAGATGTTGTCCCTGCTGGTAGCGGTTGGGATACTGATCCTTATGAACCAGTTATCAAAGACGATAGAATTTATGCGCGTGGCTCTTCAGATGATAAGGGACCGACCTTGGCTTGTTACTATGCTTTGAAAATCATTAAAGAGTTAGGTTTACCAGTTTCTAAAAAGGTTCGTTTTGTTGTTGGTACTGATGAAGAATCTGGTTGGGGTGACATGGATTATTACTTTGCTCATAATGGGTTAAAAGATCCAGACTTCGGTTTCTCACCTGACGCTGAATTCCCAATTATCAATGGCGAAAAAGGAAATATTACTGAATATCTTCATTTTAGTGGGGAAAATAGCGGTGCATTTGTCTTAAACCGTTTTGAAGGTGGTTTACGTGAAAATATGGTTCCAGAGTCAGCTACCGCTTTAATAGAATCAGCCCATCCCTTTAATGTCTTGTCGGCAGCATTTGAACAATTTTTAGCTGAACATCGAGTAGAAGGTGAGCTTAAAGATCATGGTCAAGAAATAGAAGTAACAATCATTGGTAAGTCAGCTCATGGTTCGACACCTGAGTTAGGTATCAATGGGGCTACACTTTTAGCTAAATTCTTGAGTCAGTTCTCATTTGAAGGGCCTGCTGAAGCTTTCTTACGCATTGCTGGTATAACATTACATGAAGATTTTGATGCTAAAAAACTTGGGTTAGCTTATACTGATGATAAAATGGGTTCTTTAAGTATGAATGCTGGTGTCTTTAATTTTGATAAGGCTTCAGATGATAATACAATTGCCTTAAACTTCCGCTATCCAAAAGGAATTGATGCTCAAGTTCTTAAGGTAGGTCTTGAACAACTTAAAGGAATTAAAGAAGTGACCTTATCTAGCCATGAACACGTGCCACATTATGTGCCGATGGATGATGAATTGGTTGCAACCCTACTTAAGGTGTATGAAAAACAAACAGGGCTTAAAGGCTATGAACAGGTTATTGGTGGCGGAACATTTGGACGTCTCCTTAAACGTGGTGTAGCATTTGGAGCGATGTTCCCTGGTGATGAAAATACTATGCACCAAGCGAATGAATATATGCCATTAGAGAATATCTATAGATCAGCTGCGATTTATGCTGAAGCTATCTATGAATTAATTAAATAATAAAAGGAGCCTTAAGGCTCCTTTTATTATTTAATAGGAAATTTGTTCTTTTTCCTATACAGTCATTTTTGCTTACGGGTTAACTTCAAAAGATTATTTTCCGAGACAGAATTGACTGAAAAGTTGGGTGATGAGTTCATCCGGTGCGGCATCGCCAGTTATTTCTCCTAAAATTTCCCATGTCCTAGTCAGATCTACTTGCAGAAGGTCCACTGGCATGCCCATTTCGAGGCCGTCATTAACAGCTTGTAAACTTTGAAGAGCTTGCTCGATGAGTGAAATATGGCGGGCATTAGAGAGATAGGTGGCATCTTGCTCTACCAAGCCTGCATTATCAAAGAAGAGTTGATTAATGCGGTCTTCAATCATATCAATATTTTTATGATGCAAGACAGAAATAGGGATAAAGTCTGAGGGTAGCTGGTCAGTTTCAATTCTTTCTGGCAAATCAGTCTTGTTAAGTAAAATAAGGCGATTGCTTTCTTGGCTTAATTCTAGTAAGGTTCGGTCTTGGAGGGTCAAGGGTTCTGAAGCATTAAGAACTAAGAGAACTAAGTCAGCTTCCTTTAGAGCCTTTTTAGAACGCTCAACACCAATTTTCTCAACGAGATCATCTGTATCCCGAATTCCGGCGGTATCAATGAGTTTAAGGGGGACACCTTTGATATTGACATATTCCTCAATCACATCCCGTGTAGTTCCAGCAATATCAGTAACAATTGCTTTATCCTCACGCAATAAATTGTTTAAGAGACTAGATTTCCCAACGTTAGGACGGCCAATGATAGCGGTAGAGAGGCCTTCGCGTAATATCTTGCCGCGTCTTGCTGTGCGCAGTAGATTTTCAAGTAGAGCTTGAAATTCTTGGGTTTTTTCGCGTAGTAATGCTGTTGTCATTTCTTCAACATCATCATATTCAGGATAATCAATATTAACTTCAACTTGAGCTAAGGTATTGAGAATTTCTTGTCGGGTATTGTTAATCAGCTCTGATAGGGAGCCGTCTAGTTGTTTAACAGCAATGTTCATTGCCTTATCTGTTTTTGCTCGAATGATATCCATAACAGCCTCAGCCTGTGTTAAATCGACACGGCCATTCAAAAAGGCTCTTTTTGTAAATTCTCCGGGCTCAGCCATACGAGCCCCTTGTTTGATTAAGAGCTGCAAAATTTCATTGGTAACAGCAATGCCCCCATGGGTATTTATTTCGATGACATCTTCTCTAGTAAAAGTTTTAGGAGCCAACATGACAGTCACCATAACTTCATCAAGGATTTCTTGATTAGCTGGATTAATAATGTGACCATAGTTGATAGTATGAGAAGCTACCTCGTGTAAATTTTTGCCTTTGAAGACTTTATTTGCGATATTAAGGGCATCTGTTCCTGATAAACGAACAATTCCAATTGCTCCTTCCCCTAGTGGGGTTGAAATTGCTGTAATGGTGTCAAATTCTTTAGTTATACTCATTCCTTTATTTTAGAATAAGTCAGTTTAGAAAGCAAGGCTTTGGTTCAAACAGCTCTTAGCGGTGCTATTTAAAAATTAGGAAAAAAATGGGAATCTCATTAACAAGTTGGCGCTTTCATGATATAATATAATTCCAACATGCAAAACTATTCAGGAGGAAACATGGAAGCACTTAAGAAAATTGCCGGTGTTACTGCTGCGCAATATGTCAAAGACGGTATGACAGTCGGTTTGGGGACTGGTTCGACGGCTTATTACTTTGTCGAAGAAGTGGGTCGTCGGGTTAAGGAGGAGGGCTTGCAAATTGTTGGTGTCACTACTTCCAGTAGGACCACTAAACAGGCGCAAGAGCTAGGCATTCCTTTAAAATCAGTTGATGATATTGACGTCATAGATGTTACTGTTGACGGTGCTGACGAGGTTGATAAAGCCTTTAATGGCATTAAAGGTGGCGGTGCCGCTCTGTTAATGGAAAAAATCGTTGCTACCCCAACAAAGGACTATATTTGGGTTGTTGATGAGTCAAAAATGGTTGAACATCTGGGAGCTTTTAAAGTCCCTGTTGAAGTAGTTCAATACGGTTCAGAGCGGCTTTGTCGTGTTTTCGAAAAAGCTGGTTACTGTCCTTCCTTTCGTATGAAAGATGGACAAAAACTAGTGACAGATATGCAAAACTACATTATCGATTTAGATATGAAGTGCATTGAGGATCCTTTTGCATTTGCTGAGATACTTGATGCTACTGTAGGTGTTGTGGAGCACGGTTTGTTTAACGGTATGGTTAATAAAGTCATTGTTGCTGGTAAAGATGGTGTCCAAGTTCTTGAAGCACCTGTCAAAAATTAAATTCGTTCATCATTTTATAGGTTTTTGGGAGCCAACCGTAACCTCCCATAGAATGGAGACAAAATGTCCAAATTTAATCGTATTCATTTAGTTGTACTTGATTCCGTCGGAGTTGGAGCAGCTCCTGATTCTGATAAGTTCTTTAATGCTGGTGTTGCAGATACCTCATCTGATACTTTAGGCCACATTTCAGAAAAAGTCGGTTTAGATGTGCCCCACATGGCTAAAATTGGTTTAGGAAATATTCCTCGTGAGAATCCTTTGAAAACGGTTGCGAAAGAAGAAAATCCAATTGGTTACGTGACCAAATTGGAAGAAGTATCATTAGGTAAAGATACGATGACAGGCCACTGGGAAATTATGGGCTTGAACATTACAGAGCCTTTTGACACGTTTTGGAATGGCTTCCCTGAAGAAATTTTAACCAAAATAGAAGAGTTTTCTGGGCGTAAAGTTATTCGTGAAGCTAATAAACCTTACTCTGGAACGGCAGTTATTGATGATTTTGGACCCCGTCAGATGGAAACTGGGGAATTGATTATCTATACTTCAGCAGACCCTGTTTTACAGATTGCAGCACATGAAGATATTATTCCACTTGAAGAATTATATAAAATCTGTGAGTATGCCCGCTCAATCACTTTAGAACGTCCAGCGCTGTTAGGTCGTATTATTGCTCGTCCTTATATTGGAGAACCAGGTCATTTCACACGAACTTCAAATCGTCATGATTATGCAGTATCACCTTTCCAAGATACAGTTCTTAATAATTTGGCCAATGCTGGTATTTCAACCTATGCAGTAGGTAAAATCAACGACATCTTCAATGGTTCTGGTATTACCAACGATATGGGTCATAATAAATCGAATAGTCATGGTGTAGATACACTCATTAAGACATTGCAGTTACCTGAATTTGAAAAAGGAATGTCCTTCACGAACCTTGTTGACTTTGATGCCATGTATGGACACCGTCGTGATACAGAAGGCTATCGTGATTGTTTACAAGAATTTGATAATCGTCTACCGGAAATCATGGAACATATGAAAGAAGATGACCTTCTATTAATTACAGCAGATCATGGTAATGACCCAACTTATGTAGGAACAGATCATACACGTGAGTATATTCCTTTATTGGCTTACTCTCCATCATTTAAAGGAAATGGAGTGATACCACAAGGGCACTTTGCGGACATTTCAGCTACAATTGCTGAAAACTTTGGTGTCGAGACAGCTATGATTGGTCAATCATTCCTCTCAGATCTAGTCTAATGACTCTAGGATTATGAGAAAAGTAAGAATTTATCACAACCCTAATTGTGGGACCTCGCGAAATGTCTTAGCCATGATTAAGCATGCAGGTCTTGATCCAGAAGTAATAGAATATTTAGTTACCCCACCAACTAGAGAAGAATTACAAGGATTAATTAGAGCTATGGGGATTCAAGTGCGGGACTTGGTAAGAATAAATGTTCCCGAGTTTGAGAAGCACCATCTTGCGGACGCTACTAAGTCGGATTCCCAATTACTTGATGCTATGATGGCAGATCCGATTTTGATTAATCGTCCAATTGTGGTTACTTCAAAAGGAGTGAAACTTTGTCGTCCCTCAGAAGTACTACTCGATATTTTACCAGTGAGGTTACCGAGTCCTTTTACTAAGGAAGATGGTCAAGTTGTTCAACCAAAATAAAAAGGAGAGACAAACATGTCTATAATGACAAAAATTAACGAAACAAGAGATTTTTTAACCTTTAAAGGTGTTCAAGCCCCAGACTTTGGTCTTATTTTAGGATCTGGTCTGGGAGAATTAGCTAATGAAATCGAAAATGCTATTGTGATTGATTATAATGATATTCCTAACTGGGGGAAATCAACTGTAGTTGGTCATGCAGGCAAATTAGTATATGGTGATTTGTCAGGTCGTAAAGTTATTGCCTTGCAAGGTCGTTTCCATTTTTATGAAGGAAATCCTTTAGAAGTGGTTACCTTCCCAGTTCGTGTTATGAAAGCTCTAGGCTGTGAAGGCGTTATTGTCACTAATGCTGCCGGAGGTATCGGTTATGGCCCAGGAACTTTGATGGCGATTACAGATCATATCAATATGACAGGGAATAACCCATTAATGGGGGAAAATCTTGAGGAATTTGGCCCAAGATTCCCAGATATGTCAGATGCTTACACTGCTGAATATCGTCAAAAAGCAAACAAAGTAGCAGAGTCTCTTGGCATTAAGCTTGAAGGTGGTGTTTATCTCGGAGTAACAGGACCAACTTATGAAACACCTGCGGAAATCCGTGCCTTCAAAATGATGGGGGCAGATGCTGTAGGTATGTCAACGGTTCCTGAGGTTATTGTTGCTGCTCATTCTGGTATGAAAGTTTTGGGTATTTCAGCTATTACTAACTTTGCTGCTGGCTTTCAGACTGAGTTAAACCATGAGGAAGTTGTAACGGTTACTGAACATATTAAGGAAGATTTCAAAGGCTTAGTAAAAGCGATTCTTTCTGAATTGTAAAATGCATTCATCATCAACTGAAATAAACTATATTTTACTTAAAAGATAAACTAAAAAAGAAAGGCAAGGGTATTGAGGTCATTAATTTGCCCTCAGATTAAGGACTGTGTTAAAAAAGAGAAGATGCTTAGAAGCAGAAGCTTCAAAATAACTTCCCGATTTTGACTAGGTCCTCTTAAGACCCTTAGTGTTATCATATTATGTCTATTCACATTTCTGCGGAGAAGGGTCAAATTGCTGATAAAATTTTATTGCCTGGTGATCCTTTACGTGCTAAATTTATCGCTGAAAATTTTTTAGAAGATGCCGTATGTTTTAATGAAATCCGTGGTATGCTTGGTTACACTGGAACATATAAAGGTCACCGTGTCTCTGTTATGGGGACCGGGATGGGGATGCCATCAATTTCCATCTACGCGCGTGAGTTGATTGTTGACTATGGTGTTAAGACTTTGATTCGTGTTGGAACTGCTGGGGCAATTGATCCAGAAGTGCACGTTCGTGAGTTAGTTCTTGCCCAAGCCGCTGCAACTAATTCTAGTATCATTCGTAATGACTTCCCTGAATTCGATTTTCCTCAAATTGCGGACTTTGGTCTTTTAGACAAAGCTTATCACATTGCTAGAAAACTGGGTATGACCACTCATGTTGGTAATGTGCTTTCTTCGGATGTTTTTTATTCTAATATGCCTGAGCGAAATATGGCTCTTGGAAAATTAGGAGTTAAAGCTATTGAAATGGAAGCTGCCGCTCTTTATTACTTGGCTGCTCAACACCATGTAAAAGCCTTGGGTATCATGACAATTTCTGATAATTTAAATGATCCAACAGAGGACACTAGTGCACAAGAGCGTCAAACTACCTTTACAGATATGATGCAGGTAGGACTAGAAACTCTCATTGCAAATGACTGAACTTAGAAAAACAATAGACATCCTTTTGGATGTCTATGCTTATAATCACGCCTTTAAAATTGCGAAAGAAGTCTCTAGTATTAATCCTGATTCTTTATTCTTGTTAGAGCTCTTAAAAGAAAGACGGGAACTAAATCTGTCTTTTATAATTGCCAATCAAGACAGATTAAAAAAGTTACAAGCTAAATATCAGGTCATATTTGTTATGAATGAGGACTTAGAGAAGGAACAAATCGCCAATTATATTTTGGATTTGGAAGTTAAGGTAAAAAATGGTGATATTATTGATTTTGTGAGAGCTGTCTCACCGATTCTTTACCGTCTTTTCTTAACCTTAATTCAAAAAGAAATTCCGTCTTTTGACACATTTATTAATGACTCTAAAAATGATCAATATGATACTTGGGATTTCCAAAAAATGCAAGATGCAAATCTCCCAATTTTTCAAGCCTATTTGTCTCACAGACAGAGTCGGAACATCACATCTCGGAGTCTGACGGATCTTTTAATCCTATCCGACTTACCGCATGAGATTAAGGAGACAATTAAAACCTTACGACAATTTGAAAAATCGGTTCGTAATCCACTAGCTCATCTTATAAAAGCCTTTGATGAAGAAGAGTTATACCGTACGACGAAGTTCTCTTCTCAAGTTTTTTTAGAAAAGATTATTGAGTTAGCAACCTATGCAGGTGTAATCTATCAGCGAGAGCCTTTTTATTTCGATCAAATCAATCTTTTAATTGAAGAAGGTCTTAACAATGAAAAAGAGCAGTAGTTTTTCTACTGTTCTTTTTGCATGTTTGGTTGGGTAAATTTGACTTCGTCTTTTAAATAATCAATGAATCTTTCACCCATTTTAGAAAGATTTGCTTGTTCATGTTTGATATAGACAATATCGATAATATCTGGCATATCAAGAGGGATGGCTATTATTTGGTTACCATTGAGTTGGCTGTTCAAGACCCCACTTGCTACAGTATAACCATGCAAACCAATCATCAAATTAAAAAGTGTAGCTCTGTCACTCACGACAATAGACTTGTCGTGTGGTACATTAGCCATCATTTCTTCAGAGAAGTAGAAGGAATTATGTAAGCCCTGATCATAGGACAGGTAAGGGTAAGCTTCTAAGTCATCAAAAGAAAGGCAGGCTTTGTTAGCTAAAGGATGCTCTTTGCTAACAAAAATATGGGGGTGTGTCTTAAAAAGGATATGGGCAGTCAAGTGACTTTCTTCGAGTAGCTTTGATAAAACATCCCGGTTATAATCATTAAGGAAAAGAACTCCGATTTCAGATCTAAAATTTTTAACATCATCAATAATTTCCCAGGTTCTTGTTTCTCTAAGGAAGAGCTCATATTGTGACATGTCTGTTTTTTTTAATAGGGAAACAAAAGCGTTGACGACAAAGGCATAATGTTGAGAAGAGACGCTGAAAAAATCTCTATTACTGTTATGATTCTTATAACGGTCTTCTAAGAGTGATGTCTGCTCTACAATTTGTCTGGCATAGGATAAAAATTCAACACCATCTTTTGTTAAGGTGATACCTTTGGGAGTTCGGTTAAAAATAGCAATTCCCATTTCGTTTTCTAAGTCTTTGACAGCATTAGAGAGGCTGGGCTGAGTAATATATAATTGCTTAGAAGCTTCGTTCATGGAGCCACATTCAACGATTTTTATAATGTAATGTAATTGTTGTAATCTCATAATGACAGTCTATCTTAAATGCTTTAAAGTTTCAAGTAAAGAAAGGAAAGGGTCATGCATGGCTTGATAATAGGCTTATTGGAATAATTATAAATATCTGTATTTTCAGTTATATTTAATTTAGATTAGAGAAAGCGCTAAAAAGATTAAAAATTATAGTAAAATGATGTTTCTAGAAATTGCAATCTAAATTTGAAAATGCTATAATTGAGCTATATTTCTGTGTATTTCAAAGAATTCGGAGACAAAAAATCATGACAGAATCGTCAAGACGTCAAAAACGTGTAAAACCTAAAGGAAATGGAACCTTTACAGTTATAAATGTTGCATTATTTATACTCTATACGTTATTATCGCTCACTGTGGCTTTTATGATGTATACTTATAACTTTTTAGCTTTTCGTCATTTAAACATAATCATTGGTGTGGCCTTAAGTGCTCTTTTTTTTCTGACACTGTTTTTGATTATTAGTAAAAAAGCAAAATGGTTAACTATGTTGGGGATGATTATTGCTAATATTGCTTTAGCACTTGTCCTTTTCACCTTTAAGTCAACTATTGATTTAACAGCACAATTAAACAAAACGGCTTCTTTTTCAGAGGTAGAAATGTCTATTGTTGTTCCTAAAAATAGTTCTATCTCTTCAGTTGAGACCTTAAAAACAGTTGAAGCTCCACTAAAGATGGACCAGTCAAATATTAAGAAGTTGTTAAGTCATTTGAAGAGTGATAAAAATGTCGATTTGGCAACAAAAGAAGTTAATTCTTACCAGAATGCTTATGAAGATATTCAATCCGGTAATACAGAAGCGATGGTGATGAACAGCGCCTATGTGGCTTTGCTAGAACAAAACGACGCTAACTTTGCAGATAAAGTCAAAACTATCTATTCTTATAAAATCAAAAAAGCTATTCCAAATTCACAAAAACCGGTTAATAAATCTGGGGTTTATAATCTTTATATTAGCGGTATTGATACTTATGGTCCAATTTCAACCGTTTCTCGTTCAGATGTAAATATTATTATGACCGTCAACATGAATACACACAAGGTGCTGCTCACAACGACACCACGTGATTCTTATGTTAAGATTCCTGATGGTGGTGGTAACCAGTTCGACAAATTGACCCATGCTGGAATCTATGGCGTTGAAACATCGATGAAAACGTTAGAAAATCTTTATGATATTAAAATTGATAATTATGCTCGGATTAATTTCACTACTTTTGCAGAGCTGATTGATTTATTGGGCGGAATTGAAGTTCAAAATGACACAGCCTTCTCAGCAGGTGGCATTGATTTTCCAAAGGGAAGAATCTCTTTAAATTCAAAACAAGCTCTGGTATTTGTTCGTGAACGGCATGCCCTTGAAGGTGGGGATAATGATCGTGGTAAAAATCAAGAACGAGTTGTGACTGCTATTATTAATAAACTAAGTAGTATCAAATCACCAAATCAAGCAAGTTCTATCATTACAGGCATTCAAAACTCAGTTCAAACTAATCTAAGCCTTAATCAAATGATGACAATTGCAAATAGTCAATTAGAAGATAATGCTCAATTTTCTGTTGAATCACAAGATGTTACAGGTATTGGCTCAACAGGAGAATTACAATCTTATGCGATGCCAGGATCGGCTTTATATATGTACAAGTTAGATGATGCCAGCCTTAACCAAGCAAAAGATGCTATTAGAGCAACAATGGAGGGTAATCAATGATCGATATCCATTCCCACATCGTTTTCGATGTGGACGATGGTCCACTGACGATAGATGAAAGTCTATCCTTAATTGAAGAAAGTTACAGACAGGGTGTGCGGACTATTGTGTCGACATCCCATCGTCGCAAAGGAATGTTCGAAACGCCTGAAGATGATATTGCTAACAAATTTTTACAAGTAAAACGTGAAGCTGAAAAGAAGTTCCCAGATTTAACCTTACTGTATGGTGGTGAGCTCTATTATACACATGATATTCTTGAAAAATTAGAAAACAGGTTAGTACCAACCATGAACGGTACTCGCTTTGCATTAATTGAATTCTCAATGGCTACACCTTGGAAAGAGATTCATACTGCTCTTGCTCAAGTTATTATGTTAGGAATTACGCCTGTTATTGCTCACATCGAACGTTATGATGCTCTCGCCTTTAATAAAGACCGTGTCAAAGAGTTGATTAATATGGGGTGCTACACACAAATTAATAGCTCGCATGTCCTTAAGGCGAAGCTATTTGGCGATAAATTAAAAGTTTTTAAAAAACGTGCGAGTTACTTTTTAGATGAGAACTTAGTTCATTGCATCGCGTCAGACATGCACAATTTAAAAAAACGTCCCCCTTTTATGAAAGAAGCAAGACGCTTGGTAGAAAAAGAATATGGGATTAAACGTGCGCGAGCTTTATTTGAAACCAATCCTGAAACTTTGATTAATAATGAATATTTATAGGAGACATTATGAATAACACTGATCAGTCATCAATAGAAATTGATGTACTTAGCCTTTTAAAAAAGCTTTGGAATAAGAAATTTTTGATTCTTTTCATGGGACTTTTTGTTGGAGTGCTAGCTTTGATGGCCTCACTTTTCTTGATTAAGCCATCATATACTTCAACAACACGTTTGTATGTTATCAATCGTCAACAATCAGACAACCTTACAGCTACTGACTTGCAAGCGGGTGGTTACTTGGTAAATGACTATAAGGAAATCATCACGTCACGGGATGTGATGCAAGATGTTATTGCCAGTGATGGCTTATCCTTAACTCCAGAGCAATTAAGTAAAATGATTGCTGTTACTGTTCCCGCTGATACTCGTGTAATCTCTATTTCTGTGACAAATCACCATCCTCAAGAAGCAAAAGACTTGGCTAATTCTATTCGCGAAGCGGCATCTGAAAAGATTAAAAAGGTGACCAAAGTCCAAGATGTAACGCCTTTGGAAAAAGCACAGCTTCCAAGCAGTCCATCATCACCTAACATCCAACGTAATACACTTATTGGTTTCTTCCTAGGTGCTTTGCTGACAATTGTTGTTATTGTGGTTGGTGAAGTTCTGGATGATCGAATCAAACGCCCAGAAGATATTGAAGAAGTTCTTGGAATGACCCTATTAGGTACTGTTCCAAATACCGATAAATTGTAAGAGGTGAAGAATGGCGCAATTAGATTTAATTAGATCAAAAAGAGATTTATATTTAGCAGCAGAAGAATATTACAACTCCATCCGGACCAATATCCAATTTAGTGGCCGTGACCTAAGAGTAATTGTTTTAACATCTGTACAACCGGGCGAAGGGAAATCAACAAGTTCAATCAATTTGGCGGTTTCATTTGCTAATGCAGGTTTTAAAACTTTATTAATTGATGCAGATATCCGTAATTCTGTTATGTCAGGAACTTTTAAATCAGACGAAAAGTATGAGGGACTATCAAACTATTTATCAGGGAATGCTGATTTATCACATGTCATTTCACATACCAATATTAGTAATTTGATGATCATCCCTGCAGGACAGGTACCACCAAATCCGACAACTCTGCTCCAAAATACCAATTTTAACTATATGATAGATACCTTAAAAGAGGTGTTTGATTATGTTATTATCGATACGCCACCAATTGGTTTAGTCATTGATTCGGCGATTGTGGCCCAGAAAGCAGATGCCTCAGTACTTGTTACAGAAGCGGGTGTTATTAAGCGACGCTTTGTGCAAAAAGCTAAAGAGCAAATGGAGCAAAGTGGTGCTCAATTTTTAGGGGTTATCTTAAATAAAGTAGAACATACAGTTGATTCGTATGGAAGTTACGGCTCATATGGTAACTATGGTAAAAAAGAAAAACCAAGAAAACACGCAAGAAAAAGTTCAAGAAAGAGAAAGTAATAGATGAAGAGAAGTCAAAAAAGAGTGATTTTGTATTTTTTAGACGTGCTGATGATTACAGTTTCCCATTTTTCGGCATATCATTTCCTGTTGGCTTATAGTCAAGATTTAACAAATAGTGAAGTGGTAATAACTCTTTTGATGACCCTTTTTGTCTATACTATTCTTGGTATCCACTTTCGGATTTTTTCAATCATCAATCGCTTCACAGATTATAAAATTATCTTTAAAATTATTGTCAACTTATTTGTTGCCTCACTGATGGCTTATTTAGTTGACTTGTTCTATTTTGATAGTTTTAGCCGACGCTTTATCTTTTTGGGGTATCTCTTTAGCACTTTCTTAGTGATTATCCCAAGAATGACTTGGCGCATGTATCATGATTTTAATCCTAACATGCGAAAAAAGAAAAATGATCCTAAAACACGCCTGCTAGTTGTAGGGGCGGGTGAAGGAGGAAGCGTCTTCATTCAAACTGTTTTAAATAAGGGCAAAGATTTTGAAATTGTCGGAATTGTTGATGCTGATATCAATAAACACGGAACTTATCTACATGGTATTAAAGTTTTAGGAAATAAACAAGCAATTCCAAGGATTGTCGCTGATTATGAAGTCAATCAAGTGACCATTGCTATTCCTAGTTTAACAGGGGAAGAGCGAGAAAGTATCCTAGATATTTGTCGTACCGCAAATGTACCCGTAAACAATATGCCAAGTATTGAAAATATTGTCATGGGCAAGGTTTCCTTAAATAAATTTAAAGAAATTGACATTGCAGATTTACTAGGTCGAAAAGAAGTTGTTTTAGACCAATCGTCATTATCAGATTTTTTCAATGGTAAAACGGTTCTCGTCACAGGTGCAGGCGGTTCGATTGGTTCTGAAATCTGTCGTCAGGTTTCAAAATTTAATCCCAAAAGATTGGTATTACTTGGTCACGGTGAGAACTCTATTTATCTGATTAATCGCGAGTTAAGAGATACTTATCAAGACGCTATCGAAATTGTTCCAATCATTGCTGATATCCAAGATCGGGACTTGATTTTTAAGATTATGGCGACTTATAAGCCTGATATGGTTTACCATGCCGCTGCCCACAAACACGTCCCTCTAATGGAATTTAATCCGAGAGAAGCTGTGAAAAACAATATCTTTGGGACAAAAAATGTTGCTGAAGCAACTAAGGCAGCTGGTGTAGCTACTTTCATTATGATATCAACAGACAAGGCAGTTAATCCACCAAATGTTATGGGAGCAACTAAACGCTTTGCAGAAAGGATTGTTACTGGCCTGAACGAACCCGGGCAAACACAATTTGCCGCTGTGCGCTTTGGAAATGTTCTAGGCAGTCGTGGAAGTGTCGTGCCATTATTTAAAGACCAAATAAAAAAAGGTGGTCCATTAACTGTTACGGACTTCCGAATGACACGCTATTTCATGACTATCCCTGAAGCAAGTCGTTTGGTTATACAAGCGAGTTACTTAGCAAAAGGTGGAGAAGTTTTTGTCCTTGATATGGGAGAACCTGTTAAAATAGTCGATCTAGCCCGTAAAGTGATTAAACTAAGTGGCCACACCGAAGATGAAATCAAGATTGTTGAATCAGGCATCCGCCCTGGTGAAAAACTATACGAAGAATTATTATCCACCAAAGAACGCGTCAGCGAACAAATTTACGATAAAATCTTTGTCGGCAAAGTAGCCACAAAACCAATCTCAGAAGTTGAAAACATTATTAATAACTTAGAACAATTATCTGAAAAAGAGCTAAAAGAAACCTTAATCCAATATGCAAGACAGGAGTAGAGATGTATCCAATTATCAAACGTCTATTAGCAATCATCATATCTGGTATAGCAATCATCGTGCTCAGTCCAGTATTATTAGGAATTGCTCTTGCTATTAAAATAGATTCAAAAGGACCTGTATTCTTTAAACAAAAACGCGTTGGAAAAGATAAAAGTCACTTTATGATTTATAAATTTAGAAGCATGTATAGCGACACACCTGCCGATATGCCAACACATCTCTTAAAAGATCCAAGTGCTATGATTACACGAGTAGGTGGCTTTTTGCGAAAAACTAGTCTAGATGAACTGCCACAACTCTTTAATATTTTTAAAGGCGAAATGGCTATCATAGGACCACGACCTGCTTTGTGGAACCAATACGATTTGATTGCTGAACGTGATAAATACCATGCTAATGATGTTTCTCCTGGGTTAACAGGATGGGCACAAATTAATGGCCGTGACGAATTGGAAATTAACGAAAAAGCAAAACTAGATGGTTATTACGTTGATAAAATGAGCTTTTGTTTTGACACGCACTGTTTTGTTGGAACCCTAGTCAGTGTGCTTAAAAGTGAGGGCGTTGTTGAAGGTGGAACAGGAGCTAAGGACAAGGAGTAGATATGAAAAAAGTTCTTATTACTGGAGCAAATTCTTATATTGGAACCTCTTTTGAGAAGTGGTTACAACAATCAGAGGGAGAATATAAGGTTGATACTTTAGACATGATTAGCCCAACTTGGCGGGAATTTGATTTTACCCCCTATGACTGTATTTTTCATGTGGCTGCTATTGTTCATAAAAACGAAAAAAAGATTGATCCGGATCTGTATCAAAAAGTTAATACTGAGTTACCAATAGAATTAGCAAATCTTGCAAAGGAAGCAGGAGTTCAACAGTTTATTTTTTTAAGTAGTATGAGTGTTTATGGAAGTAAAGAGTCAATTATTAATCGTGCTACAAAAGAAGAACCCTCAACTTATTATGGGAAAAGTAAATTGGCTGCAGAGATTGGGTTGAAAGCATTAGAATCAGACACCTTCAATGTTCTTATTATGCGTCCACCAATGGTCTATGGACCAAAGGCTACAGGAAATTATGCGCGATTGTCAAAACTCGCTAAAGTTACCCCTATTTTCCCGAAAATAGGGAACCAACGTAGTATGATTTATATTGATAATTTATTAGAATTTGTCAGACTAGCAATAGAACATAATTTATCCGGACTTCATTTTCCGCAAAATAGCACCTACGTTAATACCAGTGAACTGGTTAAGATGATTCGGAAGGTTAATGGAAAAAATACAATCCTAATATCTTTATTTAATCCTATTATCCCTAAGATGCATAGGGTTAGTCAAATCAATAAATTATTTGGGAATCTGACTTATGATCAAGCACTGTCGCAAGAAGTGTTTGATTATAATGTAGCGGATTATGAAGAGTCTATCAGAAGGTCGGAAGAAAAATAGTTAGGAAAGGCTCAAGTTGAAGAAAATATTATTTTTAGTAAATCATGATTATACAGTGTATAATACTCGACTTGAAATTGTTGAGAGATTATTAAAAGAAGGTTATGAAGTTCATATTTCTTCACCAGACGGCATTAGAATCCCGGAATTAATAGAAATAGGTTGTCATTTTCACGAGATACGTATTAATCGTCATGGAATGAATCCAATTGAAGAACTTCAGCTTATACAGGCATATAAAAGATTATTAAAAAAAGTAAGACCTAATGTCATTCTAGGATTTACAATCAAACCTAATATATATGGAGCCATTGCAGCTAAAACTTTAAAAATTCCTTTCATTGCAAATATTACAGGATTGGGAACGGCTGTTGAATATAAAAGCTGGAAACAATCGGTTTTTATTAATTTATATAAATATGCCTTCAAAGATATTTATAGAGTTTACTTTCAAAATACAGCTAATAGAGAATTCTTTTTAGAAAATAAAATAATAAATGATAACTTTAGTCTTATTCCTGGTTCTGGAGTAAATCTTGTCAGATTTGCAGAAAAGGATTTTCCCCATATGTTACCTATAAAATTTGCCTTTGTTTCGCGTGTAATGAAAGAAAAAGGAATTGATCAGTTTTTAGATACAGCAATATATATTAGGAAAAAATATCCAAATACTGAATTCCATATCTATGGTTTTTGCGAACAAGCATATGAAGATAAACTCAAGGAATTACAAGAGAAAGGTATTGTTTACTTTCATGGGATGATTAAAGATATCGCAGAAGCTTTAGAAAATACGAGTTGCTTGCTTCATCCAAGTTACTATCCAGAAGGACTATCTAATGTTTTATTAGAAGCTTCTGCGATTGGACGACCTATTATCACAACAAATCGACCAGGGTGTCGAGAAGTAATTGATGATGGAATTACTGGGTACTTGGTTAAACAAAAAAATAGCGAAGATTTAATAGAGAAAGTAGAGAAATTCCTAAATTTAACTCATATTGAAAAAGAGCAACTTGGGCATAATGCTAGATTAAAAGTTGAAAAGGAATTTGACAGGCAAATTATTGTTGAACAATATATGAAAGATATTCAAACGGTACTAGAATAAGAATTTATGAATAAATATTTGAGAGCTGTTGTTGAATTTCCAACAGCAATAATTAAAATGGGATACCTAAAATTAATCAGAAATAACTCTTTTCGCTGTAAACCTCTCATCTTTATGTCTCTCTTTTCTGAATTAACAGTTGATAAAGGAGCAAGGATTATAATTGGAAAAAACTTCCGTCAAAGAAGTCAATCGAGGATTAGAGTAAGAAATGGTGCAGAATTGGTTATTGGAGATGACATCTCCTTAAATCATGGCTGCATGATAGTTTCTCGCGAGAAAATAGTTATCGGTAATGGGGTTCAGTTTGGCCCTAATATACTATTATATGACCATGATCATGACTACAAAGCTAGTGGGGGTATTTCAGTAGGTAAATATAAAAGTAGCCCCATCATTATTGGTAAAAATGTATGGATTGGAGCTGGTGCAATTATATTAAGAGGTACCAGCATTGGCGATAATAGTATAATCGCTGCAGGGAGTGTTATTAAAGGTGAATTTCCTGACAATAGTTTAATTTACCAACCAAAAGAAACAAAAGTGAAAAGATACTAGCGAGGCAATTATGACAAATAACAAGTATTTATATATAGGAGGGTTTGAACTTCCAGATAAAAATGCTGCTGCTCATAGAGTTTTGTCAAATGGAAAAGCTTTAAAAGAAACTGGATTAGAAGTTATATTTTTAGGAGTCAATAGAACTTTAGGTGAAAGTGATATCTTAAATACCGTAAAAGAAGTTGAAGGATTTAAAACTTATGAATTACGTTATCCTGAGGGAATTTTTCAATGGTTTAACTACTTAACTTCCATAGAATCAATAGTGAAGGTGATATATACAAATAATATTCAAAATATTATTTGTTATAATTTACCATCAATCGTTTTAAAAAGATTAATGATGTTCTGTAGGGTAAATAATTTTAAAATTTATGGGGATGTAACTGAATGGTATTCTACAAAAGGTCGTTCACTACCAAACAAAATATTAAAGGGTTTAGATACATTTTATAGGATGGCTATATTGCATAAAAAACTAGATGGGTTAATTGTAATTAGTACCTTTTTAGAAAAATACTATGCAGAGTATGTGAATAATATTATTTGTATACCGGTACTTAGTGATTTAGAAGATGTAAAATGGGTAAATAATTACCAAAAATCTCAAGAAATACTTCAATTAGTCTATGCAGGAAATCCTGGTAAGAAGGAAAACCTAGATTTAATGGTTTCATCTTTAGAGTATATAACTAGAAAAGTAAAATTAGATGTAATTGGTATTAATGAAGAGGAATTCTTAAATACCTATCCTCGTTTTAAAAAAAGCAAAATAACTAGTAAGGTATCTTTTCATGGTAGGCTCTCGCACGAAGTTAGTTTAGATTTTGTAAAAAAAGCAAATTATACCTTTTTTCTCAGAGATAACGATATTGTAAGTAATGCAGGTTTTCCAACAAAATTAGTAGAGTCTGTTTCTTGTGGAACGCCAGTTATTACGAATAAAACAAGTAATATTTCTGATTATATTAACAGTCAAATAAATGGTGTTTTGCTTGATGCTTTAGACCCCCCCTATGTGGCTGAAGTAATTGATAATCTTAAATTAGAAATGAAAGTTGAAAAAGAAACTTTTGATTATAGACAGTTTTCTAAACAACCAGTGTTTAAAAGTTTCTTTAGTAATTCTTAATTGGAGAAATATATGAATAAAAAAATTCTAATTGTAAATGTCAATTCTATTTATCAAGAAAATGCTACAGGAATAACTTTAAGGTCAATTTTCGAAGAGCTAGATTCTGATTATTTGATGGAGCTATTTTGGGATGGAGAAAATAACAAGTCGGTGCCTATAAAATCTTATAAACTCAAATATAAATCATTCAGTTTAGGTAGTAGTTTAGTTAAATTACGTAAAAGTAAGTTGAATGAAAATATAAAAAAAAGCGAACAAAATAACAATAGTCGAAAAACAAAAAGAGGTTATTTTTCTTATTTGAGACAATATATTGCTTTGCTTTCAGATCAAGCTCCGATTTGTATCAACCATTATATTTATGAGAAAATTGAGGAATTTAAACCTGATGTTATTTATACTTTAGGAGCAAGTGTGAATGCTTTAAAATTATCCTATGATTTATCTATAAAATATAGTGTACCAATCGTTATACACCATATGGATAATTGGCTTCACTCAATACAATGGGAAGATAACTTGTTGCTCTCTTCATATGTAAAAAAATTAAGAGCTTATTGCTTTCTATGTTATAGTCGTAGTAGTAATAGTATTGCAATAAGTGAAAATATGGCTGAAGATTTCACTATAGAAACTGGGATTAAACATAGCGTAATAATGAATAGCACTGAAATTTCCAAGTACAGTTGTGATCTCAAAAAAAACACTAAGTGTTTTAATATTATTTATGCGGGTGGCTTACATTTGGGAAGATATAAATCTTTGATTGAGCTGGGAAATGTAATTGAAAACCTGGGTTTGGAGAAAGAAAAAATTAGATTACATATTTATACTAACGATGAAAATATAGGTAGATATGGATATTGTTTTGCTCATCTTAAAAGAACTATTTTACATAAATCGGTATCACATGATAAAATAACAGAAATTTATTCTAAGGCTGATGTCTTACTACATGTTGAGACTACTAATTTAAACAGTACTGATTTTTTTAAATATTCAATTTCAACTAAAATTCCTGAATATTTATCAACAGGGAAACCAATTTTGTTATATTGTCCAGATGACATTTATTTGTATAAATTTATGAGTGTAAATAAATTAGCGGAAACTGTTAGCTCGATTTCAAATTTAAAAAAAGCTTTAGATAGGCTTTTTTTAAAGAATGAGTATGAATTAAAAAGCATTTCAAAACATAATAAAGAATACGCAATGTCAAATTTTAGTAAAGAGAGAGCACTAGAGATATTCTTGAAAGTAATAAATAATTCTAGTTTACCAAGTTAATAATTATCAAGTGAGGAACCATGAAAGAAAACTTTTTTAATATACCCATTGCTATATTTTTATTTAAAAGATCTAATACTGTTTTACAAATTATTAAAGTTTTAGAGAAAATTAAACCTAAAAAACTTTATTTAATAGGAGATGGACCACGCAACAAAAAAGAAGAAAAAACTATTCTTCAGACTCGTCAAGATGTTATAAATGCAGTAACTTGGGATTGTGAAGTTATCACAAATTTTTCTATAAATAACAGAGGTGTATTCCAGAATATAGCTGGTGGTGCCAAGTGGGTTTTGGAAAGAGAAGAATCGGCTGTCTTTTTGGAAGATGACAATTTACCTGAGCATACTTTTTTTGAATATTGTAAAGATTTACTAGAAAAATATAAATATAATGATAAAATTTTTTGGATATGTGGAACAAATTATTTGGAGGATTACCAAACTAAAAATAATGAAAGTTACATATTTACACAACAATTATTTCCTTGTGGTTGGGCTACTTGGAGCAGTAAATTCTCGAAGTATTATGATGATGATTTAAAGTGTTTAGAAAATGAGGAAACTTTAAAATTGATAAAAAAACAATACTTCAATAATAGTCTATTTAAGCAACAAATTAATAGTGGGGAGTATGAGTTGTACAGGCGATCTCAAGGACTTCCATATGCATCATGGGATTTCCAAATGGCTCTTTCTATTAAAGCAAATGAACTTTTCGGAATAAGTCCTAAATATAATCAGATTGAAAATATTGGTGTAGATGAATTTTCTATTCATGGTGGTAACTCTTTTTCGAATGAAATGACTAGAAGGTTTTGTACAATAAAGACTAAACCATTAGAATTTCCCTTAGTTCATCCGAGTGAGATTAAATTAGATGAAAAGTTTGAGAAGAGAACTGAAAAAATAATATTGTTTCCTTTAAAAGCTAGAATAAAATTTAGTATAGCTATTTTTATAAAAAACTTATTTGGGTTAAATAAGTTTGAAAAATTCAATAAGGAGGCTATCAAGAATAAATGGTATGCAAAAAAAAATAAAATTTGATTTATCTATCCTGAAATCACTATTCTTGATTTTTTTAGTCATTATCAATAGTG
Organism: Streptococcus porcinus; assembly: GCF_900475415.1. NCBI lineage: Bacteria > Bacillati > Bacillota > Bacilli > Lactobacillales > Streptococcaceae > Streptococcus > Streptococcus porcinus. The sequence continues at coordinate 885,136 of NZ_LS483388.1, forward strand.
GTTATATGTTGCAGGTTTCTGACAGTCCGTTAAAATTGAAAATACAATATTTTACAGCATTTGTTTTTATGATATTGCTATTTGATTATTTTATTATTAAAAAAAATATCTTTGTAAAAAATAAAATTCAAACTAAGTTGCTAATAATAGTTTTATCATGTTTGCTTACTATGATGGTAAATTTAGAGACTTATAGGAGTTATGTTTCTTTTCTTTCTATAGTATTTATTGCATTTTATATAGTGACTCAATATGAAAATGAGGTTGTCGCTAATACGTTTGTAAACGTTACCATTTTACTTTCAATAATTTCCTTATTTTACCTTTTTATAATAAAATTTTGGGGGATTCCTCATACTTCTTCTACGATAACTGCTGGTATCACTATTAATCAATATTATGATTATAAACTATTCTTTTATCCTAAGCTTTTTGTTAGCGGTATAGGGAGAAATAGTAGTGTTTTTTGGGAACCAGGTTTATTCGCATCAATATTAATTTTTGCAATGATGCTTGAGACTATTTACAAAGAGAAAATTTCGACTTTGAAAATGATAGTTCTAATTGTTACACTTTTTACTACACGGTCGACTGGCGGGATAATTTTACTATTGCCAATTTTCTTACTATTTCTTGATAGAAGAATCCAAAATAAGTTTTTAAGAATATTTATTCCTATTGTTTTATGGTTGCTTGTTATTTTTGTGCTTTTTTTTCAAAATGAAATTCTTTTGTTTCTAGTGAAATCTTCACCTAAAATTTTTTCAAAATTGATTGAGAGTGGGTCAACAAAATCAACAAGGTTAATGTCTCCCATTTTAAATTTTAAAATTTTTCAAAAGTTTCCGATTTTTGGTGCAGGTTTGGTTGAAGGTACTAAACTTTATGTTGAAAATAAAAGAGCATTTCAGATTGATTCTCAAACATCAACATCTTTTGCAATGCTTGCTTATTTTGGGATTTTTGGTGCTTTATATTCATATTGGTGGTGCTCAGGGATACTTAAGAATAAAAATCAAAGTAATTTACAAAAAATTACTTTACTTATTATTGTTTTTATTATCCTTAATAAAGAACCTCACTTATCAATTATGTCGACATGGATTATTTTTTTCATGTATCAAAAAGAATTTTTTAATCAAATTTTACCAAATAGACGAGGAAAGTTTAGAAATTGATAAAATTATTTTATAAAAAAAGGCTTCCTGAAGCGATGGTTTCAGCAGTAGTGTATACGATTTCTACCATTTTTACCAGAGGTTTAGCAATTATTACTGTACCTATTTTTACTCGTATAATGAGTAGTGATCAGATTGGAATCGTAAATCTGTATAACTCATGGTACGCAATGTTAAGTGTTGTTACTACGTTATCATTAACTTCAGGTGGCTTCGCAATTGCAATGAAGGAATATGCAAACTCAAGAGATGAGTACCAATCTTCAATATTAACATTGACATCATTGGTAAGTCTTTGTTTATTTTTAATTTATTATTTTAAACAAAGTTTTTGGCAGAGGATTACCGGTTTATCTCATAATTTATTATTAATGATGTTTATTACCTTTCTTTTTGCTCCTGCATATGATTTTTGGTTAGCAAGGCAACGTTTTGAATATAAATACAAACTATCTGGGTTTGTATCAATATTATCTGCACTACTTACTTCAATAGCTTCTGTTGTAATAGTATTGAAATTTCAACATTACAAATATTTAGGTGAATTACGCATTTTGACTAATTATACAGTTAGTGTTTGTTTCTGTTTTGTTATTTGGTTGATAATATTCTTTAGAGGAAAAGTTTTTTATAATAAAGAATATTGGATAAATTCATTAACTTTAAGTATCCCGTTAGTAGGGTACTCAATTGCTGGGCAGGTATTAAATGTATCTGATAGACTTTTGATAAGTAAACTTGTTAATAATAGTGCCGTTGGTATTTACAGCATTCTATATACAGTAAGTTCACTTTCGTTATTAGTTTGGCAAGCAATAAACGCTTCATTTATACCATATTTATTTCAAAATATTGGAGTTAATAATAGAGCTATTAAACAAATATCAACATACTTAATGATTCTGTTTTCTCTCGTTGCAATTTTAATGACCTATTTTGCACCAGAAATTATTAAAGTGTTAGCAACAAGTGAATACTATCAGTCAATATATATAATGCCACCGATAGCAGCTGGGGTTTATTTTACAACATTATCCAATATATACTCAAACTTAGCGATATATTATAAAAATACAAAATATGTTATGTACCCTGCAATAATAGCTTCTATAGTAAATATTATTGGTAATTATATTTTGATACAGTTATTTGGATATGTTGCTGCTGCATATACCACTATGGTTTCATATATTATTTTGGCCTACCTCCAATATTATTGGTCTAAAAAATTAATTATAAAAAATAATAAACACATTACTCAAATATATGATGATTCGTATCTATTAAAAATTTCAATTGCAACAGCTACAGTAATTTTATTCGGAATTGTTGTGTACAAAAATACATTAGCAAGGTACTGTTTGATTATAATATTTTCAGCTGTTATCTTAGTAATTTCTAAAAAGATATACGAGCAATATGATTTAAAGATAAAAAAATAAAAACGAGGAGAATATCATGTCACTATTTTTAAATAAAACGTTACTCATCACTGGTGGTACAGGTTCTTTTGGTAATGCTGTATTAGATAGATTTTTGACATCAGATATTGGGGAGATTAGAATTTTCTCACGTGATGAAAAAAAACAAGATGATATGCGCCATAAGTATCAAGTGAAATATCCAGCTTTTGCTGATAAGATTAAATTTTATCTTGGAGACGTGAGAGATATTAATTCTGTGCGTACTGCCATGGTTGGTGTAGACTATGTGTTTCATGCGGCTGCTTTGAAACAAGTACCATCTTGTGAATTTTTCCCAATTGAGGCCGTAAAAACAAATGTTTTAGGGACAGAAAATGTTTTAAATGCTGCAATTGAAGCAAAAGTGGAGAATGTTGTTTGTTTATCTACTGATAAGGCAGCTTACCCAGTAAACGCAATGGGAACATCTAAAGCGATGATGGAAAAAGTAGTTGTTGCAAAGGCCAGACAAAGTAAAGACACTAAGATTTCATGTACTCGCTATGGGAATGTTATGTGTAGTAGGGGATCAGTTATTCCACTGTGGATTGATCAAATAAAAGCTGGAAATGCAATAACTATTACGGAACCAACAATGACTCGTTTTATAATGTCTTTAGATGAAGCGGTTGATTTAGTTCTTTTTGCATTTGAAAACGCGGTTTCAGGTGATATTTTGGTACAAAAAGCTCCTGCTTGTACTATTGAAACGCAAGCAAAGGCAGTGATGAAACTGTTTGGCGGTCAGCTAGAGGATATTAAGGTCATTGGAATTCGTCATGGAGAAAAAATGTATGAGACTCTTTTGACAAATGAAGAGTGTGCTAACGCTATTGATATGGGTGATTTCTATCGTGTTCCAAGTGATAAACGTGGTTTAAATTATGATAAATATTTTAATGAAGGTGATACAGAAAGAATTGAACTAACGGAATTTAATAGTCATAATACTCAGTTGTTAAATCTTGAGGAAACTAAAGAAAAAATTGCTGCACTTTCTTATATTCAAGAAAGACTAAGAGAAGAGTGAGTTAGAGGATACTATCAAATGAGTAAATACGAAATGCTAAGTTGGAAGGATAATGACAAGTTAAAGCTTTTAATAATTGTTGGAACTCGTCCAGAAATAATTAGGCTTTCTGAGGTGATAAAAAAATCTAGACGATATTTTGATGTTATCCTAGCCCATACGGGTCAAAATTATGATTACAATCTTAATGAAGTATTCTTTAAAGATTTAGATTTAGAAGAACCAGACGTTTACCTTAATGCGGTGGGTGAGCATCTAGGTGCTACAATGGGAAATATTATTTCAGAAAGTTATGATTTAATGTCTACAATTGCTCCAGATGCAGTTTTGGTATTAGGAGATACCAATTCATGTTTATCTGTCATCGGTGCTAAAAGGCTTCATATTCCCATTTTCCATATGGAAGCAGGAAATAGGAGTAAAGATGAGTGTCTTCCAGAAGAAACTAATCGCCGTATTGTAGATATTATTTCTGATGTTAATCTAGCTTATTCTGAACATGCGAGAAAATACCTTGCTGATACGGGGCTACCTAAAGAGAGAACCTACGTTACAGGCTCTCCAATGGCAGAAGTCTTAAAAGCTAATTTAACTAAAATTCAAACTTCAGACATACATAAAAAGCTTAGCCTTGAGAAAGGGAAATATATTCTTCTTTCTGCACACAGGGAAGAAAATATTGATACTGATAAGAATTTTCTAAGTTTATTCAATGCTATAAATAAGCTAGCGGAAAAATATGATATGCCAATATTATATTCTTGTCATCCACGTAGTAAAAATAAAATTTCAGCAATGGGTTTCCAGTTAGATAAGAGAGTTATTCAACACGAACCGTTAGGCTTCCATGATTATAATTGTTTACAAATGAACGCTTTTGCAGTTGTATCTGATTCGGGAACTTTACCAGAAGAATCAAGTTATTTTACGTCAGTTGGTAAATCTATTCCAGCAGTTTGCATTCGTACTAGTACAGAACGTCCAGAGGCTTTAGACAAAGGAACATTTGTTTTATCTGGAATTGATGAAAAAGGGTTACTTCAAGCTGTAGAAGTAGCAGTTGAAATGAACAAAAATCAGCATGTTGGGCTACCTGTTCCGGATTATGTTGATGAAAATGTGTCAGATAAAGTAATAAAAATTATTCAATCTTATACAAATATTGTTAATAAAATGGTTTGGCGTAAAGATTAGATTATTTATCTTAGGAGAATTGAATGAGAGTCTTAGTTACAGGCGCAAAAGGAATGGTTGGTACTGCCCTAGTCAATCAACTTAGAAATATTAGAGACAACAAAAACAGAACACGGTCTGATTTAAAGATTGATGATATTTTTGAATATGATATGGATTCAACCGTTGATGACTTAGAATATTTCTGCCAAAATTCAGATTTTATATTTAATTTAGCTGGTGTTAATCGGCCAAAAAATACGAAAGAATTTATGGCGGGAAATTTTGGCTTTGCAAGCACATTATTAGACACGCTAAAAAAATATAATAATAAGGCACCTATTATGCTTTCCTCATCAATTCAGGCGACCTTAGTTGGTAGATATGCTGATGGTGACTATGGGAAGAGTAAACTAGCTGGTGAGAATTTATTCTTTGAATATGCTAAGTCAGAAGGTGTTAAAGTAGCTGTATATAGGTTTCCAAATTTAATGGGGCATTCAAAACCAAATTATAATTCAGCAGTATCCACTTTTTGTCATGCTATAGCAAACGATTTAGAATATACTGTCAGTGACAGAAATGTTAAGATAGAACTATTATACATTGATGATCTGATAGAAGGTATGCTAGACTTGTTAGAAAATAAGGAAGTAAGATGTGACTATGATGGTGTCGTTCCTCAACCTTATTTACATGGTAAGTATTGTTATATTCCTAAAACCCATGTAGTAACATTAGGTGAAATTGTTGATTTATTAGAAAAATTCAAACAGCAACCTATTAATTTATTGATGCCAAAAATTCCGGAAGGGTCCTTTGCAAAAAAATTATTCTCCCTATATTTAACTTACCTACCCATCAATAAATTTAGTTACCCTTTAAAAATGAATATTGATGACAGAGGATCATTTACTGAATTAGTTCATACAGAGGATTGCGGCCAAGTAAGTATTAATATTAGTAAGCCGGGTATTACCAAGGGACAGCATTGGCATAGTAGTAAGTGGGAGCAATTTATCGTTGTGAGTGGTCATGGTTTAATTCAAGAAAGAAATATTGTAACCGGAGAAATTGTTGAGTTTGAAGTTTCAGGTGATAAAATTGAAGCAATCTATATGGTTCCGGGTTGGACTCATAATATTATTAACTTATCTGAAACAGATAATCTTGTAACCGTTATGACTTGTAATGAGATATTTGATCCTGAACATCCGGACACTTATTTTGAAGAAGTTTAGAGAATACTTTATAGAGTGGATAGTATGGAATTAAAAGTAACCAATAAAAAAATCTTAGTCACAGGCGCTGCTGGTTTCATTGGGAGTAACCTTGTACTTGAACTATTAAAAGAAGAACATGTTGGTCATATTATCGGTCTTGATAATATGAATGATTATTATGATGTGTCTTTAAAGGAATTTCGTCTTAATCAGATTAATAATCTTGCAAAAACTAGTAAGTCTAAGTGGACTTTTATCAAAGGTTCAATTGCTGATAGAACACTCGTAGATGACATTTTTACAACTTATAAGCCTGATATTGTTGTGAATTTAGCGGCACAAGCGGGGGTGAGGTATTCTATTTCACATCCTGATATTTATATTGAAAGTAATATTATTGGCTTTTACAATATTTTGGAAGCCTGTCGACATAATCCTGTCGAACATCTTGTTTATGCGTCCTCATCATCTGTATATGGATCAAATGCCAAAATTCCTTATAGTACGGAAGATAAGGTAGATAGTCCTGTATCGTTATATGCTGCGACTAAGAAGTCTAATGAGCTATTAGCACATTCTTATAGTAAACTGTATAATATTCCTTCAACTGGCTTGCGATTCTTTACTGTTTATGGACCTGCAGGTCGTCCTGATATGGCATACTTTGGTTTTACCAATAAATTAATTAAAGGTGAAACAATTCAAATTTTTAATTACGGAAATTGTAAGCGTGATTTTACTTATGTTGACGACATTGTCAAAGGCATTACTTTAGTGATGAATGGCGCTCCCAAAAGAAGTCAAGGTGAAGATGGTTTGCCAATTCCTCCGTATGCTATTTATAATATAGGCAATAGCCACCCAGAAAACTTACTTGATTTTGTTACAATTCTTCAGGAAGAATTAATCGCAGCAGGAGTATTACCTCATAATTATGACTTTGAGTCTCACAAAGAACTTGTAGCAATGCAGCCAGGAGACGTTGCTGTTACCTATGCTGATACTAGTGCACTGGAAAAGGAGTTTGGTTACACCCCTAATACAAGTCTTCGCCAAGGGTTGAAACAATTTGCTGAATGGTATTATGACTTCTATGTGAAAGGACAATAACATGAAAAAAATTGCGGTAGCGGGTACTGGATATGTTGGGCTTTCGATGGCGGTCCTTTTGGCTCAACATCATCAGGTAACAGCGGTTGATATTATTCCTGAAAAAGTGGAGATGATTAATCAAAAACAATCTCCTATTCAAGATAAGGAAATTGAAGAGTTTTTGGCGACAAAAAACTTGCATTTAAAAGCAACTCTAGACGCTCATGAGGCTTATGTAGATGCGGAATTTGTTATTATTGCTGCGCCAACAAATTATGATAGCAAGCGTGATTTCTTTGATACTAGTACTGTAGAATCAGTTATTGAAGCTGTTTTGGCTGTTAATAAAGATGCCGTTATGGTTATCAAATCGACGATTCCAGTTGGTTATACAGAAAGTGTTAGAGAAAAATATCATACAACAAATATCATTTTTAGTCCTGAGTTCTTAAGAGAGTCTCGCGCCTTATATGACAACTTATATCCAAGTCGGATTATAGTTGGAACAGATAAAGATGATTTTGACCTGACAGATAAGGCAATTGCCTTTGCTAACTTGTTGCAAGAGGGAGCTATTAAAGAAGACATTGACACTTTAATTATGGGATTTACGGAAGCAGAAGCTGTTAAGTTATTTTCAAATACCTACCTTGCCTTACGTGTGTCCTATTTTAATGAGTTAGACACTTATGCTGAAAGTAAAGGGCTTGATACTAAATCAATTATTGAGGGTGTTGGTCTTGACCCCCGTATCGGTAGTCATTACAATAATCCGTCATTTGGTTACGGTGGTTACTGTCTGCCTAAAGACACCAAGCAACTTTTAGCCAACTATAAAGATGTTCCACAAAATATGATGACGGCTATTGTTGAAAGTAATCGTACTCGTAAAGATTATATTGCTGATAGAGTGCTTGAGATGGCTGGTGCTTACCAAGGATCAAGCGATTACAACCCTGAAAAAGAAAAAGATATTACGATTGGGGTTTACCGCCTCACCATGAAGAGTAATAGTGATAATTTCAGGCAATCTTCGATTCAAGGTATTATGAAACGAATCAAAGCTAAAGGTGCTAAAGTTATTATTTTTGAACCAAGTTTAGATCAATCTGTTACATTTTTCGGAAGTCAGATTATCAATAATTTAGATGAGTTTAAGAAAAAATCGCAAGCCATCATTGCCAATCGTTATGATTCAAACTTGGATGATGTTAAAGGTAAGGTCTATACTCGAGACTTGTTCCACCGTGACTAAAGCTTGCTATTCTCACCTAATTATTATGCATTAGCATTGCCCTTTTAATTTTCTTGTGTTATATTTATAATATAGTTTTTGAGCGAAGTGTATGGTAAAGGATGGTGTCGTATGAGTGTAACTGAACAAGATGGTCACAAAGTTTTAATTCAAAAATTATTGGTCAGTATTCACTATTTGACACTGTTTAAGGATGAGTTATTACTAGTCGAAAAAACGCCTTCTATTTTAGGAGAAAATTTTCCGCCGGCCCTTGTCCAGTCTGAATTAGGAGATATCGTTACAGCCATCAATGGATTGGATTTCCAGCAGCGCTTGATAGAATCCACTTTTTGGTACGAAGAAAAAGCCTTCAAATTAATGAATAAAACGCTTCAGATTGTTGATAAATGGGTAAAGGGTTTGGATGATTTGATTTCATTGTGTCAATCAAAAGAAGTTTTTCAAGCAATCTTGGGCGATAACCGGATTCGGGTCTTTGGGGTTTTGATTGATGTCTTTTCTTCTTTGAAAATCATTTCGATGTCCTTAAAAGAAGTACCTGTACCGCCAGTTCTTTATGAGCAAATCAAGATGGTCAATATTGAAGAAGAAGCTTTCCGTAAGCACTACCATAGTCCCAAACAGATGGCTCCTGAAACTCAATTTAGTCCGGAACACATACAAGGATAAAAATCAAGTCTTGCTTTTAGCAGGGCTTTTTGAGTAGACTACTTATACATTTCCCTATGTCTTTTGTTAGAAAGTTAACCATTTTTTTGACACTTCTTTTTAAATAAGATATAATAGCAAAAATAGCATACCTTTAACAAGTCCAGAGAGGCTTCAAGGTTAAAATAGTAAAAGTAAGAGCGGTTTGCTCGCTATTTTCTGTAACCTTACTCTCTGAGAGTAAGGTTTTTTGTGTAGAAAGGAAGTTAAATGTTTGAAAAGCGTCCCATTATTGCGTTAGATTTTTCGGGTTTTGAAGAAGTGAAACTCTTTTTAAAGGTTTTCCCTGAGGAGGAAAAATTATATGTCAAAGTTGGAATGGAACTTTATTATGCTGTCGGTCCAGAAATAGTTTACTATATTAAGTCTTTAGGGCACAGTGTTTTCCTTGATTTAAAATTACATGATATTCCACATACGGTCAAAGCCACGATGCAAGTTCTGGCTAAGATGAGAATTGATATGACTACTGTACACGCTGCTGGTGGAATAGAGATGCTGAAAGCTGCATGTGAGGGACTTGGTCAAGAAACTCGGTTAATAGCTGTCACCCAATTAACCTCAACTAGTGAAGAAGAGATGCGTCAGAACCAGAATATTCAAACCTCATTACTTGAATCGGTACTTCATTATGCTAAAGGAGCAGTCACATCTCAACTCGATGGTGTGGTTTGTTCAGCTCATGAAGTTAAGGCAATTAAAGAAGTGGCACCCGAGGGATTTATTTGTGTAACGCCAGGTATCCGACCGGAAGGAGCAGAGATTGGAGATCAAAAGCGTGTGGTGACGCCTAAAGAAGCAAAAATAATGGGAAGTAACTATATTGTTGTGGGTAGGCCTATTACCCGAGCTCAAAACCCTTGGAAGGCCTATCAAGCTATCAAGAAGGAATGGAATGCCTAAAAGCATTTTTGAAGAGAAATGAGGAGAATAAGATGACTTTAGCTAAACAAATTGCTACTGAATTATTAGAGATTAGAGCTGTTTCTTTAAAGCCTGAACAGCCTTTTACCTGGGCTTCAGGCATAAAATCACCAATCTATACAGATAATCGGATTACTCTTTCGTATCCCAAAACACGAACCTTAATTGAAGATGGCTTCGTAGAAATTATTAAAAGGCACTATCCTGAGGTAGATATCATCGCAGGAACGGCGACAGCAGGTATTCCACACGGTGCTATAGTTGCTGATAAAATGAATCTGCCTTTTGCTTATATTCGTAGTAAGCCAAAAGAGCATGGCGTAGGTAATCAGATTGAAGGACATATTGAAAAGGGACAAAAGATGGTTATCATTGAAGACTTGATTTCAACTGGCGGTTCAGTTCTTGATGCTGCTGCCGCAGCTATTCGAGAAGGAGTAGAAGTACTTGGAGTCGTTGCAATCTTCACTTATGAATTGCCAAAGGCCAAAGCCAACTTTGATAAGACAGGTATCAAGTGTCAGACTTTGTCTAACTACTCCCTATTAATCCAAGTAGCCAAAGAAAATGGCTTTATTAATGCTGAAGGCTTGGCTTTGCTAGAAAAATTCCAAGAAGACCAGGAAAATTGGCAAATGAAATAAAGGATTTTGTTTTTGAATGTTCGTCACTTTTTTCATGATATAATGAGTAGAAAAGGAAGGAGAAGCTTTTGCATGACTTATAAAACTCTTTTAACTGACTATAGTCAGGTTTACCGAGACACGGATCGTTTTTATCATTTTAAAGATTCTGATTTGAAAACTCGCTATTATTCAAATTATCTTGATTACAAAATTTTACCCCGTTTAGAGCAGTTAAGTGCAGATTTAGCCTATCTGAGAGAAGAGCAAAAAGATTACCCTCTAGACTACGCAATGGTCTTTTTTCCTGAAAATGCTGAACTTCCGGAAAACATAAAAGCCTACTTGAAAGCTGAACAGTTTGAGATTGAAAAGCACATTATTTTTAGCACTCCTATAAGTCGTTTAAAGCTTAGTCAAAAGGTAATTGATGGTATTACTATTGAGAGATTAAGTGAGCGGCTTTTCAGGGATTACCTTGATTATAAATATCAACAGCGCTTAGTTTATGGCGAAAACTTTGCTAAAGAAATGCATGTCTGGGATCAAGTCCACCTTCCTGAAAAAGGGTCTGAAATTTTGATTGCACGAGATGATCAGGATATTATTGGAGATGTAACGGCTTGGCATTATGGTGACTATATTGAGATGGATGATTTTAGTGTTTTAGAAAACTATCGTGAAAAGGGAATTGGCTCTGCTCTACAAAAAGAAGCTAGTAAGGGATTTCAATATGCTATCCTCATTTCTGAAGAAGTAAACCGTCAAATGTATGAACACCAAGGCTATGAGGAAGTAGCTCATTACTGGGTGGGTACTCGCAAAGAGGAGAGTCATAAAAAGAAGGACTAGCTTATCTGTTACCTTAACTCGGAGTATTGTTTAACATAACACTATGAGAAGAGAGGTTTAATGACCTTAAAAAGCGATTATTATTGAAATCCAAGCCCACTTTTTAAGAAGTTGTACTTATTTTGATTTAAAAGAAAAAGTGGTTTATACTAAAGCGAGATCAATTTAGCCGGAGAGTACAGAATGAAAACATTTAAAGATGCAAGTGAAATGGCCCATGCTGTCAGAACACGCCGAGTAACACCACTAGAACTAGTAGAAGATACAATTGCCAAAGCCAACAAAGTTAATCCTGATTTAAATGCGATTGTGTCAACGCGGTATGAAGAGGCGCGTGAAGAAGCTAGGAGTCGTGATTTTTCTAATTTGCCCTTTGCAGGTGTTCCTATTTTTATTAAAGATTTAGGGCAGAATTTGCCTGGCTCTTTAGCTACTTCAGGGTCCGTCCTTTTTCAAAAGAACTATGCAACTGTGACTAGTCATTATGTTCAGAAATTGCGAGACTTAGGTTTTATTATTTTAGGAAAAACCAATGTCCCAGAATTTGGTTTTAAAAATATTAGCGATAGTAAAGCGAATGGTACAGTCAATCTGCCCTTTGATCTTACGCGCAATGCGGGAGGATCGTCCGGCGGAGCAGCTGCTTTGATAGCAGCAGGAGTAACGGTCATCTCAGCAGCTAGCGATGGAGGTGGCTCGATACGAATCCCTGCTTCCTTTAATGGTCTGATTGGTTTAAAACCTAGTCGGGGGCGTATTCCGACGGGGCCTGAATCCTACCGTAGTTGGCAAGGAGCATCAGTTCATTTTGCTTTAACCAAATCAGTGAGAGATACAAAAAACTTACTGTTCCATCTGCAGGAGTGTCAACTTGAAGGGCCTTTTCCCTTACCTCTACTAAGCGAGGATGTACTTTTTAATGCAAAATCTGTTCCGCTAAAAATTGCTCTATTAAGTAATGAAGTAGACGGAAGCCCTTTTTCAGATGAAGTTAACAAGGCCTTAGGAGAGGTAGTGAGCTTTTTAGAAAATAATGGTCATACGATAACTTCTATTAATCGTCTACCCTTTGATATGGAAGCCCTGATTGATTCTTATTACTTTATGAATGCAGCTGAGACAGCAGCCATGTTTGACGAGATTGAGCAAGCAATCAAACGCCCGCTTACAAAAGATGATATGGAGACAATGACCTGGGCCATTTATCAAGCAGGCCAGAATTTAAAAGCTAAAGATTATTCTAAGGTTATTTCTGAGTGGGACTTCTATAGTGCTTGTATGGCTAACTTTCATAAGGAATATGACTTGTTAATAACACCAACAACGCATGACATTGCTCCTAAGCATAGGCAACTTGACCCAAACCCTGACTTGATGGCAAAGTTGTCTCAGGCTGAAGGCTATACGAGCAAAGAACAATTGCAGCTAGTTAAAGAGATGTTTCAAAAAGGTCTAGCACTCAATCCCTATACCCCACTTGCTAATCTAACGGGACAGCCAGCAATAACCTTACCTCTTTCCTTGGTTAAGGATAAATACCCATTAGGTATTCAATTTATAGCGGCAAAGGGTCGTGAAGACTTACTTTTACAAATAGCATCGCTCTTTGAAGAAGCTGGACAATTTAAAATGAAAATCTAATATATAATACAAAGAGAATCTATTATAGGTTAGGTTCTCTTTGTTTGTAAGCATTGTCATGACTGAAACAAAGGGTATAATGGTATACTAAACTTATTAAAAAAAGGAGTGTTTTTTCTAATGAAAAAAATCTATACATATATCGCTTTAGCTTTTTCAGTTTTTGTTTTAACGGCTTGCGCCTCAAAAAAAGATGACCAAGGTCAGGCTCAATGGAATAAAATTGAGAAGAAGGGTGAACTGAAAGTAGCAACCTCAGGAACTCTTTTTCCACAATCATTCCATGATAAGAAGAATAAGTTAACAGGCTATGATGTTGAAATCATCAAAGAAGTTGGGAAACGCTTAGGACTTAAGGTTAAGTTCACTGAGATGGGGGTTGATGGCATGCTTTCAGCTCTTAATAGTGGTCAGGTTGATATAGCAGGATATTCCATTGAAAAGGATAGTAAGAATGCAAAGAAATTCTTGTACACTAATGCCCATAAATATTCCTTTGGTTCGATGATTGTCCGCCAATCAGATGATTCTGGAATTAAATCATTGAAGGATTTAAAAGGTAAAAAAGCTGCGGGAGCTTCGACAACTTCATATATGAAAGTGGCTAAGAAGTTTGGCGCTAAGTTAGTTATCTATGATAATGTGACTAACGATGTTTATCTAGAGGATGTCGCTAATGGCAGAACTGACGTTATTTTAAATGATTTCTATCTTCAATCAATGGCAAGTAAAGCCCTTCCTGACATTCCTGTGAAAGTCTTAAAAGGTGTTTATTACAACCCTTCAGAATCAAACTTTGCTATTAAGTTAGGGAATGAAAAACTTCAGAAGAAAGTAAACCAAACCTTAGCAGAAATGAAAAAAGATGGGACTTTAACTAAATTATCTAAAGAATTTTTTGCTGGTCAAGACGTATCAAAAGAGAAAAAATATGACTTTAAAAAAATTGACGTTTCAGACGTTGACTAATTAGAAATGGACAGTTGCCGATGAAATTTATTAATTTTCAATTAATGAAAGACAGTCTCTGGTTTGTACTTTCGGGACTACCATATACTATCGGAATCTCGGCACTGAGTTTTTTAACTGGTATCAGTTTGGGGATTCTGTTAGCTATCCTCGGAAGATCACGACATGGCTTTTTCAGAAGAATTGTGAAGGTTTATGTCTCAATCATGCGTGGTGTCCCTATGATTGTCGTGTTATTTATGTTGTATTTTGGAATGCCCTATTTTAACCTGCAATTACCAGCCCTGCTTTGTGCTTATATTGGCTTTAGTTTGGTGAGTTCGGCTTATATTTCAGAGATATTTAGATCTTCTATTAATGCTGTCGCCTTAGGTCAATGGGAAGCAGCCAAAGCGCTGGGTTTGCCTCAAAAAACTGTCATAAAAAAGGTTATCTTACCGCAGGCTATTCGAATTGCTATTCCGCCACTTGGAAACATTGTTATTGATATGATAAAAAGTTCATCACTAGCAGCAATGATTACGGTTCCTGATATTTTTCAAAATGCCAAAATTGTTGGTGGTAGGGAATGGGATTATATGTCCATGTATATTTTAGTGGCTTTCATTTATTGGTCCCTTTGTTATTTATTCGAAAATTTTCAAGCCTATCTTGAATGGAAATTACGGCTTCCAAATGAATAAAAAGAGTTTAACCTCAGAAATCACCGATTTCTGAGGTTTTTGCCTGTAAAATATGCTAAAATATGAGCTAAAGAAATGAAATTTTTTGCTCTAGAAGAAAGGTAGTTTATGAAACATTCAACTTGGCATAAGATGATAAAAGCATCTCTTCCTGATGATTATTTTGCTAAAATCAATCACTTTTTAGATCAGGCTTATCAATCAGGAACAATCTATCCTAAACGTGAAAATGTTTTTCGTTCCCTAGTCGAGACGCCTTATGAAGAAACAAAAGTTGTCATTTTAGGTCAGGACCCTTATCATGGCCCTAGACAAGCGCAAGGTCTATCCTTCTCTGTGCCAGATGACTTACCAGCACCTCCGTCTCTTCAAAACATGTTAAAGGAACTAGAGACTGATATAGGACTGCGAGATCATCATGATTTATTGCCTTGGGCAAAGCAAGGAGTGCTTTTATTGAATGCTTGTTTGACCGTGCCTGAACATCAGGCAAATGGGCATGCAGGGCTTATTTGGGAACCTTTTACAGATGCTGTTATCAAGGTTGCTAATAGCAAGGAAACCCCTGTAGTTTTTATCTTATGGGGAGGATATGCTAGGAAAAAGAAAACATTGATTACCAATCCAAAGCATTTGGTGATTGAAAGTGCTCACCCCAGTCCTTTATCAGCCTATCGTGGCTTTTTTGGTAGCCAACCTTATTCACGGGCTAACCATTTTCTTGAAGCTAATGGTCTTGCTCCTATTGATTGGCTGTCCTAGTATGATTTTTATAGAAGGTAGAGCTCATACTTGTTACTGATAGGTACCTAGTTTAGCAGTGATAAGATTAGTAGACGAAAAGTTTGTTAATAATTTAAAAATTCCCTATCGTTTGAAAGGGAATTTTTTTGAGGTTATGATTTTTTTTGGTGGCTTAGGTTTAGTCCCCAAGGAACGAGATTTTCCTTTTTTGATCTAATGCGTTGGATGTTATCTTTATGACGATAAATAATGAGTACCGCTAGTGAGATGACGATAACAAGCAAGATAGGATCTGGTTGATTTAAGAGGAAATGTATCCTTGGGAAGAAAAGTACAGTAATAGCTGCAATAATGGCTGTACAGATACTTGATAGTGAGATCATACTGAATAGATAGAGAATGACTAAAAAGATTATGGCAAGAAAAAGGACATAGAGTGGTGAGTAGCCAAGGATAACTCCAGCACTGGTTGCTACGGCCTTGCCTCCTTTAAATTTAGCAAAAAGAGGGAAGGTGTGTCCGACTACTGCAAAAAAACCAAAAATAATGGGTGATAAAAAGGTCACTCCAAAGATGATTGGCAGCAGGGTCGCAATAGTCCCTTTTAGGATATCAATTGCTAGGGTAGCAAGACCGGCCTTAATCCCTAAGATGCGAAAGGTATTGGTTGTGCCGGTATTGCCAGATCCGTGTTCTCTCAAATTAATATGATAAAAGTATTGGCCAATCCATAGTCCTGTAGGTATCGAGCCAAGGAGGTATGCAATAATAATTAAGAATGTTAGTTTCATAATTTTTATTATACCATAAAGCTTTTTTTAGATGAGGCAATCTCACTTAAATTTAGATAATAAAAAAATAACTTTGCAAAATTCTCAAAAAACTTGTAAGATTATAAAGATGAAAAAATCTGGAGGTCACTTTGGCTAAAAAAGAAATATCCATAACCAATTATAATGATGATGCAATACAGGTTCTTGAGGGATTAGACGCTGTCCGAAAACGCCCAGGGATGTATATTGGCTCTACAGATGCAACTGGTCTCCATCATCTCATTTGGGAAATTGTTGATAATGCTGTCGATGAAGCCTTATCAGGCTTTGGTAACGAAATCAAGGTTACCATTAATGCTGATGGTTCAGTTAGTGTTGCTGATAGTGGACGGGGGATGCCAACTGGTAAACATGCCATGGGAATACCAACTGTACAAGTTATCTTCACTGTGTTACATGCTGGAGGTAAGTTTGGACAAGGTGGTTACAAAACCTCTGGAGGTCTCCACGGTGTTGGTTCATCAGTTGTTAATGCCTTATCTAAGTGGCTTGAAGTTGAAATTACCCGTGACGGTTCGGTTTATAAGCAACGCTTTGAAAATGGTGGCAAACCGGTCTCAACTCTGAAGAAGATTGCTTCGGCTCCAAAGAGTAAAACGGGCACAACAGTTACTTTTATGCCTGACGATAGTATCTTTTCAACAACTGATTTTAAATTTAACACTATTGCAGAGCGGCTCAAAGAATCAGCTTTTCTTTTAAAGGATGTCAAGATGTCTTTGACAGATCTGCGCGGAGAAGAAGCTGTTACAGAAGAATTTCACTATGAAAATGGCGTGCAAGATTTTGTATCTTATCTAAATGAAGATAAGGAAACGTTGACTCCGGTAATTTATGTTGAAGGAGAAGATCAAGAGTTCCAAGTACAAGTAGCACTCCAATATAATGATGGTTTTTCTGATAATATTTTATCCTTTGTCAATAATGTGCGAACCAAAGATGGTGGTAGCCACGAGACTGGTTTGAAGACTGCTATAACAAAGGTTATGAATGATTATGCACGTAAAACGAATCTTTTAAAAGACAAAGATAAAAATTTAGAAGGCTCTGATTACCGTGAAGGATTATCAGCTGTTCTATCTATCTTGGTTCCTGAACAACATTTACAATTTGAGGGACAAACCAAGGATAAACTGGGAAGCCCACTAGCTCGTCCAGTTGTTGATGGCATTGTTTCTGAAAAATTGACTTATTTTTTACTTGAGAATGGTGAATTAGCAACTAATCTAGTTCGCAAAGCTATCAAAGCCCGTGACGCTCGCGAAGCTGCTCGTAAGGCTCGGGATGAATCTCGAAACGGTAAGAAAAATAAAAAAGATAAAGGCTTGCTTTCTGGGAAATTAACCCCAGCCCAATCCAAAAATGCTAAGAAAAATGAACTTTATTTGGTTGAAGGGGATTCAGCTGGTGGTTCGGCTAAACAAGGTCGTGACCGCAAGTTTCAAGCTATTTTGCCACTTCGAGGTAAGGTTTTAAATACTGAAAAAGCTAAAATGACAGATATTCTCAAGAACGAGGAAATTAATACCATGGTTTATACCATCGGCGCTGGTGTTGGAGCTGATTTTAGCATTGAAGAGATTAACTACGACAAAATCATCATTATGACGGATGCGGATACTGATGGTGCTCACATTCAAACCTTATTGTTAACCTTTTTTTACCGATATATGCGCCCGCTTGTTGAGGAAGGGCATGTCTATATTGCTTTACCGCCTCTCTACAAAATGTCCAAAGGTAAGGGAAAGACAGCTAAGGTGGCCTATGCTTGGACAGACAGGGAGCTAGAAGATCTTCGAAAGGAATTTGGGAAAGGTGCTATGCTACAGCGCTACAAGGGTCTAGGTGAGATGAATGCAGACCAACTGTGGGAGACAACTATGGACCCTGAAACTAGGACTCTCATTCGTGTGACTATTGATGACTTAGCACGTGCAGAGAGGCGTGTGTCTGTCTTGATGGGAGATAAGGCGGCCCCTAGACGGCAATGGATTGAAGACAATGTTACATTTACACTTGAGGAGAATACAGTCTTCTAACACGCACACAAATTCTAAGTGAAAACAACAATACCTTGCTTAAAATTAAAATGCAACTACTTTTAATTTCTCACTTTGTAATTAATATTATATAATTGTATATAATAATTAATTTACTTAACTATTTAGAACAGTAATTGATAATTCTGTTTCTAATTGGGACTATGTCTTATTCTAAATTTGTGAGGTAGAGCTATGAAAAAACATTTTGATAAAAAGCAAGCTATGGAAGAGTTACAAAAAGGTTATAATAAGGCTGATCGCCTGCTAAAAGATGATGCTAAAATGGAATCTTTCCTTGATAAATTGGAGAGAAGAATTAAGTGGATCCCATTTATCAGACAAGAATTAAAATCGATCCCCATTCTAATTAGTATGGTGCGTAGCTATTGGAAAAAGGATTATAGACGTGTGCCTCGAAGAACTATCGTAGCTATTGTGAGTGCTTTAATCTATTTTCTATCTCCAATTGATTTTATTCCTGACTGGATTCCTTTTCTTGGGCAATTAGATGATGCTCTTGTTGTTGCTACCTGTTGGAATCTTGTTTATAAGGATATTGAGGATTACCGTCAGTGGAAAAAAGCTCGGCAAGTGCTCTCTGACTAAACTCTTTTCTTCTTGAAAAATGATTCAATAAGAACTGATTATTTTTTTCAAGACAGGTTCAGGTGGTCATTAACTGCAAGAGCTTGTCTTGATATTTTGTGTAAGGAAGAATTGTTCCGAATTAGCATTAAGAAAAATCGTAAAGCTTTCCTAGCGTCTTTGAGTGACCTGTTTTACTTGAAATATACCTTTAAACAAACAGAAAGGAATTGAACCTGCTTTAAATACTGTACCAAAAAGATAAGTCTTTTAGAAAATCAGGAATTCCTAGTGATTTTCTATATTATCTTTGCAGTTTTCGGGCTTGGTATCTTAAATATGAGTAACATTCAAAACATGTCCCTAGAGGATATCATGGGAGAACGCTTTGGGCGTTATTCCAAATATATTATTCAGGAGCGGGCTTTACCTGATATTAGAGATGGCCTAAAACCTGTTCAACGTCGCATTTTATATTCCATGTATAAAGATGGAAATACTTTTGAAAAAGGTTTCCGTAAATCTGCAAAATCGGTAGGGAATATCATGGGGAATTTCCACCCTCATGGAGATTCCTCAATTTATGATGCCATGGTGCGGATGAGTCAGGATTGGAAGAATCGTGAAATTCTTGTTGAAATGCATGGTAATAATGGCTCGATGGATGGTGATCCTCCTGCAGCTATGCGTTACACAGAAGCTCGTTTATCAGAAATTTCAGGCTATCTTTTACAAGATATTGAGAAAAATACGGTACCATTTGCTTGGAATTTTGATGATACAGAAAAAGAGCCAACAGTTCTACCGGCAGCTTATCCAAACCTCTTGGTTAATGGTGCTACTGGTATTTCTGCAGGTTATGCTACCGATATTCCTCCTCATAATTTAGCAGAAGTGATCGATGCGACGGTTTATTTAATTGATCATCCTAAAGCTAAATTGGATAAATTAATGGAGTTTTTACCTGGCCCAGATTTTCCGACTGGAAGTATTATCCAAGGTCAAGATGAGATTCGTAAAGCGTATGAAACAGGCAAGGGGCGAGTAGTCGTTCGTTCAAAAACGGATATTGAAGAGCTCAAAGGCGGCAAGCAACAGATTATTGTTACTGAAATTCCATATGAAATTAACAAGTCCGTTTTAGTGAAAAAAATTGATGATGTTCGTGTTAATAACAAAGTTCCTGGAATAGTAGAAGTCCGTGATGAGTCTGATAGATCTGGTTTACGAATTGCGATTGAATTGAAAAAAGATGCCGATACACAGACTGTTCTAAACTATTTGTTGAAGTATACTGATTTACAAGTTAATTACAACTTTAATATGGTAGCTATTGATAACTATACACCTCATCAAGTTGGTATTCAAAAGATACTTAGCTCCTACATTGCGCACCGCAAGTCAATCATTATTGAACGTTCCAAATTTGATATGGCTAAAGCTGAAAAGCGCCTTCATATTGTTGAGGGACTGATTCGAGTTATTTCTATCCTTGATGAAGTGATTGCTCTGATTCGTGCATCTGAAAATAAAGCGGATGCCAAGGAAAACTTGAAAATCAGCTATGCTTTTACAGAAGAACAAGCAGAAGCTATTGTTACTTTGCAATTATATCGATTGACTAATACCGACATTGTTACTTTGCAAAATGAAGAGGAAGAACTTCGTAATTTAATCACTACTTTGGGAGCTATTATCGCTGATGAGGCTACCATGTATAATGTGATGAAGCGTGAATTACGAGAGGTTAAAAAGAAATTTGGCAATCCTCGTCGTTCACAATTACAAAAAGAGACAGAGACAATTGAAATTGATACCGCTAGCTTGATTGTGGAAGAAGAGACCTTTGTCAGCCTTACACAAGGTGGCTATATTAAACGAACTAGTCCTCGATCCTTCAATGCTTCAACAATTGAAGAAGTCGGTAAACGTGATGATGATCGCTTAATTTTCGTAACCAATGCAAAAACAACCCAGCATCTTCTTATTTTTACAGATTTAGGGAATGTTATTTATCGTCCTGTACATGAATTGCAAGATATTCGCTGGAAGGAAGTTGGTGAGCACTTATCTCAAACTATTACTAACTACGGTAATGAGGAGAAGGTTTTGTATGCTGAGCTTGTAGATGATTTCAAATCAGTAACTTACTATAGTGTGACACAATTAGGTCAAATTAAGCGTTTTGCAAGAGCGGAGCTAGCACCATGGCGTACCTATCGCTCTAAATCACTTAAGTATGCGAAACTAAAAAATGAGCAGGATCGTATTATTGCTGTTCAGCCTATCCTTTTTGAAGATATCATGTTGATTTCACATCAAGGTTATGCCCTTCGTTTTTCTAATGAGGAAGTGCCCGTTCAAGGCTTAAAAACAGCTGGTGTGAAAGCAATGAACCTTAAAAAAGGTGATTATATTACTTCTGCTTTCTTAGCATACACAGACAGTTTCTTTGTCCTAACACAACGTGGCAGTCTGAAGCGAGTGGCTACGGAGGATATCCCGCAAACGAGTCGAGCGAATAGGGGACTGTTGGTTCTGAGAGAATTAAAAAATAAACCTCACCGTGTCTTCTTAGCTGGTGCTGTCAAGAGTTCGGTGTCAAATAAAGCCATTGATCTATTTAGTAGTCCACAAGCTGACAATGATGAGTCTAGTATAAAATTGATAGTTACTAGCAAAACTGGTCAAGAATATTTAGTGAATTTAGCCAACTATTCCTTGTCTGAACGTACAAGTAATGGTACTTTTATTTCAGATTCTATCTCAGATCAAGAGGTCTTGTCAGTAAGATTTGACTAAAAAGGACGGAAGTTCTTTTTAGTTTGAATGTATTTTTCTGAAAATTAAAAAACATTAGAAGATGGTTGCTTTTCATGAAAATTACGATACAATATATAAAAGCAGAAATGAGGATATGATATGACACTTGATATAGATTGGAACAATCTAGGATTTGAATACCATAAGTTACCTTACCGTTATATTTCTTATTTTAAAGATGGACAATGGGATCAGGGACGACTTACCGAAGATGCTACTTTACATCTATCCGAAGCAGCACCAGCTTTACACTATGGGCAACAAGCTTTTGAAGGTTTAAAAGCTTATAGGACAAAAGATGGTTCTATTCAGCTCTTTCGTCCTGATTGCAATGCTGCTCGTTTACAAGCAACAGCAGAGCGTTTGTTAATGCCACAAGTATCAACAGAACAATTTATTGATGCGGTTAAGCAAGTGGTTAAAGCGAACCAAGAGTATGTTCCTCCTTATGGTACAGGAGCAAGTTTATATCTTCGTCCTTTATTAATTGGGGTTGGAGATGTTATTGGTGTCAAACCAGCTGATGAGTATATCTTTACTATTTTTGCGATGCCAGTGGGAGCCTATTTTAAAGGTGGCTTAATGCCAACAAATTTTATTGTTTCTGAAGAGTATGATCGTGCTGCTCCATTTGGAACAGGAGCAGCAAAGGTCGGAGGCAATTATGCCGGATCGCTTTTACCAGGAAAAGTTGCAAAAGCTAGTGGCTTTTCTGATGTGATTTATTTAGATCCGGCCACTCATACTAAAATTGAAGAAGTTGGCGCTGCTAATTTCTTTGGTATCACCGCTAATAATGAGTTTATTACTCCTTTAAGTCCATCAATCCTACCGTCTATTACTAAATATTCTCTTCTCGAATTAGCTGAAAAGAGACTAGGGATGACAGTTATTGAAGGAGATGTTCCAATTGATAATTTGGATAAATTTGTAGAAGCTGGTGCTTGTGGAACAGCTGCCGTTATCTCACCAATTGGTGGTATCCAGTACCGTAACCATCTACATGTTTTTTACAGTGAGACAGAGGTTGGACCGGTGACCCGACGTTTATATGACGAATTAGTAGGCATTCAGATTGGTGATATTGAAGCCCCAGAGGGTTGGATTGTAAAAGTTGATTAAATCCAAAGCTTGCTCTTGCAAGCTTTTTTCTTTTTGTGTAAAATGGATGAAGCGAGGTATAGAATGAGTAAAAAAGATAAAAAAATTGAAATTCAAATTGTTGATCACAAGGTTTCACTTGAAAATACCCTAGTAAATGGTTATCAATTACTAAACGGGAAACGTGTTGTGGGTGAAATTGCAGAGCTTGATGAAAGATTCATTGTTGTTAATAACGGTAGTGCAGAAAGCTTCTTTAAAACCTTGGAACAAGCGGTTGAAAGTATCATTGAAAACTACAATTTGAATCACTAAAAGTGGGTAAAAACACTTGCGTGAGCAATAAAACTATGGTAGAATAGTTTTTGTTGTTATGGAAAGATAGCGAAGAGGCTAAACGCGGCGGACTGTAAATCCGCTCCTTCGGGTTCGGGGGTTCGAATCCCTCTCTTTCCATTTCTATTTGGGGTATAGCCAAGCGGTAAGGCAAGGGACTTTGACTCCCTCATGCGTTGGTTCGAATCCAGCTACCCCAGTCAGAGGTATCAGATAGATTCTGAGACCGTCAAAGATAAGAGTTGTTGTCGTTGCGGGTTACCTTGAGAAAATATATTGTTATCAAAAGCAAGCATAGCTTGCTTTTGTTGGAGGATTTTTTAGAATGAATGAATTTGAAGATTTGCTAAACAGTGTTAGCGAAGTAAACCCTGGTGATGTAGTCACTGCGGAAGTTTTAACAGTTGATAACGGTCAAGCAAACGTTGTTATTGATGGTACTGGTGTAGAAGGTGTTTTGACACTTCGCGAATTGACTAATGATCGTGATGCCGATATCAATGATTTTGTTAAAGCTGGCGACACAGTTGAAGTGCTTGTTCTTCGTCAAGTTGTAGGTAAAGATACTGATACAGTTACTTTCCTAGTATCTAAAAAACGTTTAGAAGCTCGCAAAGCATGGGACAAACTTATTGGTCGTGAAGGTGAAGTAGTTACTGTTAAAGGTACTCGCGCTGTTAAAGGTGGTCTTTCAGTTGAATTTGAAGGTTTACGTGGATTTATTCCTGCTTCAATGATTGATACTCGTTTTGTACGCAACACTGAAAAATTTGTAGGTCAAGAATTTGACGCAAAAATTAAAGAAGTTGATGCTGCTGAAAACCGTTTTATCTTATCACGTCGTGAAGTCATTGAAGAAGCTTCTGCAGCAGCTCGCGAAGAAGTATTTTCGAAACTTTCTGAAGGTTCAGTTGTGACTGGTACTGTTGCTCGTTTAACTAGCTTTGGTGCTTTCATTGATCTTGGTGGTGTTGATGGACTTGTTCACGTTACTGAGTTATCTCATGAACGTAATGTTTCACCTAAATCAGTTGTAAGTGTTGGTGAAGAAGTTGAAGTTAAAGTTCTGTCAATTGACGAAGAAGCTGGTCGTGTATCACTTTCACTTAAAGCAACTACCCCTGGACCATGGGATGGTGTTGAACAAAAACTCGCTCAAGGTGATGTTGTTGAAGGTAAAGTAAAACGTCTTACTGACTTCGGTGCTTTCGTGGAAGTTTTACCTGGAATTGATGGACTTGTTCATATTTCACAAATCTCACACAAACGTGTTGAAAATCCAAAAGATGTACTTTCTGTAGGTCAAGAAGTTACTGTTAAGGTTCTTGAAGTAAATGCAGCTGATGAACGTGTATCACTTTCAATCAAAGCTCTTGAAGAACGCCCAGCACAAGCTGAAGGTGACAACAATAACAACAACAATAACAGTGAAAAACGCCAATCACGTCCACGTCGTCCAAAACGTGAAGCTAAACGTGACTATGAATTACCAGAAACTCAAACTGGTTTCTCAATGGCTGATTTATTCGGTGATATTGAATTATAATAAAGTGTAAAAGCTAAGATTTTCTTAGCTTTTTTTCTAATCAAAATTTATGATTTCTATTTCGAAAATTTTATTTTTGTGGTATACTATTATGGTATTACCACCTTTAGTGTAATGGATATCACGTAAGATTCCGGTTCTTGAGATGGGAGTTCGATTCTCTCAAGGTGGATTTAAACCACGTTGAAAAGCCTATTAAATTAGGCTTTTTTTGTTTTTTGTCCTAAATTTGACCTAAATAAATTGTTTATTTGATTTACGGATTCTATTTCCTGTTGTTTAAATAGATGTGAGTAAACTGTCAAAGTTGTATTTGGATTTGTATGACCAATCAACTTAGAGACCTGAACTACATTGATGTTATTTTTTATAAGATATGATACATAAGTATGCCTTAATGAATGCATGTGAACGTTTCGCCCTACAAGCTTCTTAAGTGTCTTATTTACAGCTGTATTAGATAACTCTACAAATACCCTATCTTTAATTTCAAAGCGCTTGACATACTCTGAGAGAAGCGATAGAGTCCTATCATCAATAGGTACAATACGCATTGATGATTTATTTTTAGTTGGGCCATATCCACGCTTTGGACCATACACTTTAAATGTCTTGTTTATGTTAATAGTTGAATTTTCAAAATTGATATCATTGACAGTCAATCCCATCGCCTCACTAAATCTAAGACCAGTTACTGCTACTAGATATATAAAAAAGTGGGAGCGGTATTTTATAGTTGAAGTAGTTTCCAACAAATCAAAATATTCGTCAATTTGAAGTATATCTTTTTCTTCATCTTTTTCATTTTGAGCTATTTTTGTAAAAGTTGTAAAATCTTTTTGAACAATATTTTCGTGCATTGCAACTTTTAAGCATTGACGGATATGAGTGTTAAACATTTTAACCGTTCTCCAAGAGTAATCCTCTAAGAATTGATTGATCGCTGATTGATATTGAGAAACTGATATATTTTTTATTTTTGCATCTCTGAAATATATTCTGATTTTGCTAAGGGTGTATTCGTATTTTTTCCAAGTTACTAAAGATACATTATTCTTTTTATAAGTGTTTGACCATATTTTGAAATAATCGTATAGAGTGGAATTAATGTCTCCAGTTATTCCTTTGCTAATCCTTAATTTTTCTTCGCTTGCTTTTATCTCAGCTTCTCGTTTAGTTCTAAAACCACCTCCAGTTTTTTGTTTGTAGTTACCATTACTGTCTTTATAAGAGATTCGAAATTCCCATCCGTTTGACCTCTTTCTGATACTAGCCATTGATTTTACCTTTCAATTTTGCTAAAATAGAGTACAAGAAAAGACATCCCTTTTCTTTGATATCACTAACCTCACTTCATGCTTGCCGGCGGGAGTGGGGTTTTTATTTTTATTGAAGATCTAAAGCTACAACGTATTTTTCGTTATCAAAGTTGATCAATGGGTGCACTTCCAACTCGATTTTATCGGTACCTTTTATCCCGAATCCTTGGACAGCATTTTCGTAACTACGACCGGCTGATATAGTATCCATCGTTGTTGTTATTGGATATGTTGACATCTTGTTGCTTCCGACATAAGTATTTATATCGCCACCCACAACATAATCCTTGTCAGAATTATTAACAACATTATAAGTTACTTTCAACACTTTATCTGGATTTGTATCATCAAATTCATTTCTTTCATCTGTAAATTCTGCATTTGTAATTGTAATTTCGACGCCGTCTTTAAATGTTAGTTTATCACCTATTTTGTATTTTTTATTATTTTTTTCAGCGTTTGATTTTGAGGTCTTGTTTCCAGAGCTTGATTGCATTGTCTTATTATTTGTACTTGACTTATTGCTACTGTCACTACCAGAACACGCTACAAGCATAGTTGCACTTAGTGTAATTAATCCTAAAGCAAATAATCTTTTCATAATATATTTCTCCCTGTCAGCTTTTAGTGTGATTCAGACTTTGCACATGTTTATTAAATTAAATTTTTAAACTCTTCAATGACCATCGCTTCGTTAGCTATGGTTTTTAATCTATACGTTTCCATAAAACGACAGATGTTAAAATCTTCGATATTGTCAAGCGTAGGTAAATATTCTTTTAGCAAATGATGGATCATGTTGCGGTCAGACATCTGTTCATATTTTTCACGCATTCGTTCATAATTTTGTAACAAATGATTTTGATGCTCAGATTCGTGATATAAAACCTTCTTTTTATCAATATCATCAAGATATGCATCCATGATAATAACATTCGCTTGATGTATATAAAAACCTTTATTGTCTATCTCACGACCGTCAATAAATAACACTTCTGGTGTCATAGGCTTATTCCTTATCTCTATTTTTCATTCTAGCTTCTAATACAGAAGTTATTAAATCTAAATCTTCGTCATTTAATTGATGACCGTCAAATGCCATTGCTGATGAGGCGACATGGCGGAGGTCTATAGTGTGTTCAGTGTTTTTAGAAATTGGTGTTACACCTATCAAATATTCTGGAGATATGTTTAATGCTTTAGCAAAAACATCAGCTCTATCTAGTGGAAACTTTCTCTTTTTAGTAAAGTACATAGATACACTCGATTTTGACATTTTTACTCGTCTTGCTAACTCACTAATAGAAATATTTTTATCTTTTGATACTTCTTCTATTAGTTGTATTATCTCGTCATTTGTTCTCATGATTTTACCTTTCTTCTATTAACTGCTATAATTATAACACTGTTCTCTAAAAGATACAAGCGTTCCTTCAAAAAAACTTTTTTATTTTTTTTAGAAAAAAGTGTTGACAAAAAAGAACGGTGTGTTATACTTAAATTGTTCCTTAAAGAGAACGATTATTTAATTTAACGAACGAAAGGAGATAATATGGCAGTAGATTATTTACGTGTAAAAGCTGAGCGTGTTGCTAAAGGGTTTACGCAAGACTATATGGCAAAGCAACTTGGCTGGTCAGATAGAGCACGTTACGCAAAGCGCGAAAATGGATTTGTTTCTTTTGACGCAGACGAATTAGCTAAAGTTGCTGAAATTTTAGGTATTTCAAAAGATGATATCGGTATTTTTTTTAAATACAACGTTCACTAAAAAGAACGATTAAAAGGAGAAAACATGGAACTAACAATCACACAAAGTCTGACTTTATTACCAATCGTAATTTTCGTGCTGGTTAAACTTTTAAATTCAGACTACAACGCAACGATCGAGATTGAGGAAGTTGAAGTGAGAGAGCAACGAAATTCAAACTATGGTCGAGTTATCCAAACGATGGCAGAAATACACTAAAACGCAAAAAAGTCCGATTGCAGTCGGACTCAAACTAAAATTTATTTACTTAATTATAACATGAAAGGATATGGCTATCAATGGATAAATTAGCTGACGAATGGATAAAGACAGTAACTGAACGCTTATTCAAGAACTTATTTAAAACTTTAAAAGTTTTTGATGTTGAAAATGTAATGCCTTTAATGCTTACGAGAGGTCAATTAAACACTTTCATTGGCCTGAATCCAACAAGGATAAATGAACTAATTGACATGAAAGATTTTCCGATTGTTAGGGTTCCGGGTAAGCAAGATAGGTATCCAAGAGATGCAGTTAAAAAATGGATTGACGAGAACTGGGAGAGAATAGAAAAATGAAAAAATTATTTAACTTAATCTTTGCAAAAGAAGAGGTAAAACAACATCAACCACACGACACGAAGCGGGCTTCATCAGAAAAACAGTGGGCTAAATTTGACGCTTATATGCGAAGTAGGATTTCAGAGGGGAAGTAGATGAAAGAATTTATTAACAGTCAAATTGATTTGTATGAAACAATTTTAAATTGTGTTGCTGAAAAATGGCCAAAGATGGAAGAAAATAAAAAAATCAAAATAGTTAATGCTATTTATCAAAGTTGGTCTCTTACAGATATTAATAGCACCCTTGAAGCAATAGAAATGGATGTAGATAGATATGAGAATTTATGTAAACAAAAAAGGTAAACCGTCCGTTGAATTTGAGTTTGAAGATCGGCGCGGTGTCATGTTTGATACAAGATTAATGTTAAAAGAATCACCACTCAAAGAAGAGTTTAAAGTTGATATGTACAAAGCTATTGATGGTGTTTTAAAAAAATATGAAGACATTTTCGATACTCCTCTTTTTGAAGAATTAATAATCGGGAAAGAAGAAGATATTAGAAAAATGATTGATTACGATGACAAATTCACTGAACTTTTTGGAGGGATTAGACATTGAAGATAACTAAAGCACAAGATTTAAAACGGACAAACAATTGGAGAATTCTTATCTATGGTAAAGCTGGACTTGGCAAGACATCGCTAATTAAACAATTAAAAGGTAACACTTTGGTATTGTCATTGGATAACTCCCATAAAGTATTAGAGGGCATTCCAAATGTTGATGTTAGAACAATTGACAATGACGGCGCAATTTCGTTCGATAGGGAACATCCGTCAGACGATATCAATATTTTCCTTAAAGAAGTTGATGAAGTGTTAGATCAATACGATAACTTAGTCATTGATAATGTATCAAGCTTACAATCAGACTGGTTTATCGAACAAGGTCGCAAGTCTAAAAATGGAATTAGTAACGAGTTACAACATTATAACCAATGGACTAATTACTTCCTGAGAGTATTAACAACTATCTATTTAAAACCAATAAATATTTACGTAACGGCATGGGAAGATACACATGAGTTAAATTTGGAAACAGGACAAATTATTACGCAATACGTTCCGCAGATTAGGGGGTCTGTATTAAATCAATTGCTGGGGTTGACAGATATTGTCGGTCGTATCTTAGTAAATGCAAAAACAGGTTCTCGCGGATTGATTCTTGAAGGTAGCGAAGGCACTTATGCTAAGAATAGATTAGATGATAGAACCGCTTGTAAAATTGAAGATTTGTTTAACTTCGAAGGGAGTGATGCGTAACGGTATACCAATTACACGACTACCAGGCTGAACTTATAAACGAAGCGAGAAAGCATATTTTAAACAATAACGTGATGATTGTCAGCCCTCCCGGAAGTGGCAAATCAGTTGTCATATCTGACATTGCGAAGTCAGCAACTAAGAAAAACGGACACGTTTTATTCTTAGTGCATCGCAAGGAATTAATAGACCAAATCACAAACAGCTTTAAATTCCATGAGGTCGATATGGATAAAGTCGATTTACTAACAGTTGGCAAAGCAAAAAATCGACTGGATAAATTAACCAAGCCTACACTGATTATCACAGACGAGGGGCATCACGGTAAGGCAAGTACTTACCAAGTTATCTATGATTATTTTAAAGACGTTCCAAGATTAGGTTTTACTGCAACACCTTGGAGGCTATCGGGTGACGGTTTCACAGACACCTACGATGTTATGGTTCTTGGCAAGACTGTTGAGTGGTTAATCGATAACAACAAACTAGCACCATATGATTATTACAGTGTATTATCAATCGACACTTCGAAACTAAAAGTGCAAAACGGAGATTACTCTAATAAATCGATTGATGAATCATTTGGTAAAAAGATTTTTGGTGATGTCGTCCAAGAATATATCAAAAAGGCCAACGGTCAGAAAGCTATCTTATATGCTCACTCTGTGGAAGCGTCAGAGGCATTTGCTAAAGAATTCCAATCTATTGGTATCAATGCAATACATGCAGACGCAAAAACACCTAAGGCTGAACGTGACAAAATCATGCAAGATTTTCGTGACGGAAAAATACAAGTCGTTTGTAATGTTGACTTGATATCAGAGGGGTTCGATGTTCCTGACTGTGCTGTAACCATACTATGCAGACCGACTAAATCACTTGTTTTATTTCTTCAACAATCCATGCGATCAATGAGATATCAACCTAATAAAAAGGCGATTATACTTGACCACGTTGGAAATTGGAACGTGCATGGCTTACCAGACGCACCGCACGATTGGGAAAGCTATTTTATTGGTGGTTGGAAAAAGAAGTCAAATAAAACTAATACGGTACACGCAAAAGAATGCCCTGAGTGTTCAGCGCTATGGCCACTCAATCAACCACTTTGTGATTTATGCGGACACGACTTTAACTTGAAAGAAAAGCAAGAGAAAGAACGCATAGAGGCAGAACTTGAACTCATAAAACGTGAGCAGTTTAGAATCAAACAACTTGCTAAGAAGAAGTTTGGTAAAGATTTAAAAACAAACTGGGAAATTGCCCAAGCTAGAGTTAAAGACGCTGGTAAAGGCAAACCATTATACAAACTGATTTATTTCTACTTAAAAACTGATTGGGTAGAAACGAATATCAAACAACTTGCTGAAGTAACTGGCAAGTCAGAAAAAGAAATATATAGCGCCTACAATTGGCTAGAAAAGAAATTAAGAGGATAAAAAAATGGCAGGATTTACAACAGATTTTTCAGAAGTTAAAGAACACGCAGAATTCAAAGAACAACCATACGAAATGATTGTCTTTGATGCATACGAAGCAGTAAACGAACGCAACAATAAAAAGCGTGTCGTTATCGATTACGTTGTCCGAAATGACATCAAACAAGAAATGCAAAACTTCCATTTATGGGATGAGCAATATCCTAATTCCCAAACTGGGAAATATCACATTGGCATCTTAATGGGTAAAGCAAAAGCGCTAGGTATCAAAGAGGGTCAACACTACGATAGCTTTGAGGCATTCTTAAATGACTTCAAAGGACGTACTGCAAAAGTTACCGTAAAACTTGAGGAGTATAACGGAAATAGATATCCGAAAGTACGTTACTTAAACCCAAGTGAAGTGCCAAATTCACAACACGTTTGGAAAGAAAAAACAACTGGATTTACACAAGCGGAGATTAAAGACGACGATCTTCCGTTCTAATAAGATTGGGGGATAAATGACATCAAATGAATTTATAGAGGCTTTATCAAAACTGACAACCGAAACAGATTGGGGAGACCCAATCTTCGGTGAATCAGTACTTAAAGCTGAATTGAGAAAACACTTATTTAAAATTGTTCCAATCGACCATAACGGTTATGTTCACAAACTGTTCTATTCAGAGTTGGTTAAAGATGAAGATGTCATGTATTTCGTATCTGACGGACGCAAGACTTATCGATTTTTGTTCGGAGAAACAAAACTTAAGACGGATAAGCAAGGTAGCGAATACCTAACCTACACAGTCGAAAACAACTTCCCACCATTCGCGAAACTGGTTATCGATTACATACTTGGTGCTTACACATTCTTTGAGAATAAACTCTACGATGTGAGGTATAAGCAATTCAAACTGATTGACGATTTTACACTCCAAACAAAATACGGTTTCAAAGATTCAGGTCATATTTTAGAAATACTACAAGGTATTCATAAAACGCTGGATATCAAACCAATAAATTATATCGAACCATATCAGATTGCCTGCAAGGATTTTATAATTGACCTTGAGGACTCGGAAATATTAGAGCAAACACCTATGCAAAATGTTTCTTACTTTAAATACTACGACGTAGATTATCAAACAGCAATTGCAAGTAAAGCAACCGCAAATCAATTTTTAGAGTATGTTATCGCAGATGAAAATTCACTTAACAACGCAATGCTTCAAGCTTATTTCATAGCGCAGGTATCATGCGGTATTCGTGCAAAAACGAATTTCTTTATCTCAAAATCAGGGGTACGAACTGGGAAGGGGTTACGGCATATCGCATTATCAGGATTATTTAATAAAATCGATGTTGAATTAGACACTCTTAAAAGTAATGGTTTCGAGGCACTGCAAGCTTGGGCGATGTTTTCAGGTGGCGAAATGGCACTTGCAACAGAGCAAGGGGACATTCAAGGCAACGCAATGGAACGTGTATTAAAAATCATTGCGACTGAGAAAACACACGTTGCACGAGCAATCGGTCAGAATCAGTCAATGGTTACGTTGTCATCTGTACTGTGTGTCGACACAAATAGAACAGTAGCACTATCCGATGAAATGAATGGACGAAAAGTGTTAATTCAATTTAAAGATAGACCGAAAAAAGAAACTGATTACGAGCGCGAACAGATATTTAGGCCTTACTGGCAAGCTTTCACTGATCGTGACAAGAATCCCAAAATTGATGGTTGTATCGGTTTCCTATTAAACTCACTTGAGTATTTTCAAAAAACCGGTAAGTGGTATCAATGGAAAGATGTTGAAGTATTCAATGATATTGATTTAGATGAATTTCAAATCGCACTTATCAACTCATTACAAGAAGTCGATTTTGTACAACGGACTGATAATAAGGAAGTTATTGACTTATCATTGCAGGTGTACGGAAAAAATAGCAATGCATTAAGTAAAGCAATTTCTGAGATTGGTGTACGAAGTAAATCTAAAAGAGTGAACGGACGAACAGTTAGAGGATATGAAGTCGAAAATAAAACACGTTTCGATAAATATGTCATCTAAAAGTTACGGGGTGTAACGCGGTTGTTACGGGGTTTTTGGAAAAGGTCGTAACGCACTTGAACCTTAGAGCGCCAACGGTTTTCAGAGTTAAAAATCTAAAAGTTACGGGGTTACAACCAAATAGTCTAATTAATGATTGATTAATTATTGATTATATATAGAGTGGGGTAGGTCGAAACGACGTAACGGCGTTACAAATAGCTATAAACATTATTATATCAACGATTATAGGAGTTACGGGGTATGTATCACACTACAGCACTTTCGTTCTTAAAGAAAGGATATCAGGTAATACCACTTAGTAAGAAGACTGGTAGACCAATTATTCCATTTAAAGATAGAGAAATGACGAAAGAAATTATCGAATCAATTAATTGGTTTAACTGTGATTACGCATTGTTAATGCGTGGGATGTGGTGTATAGACATTGACACGCACGAGATGGACGAACAGTTATCTAGTGAATTGCTAACAATGATAAAAACTTTAGGGGTCGATTTATTAACAGTACTTACTACTGATCAATACGGAAATGGTTTAGATGGTTATTCGTCAATTATTCGAAGTGAGCATAAATTTGAATTGATAAAAAATTTCAAAAACACTTTCGTGGAAGTCACTAAAAGTGGTGGTATGCATATTTTATTTAAAAAACGTGATGGCATAAACTACTCACAAAAGATTGGTGTAATGCCTGGTGTTGATATAAAAGCCAATGACAATAACTATGTGAAGATATTTCCATCTGATGGACGTGAAGTATTACAAGCTGTTAAAAACTTACCTTACTACGATGGAAAATTTGAAGAAGATATTTTTAAGTCAAAACAAGAAAGTATCATTACGTACTTCGGTGGTTCGATTGTTAAACCGAAAACAACGGGTTACCACGAAGGAAGAGAAGCTTATGAGAGAGTGGCTTCTGGAACATCATATAACAGGAATGATGATTTATTTAAAGGTGCATGCTGGGCGTTTGAAAATGGTATCGATATTGACGATTTAACATCAATCATTGGAACAGTAAAAGGTAGAGATGTATTTACACGAGAGGAGTTTGAACTAACTATTGAATCAGCAAGACGAAAAGTTAACTACGTCACTTTCTGAACATGATATCCAAAACCTTATCAGAATGGAATTATCCAAATCAGGCCATACAGTGTTTCGAATAAACGTCGGTAAAGTCAAGATGCAAAATGGGCGTTGGTTCGAAACAGGTGTACCTAAAGGGTATTGTGATTTATCAGGATTTCGAAAAGGTGACGCAAAAGCATTCTTTATTGAAGTAAAAAATGAAAAAGGTCGATTACGACCTGAACAGAAAAAATTTATAGAAAATATGCAAAAACGAGGCGCTTTAGCTGGAGTTGCTAG
Source organism: Streptococcus porcinus (assembly GCF_900475415.1). NCBI lineage: Bacteria > Bacillati > Bacillota > Bacilli > Lactobacillales > Streptococcaceae > Streptococcus > Streptococcus porcinus. Next base: position 919,790 of record NZ_LS483388.1, read on the forward strand.
GTCTGTTGAAGACGCATTGGAGATAATAAATGACACTAACAGATAAATTTTATAGTAAATTTGAAGATAATTCAAAAGCTTTTTGCAGAGAGGTATTTAAAGATATCAATAGTGAAGAGTTTAGACGTATCTATGTAACTATTGTTGCAAATAAACGAGCTGGTATTTTGCCTAGACCGTCGTCATTAATTTATTTTAAAAATTATTACGAGCCTGACGAATTTGAAAAAATGATGATTAAATCGCTTGAACAAAGGGATTTTAAAGCAGAAGAAGACATAACTGCTCTCGAAGAATTTAAAGCAGTTAAAAAAGGTTTGACTAGAAAGGAATACAGAGCGCTGATCAGAAAACAAGTGCATGAAAAAGCATTGTCGCTCTTAGGATTATAAATGAAAAGACATAAAGCAAATTATTTAGACATAAAATACACAGCTAAGTCATACGATAACTTATTACCAAACGATGTGTTAGATCGTTTAATAGAGTATATGACTGCAAATAAAATAAGTATTGATGATATGTCAGAGCGTTTAAAAATGGAAGAAAAGTTAGTCGAGAAATTTTGGTTGCGAATTAAGATACCGACAGAATTTCAAGCAGAGTTGATTATGAAAGAGGTGGAGAATGATTAAGTTGACAAGAGAAGAAGATAAAGCGTTACGTGTGTTTGGAGGAATTGAAGATACAGTTATAAAGACAGATTTAATAAATTGGTTATTTACAGGAGATGGACTATTAAGTAAAACTTTTGTTACTGCTGAATCTAAACTTAAAGCTATCCAAGCTATCCTTGACGGCGAATGGGAAGTTGAAGAGCCGTTGTATTATGTGAAGTTAGTTGATAGTGAATTTGGTTATTTAAACATTACGCCAGAAAGTGACTTTACTGTTACCAGTAAAGAAGAAGTACTAGGTCACAAAACCAAATTCACCCGAGCGGAGGCTATTGCTATTGACCCACGCTATGAGCAATTTTTGGAGGAAGTGAGATGATACCTAAATTTAGAGTATACGATTTAGAAAATTGCGAAATGTGGGTAGCTAATGACTATGAAGATTTATCAGAGCTATTCATGGCATTAGATACAGATAACAGTATGTTTAGTGATCCAATGCAATCAACAGGTCTGTTTGATAAAAACGCTTTAGAAATTTTTGAGGGTGATGTGGTAAATGCTTTTGATTATGACTCTGATGATGGGAAGATATATAAAACTACTGATTTAACAGGCGTTATAACGTATCACAAAAACGCATTTTGTATTCAAAGTGGAAAAATTTTAATAGATTTGTGGGTACACGCCGAAGGAATCGAAATCATCGGAAACATATACCAAAACAGTGACTTACTAGAAAGCGTGGAAGAATGAGCGTAAATGATATTACAAATGTTGAATTACTTATAAATGATTATCTAAAAATAGCCAAAGCTTTAGTGTATAAGCCTGATTTTCCTTTGTATTCTAAAGAAGAACAACAGTGGAATAGAGAAAACCCACACTGTAACATGACCAGATTACGCAGATTAGGAAAAGAAATCAGAATTAAAATGCAAGAGGTGGAAGAATGAAAAACATTGAAATTAAAACACCACAAGATTTTCTTGATGCAACTGTGATGGACCTTTTAATTTATTTGAGAAACGACAACTCAACAGAGTGTACTGCTGAATTAACTGACAACGGTTCAGGTAGGAAGTTAGTAGTTACGCTGTCTTATAAAGAGGTAGAAGAATGAAGAGGTATGAGTTTAAAGCATTACACGTAAAAATCTTTATTGTTATGTACAGCCTGATTTTAACAGTTTTGGGCTATACGATTGCTGATAATTACTATCAGCCTCAAATAGAGGGTTTGCAAAAACAACTCACACGCACACAGTATCAGTTACGCAAAGCGAGAGAGCAAAATGTGGAGCAGACTGCGAGGATTGCGGAATTGACGAATAACGGAGGATAACATGAAGTTTTTAGAAATTGACGGAAGATATATAAATATCGATAAGATAATTTCTGTTAACAGTGGGTTCTGCTTAGATGGAACAAAATTTACAACCATAAAATGTGAAAATCAAGAATATTTTGATACTGAAATACCTATTGAAAATATTCTTGCTAGGCTTGCAGAACTTACAGGAAATGGGGGATAAAATATGGATTGGAAACATGCGTATTTAGCACCAAATAAAAACGGATTTTTACAATGGCATGGAGATATGCCTGAGTATGACAAGGAACTAGTAATTTATACAAATGGATACTTTTTTATTGATACTTTTATTTTTGAAGATGACGGTCATGCTGAATTAGAAGAAAATTTTTCAGCGGATGATTTCTACTGGTGTGAACTTGAAAAACCTGATACTGGAAATGGGGGATAGATGAAAGTAAAAGATCTACATAAAGTGCTAGCAAAAGTTGACCCAGAGCTCGAAGTTTGGATAAACGAAAAAGACGAAGGAGTTTTAACTAAAGCTAAAAACGTAATGACTTGGAACAAGCATCCTAATAAGTTTTTTATCAATGCAGAAACATATCCAGATTAAAAGAGGTAGCAAATGAAGATATTAACTGAGTTTAAAATGGAAATTATTGAGTATAATCAACACTTTCCTAATTCCATAACAGCTAATAAAACTGAAGTTGTTGTAATAGCTGATAGTCTTCAATCAGCTATTGACAGAGCGTTTAAACTTACACCTAAAAACACAGGTATGATGATGATTATGTTATGAAAGCTAAAGTTATATCACTTAGAGATATTTTAATAGATAGTGAGGAAGTAAATGAAGATTGAAGATATTGAGCGAATAGTTAACGAATATTTTATGTTCAGAGCTAACAGAAGTGGCGATGCAGTAATTAATATCGAAAATTTCTTAGATCATATTCGTTTTTCGTATGAGCGACTAAATAGCGATGATAATCATAATCATTTTTATAAATTGGTAATTGACAAATCAGGCTATAGGATTGAATGCAATAAATGCCATGAAGTTTCTTTGGAGGTAATTACAAATGAAGATTGAAGAAGCAAAAATTCGATTTGAAGAAATCGAAACATATACACATGGTTTTTATGATGATGTGTTGATCAAAAAACGTGATGCGAAAGTATTACTAGACCAAATCGAACTAGACCAACCAAAACCAGTAGTGCCGAAGTTTGTGGCTGATTGGATAGAAGATCACAAAGGAGATTATAGTAAGTGGGATGAAGAGGCTAGAGCTGATTTTGTTTTTAGGGCTATCAATGACCTGTTCAGGTTTGGAGAAGATCTTTATTCTTGGGATTTTACTATTGATGAAAAAATTTCTGAGTGGACGACTAAAAATGCTTATGAATTTATTACTGCAATTTTGTTCGGCTACACAGTCGAGAAAGAGAAGCTCTACACTGTTGAGATACCTAATCCGAATCGTATAGGAAATGAAGCTAACGTTCTTATGATGAATAGTTTTAAACAAGTTGTCATAGTAAAAAAATTCGGAGAAGATTGGAAAAAAGAAAAAGGTTATCAACTAACAGAGGAAGAAATCCGCAAAGATTTTGATTGGGCGTGGCAACAAGGATTTATGAAAGAGGTGACGGAATGACAGAGCCGTCTGTATTAAAGGTAGTTTTAAGGAATTTGGCATTGAGAACGACATTAGCTATTATCTTGAAGCAACACTTACTGAATAGATTTCAGTTGAAAGTTATAAGTAATTGGTATTGTACTGATGGACAAAATTTTGGATTAAAAAAGAAAGCCCAGATTCATCAGTCGTACATCAACGGAAACAGAAAAGATTCAATTATTCTGTGGGAAATGTTAAACAACCATTATCTAACCATATTTGGTCTCAATACTTACTATCCCATTCCCAAAAAAGAGTTAGATAAATTGGTGGAATCAGTCGATGGTAATTTGAAAAAAATAAACTTGAATCAATTGCTTGATGACTGGAATAAAAAAACAAAAACAGATGATATTACTGCTCGTATTCAATATGAGGGTATTCTGGAAATTGTAGACGAATTAAAGAAACCAAAAAATATGTACATGGACTGAAATAAAAAACGAATGGTCAGTCTTAATCATTTGATAGTTGAGGAGTTTGCAATCTTTACAGAAAAAATATCTGAAGCATTTAAACTCACACGCAAAGAAGCGGAACATTTTCCACAGTTTAAGTGGGTTAGCTTAGAGGAGTTGAAATGATTAAAAAATATAGGTCCCTAGGTTTAGAAAAACTAAATAAGTATATTAAAAGAAATGGTATTAAAAGAGAAGATATTATTATACTCAAAAACGATGTTTCTTCTATAAGCCATGATTGGTACACACTTACATACTGGGAGGATATTAAATGAACGAACTAATTAAACCGCTAGCAAAGGTTTTAGATATATCGGCTAGTGAACTAGAGAGAATAGTAAGCAGTCTGAATGTGAATGCACCACAGATTTATGAGCGGTTGTTGATTGAATATAAATGGTGGAAAGTGTTAGATATTATTTCTTCGACTTCGGCAGTTGTTGCATTTGTAGCAATGCTTATATTCGGAATATTAACACTATTCATCTGTGTAGAGGGAACAAAATGGGTAGACGATGCATTAAAAATAGTTTGCAAATGGTCTGGGATTATTTTTGTAGCTTCCGGTTTGGTTACAATAATTTGTGTTTCGCTATCAGTAATTCTAGCACCACATATTGATTTAATTATGCAACTTAAATAACCAACAACGGTATCACGAGCGTTCGATTCGCTCGGTTGGTATTAACCGAAAATAAAAAAAGAAAAGAGGTATCTCCTTACATCAATACAAATCTAAAGCTGCTTATCGGTTAGCAGTGATTATCCAAGGTTATAAACCTGACAAAATAAAAAAGAAATGAGGTATCTTAACTACTCTGATAAGACAAAAAAAGAGCCCTGCAAAAGGCCCTTTTGGTAAAACTATCTATCATCATTATACCATAAGGAGACTTGATTGTGGGGAAAAATCAGACACCAAAAGCAAACAGATTTATAAATGATTTAAAGGCCATTCCTAAGCTCATAGAGAGCCTTGAACGCGACTCGAATATAATGAACCGCTCATTAATAAAAAGCCCACAGTGGAACGATATGAGCGTTTCTGGAGGCGTTAGAAAAACTCAAGAGGATAAAAATATTGATGCTATTGTTAAGACTGATTATTATAGCAAACAAATAGAGGAGTTGAAACGCAAAAAAGAAAATATGATTAACATAATTATACAGAATACAGGATTGTGTGAAAGTCATGTGTTAATCAAAACAATTGAAAGTGAAGATAGCTATCAGGCTATGGAGAAACTTGATATAGGTAACAGAAATAAGTATTTTAAAATATTAAATGATGGCAAAAAAAGTCTAGAATTGATACTTTAAAATATTATATTTATACAAAATAATACGCATAAATACTTATTTGTATGCTATTATAGTATTATCAAAATAGCAAGAAGAGATAAATATTTTGTCAATGGACTGTTTATTAGTCGCCAATTTTAACTACGATCAAACTTGTTATTTTGATATGTGAGATAAGCAGGTTCGAATCCTGCTATCTCAATTAGGGAACATAGAGTAGTGATTGGAAAGGTACTAGAGTTGGCCACTCTTGGCACATTAGATGTCACTTTGTCGGTTCGATTCCGACTGTTCCTATAACTCATCTACCGAGTGTAGAAAGAGATTGAGTAAGCGGTGCTAATCTACTGTATCGCTTATGGTTTTGAGAGACGCTTGACGTCGTTAGTCACCACAATTGGTGGCTTTTTATTATGGAGGTAAATGAAATGACCCCCCCTACATCAAATTTAAGGGCGGACAAAAAAGGTACCCACCGGGTTGCATTTGACAGAAATAAGAGAAAGCTACTCAAGACAGTAAACGTCTGCGGGATTTGTGGTAAGCCAGTTGATAAGTCGCTTAAGTACCCTCATCCTTTAAGTCCAGCAATAGATCATATCGTTCCCATTGCAAAAGGCGGACATCCATCATCAATGGATAACTTACAGCTAACACATTGGCAATGCAATCGGCAGAAGTCTGATAAGCTCTACTCTGATGTCAAACAACAAGACCAAAAGACAGTTGGCAATAGAAATCTTCCTCAAAGCCGAGACTGGTCGTCATACGCATCTAAATAATAAATATGATGATTTATATCAAGAAAAACAAAAGTTGCTTAGAATTGATTTTAGGGGGCATATAGACCCAGCCGACTTGGTGGCCGAGCTTCACGCCGTCACTGTACATTTTTTCACACGTTAGCATTTGGAAAGGGGAGTAAATGAAAAAGATATGCGTTATATGTCAAAAAGAGTTTGTGCCAGAGACAAACAGAAGTATTTACTGTTCGGAAGAATGCAGAAAACAAGGGCGGTTGAAGACTCAGCGTGAATTAATGAAGAAGAAACGCCAACCAAAAAATGTTGAAAAAACAGACTCTCAAAATGCTAACCTAGACAGCGGAAATAGACCAAAGAAAAAGAGAAACTTGTTACAGCACTACCAGAAACTAAAAAAGGATTTGCTAGCAAATGAAGAGCAGTTCGGTTTCAAGGGTCTTTATTTAGTTGAGGGAATCGATATACACGAAGAAAACTTTGAGCAATTAATCATAGAAAAGATTAAGGAGAGAAAATGAACTATATGGGGATGGGCTACCTTCAAAGGAAGCTTAGCATTTATAAACGGGGCGTCGAGAAGCGTTACAGATATTATTCGATGGACGACATAGATAACACAAGAAGCATTGTTACTCCTGACTCTGTCAAGCAGATGTACCGTTCTGTTTTGGAGTGGACCGCTAAAGGTGTTGATTCTTTAGCTGACCGCATTATTTTTAGGGAGTTTGAAAATGATGGCTTCAATGCATCGGAAATATTCCAAGCAAATAACCCTGATATTTTCTTTGATACTGCGATTCAATCCGCCTTAATCGCATCGTGTTGCTTTGTTTACATTATGCCCGGTGAAAATGGTGAACTCCCTAAATTGCAAGTTATCGAAGCTAGTAAGGCGACTGGTATTTTAGACCCGACAACATATTTATTAACAGAAGGCTATGCAGTCTTAGAAGTTGACCAAAACGATAATCCGATACTGGAAGCTTACTTCACTAAAGAATACACAATCTATTATCCAAAAGGTGCTGACTCATTTTTCATCGAAAATCCGACGGGACAGCCTTTATTGGTTCCAATCATTCACAGACCAGATGCTAAGCGCCCTTTTGGTCGTAGTCGCATTACTCAAGCCGGAATGTACCATCAAAAGGCAGCTAAACGCACATTGGAACGTGCTGAGGTTACAGCTGAGTTTTACTCATTCCCTCAAAAATACATACTTGGTCTTGATCCTGAGGCAGATGTCTTGGAAACGTGGAAAGCTACAGTATCTACAATGTTAGCGTTTGACAAAGATGAGGACGGAGATAGTCCAAGTGTTGGTCAATTTACAACTGCAAGCATGGCTCCATTCATGGACCATTTGAAGATGTATGCTTCACTATTCGCTGGCGGTTCTGGTCTAACATTAGATGATCTCGGTTTCCCTTCAGATAACCCGTCATCAGTTGAAGCAATTAAAGCAGCACATGAAAACTTAAGGGCAGCAGGGCGAAAGGCTCAGCGCTCTTTTTCTTCGGGATTCTTAAACGTGGCCTATGTCGCTGTTTGTTTGAGAGATAATTTCCCATATAGCAGGAATCAGTTTATGAATACAGTTATCAAGTGGGAGCCATTGTTTGAAGCAGATGCTGCTATGATGTCATTGATTGGAGATGGTGCTATTAAAATTAATCAAGCTGTTCCAGGTTTTATTGATAAAAACGTCATTTATGACTGGACCGGAATAAAAGGATCTGACGACGATGAACATTTATTGATAGGTGGTGTTGATAATGGTTGAGGATATCGTACCAAGTTTACTGCAAAAAATAAAAAAAGAGTTTAATGCTAAGTATGCATCAAGTCCAAAGATTAAAGAGTTACTAAAAAACAAAACATCTCAAAACTCTTATTTATTTGCAAAAGAGGTTGGGCAGATTCTAGCTAACGTTTTCGAAAGTAATTTAACGATGAATGTATTACCTGATGGAAAGATGTATTTTAACATCGCTGAGCGTATATTGTTTGACACATTAGGTACTAATCATAAGTTAGTGACGCAATACGCAAGTCAAATGCAATCGGCGTTGAACAAAGAAGCAAAGATAGGTCTCAAACCGAGGGAACCCTCTCTTAACAAAGATAAAATAAAAGGAATTGTTAATCGTGTCTCGTACGAAGAAAACTACGATGATATCAAGTGGATAATGAAGGACCCAATCGTCAACTTTACTCAGTCAGTAGTTGACGATTTTATAATGGAGAATGTTAATTTTCACGGAAAATCAGGACTAAAGCCACAGATAAAAAGATATGTCGTCGGGAAGTGTTGCGATTGGTGCGAACAAAAAGCTGGAACTTATTCTTACCCGGTAGACAAAAGCCTTTACGCAAGACACGAAAATTGTGATTGTATAGTGGAATATCATCCTAAAGATGGAAGAGGTATCCAAAATTCTTATACAAAACAATGGAGATAGTTATAAATAAAAAGGAGCGTGATCCGTTTATCTCCCAGCGACAGGGTTATCATGCAATACGATTGGAAGGAATGAAAAATGGTTGTTACGAAAACAAAACTTGGCAATCAACATCCGACTCAATCGGTAAATTTACATTATTCTATTTCTTTGTCTGATGAAGCTGTTTTTTACTACGAAAAAACCGGCTTAAGTTGCTATAATTGGCAGAAAAATATGCTTTCCCCGATTATGGCTATTGATGAAGATGGTTTGTGGGTACATCAAAAATATGGCTATGCTATTCCGCGTAGGAATGGTAAAACGGAAATTGTCTATATTCTAGAGCTTTGGGGTCTTCATAAAGGTCTTAAAATTTTGCATACTGCACATAGAATAAGTACGTCCCACTCATCATTTGAAAAGCTAAAAAAATATTTGGAAATGTCCGGCTATGTTGATGGCGAAGATTTTATTTCCAACAAGGCTAAAGGTCAAGAGCGTATAGAGTTTAAGTCGAGTGGTTCTGTTATCCAATGGCGAACTCGTACTTCAAATGGCGGTCTTGGTGAGGGCTTTGATTTATTAGTCATAGACGAAGCGCAAGAGTATACTTCTGAGCAAGAATCAGCTCTTAAATATACTGTCACGGATAGTGACAATCCTATGACAGTCATGTGTGGAACTCCACCAACAATGGTGTCAACCGGCACTGTCTTTGAATCTTATCGAAAAGAAGTACTAAAAGGCGCCAAAAAATATTCTGGTTGGGCTGAATGGTCTGTGTCTGAGATGACTAAAATTGATGATGTGCAGTCATGGTATATTGCAAATCCATCAATGGGATTTCACTTGAACGAGCGGAAAATTGAGGCGGAACTTGGCGATGATGAAATTGACCATAACATCCAGCGTTTAGGATACTGGCCGACATTTAACCAAAAATCTGTCATCTCTGAAAAAGAGTGGGGCAAGCTCAAAGTTGAGCAAACTCCTGAATTATCAGGAAAACTTTTTGTTGGCATTAAGTTTGGTCAAGATGGGAACAATGTGTCTATGTCTATTGCAGCAAGAACAAAAGAAAATAAAATATTTGTTGAGTCTATAGACTGCTTGTCTGTCAGAAACGGGACACAATGGATAATTGATTTTTTGAAATCTGCTGACATTGCAAAAGTAGTGGTTGATGGCGCAAGTGGTCAAGAACTTTTAGCTCAGACGATGAAAGAGCAAAAACTAAAAGCTCCAATTATGCCAAAAGTGTCAGAGATCATTACTGCAAATATGACTTGGGAACAAGCTATCATGCAAGAGACTATATGTCACAATGACCAGCCGTCTTTAACCGCCGTTGTAACAAACTGCGAAAAGAGGCAAATTGGCTCTAACGGTGGTTTTGGGTATAAATCGCTTTATGACGATAAAGATATTAGTTTAATGGATAGTGTATTGCTTGCGCACTGGGTTTGTTCAACAACAAAACCAAAAAGAAAGCAAAGAATCAGCTATTAAATACGGCATCTCGTTTGAGGTGTTTTTTTAATGCAAAAATTACCGAACTGCCGGGAAAGCAGGAGAAAGGACGTTATCATGTCAGAATTTAAAAATATTACTTCGCAAGAAGAACTGGACGCAATCGTTAAAGCTCGTGTTGCTCGAGAACGTGAGAAATATAACGATTACGAAGAATTGAAGACAAAAGTTGCAGAGTTTGAAACAAAAGAAGCAACTTATCAGTCAACAATTGAAGGACTTAAGACAGAAAAAAACGAACTATCAAGTCAATTAGAATCTGTCAATGGCGAACTCAATCAAACTAGATTACAAACTGCTAAGCAACGTATTGCAACCGAATATGGTTTACCACTTGACTTAGCCGAGCGACTACAAGGTGATGACGAAGAAGGATTTAAAGCAGATGCTGAACGATTGGCATCATATATCAAACCCTCTCAACCAACACCCCCCTTAAAATCAAACGAACCAGCTATTTCGGACTCGAAAGAAGCGAGTTGGGCAGAAATGGCACGAAACTTAATTAATACAGGAGATTAAAAAAATGGCAGAAGCAATTAAAGCAGGAACACTTTTTAAACCAGAATTAGTAACAGAAATTATGAGCAAGGTTCAAGGACATTCTACTCTTGCTAAATTATCAGGACAAACTCCAATCCCATTTAATGGAGTAGAGCAATTTATTTTTAATTTAGATGGTAACGCTCAAATTGTTGGTGAGGGCGAGCAAAAACTCGGAAGCACTGCGACAGTAACATCTAAAATCATTAAACCGATGAAGTTTGTATATCAAGCTCGGATGACAGATGAATTTAAATATGCATCAGAAGAAAAACGTTTAAACTTTTTGAAACATTATGCAGATGGGTTCGCGAAAAAAATGGCAGAAGCGTTTGACATTGCAGCTATTCACGGACTCGAACCTCGGTCGATGACTGACGCCTCATTCAAAGCGACAAACTCATTTGACGGAGTTGTTACAGGAAACGTTGTACCTTATAATGCAGCAACAATCGATGAAAATATCGATACAGCAGTAACGACTATTGTCGTAAACGGTAATGAAGTAACTGGTATTGCATTATCCCCACAAGCAGGCCAAGATATGTCTAAAATTAAATTGGGTGCTGATAAATTACCAGCATATCCAGAATTCCGATTTGGTCAACGCCCAGATAATTTCTTCAACATGCAACTTGATATGAATAAAACACTTACAACAACTGGCGGTACTGCTAAAACAGACCATGCAATTGTCGGAGACTTCCAAAGTAAATTTAAATGGGGTTACGCAGAAAATATTCCAATGGAAATCATTGAATACGGCGATCCTGACGGCTCTGGACGTGACCTTAAAGCTTATAATGAAATCTTACTACGTACCGAAGCGTTTATTGGTTGGGGTATTCTTGATGAAAAAGCATTCGCTCGTGTGGAGGTGCAAGGTTAATGATATATAAAGATAAAGAAACAGGTGCAGTAGTTGTTACTGACTGCGAACTTTCTGGCGACTGGGAAGTTATGCAAGAAGAAAAGCAAAAGAAAACTACTAAGAAAGCAGAGGCTAAATAGCCTACTAGAAAGGTGGCTATTATGGCAAATTTCGCTACTACAGACGATATTATCCTTCTTTGGAGGAATTTATCAGCTGATGAAATCAAACGCGCAGAGGCGCTCTTAGCAGTCGTATCTGACACGTTACGATTAGAAGCTAGCAAAGTTGGAAAGGACTTAGATGCAATGATTGTGTCTAGTCCTTTTTTTGCTACAGTCGTAAAATCCGTGACTGTTGACATTGTAGCAAGAACGCTCATGACATCAACAAATGGAGAGCCGATGGCTCAAGAAAGCCAGTCTGCTTTAGGTTATTCGTGGTCTGGTACTTACTTAGTACCCGGCGGCGGGCTGTTTATTAAAGATAACGAGCTGAAAAGACTCGGCTTAAAGAAACAAAGATATGGAGGAATTGAACTTTATGGGGAAATTGAAAGGGATAACGATTACTTTAATCGATAAAGTCGTCCAAGGAAAAGACGCCTTTAACAATCCTATAAAAATCGATTCTGAAATTAAGGTTGAAAATGTTCTAGTCGCCCCAACTTCCTCAGATGACATCACAAATCAACTAAATCTAACTGGTAAAAAGGCTGTTTATACTTTAGGAATCCCAAAAGGCGATACTCACAACTGGGAAAATAAGGAAGTTAGATTTTTCGGACAGAAATTCAGAACTTTTGGCCTGCCAGTCGAAGGCATAGAAGATTTGATTCCACTTGAATGGAATAAAAAAGTGATGGTCGAAAGATATGAGTAATTTTAAATTTAAGCTTGACAGAACTGGGGTAGCAAGTCTCATGAAGTCGTCTGAAATGCAAAATGTCCTAAAAGGACATGCTAAAGCAATTAAGGATCGTGTGGGAGATGGCTACGAGCAAGACATTTATGTTGGTAAGAATCGAGCAAATGCGATGGTAAGCGCAACAAGTATTAAAGCTAAAAAAGACAACATGGAAAACAATACTCTGCTTAAGGCGGTGCATAGATGATCGAAATAATTATTACAAATTACCTCGCAGAAAACTTAAATGTTCCAGTTTTTAATGAACATCAAGAAAATGAACTAGATTCTTTTGTTTTAATCGATAGAACTGGTGGAACTAAAAAGAATTATTTGAAAACTGCAACAATAGCTTTCCAAAGTTACGCAGAATCAAAATATAAAGCTTCGTTGTTAAACGAAGAATTAAAACAAACTATAGAAAAAATTGAGGAACTTCCTGAGATTTCAGGGGTGCATCTCAATTCTGATTACGACTATACCGACGTACAGACTAAACGTTATCGCTATCAAGCGGTATACGACATAAATTACTATTAAAAAGGAGAAAAAATGGCTACAGATTCTACTAAAGTTGTTGCTGGTAAACCTAAAATTGGAGGCGCGATTTGGTCAGCTCCGGCAGGATCAACATTACCAACAGACGCAAAAACAGAATTAGATCCAGCGTTTAAATCGCTAGGATATGTTTCCGATGATGGACTAACCAACGAAATGACAACAGATACCGAAGAAATAAAGGCGTGGGGAGGAGATACAGTTCTTACACCACAAACGGGAACATCTGATACATTTACATATAAATTGATCGAAGCTCTCAATGTTGAGGTTTTAAAAGAGGTTTACGGTGAAAAAAATGTTACTGGCACCCTCGAAGAAGGAATCAAAATATCTGTTAATTCTAAGGAAAAAATAGATCATGTCGTTGTCATTGAGATGGAAGTTAGAGGGCAATTTAAACGCATTGTTATCCCAATCGCCAAAATCAAAGAAATGGCTGAAATCAAGTATGTCGATGGCGAGCCAGTCGGTTACGAACTAACCGTCCAAGCTTTGCCTGATTCAAAAGGCAATACTCATTATGAGTATATTGGAGGTACACCTCTATGATAATCGGTACCACAAAATCAGGATTTGAATATAAAATTTCAGAGGCTCGCCTCAAAAACTATGAGCTAGTTGAACTCCTAGCAGACGTTGACAAAAATCCTTTATTGTTGCCTAAATTGGTTAAAGTTATGCTAGGAGAAGAGCTGGCAGACAAATTAAAAGATCATGTACGAGATAGCGAAGGCCTTGTTGATCTAGAAAAAATCAATGAAGAAATCGCTGAAATCTTCGAAAGTCAAAAAACATTAAAAAACTAATTGTCCTCGCCAAAATGATAAAAGCAGATGAAGACGCTCTTATTTGTGATTTAGCAGAAACTTATCACATATACGATTACAGACAGTTGCCAGCGGACTTGGTAGCTGTCTTTTCTGCTGGTTTAAGGGAAAATTCACGGGTCAGAATGTTAATGTCTGAAGAAAAACTAACAGTTGAGCAGACGCTTATAGCTGGAATTTTAGACAGATTGAGCATTCTGTTGTGGTCTAAAACCAAAGACGGGCAAAAAGGCATTAATCAGCCAAAATCCGTCATTGAGTCAGTTAATGCGAAGTCACAAGAAGAGATTACATCTTTTGAAACTGGTGAGGACTTTATGAAAGTAAGACAAAAATACATTACGAAAGGAGGGAACTGATGGCGATTGAATTAGGTCAAGCATATGTGCAGATAATGCCTTCGGCAAAAGGGATAAGCGGATCAATTAGTAAGCAATTAGACCCCGAAGCATCAAGCGCCGGAGCTAGTGCAGGCTCGCTAATTGGCGGAAATATTGTCAAAACTTTAGCGGGAATAGTTGCAGCAGCTGGGATAGGGAAGCTTATTGGAGATGCGATAAAATCATCAATAACAGAAGGTGCAGCTCTGCAACAATCTTTGGGCGGAGTTGAAACTTTGTTTAAAGAAAATGCGACTATTGTTAAAAAATACGCAGATGCAGCATATAAGACAGCTGGTTTGTCTGCGAATGCATATATGGAGAATGTAACAGGATTTTCCGCAAGTCTTCTGCAATCTTTAGGAGGAGATACTAAAAAAGCAGCTAATATAGCAAACATGGCGATGATCGACATGGCGGATAACTCAAATAAAATGGGAACTTCAATGGAGTCCATACAGTACGCCTACCAAGGATTTGCTAAGCAGAATTACACCATGCTTGATAACTTAAAACTTGGTTATGGTGGTACAAAAGAGGAAATGAAGAGATTGCTTCAAGACGCCGAAAAATTAACTGGCAAGAAGTATGACATGAGTAACTTATCTGATGTTTATCAAGCAATCCACGAAGTCCAAAAGGAAATTGGAATTACTGGAACTACCGCAAGAGAGGCGGAGCACACTTTCTCAGGTTCGTTAAACGCTATGAAATCTTCAGCTAGTAATCTTTTAGGCAAATTAGCGTTAGGAGAAGACATAAAACCTTCACTAGAAGCATTAGGGAAAACAACTTACACATTTGTTGTAGGTAATTTTATACCGATGTTAAAAAATGTGTTGACTGGAATACCGGTTATTTTAGGTACGGTTATCAAAGAGGGCTTGCAAAGCGTTTTTGGCAATAGTATTGCATCTCAGATGATGAAAGAACTGACAAAAGTCAACGAAGTTATCAACACTTTTTACGATATGGCTTTTGGCTCGCTTAGCAAAAAAGATAATAGCGACTTATTGGAAAGTTTGGGCTTTAGTCCCAGAACATCAAAAGAAATAGTAAATATAGCCGAACAAATCGGAACAACTATAAATACTTTCATAGGACAAATTCCAAGCGTCATAAATTCTGTTGGCGGTCTTATAATCCCTTTGATCCAGAAAATAACAAGTGGATTTTCAAAACTTGATTTTAGCGGTATTAAATCTATAGTCACATCAATCCTACCAGCTTTAACAACTGGTTTTAAACGATTTATGACTATTTCGAGTCCGGCCATTGAAAAAGTTTCTTCATCCTTTCTTGGTTTGTGGAATGCTATTCAGCCGTTAGCCTCCGTTTTGTCAAAGGCTTTGACGCCAGCTTTCCAAATTATTGGCTCATTTTTAGGTGGCATTCTGTCTGGAATTCTTACTGGTGTTGCTGGAGCATTCGATCTTATTAAAATAGCGATTGAAGTTTTAACACCTGTAATTAAGCTGCTTGTAGATGGTTTTCTCGCTTTAGAGCCAGCTTTAAGCTGGCTAGCAGAAAAAATAGGTTTTGTTATCGGCTTATTTAGCAATCTAAGCACAGCTGGGCAAGGAATGGGATCTATGATTTCATCGGCGTGGGCTAATATGCAGTCCGCTATTACAACATCAAGCACGATTATTTCAGGTGCTATTAACTTTACAAAGACTGTTTTTAGCAATCTTGGTAATACAGCTACAATAATAAAAAATATGATTTCGTCTGCGTTTACGGTAGCAGGAAATGTCATCTCGTCTGTTAGTGGTGCTATTCGTAGCGCTATTAATTTTGTTATCAATGTATTTACAAATTTTGGCGGAACAGTATCAAATGTGAGCAGAATAGTGATAGGTTGGGTAAACAACATAAAGGCTACTTTTAACAGCGTCAAAAATATAAATCTTTTCGAGGCTGGGAGGGCTATTATTGATAGTTTCTTAGCAGGCTTGAAAAGCGGTTGGGATGCTGTCACGGGATTTGTTGGCGGTATAGCTGAGTGGATAAAAGATAACAAAGGCCCTATTGAATATGACAAAAAGTTACTTATTCCGGCCGGAAATGCGATAATGGATGGCTTACATAAAGGATTAAAAGATAACTTTGCAACTGTAAAAGGGACTGTTACAAGTATGGCTGACGAGCTTCAAAGTGCTTTTGGGACACCTCAACTTGCAACAGAAATGCCTTTAAGCATGACAGGTCAAATTGCTAGCCAAGTGGCTAGTGGTCAACTTGCATATCAAGTAAGCGCCACACCATCAGAATTTCAAAATAATTTTGATTTACTCAAAGCTATTTCCGATTTAGCTGGTCGTCCAATTAATGTATCAATGAAGATCAACGAAAGAGAAATTGCCAAGGCTATCGCTCAGCCAGTAGAAGAACGGCAATCACTTTTAAAGGATCAAATGAATAGAATGAGAGGTATCGTTAATTAATGTCATATAAAACAGTTAGAGCATATCTTAACGATATCGAATTAACACAATGGATTACTATCAAACCAGGTTTCACTATTTTTAAAGGTAGCGATAAAAAGCTTGACTTGAAAAATTTTGACGATAGCAATGGATCTATTTTCTTAGGTACAAGCTACGGTCATAAGGTGATTGAAGTGCCATTTTATGTAAAGTATGAAACTATCAATGATTATGATGCTTTTCAACTCGCATTAAGATTGAAAGAGCCTAAAAAATTAAGATTTGATATCGCTCCGGACAGATATTTTATGGCTATTCCCGTAAATGACCTTGATTTCGATGAAATTAAATTGAACGGTAGTGGCAAAATTACGTTTGTCATTCCAGAAGGTGTCGCTAGAAGTAATGTCTATAAACGAGTTCAAAACTACACGCTAGACGGTAATAAATTAACTTTCCAAATTGAAAATAATGGAACTGAAGAGGCACTACCAATTATTACTATCAAGCATAATTCCGAAAACGGATATATTGGTTTAGCTAACCAAACAGGAGTTTTTGCTTTAGGGTCGCCTGAAGCTGAAGATGGGGCCATCGTTACAAAAAACGAGGTCCTTTTTGATTATTCGAAAGCCATTGCTCAGTCATTAGAAGGCGCTAAAAATGTTGGCGTTCTCAATTATATGGCACCTACTTATGACACAGAGCTAAAGCGCATGAGATTTGATAATATTCTTGGTTCTGGTAAAGGTGGAGAATATGTTGTTATCGGCAATCGTGGGACAACACCAGGTTACGGAGAGCATGAAGGAACACTAACTTGGGATATTGCTCCTGATTCGAACGGAGAATATACACTCAATGAGCATTTGTGGTGGTCTCAAGTATTTATTGCAGTCAATCAAGACCGCAAAGGGTTCCTTAAAATGTGTGTGTCAGGAATCAAAGAAGATGGTACAGAAGAATTCCTTTACGGGATCGAAACATATAAACGTAAAAATGGTACAGAAACTGAATATAACTTTTTTGCACTAGATGATGACGGGATCGGATGGAGATTTTATAAAAAATTTACATTCTCATCTGAAAATAGCAAACGAAATCCATTCAGTATGTCACGAGGTCGTGCTACTGAAATTTTTAGGGAAGAAGATAAGTTCAGGATTTTCTTTGATGGTAAACACTATCCAGTATCAGTACCGTCGCTTAGAGGTAAAAAGTCACGGAAAGTCCATTTGGCTATGGGGACTTGCTCAGACAGTAGAAAATACATTGACTACATGCTTTTTGAAAAACTACGATTTGAAAAAATGGGAGTTTCTCATTACAACAATATCGTAAACAAATATCAACCAGGTGATAAAGTCGTTATTAATTTTGAAGACGACTCTGTGGAGACTAAAGATGTTGATAGTATCCAAGACATGTTGCTTGGTTCAGAACCGTTAACTATTCCACCAGGAACATCAGAGTTTGTCATTCACTTGTCTAGTTGGATTTCGGTGATACCTGAAATAACAATTGATTTTGAAGAAAGGTTCTTGTAAAAAATATGATTATAGTAATTCATGATTCAGAGTTGAAACCAGTCTTAATACTTGATAATAAGAAACAAGGAACCTTGAACTTTTTTGATGATCAGTGGACAAGACATTTAATGACAGGGTCGTCCGTTTTTGAATTTTCTGTTTACAAAAAGAATTTACTAGGTGATACACCACTTTCTCACAAATATGACGTCTTGAATGACCAGGCATTTGTCTCTTTTATTAACAAAAAAGGCAAAGTTGAACTTTTTAACGTCATGCGGATTGAAGAAACTGAAAATAAAATCACTTGCTACTGTGAAAACCTAAACCTTGAATTACTAAATGAGTATTGTCCAGCATTCAAAGCTGATAAAGCGATGTCACTGGAAGAATATTTTGTTGAATTTGACATGATTAACTTCGGTGCATTAACTATTGGTGTTAACGAGGTTAAAGACAAGAAACTCACACTTGAGTGGACAGCAACTGAAACTAAACTTGCTAGACTTTTATCTATTGTTACCAATTTTGATGCAGAGGTTGAGTTCGAAACAAAGCTAAATGACAACTATACCTTTAAAATGCTTCAGGTTAACATTTACAAAGAATATGAAGAAGGCGTCTCAAGCGGAGTTGGTCAAGATAAGACTGATAGAGTGCTTAGATATCATAAAAACATCGATGGTGTTACAAAGAAAGTAGATAAGACTCAGATATATAATGCAGTCAAACCATTTGGTAAAAAGAAGGTAACTGGAACAAGAGTTGTTTCTAATCCAGTTACAAAAAAAGTAACTAAACTAGTTACTAACAGAAAAACATATGTTGGCGGTGATCTTCGACTTCAAGATAAAATTTTGAAGAAGGATTTTGTTCAATCAATTATTGATTATGCTGTTCTATATAATATTCTTCCATCAGGTCTAATTGTTCAGCTATTTACAGAGTCATTATGGGGAACAAGTTATGTAGCACGAGTGGACAATAACTGGGGCGGTTTAACATGGACTGGTCAAACTACTCGACCAAGTGGCGTCACAGTCTCAAGAGGTAGTGCAAGACCTGCAAATGAAGGTGGCTATTACATGCATTTCGCAAGTGTAGCTGATTACCTTAAAGACTATGCTTATCTTTTAGCAAAACAAGGCATTTACAATGTAGTTGGCAAAAAAACTTTTGCTACATTTACTCAAGGATTATTTACAATTGGCGGGGCAAAATATAATTATGCTGCTGTTGGTTATGATAGATATAAAATTTCGATGGACTCTTTGAGAAATCAAATCAATAAGAGTAATAACAATATCTTAAATACTATCGACAGTATCTGGTCAACACCAGTAACTACAACGGGAACGACAGTTGCTAAACGAGCGACTCAAACAATCAATGTACTTAACCAAATTCAAGGGATGAAGGGGCACAGAGTTGGTTCAGGGCAATGTTATGCGTTGTCGGCTTGGTATGCTATGAAACTAAATGGCCCTGGACTCGATGGTGGGGTCACTGGCTTTAGAGGTCGTATTGGCGCAGGTGTGGCGGCATCACAAATCGGTACTGACTATGCTTGGGGTTCCTATCAGTGGTTATTAGATAAAAACCCAACGGCAAGTAACTTAAAAGCCGGCGGTATTTATAACGTAAGAGCATTTGCTCCAGCACCTATCCAAACTGGTGTTTATGGTCATACTGGGATTATTAAAAGTGTTACAGATACTCAAGTTACTGTTTATGAGCAAAATTATGCAGGTAGAATGTATGTTATCGAAAATGTTTATAATAAGACAGCTTTTGTAAATACACTTCAAACAGTTTGTTATCCTCGTGAGATTAAAGAGGGTATGTCTGTAACAGGTGCAACGACTCAACAAATTTCAGGCGGTACTCAAATTTCATATGATGAAGTAGTACAGGAAGCTCAAACTGAAACTTACGAAGAAGAACAAATTGTAACTATCGACAAATCAATCTATAAAGAGTGGAAAGACTCAAAAGGCCAAGTTGAATTTTACCTGAAAGATGGAATGTTTTATGCGCCATTGTCAAAAAATAGGTATCCTTCAGTGTTATCCGGAAACGAGACAAAAGATAACTGGATTCGGAAAGATTTAGAAGTTGATACGGATAGTCCAGCTATGCTTGAAACTGTTGGACTACGTGACATCAAAGCGCATGCTTATCCAATAATCACTTATGAGGTTGATGGATGGTTCGACGGAGACATCGGAGATATTGTCACAATTCAAGATGATGGTTATAAGCCACCGCTAATTTTATCTGCAAGGGTAGTTGACCAAGTAGTTTGTGACACCAACAAAAAGGCTAGCAAGACAACGTTTAGTAATTATGTTGAAAAAGCTAGCCAAATTTCGGATGACTTAATTAGTGAAATGCTTCGTATGTATGATGATGCAACACCTTATAATATCAGACTGGCGGTATCAAATGGTACTGCTTTTAAAAACGGTATTGGTGAGTCATTACTAACACCAACTCTTGAAAAAAATGGAAAAGAGTATGACGCCATTTTTGCTTACAGAAACGGTGACAGCCACTTAGATATGGGTCCTCAATTTTTGGTAAAAGCAACCGACTTTAGCCATGTCCTAAATGTGACAGTCGAAGCCTATATAAACGATGAGTTAGTAGCATCAGCTCAAGTATCATTTACAGATACTGAAGACGGTACTGATGGTGTAGGCGTTAACTCTGTTTCAATCACTTACGGCTTATCAAAATCAGCTGGCACTCAACCGACAACTTGGACGACTGATTTACCAGTAGCTGGGCAAGGTGATTATCTATGGACTAGAAAAATAACGGACTACACTGACTCTACAAAAGAAGACACCATTGAATTAACTTACAGTTTCCAGGGCAAGGATGGCGTTGCTGGAGCATCGCTTAAAGTATCAAAAATAGAGTATCAAGCAGGAACGAGTGGCACAGTTGCACCAACAGGGGCATGGTCTACAACAATTCCAAGTGTCCCCGAAGGGCAATATCTATGGTCTAAGACAACACTGTCAGACAACAGTATTGTCTATGGTATAGCTAAACAAGGTGCTGTCGGCCCTAAGGGGGACAAAGGGGACACTTACTATCCGCATACTGCATGGGCTAACAGCGAGGATGGCAAAGTAGACTTTAGTACAACTGAGTCAAAAGGAAGACGGTATAAAGGTGACTACTCAGATACTAATGTAGCAGGTAGCACTGACCCTACCAAGTACAAATGGGTTGATATGACTGCTAATGCAAAGACTGGCAACAATAACTTATTGATTAACACAAAGTCATTATCAGGTAATTACTTTATTGCTAACAATTCATCTGAGACTTATTTAGGCGGTACTATTGCGACTGCAAAAGCAGTCAGCGGATCATATCAAGATGCTTTTAGGCAAGCGATGAAAATTGCCCCCGAAGGAAACGAGTTTATAGTTTCGTTTTATGCTAAGAGTTCGGTTGATAATGTAACAATTAACAATCATTTTTATTCACCGAACAGAACAATTAAAGGAGTTTCCAGTACAGGCGCATTATTTAACAATTCAAATGGCGGCGATGGTTTAATAGCGTTTAAGCTAACAACTCAATGGAAACGTTATTGGATAAAATGGACTATTCGTGATGCTAGTACAGAGGCCGAAAACACACCAATGTGGTTAATTTTAGGTCGCAACTTTGACTCAGTAAATAGCGTATATATCGCTTTACCTGCTTTGTACGCTGGGAACCTTAACACAGAGTGGTCTAAAGCTCCTGAAGATGTCGACGCTAAAATTGACTCAAAAGCAGATGAAGATTTTACCATTGAGCAATTAAACTTAATAGCGGAAAATCAGCGTTTATTAAAGGCGGAAAATGATGCAAAGGCAAGTTTAGAAGAGTTAAACACTTGGGTCAATACCATTAAAGAGCAACTTGAGGCACAAAAAAATGGGCAACGTATATCAGAGGAAGCCTTAATTGAAGCATCTACTCGTGTCACACAAATACAAGCTAAACTTGGGGAAATAGCACTTGTCACCGAAGCTATCACGCAGTATATGTCATACTCTGAAAATGGACTTATTATCGGAATGAAAGACGGTACGTCAAGCGTACGTGTGACAACTGACCGAATTAGTTTTTACTCAGGCGGAACAGAAACTGCTTTTATTAGTCAAGGATTTTTACAAATCGAATCTGGGGTATTTACATTACGTTTACAAATCGGACATTATTTGTTTGAGGAGGATGGTAATGGAATGCTCATGATTGGACGAGTAATATAGAGAGGAGGTTAAATGGCTACATATTATAGTAATGCGGACAGAGGATATCGCTTAACTTATATAGTTGACGAGTTATCGACTTCAACCGCAAAAAACTCTAGTCAGGTTAGATTTAGATTGTATTTAACAACAGGTGCTAACAGCTATGCTCAATATAGTTTTGGCGGTTACGCTTGGGTTGGTAGCAAGTATGACTTTACAGCTCCATCAGCTCTAGGGGCTAACAGTAATTACTTGCTTATTGACAAAACTATTGAGATACCTCATGACTCAAACGGTAATAAGACAGTCGTAGTGGCTGCTAAATTAAATGGACCAGGCGGATTTGCGCCATCAACGCTAACTATTAGTGATAAAAATTTTGAGTTAACAAAAATTGCAAGAGCAAGCTCTGTTACATCAACTAGCGGATATTTTGGCGATACTTTGGCAATCACGATTAATCGCTCTGATGCAAGTTTTACACATGATGTTAGATATGAATTTGAAGGATTATCTGGTACGGTAGCAAGTAATGTTGCAACATCTGCGACACTTGCAACACAATTGGATTGGATGACAAAAATCCCAAACACCAAAACGGCAAGCGGAAAAATTATAGTTGATACAAAATCGGGTAGCACGGTTATTGGTACATCGGAGACGCAATTTACTTTAAATGTGCCAGTCACAATCAAGCCCCAAATAGCTGGATTAACAATTACAGATACAAATACAAAAGTCCCAGCAATTGTTGGGGCTAATAATTTTATCCAAATCGTATCGAATCCATCTGTTACCTTTAATGGTGCAATTGGTGCTTATGGCTCAACAATCGAGACCTACACAGCTAAGATAGTTGGTAAAGACCAAGCTGTCTATAGTAACGGTGGGGCATTTGGTGTTTTAAAATGGT
This sequence comes from Streptococcus porcinus, assembly GCF_900475415.1. NCBI lineage: Bacteria > Bacillati > Bacillota > Bacilli > Lactobacillales > Streptococcaceae > Streptococcus > Streptococcus porcinus. Next base: position 943,134 of record NZ_LS483388.1, read on the forward strand.
TTGGTCAAGCAACTGTTGAGGCTACTGTTACAGATAGCCGAGGACAAGTCTCCGACCCATTTAGGACTACTATTAATGTATTAGAGTATAAAGGTACATCTATTGACTTTAAAACTGATAGAGGAGCAGTAAACGCTAATCAAATTGTTGTTACCGTGACAGCCTCTGTTAGTCCGCTTTTAATAGGTGGTGTGCAAAAAAACAAGATGATTCTCAGCTTTAAAACGGCTCCATCTGGCACACAAACATTTACAATTGACACTTCAAGCGCTAGTACGACTTATACAAGCAAATATGAGTTAATCTCTCAACAATTTGTTTTATCTGGTACATTTGACAATGCAAAATCATTTGATGTTTACGGCACAATAACCGACGCTTTTGGCATTGCTGACTCCAAAAAAGTACCAGTGTCATCACAGTTTAAAGCGTTAACGCTTATGGATGCTGGCAGTCCAGCTAAAAGCGGAGTTGGAATAAATAAAAAGTGGGAAAAAGGTGCAGTTGATGCAATCGGCGATGCTTACATAACTGGAAAGTATTATAGTAATGGGAAACCAGTCCAACAGATGCAAATAACGCAAGAAGACGGGACTGCAATAATTTTTTCTGGGGATATAAACAATTTAAAAACCACTGGGTTTTATATGGCGTATCGTTCAGCTACAACAAACTTACCCTCGGCTGAGACCGGCGCTCATACGTGGTTTCACATAATCGTGCAGAGACACAATGATTTGTGGGTTAAGCAAACAGTAACTGATTTTTCAGGGGTTATACATTCATATCGCATTTGTAGCAATGGAGTTTGGGGGGCGTGGATACCAATTATCACAGCAAACAGCCCAAGTCAAATTAACACTGGATGGGTAAACATTGGTAATAGTTTTTACTATAAACAAGTTGGTGATGTTGTATACCTGAGATATGATTTTGCATCTAATGGCGTCACGAGACTTAGCGCTGGGAATATGCCAACAACACTAACGCCGAGAGCTATGATGTTTGATATCACAGGTTGGACAACTGCTGTTGATAAGCAAATACAGATCCAAGTCAATGACAACGGATTAATCGAGTGGCTAAATCCTGGCGCTTATAAAAACAATTACAGGGGCCAAATTTCGTGGGCAATCTAAGAAAGGAGATAACATGTTTAAAGTTATTACAAAATTCCCCAAAGAGCTTGAGGACAAAAGTATCACAGGTGTGACATCAATAATTGAAGTTGATTTGCCACATGTTAAAGGTAGTTTAACTTTTGACTTGCCACCTGATTTTGACAATAAAACTTTTGCTGAAACACTCGAGAAATGTGAGCAAATCTTTTATGACGAAAAGTACAAAGACAAAGCACAGACTGAGAAGATGACAGAGCTTAGCGCAAAAACATCAACTGGTACACAGTCTTTAATAGAGCTTATTAATATACTTTATAAAAAAGGGACTTTAAATGATGAAGATTTTATGGTACTTAGTTAAATTTATTTATGGGAAAGAAGGGATAGATATGATGATTAAATTATTTGCTACAGACTTATACTACGATAACATGAGTTGGTCACAGTTTTTGAAAAAAGAGTTTTCGGAGTACATTAACAACAAAGTTAAGGCACAGTTGGCTCTTATGTGCGACGAAGAACATTTGGAAATGATTTTAGCTAAATAGAGGAGTGACTATGATTATAGATTTAACTGCTATCAGTCAGTGGTGCATTGCGTTTACTGCGATACTCATTTTTTTAAAATGGGTATCAGCGCCAGTTAAAAACGTTTTAGACAACAACAAACATGCAATGCAAGCACTACAAGAAGCTATCAACAAATTGTCAGATGGCCTCAAAGAAAATCAATATAATTTCCAGACTTCTAAGCTGCACCGTGAACAATTACAAAAAGTCCAAGATCAACACGAGGCGCGCATCGGAACTGTGGAAGACAGACTTATTAGTCACGACGAGCAATTAAAAACGCTCTGGAAAGTAAAAGAGGAGAAAAAATAATGGAAGAATTACAACAAACAATCGTTAGCGCATCAATGACAATTATTACTATTGTCATTGGTATTTTAGTTAAATACGTTAAAGAGTACTTGCTCAAAAAGGGTGGGGAAAAGTCTGTTAAAATCGCCGAAATCGTCGCAAAAAACGCAGTCGAAGCAGTAGAACAGATTGCATACGACAAAGATATCAAAGGTCTAGACAAACTCACAGAAGCTAAAATCAGCATGCAAAATGAATTATCTAAGCATAATATTTATTTAAGCAATCAAGACATGGAAATGTTTATTGAAGCAGCTGTGAAAAGAATGAACGACAATTGGAAAGGTCAATAATATGTCATTTTTAGATGATATAAAAGCAGGCTGTCTAAAAGGATGGGAGCAGTACAAAATTCTCCCATCTTTAACAGCGGCACAAGCCATTTTAGAGAGCGGTTGGGGCAAGCATGCTCCGCATAACGCTTTATTTGGTATTAAAGCGGACGCAAGCTGGACTGGAAAGTCTTTTAATACCAAAACTCAGGAGGAGTATCAGCCAGGGGTTATGACTGATATTGTAGATAGATTTAGAGCTTATGACAGTTGGACTGATAGCATTTTGGATCATGGCAAGTTTTTAAACGATAATCCACGCTACAAAGCAGTTATCGGTGAGACTGACTATAAAAAAGCCTGTCATGCTATTAAAGCCGCAGGTTATGCCACAGCGAGTGGATATGCTGAACTGCTTATACAGCTGATTGAGGAAAACGACTTACAAAAATGGGATGAGGAAGTTATTGGAAAAGGAGAAAATGCAATGACAATTAACACAGAACAAGCTATTGCTTGGATGTCAGCGAGGCAAGGGAAAGTAACTTACTCAATGGACTATCGAAACGGTCCAAGCTCTTATGACTGCTCTAGCTCTATTTATTTCGCTTTACGATCAGCAGGGGCGTCAGACAATGGTTGGGCAGTAAATACAGAGTATGAGCACGAATGGTTAGTCAAAAACGGATATCAGTTAGTTGCAGAAAATGAGTTGCTTTATCCCAAACGTGGAGATATTGGAATTTGGGGGAAGCGTGGCTACTCAGCAGGTTCAGGTGGTCATACATTTATGTTCCTTGATGATAGCAATATCATCCATTGTAATTATGGATATAATGGCATTACAGTTAATGATTATAATGAGATTTGGTACGCAAATGGCCAACCGTATGAATATTTGTACAGATACACAGGTTCGGGATCAGCACCAGTTAATCAACAAACAGTCGTATCACAGTTTGAGAGAGAGCTAGATGTAAATACTCCGCTAAGTAATTCAAATATGCCTTATTACGAGGCTACAGTTTCTGAGGATTATTACGTCGAGTCTAAACCTGATGTAAATTCAGAGGACAAAGAGCTTTTAAAAGCTGGAACTCGTGTCAGAGTTTACGAGAAATTAAACGGCTGGGCAAGAATAGGCGCTCCACAATCAGCTCAATGGGTAGAAGATAGCTACTTAGTTGATGCAACAGATATGTAAAAACCGCTCTCTTAATTGAGGGCGGTTTTTTTGTGTTTAAAAAAGCAGCAATATTAGCTGCTCAAATATTAATCGACTCTATCAATTTTAGGCGCTGTGTGTAGTCTAAGTCTCTAACAATTTTTGCTAAACCAAGACATCCGTCAATCTCTGTATCTGCAATAGCGTCATGCAAATATCTGATTTTGTTGCGGTCCATAAAAGCACCGAGGACAGCCTCACCTAAAATCATTTGCTGTTGTGGTGTCAACTCTGGAATCTCTGTTAACCCCATCAAAACATCATAACGCTCTGCAATATCCATGACACGACCGCTAAACGTACGATTGCGCATGCCGTTGCTGCACTCATCATAAACCTTTTCAAGTGCTCCGTTGATATAAATTGATTTTTTGCGTTGTGCTGTTGTTTTTGTCATTTTGTCTCTCCTTTGGTACATATTTTTCAATTAGTTTTAGACGATAATTATAAGCTTCTTCTGGTGTATTAAAGCCTTTTTTGCTGTAATTTTTACCGCCAACAGTTAAATAACTTTGGAACCTTGCCGATCCGTCAGCTAATCTATATTGCAAAACACCTTTATAACCAGTCTTGTTATTTTTTTGTATCTTATCGTTAATCAAAAAAGTAGCAATGCCATCAACACGTTTTTTGTTATACCCATCATGTGCATTTTCTACTGTTCCGGTTTCTTTAGCTAGGTTTTGAGCGATTTCTAAAGCCAAGCAGCCGCATGATTTTGTTGTTCCGTTTTTAATAGCAGTTCCCTTAACTTCAACAATTTTTCCACAGGAACACTGGCATAACCAGTACGTGTCCTTTCTCGAGTTTGGAACTTCTTTAATAACCGTTAAGCGATTAAATGTTTTCCCTGTTAAATCTAATTTTCTCATGGTTTTTACCAACAAAGAGGGGCTGCCGCCCCTCTTAATTAAAATTCAAATCCGTTTTCTTTAGCAACTGTTACGTAGTCCGCTAGTTCGCTAGTTTCTGCATCAATACCGTTATCGTTTAAAAATTCGATTGCTTGAGCAAGTTCATTCCACCAGTCAAACATCGCTTTATCTTCTGTGTACCAAATTCCGTCTTCTGATTCTTCAAAGTTAAAACCAAACTCTTCAAAGATTGTGATGTTTTCAAGATTTTCGATGTCAGTTGTAAAGTATTTCATATTTTCCTCCTCAGCCTCTTGCAGGCCTTGCGATTTATTTTTTTGTAAGCCTTTGTCTTACTTACATATTTATTATAACATTAGGTAGCACCCGAGTCAATACCTTTTTAAAACTTTTTTAAATATTTTTCGAATAATAAAATAGGAGGAATAAAAATGGCAGAATTAATTATAAAGTTTAAAGAGTGGAAGCGTGACAATTCAGACGAATTTTTAAAGTGGGCTGAGGAGCACTGGTTTTTGTTTTGAGTCTTGTAAAATGGACTTACTGCGATAAGTCGGTTAGAACGGCAAATGAGAAGAATACAAAAAATTTTGTCCAAATTTTGTCCAAAATATTTTAAAAGTTATAGTTTAAAATAGTTAAAAAATACTATTCTTAAAAACTTTCTTCCTATATAATATACTATTTTATTATCAAAATTCTCTCAAGGTGGATTTAAATTTCATAACTTTTAAGTACAAATAAAGCATTAGCTGTAAGCTAATGCTTTATTTGTTATATCGAGTCTATTTTAGAAGTCCTCTTTGGCTAAGTTGGATAAGTTTATCATTTTCGAATAGGAGGTTAATGTGGCTTCCTTGTGTATTTGTTTTTAAACCACTAATCCAAACAGCTTGTAGTTGTATTTTATCGCTAGAACTCGCATGAGTATAATCATCTGGCTCAGTTAATATTTTTGTCACTTGATTATAAGTCATGCCTTTTTGAAGCTTATTATAGTCTTTTAGAGAGATTTTGGGTTTTCTATTAAAAGCAAAATTAGCAATGGATTTGACAATGGTAGAGTTTTGATACATATTTGCTTGGATAGTGACTTTATCAAATGTCCAAGTGTAATTATCGAGGGCAACATTACCAGCAGGTTTTTTTTCGTGTTTACTTGGATTTCCAAATAAACTTGTTAAGTCCTCGATGGAGGATCCTCCTTTGAATTCCTGATCAGCGCTAGCAATATGAATTTTCTCAAAAGCAAGTCGCTTGTCTTGATGAGGAGCTGTTTCTTGAGACTTAGCGATTAGTGACGGTTTATCCTTAGATGATGTCTTATTTTCGGAATTTTTGCCACAGGCCACCATACTAAAGCAAAGAACAGGAAGGAGTAGTGTCAAAATGAATGAACTTTTTTTCATAGTTTAAATTATTTCTCCATTAATATTGTATCTGTTATAACAGATTTTGATCAGGTTTGAGTTAAGCACCAATGTAACTCAGGTGAAGGTCTAAAAAATAAAACCCTTACAGGTAAGGGTTCAGTAAGTTTTAATGGAGCTGGTGGGAGTCGAACCCACGTCCAAACACCTGCCAACATATTCGTCTACAACCATAGGTTATGTTTTGATTTAACAAGGTAAGGACACATAACTCAAGCCATTACCTTGCGAGTCTAAAACTCTCTTTTTAAGGCAGCAGACACTACCTTAAACGTAGCTTGTTATTTTGAGACTTCTAACAGGACACAAGCAATCTTGCAGAAGTCACGCTAGCTGGTTTTTAGGCAGCTAAAGCGTAAGAGTTTGTATTTTTTGCAGTTATATTTAACTGGCATTTTACATCTGCCGATGGGTCGCAGAACATGTCTCATAATGCCTGTCGAATCCGTAACAACCCCTTTGCTAAAAGGGTAAGAAAAACTTACAAGAATTATTATATCAGAAAATATTTCGTATGGCAAAATTATCTATCTTATGGTATGATAAAAGCATGAAAATCAAGAATCCGAAAGCCTACGCCTTTTTTCAGCAACTATTTAAAGTCTTGGGAATTATAGCTCTCATAGGGTCCTTTGTTTTAGCTTTTTGGTTATATAAGATGGGTATATTTAATGATAAAAATGTATTGAAAGATGTTATCAACCAATACAAATTTTGGGGCCCCTTCATTTTTATTATCATCCAAATTTTTCAAATTGTTTTTCCAGTCATTCCTGGTGGGATAACAACTGTTTTTGGATTTCTTATTTTTGGTCCCGTTAAAGGTTTCTTACTCAATTATTTTGGGATATTGATCGGGAGTTACATTCTGTTTATTCTAGTTCGAATTTATGGGAAGAAGTTTATTCTCCTTTTTCTCGATGAAAAAACGTTCTATAAGTATGAAAAAAAATTGGAGACACCTGGTTACGAAAAACTTTTTATTTTTTGCATGGTCTCTCCGATAGCTCCAGCAGATATTATGGTTATGATTACTGCTCTAACAAATATGTCGGTCAAACGCTTCATGACAATTATGATGATTGCAAAGCCAATATCAATCATCGGTTATAGTTACCTTTTCATTTTTGGGAAAGATATCATTAAATTTTTCTTTAAATAAATAATAAAAAAGGTCAGGATAGGTTCCCGCCTTTTTTGTTTGTAATTAGTTTTAGTATTATTGTAAATTGAGCTTATACTTCATAATGAAATGTGTTCCAAAATAGTAGAGAATAATTTGGAAGAATCCTTCTAGAGAAGAGATTAAGAAGTAATAATTACTTGTATAATCAACCTCTTGATTAAAACCAAGCCCTAAAAGATTTGTGTTGATATATGTGAAGATAATGCTGAGAGTAATTTGAACGCAGAAGTACGCTATAAAAGCTTTTAATCCACGGCGGTTGGAAAATAACTGACCAATTGAAATAGCGAAATAAAAGGCAAGAATACTAGATAGGGTTGATAATATTATCGTAACACAAATAAAAGCAATAAGGTTCATATGTTGAGGAGCAACTTTTAATATTTCGTTAATACCTTTTAGAAGGTCTGCTTTATCAAATTGAGGTAGAATTAAAATAGCGAAGGCGACTGCTAACATCAAAAGGTTAAAGAAACTGTAAGTAACTGAGGATAATAATTTCGCTAGAATCAGCTTATGCTCCGATACGGGTAAGGTCATTGTTAGATAACCTTCACGCCCATAAATGTTTTTGTTAAATCGGTTAATAATAATTAATAAAGTTGCTAGAAGAGAGCCAGCAATTAGGGCTCCAAAAATAAGGATAAGTGAAAAAGGTAAGAATTTTGAAAAAAGGCTGATATCAGGATTTTTCTTTACTAATATTTTTATAACAAATGATAGAATGGCAGCAATTGCAACTATTCCAGCGTTCAATCCAAAGTACCACTTACCTACTGATCTGAACTCATATTTTAATAATTTTCCAAACATTGCTTCCTCCTATACTTTGTAAGTGTTTCTAAAGAGAGTGTCAATGGACATAGCGTGGCTTTCTCTCAACTCATCTACTGCCCCTGTAATAACAACTTGTCCATCTTTAAGAAAAATGACTTCGTCAAGAATAGGTTCAATATCAGAAATAAGGTGGGTGGAAATGAGAACGGTAGCATCTTCGCTGTAGTTATTAATAATTGTTTTCAAAATATAATCACGAGCAGCAGGATCAACACCACCAATTGGTTCATCAAGAATGTAAAGTTTTGCTTTACGACTCATCACAAGAATCAATTGCACTTTTTCCTTATTCCCTTTTGAGAGATTTTTGAGATGATCATTTAGGTTTAAATGAAGATCACGCAGTAAGCTATGAGCTTTAGTAACATCAAAGTCTTCGTAAAAATCACTGAAGTAGTCAATGATATCTGAGATTTTCATATCCTCTCGCAAATAGGATGTGTCAGGTAAATAAGAAATAATTTTCTTTGTATCAATTGAAGGACGATAGCCGTCAATAACAATATCACCTTTGTTAGGTTGGATTAGACCATTAATTAACTTAATCAATGTCGTTTTTCCAGAGCCATTAGGTCCAAGTAAGCCAATGATTTTTCCAGATGGGATTGTCAGTGTTAGATCATCTATAACCTTTTTACCTTTGAAAGCTTTTGAAACATGGTGTAGCTGTAAAAGTTGTGACATCCTAAGAATCCTCCTTTAGAAAATCTTCAAGTTCTGGTATAATTTGTGACTTATCAAAGCCAATTTTTACCATATTGCTAACGAAGGATTCAAGTTCACTTCGAGACAATTCACGACGTTTTTCTGCAATTAATGCTTGATTATCCGTTACAAAACGACCAGCTGTGCGTTGGGAATAAACAATGCCTTCACGTTCTAATTCGGTGAAAGCTCGTTGCATGGTATTAGGGTTAACACCAGCAGTTTCCGCATATTCTCGTACAGTTGGTAATTGTTGACCAATATTAATCTCATGGCTGACAATTTGCATTTTGATATGTTGTGCAATCTGAGCATAGATCGGCGATTTTTCATCAAAATTCCAAGACATACGGTCTCCTCTCTTTGTGATTAAGCATCACTTGTACTACATAAATAGTACAGAAAAAAAGAGTAAAAGTCAACTTATTAATTTCTAAATTATACTTAGACAGTTATGAAATATAAAAAGGGAGCACAGTAATCAATTTCATAGTATAATAGAAGAAATCATTTCAAGGAGAAGCCATGTTTGCACAATTAGATACCAAAACGGTATATTCTTTTATGGATAGTTTAATTGACTTAGACCATTACATCTCAGAAGCTAAGAAGATTGGTTATCAATCAATTGGCATCATGGATAAAGATTGTTTATATGCGGCGTATCATTTTATTATTAAGACTCAAAAGGCTGGTTTGCAACCTATTTTAGGGTTAGCGATTGATTTCCCAATTAATGGAAATGAGGAAGCTTTATATCTCATTGCAAAAAATAATTTGGGATATCAAAACCTCTTAAAAATTTCGACTCTGCGTATGTCGGCTGGCTTTAGTCCTGAGAAAATTAAAGATTTTCTTGAAGGTTTGATAGTCATACTGCCCTATAGGTCACATTTACATGATATAAATCTTGGATTTCCTTACTTCACTGGTGTTTTTGAGGAGACTGAACTGGCTCAGCCCCTCCCTCTGCAAAAGCTAGTGCCTTTACGAACTGTACGATATTTTGCTGATTCTGAAAGGGAGACCTTGCAAGTTTTACACGCTATTCGGGACAATGTAACGCTTGCAGAAACGAAGGTCGTAGAAGCTGGGCAATATCTGAAAGATCCAAGGGAAGTTTCACAAAAGTTTGAGGAGCTTTATCCAGGCATCAATAACCATTTAACTGATTTATTAAAAGATATTCATTATGATTTTAATCATGATTTTAAATTACCAAGGTTTAATCGTCAAAAGGTAGCTAAAGATGAACTAAGAGAATTAACCGAAACCGGTTTAAAGGAAAAAGGTCTGTGGCAAGAAATTTATCAAGAGCGCTTGAAAAAGGAGCTTCAAATTATCTCGGACATGGGCTTTGATGACTATTTCTTGATCGTTTGGGACTTGCTCCGTTTTGGGCGTAGTAAGGGCTATTATATGGGCATGGGACGTGGCTCTGCAGCGGGTAGTTTGGTTGCTTATGCATTGAATATTACTGGTATTGATCCTGTTAAGAATAATCTGCTTTTTGAACGCTTTTTAAACAAAGAGCGTTACAGTATGCCCGATATTGATATTGATTTACCAGATATTTATCGTTCAGAATTCTTACACTATGTTCGAAATCGTTATGGTAGTGATCATTCTGCTCAAATTGTAACCTTTTCAACTTTCGGAGCTAAACAAGCTATTAGAGATGTCTTTAAACGGTTTGGAGTCCCTGAATACGAGATTAGCAATTTAAGCAAGAAAATAGCCTTTAAAGATACTTTGGCATCTATCTACGACAAAAACATAAGTTTTCGCCAAACAATCAATAGTCGCTTAGAATTTCAAAAGGCATTTGAAATAGCCAAACGAATTGAAGGTAATCCTAGACAAACATCTATTCATGCTGCAGGAATTGTTATGAGTGATGATCTTTTGACAGACCATATTCCTTTGAAAGAAGGAATAGAAATGATGGTGACGCAGTATGATGCTCCAGCAGTGGAAGCAAATGGTCTTTTGAAAATGGATTTTCTTGGCTTAAGAAATCTAACATTTGTGCAAAAAATGAAAGAGAAAGTTGCTAAAGACTTTGGAAAAGAAATTATCATCGAAGATATTGACTTGGAAGATCCAAAAACGCTAGAGTTGTTTGCTAAGGGTGATACTAAAGGTATTTTTCAATTTGAACAAAGCGGTGCCATCAGCTTATTGAAACGGATTAAACCTGAGCGATTTGAAGAAATTGTTGCGACAACGAGTTTAAATAGGCCAGGGGCAAGCGACTATACTAATAATTTTATTAAGCGTAGAAGAGGACAAGAAAAAATTGATTTAATTGATCCTATCATTGCACCTATCTTGGAACCGACTTATGGCATTATGCTTTATCAAGAGCAAGTTATGCAAATTGCACAAGTTTTTGCCGGTTTTACTTTAGGCAAAGCCGACCTTCTCCGCAGAGCTATGTCCAAAAAGAATCTATCAGAAATGAAAAAAATGGAGAATGACTTTCTGGAAGGTGCCATCAAACTTGGTCGTTCTGAAGATACAGCTAAGCTTTTATTTAATAGGATGGAGAAGTTTGCAGGTTACGGTTTTAATAGAAGTCATGCCTTTGCTTATTCCGCTTTAGCTTTTCAGTTGGCCTATTTTAAAGCGCATTATCCGGCAGTTTTCTATGATGTCATTATGAATTATTCAAATAGTGATTATATCAGTGATGCCTTAGAATCAGATTTTAAAGTGGTACCCTTGACCATTAATAATATTCCGTATAATGATAAAATTGATGCAAATAAGATTTATATGGGATTGAAAAATATTAAGGGACTACCACGTGATTTAGCTTATTGGATTATTGAAAAACGCCCTTTTTCGAGTATTGAGTCCTTTCTAAGTGCCTTACCCGCTAAGTACCAAAAAAAAGACTTACTGGAACCTCTATTCGCTATTGGTTTATTTGATCTCTTTGAACCTAATCGTAGAAAAATTTTAAAAAATTTGGACGGATTATTGATTTTTGTTTCGGAACTTGGTTCTCTTTTTGCGGACTCATCCTTTAGTTGGGTGGACTGTGATGATTTTTCAAATAGAGAAAAATACCAGTTAGAAGAAACTTATATTGGTATTGGTCTTAGCCCACATCCTTTACTAGAAATTGCTGAAAAAACAGATCAAGAATTTACGCCAATAATAAAGCTTCTTAAAGATAGTGACCAAACCGTTCTTGTTCAGATTGAAAAGGTAAGGATTATCCGTACGAAAAGTAGTGGTCAACAAATGGCTTTCCTAACTGTAACTGATACTAAGAAAAAAATTGATGTTACGGTATTTCCCCAAGAATTTTTGCAGTTTAAACATCTTTTGACAGAGGGGCAGATGGTATTTATCCAAGGAAGGGTAAAGGAGCGTGACAATCGTCTACAAATTGTTGTGCAAACAATCACTTTAGCTAATCAAAAGAAATACTGGATTCTGCTTGAGAGTCATGAAAATGATCAGCGGATTGCTAAAATTTTAGGAGAGTTTACGGGCCAATATCCTGTTGTGATCCATTATCAAAAGACCAAGGAAACACTTCAATTAAGCCATATTCTTGTAGATGGTAGTCCAGAATTAGAGGAGGCACTTGAAGAATTAGTTGTGAAAACGGTTTTTCGATAATTTTAGCCTAATAGTGAAGAAATTTGCAAGGGAATATGCTATAATGGGAACGTTAAATTAATTAAAGGAGTACCAAAAAAATGAAACGTATTGCTGTTTTATCAAGTGGTGGTGATGCCCCTGGTATGAACGCTGCTATCCGCGCGGTTGTTCGTAAAGCAATCTCAGAAGGTATGGAAGTTTATGGAGTTAACCATGGTTACGCAGGTTTGGTTGCTGGTGACATTTTCCCTATCAGTTCTAGAGACGTTGGCGACAAAATTTCCCGTGGAGGAACTTTCTTATACTCTGCTCGTTATCCAGAATTTGCACAATTAGAAGGTCAATTAGCTGGTATTGAACAACTTAAGAAAAATAACATCGAAGGTGTGGTTGTTATTGGTGGAGATGGTTCATATCATGGTGCAATGCGCTTGACAGAACACGGCTTCCCTGCAGTAGGAGTTCCTGGAACAATTGATAATGATATTGCTGGCACTGATTTTACAATTGGTTTTGACACAGCTGTAAATACTGCGGTTGAAGCCATTGACAAATTACGTGATACTTCTTCAAGTCATGGCCGTACATTTGTTGTTGAAGTTATGGGACGTAACGCAGGAGATATTGCTCTTTGGGCAGGTATTTCAAGTGGTGCTGATCAGATTATTGTACCTGAAGAAGGTTTTGATATTAAACAAGTTGCTGAAACCATTGAAAATGACTTCAAAAAACAAGGTAAAAACCATCATATTATTGTTCTTGCAGAAGGTGTTATGAGTGGTGCTGAATTTGCTGAAAAACTTAAAGCTGCTGGAGATAAGAGTGACTTACGTGTAACAAACCTAGGACATATTTTGCGGGGCGGTTCACCAACTGCACGTGACCGAGTTCTAGCTTCACGATTAGGAGCTCATGCTGTTAAACTTCTTAAAGAAGGCCGAGGCGGTTTGGCAGTGGGAATTCACAATGAAGAACTAGTTGAAAGCCCAATCCTTGGGACTGCCGAAGAAGGTGCTTTATTCACTCTAGCTGAAGATGGTAAGATTATTGTTAATAATCCACATAAAGCACGTCTTGATTTTGCTAAATTAAATCGTTCACTTTCAAGATAAAAGCAAGCTATAAGCTATAATTAATTTTTGTTAAACGTCGACAGTCGACAAAAAAATAAGGAGTTTCATAATATTATGAGTAAACGTGTAAAAATTGTTGCAACACTTGGTCCTGCGGTAGAAATTCGTGGTGGAAAAAGATTTGGTGAAGATGGCTACTGGGCTGGTCAACTTGACGTTGAAGAGTCAGCAAAAAAAATCGCTGAATTAATCGAAGCTGGTGCAAATGTTTTCCGTTTCAATTTCTCACATGGCGATCATCAAGAACAGGGTGACCGTATGGCAACTGTACGTCGTGCAGAAGAAATTGCACGTAAAAAAGTTGGCTTCCTTTTAGACACTAAAGGGCCAGAGATGCGTACAGAATTGTTTGAAGAAGATGCTAAAGAATACAGTTACCTAACTGGTGAACGTATTCGTGTCGCTACTGAACAAGGTATTAAGTCTACTCGTGATGTCATCGCTTTGAGTGTTGCTGGGAACTTAGATATCTATGATGAAGTTGAAGTGGGCCATACTATCCTTATTGACGATGGTAAGCTAGGATTGAAAGTAGTTGAAAAAGATATCGCTACACGTCAATTTATCGTTACCGTTGAAAACGATGGTAGTATTGCAAAACAAAAAGGTGTGAATATTCCAAACACTAAGATTCCATTCCCTGCTCTAGCTGAGCGTGATAATGCTGATATCCGTTTTGGTTTAGAACAAGGCTTGAATTTTATTGCCATTTCATTTGTACGTACTGCTAAAGATGTTGAAGAAGTACGTGACATTTGTCGTGAAACTGGAAATGATCATGTTCAATTATTTGCTAAAATTGAAAATCAACAAGGTATTGATAACCTTGACGAAATCATCGAAGCAGCAGATGGTATCATGATTGCTCGTGGAGACATGGGAATTGAAGTGCCATTTGAAATGGTACCAGTTTTCCAAAAAATGATTATTACTAAAGTGAACGCAGCTGGTAAAGCAGTTATTACAGCGACAAACATGCTTGAAACAATGACTGAAAAACCACGTGCAACCCGTTCAGAAGTTTCAGACGTCTTCAATGCGGTTATTGATGGTACTGATGCAACTATGCTTTCAGGTGAATCAGCAAATGGTAAGTATCCTGTTGAGGCAGTGCGTACAATGGCGACAATTGATAAAAATGCGCAAACACTTCTTAATGAATATGGCCGTTTAGATTCTTCTACTTTCCCACGTACTAATAAGACAGATGTTATTGCCTCTGCAGTTAAAGATGCAACGCATTCTATGGATATCAAACTTGTTGTAACGATTACTGAGACTGGTAATACAGCTCGTGCTATCTCAAAATTCCGTCCAGATTCAGATATTCTAGCTGTTACTTTTGATGAAAAAGTGCAAAAAGCTCTTATGATTTATTGGGGAGTAACTCCAATTGTCGCAGACAAACCATCTTCTACAGATGATATGTTTGAAGTAGCGGAAAAATTAGCTCTTAAGTCAGGAATGGTCAGCTCAGGCGACAACATCATTATTGTTGCGGGTGTTCCCGTCGGCTCTGGTGGAACTAACACAATGCGAGTTCGTACTGTTAAATAAAATTTCTAAAATCACAAGGAATTCCTTGTGATTTTTTGTTCATTGAATAGTCTTCTTCCAAGTTCTAGTCTTTTGTTATCAGGCATAACATGCTATAATAGACATAAGATTAGGAGTAAATATGGTAAAAAGAGATTTTATTCGAAATATTATTATTGTTTTAATTGTGGCTATTATTGCAGTACTTTTAAGTATTTTTGTCTTTTCTACATTTGAAGTTACGAAAGAATCAGAAAATTCTTATTTGAAAGCGGGTGACTTGGTTACCATTAAACATAATGTAGAGCCTCGTTATAAAGACTTTGTTGTTTATAAAGTGGATAAAAAAGAATATGTTAGTCGAGTGATCGCAACTGAGGGGCAGAGAGCAACCTATATGGACGATATTTTTTATTTAAATAATCGTATCAAAGACCAACCTTATATCGAAAAGTTGAAAAATGACTACTTAAAACATTCACCTATGGGAAGTCTCTTTACAGATGATTTTAATATAGCAACCATTTCAAAAGGAAAGAACACCGTTATTCCTAGTGGGAAATATCTTTTGTTAAATGATAATCGTCGTAATCGTGCCGATAGTCGCCAGTTTGGTTTGATTGATAAAAAACAAATTAAAGGTGTCGTTACCTTCCGAGTGCTACCTATTGATGAATTTGGTTTTGTAGAGGTTGACTAAAGCAGTGGAAGGCAAGTTCCTCTTAGAAATAAATGATTACTAAAAGGCATGACCTCTATTTCAACTGGGGGTCATGTCTTTTAAAATCCCTTAAAGAATATCAATCTTAAAAATAGCTAAGAAAATAGTTATAAGTAAGCTATACTGTCCTTGAGAAGGCATATCAGACTTCCTTTAGTAGCTAAAGAGACACTTTTTGTTACCTTTCAAATATCTTTTAACCCTCTAAATTAGACTATACCAATATAATATTTGACAAGAAAAAATCATTATTATATACTACTAACATAGCTTTTTAAATGACAAAAGCAGACTATACCAATTTTAAAAATAATGAAAAGAAAGAAGTAAGGTAACTTACTTGGTGTTTATTTATGTGTGGAATCGTTGGAGTAGTAGGGAATCGTAATGCAACAGATATTTTGATGCAAGGATTGGAAAAGTTGGAATATCGTGGCTACGACTCAGCTGGTATTTTTGTGGCAAACGGAAAGAATTCAAGTTTGGTTAAATCTGTTGGTCGTATTGCTGACTTACGAGCAAAAATCGGGATTGATGTAGCTGGTAGCACAGGAATTGGTCATACACGTTGGGCAACTCACGGACAAGCAACTGTTGAGAATGCTCACCCTCATACTTCAGCTACAGAGCGTTTTGTTTTAGTTCACAATGGTGTTATCGAAAACTATCTCCAAATGAAAGAAGAGTTTTTGGCTAATCACAACTTTAAGGGGCAAACAGATACAGAAATTGCTGTTCATCTAATTGGAAAATTTGTGGAAGAAGATAGACTCACAGTATTGGAAGCCTTTAAAAAAGCACTGTCAATTATTGAAGGCTCATATGCCTTTGCATTAATTGATAGAGAAGATGCAGATACCATTTATGTAGCAAAGAATAAATCTCCTTTACTAATTGGTCTTGGTGAAGGGTATAATATGGTTTGCTCAGATGCGATGGCTATGATCCGTGAAACAAGTGAGTTTATGGAAATCCATGACAAAGAGCTTGTTATCTTAACAAAAGACTCTGTTAAAGTTCTTGATTATGAGGGTAATGTCCTTGAACGTGAGTCCTATACTGCTGAACTAGATTTATCTGATATTGGTAAAGGAACTTATCCTTTCTATATGCTAAAAGAAATTGATGAGCAGCCAACTGTAATGCGTAAATTAATTTCAACTTATGCAAGCGAAGATGGCAAAATGGCTATTGATCCAGCAATCGTAAAATCGGTACAAGATGCTGATCGTATCTATATTCTTGCAGCAGGGACATCATATAATGCTGGTTTTGCCGCTAAATCAATGATAGAGCAGCTCACAGATACCCCAGTTGAATTAGGGGTTGCTTCTGAGTGGGGCTACAACATGCCTTTACTAAGTCAAAAACCAATGTTTATTTTGTTGAGTCAATCTGGTGAAACTGCGGATAGTCGCCAAGTATTAGTAAAAGCTAACCAAATGGGAATTCCAAGTTTAACTGTGACAAATGTTCCTGGTTCAACCTTATCTCGTGAGGCAACTTACACTATGCTCTTACATGCAGGTCCAGAAATAGCAGTGGCCTCAACTAAAGCTTATACTGCACAAGTAGCTGCCTTAGCATTCTTATCGAAAGCTGTTGGTGAGGCAAATGGTAAGAAGGAAGCTATTGAGTTTGATTTAGTTCATGAGTTGTCACTTGTTGCCCAATCAATAGAAGCAACCCTATCAGAAAAAGACTTGATTGCTGAAAAAGTTGAAAAATTATTAGCGACAACACGTAATGCTTTCTATATCGGTCGAGGTAATGATTATTATGTTGCCATGGAAGCATCCCTTAAATTAAAAGAAATTTCCTACATCCAATGTGAAGGTTTTGCTGCTGGTGAATTAAAACATGGTACAATCTCACTTATTGAAGATCAGACACCAGTTATTGGACTGATTTCATCTAGTGAACTGGTTGCTGCACATACGCGTGGAAATATCCAGGAAGTTGCAGCACGTGGCGCAAGTGTTTTGACAGTTGTTGAAGAAGGACTTGAACGTGAAGGTGATGATATCATCGTTAACAAAGTTCATCCATATCTTGCAACAATCGGAATGGTTATTCCAACACAATTAATTGCCTACTATGCTTCACTACAACGTGGTCTGGATGTTGATAAACCACGTAACTTAGCCAAAGCTGTAACAGTAGAATAAAAGTTTAAAAGATATCTAGAAATAGATATCTTTTTTTGTCACAAATTCTGTGCCAAAGTTTGAGTTTTCCCGATACTTCTTACATGATATGATAAAAATGTAAATAAACTAGGAGGCGGTTCTGATGGAACAAAAATCTTCACTTAAAGTTAAAATTCAAAAGTTAGGTACAGCCCTATCGAATATGGTAATGCCTAACATAGGGGCATTTATTGCTTGGGGAGTTTTAACGGCACTTTTTATCCCCACCGGCTGGATGCCAAATAAAGAATTTGGTGCTGCAGTCGGACCAATGATCACCTATTTGTTGCCACTGCTAATTGGATACACTGGTGGTTATGTTGTTCATGGTCAACGTGGTGCAGTGGTCGGTGCCATTGCAACGTTTGGAGCTATTGCAGGCTCAACAGTACCAATGTTTATCGGTGCTATGGCTATGGGGCCTTTAGGTGGATGGGTTATCAAAAAATTTGATGAGACCTTCCAAGACAAAATTCGTCCAGGTTTTGAGATGTTGGTTAACAACTTTTCAGCAGGTTTAATTGGATTTGGGTTACTATTGCTGGCATTCAAAATTGTAGGACCATTTGTTGCTGTTTTCACAACTGCGGTGGGCCACGGTGTACAAACCATTATTGATATGAAGCTTTTGCCTTTAGCAAATATTCTTATTGAACCAGCTAAAATTTTATTCCTTAATAATGCACTTAACCATGGTATCTTTACACCACTTGGGGCAGAACAAGTTGCTCAAACTGGCAAATCAATTCTCTTCTTACTTGAAGCAAACCCTGGTCCAGGGCTTGGTATTTTATTAGCTTATTTAATATTTGGTAAAGGGGCAGCGAAATCATCTTCTTGGGGTGCTTTAATTATTCATTTCTTTGGTGGTATTCATGAAATTTACTTTCCATATGTAATGATGAAGCCAGCTTTATTCTTAGCTGTTATTGGTGGTGGTGTTACAGGTACATTTACTAACCAATTATTGGGTTCAGGTCTTGGAGGACCTGCATCACCAGGTTCTATCATCGCTATTTGGGGAATGGTACCAAAAGGTGATAATTACTTATATAACCTAAGCTCTGTATTAGCAGGTGTATTCTCAGCAGCGATTGTTTCCTTCTTAATTGCTTCGATTATATTAAAGGCAGATAAAACAGAAGATGACGAAAGTGCGTTAGTAGAAGCACAAGCGGCAACGAAGCAGGCAAAAGCAGAAGCAAAAGGTCAAGTTGTGACAAATGCAAAGGAAACCTTCACAGGTGATACTATTCAACAAATCATCTTTGCTTGTGATGCTGGTATGGGAAGTTCTGCTATGGGAGCTTCAATCCTTCGCGATAAGGTGAAAAAGGCTGGGCTAACAATCCCGGTAACCAATAAAGCTATCTCTAATTTAACTGATGTGACAAATACTTTGGTTGTGACTCAACAAGAACTTGCAGCTCGTGCAGCTCAAAAAACGCCACGTGCCAGCCATGTTTCAGTCGATAATTTCTTAGCTACGCCAAAATATGATGAGATAGTTGCACAGCTTGTAAAAAAGCCTAATCCAGAAGCTCTTAAGCCTCAAACGCAACCAGTCACAAATCAAGAAGTGATTGATTTACATAATATTGATGAAGTGGTCTTTGCCTACGGTGATGCTAAAGGTTCAGCGACTATGGGACAAGCTACTTTAGAAGAAATTTTCAAAGTTAGAAATATTAGCATTCCAGTGACAAAGGTTGAAAATCACAAACTAGCTGCCCACAACTCAAGCAATATTTTGATTATTACAAGTATTGATAATCAAGCACAGGTGCAACAAGTGGCGCCTGCTGCAACCTTACTTGCTGTTGACAGTTTGGTAACTACTAACGAATACGACAAAATGGTCGATAGAATCTCTAAATAAGTTAGAAATGGTGTATAATTAATTTATGCAACTAACAAGACGAGAAGAAGAACTTTTGAAAGCTTTCCTGACTTATGGAAAGCTTTCAATTGATAATATGAGTGATATTCTGAAGGTTTCAAAACGGACAGTCTATCGGGTTTTGAATGAACTAACTGATAGCTTGAAACCATTGCAAATTGTCATTCATAAAGATGATCAAAAATATTATCTAAATGGTGATTTGGAACAGTTACAGTCTTTTACTAGTCAGGAACTATTTACTAAATGTGAACGTTTAAATCTGATTACTTATCACTTATTGATCAATGAGCAAGGTGTGACAAATGACTATTTACAAGCTATTTTGGGGGTTAGTAATGTTACTATTATTCAAGATATTGCCTTGATTGAGGAGCGTTTGGCAGATTTTAATATTCCTATCAATCGTCAAAAGGGCTATCAGCTTGGACAAATCCCAATTTCAAGAAGACGATTTCTAGCCATACTTTTATGTAATACCATAAATCTATCTGATTTTTATCAGCTACAAATGGGTTACTATTCTCTTATTCCAAAGGAAACCTTAGCTAGAGCGTGTCAGATCTTTCAAAGCTATCAGTCTGAATTACCAGAGATGGATTCAAAGTTGTTCCAATTTTTTGTTTTTCTCTTAGCCTTAAGTAATTGGGATCAGATTCCTCAGGAAAAGCAACAGGTCAGTAAATTGTCCCTTGATTTTTCCAAAAAAGTTTTTGCAGACCTTTCCAAGGAACTACAAACTTTTTATCCCTTACAAGAAATTTTATATTTTGCTAGAATGCTTGATCAATTAGTGCTCAAGCGTCAAGAAACACCACTGTTTCAGGAAAATTTTGATAGTGAGTTTTTTTATAATGTAACGAATTTGATTGATAAAGTAGCGCTATACACTAAAATCAATTTTACAAAAGATCCCAAGCTATTTAAATTTTTATTTAACCACATTCGCCTTAGCTTAGCTGTACCTCTTATCTTCGCTGATAGTCATACCACTGATTTAGCTCATCAAGCTCTAAGTCATAGTGATTATCTCCATCGCCTGATTAAATTACTGGTCATGGAGATTTTTCCGCAATTCCTTCGAACTGAAAGTGAGTTGGAGCTGATCACCCTCCACTTTGCTTCCAGTTTGAGACGTAGTCCACAAATTTACCCGATCCGTTTATTGTTGTTGACTGATGAAAGGCCATTAGCAACCGAGCTATTAATTACTCGCTTGAAAAACATTGCTCCTTTTATTGAAAGTATTCAAACAAAAGGCACTGATAAGCTTTTAAAGAGTGATTTTGAGGTATTTGATGCGGTTTTATCGACAAAATTACTTGCCAATAACCAAGTTCATTTAGTTTCAACCTTTCCTAATCCAAATGAACTGGTTGAGTTAGAGAAGTTTTTAAATCAGGTACAAGTCAGTCGAGACTTTAAGCCAAGAGATGATATATTCTTACCGTCTAACTTTCATTTTAAAGATTATTTTGAAGCTAGTCAGTTTCTCTTAGAGACCTTTACAGTCACTTATATCTACAACAGCGCGTGCTTTGAACAAACAATTGTCGAAATCATTGCTGATATCCATCAGGTAAAGGATAAAGATTATCTAGCTCATAAACTTATTAAGCGATTTCATGAAAGTCCTATGGCAATTCCAGAGACCAATCTTGCTCTTGTTCATACACAGTCCAGTCAGGTGGAACATTCAACCTTTATGGTTTTTGAATTGAATCATCCCGTTAAGGCGAAGTCTATGAATGGGCAAGATGAAGTCGTCAATCGGATTTTAGTCATGCTAACGCGACTCAATGAAAGTGAAGAGATTAGAGACTTGATGACTGCCATAAGCCAATCCTTGATTGAAAATCATCTTTATACAGAAATATATCGTAAGGGAAATTATGACATTATTTATCAATTATTAAATCAAATTTTTACTGAAAAAATTAAAAAACTGGAGAATTAATATGGAATTTCAAAAAGAACTCATAAAACTTAACCAATCTTTTCATAGTTATGAAGAGGCTATTCGTTATTGTGGTCAGCTACTTTACCAAAATGGTTATGTTGAAGAGGGCTATATTCAATCGATGCTTGATCGTAACCAAGAATTATCTGTCTATATGGGAAACTTTATTGCTATTCCTCATGGAACAGATGCAGCTAAAACAAACGTTAAAAAATCAGGTTTAACAGTAGTACAAGTCCCAGATGGTGTTAACTTTGGAACGCAAGAGAATCCTCAAATAGTTACGGTCCTATTTGGAATTGCGGGTATTGGTGATGAACATTTGCAATTAATCCAAAAAATTTCAATCTTCTGTGCTGATGTTAATAATGTTGTTAAATTAGCTGATGCTAAAACAGAAGAAGAAATCATTATTTTATTAAATTCAGTAGACTAATTAGAAATTTGCAGTAAAAGGAGTAAGTCATGAAAAAAGCAGTTCATTTTGGAGCAGGAAATATTGGTCGGGGTTTTATCGGAGAAATTTTAGCAACAAATAATTTCTCCATTCAATTCGTAGATGTTAATGAAACTATTATTAATGCTTTAAACGACAGACATACTTATGAGATTGAAATAGCAGAAGATGGTAAACGTCATATTACTATAGAAAATGTAGCTGGTATTAATAGTCGGTTAAATCCTGAGGCAGTTGTTGAGGCTATAGCTGAGGCTGATATTGTTACAACAGCTATTGGGCCTAATATCCTTCCGTTTATTGCAGAATTGATTGCTGGTGGTATCCAAAAACGTCAATCAAATGGTGTTCAAACCCCTCTTGATATATTAGCATGTGAAAACATGATTGATGGATCTCAGTTCTTACTTGAGGAAGTTAAAAAGTATCTATCGGAAGAGACAGAAGTTTATCTCAATTCCTATATAGGTTTTCCAAATGCAGCTGTTGATAGAATTGTTCCAGCTCAGTCACATGAAGATCCCTTATTTGTAATTGTTGAACCTTTTAATGAATGGGTGGTTGAAACAAGCCGAATGAAAAATAAAGATTTAAGGCTTATCGGTGTTCACTACGAGGAAGATTTAGAACCTTTTATTGAGCGTAAATTATTCTCGGTAAATACCGGCCATGCTACGTCAGCATATACAGGAGCACACGCAGGCGCTAAGACCATCTTAGAAGCTTTGCAATTACCAGAAGTAAAAGAAAGATTACAGGCTGTGCTAGCTGAAATTAGATCTTTACTGGTGGCTAAATGGAATTTTGATTTAGCAGAACTAGAGGCCTATCATGACATTATCATCAGTCGTTTTGAAAACCCTTATATTGTTGATGATGTGGTTCGGGTAGCTAGAACCCCTATTCGCAAACTTGGATATGACGAACGTTTTATCCGTCCTATTCGGGAACTTAAAGAGCGTCAGCTTCCCTATAATCAGCTTTTGAAAACAGTTGCCTATGTTTTTAACTATAAAGATGCGAATGATGAGCAAAGTAATCAACTTCAAGTTATGCTATCAGAAAATAATTTAGAAAAGGTTGTAGCAGACGTGACTTCACTTGAAGATCGTGACCTTATTCAAGAAATTGTTACAAGTATTAAGACAACTCCTTAGTTGATATCTTCCCCTCTGATTAGTAGAGGGGTTTTTCTTTAAAAAAATCATTTTTAAAAACGCATTCAACTTGTCAAATAGCCTTATCTAAAGTAGAATAGTTAAAATACAGAATAGTTAGACTTAGAGGAGATAATAGTATGTCACTACCAAATTGTTTACAATGTCAATCCGAGTATGTTTATGAAGATGGTCTTATGCTCATTTGCCCCATGTGTAGTTTTGAATGGCCAGCAGATCAAACAACTCTCTTAGAAGAAGCGGATACTTTAAAAGTTCTTGATAGTAATGGGACGCAGTTACATGATGGGGATAGTGTTACAGTCATTAAGGACCTTAAAGTAAAAGGTGCACCTAAGGATATTAAACAAGGCACGCGTGTCAAAAATATCCGTTTAGTTGAAGGTGACCATAATATTGACTGTAAAATAGATGGTTTCGGTGCTATGAAGTTGAAGTCAGAATTTGTAAAAAAATTGTAGAATATTTTTACTTATATTGTATCTTTATTCAAAGTTCTCCCAAAATTTCAGATAATTTGGTATAATGAGAACACTTATTTTCATTATTGGAGTATAAATGTCATATATATTACAAGTTCTTCCCAGTTTACTGGATGGGGCTAAGGTTACCTTACAAGTGTTTTTCATTGTTATTAGTCTCTCCATTCCTTTAGGTGCTCTGTTGGCATTTTTGATGAAGGTCCCCTTTAAACCCTTGCAATGGTTTTTGACCCTCTACGTCTGGATAATGCGGGGCACACCTTTGCTTTTGCAATTGATCTTTTTCTATTATGTCTTGCCCAATGTGGGTCTTACCTTTGATAGGATGCCGGCAGCAATTTTAGCCTTTACTATGAACTATGCAGCTTACTTTGCTGAGATATTCCGTGGTGGTATTGAGGCAATTCCTAAAGGACAATATGAAGCTGCTAAAGTATTAAGGTTAAGTCAGTTGCAAACCATTCGCTACATTATTTTGCCACAAGTTTTTAAAATTGTACTACCAAGTGTTTTTAACGAAGTAATTAATCTAGTTAAAGATTCTTCCTTGGTTTATGTCTTAGGTGTAGGAGACTTGTTGCTGGCAAGTAAGACAGCAGCTAACCGTGATGCAACCCTCGCACCAATGTTTATTGCGGGGATGATATACCTTTTACTTATCGGATTAGTCACAATTTTATCACGTCATATCGAAAAGAAATTTAACTATTATAAATAAGGAGGCCACATGTTAGAACTTAAAAATATTTCCAAACAATTTGGCCATAAACAGATATTTGATCGTTTCAGTTTGACAGTTTCTGATGGCCAAATTCTTTCTTTGGTGGGACCTTCAGGTGGTGGTAAGACAACTCTTTTAAGAATGTTAGCTGGTCTGGAGCCTATTGATTCTGGGGAAATCATTTATGATGGTGAAACAGTTCCGATTGATCACTTAGAGAATCGTCATTTACTTGGTTTTGTTTTTCAAGATTTTCAACTTTTCCCACACTTAACGGTACTAGACAATTTGATTTTATCACCAACTCTCACTATGGGTTTAAACAAAAAGCAGGCAAAAGTTAAGGCTCAAGAAATCTTGGAGCGACTAGGCCTTAAGGATCATCTTATAGACTACCCCTTTTCCTTATCTGGAGGACAAAAGCAAAGGGTGGCATTAGCAAGAGCGATGATGATTAATCCTCAAATTATTGGTTACGATGAGCCTACTAGCGCTTTAGATCCAGAATTACGTGATGAAGTTGCTAAGTTAATCCTACAAAATCGTCAGATGGGAATTACGCAAATAGTTGTCACTCATGACCTTCAGTTTGCTGAAACAATCTCAGATCAGATTATAAGAGTTAATCCTAAATAAATAGGTAATGATAGGGAGTAGATCAATGAAAAAACTAGCTATGATCTTAATGACAGTAGTAGTCACTACGTGTTTAGTTGCTTGTGGCAAACCTCAAGCCACTAAAGGTGATTCGTGGAAGACTTATAAAAAAGAAAAAACAATCACTCTAGGCTTTGATAACACCTTTGTCCCAATGGGCTATAAGGATGAATCGGGTAAAAATACTGGTTTCGATATTGAATTAGCTAAAGCAGTTTTTGCAGAGTATGGGATTACTGTTAAATTTCAAGCCATTAATTGGGATTTAAAAGAGACAGAGCTTAAAAACGGTAAGATTGATATGATTTGGAATGGTTATTCCATGACTAAAGAACGCCTAGCTAAAGTTGCTTTTTCAAATCCTTATATGAAAAATGAACAAATTCTTGTATCGAAAAATGCTACCCATATCAACAGTTTTTCAGATATGAAAGGGAAAACTTTAGGTGCTCAATCGGCTTCTTCTGGCTATGATGCTTTTACTCGTTACCCTAAAATTTTAAAGAATAATGTTAAAGGTCAAGATGCTACTCAGTACGAAACCTTCACACAAGGTTTTATTGATTTAAAAAATGATCGGATAGATGCTTTACTGATTGATAAAGTTTATGCTAACTATTATCTTAAGCAAGAAGGCGAGTTAGAGAAATACCATATTACGAAAAGCGAATATGCAGGGGAAAACTTTGCTGTTGGTGTTCGAAAAGAGGATAAAACCTTAGTCAAAATGATTAATAAAGGATTTAAAACTCTTTACAAAAATGGAAAATTTCAAGAGATTTCGAAAAAATGGTTCGGTGAGGATGTAGCTACCGATCAAGTAAAATAGATGTAAACAAATATTTTTAATACTCCTGATTTGTCGAAAATATAGTTAGACAAATCAGGAGTATTTTTGTAATTATTAATATTTTAATAATTATAATAAAAATTATTTACGTCTCATCTGGTTGATTTAAGTAGCTATAACTATGAAATTAAATATTCAGATAATATAAGCATGCTTAATAATTTATTTTATGGCCCTTTGTTATTTCAAACAGGATATCCTTTAATAATTCGAAAAATTAAAAAACAAAAGCAGAAGACCGCTCTTGTTAAATTTAATCTAATAATATGACTATTAAAGTAACTTTATAGGACACAACCATTGCTATTAGTCTCTTCAAATTATATTTGACGAAGAAATTGATAAGTAGTATGATACATGCGTAAGTACTTATTACCATATATTGCAATATATCATCAATTAGAAGAGGAATCACTATGGATATTAAAAAAATACTTTATCTATCAGGTTCAGTTGCAAGTATAGCTTTATTTTCACCAGTTCTTACTACCGTAAGTGCAGATCAAGTTAATGGGGCACAAAATACAACTGCAGTAACTAGCATAAATACTCAAGAAAAAGCACAATTAACTAATCGGTTAACTCAAGAGAGTAATCAATTGAGTGCTTTGAAAGAAGAAGTTAAAGGAACACCTAATGAGAAAACCGTCACTACAGCTATTAATACTGTGAACGGTCTTGAAACATCCTTAAGAGCCAATCCTGAAACTATTTATGATTTAAGTTCAATTGGTGCCAGAGTTGAAGCACTTTCTGATGTTGTTCAAGCTATTGTCTTTTCAACAAATCATTTGACAAATAAAGTGGAACAAGCACATATTGATATGGGATTTGCCATTACCAAATTGCTTATTCGAATTGCTGATCCATTTGCTTCTGTAGATTCTATAAAAGCGCAAGTCGAAGCAGTAAAACAGTTGGAAGTAGCTGTTCTTAAATACCCAGATTTAAAACCAACTGACAGAGCAACTCTCTATACCAAAGCAAAACTAGATAAAGCTATCTGGAGCACACGAATTACCCGTGACCAGAAAGTTTTGAATGTTAAGAGCTTTGAAGTTTATAATACCTTGAATAAAGCTATTACTCATGCAGTTGGAGTGCAGCTAAATCCAAGCGTAACGGTTGCACAGGTTGATCAAGAAATTGTAACGCTACAAAAAGCTTTAGATACTGCTTTACAATAAAAATATTACGTTCTATACGATATCGTTTCTTCATAATATTAAAAAGCTGAGTAAGTTGAACTCTAGATAGTATTTAGGGTTCAACTTGCTCAGTCTTTTAGTTTCTTTTAGAGATTTTGTAATGTTTTGTCGTTAAACGGTGTTTTTCTTTGGGGGTTATTTGATGAAAAATTAAATACCAAACCTCATTACGACGCCAAATACTAGTGTGAAGATTATCTTCGAGTTCATAGGTAATGAGCTTTGTCTTTTGGCTAATTGATTGCAAGTGGAAGTTTTTAAAATTGCTAGGATAGAAGGTTGGTTTATCAATTAGGCTCTGCCGATTGAGAAGTTTTCCTGTTTGATCAATTAAAGTAAAATTATCAGCGATGTGCTCTTCATAGCCAGGTATTTTTGAGAGGATTATTTTCTCATTGCGGTAAATTTTTAGGGTAACATTTTCAATTAACTCATCATCAGGAATTTTTGCCGGCTCCACATGAATGTCAATATCATAAACAGAGAACTTTTCACTTAAGAGATTCTCGACTTGCTCAGTAATAGCATGACTTTCATAAACTGATAAGTCGGGATTCATTTCTAAAACGATATCTAAGTAGACATTACTACCATAGGTGCGACCTCTCTGGGATTTGACAGCTTTTATTTTGGGAATTTTTAAGATTGCTTCTTCGTATTGCTTCAAGTGCTTATTATCAAAGCCATCTGATAAGCTAAAGGCACTTTGCATAAAAATATCATAAGCGGTTTTTAATATAAAAAAGGTAATGATAATAGCAGCGATTCTATCGACAATTGGTAAATTTAGAGAAGCGGCAACAATTGCAATAGAAGTTCCAACGGACGTTACTGCATCTGATAAATTGTCTTTAGAAGCAGCAACCAGAGCGCTAGATTTCACTTGCTTTGAGAGTCTTTTATTGTAAAAGTAAACCATCAGCATTATTATTGCGGAAATAATACCGACAATTGCTCCCAAGGGATCTACAGGGGCTTGCTTATCAAGAACCATATTTTGAATCGTTTGAATAAGCACTTGGAAGCCGACAATAAACATAATAAATGAGGTTATTAGACTAGATAAGTCTTCAAATTTCCAGTGACCAAATTTATGGTTAGCGTCAGCAGGCTGACTCGCAAGTTGAAGACCAATTAGGAGTGCTACGTTTCCGACGATATCTGATAGATTATTAAAGCCATCGGCAATTAAAGAGTTAGAGTTAAGGAAGTAACCACTTAGCAACTTTGCAATACTGATGATTAAGTAAGCCACAATACTAACAATAGGACCTCGTTTAGCAAGTTTTAGGTTAATAATAGGATCTTGAGTCATTACTTCTCCTTAAAGTTCAATGTTTTTATTATATCATATTCCAATATATAGTAACGTGATACATGTCTCCAAGTTTATGCTTTATCAGGAGAAAATGCTTTTAAGCCTTTTCTGTTTATTTTAAAATTTGCTTGGAAAGTGGTATAATTTTAAAGTTAATAGATGTATAGAGTTATGAGGAGAAAAAATGAATCCCTTATTGGATGGAATGAATGATAAACAAGCGGAAGCAGTTCAAACAACAGAAGGACCGCTTTTAATTATGGCTGGCGCGGGTTCTGGAAAAACAAGAGTCTTAACCCATCGAATTGCTTATTTAATTGATGAAAAATATGTCAATCCTTGGAATATTTTGGCTATTACGTTTACCAATAAAGCAGCACACGAGATGCGAGAAAGGGCGCTAGCTTTAAACCCTGCAACACAAGATACTCTAATTGCTACCTTTCACTCAATGTGTGTCAGGATTTTAAGGCGGGAAGCTGATCATATAGGTTACAATCGTAATTTTACGATTGTTGATCCTGGAGAGCAGCGAACGCTAATGAAACGTATTTTAAAATCTTTAAACATTGATTCTAAAAAATGGAGTGAACGGTCAATCTTGGGTACCATTTCCAATGCCAAAAATGACTTGCTAGATGAAAAGGCATATGAAGCCCAAGCCTCTGATATCTATACTCAAATTGTTGCGCGTTCTTATAAAGCTTATCAGGAAGAGCTACGACGTAGTGAATCCATGGATTTTGATGATTTAATCATGATGACTCTAAGATTGTTTGATCAAAATCCAGAAGTTTTAGCCTATTACCAGCAACGTTATCAGTATATCCATGTCGATGAATATCAGGATACCAACCATGCCCAGTATCAGTTGGTGAAATTGCTAGCCTCACGTTTTCAAAATATCTGTGTAGTTGGTGATGCCGATCAGTCTATCTACGGGTGGCGGGGTGCTGATATGCAGAATATACTAGATTTTGAAAAAGATTACCCCCAAGCAAAGGTTGTTCTATTAGAAGAAAATTATCGTTCAACAAAGACAATCTTGCAAGCTGCTAATGACGTCATTAAGAATAATCAAAATAGACGTGATAAAAAACTATGGACGCAAAATAGCAGTGGTGAACCAATTGTATACTACAGGGCAAATGACGAAAGAGATGAAGCTGTTTTTATTGCTTCGACCATCTCAAGTATGTGCATGGAGATGGGGAAAAGTTTTAAAGACTTTGCAGTTTTATATCGTACAAATGCGCAATCTCGGACAATAGAAGAAGCTTTTCTCAAATCAAATATCCCCTATACAATGGTTGGAGGAACAAAATTCTATAGCCGTAAGGAAATCCGTGATTTGATTTCCTATTTAAATATTGTGGCCAACCCATCTGATAATATTTCTTTTGAAAGGATTGTCAATGAGCCTAAACGTGGTGTAGGACCTGGGACACTTGAGAAATTGAGGCTGTTTGCTTATGATCAGGAAATGTCGTTATTAGAAGCATCTAGTCATTTATTCCTCTCTCCTTTGAAAGGTAAAGCAGCTCAAGCTATTATGGATTTAGCAAGCCTTCTGGGTGATTTACGCAATCATTTAGATCAGTTAACAATTACCGACTTGGCACAAGAAATACTTGATAAATCAGGTTATTTGCAGGCGCTAACCATTCAAAATACATTGGAAAGTCAGGCGCGGATTGAGAATATTGAAGAATTCTTATCTGTTACTAAAAACTTTGACGAATCAAGTGCAACTATAGAAGAAAGCGGGCTTGATAAACTGGGTAGGTTTCTAAACGACCTTGCCTTAATAGCTGACACTGATGATTCTAAGAGCGATGTAGCAGAAGTGACGTTGATGACTTTGCATGCGGCCAAAGGTTTAGAATTCCCAATCGTATTTTTAATTGGGATGGAAGAAGGTGTGTTTCCTTTATCAAGATCTCTTGAAGAGCAGAGTGAATTAGAAGAAGAAAGACGATTAGCTTATGTAGGTATTACTAGGGCTGAAGAGATTCTCTTTTTGACAAATGCTAATACACGGACCTTATTTGGTAAAACCAACTATAATCGGCCAACTCGTTTTTTACGCGAAATTTCTGATGAATTGCTTACTTACAAGGGCTTAGCGCGACCGACGAGTAGTTCTTTTGGCGTGAAAATGACTCATCAAAATCAGACACATTTTGCCCAAGGAATGAGTTTATCCCAGGCTATTCAAGGGCGTAAGTCACATGCTCAACCACAAGCTATTAACACGATGGATTTGCCTTTTGGCAGAAATAACCAAAGTGGCGAAGTGCATTGGGAAATTGGCGATATTGCTCAGCACAAAAAATGGGGGAAAGGAACAGTTCTAGAGGTATCTGGAAGTGGCAAAACTATGGAACTAAAAATTAAATTTCCGGAAGTTGGTCTGAAAAAGTTACTAGCCAGCGTAGCTCCTATTGAAAAAGTTAACTAATATAAAAAGCTAGAAATCTTATCACACGGGGATTTCTAGCTTTTTACTATTTCAAAAATAAAAAAATTTAAAAATTCAGTGCTTTTTTCTTGCAAATAAAAACGTAAGAGGTATAATAACAATATAAATAAAAAAACGAGTGGTCACTACGAAAAAGCCTCTAAGTATATGATTTGAATAAAGAATTGATATGTTATATATTTAAGTTTTATATTATTGACACTTGCTTTTAGATTTATGTAGTCACTTCTTAAACGACCGAGGTTAGTTACAGGGTGATGAACCATTTTTACAACAAACATACAGTGCAATGCACTAATAGAAGGAGAAATACTATGGGTATTATTTGGACATTATTAGTTGGAGCCTTGATTGGTTTAATCGCTGGAGCACTTACAAAGGGTGGCTCAATGGGCTGGATTGCTAATATCTTAGCTGGTCTTATTGGATCTTGGCTAGGGCAAGCTTTATTAGGGTCATGGGGACCATCACTAGCAGGTATGGCATTAATTCCGTCAATTATTGGTGCTGTGATTGTTGTTTTAATTGCTTCATTCATCTTAAGGAAAGTCAATTAACCCTCAGCTAGAGCTTTAGAGAGAAAATGATATTGAGTAAAAAATAATTATCAAAATACTCAAAATACTAAGGAGAAATATTATGGGACTTATTTGGACATTAATTGTTGGAGGCCTTATTGGTCTAATCGCCGGAGCGCTTACAAAAGAAGGTGGCTCAATGGGCTGGATTGCTAATATCGTAGCAGGTCTTATTGGATCTTGGTTAGGGCAAGCTCTGTTAGGAACATGGGGACCATCACTAGCAGGCATGGCCTTGATTCCGTCAATTATCGGTGCAGTTATAGTAGTTGTTGTAACTTCATTTATGCTACGTAAAGTTGGTTAAGCGGAGTTACTTACTAGCTATTAAACAGTTGATTGCTTAATAAAGGTAGAATCGATCATTCTGATTCTCACAGAGAAGGAGAAATATTATGGGACTTATTTGGACATTAATCGTTGGAGGCCTTATTGGTCTAATTGCCGGAGCACTTACAAAACGTGGTGGCTCAATGGGCTGGATTGCTAATATTGTAGCAGGTCTTGTTGGTGCATGGGTTGGTCAGGCTTTACTAGGAGCTTGGGGACCATCACTAGCAGGTATGGCATTAATTCCGTCAATTATCGGTGCAGTTATAGTAGTTATTGTAACTTCTTTTGTACTAAGTAAACTTAATTAATACATTAATGATTGCAAAAAGTATTAACAGAGCTATTGAAAAGTAAGAAAGAGGTAGGTATGGCAAAGATATTAAAAATATTTTATAGTTTATTTGGCCTTATCCTCCTATCCATCTTTATTATGGTAATGGGAGTGACTCAAGGTTATCTAGATATGCCTTCAAGTTATGACTGGTTTGGCTGGGATTTAGACAGGATTCCTGGCTTCCTTGATCCTGGAATGTATTACTATTTTTACTGGGTAGCTGTTGCTTTAGCAGCTTTAACAATCATAGGAATTTTAGTAGTTATATTTTACCCACGGACTTATACAGAGGTGCGTCTTAGTAAAAACCAAGGTTCCTTACTTCTTAAAAAGTCAGCAATTGAGTCTTATGTCCGCACTGCAATTCAAAATGCCGGTTTAATGACTAAGCCAAATGTCACAGCAACTCTTTATAAGCGGAAATTTAAAATTGACGTTACGGGTCGTTTAGATTCACGGGTAGCTGTTAGTGACCAAATCCGTGGAATAAAAGAAGGTATTGATACTGGTTTTAAAGAATTTTTTGGAATTGATAAACCTGTTAACCTAAAAGTTTATGTAAAAGATATTGCTCAAACTGAAAAAAAATACGGTAAAGGGAACCGTGTAGAATAGGAGATAAAGATGGAGTTTTTTGAAAAATATAAATATCCTATTGTTGGTGGCGTCATTGGCTTGATACTTGCTATTTTACTAATGACTTTCGGCTTCTTTAAAACCCTCCTAGCTCTCATTTTTATTGTGTTGGGTGTCTATGGTGGTTTATTCGTAAAGAGAACAGGCATTTTTGACCAATTTATCGGCCGTCGCTGAGAGAAGTAACTCTTTTCCTCTCAAAACTACTATTTTTAAATAACTTATCTAAAAAGGAGAATAATTATGACTGACACATTTATCAAAAATACTCAAGTAGCTGACGCACCAACTATTCGTGGTGAATTAACTTACGAAAATAAAGTAATTGAGAAAATTGTTGGTTTAGCAGTAACTCATATTGATGGTTTATTGGCTGTTAATGGTGGTTATCTCGCAAATATCAAAAACAAATTAGTTAACACTGATACAGTTCGTGAAGGTGTTTCGGTTGAAGTGGGTAAAAAGCAAGTAGCTGTTGATTTAGATATTATTGCTGAATATCAAAAACACGTACCAACTATTTTTGATGAAATTAAGAAAACCATTGAAACTGAAGTTAAGAAAATGACTGATTTAGATGTTATTGAAGTTAATGTTAACGTTGTCGATATTAAAACTAAAGCTCAACACGAAGCAGATACTGTTAGCCTTCAAGATAAAGTGGCTGATGCAGCGCACGCAACGAGTGAATTCACTAGTAAGCAAGTTGGCAATGTAAAATCTACGGTTAATGATAGCATGCAAACTGAACCTCGCGTGAAATAGTTTAGAAAGGCTAAATTGATAGAAGAAGGTGTTTAATATGTCAGATGAAAAATTGAAAGCAAAGATGGAACAAGTTACTGGCTCTGTTAAGGAATCTTTGGGTAAACTTTCTGGGGACAAATCATTGGAAACAGAAGGAAAAGTCAACAAAACAACTGGTAAGGTTGATGAAGTTGCTGCTGATGCAAAGGATGCACTTGACGGCCTAGCAAAAGGGCTTAAAGACAAGACTAAAGAGTAGAGGAGAGCTTATGACTGCTAAGGATATAAAAAGTACATTAACTTACGATGACAAAGTAATTGAAAAAATTGTTGGCCATGCCCTTGAAAATGTAGATGGGCTTCTAGCTGTCAGCGGTGGTTTTTTCTCAAACCTTAAAAATAATGTTGTGAACAGTGATTCAGTCACCGATGGAGTAAAT
This sequence comes from Streptococcus porcinus, assembly GCF_900475415.1. NCBI lineage: Bacteria > Bacillati > Bacillota > Bacilli > Lactobacillales > Streptococcaceae > Streptococcus > Streptococcus porcinus. The sequence continues at coordinate 977,184 of NZ_LS483388.1, forward strand.
GTAGAAGTCGGTACTGAGGAAGTTGCGGTTGATCTTAACATTATTGTCGAGTATGGCAAAGATATTCCAAAAATTGTCGATCAAATAAAAGCAATCGTGGCTCAAAATGTCGATGTTATGACTCACCTTAATGTTGTGGAAGTCAATGTCAATGTTGTTGATATTAGAACTAAAGAAGAACAAAAAGCTGCAGAAGTAACAATTCAGGATCGTGTTGAAAGTGCTGCAAGCTCCACTTCAGAGTATGTAAGTTCAAAGACAAATCAAGTCAAAGAAGCCGTTTCTAATAATACTAATACTGAGAAAACAGTTAACTAGTTTTTTAGGTGATTCTTAATGGAAAGACAAGAGAGCTGGTTTTAAACCGCTCTCTGTTTTATGTTATACTTTATAATCGCTATTGAAATCTTTTGTGAAATGTGATTTAATTAGACTGTTTGAGTAAGATTAAGTATAGTAAGGAAGTGAAAAATGACTACAGCTAGTAAAAATGAAGTAACAACTTCAAAATACCAAAAGATTGCTATCTCTGTTGCTCAGAGAATAGCAAGTGGGGAATATGAAGTTGGAGAAAAGTTAAAATCACGGACAACAATAGCATCAACTTTTAATGTATCACCTGAAACTGCACGAAAAGGCCTTAATATTTTAGCAGATTTAAAAATATTAACCCTCAAGCATGGTAGCGGTGCTATTGTTTTATCCAAAGAAAAAGCTATAGAATTTATCAACCAATACGAGTCAACACACTCTATAGCCGTGATTAAAGAAAAAATTCGGGAAAATATCAAGAAACAAAATGATGAATTAAATGATTTATCTCTACTAGTCAATGATTTCTTAATGCAGAGTCAAAATATTAGTAAGCAATTTCCTTTGGCCCCTTATGAAATTATTGTCAATAAAGATACGGTTCATTTTGGAAAGTCGATAGGTGTGTTAAATTTATGGCATCAAACAGGGGCAACCGTTGTTGCTATTGAACATGAAGGTAAGTTCCTCATTTCTCCCGGGCCATATGCTGTTATCGAAAAAGGGGATCATATCTACTTCGTTGGAGATGAAGCAGCTTATTCTAGAATGAAAAATTATTTTAATTTATCAATGGGACTCTAATAGTGCTTAACTGTGTCATTAGTGAACCTTTTAAACATTATTTACCTAATGACAGAGATATGAGGTCTTGATACATTTTTGTAGGAGGTATAAGCTAATGACAACCTTTATCGGGAAACCCGTAACCTTAGCTGGGCAACAATTTCAAGTAGGTCAAATAGCGCCAGATTTCACCTTATTATCTACTGATTTAGAGAAAAAATCATTATCGGATTTTAAGGGTAAAAAAGTTATTAGTGTGGTTCCATCAATTGATACAGGTATCTGTTCAACTCAAACGCGTACTTTTAACAAGGAGTTAGCGAGCCTGGAAGATACCTATGTGATAACAATCTCTGTTGACTTACCATTTGCACAGGCACGTTGGTGTGGAGCAGAAGGGCTTAACAAGGCAATCATGTTATCTGACTATTATGATTATTCGTTTGGTAAGTCCTATGGCTTACTAATGGAGGAATGGCATTTACTTGCTCGCGCAGTTCTTGTACTAGATAATGATAATAAAATCGTTTATACACAATATTTAGAAAATGTAAACTCTGAGCCAGATTATATTTCAGCAATCACCGCTCTAAAAGCAATTCAATAAAGCTCACAAAAAGCCAAGAAAGACTCTTCTTGGCTTTTTGTGAGCTTTATTATATGCCAACAGTTTTCAAAATAATATCTGTTAGTTCTTCGGGTGATTGCTGACCACCTGTTTTAATCCAATATGAGATGATACTTTCAACACTAGCTAAGTAGACCTCCAAAGCGTATTCAAAGGGAATACCGCCATATTGTTGCCTGACAATTTTTTGATAATCTTCTAAGGTTAATAGTACTTTATAGATAAAATCTTTGAGAATTTCTTTGACGTGTAAGCTATGTGACTGTGAAATAGCTGCAATAAAATCAAAATGTTCGGTCAACACGGTTAAGGTTTTAATTAATAACTCTCTGGTATTAGTTGTGATTTCAGGGGCATCTAAAACCTGAAAAAGTTTGTCAAAATGTTCATCTTTGAAGTAGTTAATCATGTCATATTTATCTCGGAAATGTAAATAGAAAGTCCCACGGTTAATACCTGCCCTTTTGGTTAAGTCTGCTACCGAAATAGCTTCAAAGTCTTTTTCAGCTAATAAAGCAATCAGAGATTCTCTTAGATAGTTTAGGGTTTCAGTTTGTCTTTTTCTCATCAGATTATCTCCTCTTAAATCAACACTTAGTTTACTTTTGTTCTTGTTCGCTAATTGAGAGCATTATATAATAGAAATAGAATTAAATCAACAGTCTGTTCAGATAAAAGGAGTATATCTTGTGGCTTATATTGAAATGATTAAATCTAGTAAGGTTTACCGAATTGGAGATAATATCATCAAAGCAAATGATAAAGTGAGTTTTGAGATTGAAAAAGGAGAGTTAGTTGTCATTCTTGGAGCTTCTGGAGCAGGAAAATCTACTGTTTTGAATATCTTGGGAGGAATGGACACAAATGATTCAGGTCACGTTATCATTGATGGTCAAGATATTTCGCAGTTCTCTACTAAAGAGCTAACTCATTATCGGCGTCGAGATATTGGTTTTGTTTTTCAATTTTATAATTTAGTTCCAAATTTAACAGCAAAAGAAAATGTTGAGCTGGCCGTTGAAATTGTTGATGATGCGCTTGATCCCAGTTATGTTCTTTCTGAAGTAGGTCTAGACAAACGAATGGATCATTTTCCCAGTCAGTTATCTGGTGGTGAGCAACAACGTGTCTCTATTGCGCGTGCAATTGCAAAAAAACCGAAGTTACTACTTTGTGATGAACCAACAGGTGCTCTAGACTATAAAACCGGTAAACAGATATTGCAATTGCTTCAAGATATGGTTCAAACAAAGGGGGCAACTGTCGTTATTGTGACTCACAACTCAGCTTTAGCAGACATAGCTGATCGGGTTATTTATATGCATGATGCCCAAGTCATTAAGACGGTACTTAATAGGTATCCTCTATCAATTGATGACATTGATTATTAAGAAAAGGTAGCCTACAAATGAATAAAACTTTATGGAAAGAGCTTTGTCGCTCCATTTGGTCAACCAAAACTCGTTTTATTTCACTGTTTCTATTGATGGCTTTAGGCTCTTTTGCTTTGGTTGGACTCAAAGTTACCAGTCCAGACCTATCTAGGACAGCTAACCGTTTTATTGATAAAAACAAGATGATGGACCTGAGCTTAGTTACCTCCTATGGATTTTCTGCTGAAGATATACAAGATTTAAAGAGCATTCCAGATGCAGATTATGAATTGGGACACCTTTTAGATGCAGAAATAATAGAGACACAAAAATCTATTAGACTTTTTTCAATACCAAAAAAGATTTCCAAGCTATCTATTATCAAAGGAAGATTGCCACAAAAGGACTCTGAAATTGCGATTTCAAGTTGGCAAGTCAAAAATTATCATCTTGGGCAGACAATAGAAGTGAAGTCTTCTAAAAAGAAACTAATAAGGGTTAACAAGTTAAAAATTGTTGGTTTTGTTAATGCATCAGATATATGGTCTAAGCAAAATTTAGGCAATTCACAGGCTGGGGACGGTAATTTAGCTCTATATGGCTTTCTAAGGTCTTCTAATTTTGAAATGGACAGTAACATTGCTAGGATAACTTTTAAAGGTCTAAAAGGCTCTGATGCCTTCTCAAAAGATTATAAACTAAAGCTACAAGAAAAAGAAAAAACGGTTGAGCATATCTTTACGGATAATGCAGAGAAAAGACTTTTATCCCTAAAAGAAGAGTCTTTAAAGAAAATAAGCGTTTCTGAAGAACAAGTGGCTAAAGCTAAAAAAGAAATAGCCATTAAAGAAAAATCCTTGCAATCACTGCCACAAGTAGAACAAGTTAAGGTCGCCATGAATGAGTTGCGCGCAGCTCAAGCTAAGCTGGAAGAAGAAGATAAACAGATTAGAGAAGCTAGAAAAAACATTAATCAATTAGTTAAGCCTAACTATACTGTCTATAATAGAGAAACACTTCCAGGTGGTGATGGCTATAACATTTACGATACTTCAATGGCTAGTATTTCACAGGTAGGTAATATTTTTCCCGTTGTCCTCTACCTAGTAGCTGCCTTAGTGGCCTTTACTACGATGACACGCTTTGTGGACGAGGAAAGAGCCAACTCGGGCCTTTACTTAGCCCTAGGCTATAAGAAGAATGCTATTCTCATTAAGTTTCTTAGCTATGGTTTTTTGGCAAGTTTTTTTGGAACTAGTCTAGGGGTTTTAGGCGGAACTTATTTCTTGTCAAGTATGATTGCAGAGATTATTACCAAACCATTGGTGATTGGACGAGTCCAGATGGATTTCTATATGATGTATACCTTTTTAGCCTATTTCTTAGCGTCCTTATCTGCCTTACTTCCAGTTTATATTATTGTTCGTCGTGAACTTTTCCAAAATCCTGCTCAGCTTTTGTTACCAAAACCCCCAAGTAAAGGAGCTCAAATCTTCCTAGAGAAAGTACCTTTTATTTGGCAACGATTATCTTTTACCTACAAGGTGATGGTTAGAAATATTTTTCGCTATAAACTTAGGATGTCGATGACTATCTTCGGTGTTGCTGGTTCTGTAGCTCTCTTATTTTCAGGTCTAGGAATTCAGTCCTCCTTATCAAAAGTAATTGATCATCAGTTTAGAGTGCTGACGCCCTATCATGTTATGGTGGTTGGCAAAGCTAATCAAGAAGAAGCAGATAGTAAACTCAGTCAATCTCTCTTGATGGATAAGGAGATAAAGGAAAAAGAAAAGATTGCTGTGTCTAACACTAATCTTGTTATAAAAGGCCAAAGTAGCAAAAGGGCAGTTCGTTTAATAGCAACCTCTAATTCAAACTTGTCACCTCTTATTAATTTGCGTGATAGTAAAACGCAAAAAACACTAAAACTTTCTAAAGAGGGAGTTATCTTATCAAAAAAACTAGCTGCTTTTTATCGGGTTATTCCTGGACATAGTCTGACTTTGAAAACTGACACAAATCAGACTTATAAAGTTAAAGTAGCCGCAATAGCTGATATGAACGTAGGCCATTATATCTTTATGTCACGAGCTTATCAGAAAAAACAGTTTGGTCAGACAGAGTTTCAGTCAGGCTATCTTCTTAGCTTGGATAAAGGTGATGCCTCGTCTGTAAAAGCTTACGCTAAAAAATTATTAAATAGATCAACTGTTCAGGCTGTAGCACAAAATACCCTCGTCATAGAAACTGTGAAATCTGTCGTTACTTCTCTAAGAGAGGTTATGACATTATTGGTTGTCCTATCACTCATGTTGGCTTTGGTTATTTTGTATAATTTAACGGCCATTAACATTGCTGAGCGGTTAAGAGAACTATCAACGGTAAAAGTTTTAGGTTTTTATGATTATGAAGTGACCTTATACATTTATAGAGAAACGGCATTTTTGAGTATCATTGGTATCATCTTTGGCCTAGTTGCTGGGAAGTATTTGCATCAATTATTAATGAGTCTTATGGGGTCATCCACTATGAGTTTTGGCAATCAGGTCGATAGTTATGTTTATTTTGTTCCGGTTATAGCAATTTCTTTTATGGTTATGTTGCTGGGAATTATGGTACATTATCAGCTACGGAGGCTAGCGATGTTAGATGCTTTGAAGTCAGTAGATTAGTAATGAAGATTAGATTTGAATTTTCGAATCTAGTCTTTTTTAACTTGAACAATCACGAAAATAATGGTAGTATTTAAATACTATAACATAATAGAAAGATACTAGAGAATGAATGAAGATCTAGAAAACTACCTTAATAATAGTGATATTAAAAAGATTACCATAGGTGATGTGGTCGAGTGTTTTAAGGGGAAGGCAGTGAGTAGTAAAGTTGAAGATGGAGAATTTGCCTTAATTAACCTCTCTGATATGAGTTTAGCAGGTATCAATTATCAGAATCTTCGCACCTTTCATTTGGAACGCAGACAACTTTTACGTTATTTTTTAGAAGACGGCGATGTTCTCATTGCCTCTAAAGGTACAGTGAAAAAAGTTTGTGTCTTTCAAAAACAAAAGCGAGAGATTGTTGCATCATCAAACATTACAGTCTTACGACCGCTGGATAAATTGAGAGGTTATTATATCAAATTTTTTTTAGACTCTGATATTGGTCAGCAGCTTCTGGATCGTGCGGATCATGGTAAGGATGTTATTAATTTATCTACTAAAGAACTACTAGAAATACCTGTTCCCGCAATGCCCTTGGTTAAACAAGATTATTTGATTAGTCAGTATCTACGAGGCCTAAGTGAATACCAACGTAAAATTCAACGTGCTGAGCAGGAGTGGTACCATTTACAAAATGACATTGAAAAAAGTATATATAAATAAAGGATAACCAATGCCCCTATTAGAACGAACTATTAAAATGGTCGTGACAACCATTTTAGCTATTCTTATTGCTGAAAGTCTGCAGTTGACTTATGCCATTTCTGCTGGCATTATTGCTTTATTGAGTTTACATGATACAAGGAAAACAAGTTTAAAGGTGGCACGAGAACGGTTATTTGCCTTCTTTTTAGCATTTTGTATTGCTTTTTTTTCTTTTACAGTATTTGGCTTTTCAATGTTAGCTTTTACAGTCTATTTGAGCTTTAGTATTCCCATACTTTACCTTTTGAAATTAGAATCAGGCTTAGTTCCGATAACTGTTCTAGTGACTCATCTTTTAGTTTTTAAAAGCCTTAACTTTCAAATTCTGAGTAATGAGTTTTTGCTATTTATTATCGGCACAAGTACGGCCTTGTTAGGAAATGCCTACATGAAAACTCCCAAAAAAGAGATACAGCAGTACCATGTAATAATTGAAAAAGAACTCAAAGACCTGCTTTTTCAACTCGAATCTTCCTTGTTAACACATTTTGATAACCGACTCTATCACTCTTTAGAACAATTAGAGGATTTATTGGGGGAAGCTTTAGTTTTAGTTTATAGGGATAGTCACAACCAAGTTTTTCAGCAAACTAATTACCATGTTCATTATTTTGAAATGAGGCGTCATCAGCTGAGAATAGTAGATAAGATGGTTAAGAGTTGCAAAAAAATAACAGAACGTAACCGTCAAAGTATCTTGCTAGCTCATTTCATTCATGAAACAGCTGAGCAACTTAGTGAAACCAACTCTGCTTTAACTTTGCGTGAAGATATTTCTCTTTTATTAGAGACATATAGGCAGGGAGAACTACCAAAAACTCGTCTTGAATTTGAAAACCGGTCACAAATTTTTCAAATATTGCAAGATTTAGAGCAGTTTATTCTTGAAAAAATAGAATTTTATAAAGAATACAAAGAATATTATTAGTCTATTTGTTAATAGCATCTTAGAAGACCTAGTCTAGGTCTTTTCTGATATAATAGGAACAATATAAGCTTAGGATGGAAAATGATTATGAAAGAAATAAAATGTCCTCATTGCCAGACAGTGTTTACTATTAATGAGTCAGAATATAGTCAACTACTGGCACAAGTTCGTGGTGAAGAGTTTGAAAAAGAAATCAAAGAACGGCTCTATAAGGAGTTAGCATTACATGATCAAAAAGCTCAAAATACCTTACAAGAAGAATTAAGTCAAAAAGACTTGCTTATCCATCAACTTGAAAATCAATTGGAGCAAAAACTAAAAGAAGAAAAATATAAACAAGAAAATGAATTAGCTAAAAAAGATCAGGAAATCTTGACTCTTCAAGGAGAACTGGATAAAATTGCTTCACAAAATGCATTGGAACTTGCTAATACTTTATCAGATAAGGATAAAGAACTTAACAATCTCAAAAATAAATTAGAAAAACTAGAGTTGGAGAATCAGACCAAGCTACAATCTGCTCTTAATAGTGTAGAAAAAGAACGAGATCGTTTGAAAAATGAATTATTACTGCAAGAAAAAGAAAGTGCCTTATCCCTATCCTCTTTAAAGAGTGATTTCCAATCTCAATTAAAGGCTGCTAATGAACAAGTTGAATTTTATAAAAACTTTAAGGCGCAGCAATCAACAAAAGCAATTGGTGAAAGTTTAGAACTTTATGCTGAAACAGAATTTAATAAAGTTCGCAGTTATGCCTTCCCTAATGCGCACTTTGCTAAAGATAATGAACTTTCTAGTCGTGGTTCAAAAGGAGACTATATTTACCGTGAGCTGGATGCTAATGGGGTGGAAATCTTATCAATAATGTTCGAAATGAAGAATGAGGCTGATACGACTAAAACTAAGCATAAAAATAGTGATTTTTTTAAAGAGCTTGATCGAGATCGTCGTGAAAAAAACTGTGAGTATGCTGTTTTAGTGACAATGCTTGAGGCAGACAATGATTACTACAATACTGGAATTGTTGATGTTAGTCATGAGTATGAGAAAATGTACGTGGTACGTCCACAATTTTTTGTGCAAATAATTGGCCTTTTGAGAAATGCTTCGATGAATGCACTGGAATATAAGCAAGAGCTTGCTTTGGTTAAAGAGCAGCATATTGATATTACGCATTTTGAAGAAGATTTAAATATTTTTAAAACAGCTTTTGCGAAGAATTACAATTCAGCAAGTACTAATTTCAAAAAGGCTATTGACGAAATTGATAAATCGATTAAAAGAATGGAAGAGGTTAAGCGCTTCTTGACGACTAGTGAAAATCAGCTTCGTCTGGCTAATAATAAACTTGATGATGTTTCTGTCAAAAAGCTTACTCGTCATAATCCTACTATGGCTGATAAATTTAAGGAACTAAATGAATAGTAAGTGGAGACTTTGAAGAGCCAGTCCATTAAAAAATCTAAAACTCCGAGTTTGGAGTTTTTTCTCTTGGCAATTAGGTTTTAAAACAGTTATAATGATGTGAGTATAGGTCGTATATTAGAAAGATTGAGAAATGAACGGAATCATAAATGTCAAAAAAGAAGCAGGAATGACGTCACATGATGTTGTTTTTAGATTGAGACGAATTCTTAGAGAAAAGAAGATTGGTCACGGTGGCACTCTAGATCCTGATGTTGTAGGTGTTTTACCAATTGCAGTTGGCAAAGCAACAAGGGTTTTGGAGTTTATGACTGAGGCTGGTAAAGTTTATGAAGGACGAGTAACCTTAGGTTTTTCAACAGATACAGAAGATGCCTCAGGATCCCTAGTTGAGCAGACGCCAGTGACTAGACCACTAGAGGAAGAGATTGTTGATGAGGTGATGGCTTCTTTTCAGGGGGAAATTACTCAGATTCCACCGATGTATTCAGCCGTTAAAGTCAAGGGACGTAAATTATATGAGTATGCTCGTGCAGGTGAGGAAGTTGAACGGCCACAAAGACAGGTTACCATTAGCGAATTCAAAAGGACTAGTCCATTAACCTATGAAAATAATCTATGTCACTTTGATTTTAAAGTTGCGTGTAGTAAAGGTACTTATGTCAGAACTTTAGCTGTCGATTTGGGGCAAAAACTAGGTTATGCGAGCCATATGTCTTACTTGGAGCGGACGGCTTCTGCGGGCTTGCAACTTGATAAAGCCTTCACTCTGTTAGATATTGAAAAAATGGTTGCTGAGACTAATTATTCTTTTTTGTTACCTATCGAATATGGTGTTGCAGAATTAGCCAAGCTAATGATTAGTGAACAAGAATCAAAAGAATTGTCTTTTGGACGACGGATTCAATTGCCAAGTTCGGAAGATATTTTAGCTGTTTTTCATCAAGAAAAATTGATAGCTATCGTTGAAAAATGTAATGAGGGTTATAAACCGAGAAAAGTCTTTCTCTAAATTGTAAAAAGAGAAGAAGTAGTGAGAAAAAATGAATATTAAACACATTAAATTTGCAGAGGATATTTTCGAACCAGAAGAAACTGTCCTCGTTTTAGGTTATTTCGACGGTTTACATCGTGGTCATAAAGCACTTTTTGATAGAGCACAAGCCATTGCCGCAAAAGAATCTCTCAAGGTTGTGACATTCACATTTACTGAGTCACCAAAGTTAGCATTTGCACGTTTTGAACCAGAATTATTGTTACATATTGTTTATCCAGATAAAAGATATGAGAAATTTGCTGAATATGGAGTGGACAGTCTCTATCTTGTTGACTTTACTACCGCATTTTCAAAAATTACCTCTGATGACTTTATTAAAGAATATATTGGTCGGCTAAACGCAAAGCATATTATTGTAGGTTTTGATTATAAATTTGGTCATAACAGAACTAACTCTGACTATTTACAACGGAACTTTGCGGGGACAGTTCATACCATTGAAGAAATCTCTTATGAAGATCGAAAAATTTCTTCAACTTGGATAAGAGAGTTGATTAAAAAAGGTGATGTTGCCAAGGTTAACCAACTGTTAGGTTATGAATTTTCTACAAGAGGAATGGTTGTCCATGGCGATGCGCGTGGGCGCACATTGGGATTTCCAACAGCTAATTTGGCTCCCATTGATCGAACTTATTTGCCTGCTGATGGAGTATATGTGACAGATGTTATGGTCAATGGTCAGCGTTATAGATCAATGACAAGTATTGGTAAAAATATTACTTTTGGCGGTACAGAATTAAGGCTAGAGGCCAATATTTTTGATTTTGATAGGGAGATTTATGGGGAATCAATTGAAATCATTTGGCTAGAGAAGATACGGGAAATGACCAAATTTGAAGGTATTGAAGACTTGGTAGAGCAGTTAAAGGTGGATAAAGAAATAGCTCTAAATTGGCGTTGAAATACTTTTGTGTACTGAAAATAGATGAATTATACTTAAAAAAAGGATAGCCAATTTTATTAAATTTTTGTATAATAAAGTAAGTATATTGATAGAGGGAAAATATGGTTACCTTATTTTTATCACCTAGCTGTACCTCTTGCAGAAAAGCAAGGGCGTGGCTTATAAAACATGAAGTAAATTTTCAAGAGCATAATATTATTACTAGTCCACTAAGTCGTGATGAGTTAATGGCTATTTTGGCTTTCACTGAAAATGGTACAGAGGATATCATTTCTACAAGGTCAAAGGTTTTCCAAAAACTTAATGTTGATGTTGATGAATTGTCGATTTCTGACTTGATTACGTTAATTGCTGAAAATCCAAGTTTATTGCGTCGTCCTATTATCATGGATACTAAAAGGATGCAAATTGGTTTCAATGAGGATGAGATACGAGCTTTTTTACCAAGAGATTATCGTAAACAAGAACTGCGTCAAGCAACGATTAAAGCTGAAACTGAGGGATAACATGTCAGATAATTATACTTATCCACTTGACATAAATTGGAGCACTGACGAAATTACATCAGTGCTTTCTTTTTTAAATCAGGTTGAAAAAGCTTATGAAGCGAAGGTGGAAGCTAGCCAACTCTTGCAAAGCTATGCTACCTTTAAAAAAATTGTACCTAGCAAATCACAAGAAAAGCAGATTGATAGGGATTTTCAAAAAAGTAGTGGTTATTCGACTTATCAGGTAGTCAAGAAGGCTAAAGAACTTGAGAAGGGGTATTTTTCACTTGGAAGATAAATATTCATTTGCCAAAAAAATAATTAAAGAAGCTGCAGATTTTATTAAGAATAAGATGTCTGAAAGTCTCGCTATTCAAGTTAAAAGTAAACATGATGATTTAGTTACCAATGTTGATCAAGAAACACAGGACTTTCTTATTTCAAACATATTAAAGTATTATCCGAATGATTATATTCTAGCAGAGGAAGATGAGGTTCGTCATCCAATTTCAGATGGTAATGTATGGGTAATTGACCCTATTGATGGGACTGTTAATTTTGTGGTTCAAAGAAACCATTTTGCTATTATGATTGCTTATTATGAAGATGGGGTAGGCTGTTTTGGTCTCATCTATGATGTCATGAATGATCTCCTCCTTTCAGGAGGAGGTGCTTTTGATGTCTATCTTAACGACCAAAAAATAGAACCTTATTGTCACAAACCATTGGATAGGTCCTTAATCGGCTGTAATGCGGGCTTGTATCTGAACAATGATTATGGAGTAGCTAACTTAATCAGTCATAGTCTAGGGGTCAGAATATATGGCGGAGCTGGTATTTCTATGCTAAAAGTTATAACACAAGAACTAATAGCTTATATCTCCTATATTCAACCTTGGGATTATGCAGCAGCCTTAGTAATTGGTCAAAAGTTAGGATATAAGATTCAGACTTTTGAAAGAGAATCTCCAGATTTTCAAACAAGACAAAAATTGATGTTTTTTCCTGAGGCTGAATGGAAGCATTTTGAAAGTTATTTAGATATATAAGTTTTCAATAGGCTTTTTTTTATCTTAAATTTTATGTAAAGATTAGGCAAAAAATCTGTAAAAAAATATCACTCTTTTGGAGTTAAAGCTCTTTAAATGGCAACTTAGATATGTTACTATTATGGTTGAGTTTATTATTAAAAGCTCCTCTACTTTTTAATGAATAGGAAATTTAAAATGAGTATGAAGAAGAAGTTCTTTTTTATAAGTGTGTTAGCTTTAACTACGGTTTTTCTAACGGCATGTTCTAGTTGGATTCAAAAAGGAGAATCCATCACAGCGGTTGGCTCTACTGCTCTGCAACCATTAGTGGAAGCGACAGCAGATGAATTTGGAAAGCATCATTTAGGCAAGACCATCAACGTCCAAGGTGGCGGTTCTGGAACGGGACTTTCGCAAGTACAATCAAAATCAGTGCAAATTGGGAACAGCGACCTCTTCGCTGAAGAAAAAGATGGTATTGATGCCAGTAAATTGATGGATCATCAAGTGGCTGTTGCTGGTTTAGCAGTGATTGTTAATCCTAAAATAAAAGTTTCAAATTTAACAACTGAACAACTGCGTCGCATTTTCTCAGGTGAATACACTAATTGGAAAGAAGTTGGTGGTCAAGATTTAAATATCTCGGTCATCAATCGTGCGGCAAGTTCAGGCTCTCGTGCAACCTTTGATGCTGTTATCATGGGTGATGTGAATGCCAAACAAAGTCAAGAACAAGATTCAAACGGTATGGTGAAATCAATTGTTTCTCAAACACCAGGAGCTATTTCATATCTAGCTTTCTCTTATGTTGATGATTCAGTAAAAGCCCTCAAGTTAAATGGTTTTTCACCAACAGCGAAACATGTAAAAACAAATGATTGGCCAATTTGGTCTTATGAACATATGTATACTTACGGAAAACCTGATGGTCTAACACAAGAATTTTTAGATTACATGTTATCTGAAAGTGTTCAGCAAAAAATTGTAACACATATGGGTTATATTCCGATGACTGAAATGAAAGTTGTTAAGTCACATGATGGAAAAGTAACTAAAAAGTAACGAGGGAATTATGAATAATCAGGATTTAGCGAAAAAACTAGTCTCACCTTCTAAAAATTCACGTTTAGAAAAATTTGGTAGAACTCTTACCTTTCTTTGCTTGGGACTAATTGTATTTATAGTTGCAATGATATTAATTTTTGTTGCGCAAAAAGGTCTATCTACCTTCTTTGTTGATAAGGTCAATATCTTTGATTTTCTGTTTGGGAATAGATGGGAACCAAGTGTCAAAGGAAAGAATGGTATCCCAATTTTAGGTGCCTTACCGATGATTAGTGGTTCATTTTTGGTTACCATTTTATCAGCTTTAGTGGCTACGCCGTTTGCTATTGGGGCAGCGGTATTTATGACTGAAATTTCACCGAAATATGGGGCTAAATTATTACAGCCAGCAGTCGAATTATTGGTCGGTATTCCATCAGTTGTTTATGGATTTATTGGTTTACAAGTTATTGTACCTTTTATCAGGACAATTTTTGGTGGTACTGGTTTTGGTATTTTATCGGGTGTTTGTGTTTTGTTTGTCATGATTTTACCAACTGTAACCTTCATGACTGTTGATAGTTTGAAGGCTGTCCCTAGACACTACCGTGAAGCAAGTATGGCAATGGGGGCTACAAGGTGGCAAACTATTTGGCGTGTTGTTTTGAACGCTGCTCGTCCAGGAATTTTTACAGCTATCATTTTTGGTATGGCTAGAGCATTTGGTGAGGCACTGGCTATCCAGATGGTTGTTGGGAATTCTGCTGTTATGCCAACGTCGTTAACAACGCCAGCGGCTACTTTGACATCTGTATTAACAATGGGTATTGGTAATACTGTTATGGGAACTGTTCAAAACAATGTTCTTTGGTCCCTTGCATTGGTTCTATTATTAATGAGCTTAGCTTTTAATTCATTAGTAAAATTAATTACGAAAGAGAGAAAGAGAAACTATGAACGCTAAGAAAGTCGATAAGTTAGCAACTGGTACCTTATACACCATTGCTGGAATCATTGTAGCTATTCTAGCTTCATTAATTCTTTTCATTTTGTTACGTGGACTACCACATATTAGTTGGCATTTTCTAACAGGAAATTCATCTTCATATGAAGCTGGCGGTGGTATTGGTATTCAGCTTTATAATTCGTTTTTCCTCTTAATTATCACTTTGATTATCTCAATTCCTTTATCAACAGGAGCAGGTATTTATCTTGCTGAATATGCTAAGAAAGGCCCTCTTACGAATTTTATTCGGACGTGTATAGAGATTCTTTCATCGTTACCATCAGTTGTTGTTGGTTTATTTGGTTATTTAATTTTTGTTGTGCAATTTCAATATGGCTTCTCAATTATCTCCGGAGCCTTAGCCTTAACGGTATTTAATCTTCCACAGATGACTCGGAATGTTGAAGATAGCCTCTTACATGTTCATCATACCCAAAGAGAAGCAGGACTAGCATTAGGCCTATCACGCTGGGAGACTGTTTTTTATGTCGTTATTCCAGAAGCTTTACCAAGTATTGTAACAGGTATTGTCTTAGCTTCAGGTCGTATTTTTGGTGAAGCAGCTGCCTTGATTTATACAGCTGGGCAATCTGCTCCAGCATTAGACTGGGGAAATTGGAATCCACTTAGTGTTACCAGCCCAATTTCAATTTTCCGTCAATCAGAAACTTTGGCAGTTCACATTTGGAAGGTTAACAGCGAAGGGACTATCCCAGATGGCACCTTGGTATCTGCTGGTAGTGCAGCAGTCTTATTAATCTTCATCTTAATTTTCAACTTATCTGCTCGTTTCATTGGTAAGAAGTTACACTCAAAAATGACTGCGGCAAAATAAGCTAGAGGAGAAAACATGACAGAATATAACTGGGAAGAACGCTATATTAAAACCTTTTCTGAAGCTAACCTTGCTTTATCAACAAAAGATTTACATGTGTACTATGGTAACAAGGAAGCTATCAAAGGTATTGATATGCAGTTTGAAAAGAATAAAATTACAGCTTTAATAGGTCCCTCTGGATGTGGTAAATCAACCTATCTAAGAAGCTTGAACCGTATGAATGATACGATTGATGTGGCAAAAGTAACAGGTGAAATCATGTATCAAGGTATTGATATCAATCGACCTGAAATGAATGTTTTTGAAGTTCGAAAGCATATTGGAATGGTCTTTCAACGCCCTAATCCTTTTGCGAAATCTATTTATCGTAATATTACTTTTGCTCATGAACGTGCAGGTATTAAAGATAAAAAGGTACTAGATGAGATCGTAGAAACGTCTCTAAAACAAGCTGCTTTGTGGGATCAAGTCAAAGATGATTTACACAAATCTGCCTTTACTCTTTCTGGAGGTCAACAACAACGTCTATGCATTGCTCGTGCAATCTCGGTTAAGCCTGATATTCTTTTGATGGATGAACCCGCTTCGGCTTTAGACCCTATTGCGACGATGCAATTGGAAGAAACAATGTTTGACTTGAAGAAAGACTATACCATTATTATAGTAACCCATAACATGCAACAAGCGGCTCGTGCCAGCGATTATACAGCCTTCTTTTATTTGGGAGACTTGATTGAATATGATAAGACACGAAATATTTTTCAAAATGCCAAATGTCAATCAACTAATGATTATGTGTCAGGTCACTTTGGATAGAAAGGAATAGCATGTTAAAACCTATTTTAAAAATAAATGATCTTTCTGTTTACTATAATAAAAAGAAAACCTTAAAAAATGTCTCACTTGATATCTATCCAAATGAAATCACCTCTTTTATCGGTCCTTCAGGATCTGGTAAATCTACTTTATTACGTGCTATTAATCGGATGAGCGATTTAAATCCAGAAGTGACTGTTACTGGTTCAATTACTTATAATGGGCATAATATTTATAGTCCAAGAACGGATACGGTTGATTTACGTAAAGAAATTGGAATGGTTTTCCAGCAACCTAATCCCTTTCCAATGTCTATTTATGAGAATGTTGTCTTTGGATTACGAATTAAGGGTGTGAAAGATAAACAAGTTTTGGATCAAGCTGTTGAGTTTTCATTGAAAGGTGCATCTATTTGGGAAGAAGTGAAAGATAGACTTCATGACTCAGCCTTAGGTCTTTCTGGAGGTCAGCAACAACGTGTTTGTGTTGCTCGTGTATTAGCGACGAGTCCTCAAATTATCCTGTTAGATGAACCGACCTCAGCCCTTGACCCTATTTCAGCCGGTAAAATTGAGGAAACTCTTTTTGCTTTGAAAAAAGACTATACAATGGTTGTTGTTACGCGTTCAATGCAACAAGCTTCCCGCTTATCTGATCGAACTGGATTTTTCTTAGCAGGCGATTTGTTGGAATTTGGCAATACTAAGAAAATGTTTATGAATCCTGAGCGTAAAGAGACAGAAGATTATATTTCTGGTAAATTTGGTTAATGTTACCGCAATTGATAAGGAGAAACAATGTTAAGAACGAAATTTGAAGAAGAATTAGATAAATTACATAATCAATTCTATTCAATGGGAACTGAAGTTTTAGCACAATTAAACAAGTCAGTTCGAGCTTTTGTTAGTCATGACCGTGATTTGGCAAAAGAAGTCATTGAAGCAGATGTTATTATTAACGAATTTGAAACGAAATTAGAGAAAAAATCACTTGAAATTATTGCTTTGCAGCAGCCTGTTTCTAATGATTTAAGAACAGTTATCACTGTTCTTAAAGCCTCTAGTGATATTGAAAGAATTGGTGATCACGCTTCATCTATTTCAAAAGCAACCATTCGGATGAAGGGTGAAGAACGTATTCCGTTAGTTGAGGAACAAATTAATCTCATGGGGAAAGCAGTGAAACACATGGTTGAAGATGCTTTAAATGCTTATATTACCAGTGATGATATTAAAGCATATGAAATCGCTGCCCATGATGAAGTTATTGATAATTATTATCGTGAAATTCAAACATTAGCGGTAGAAGAAATTAAGAAAACTCCTGATGCAGCTTTTGCTGGGAAAGAGTATTTCCAAGTTCTGATGTATCTTGAACGAATTGGTGATTATGCTCGTAATTTGTGCGAATGGATAGTCTACTTGAAAACTGGAAAGATTATTGAATTATAATAAAGTATGATATAATAGTGGTTAGAAAGCTTTTTTCTAATCACTATTTTTCTAATCATAAATAAAGGAGTTTTATGAAGACAGTAGAACATCTTATTGAGAAATTTGTTCCAGAAAATTATAATATCTTTTTAGACATTAATCGTGAAAATAAAACATTTACAGGTAATGTTGCTATTAATGGTGAAGCACTTGATCATAATGTTTCCTTTCATCAAAAGGACTTAATAATTCATTCTGTTTTATTAGATAACGAAGATGTTCATTTTCATAAAGACGATGAAAATGAAGTACTTCATATAGAATTACCAGTAACTGGCTTGATGACCCTAGTTATTGAATTTTCAGGTCATATTACTGATAATATGACTGGTATTTACCCATCTTATTACACAGTTGATGGCCAACAAAAAGAGGTTATTTCAACCCAATTTGAAAGCCATTTTGCAAGAGAAGCTTTTCCATGTATTGATGAACCAGAAGCAAAAGCAACGTTTGATCTTAGTATTAAATTTGATCAAGCTGAAGGTGAAATGGTTCTATCTAATATGCCAGAAACTAATGTGGATTTGCGAAAAGAAACTGGTTTATGGACCTTTGATACCACCCCTAAGATGTCTTCTTATCTCTTAGCTTTTGGCTTAGGGGAATTACAAGGGATTACAGCAAAGACCAAAAATGGTACAGAGGTTGGAATTTTTTCAACAAAAGCACACCCTAGTAGTGCTTTAGAATTCTCGTTGGATATCGCTGTAAGAGTCATTGATTTTTACGAAGATTACTTTGGTGTCAAATATCCAATTCCGCAATCCTATAACTTAGCCCTACCTGATTTTTCTGCTGGAGCTATGGAAAATTGGGGCTTAATCACATATCGTGAGATTTATCTACTAGTTGATAAGAATTCTACCGCTTCAAGTCGACAACAAGTTGCATTAGTTGTTGCGCATGAGTTAGCACATCAATGGTTTGGTAATCTAGTCACGATGAAATGGTGGGATGATCTTTGGTTAAATGAGAGTTTTGCCAATATGATGGAATATGTTTCCGTTGATGCTATCGAGCCCTCATGGAAGATTTTTGAAGATTTCCAAACAGGGGGTGTTCCATTAGCTTTAAAGCGTGATGCAACTGACGGTGTCCAATCAGTCCATGTAGCTGTTAATCATCCTGACGAAATCAACACCTTGTTTGATCCAGCAATTGTTTATGCAAAAGGCAGCCGACTTATGCATATGTTAAGACGCTGGATTGGTGATGCTGACTTTGCTAAAGGATTGGGGCTCTATTTCGAAAAACATCAATATGGTAATACTGTGGGTCGTGATTTATGGAATGCATTAAGTGAAAGTTCAGGTAAAGATGTCGCAAGCTTTATGGATGCTTGGTTAGAACAACCTGGTTATCCAGTAGTAACTCTATCAGTTGAAAATGACCAGCTTCATATTCGCCAAGAACAATTCTTTATCGGTGAACATGACGAAAAAGACCGTCTTTGGCCTATTCCTCTTAATGCAACTTGGGAAGCGATACCAGATATTTTGACTGAAAAAGAACTTGTTATTCCGAATTTTAGTCAACTACAAGCAGATAATAAAGTTCCACTACGGTTAAATACTGAGAATACGGCACACTATATTACTAACTATCAAGGGCCTATTTTTGAAGCGATACAAGCTGAGCTCAAACAACTTGATCAAACTAGCTTGCTCCAAATTATCCAAGAGCGTCGTTTATTGGCAGAAAGTGGTCTAGTTTCGTATGCCGAGTTAGTAAACTTGATTGCTAAACTAACCGAAGAAAAAACTTATATGGTAGCTTCCGCTATTGACCAAGTGCTCGTAGGATTAGATACTTTTGTAGATGAAGAATCAACTGCGCAGTTAGATTATAATAAATTGGTAACTACTATTTTTAAAGCTGATTATCGTGCGCATGGTTTTGAAAAAGTAACAGGTGAAACAGATGAAGCAGAGATGGTGCGTCAGATTACCCTAGGTCAGTTGATTGCTGCAGGTAATGAAGATGCTGTTCAAGTAGCAAAAACAATATTTGAAGCACATGCTGAAGATTTGACTAAGTTACCGGCTGCCACAAGACGATTTGTTCTCCTTAATCAGATGAAGCATTTTGAAACAGAAGACCTAGTTAACTGCTATTTTGATACCTACATTTCCACGACAGATAATAATATTCGCGTTGATTTGGCTTATGCTATATCTAGAACTCATAGTCAAGCAACTCTTCGTCGGATTCTAGTTAGCCTTAAAGACAAGACGATTGTTAAACCGCAAGATTTAGCAATGTGGTATCGTTTCCTACTTTCTCAAGAGTTTACACAAGAAGCAACTTGGGAATGGGCACGTGAAGACTGGGAATGGATTAAAGCAGCGTTAGGTGGAGATATGAGTTTTGATAAGTTTGTTATTTATCCTGCTAATATTTTCAAAACGAAAAAACGTCTTGATGAGTATCAAGCCTTCTTTGAGCCCAAGTTAGACGATATGGCGATTAGTCGAAATATCAAAATGGGTATTAATGAGATTTCAGCTCGACTTACTCTCATCGAAACGGAAAAACTAGCTGTTTATCAAGCTTTATCAGGCGTTAGCCACAAAGACTGATAATTCATTGTTTTCTTTAAATTAAAAAGTTTAATTGATAAAAGGAAAACCTAAGGTTTTCCTTTTTTGTGAATAGTTTTTTAGAAAATATTAAGCAAAATATGATATGATTTAAGGTGATAGTACTGAACGGAGTAATAACCTTCAGTGATGCTAAATAGGAGAAGTACAATGATAAAAATATTACTAGTTGAAGATGATTTAAGTTTATCAAATTCTATTTTTGACTTTCTCGATGATTTTGCGGACGTTATGCAAGTTTTTGATGGAGATGAAGGTTTATATGAAGCAGAAAGTGGGGTTTATGATTTAATTCTTCTAGATTTAATGCTTCCAGAAAAAAACGGTTTTCAAGTTTTAAAAGAGCTTAGAGAAAAAGATATTAAGACGCCTGTTTTAATTATGACAGCTAAAGAAGGCTTAGATGATAAGGGACATGGTTTTGAACTAGGTGCTGATGACTATTTAACAAAACCCTTTTACTTGGAAGAACTTAAAATGCGTATTCAAGCCTTGCTTAAACGAACTGGCAAGTTTAACGAAAACAGTATTACATTTGGTAATCTCAGAGTTGATCTTAATCGAAATGCTGTAAAAGTGAATGATAGGGCCGTTGAGCTATTAGGGAAAGAGTATGATTTGCTTATCTATTTACTTCAAAATCAGAATGTAATTTTACCAAAATCACAAATTTTTGATCGAATTTGGGGCTTTGATAGTGATACCACTATTTCGGTTGTGGAGGTCTATGTTTCTAAAATTCGAAAGAAATTAAAAAATACTGATTTTGCAGCAAACTTACAAACCTTACGTAGTGTTGGTTATATTTTAAAAGCAAATGACTAAATATAGAGCGATTATTACTTCGGATAACTTTGACCGTTTCTTTCATTTTTTTGCCGTTTTTACAGGTATATTTGTGGTGATGACGGTTATTATTTTGCAAATCATGAAAGTAGGTGTCTACTCATCAGTAGATACAAGTTTGACAGCTGTTGCGACTCACTCAACCCTATATGCTAACCGAACGATGGAAAGGATTTCCTCTTTCTATTTTGATGGACAAGATTTAAATTTCAAAACAAATCTAGATGATTTAAAAGGGAAAAACAGTGATCAACCTGTCGCAAATACTGATATTATTCTATTTAATGCTAATGGTATGGTAATCAATACCTTTGATGCCCTTTCCAATTTTCAAAATTTCTCTTTTAAAAAGAGTGATTTAAACGAAATCAAAACTCGAAAACTTGTTAATTACTACGGTCATGAGGAAAAGTTCCATACTATTACAGTTAGAGTGCATTCTAATAATTACCCATCTGTCGCCTATTTAATGGCTGTTGTTAATGTAGAGCAATCTGAAAAAACTAACGAACGCTATGAAAAAATAATTATTATAATCATGATCTTATTTTGGCTTATTTCTATTTTGGCAAGTATCTATTTAGCCAATTGGAGTAGCAAACCAATTCTTGAAAGCTATGAAAAACAGAAGATGTTTGTTGAAAATGCCAGTCATGAATTAAGGACGCCTTTGGCCGTACTCCAAAATCGTTTAGAAACTCTTTTTCGCAAACCCAACGAAAGTATCTTAGATAATAGCGAAGCAATTGCTTCAAGTTTAGAAGAGGTTCGCAATATGAGAATCTTGACGACGAATCTTCTGAATTTAGCTCGTCGAGATGATGGCATTAAACCTGAAATAGTAGAGATATCAAGTCGTTTTTTTGATGGTATTTTTGATAATTATAAGCTAATTGCTGAAGAATATGGAAAAGGCTTTGAGTCTGTCAATACCGTTACAAAGCCAATCAGAATGGACAAATCTCTATTAAAACAGTTAATGACAATTTTATTCGATAACGCGATTAAGTATACAGATGAGTCAGGTTTTATTAAAATCATTGTTAGAAATACGGATAAATATCTCTTTATTACTGTTGAAGATAATGGACCAGGTATTACAGATGCCGACAAAAAGAAAATTTTTGATCGTTTTTATCGAGTAGATAAAGCTAGAACAAGGAGTCATGGTGGCTTTGGATTAGGGTTATCACTTGCTCAACAAATCGTCACTTCTTTAAAAGGAACTATTCTTGTTAATGATAATAAAGGCAAGGGTAGTGTATTTGAGGTAAAACTTCCTCTAAATTAAAATGGTTAGACCATTGGATCTAACCATTTTTTTGTAAAGAAAAAACTCCTTGTGGAGTTTTCATTGGATATTTATTAGCCAAGTTTAGCAGCAAGACGTGCTTTATCGCGGCTAGCTTTGTTAGCGTGAATCAAACCTTTAGACTCTGCTCTGTCGATGCTTGAAGAAGCAGCGCGGAAAAGCTCTTCAGATGGGTTTGCTTCAAATGCCTTGATAGCAGTACGCATAGCTGACTTTTGTGCGGAATTTTTTTCGTTTGCTTTAACATTAAGTTCTGCACGTTTGATAGCTGATTTAATATTTGCCAATGTTTTCACCTCCGTATTAATCTAACTACACTATTATATAGAAATAATACTTGTTTGGCAAGTCATATTTATTTTTTGATAAAGATTTCATCGATTTTGTGATCTTGTGCTTTATGCAAGATGATTTGTGCGCGGTTTCGAGTTGGTTCAATATAGTTTTCTAAATTAACTAGGTTAACGTTTTTCCAGACTTCTTTAGCAAAAGCAATTGCTTCGTCTCTGGGCATGGATGCATATTCAGTGTAAAAATTAGTGTCATCATTTTTTGCTAATTCAAGAATACTTTCGAAACGTTCAATATACCAATTTTCGATATGATTTCTATCAGCATCAATATATATTGAAAAATCAAAATAATCATTCATGTAGAGGCGATTATTTTGCTGATTCTGAAAAACATTTATTCCTTCGACAATTAAAAAATCAGGACTTTCAATAGTTTGCAAGTGGTTAGGAATAATATCATAAATTTCGTGAGAATAAACTGGCACTTCTGTGGTGACGCCGTTTTTCATCGCATCTAAGAAATTCAAAAGTAACTCCATATTATAAGATTCAGGGAATCCTTTTCGATCTAAGATATTATGTTTTGATAAGTAAGCGTTAGGATAAAGAAAACCATCGGTCGTCACTAATTCTACTTTACAGGACTTAAAAGTTCTAGCTAAGAGCAGTTGAAGCAGACGACTTGTTGTTGATTTTCCAACTGCTACTGAGCCTGAGACACCAATAATAAAAGGCCGATAATGAGCATCTTTTTTTAAAAAAAGGCTTTTAGAAAAAGATAAGTTTTCTTGGTTAATTTTGTAAATCTGTATGAGATTTAGAAGTGGAAGATAGACTTCAATAACGTCGGTAATATTGATATTATCATTTAGACTTGTTATAGTTTCTAGTTCGTCTTCGGTTAGCAAGGGACGAGACTGCTGGTGAAGATCTTTCCAGGATTGGCGAGTCATTTTTATAAAATTAATAAATTCATTGGTCATAATAGCTCCTTATCGAATGACAATAGTGCTATTATACCATTTTAAAAAAGATATATAAAAAATATCGACTATTATATAGAAATAATCCCTTTAAAATAGCTTATGTAAGCGTTTTATTAAGTTATTCACAATAGTCAGATAGTTATTATTCCGAAAGTTCGTAAAAACCGAACAATATGCAGAAAAGGTTTAAAAATAAGCGTCTTGTAAACCGTTTCAAAGTATGTTAGAATGTATAAGCATCGAAAATAGATAGGAAAAAGCATGTCGAAAATGTATTATGATGAAAATCCAGATAGTCAACATGACATTCATAAATTAGGTGTTAAACTCTTAGGTCAAGAGTTCACTTTTTTTTCAGATTCTGGTGTTTTTTCAAAAAAAATGATTGATTTTGGAAGTCAAGTTCTTCTCAATAGCCTATCCTTTGGAACGGGAGAAAGTTTACTTGATGTGGGATGTGGTTATGGTCCCTTAGGAATTGCTCTTGCCAAGACTCAAGGAGTTAGTGCGACACTAATTGATATTAATAACCGAGCTATTGAGCTTGCAAAGAAAAATGCAACCTATAATGAAGTTGAGGTGACGATATACCAATCAAATATTTATGAAAATGTTACCGGACAGTTTGATCATATCATCAGTAATCCCCCTATTCGAGCAGGTAAAAAAGTTGTGCATGAAATTATCGAAAAAGCCTTCGATTTTCTTCACTCAAATGGTGACCTGACAATTGTCATTCAGAAAAAACAAGGGGCACCAAGTGCTAAAGAAAAAATGGAATTAATCTTTGGCAACGTAGAGATTGTAAAAAAAGTAAAAGGCTATTATATTTTAAGGAGTATTAAAGAATGAGAGCCGTTGATTTAATTCAGAAAAAAAGAGATGGGCAAGAACTTTCCACTCAAGAGATTGAATGGTTGGTTTCTAATTATGCTCAAGGCGTTGTACCAGATTATCAAATGTCTGCATTTGCTATGGCAGTTTATTTTAAAGGCATGACAACTCGCGAGACTAAAGACTTGACTATGGCAATGGTTAAATCTGGTGAACAGATTGATTTATCGGCAATCCCAGGTATTAAGACAGATAAACATTCTACTGGGGGTGTTGGCGATAAGGTGACCTTAATTCTTGCACCTTTAGTAGCGAGTTTCGGTGTGCCGGTTGCCAAAATGAGTGGTAGAGGGTTAGGCCACACTGGAGGTACACTAGATAAATTAGAAGCTATAAAAGGTTATAATATTAACATTAATCAGGATGAATTTATTGAACAAGTTCAAGAAATTGGGCTCTCAGTTATTGGCCAGTCAGATAAGTTGGTTAAAGCTGATAAAATGCTCTATGCTTTACGTGATGTCACTGCCACTGTTGATATTATTCCTCTGATTGCTAGTTCTGTCATGAGTAAAAAAATTGCAGCTGGTGCTGACAGTATCTTACTGGATGTTACAGTTGGAGATGGTGCTTTCATGAAGACCATTGAAGATGCTGAAAAATTGTCACGTTTAATGGTTGATTTAGGGAAGGAGGTAGGACGTAAAACAATTGCAGTTATTACTAATATGAGCCAGCCTTTGGGTCGAGCTATTGGCAATCGTTTAGAAGTGTTGGAAGCAATTCAGATAATGCAAGGAGAAGGCCGTGAGGATGTGACCAACTTCATTTGCGAATTAGGTCAATTAATGCTAGAACTTGCTGGAATCTCAAAATCAAAAGAAGAAATTAAAGAACATCTTGTTTCGGGTCGTGCTTTAGCTAAGTTTGAAGAGATGGTTAACCGACAAGGTGGTGATTTAATTGATCTTTACAGACCTTCAAGTGCAAAAGTACAGACTGAAATCTTTGCAAAATCAGATGGTTATATCACAGAATTACCAGCATTAGAATTTGGCTTATTTGCAATGAAGTTAGGAGCAGGTAGAGCTGTTAAAACCGATCAACTTGATTACGAAAGTGGGATTGTTTTTGACAAGAAGGTCGGTGATTCTGTCATGGTCGGAGAGCGTATCGCAGTGATTTATTCTAGTCAAGATTTAAGTCAAAATGTGATTACAGAATTCGAAAAAAATGTTAAAATAGGTGAAGAGCGAATTGCTCCTAAAGAGATTATAGAAGTCATATCTTGAGGTGTTTTAATGAAAATAAATAAATATATTGACCACACTTTGTTGAAAGCAGATAGTGTGAAGGAACAATTGAATCAATTATTATTAGAAGCAAAAGAATATGATTTTGCTAGCGTTTGTGTTAATCCATCTTGGGTATCTTATTGTGCGCAATCTTTAAGAGGTTCTGATGTTAAAGTTTGTACGGTAGTTGGTTTTCCTCTTGGAGCAACTACATCAGAAACAAAGGCTTTTGAAACTAAAAATGCAATTGAAAATGGCGCAGATGAAATTGATATGGTCATCAATATTGGTCGTATGAAACAAGGTGATTATGACTACGTAGAGAATGACATTCGAGCAGTAGTGGAAGCAAGTGGAGACAAACTTGTGAAGGTCATTATTGAAGCATGTTTATTAACTGATGATGAAAAAGTTAAAGCTTGTACTTTGGCTATCAATGCTGGAGCTGACTTTGTTAAAACGTCAACAGGATTTTCAACAGGTGGTGCTACTGTATCAGATGTTAAATTGATGCGTCAAACTGTTGGTCCTAAGGTTGGTGTAAAAGCTGCTGGTGGTGCTCGCTCATTGGAAGATGCATTAGCTTTTATTGAAGCTGGAGCTACTAGAATAGGGACCTCTGCCGGTGTGAAAATTATCAATGGGGAGACATCTAATGGTGGCTACTAAGCTAGAGTCTGCTGCCATTGAGGCTAGTAAATATGCTTACGTTCCCTATTCAAAATTTCCAGTAGGTGCAGCTCTATTGACAAGTGAAGGTAAACTCTTTACTGGATGTAATATTGAAAATGCTAGCTTTGGATTAACAAACTGTGCAGAGCGTACAGCGATATTTAAAGCAGTATCGGAGGGATACAAAGAATTATCTGAAATTGCCATTTTCGGGGAAACACAGGAACCGGTTTCTCCCTGTGGTGCTTGTCGCCAAGTAATGGCTGAATTTTTTGAACCCACCGCCAAGGTAACACTTATCGCTAAAGATGGTCGTACTACTTTGACAACGGTGAGGGATCTGCTTCCATATTCTTTTACAGATTTATCTTAAAATCTGACTTTAACTAGTTATTTGGCCATAAGGCTATATATATTTTTTCAGCAAGGGATTGCTAGAAACATTTTTAGGAGGGTTCATTTTCATGAACAAGAAATTTATCGGTCTTGGTTTAGCTTCTGTAGCTTTAGTAAGTTTAGCTGCATGTGGGCATCGCGGTCCTTCAAAATCTGATAGCAAAAATGCTAAAACAGATTTAAAAGTGGCAATTG
The DNA here is from genome assembly GCF_900475415.1 of Streptococcus porcinus. Taxonomy (NCBI): domain Bacteria; kingdom Bacillati; phylum Bacillota; class Bacilli; order Lactobacillales; family Streptococcaceae; genus Streptococcus; species Streptococcus porcinus. The sequence goes on from NZ_LS483388.1 coordinate 1,004,170, forward strand.
TTACTGACACTGGTGGTGTTGATGATAAATCTTTCAACCAATCAGCTTGGGAAGGTTTACAATCTTGGGGTAAAGAAATGGGGCTTAAAAAAGGAGCTGGTTTCAATTACTTCCAATCAAATAGTGAATCTGAATATGCAACAAACCTAGATACAGCCGTATCTGATGGTTATAAGGTTGTTTATGGGATTGGTTTTGCTCTTAAAGATGCTATTGCTAAAGCAGCAGCAGATAACAAAGAAACTAATTATGTTATCATCGATGACGTTATTGAAGGTAAAGATAATGTCGCTAGCGTAACATTTGCTGATAATGAAGCTGCTTACCTTGCTGGTATTGCAGCAGCTAAAACAACTAAAACAAAAGTGGTAGGTTTCATCGGTGGAATGAAGGGTACAGTTATTACCCGCTTCGAAAAAGGTTTCCAAGAAGGTGTTAAATCTGTTGATAGCTCAATCAAAGTTAAAGTAGATTATGCTGGATCATTTGGTGATGCTGCAAAAGGTAAAACAATCGCTGCAGCACAGTATGCTAGTGGTGCAGATATTATTTATCAAGCTGCTGGTGGAACTGGTGCAGGTGTCTTCAATGAAGCAAAAGCTCGTAATGAGAAAAAGACAGATGCTGATAAAGTTTGGGTTATCGGTGTTGACCGTGATCAAAAAGATGAAGGAAACTATACATCTAAAGATGGTAAAAAATCAAACTTCGTGCTTGCGTCTTCAATCAAAAAAGTTGGTAAATCAGTTCAACTCATTAATAAGCTTGTTGTTGATAAAAAATTCCCTGGTGGTAAAACAACAGTTTATGGTTTAAAAGATGGTGGTGTTGATATTGCGACAACTAATCTTTCAGATGATACCATAAAAGCAATTAAAGAAGCTAAAGAAAAAATTGTTTCTGGCGATATTAACGTTCCAGATAAATAAACCTGAAGTTTGAGCGACCTTCGTCGGTCGCTCTTTTAGACTGAGATAATTTTTGTCTCAGTAAAGCTTGCGATTACTGGCAAGCTTTGCTGAAATAAAAGTGTGAATTGAAAGGAAGCGCGATCCTATGACTCAACATGTCATTGAAATGAAAGAGATTACAAAAAAATTTGGTGATTTTGTCGCAAATGATCATATTAATTTGACCGTCAAAAAAGGGGAAATTCATGCCTTATTAGGAGAAAATGGAGCTGGTAAGTCTACTTTGATGAACATGCTAGCCGGCCTGCTTGAACCAACAGAAGGTGAAATTTTGATTAATGGTAAACCAGTTCAAATTGACTCCCCTTCTAAGTCTTCTCGTTTAGGAATTGGTATGGTGCATCAACATTTTATGTTGGTTGAAGCATTTACAGTTGCTGAAAATATTATTTTAGGAAATGAAACAGTTAAAAATGGTCGTTTAGATTTAAAGAAAGCAAGTAAAGAAATCCGAGATTTATCTACAAAGTATGGCCTATCTGTCGATCCTGATGCAAAAGTCGCTGACATATCGGTAGGAGCTCAACAACGTGTTGAGATTTTAAAGACTCTTTACCGTGGTGCTGATATATTAATTTTTGATGAACCGACTGCTGTTTTAACCCCTTCTGAAATCCAAGAATTAATGATTATTATGAAAAACTTGGTTAAAGAAGGAAAGTCTATCGTCCTTATCACACATAAATTAGATGAAATCCGCGCCGTTGCTGATCGCGTAACCGTTATTCGTAGAGGAAAATCAATTGAGACAGCAAACGTTTTAGGGGTTAGCTCAAAAGAATTAGCAGAAATGATGGTGGGACGATCTGTTTCTTTTACAACTGCTAAAAAACCTTCAGAACCAAAAGAAGTAGTTTTATCAATTAAAGACTTATTTGTTGATGAAAATCGTGGTGTCCCTGCTGTTAAAGGGCTTTCACTAGATGTTAGAGCTGGTGAAATTATTGGTATCGCTGGTATTGATGGTAATGGTCAAAGTGAATTAATTCAAGCTATTACTGGTTTACGTAAAGTGAAATCTGGCACGATTACTATAAAAGGTCAAGATGTAACGCAATATTCTTCGCGTAAAATTACTGAGTTATCTGTTGGCCATGTTCCAGAAGATAGGCACCGTGATGGCTTAATTTTAGATCTTTCTTTAGCAGAAAATACAGCTTTACAGACCTACTATAAAGAACCTTTAAGTAAAAATGGTATTTTAAATTATGCTAAAATCAATGATTATGCTCGCCAATTGATGTCTGAATTTGACGTACGGGGTGCTAGTGAACTAGTTCCGGCTAGAGGTTTCTCTGGAGGAAATCAGCAAAAAGCTATTATTGCCCGTGAAGTTGACCGCAATCCTGATTTACTGATTGTTAGTCAGCCAACCCGCGGTCTTGATGTTGGTGCGATTGAGTATATCCATAAACGTCTAATCGAAGAACGTGATAAAGGAAAAGCTGTCTTAGTAGTTAGCTTTGAACTTGATGAAATTTTGAATTTATCTGATCGAATTGCTGTTATCCATGATGGAAAAATCCAAGGCATTGTTATGCCAGAAACGACTAATAAACAGGAGTTAGGAATTCTTATGGCTGGTGGTTCAATTGATAAGGAGGAAGAAAATGTCTAAAAAGGCACAAAAAATTGCAGTTCCTGTCATTTCCGTCTTATTAGGTTTTGTACTTGGCGCAATCATTATGTTTATCTTTGGATATGACCCAATATGGGGTTACGAAGGCTTATTTAATATCGCTTTTGGTAGTGTGAAAAATATAGGTGAGATTTTAAGAGCGATGGGGCCACTGATTCTTATCGCCCTTGGATTTACTGTTGCAAGTCGAGCTGGTTTTTTTAATATTGGTCTTTCTGGACAAGCTTTGGCAGGATGGATTTCTTCCACTTGGTTTGCCCTTTCACATCCAGACATGTCTCGTCCGTTACTGATTGTATTAACAGTAATAATTGGGATGGTAGCAGGGGGAATTGCTGGAGCAATACCTGGTATTTTACGTGCCTTCCTAGGAACCAGCGAAGTTATTGTAACCATTATGATGAACTATATTATTTTGTATACTGGTAACGCTGTTATTCAAAATGGCTTCGCAAAAAATATTAAACAAAGTATTGATTCCTCTGTTCAAGTTAGCCATAATGCTAGTTATCAAACGCCATGGTTATCCGAATTAACAAATAATTCAAGACTTAATATTGGTATTTTCTTTGCTCTAATAGCTATCTTTATCATCTGGTTCTTACTAAATAAAACAACCTTAGGATTTGAAATTCGCTCAGTTGGTCTAAATCCTCATGCCAGTGAGTATGCTGGTATGTCTGCCAAAAGAACTATCATTCTTTCAATGATTATTTCAGGTGCACTAGCTGGCCTAGGTGGTGTTGTTGAAGGACTGGGGACGTTTGAAAATGTCTTTGTTCAATCTAGTTCTTTAGCTATTGGTTTTGATGGTATGGCAGTAAGTCTTCTTGCAGCTAATAATCCACTTGGTATCTTTTTCTCAGCTTTCCTTTTTGGTGTTTTAAATGTTGGTGCACCTGGTATGAATGTTGCTGGAATTCCTCCAGAACTGGTCAAAATTGTGACAGCCTCAATTATTTTCTTTGTGGGGGCGCATTACTTAATTGAACGTTATATGATTAGAACTAAAAAAACAACTGTGAAAGGTGGTAAATAAGATGTCATTAGTTACAATTCTTTCATTGTTAATATCTTCAATGTTGATTTATGCTACCCCTCTTATTTTCACAAGTATTGGAGGTACTTTCTCAGAAAGATCTGGTGTTGTTAATGTCGGGTTAGAAGGGATTATGGTAATGGGAGCATTTTCAGGTATTGTATTCAACTTAGAATTTGTTGATACATTTGGAAAAGCAACCCCCTGGATTGCCGTTTTAGTTGGAGGTTTAGTAGGTCTAATCTTCTCATTACTTCATGCTGTAGCTACCATTAATTTTAGGGCAGATCACATTGTTTCTGGTACAGTTTTAAACCTATTAGCTCCTTCCCTAGCAGTTTTTCTAGTAAAAGTCTTCTACGGAAAAGGTCAAACTGATAATATTCAAGCATCTTTTGGTAAATTTGACTTTCCTATTTTAAGTGATATTCCTATCATTGGTCATATTTTCTTTAAGGATACAACCTTAGTCGGCTATTTAGCTGTTGGTTTTTCTTTCCTTGCTTGGTTTATTCTTTATAAAACACGCTTTGGTCTACGCTTGCGTTCAGTAGGTGAACATCCTCAGGCAGCCGACACGCTAGGAATAAATGTTTACTTAATGAAATATTATGGTGTTATGATTTCTGGCTTCCTTGGTGGTATCGGAGGGGCAGTATATGCACAATCCATTTCAGTTAACTTTGCCGTAACGACAATTTTAGGTCCTGGATTTATTTCACTTGCTGCAATGATTTTTGGTAAGTGGAATCCAGTAGGAGCAATGCTATCGAGTTTGTTCTTTGGTTTGTCTCAAAGTTTAGCTGTCATAGGTGCCCAACTACCTTTATTGGAAAAAATTCCGACAGTATATTTAGAGATAGCTCCTTATCTCTTTACTATCATCATTCTTGCCGCTTTCTTTGGACAAGCAGTAGCACCTAAAGCAGATGGTGTTAACTATATAAAATCTAAATAAAAAATTAAATTTAAAATATGTAAAGAGCTCTAGAATTTCTGGGGCTTTTTACATATTTTAAATTATAGTCTATCCAATAAAAATGCTAATATTTTATGAAAAATCTAATCTTTTTAAAATCTATTGCTAAACAAATGATAATAATGTATTATTATTAACGGACATTCTATTGGAGGAATATATTGTGAAAAGTAAAATTCGCTCGAAAAAATTAATTATGCTTCAGTTATCACTTGCTGCAACAAGTGTTTTATTAACACAAGTAAGCAGTGTATCAGCTACTGAATCAAATTCAGAAGCAGTCGTTTCAAAGCAGGTAGAGCAACCTGAAGCTGATAACTTAACAACTGAGTCAGTAGAAACTACTGAGCAGGTTGGTAAGGAAGTAGAAGTTAAAGAAACGATTACTGAACCAGTTTCTGAAGAACAACAAAAACCATTGATTGATCAAGTTGATCCTTCAAATGTTAAAGAACTTTGGGAAAAAGTTGGTAAAGGAAAAGGAGCATTAATTGCTGTCATTGATTCTGGAATTGAACAGACGCATGATATGTTAAAACCTAGTGATAGCAGTGATTTAAAATATAAAAGTGAAGAAGAAATAGAAGCTAAGAAAAAAGAGCGTGGGATTGACAGAGGAAAATGGGTAAATAATAAACTTGTTTTTTATCATGATTATAACTCGGGAGTAAACTCTCCAAAGGCTAATAATGATAATCTATATCACGGAACCCATGTTGCTGGCGTTGCCACAGGTTCAATGAAAAGTGAAAAAAATGAACTTTTAATGGAGGGAGTTGCTCCAGAAGCCCAACTAATGTTTTTAAAAGTTGGGGAAACAAAAGTTATGTCTGAAAAAGAAAATCTGTATGCTTTAGCGATTGAGGATGCAATTGCTCTTGGTGCTACAGCTATTAACATGAGTTTTGGGAATGTTGGTAAAGCCAGTGACGAATTAAAAGAGAGCGTTCATAGAGCGCTAAATGCAGCTAGAGAAAAAGGGGTAGCAGTTGTTGTTGCAGCTGGAAATGAATTTGCAATGGGAGGCTCTTCTTTAAAACCTCTAGCTAAGAATCCTGATTTTGGTGTTATTGGGACACCTGCAACGACAGATGATGTTCTTACTATTGCAGCTTATGTTGCACCAGAAACTATAAGTGAAGTTTTTACTGTTAAGGCTAACAATGAATCAAAAGAACTAGCGGTAACTGTGGCTAGTCCTTTCCCTAAAGGAAAAGAACTGAATTTTGTTTACATTGGGGATGGTTTAGAAAATGATTACCGTGATAAAGATGTCAAAGATAAGGTTGTTATTGTAAACTATGGAGGTGTTAAAACTTCAAAAGCAACTGCTGAACTTGCTCAATCTAAAGGAGTAGCTGGCGTTCTTGTTCATCACAAAGATTATAAGCGACCTCTCTTACCTTTAAATTATCATGGGCAATTACCTATGGGTTTCATCAGTCTTGAAGACTTTGACTATCTTAAGTCTTTAGACAAAGCGACTTTAAGTTTTGATCGGAAGAAAAAACTTGTAGCAGTTCCTGGTGGTAGACAAATGGCAAACTTCTCAAGTTGGGGGCTATCTGCAGACGGTAATATGAAACCTGATCTATCTGCTCCAGGCTATGAAATTTATTCTCCATCTTTGGGCAATACCTATAGTCCAATGTCTGGAACAAGTACAGCTAGTCCACACGCTATGGGCATTATTAGTCTAGTACAAGAATATGTTAAGAAAAAATTCTCTCAATATAGTCCTGAAGAGCAACTAAGATTAGTCAAAAATATTTTAATGTCAACAGCAAGTCCAATTATTAGTCCAGATGATAATACCTATTACTCACCTAGACTACAAGGCGCCGGTGCTATTGATGCTAAAAAAGCTATTACTACAGAAGTCTTTGTGACAGGAACAAGCGGTTTATCAAAAATCAATTTAGGTGATATCTCAAATACTTTTGAATTAAAAGTCAAATTACATAATATGAGCAGTCAAGTCAAGCAGTTTAAGTACTATGCAACAGTACTCACAGATAAAGCTGAAGATGGCAAAATGACACTACATCCTAAAGAATTATATAAAACAGATAAACAAGAGATTAACCTTGCTCCTAATGAGGTAAAAGAGGTTACAATCACAATTGACATTAGTAAGTTTGATGCTGAATTAAGTAGTGAAATGATTAATGGCTACTTTGTAGATGGTTTTGTTCATTTTGATACAAATGATGGGGTTCAAAATGCACTTTCAATTCCTTTCCTTGGCTTTAAAGGCAAATTTGCTGATTTAGAAGCTCTAGATAGCCCGATTTATAAGAGTCTTGAAGGTACCTTCTATTATACTCCAGAAGAAGGTCAAGATAAGTTAGACTTTAAAGTTGATGGCATTCAACAAATAAAAAATAGCCACTTTACAGGCTTGATGACAGATTTCACACCTTGGTCAATAGTAGAAGGAAGTAAATCCGAAGAGTTTTCAGCTGAACTCTCTCCAGAGATTTCTATTGAGGATTTCCTTGGTTCCTATACAAAAGAAGGTGATGAGACAGTTCGACGCTTCCATTTCCAAGATGGTAAACCATATCTCGCTATATCGCCAAATGGTGATAATAATATGGACAGTCTTGTTTTTAAAGGTATTTTCCTAAGAAATGTTAAAGATATTAAAGCACAAGTCTTTAAAAATGATGATTTAACAACTCCAATTTGGGAAAGCCAAGTTACACCATTTGCCCAAAAACACGTTAATACTAATGAATTAAAACAAGGTATTTTAGAGAGAACAAGATGGGCTGGTAAAGATTCTTCTGGCGGTACCGTGAAAGAAGGAAAATATGTTTATCGTGTAATCTATACTCCAATTGCAAAGGGAGCTAAGGAACAGTCTGTGGACTTCAATATTTTAGTCGATTTAACTTTACCAGACCTTCCTAAGGATATCAGTTTTGATTCAGAGGCAAGAAGTTTGACAATTCCAAAAGGCTTTAGCGAGGACTCAAATAATACTTACCGCGATCGTCTTTATTATAAATATGGTGATGAAGTTATTAATTTTATTTTCTTTGATAGAGATGAAAATGGTCAATTTATCTTACCAACAGAAGTTGAAGATGAGTTGAGTGGAGAAATGATTACAATTGATATTAGTAAAATGGATCGTTTATACTATGTACTAGAGGATAGAGCTGGTAATTACAGTGCTATTACACTTGAAGAATTGCTTAAAAATAAAGAAAACGAGAAATCAAATGAAATTCTTGTAGGTCAACAAACTCCAGTTTTACCTAAAAGAGAAAATCAATTAAACAAGCAAAAACCTCTTGTAAAACCACATGTCCCTGTAAATGAGGAAAAAGAGTCTCAAAACAATGCAATCTTACTTATCAACGAACTACATATAACTAAAGAACGTGCTGATTCTAAAGTAGTTAATTTTGTAGAAGGACAAGAAAAAGTAAATTCATTACCTATGACAAATGATTCACAAAAAACACATAAACTTTTAGGAAGTCTATCTCTTATTTCAGCTTTAATTTTAGCTTCGATATCATTCTTTAAAAGAAAATTACATTAATCAAAAAAGAAAGTTCTAAAAACTAGAACTTTCTTTTTGATTAATCTTTTACAAAGGAATTAATTTCAGCTTCAATATTTTTGATTTTTATCTCTGCATCAGAGAGGGTAGCACCTACAGTAGCGATGTAAAATTTAATTTTAGGCTCTGTTCCAGAAGGTCTTACAGCAATCCAAGAGTCATCAGCTAATGTATACTTGAGAACATTGCTTGGTGGTGTTGTCAGTTTTTTAATACCACCTTTAGTTGTTGATGTTTGCTCTTGAAAATCTTCTGTTTGGACAATATTAGTGGTATTAAATTGGCTTGGTGCATTATTCCGAAACTTATCCATAATCTTTTTAATTTCTGCAGCACCATCAACACCTGATAAGGTAACAGAAATTGTTTTTTCAGCAAAATAGCCATATTCTTTGTAAATCTCATCAATACCATCAGCCAGTGTCAAACCTATGGATCGGTAGTAAGCCGCAATTTCAGCAACAATTAGAACAGCTTGGATAGCATCTTTATCACGCACAAATGGTCTGATAAGATAACCAAAGCTTTCTTCGAAGCCGAACATGTAAGTGTAATTATGTTTTTCTTCAAATTCTTGGATTTTTTCAGCAATAAATTTAAAGCCGGTAAGGACACTAAACATAGTCGCTCCGTAACTTTCTGCAATCTTTGTTACTAATTCAGTTGAAACGATAGATTTTGCAAGTGCAGGATTTTCAGGTAAGGTTCCTGCTTGTTTATGAGCTTCAAGGATATATTTTGCAATAATTGCGCCAATTTGATTACCGGATAAGTTCCGATATGAACCGTCAGCTTGACGAATTTCAACACCTAGTCGGTCGGCATCAGGATCGGTAGCAACAAGAACATCAGCGTTAACTTGACGACCAAGTTCCTCAGCGAGGGCGAAGGCTGCCTGACTCTCAGGATTAGGTGATGCAACTGTTGAAAAATCAGGATCTGGTTTAGCTTGTGATTCAACAACTTCAACAGACTCAAATCCTGCCTGCTCTAAGGCGCGACGAGTTAACATTTCTCCAGTCCCATGTAGCGGTGTATAGACAATTTTCATATCCTTACCAAATTCCTTGATAAGTTCATGATTAATGTTAACCTTTTTAACTTCTTTAAGATACTCGGTGTCAACCGCTTCACCAATAACCTCAATTAATCCCTTTGCTTTTGAATTATCTAAGTCAGCTAATGCGATTGAGAAAGGATTTTCAATGGAACGAATAAATTCTGTTAAGGCATCAGCATCGGCAGGAGGCATTTGCCCTCCATCAGCACCGTATACTTTGTATCCGTTAAAAGGGGCAGGGTTATGGCTGGCTGTTATCATGATGCCAGCGAAAGCATTTAAGTGTCGAACAGCAAATGAGAGCTCGGGTGTTGGTCTAAGGCTCTCAAAAACATATGATTTGATTCCGTGTGCTGCTAAAACTTGAGCAGACTCAAAAGCGAACTCAGGTGAAAAGTGTCGAGAGTCGTAAGCAATAGCTACACCACGATTTTTGGCTTCCTGTCCTTTAGACTCTAATAATTTTGCTAAACCCTCAGTTGCTTGCCGAACAACGATAACATTGATACGATTTGTACCTGCTCCGATAATGCCACGCATGCCCGCAGTTCCGAACTCGAGATTAGTATAGAAGGCATCTTCTTTGGTTTTTTCGTCCATCTGCATTAATTCATCATGTAAATAATCTGGCAGATTAGGGACATTTAGCCACTTTTCAAAGTTTTCTGTATAGGTCATTAACTATCTCCTTATTACTTTTTAAACGCTTACAGTATACCATTTTCGTAGCGAAAAATCACTTTTTTTTGTGGAAATTTGCAAATTTCTTTCAATTGAAATTTTTCAGAAAAAACCTCGCTTATCTCATTTAGCGAGGTTTACTATCTTATTTTTTTATTTTGTTTAAGGTTGGAACGATAGCCATGACAACGATAGCAGATATAACCATTTCTGCAATTGCGTTTGAGGATACAATCCCAGCTAAAAGAGCTTTTATATTACCAGCGAACACACTTCCAAAGAAGATAAATATTCCACTAAGAACAAAGATAGTGTTGGTTAGGGATCCAATAATTCCTGAAACTATCAAACCGACCTTATTAGTAAGGTATTTATAGCAAAAATAAGGTGTAACTCCGATGAGTACGCGAGGTATAATGGCAATCACTAATGAAAAAATATTACCGTGGTCTACAAATGGTGAGAAGAGATAGCTTGTAGGAAGTAAGATAATAGTATTTGTGATGACACTGATAATTCCCATAAGTCCACCGAGGATGCTACCAATTCGGGGACCGTATAATATTGAAGCAACGATAACTGGAATGTGAACAAGGGTTGGTTTAATAGGAAGGGGCCAAATATTGAAGACAAAAGAACTGATAAAATGTATCAGTAACATAATCGCAAAAAAGATTGATAAAATTGCGACTTCAGAGGATTTTCGACGATTCATTAGATAACTCTCCATTAAATTTTCTGCAAGATTATGATTTTAGAGGCTAACAACTATTAACCCTCGAAAAAATCAAGGACTATAGTGTAGATATCTTTAATATCAGCAAGTGCCCCTATTCCCCTATCACCACAAGCTAATAAGGACGATTGTGGTAGGATTTGTTGATACCCAATACTCTCAAGTCGTTTGATATTTTCTTGAGTGATGGGATTAGTATACATTTTAGTATTCATTGCAGGTGCAATCATTTTTGGGGTTGTTTGAGGAAGAGCAAGGGCAACGCTCGTGACCATGTTATCAGCAAAGCCATAGGCCAAGTGCGCAATAGTATTAGCAGAGGCTGGTGCGACTAGAAATAAATCTGTCTTTTTGGCCAATTCAATATGGTTGACAATAGCCACGTCATCTTCTCGCATAATGTCAAAATGAACAGAGTTTTTAGATAGTACTTGTAAGGTTAGTGGCGTTATGAATGCTTGCGCTGCCTTAGTCATAAGTACTGTCACGTTAAAACCTGCTTTGGTTAGCATACTTGTTAGATCAGCAGCTTTGTAAGCTGAGATACTACCTGTAACGGCTAATGTAATATTTTTAGTCATTGTCAATAATCTTTCTACAAATTAGTTTAGCGATATCTGCTTTAGTTTCTAACTCAATGAGATCATCATGGCCAACTAAATAAGCGTGGTGTCGATCTTCACTTATTTGGCTTAAGTCGTTTGCCAAAATATAAGTAGCTGCATTTTTAATTAAACTTTCTCTAGCTACTGATAGCAACTTTTCTTTTTCCACATTGACTAGAAGCTTAAAGCCAATTAATTTTATTTCAGGGTTCCACTTTTTAACCAAAGAAATTAATTTGGGTGTTTTTTTAAGAAAGAGGACTTGGTAATCTGATTGCGAAGAAATTTTACTTTCTGTATTTGATTTAGTTAGCAGAGAGTCTAAGTCAGAAATTTGTTTGACATGATCAAAATCCGTCATGTAGACAGGAGTGTAGTCTGAGACTGCCATGCTATGAATCAAAACATCATGAGTTTTAACTAAAGTTTCTAGGGTTTGTGCTAGGCTAGCAACATTTGTAATCTGATAAACGGATAAATGCTCATCTTGCTGGGGTTTCAGAGCATCAGGAGTAGTAACTAAAGTAACGTCAAAGCCCTTTTCTAAAAAAGTTTCGGCAATCATTTTACCCAACCTGCCTGTAGAATGGTTAGTAATACTTCGAACAGAATCAATTTTTTCAGTTGTTCCACCTGATGTAATTAAAATTTTCATAAGTTTATTTTAACATATTTTAGAGAGCTAAGTAATGGTTTAGCTTCTTATCAGTTTTAATAGCATAATGCTCCTAATTAAGCTAAAATAGATGAAGATAAAAAATAATCACTTGAACTGAGGAAAAGATGACAAGGCTAAATATTTTTAATCAATTGCCATTAACTGTAGTGGATGATAGTAGGGAATATTCTACTATTGATTCAGCTTTAGCAAGATCACAGAGCATACTAGAGATGGTTAATACCGATTCCGATCAACTATTTTTACATTTTTGGCCTCTAGCAAACACGGTTATACTAGGCATGATAGATCGTCAGCTCCCTTCTTTTGAAAGTGCTAAAAAATACTTAGAGAACCAAGGTTATCAAGTTGCTATTCGAAATATAGGTGGACTAGCAGTTGTTTCAGATAGTGGTGTTCTTAATTTTTCTCTTTGCCTACCAATTGGTGGAGAGGATGATTCGAATTTTCGCATTGCAGATGGATATTTAATAATGGTCGACTTGATAAAAGAAGTTCTTAAGTCAAGCGGAAAAGTTATTGATGTTAAGGAAATTAGCCAATCTTATTGTCCTGGTAAGTATGATCTCAGTATTAATGGTAAAAAATTTGCTGGTATTGCTCAGCGTCGCAAGAAAAATGCTGTTCTGGTATCAATCTATCTGAGTGTCAGTGGTGATCAAAAGGAGAGATGTCGCTTATTGTCTCATTTCTACAAAGAAGGTAAATCTCAAGAATCAAAAATCGACTTTCCTAATATTAATAGCCAGTGCATGGCAAATCTTTCTGATTTATTAGAAACTTCTCTTACTGTTGATCAACTTATTGATATGATTAAAGAGACCTTGAATCAAGATGGTTTTCAAATTGAGCAATCATAAATTAAAAACCTTTCAATATTGGAGTCATTATCACTTGTGTTATAATGAATGTATCTAAATGACATGTATAAAAAAGGAGCCCTATGAAATCAGACATTGAAATTGCTCAAAGTATTACACTTAAACCAATTACAGAAGTTGTTGAAAAAGTTGGTATTGATTTTGATGATATTGAGCTTTACGGAAAGTACAAGGCTAAATTATCATTTGATAAAATCAATGCCATCGGAGAAAATAAAGTTGGAAAATTAATTTTAGTAACAGCAATTAACCCCACACCTGCGGGTGAAGGGAAGTCTACAATGAGTATTGGACTTGCGGATGCTTTAAATAAAATTGGTAAGAAAACAATGCTTGCTTTAAGAGAACCATCATTAGGGCCTGTAATGGGAATTAAAGGGGGAGCTGCTGGAGGTGGCTACGCTCAAGTCTTGCCAATGGAAGATATTAATCTTCACTTTACAGGAGATATGCATGCGATTACAACAGCAAATAACGCCCTCTCAGCTTTGATTGATAATCATCTACAACAAGGCAATGAACTTGGTATTGATCAGCGTCGCATTATTTGGAAAAGAGTTGTCGATCTTAACGACCGCGCTTTACGTCAGGTTATTGTCGGCCTCGGAGGCCCAGTTAATGGCCTTCCTAGAGAAGATGGCTTTGATATTACAGTTGCATCGGAAATCATGGCTATTTTATGTTTAGCGACTGATCTTAAGGATTTAAAAGAACGACTTGCCAATATTGTTGTGGCTTATAGTTATGACCGTAAACCGATTTATGTGCGTGACTTGAAGGTAGAAGGAGCGTTAACCCTTATCCTTAAGGATGCTATCAAGCCCAATTTGGTACAAACAATCTATGGGACACCTGCCTTAGTTCACGGTGGACCATTTGCTAATATTGCTCATGGTTGTAATTCTATTTTGGCTACTGCAACAGCACTACGCTTAGCTGATTATACAGTAACTGAAGCTGGTTTTGGAGCTGATTTAGGAGCAGAAAAATTCCTAGATATTAAAGTACCCAATTTATCAAAAGTTCCTGACGTTATTGTTATTGTTGCAACTTTACGTGCTTTAAAAATGCATGGAGGAGTTCTCAAAAATCAACTCAGTGAGGAAAATATCGAGGCTGTAAAAGTTGGTTTTTCAAACTTGAAGCGTCACGTTGAAAATATGCGTCAATATGGAATTCCAGTCGTAGTCGCTATTAATGAGTTTATAGCTGATACTGATGCTGAAATTGCTATTTTAAAAGACCTCTGTCGTGAGATTGATGTTCCAGTTGAACTAGCTAGCGTCTGGGCAAAGGGAGCTGAAGGAGGAGTAGCTCTGGCAAAAACAATTGTCAAAGTAATCGAAGAAGGACAAGTAGCTTATCAACCTTTATATACCGAGCAAGATACCGTCGAAGAGAAAATTACCAAGATTGTAAAAAATATTTACGGTGGACAGAGTGTGACCTTGTCGGCAAAAGCTCAAGCTCAACTTAGACAATTTGCTGAATTTGGGTGGGATAAACTGCCTATTTGTATGGCTAAGACTCAGTATAGCTTCTCTGATGATCAAACTTTGATCGGAGCCCCTGAAGGCTTTGAGATCACTATCCGTGAATTTGTACCTAAAACTGGAGCGGGGTTCATTGTAGCTCTGACAGGCGATGTGATGACTATGCCCGGTTTACCGAAAGTTCCTGCAGCTCTTAATATGGATGTTTCGGAAGATGGTACCGTAATTGGACTATTTTAAAGCTGATAAAGTGCGTTCCTTTACTATAGGAGCGTACTTTATTTCTCTTCTAAATCAAATCTAAACCAAGAGACAAAGTAGGTAATTTTTGATAAACTATAAAAGTAGAGGTTAACCAAAAGTGAACTTCAAATTTAGGGTGCTTGATAGCATTAAATATTTGCAAGGAAAATTGTAGTTTATAATATCGGGGTTACTATTTTGAAGAGAATTGTTCGAATTGATTCTAGTAGTCCTATTAGCATTTTTAGAGGAGGACTGAATAATAAATAATAAAATCAAAGTTAAACATTTGCTTCATAAAAGTAAGCGGGGGTTTTTGCGAGGCCTATTTAGTCGTGTAACCTTGATTATACTTTTGGTTCTCTTGCAAATTTTGTTTTTAGTACTATCTTATGCATGGATGGAACAATATCGTTTTTTACTAACAATTGTTGAAGTCATCTTTGCCATTTGTATCGTTCTTTATCTTGTTAATAGTGAAATGGATGCTATTTCTAGGGTAACTTGGCTTATCTTAATTATGGTTGCGCCTTTATTTGGTTCCTTACTCCTTATTTATACTAAGTTTGATTGGGGATACCGGGATTTAAAGAAAAGAATCAATCATCTAGTGGAGCTAAGTGAACCTTATTTAAAAGATGATGAGGCAGTTGTTGATATACTGAAAGATAATACCTCAACAACTTACCATTTAGTGCAATATTTACAGAGAAGTCGGGCAAGTTTTCCTGTTTACGATAATAGTCAGACAACTTATTTTTCTGGTGGTGAACCTTTTTTTGAACAATTAAAAGAAGATTTACTTAAGGCTGAAAAATATATTTTTTTAGAGTTCTTTATTATTGCCGAAGGTTTAATGTGGGGAGAAATTCTCGGTATATTAGAGAGAAAAGTAAAAGAAGGTGTAGAGGTTCGTGTTTTATATGATGGTATGATAGAATTATCTACCCTATCTTCAGACTATTCAAAATTACTTGAAGGTCTGGGTATAAAAGCAAAAGCATTTCTTCCAATATCGCCGTTTATTTCAACTTATTATAATTATCGTGATCATCGTAAAATTGTTGTTATTGATGGTGAGATTGCCTACACTGGCGGTATTAATTTAGCTGATGAATATATTAATGAAATAGAGCGTTTTGGCCACTGGAAAGATGCTGGTCTCAGAGTAGAAGGTGAAGCTGTAGATAGTTTTCTAATCCTATTTTTACAGATGTGGTCTATCACAGAGAAAGAACTTATTATTGAGCCCTATTTATCAAAACATGAACAAGAGCTTACTTCTGATGGCTTTTTGATTCCCTATGGGGATTCTCCTTTAGATACGGATAAGATTGGAGAAAATGTCTATATTGATATCCTTAACCATGCTAAAGAATACGTCTATATAATGACTCCGTACTTGATTTTAGATAGTGAGATGGAGCATGCTATCCGATTTGCTTCTGAACGTGGGGTAGATATTCGAATCATTATGCCTGGAAAACCTGATAAGGCAGTACCTTATGCTTTGGCTAAAACCTATTATAAAGCCTTAATGGACTCCGGCGTTAGGATATATGAGTATAGTCCTGGCTTTGTTCACTCTAAAATTTTTGTTAGCGATGGAATGAAAGCTGTTGTTGGTTCCATAAATTTAGATTATCGGAGTTTATATCATCATTTTGAATGTGCAACTTATCTATATCGTGTATCAGCTATTGCAGATATCGTTAAAGATTTCCAAGACACGCAAAATGAGTCACGCCTTGTGACCTATGATTATTTAAAGAAACGGTCATGGCATCAAAAACTAGTCGGGCTTTTGGTCAAAACAATAGCTCCCCTCTTGTAATATGACCAGTTTTTGCTATAATAGGTTTATGCGATGAGTCGATTATGGTTTTTAACCATATTTGCGCAGGGGAGGTCATTAAGGCAGGAGCCGACTTTGGTAAATTGTGTGAACCTTTTTATCACATTCTTTGAATGCCCCTGATTCCTGTCAATTTGACAGGAATCTTTTTTTATTCTGACAGCAAGATAAGTCTGATGCTGTACTATATTTATACAAATTTTAGAGAATTTAACTATATCAAGAAAATTAAAAAACGAGGTTACCTATGGGATATACAATTGCAGTTGTTGGTGCTACTGGAGCAGTAGGTACACAAATGATAAAAATGCTTGAAGAATCCAGTTTACCGATTGAAAAACTACGTTTACTGGCATCAGCTCGTTCTGCTGGCAGGACGTTAACCTTTAAAAAACAAGAAATAATAATCGAGGAAACAACTGAAAGTTCCTTTGATGGTGTTGATTTGGCCTTGTTTTCTGCTGGTGGAGCAACATCAGCAAAGTATGCTCCGTATGCAGTACAAGCTGGAGCTGTAGTTGTAGATAACACTTCTTATTTTAGACAAAATCCGCAAGTTCCTTTAGTAGTTCCAGAAGTTAATGCTGATGCTCTTAATCAACATCAAGGGATTGTTGCCTGTCCAAATTGTTCAACGATCCAAATGATGGTTGCCTTAGAACCAATTCGTCAAAAATGGGGATTAGAAAGGATTATCGTTTCAACTTATCAAGCTGTATCAGGAGCGGGACAATCTGCTATTAATGAGATGAAAATGCAATATAGTCAAGTTCTTAATGAAAATATAGATCCTAAAAATCTCACCGCCTCTATCTTACCCTCAGCTGGAGATAAAAAACATTATCCTATTGCTTTTAATGCCTTACCTCAAATTGACTTATTTACTGATAACGATTATACCTATGAAGAGATGAAGATGACAAAGGAAACCAAGAAGATTATGTCAGATGACAAAATTAAGGTTTCTGCAACCTGTGTCCGCATCCCAGTCCTATCTGCTCACTCAGAATCAGTTTATATTGAAACAAAAACAGTGGCTCCGATTGAAGAAATTAAAGCAGCTATTCAAGCTTTTCCTGGAGCCGTTCTTGAAGATGATACTAAAGAGCAAGCCTATCCTCAGGCGGTCAATGCTGTTGGTAGTAAAGAAACTTTTATCGGTCGTATCCGTAGGGATTTAGATATCGAAAATGGAATTCACATGTGGGTAGTTTCTGATAACCTTCTAAAAGGTGCTGCATGGAACTCCGTTCAGATTGCCGAAACTTTACACCAACGGGGATTGGTTAAACCAACTAAGAAATTAGTTTTTGAATTAGATAAAAATTGAAACAATGAATAGAAGGAATACCAATAAACAAATTTTTAATTAAAACTTATTAAATTAGGTTTTCTAATAGCTAAAACTTGACAAAATTAGAAAAGATTAGCATAATGTAAGTAAATTGAAAAGAGATGAAAAGAGGGAAAAAGATGCAAATTATCAAGCGTGATGGTCAGGTTGCTGAATTTGATCCAGATAAGATTTATCAAGCAATCATTAAAGCTGCTCGAACAGTTTATGTCATCGATGAAACATGGCGTCAGAACCTAGCACAAGTTACTAAAAAAGTTGTTATTGACTTAGAAGAAGCAAAAGTTGAGAAACCAACCATTAATATGATTCAATCTTTGGTTGAAAATCGTTTGATGGATGCAGGGTTTATCAATATCGCTGAACATTATATTTCTTATCGTCTACAAAGAGATTTGGAAAGAAACGGATATGGTGATAGTATTATAGTTCATCTCCGCTTTGAACAAACAAAATAAAAAGTTTCCTGTTTTGGCGAAGAGCTTAATTAAGTAAGCTTTACTACAAGAAAAACTTAGTTCTAGATTGTCTAGAACTAAGTTTTTTCTATTCTCGTGTCTCATGTTTCAGTTTTTCATTGTTTTATCTCTATTTCCAAGTCTGATAAAAGGGAAGTTAAGAGTTCTGGGGTTGCCATTAATAAAGGGAGTTTAAGATAAGAAGAGCCTTGTAGGTGATGAAAATCGTAAGTTCCCTGCTTTAAAGTTTTAATCATAGGAATCTGTGAGGGAAGAGAAAGTATCACAAATTGTGGCGTTAATCGGTAATCAATTTGAGGATAGTTTTCTGAAAAGAAAGCAATCAGTGTCAACATTTTCTCTTGGAAATAATCATACAACCTATCAAAGTTTCGTTCAAACATGCCATTAGTTAAATAAAGTGAGAGAGCCTTTTGCATGATAATATTGGTTTCTAAATCAATCATTGCCTTATGATTAAGAAATGGTAGACGAAGTTTTTCAGGTAAGACTAAAGCAGCAATTCGTAAGGAAGGGAAGACACTCATTGAAAAAGATTTAAGATAAATGACTTTTTGATTAGTGTCAAAATAATGAAGAGGCATTTCGTTTTTAGCAGTAAAATCTCCTAAATAATCATCTTCAATAATGTAGACATCATAGCGATTGGCTAAAGTGACAATTGCTTGTTTTTCCTCTTTTGTATATGAGAGTCCTAAAGGATTTGAAAATCGTGAGATAGTATAGAAAAATTTAAACTTGCCACTCTTAAACAAAGATTCCAACTGATCCAGGTTAAGGCCCTGGAACGTACGGTCAATTGTTTCAAAAGGAACACCTAAACCTTTTACCATTTGTTCCATACGAGTGTAGGTTGGTTTTTCTAATAAGATTGCCTTTTTATATTCTGAAAAAGCTAACTGACTTAAGATATAGAGAGCTTGTTGAGTTCCAGAAGTGATGATAATCTCACTGGCTTTACAATAGACAGTATGATCTGCTAAATGTTTTTCAAGAGCTACTGCTAATGCATCTAATCCTTCAACTTTAGAATAGTAATTAAAGAGATAGTCACCTTCTCTTGTCATAGTTTCATTTAAGCATAACTTAAAGTTTTTGTAGGCAAGGCTATTATAATCGGCCAAATTAAAATCAATGAGGATGTTCTCTTTGACTTTACCAATCACGTAATAACCACTTTTAGGGACAGAGTAGATATAGTGCCGATGTCTAAGTTCCATTAAGGCTCTTTGTACAGTATCTTTACTACAACTATATTCTGTGCTTAACCGACGTATAGAGGGGACTTTATCTCCTTTTTGAAGTTTCTCCTGATCAATAGCCCTTGCTAGGTCATCCACAATTTTTTGGTAAATACTTGTCATAATAAGTGATCCTATATCATTTAATATTTTCCTTTCTATTGTAACTCATATGATCACTTACAACAATGGTCATACATTGACAAATATCTTGATTTTTGCCATAATGACAGTAAGTCAATGCCGTAATAACGGCTTTTTTAGTGAAGTAAAGGATGAATAAATGAGTATATTAGAAGTTAAAAATTTAAGTCATGGCTTCGGAGATAGAGCTATTTTTGAAAATGTCTCTTTTAGGCTATTGAAAGGAGAGCATATTGGTTTAGTTGGGGCTAATGGTGAAGGGAAATCAACCTTTATGAGCATTGTTACTGGGCATTTACAACCCGATGAAGGAAAGGTTGAATGGTCTAAATATGTCACAGCGGGCTACCTAGATCAGCATACAGTCTTAGAAGCAGGACAATCCGTTCGTGATGTTCTAAGAACAGCTTTTGATGAGTTGTTTAAAACTGAAGCCCGTATTAATGATATCTACCTATCAATGGCTGAAGAAGGAGCTGATGTCGATGGTCTTATGGAGGAAGTCGGTGAATTGCAAGATCGTCTAGAGTCACGAGATTTCTATACACTAGACGCAAAGATTGATGAAGTAGCAAGAGCTCTAGGAGTTATGGATTTTGGAATGGAGTCTGATGTGACAGAATTATCTGGAGGTCAGAGGACAAAAATTCTGCTAGCAAAGCTATTGCTTGAAAAGCCAGATATTTTGCTGCTGGATGAACCAACAAACTATCTTGATGCGGAGCATATCGAATGGCTTAAACGTTATCTTCAAAATTATGAAAATGCCTTTGTTCTTATTTCACATGACATTCCATTTCTTAATGAGGTTATTAATATTGTCTATCACGTTGAAAATCAAGATCTGGTAAGGTATTCGGGTGACTATTATCAGTTTAAAGAGGTTCATGAAATGAAAAAGGCACAATTAGAGGCGGCCTATGAACGTCAACAAAAAGAAATTGCTGATTTGCAAGACTTTGTTAACCGTAACAAGGCGCGTGTTGCTACTCGCAACATGGCTATGTCTCGACAGAAAAAATTAGATAAAATGGACATTATTGAATTGCAGGCTGAGAAACCTAAACCAAACTTTGAGTTTAAGGAATCTCGTACTCCTAGTCGCTATATTTTTCAAGCAAAAGAATTGGTCATTGGCTATGATCGCCCTCTAACAAAAAATCCTCTAAATCTTAATTTTGAACGAAATCAAAAAATTGCTATTATAGGTGCGAATGGTATTGGAAAATCTACGCTATTAAAGAGTTTATTAGGTATCATCAAGCCATTAGCAGGGCAAGTGGAGCGTGGTGATTTTATCGAATTAGGTTATTTTGAACAAGAAGTTTCAGGAGTAAACCGTCAAACACCACTAGAAGCAGTTTGGGATGCTTTCCCAGCTTTAAATCAGGCAGAAGTAAGAGCAGCTCTTGCACGTTGCGGCTTAACTTCAAAACATATTGAAAGTCAGATTCAGGTTCTATCCGGAGGGGAACAGGCTAAGGTGCGTTTTTGTCTTCTCATGAATCGAGAAAATAATGTTTTGGTATTGGATGAACCAACTAATCATTTAGATATTGATGCTAAAGCTGAACTAAAAAGGGCATTAAAAGCCTACAAGGGGTCTATCTTAATGGTATGTCATGAACCTGATTTTTATCAAGGTTGGGTAACAGATGTCTGGGATTTCAACCAATTAACTTAATCCTAGATAATAGTTATAAGGAAAGTTGGCCAATTGTGCCAACTTTTTTTATATATCTGATAGCAAAATTCTTGACTAGAATTCAAAATAAAAGTATAATGACAATATAAATAATTAATAGAGTAGTCTCTTTTGCTTACCTTGATATAATGGCTTTGTTAAAGAAATTACAAAGTAAATGTTTCACCTATAAACAAAAGTAGCTACATAAAATTAATTGTAAGGGTCACTTTTAGAGGAGACATTTTAGCAAGATAGAAAATGTTAGCTACCAAAAAGTGATCAATGTCTCAGATAGAAGAGGAGTTTAATATGAATTTTATGGGAAACAAGGTGAAAGCGGGACGTGCTGTCAATACTAAACATAACAAAGTAAAGATTGCGGAGGTACTTCAATTAGTGTTATTACTTATCCCCGTCTTTAAATTAAGTCGGAAAATTTTGAAAGACCGTAAAATGAAATAGGAGATAGACATGATGAACTCAAGACAAAAAGGTATAGCTATCGCTCTTATTGCTGGAGTCGCCGCAGCAACTGTTGCTTATTTAAGCCTATCAGAAACTGACAGGCAAGACTTACTTGAAGAAAGTAATGAGAAAATAGGTGAATTAAATGACACCATTAAAGATCTTAGTGAACGGTTTTTAGGAACAGTCACTGAAAAGTTGGAAGATTCAAAATCAAAGATAGACCAGTATTCTGATTTCGCTTCAACTAAGTTTGAAGATTCCCTTTCAAAGGCAAAAGGGACTATTGATCACTACTCAGATTTGGCTGGCGATAAGATTGACGAGCAATTGAATCATTTTAAAAATAAATAAAGCTAGCTACGCTACCCCACATTAAAAAACGAGAGTTTGATAAGACAAAGTAAACTCATTCGATAAGACACAAAAAGGGCTTTTAGCCCTTTTTTATATATGTGAATTGTTTTAAGCATTAGGAACGCGAACTGTGACCGCCTCCTTTAAGACTGTGAGAGTCACTGGGACCATATCACTTTTATCACCATCAATACGGGTTCGAGGTAAAATCAATGTTTTTAGTTTTGATGGCGTAATAGTTAACTTCTGAGTTGAAAAGTGTGTAATCTCTTCAGCCATCGAGAAATCTCCTTTACGAAAATCATTTATATGTAATAAAAATTTTATAAAAGAAACTTTCTTCATGGTATAGACCTGCAATAGCCCATCATTAACCGTAGCAGAGGGTGAAAAAGATGGAAAACCAGCAATGGAATTGGTCATGGTTACAAGTAAGAACTTTGTCTTAATTGCAAATTGTCGACTATCATCTTCAAGATTTAGGTAATAGGAACGATTGCGTTTTAAAATCCGAAAACTATCCTTTAAAAAAGCTAAGGGCCCAAATTTTCGTTTATCTTCAGTCGTTACATTAGCCGCTATATCTGCTAAGAGTCCAAGAGTTAGACTACTAATCATATAATGATCATTAACTTTACAAAGGTCTACTTTTTTATCTTGCCCATTTAAAATGGTATCAATGGCTAAATCAGGATCTAATGGAATGGATAGAGATTTTGCAAAGTTATTGACAGTACCAGAGGGGATAAGACCGATTTTAGTATGCTGACCACCTTCATGTACACCACCTATTATTTTATTAATAGTTCCATCCCCCCCAAGTGGAATAACCAAGTCAATCCCCCTGCTAGAAGCTTCTTTAGCCTTCTTGAAGGCATCGGAAGCTGACTCAGGGCTAACAATAGTAATATTCTCTTCAAGAAAACCATGCTTTAGGAAAGAGTCTTTAACATGTTGTGTAAGGTCTTTTTCGTTTTTCTTTCCGGAAAAAGGATTGACAAATAAGTGTATTGTCTCCATAATGAATTACCTTTCTTTCTAATCATACTTATTATAACACTCCTCCATCTATTTGTAAGTAATAAAAAAGCTAGTCTTATTTGGTCAGACTAGCACTTAATTAGAGCATGTAGAAAACAATGGCAATAAATTGCAGGGCAGAAGCTAGCAGAATAAAGAGATGCCAAATCATATGAAAATAGGGCTTTTTCTTAGCATAAAATAGGGCACCGATAGTGTAAGATAAGCCTCCCAAAAGCATCAGAATAGCAAAGATTAATCCCGTCTTATTAATGATGACTGGTAAAATAAAGATAACTAACCATCCCATAAAAAGATAGAGTATTAAACTGAATTTTTCATTAATAGATTTTGCAAAGATTTTATAGAGAATGCCAAATAATGTTATCCCCCATTGTAGAATGATAATAAGGTAACCTAGCCAGCCTCCTACTAAAGAAAGTGCAATAGGTGTATAACTGCCAGCAATAGCAATATAAATCATACTATGATCAATGATCCGCAGTACATATTTTTGGGGTGTTCCATAAGCCATTGAATGATAAATAGTTGATGACAGGAACATCAGAAATAAGCTAATAACAAAAATTGAGGTCCCAACAGCAACTTTAAGTTGGTAAGTTTGATAACTGTAAATAGCAACAAATGGCAAAATAAACAGCATGACAACGGAACCGACAGCATGCGTCACTGCATTTGCCACCTCTTCTCCAAATGATAGGGGAAGGCTTTGTTTAAAAGTTTGATTCAAGGCAAGTACCTCCTTATTCATTTTCCGTTAATGAAAATGTTAGACAATAGTATTTAACGGTTTTACATGCTGCAACGATAATGTCATCAACCCCATCAGATTGCTCACTGTTCCAGTAATTAACAAAAGCACGATAGAGCTGTTCAGAATCATTTTTATCTTTTAAATTTTGTAGAACCTGACTAATATTTTGAATGGGAAAGCTATGCTTTAGAATCGCTATTGCGATGAGTCGCGCTAACTGATGTCTAGCGTATTTCTTCTTAAAGGGCTTTTCAAGATAGCCATGCTTAACATAATTATTGACCATAGAAGCGGTTAGAGGTTTTTGTTGATTTGGTTCTATAATAGTTGCTACTTGATTAACATATAGTAGAACTTGATCAAGATATAAGTCAATCTCAGGCAAATTTTCCCAATTAGGAAGAATAGTATATTTCATTTTAGAAACCCTTTCATCTAGTTACGATAACTAGATTTTACAATAATTAAAATAAAAATACAAGAAAAAATTTTAGTTTTAAAATATGAAAATAGGATTAGGCACGATTTCATGATATAATAAACAGTAATACTATCAACTAGTCTCATATTTGAAACTAGGAAAGGAGAGCTATAAATGGCTATTATTCAGTGGTTCCCTGGACACATGTCTAAAGCTCGTAGACAAGTACAAGAAAATTTAAAACATGTTGACTTTGTAACTATATTAGTTGACGCACGTTTACCATTATCTAGTCAGAATCCAATGTTAACGAAGATTGTTGGTGATAAACCAAAGTTGATGATACTTAATAAGGCCGATTTAGCTGATCAAAGTAGAACAAAGGAGTGGCAACAATTCTACGAATCAAAAGGTATCAAAACACTAGCTATCAATTCAAAGGAACAAGCTACTGTCAAAAAAGTGACAGATGCAGCTAGAGCTTTGATGACGGATAAGATTGCCAAACTGCGCCAACGTGGCATTCAAAAAGAAACCTTACGGACAATGATTATTGGTATCCCAAATGCTGGTAAGTCAACTTTGATGAACCGTTTAGCAGGTAAAAAAATCGCAGTTGTTGGTAATAAGCCAGGTGTTACTAAGGGTCAACAGTGGTTAAAGTCCAATAAAGACCTTGAAATTTTAGACACTCCTGGTATTTTATGGCCTAAATTTGAAGACCAAGTAGTTGGTTTGAAATTAGCCTTAACAGGTGCCATCAAAGATCAACTTTTACCTTTAGATGAAGTCACTATATTTGGGCTTAACTACTTCAAAGAGTACTATCCTAATCGTCTTATTGAAAGATTTAAAGGAATAAATCTCGAAGCAGAAGCACCTGATATCATCATAACCATGACACAGAAACTGGGTTTCAGAGATGACTATGACCGCTTCTATACCCTCTTTATCAAAGAAGTTAGGGATGGAAAATTAGGAACCTTTACCTTAGATCAAGTGGAGGAAGCATATGACTCAGACGATCAGGGAAATTAAAGAAAATCTCGAGGCTGTTACTGACCTCTCTGATCCCATTTGGAAAAAACTTGAGCAAGACGAGCGACAGGGTGTTAAAAAGGCAATTGCCCTTCGGAAAAAAGTGTTAGAAGGTAATGTTAAAGAAGAACAACGACTTGAATACATGCTTCGCTACGAACGAGACGTCTACGGACAAGGCTATCATTATATTGCCGGAATTGATGAGGTTGGGCGAGGGCCATTAGCAGGCCCTGTTGTAGCTGCTTGTGTTATTCTTCCCAAAAATTGTAAAATTAAGGGATTAAACGATTCAAAAAAAATTCCAAAATCCAAGCATAATATCTTGTTTGAACAAATTAAAAATCAAGCTGTCGGTATTGGAATAGGTATTGTCGATAATAAAATGATAGACTCTGTCAATATCTATCAAGCTACTAAACTAGCAATGCTAGAGGCTATTAACGATTTAAAAAAGGTAGAGGTTATCCCTGATTATTTACTTATTGATGCGATGACTTTAGATATTTCAATACCACAAATGTCACTTATTAAAGGCGATGCTAATTCCTTATCTATAGCTGCTGCTTCAATAGTTGCTAAAGTAACGAGGGATCAGCTAATGATGAGTTACGATCAAAATTATCCCGGCTATGACTTTGCCCAAAATGCAGGCTACGGTACTAAAAAACACTTGAATGGTTTAAAAAAGTATGGTGTCACACCAATTCATCGAAAAAGTTTTGAACCTATTAAATCGATGTTACTGTAGCAATAGTTGTAGTACTATTACTTTATATTGATAATAATATGGAGATTAAGATGACTGAATTAGAAAAAATGCTTGCTGGTCACTTATACGACGCAAGTGACATAGAGTTAAAAGAAATGCGTGATAGAGCACGGCAAATCATGGCTGACTTTAATGCTGAGGTAGATGCTAAAAAAAGAAGTCATCTTTTAAAAAAGTGGCTTGGTAAAACGGGTGAAAATATTTATATGGAAACTGGATTTGTCTGTGATTACGGCTCTAATATTTTTGTAGGTGAGAATTTCTATGCCAATTTCAATACAACCATGTTAGATGTTTGTGAAATAAAAATTGGTGGCAATGCCATGTTTGGTCCAAACTGTCAGTTATTAACCCCTCTACACCCTATTGATGCGCAAGAACGTATTGCTGGACTAGAATACGGAGCCCCTATAACACTTGGTGATAATATCTGGCTAGGAGGAGGAGTTACTATCTTACCTGGAGTGTCACTTGGTGACAACGTTGTTGTAGGAGCAGGAAGTGTCGTAACCAAATCTTTTGGAGATAATGTTGTCTTGGCTGGTAATCCAGCAAAAATTATTAAGTGGTTGGATTAATAAAAAAACTTTTGCTGTCTTAGTAAAAGTTTTTTTATTTTTGCGAATGGTAGAAGTAGAGAGGTATAATTATGAATAATTTTGAACTTTATAAACTTCGAAAAGCAGGTTTGAAAAACCATCACATTTTAAATGTTATTAATTATTATCAAACTTATGGTAAATCCCTATCTTTACGAAATATCGCAGTTGCTTCTGAAACATTGGATCCTATACAATTTATTGAAACTTATAAAACAATTGATAGTAAAGCTCTGCGGAAAGAATTTAATCAGTATCCTAGTATTTCCTTACTTGATAAAAATTACCCCTCATATTTAAAAGAAATCTATAACCCACCGGTTTTACTTTTTTATCAAGGAAATTTAGAACTTTTAAATTATCCCAAACTAGCAGTAGTAGGCTCCCGCAAAGCCAGTCAATCAGGTCTAAAAGCGACTCAAAAAATAATAGAAGAATTGGATAATAAACTCATTATTGTTAGTGGCCTTGCCAGAGGAGTCGATACTGCGGCACATTGTTGTGCGCTTAAAACAGGTGGTCATACAATCGCTGTTATTGGCTCTGGTTTCACGCATTACTACCCTAAAGAAAACCAAAGATTGCAAAAATTTATTGCTTCTAATCACCTTTTACTAACTGAATATGGACCAAATGATCCTCCATTATCCATTCATTTTCCAGAAAGAAATCGAATTATTGCTGGTTTAGTTAAGGCTGTTTTAGTTATTGAAGCTAAAAGACGGTCTGGAAGCTTAATAACATGTCGACACGCTCTCGAAAATGGTCGTGAAGTTTTCGCAATTCCTGGAAATATTAGTGATGGTTTTTCAGATGGCTGTAATCAACTTATCCAAGAAGGCGCAAAGTGTATCATGAGTGGTTTGGATGTGCTTACAGAGCTTTTTTAACTAATAACTTTCTTCCTATATGGAATTTTTTTATTGACAGTTATCTAAAAATGGGATATTATTCTATAAGCTTTAACCATTAAGTTATAGGAAGTGTGACACATTGGTAACAAAAACCGCAACTAAGACTAAAACAAATTCAAAAAAAACCACTAAAAAGAAAAAAACATCAACAAAGAAGAATTTGGTTATTGTAGAATCCCCTGCCAAAGCCAAAACAATTGAAAAATATTTAGGGCGCAACTATAAAGTTGTTGCATCAGTTGGTCATATCCGTGATTTAAAAAAATCATCTATGTCAATTGATTTTGAGAATAATTATCAGCCTGAGTATATCAATATTAGAGGTAAGGGACCACTTATCAATTCTTTAAAAAAAGAAGCTAAAAATGCCAAAAAAGTTTTCCTGGCAAGTGACCCTGACCGAGAAGGGGAAGCTATTTCATGGCATCTTTCTCATATTCTAGGACTTGATATTACTGATAAAAATCGTGTTGTTTTTAATGAAATTACAAAAGATGCTGTTAAAAATGCTTTTGTCGAACCAAGAGAAATTGATATGAATCTAGTTGACTCTCAACAAGCGAGACGTGTTCTAGACCGAATTGTTGGCTATTCAATATCACCAATCCTTTGGAAAAAAGTTAAAAAAGGATTATCAGCTGGACGTGTGCAATCAGTAGCCTTGAAATTGATTATTGATCGCGAAAATGAAATAAAAGCTTTTGTCCCAGAAGAGTACTGGACTATTGATGGGCTTTTTAAAAAAGGTAAACATAAATTTCAAGCCAGCTTCTATGGCTTAGATGATAAAAAGATGAAATTAAATACTAATGAGGATGTTCAATTAGTATTGTCAAGGATTACCAGCGATGATTTTAATGTATCTAAAGTTGAGAAGAAAGAGAGACGTCGTAATGCACCATTACCTTATACGACCTCTTCCTTACAACAGGATGCAGCTAATAAAATAAATTTCAGAACACGAAAAACCATGATGGTTGCTCAACAACTCTATGAGGGGATTAATTTAGGTAGCAACGGAACTCAAGGATTAATTACCTATATGCGTACTGATTCAACACGTATTAGTCCTGTTGCTCAAAATGATGCTGCCACTTTTATTAGTCAAAAATTTGGTAGTCATTATTCAAAACATGGAAATCGCGTTAAGAATGCAAGTAGTTCACAAGATGCCCATGAGGCTATCAGACCTTCAAGTGTTTTTCATACGCCTGAATCAATTGCTAAGTATCTTAATAAAGACCAGTTGAAACTTTATACTTTAATTTGGAACCGTTTTGTTGCGAGTCAAATGACTGCTGCAGTTTTTGACACTGTCAAAGTAACTCTAGAACAAAACAAGGTTGTCTTTACTTCTAATGGTAGTCAAATTAAATTTGACGGCTATATGGCGGTCTACAATGATTCCGATAAAAATAAAATGTTACCTGAGATGTCAGAAGGAGAAGTAGTTAAAAAGGAGAAGACAAGTCCTGAACAGCACTTTACTCAACCACCAGCTCGCTATTCTGAGGCAACTTTAATCAAAACTTTGGAAGAAAATGGAGTAGGACGTCCGTCTACCTATGCACCTACCTTAGAGGTCATTCAAAGACGTTATTACGTTAAGTTAGCTGCCAAACGTTTTGAACCAACTGAGCTTGGTGAAATTGTTAATACCTTAATTGTTGAATTTTTCCCTGATATTGTTGATGTTACCTTTACTGCTGATATGGAATCAAAACTAGATCAAGTAGAAACAGGAGAACGTCAATGGCAAACTGTTATTGATAGCTTTTACCAACCTTTTGTGAAAGACTTGGAAAAAGCTGAAGATGAAATTGAAAAAATCCAAATCAAAGATGAGCCTGCTGGGTTTGATTGTGACATTTGTGGCCATCCCATGGTAATTAAACTTGGTCGTTTTGGGAAATTTTATGCGTGTAGTAATTTTCCAGAGTGTCGCAATACTAAAGCAATTACTAAAGAAATTGGGGTGACCTGTCCAATATGTGGTAAGGGTCAAGTTATTGAAAGAAAAACCAAACGTAACCGTGTTTTCTACGGCTGTGATCGTTATCCAGAATGTGAATTTACTTCTTGGGATATTCCTATCGGAAGAGACTGTCCTAAATCTGGTGATTACTTAGTTGAGAAGAAAATTCGGGGTGGCGGTAAACAAGTGGTATGTAGCAACGAAGCTTGTGACTATAAAGAAGATAAAATCAAATAGAGATTAATCTTTATTGGTTTTGGGGTGAAGAAAAATCTAGTGAGATAGTTTTCTTTAACCCTTTTTTCTTTGTTATCCTATAATTTCTGTAATGGCTAAAACTGATACAGAGGTTATAGGGCTTTTGAGTTTAGAGTCAAACATACTATATCGATAAGTCGAGAAAAAGCATGCTATTAGTTTTGAGCATGCTTTTAATTAGTTTTTAGGGTTGATAAGAGCTCCTCAATCATTGGACTGAAAGAGTAGCCATGACGATAAGCAATTCCAATTGGGTAAAAATCATTTTTGTCTTGGAAGGGAATCCAGACTAAGTCGTCTACTTTACTTAGGCTTTCAAATTCACTGGGCAGTATAGCAACAGCATGAAGACTTTTTAGACTATGAATAATAACTTCCCAGTCATTATGTTTAAAAACTATGTCAGGTTCAAAACCCAGTGCCCGACTTCGTCTAGGAAGCATTTCACCTAGCATAAAGTGTTCATTTAGGGACGCAAATTTACAATCTTTTAAATCTATTAATTTCAAGTGGTGATGGTGAGCTAATTGGTGATTTTTAGGCAGAACAATGCTTACTTTATAACCTTTTGTTGATGTCTGTAGGGGCTCAATGACGATATCCTTACGAAGGCTTGGAAAGGAAAGTAATCCAATATCAATTTCACCTTTTGCAAGTAAATCTTGTAATTTTCGAGATCCATCTTGAATTAAAGATACTTCGACATTAGAATGTGTGGCCATAAAAGTAGAAATCTGCTTCATAAATTGGATAGCAAAAAGCGCTGTCAAACCAATTCGGATGACTTCTTTCTTTTCCTGATTAAGCTGTTGAATTTCAGCGACAATTTGATTGAAATCAGCCATTAAAATTTTGCCTCGTTCATATAAAATATCACCAGCTTCTGTTAGAAGAAGTTGACGACCATTCTGTGAAAACAAGGTTGTATTTAATTCTAATTCTAGTTTTTTGATTGACTGCGATAGTGTCGGCTGTGTGACAAAAAGACTTTTAGCAGCATGTGAGTAATTTTTTGTCTCGGCAACAGCAATAAAATAAGTTAGTTGTCTGATATCCATAGTGAATCCTTTTCTAAAGTTAGTATACCATAAAATACTATCTTTTATTTAAGAGCATCTATTTATTTATAATTTGACAATATAAATTTGTGAACTCTATTACAAAAAGTTATAGTATTATAATTTTTATTAATTTTTATTTTTACTGTGCCTATGTTATAGTTTATATAGTTAGTGAAATCACAAACAATATTTTGAGGAGGCATTTTAATGTCAGAAATAATTCAAAAACAGTCTGCTAAATCTTTTACAATGAATATATTAAATGGTATAGCATTAGGAACTGTTATCGTCCTTATTCCAGGAGCTATCCTTGGTGAGTTGATGAAAGCTTTATTGCCAATGTGGACAGGATTTGCTACGCTTATTGCAGCAACAGGCCTTGCGACAAGTATGATGGGACTAGTGATAGGGATGCTTGTTGGGCTTAATTTTAAATTTGCACCAATTCAATCTGCGTCTTTAGGACTAGCTGTTATGTTTGCAGGTGGGGCGGCTAACTTCAGCAATGGTATAATGATGCTTAAAGGGACTGGTGATATCATCAATATGGGGATTACAGCTGCACTTGGCGTACTCTTAATCCAATTTTTAGCTGATAAAACCAAATCCTTTACCTTGATTATTGTTCCGACCGTGACCTTATTATTAATTGGGGGTGTGGGCCGTTTTCTATTACCATATGTGAAGTTGATTACAGCTATGATTGGGCAGGGAATTGCTGGATTACTAGGTTTACAGCCAATTTTAATGTCAATTTTAATTGCTATGATCTTTTGTTTCTTAATCGTTTCACCCATTACAACGGTTGGTATTGCCTTGGCTATTAGTCTGTCAGGTATTGGTTCTGGAGCAGCCAATTTAGGAATTTGTGCAGCAAGTTTTGGTTTATGTATAGCTGGTTGGGCAGTTAATTCCAAAGGAACTTCTCTGGCTCATGTGCTTGGTTCGCCAAAAATTTCTATGGCAAATGTCCTTTCCAAACCAATTATTATGTTGCCAATGCTTTCTACAGCTTCTGTTCTTGGACTTCTTGCAGCTATCTTTAATATT
Source organism: Streptococcus porcinus (assembly GCF_900475415.1). Lineage (NCBI taxonomy): Bacteria > Bacillati > Bacillota > Bacilli > Lactobacillales > Streptococcaceae > Streptococcus > Streptococcus porcinus. The sequence continues at coordinate 1,036,218 of NZ_LS483388.1, forward strand.
CAGGGAACTCCTGCCAGTGCAGGATTTGGTATTAGTGGTTTGATTGGACCTATAAATGCATTAAATCTAGCCAAAGGTGGATGGTCATTTATCAATATTATGATTATAATTCTTATCTTTGTCATAGCTCCAATCGTTTTAAGCTTCGCTTTTAACTATCTCTTTATTAGAGTGCTTAAAATCATTAAAGCAGAAGATTATAAACTAGACATCTAATTAAGGAGAAAAAAATGAAAATAAAATTATTCAATGTTCGTGGTGAAGAAGCTGTTTTAGCAGAACAATGGGCAAAAGTTAATCAGGTTGAACTGTCACTTGATCAAGGACCTCTAACTCCAGGTACAGCCAAAGAAGCGCAAGGTTTCGATGGAATTGCTAATGCTCAGATTGAACCACTTGACGACTCTATTTATCCTATTTTAAAAGAAATGGGAATTAAGCAGATTGCTCAGCGCAGTGCAGGAGTTGACATGTACAATCTCGAATTAGCTAAAGAAAATGGGATTATTATTAGTAATGTCCCAAGCTATTCACCCGAATCGATAGCTGAGTTTACAGTAACTATTGCTTTGAACTTGATTCGTAAAGTAGAACTTATCCGTTCAAACGTTAAAGAACATAATTTCACTTGGGATCTTCCAATTAGAGGGCGCGTGCTTGGCGATATGACTGTTGCTATAATAGGTACAGGACGTATCGGACTTGCTACTGCTAAAATCTTTAAAGGTTTCGGTTGCAAAGTGGTAGGGTATGATATTTATCAAAGCCCAGCTGCTAAAGAGGTTTTAGAATATAAAGACTCAATTTTAGAAGCTATCCAAACTGCAGATGTGGTTTCACTCCACATGCCCCCTACATCTGATAATAGTCACTATTTCAATGCTGAATTATTTAAACAATTTAAAAAAGGAGCTATACTTTTAAATATGGCTCGAGGTGCTTTGATTGATACAGCTGATTTACTAGCTGCTTTAGATCAAGGACTTCTTGATGGTGCTGGAATTGATACGTATGAGTTTGAAGGTCCCTATGTTCCTAAAAACTTTAAAGGAAAAGCAATTACTGACGACCTGTTCCTTGATTTAATTCATCATCCAAAGGTCATCTACACTCCTCATGCCGCTTATTATACAGATGAGGCTGTTAAAAACTTAGTTGAAGGTGCTCTAAATGCAACTGTTGATGTCATTAGGACTGGTACAACAACAATGCGTGTTAATTAGGATTATATCCGTTAGGCAGATTAATATTTTCTGTTTTAACGGACTTTTTTTGTTTTATCTATTTAAAAAGACTTTTCGAATATTTTCCTTTATAATGGACTTTTATGCTTTTTCCTGTTATAATGTAACTTAAAAAAGGAGAACACGATGGTATATTTAGCACTTATTGGAGATATTATTCAATCCAAGCAACTATCTCAGCGTTCAGAAGCACAAGAGCGATTGAAGACTTGTTTAAAGCGCTTGAATGAGCTCTTTAAACCTTATATAATCTCTAATTTTTCTCTTACACTTGGAGATGAGTTTCAAGGACTAATGAAAATTGATGCTCCTATCTTCTATCTAATTGATTTAATTAATGACGAAATGCGTGATATCCCAATGAGGTATGGGATTGGAGTGGGTGAAATCCTTACTGATATTAATCCAGAAATTAGCATCGGAGCAGATGGCCCTGCTTATTGGTACGCTCGCGAGGCTATTAAGTTCATTCATCAAAAAAATGATTATGGCACCACCCAAATTGCTATACGAACAGGAGAAATAGAGGAAGATGTTTTTTTAAATAGCTTGTTATCAGCAGGAGAGGCAATCAAATATAATTGGCGAGCTAGTCAATTAGAGGTCTTTCATACGTTATTAATATCTAATATTTACCAAGAATATTTTGATCAACAACAATTGGGTAAGCTTCTTGGCCTATCTCCAAGCGCCTTATCAAAACGTCTGAAAAGCAGTAACCTCAAAATTTATTTAAGAAGTCGTCACAGTGCCCAGCAATACATCCAGCAAAGATTTGGAAAGGAGATAGACAAATGATTGAAGGTCTAGCCCCATTCTTACAAACTCATCCATTACTTACCATATTGTTAATTTGTCATTTTTTATCTGACTTTCATTTTCAAAGTCCTGAAATAGCTGATAAAAAAGAAACAAATCTTCGTTACCTTGCTTATCATATCCTTGGAGTTGCAGCCCCCTTAATTATTTTGACTTGTTTGGTTCCTAAGGTATGGTTAATTTCTTTTCTAATAGTGGCTAGTCATAGTCTCATTGATTTGTGCAAATCTAAAGTGATTAAGCTATTCCAATGGAAGCAAGCGTGGATTTTTTTGTTGGATCAATTTACTCATATCATGATTATTGTGTATACAAGTAGTATTTTGACTCCTAATGCCTTACCTCAATGGATAAGTCATAAGTTTCTACTGACAATTCTCTTCCTTATTTTAATAACAAAACCGACCAATATTTCCTTTAAAATCTTTTTTAGCAAATATCAACCTGAACAAGGGCAAAAGATGGATACTATCCGGGGAGCCGGAGCAACAATTGGTATTTTAGAAAGAATAGTGATTGGCATTTGTATGATAATGGGACAATTTGCCTCTATAGGACTTGTTTTTACCGCTAAATCAATTGCTCGGTATAATAAAATTTCAGAAAGTCCGGCCTTTGCAGAGTATTATCTAATTGGTTCACTTTTTAGTATATTAAGTGTCTTCTTGTCAGCATGGATTTGTTTCTTTTAACATAACTATAGATATGTTAAAAACTATCGGACTTTTGCTTTTATTGGAAATTCTGCTATAATATAGCAAGTAAAATTTAAAGAAAGATTTGTGGGAAGGAAACTTTCCAAAGAGGTATTAGTCTATTGTCTCAATCTTATATTAACGTTATTGGAGCAGGTTTAGCTGGCTCAGAGGCCGCCTACCAAATTGCTAAGCGTGGTATTCCTGTAAAGCTCTACGAAATGCGAGGTGTTAAACAAACCCCTCAACATAAAACAGATAACTTTGCTGAATTGGTTTGTTCGAATTCTTTTCGTGGTGATAGCCTTACCAATGCGGTAGGACTGTTGAAGGAAGAGATGCGCCGTCTAGATTCCATTATTATGCGTGCTGGAGAAGCACATCGCGTTCCAGCAGGTGGTGCTATGGCAGTTGACCGCATTGGCTATGCAGAAGCTGTTACTGCTGAGTTGGTGAACCATCCTCTCATCGAGGTTATCCGTGGTGAAATCACGGAAATACCTAATGATGCTATTACAGTTATTGCAACAGGTCCTCTAACATCAGATGCTTTGGCTGAAAAAATTCATGCCTTAAATGGTGGCGATGGTTTTTATTTCTATGATGCCGCAGCACCAATTATTGATAAATCAACCATTAACATGGATAAAGTCTACCTCAAGTCTCGTTATGATAAAGGTGAAGCTGCTTACCTTAACTGTCCGATGACCAAAGAAGAATTTATGGCTTTCCATGAAGCTTTAACAACAGCAGAAGAAGCACCACTTAACTCGTTCGAAAAAGAAAAGTATTTTGAAGGATGTATGCCAATTGAGGTGATGGCGAAACGTGGGATTAAAACAATGTTATATGGACCAATGAAACCCGTTGGATTAGAGTATCCAAAAGACTATACCGGACCACGTGATGGGGAGTTTAAAACACCCTATGCAGTTGTACAATTGCGTCAGGATAATGTTGCTGGAAGTCTCTATAATATGGTCGGTTTCCAAACACACTTGAAGTGGGGCGAACAAAAACGTGTCTTCCAAATGATTCCTGGTCTTGAAAATGCAGAATTTGTTCGTTATGGAGTCATGCATCGTAACTCTTATATGGATTCTCCAAACTTACTCAAACAAACTTTCCAATCACGCGCCAATGACAACCTTTTCTTCGCTGGTCAAATGACGGGAGTAGAGGGATATGTGGAGTCAGCAGCTTCTGGTCTTGTTGCGGGTATTAATGCCGCGAAGAAATTCAAGGGAGAAGCAGAAGTTATCTTCCCAGAAACAACAGCCATTGGATCTTTACCACATTATGTAACTCATGCTGATAGTAAACATTTTCAACCCATGAATGTTAATTTTGGTATCATTAAAGAACTGGAAGGTCCACGGATTAGAGACAAAAAAGAACGTTATGAAGCAATTGCTGCAAGATCACTTCGAGAGTTAGAAACTTTTCTAGCACACTAAAAAAATAGGTTTTGGAAATATTCCAAAACCTATTTTTTATAAAAAGGAAACTTGGCATGCTTTAGACTATCAAAGATAGTAGCTATTTTTTGGTTTCTTTCAACAATACGAAGATTCTCTTGATCAAGAATTTCTTGACTTTTTTCTAAAACATCGTAAGTAACGTAGTAGAGTTTTATAAGGCTTCCAAGAGGATGTTGACCAGATTTTGGAGACATTGCAACGACTTCATCTAAAGATGAGCTTAACCATTTTTTATTTGGACGAGCTGGTATAGTAGCGACTACAAATCCTTGTGTTTCTAGATATTTTCGCGCTTCTTCGACAGGCATATTGATGACATTATCAAGTTTTCGCAGACTTTCTTGCTTCTGATGTCTGTGATCCATATATTTTTCGATGATTGGACGACTATTGTCAATCCCTTTACCAATTAATTCAGTCGTGTCTGGGATAATAGACATCACCTTGGCTATTCTTCCTAACGATAGTTTAATTTTTTTAGCCATAGATCACTTCTCCTCGAATTTTTCTTAACTCTATTATAGCAGAAGGTGGTCTTTTTTCAGTCAAAGAAACTTACAAAATTGTAAGTTTTCAGGCACAGCTTGTAAGTATAACTGGGTTTTACAAAGGTTATAATAAAAGAGAAATAAGGTACACCCCTTTTAAAAAAAGATATAATGATACAAGGAGTAAAAAGCTATGCTATTAGATATACAACATTTGGAAAAAGTTTTTCGTACACGATTTTCAAAAGAAGAGACGAGAGCTCTACAAGATATCGATTTTAAAATTGATAATGGTGAGTTTATTGCAATTATGGGCGAGTCTGGTTCAGGGAAAACAACGCTATTAAATATTTTAGCTACTTTAGAAAAACCAACCAGTGGAGCAGTTTTGCTAAATGGCGAAGATATTACTAAAATAAAAGAAAACCACTTAGCTCACTTTCGTTTACATAATTTAGGATTTGTTTTCCAAGAATTCAACCTCTTAGATACCCTGTCAATTAGAGATAATATTTTTCTACCTTTGGTTCTAGATCGAAAACCCTATAAAGAAATGAGTCAGCGTTTAGACCAGATTGCTCCAAAACTTCGCATAGAAGAATTATTAGATAAACGACCTTTTGAAATTTCAGGAGGGCAAAAGCAAAGGGTAGCCATTGCAAGAAGTTTAATCACTAATCCTAAATTACTTTTAGCGGATGAACCCACAGCTGCTTTAGACTATCGTAATTCAGAGGATTTATTGGATCTTTTTGAAGATATTAATATGGATGGACAGACAATCTTAATGGTTACTCATTCAGCGACTGCGGCTAGTCATGCTAAACGAGTGCTTTTTATTAAAGATGGGCGTATTTTCCATCAAATGTATCGTGGTGAAAAAAGTAATGCACAATTTAGTAAAGATATTTCCTTAGCCATGACTGGTTTGTTAGGAGGTGAGTGACATGTTTTACCTCAAGTTAGCTTGGAATAATCTCAACAAATCAAAAGTAGTAGTGGCTCCATTTTTATTGGCCAGTACGGTCCTATTTATGTTAAATAATATTGTGACCATTATCATGACTAGTCCTCTGTCTCGAAATATGCAAAACGGAAAAATCCTTTTAGGATTAGCAGCAATTATCTTGACTATATTTGCTACAATCATGGAAATTTATAGTTACAATTTTCTACTAAAACAAAGAAGTCGTGAATTTGGACTCTACAATATTCTAGGTATGAATAAGAAACAAATAGGATTAGTGCTAAGCTTTGAATTATGGATAATGTATTTAGCCATTGTGGCCATCGGATGTTTTGCTTCTTTTATTTTTTCACACCTTTTTTACCTTGTCTTTGTCAATTTAATCCATTACAATCAGCTACAATTGCAAGTCAATGGTAGTGCTTTTGCGATAACAAGTTTGATTTTTGCTTTAATTTCTGTAGTACTTACGCTAATGGGTCTGGTAAAAATTAGAAAAACTTCGCCATTAATGCTCTTTAGAGATCAAGAGCAAGGTGAAAAAGAGCCTAGGGGAAATGTCATATTAGCTAGTTTAGCTATTATAGCAATTAGTATCGGTTATTACATTTCAATTACCTCTACCAAATTAGCAGCTCTTGCAGTATTATTTCGCTTCTTTATTGCTGTGCTTTTTGTCATCGTTGGAACTTATCTCTTCTATATTTCATTTATGACATGGTATCTAAAGTATAAGAAAAATCAGAAAGCTTATTTTTATAAACCAGAACACTTCGTTTCAACATCACAAATGATTTTCCGAATGAAGCAAAATGCTGTTGGTCTTGCAAATATTACCTTGCTAGCAGTAATGGCTTTTATTGCAATAGCTACGACAACGGCTTTATATAGTAATATAGAATATCAAACTAAAATGATTTTTCCTAAAAACACTAAAATAAGTATTATAGGTAAAAATGAAAAAGAATTACAAAAGAATTTCGATCAGGCATTTTTAAAGCCTTTAAATCGTCAAGCCAAGGAGTTTACTCGTTATACTAGTGCTATGATTACGCTCCCATTAGGGAGTGGTACAGAGATGACAGTTACAGAGGCCGATCTTAAAAATCCTAATTATGGTAACTTATCTTATTCTTACCTCATTACGGCTGATGATTTTAAAGCACTTGGCAACAAAGGTCCCGACCTTGCACAAGGCCAGATTCTCTTTTACAAACAAAAGGGTGACAGTCGCTTCCAAAAAATTACCCTACTAGGACAATCCTTTGACGTTAAAGAAAATCTCAAATCAGTTTCCCACCCAGAAGCTGTAAATACCTATAATCCTTCTGTTATTGTAGTAAAGGATCAGTTAGTATTGGATAGGATCCTTAAGCTTTACAATCAATTTCCTAAGTACCCTGTTGAGCCTAGTTATGTTGTGATGGGAGACTTGTCGAAAAAGGAAATCTCAAAAGTCTTGGATAAGAAAGGTGTTTTAAGCTTTAAAGGCCAATATGTGGGACATTTGGAGGAAAGAACTCAATTTAAAAAAGAATTTTATGCTATTTTTGGTAGTTTCCTTTTTACCGGCTTTATCTTAGGTTTAAGCTTTATACTTGGAGCGGCTTTGATTATATACTACAAACAATTTACTGAAGGTCATCTTGATCAGAAAGCTTATAAGATTCTTCAAGAAGTGGGAATGAGTACCAAACAAGTCAAACAAACAATCAATTCTCAACTGTTTTTAGTCTTTTTTACACCAATTGCTTTTGCTGTACTCCATTTCGCTGTGGCTCTTGTCATGTTAAAACAGATGCTGCTCCTTTTTGGTGTGACCAATAATCCGATGATTTACATGGTTAGTGCTATAACGATTATTATTATTATCTGGCTTTACTTCATAATTTATCGTTTAACGAGTCGAACATACTACAATATCATAGAGAGATAGAAGAAGTAGCGAAATTTCGCTACTTTTTTGGTAAAATAAAGTTATGAAAAACCTTGCAAAAATTTATATTGTGGAAGATGACACTACTATTGTCTCACTTTTAACATCCCATTTACAAAAAGATTATCAAGTACTGAGCGTCAGCAATTTTCGAGACATCAAAGAGGAAATTTTAAGCTACAAACCAGATTTAATTCTAATGGATATTACTTTGCCCTTTTTTAATGGTTTTTATTGGACGACAGAGATTCGTAAATACTTGACGACGCCTATTATCTTTATTTCTAGCTCAAACGATGAGATGGATGCTGTTATGGCATTAAACATGGGAGGAGATGACTATATTACTAAACCATTTTCTTTAACCATATTAGATGCTAAAATCACCGCCTTTTTACGAAGAGTAAACCAATTCGCGACAGATAGCCTCTCTTATAAGGGATATCAGTTGCATTTTGATGGATCATTAACTAAGAATGATTGGAAAATTTTTCTATCACCGACTGAACATAAGATTCTCTCTTTATTATTGACTAATCAAGAAACAATTGTTAGTAAAGAAAAGATTTTAAAGGCTTTGTGGGAAAGTGACCAATTTATTGATCAAAATACTTTGAATGTTAATATGACTCGGTTACGAAAAAAACTGACAGATATTGATTTTAATTATATTCATACGGTGAGGGGAGTAGGATATTTATTGCAATGATTCGATTATTTCTAAAAGAATACAGAATTTGGTATGTGCAATTTTTACTATTAATAGGCCTATATTTACTGGTTTTTTATCTCTATCATTTACCATTTATTTACTTTTTTACTGCTAGTCTGATTTCTGTAAGTGTAGTATGGATTATAACTATTCTAACTTATGTCCAATTTCGAAAGAAAATACAAATATTACAAGAATTTATTTATGTAACAGAACTCGACGAGTTAAAGAAACCGAGTGAAAAAGCTTATAATAAATTAATCAGCAATCTTATGTCAACCCAATATGAGAGTTTGCGCCAAGAAAAGAAAAAACAAGAAGAACTAGCTGCAATTATCAAAATTTGGTCACACCAAATGAAAATTCCTCTCTCAGCCCTCTCCTTAATGGTTCAAACGAACCAAGTTACTCCTCATGATTTACAGAACCAGCTCCTCTATCTTGAAAATTATTTAAACCAATTGCTAAGTTATTTTAAATTTACCCAAAACAAAGACGATTTCCGTTTTGAGGTCATTGAGGTTAGTGATATTGTTAAAAGTATTTTAAAAGAGATGAGCCCTATTTGCTTTACTAAGGAAATAAGTATTAAATTGACCGGTGAATGGCAAGTTGTATCAGATAAAAAATGGTTACGTTTTGCATTACTTCAAGTGATTGATAATGCTATTAAATATTCCTATCAGAGAGGTCAGATTCGAATTTATTTAAGGGACGGTATTAAAATATCCGATAGTGGTATTGGAATACTAAAAGAAGATTTACCACGTCTTTTTGAAGAAGGGTTTACAGGCTATAATGGTCATGAACACCAAAAAGCTACAGGTTTGGGTCTTTTTATGACTAAAAATATTCTCAGTCAATTAAATCTCGATATTAAGATTGATAGCAGAATTGATAAGGGCACTAATGTCAAGATTTCTCCTGCGGAAAAAAATTTAAAAGCCTTGTAACTTGTACTTGAATTTCAAACAATTAAAAAAGAGGATTCGTAAATAGAATCCTCTTTTTTAGATCTCCGTGATCCTAAATATCATTTTTTGACACATATTGATAAAAAAATCACAAAATCTATTGACAAAACGATTTTCCGAGAATATAGTAGTTACTGTAAGTAGCTACTATAAATAGAGAAGGAGAAATTATGCTGGTTGATAAAATGAAACAATTCGGCTATACAGAATCTGAAACTAAAATTTACCTGAGTTTGGTCGAAAATGGGTCAATGACTGGGTATGAAGTGAGTAAGAAGTCTGGTGTCCCTAGATCTAAAGTTTATAATTATTTGGAAACTTTAGTAAAAAAGGGTGTCGTATTAGTTAATAAAAGTGAACCAAAAATTTACTCTGCCATTTCAACAGAAGAGTTTGTTAGCATGCTTAAACAGACTACTTTTGAAGATATCCACTATTTGGATCATCACTTATCTAATATAAAGTCAAAGGAAAATGATGCTTTATTATGGCAACTTGAGAATATGGAGGCAGTGCAACATAAAATCTTGTATATTATTGAACACGCTAAAGAAAGTCTCTATATCCAAATCTGGGAGGACAGCTTAAGTCCTGCTATTATTCAAGCTCTAACACAAGCAGAGGCCCGATTACAAGTTTTCGTTTGTATTTTATTTAGTAAAGGTGGTCATTATTCCCTTCCTTTTAAGCGTTTTTATACTCATGGATTTGAAAATGAAAAAATCAAAGATATGGGAGGTTCTTGGATTAATCTTATCAGTGATGATAGTATTGTTCTTTTTGGTACTTTGGAACATAACTGTGATGTTATTTGGACTCATAATCTAGCTATGTTAATCTTGGCTAAAGAATATGTGAAACATGATGCTTATACATTGAAAATTATACAAGAACATGGAGATAAACTGTCTCAAGCTTATGGAAACGACTTTGAAGGTATACGAAAAATTTTCTAATTTTAATGGAGAATACCATCATGTCTTTTAAAAACATCTTACTTTTTCTTATTATTTCAATCAACTTTTATTTTGGATTTATTTTTGTTAAAGATTTAATTTCTCATAAAAGGGAAGTTATGGCCGAACCGGCAAAAACGAGCATCTTACCCATCAGCAGTTTGATTATTTTCTTTTTATCAACGCTTGGAATTTCTGACTTTGCCATCAGTACTAGTCTTTATCCTAAGCTAAATTGGACAAGTGTTAAAAAACTGCCAGGCACTTTAAACACACAGTGCACAATACCGGTAGCAGTTATGGCTTTAGCCTATATCACCAGTATTAAGGTTTCCATCATGACTTTGATTGTGTGTATTCTAAGTCAGATGGTTGGTTCTTATTTTGGTGCTAAAATTGCTGTTCAGTTGCCAGCTAAACAGCTAAAATATTCAATTGGAATCGGTATGATTATTGCTGCCCTCATTATCTTTGGAGGTAAATTTGGCCTTCTTCCAGGTGGCGGAACTGCCACTGCATTGACAGGTATAAAACTCGTCGTTGCAGCAGTATCCCTTGCAGTTTTTGGAGCTTTAAATAATATCGGCATTGGCTCTTATGCATTAACAATGATTACGGTCTATTTACTGGGCTTAAACCCTGCGGTAGCCTTCCCTATTATGATGGGATCAGCAACATTTTCAGTACCGGTAGGTAGTTTACAATTTGTTAAGTCAGGCGAATACAGTCGTAAAATCACATTATTTACCTCCACTTTTGGTGTTTTAGGTGTTCTTTGTGCTGTATTTCTTGTAACAAGTTTAAATGTATCTGTTCTTCAATGGTTTGTTGCATTTATTCTACTTTATAGTGCTTATGGCATGCTGAAAAGTGAGTGAGGAGGAGTTGTATGTTAATTTTAAGTAAAAATGATATGGAACAGTGTTTTTCAATGGCTGAAGCAATCAAAGTAGCTAAAGAAGCCAGCAAGATTTACACCGAGGGACATTCAATTGTCCCATTGAGGACGAATCTAGAGGTGACAGATTATAATGGGCAAAGTCTTTACATGCCAGCAGTTACCAGTGGTATGGAGAAATCATTAGGAGTTAAGATTGTCTCTGTTTATCCTGATAATATTAACAAAGGGTTACCTTCAGTCCCTGCTACCATGGTAACACTTGATCCTCAAACAGGAATTGTCTCAGCAGTTCTGGATGGAACTTATCTGACTCAATTACGGACTGCTGCCATTCAAGGGGCTGCTACAGAAGAATTAGCAAACAAAGAAGCTAAGATAGCTGGACTCATCGGAACTGGAGGGCAGGCTTATCAGCAAGCTCTTGCAATGATGACTGCTCGTAAATTGGATGAATTAAAAGTATTTGATATTGATTATAATCGAGCAGTGGTATTTGCTGAAAAATTAACGAATGATATTAGAGATACCTTTCACACGAGTGTGTATGCTGTTGACTCTGCTAAAGAAGTTGTTGCGAATTCTGATATTGTAACAACTGTTACAACATCTAAAAATAATACTTTTGACGCTAATGATATTGGTCCAGGTACCCATATTAACGGTATTGGCGCTTATACACCGGAGATGTTTGAACTTCCTAAAGAATTACTGATTAGAGCAAATACCGTTTTATTTGATACCACAGATGCTGTCTTAGCAGAAGCGGGAGATATTCAAGCTCCTATCAACGAAGGCCTACTCACTCCTACAGATTATTCAGGTGAGTTGGGTGAATTGTTATTGGGAAGAATTTTGGGTCGACAAAGTAAAAGCGACATCACGGTATTTAAAAGTGTAGGTTCTGCTGTATTTGATGTTGTTACAGCTCAACGAATTGTTGAAAGAGCACTGGAGAAAGGTGTTGGAACATCAATTGATTTTTAGCAGAAGATTTTGGTCATCTTCGCATTTTTTAATAAAGACTGACTCCTCAAAAATATATGGGGAGTCAGTCTTTATTATTTATTTACATAACTATAATTATGTTATCTTAAAGTTTATCTAAGGCATTCTTTTGTTCGTCATTGACAATATGGGTATATAGGTCAGTAACTTGTGTAGAGGCATGCCCCAGTTGATGACTGACAAGTACTTGAGATTTTGTAGCATCATATAATCTGGTTGCCAGCGTATGCCTTAATTTATGGGGAGTGACACGAATTTTGAAGTTTTGTGAATATTTTGCTACCATTTTTTCGATACTTGAGGCGTCGATACGGTTAGGAATTCCTCGATATTCTGTTAAAAAGAAGGCTTGGTCCTGTTTTTCAGCCTTGTAACGTTTTTTGCGAATCTCTAAATAGGCTTCTAAATACGCCTTAGCGAAACTAGCAACGTTTACGGAGTCTCTTTTACCACCTTTTCTTGTCACTTCAATAACCATCATCTTAAGGTTAACATCTTTTAGATCCAAGTTTACCGCTTCTGATAGACGGATACCTGAAGCGAGTAGTAGGGCGATAATAGCTAAATCGCGTTCCTTATTTTTTCGGAAAGATGATTTGGCCCGATTAGATAGATTGTTTTCATATCCATAATCTATATATTCGAGGAACTCCATGGTTTCTTCACCTAGAAAAAGCTTTTGCTTGATATTTTCAGCTCTGGATGCTAAAGTTTCCTTTTTCTTTTTGGTAGCAACTTTTTTCATCACATTACGGTAAAAATAGGGTTCTCCTTGATCGTTTTCGACCTCTTCAGTTAGGTACTTAAAAAGTGAAGATAGTGCCGATAACGTTCTGTTAATAGTTGTCTGTGAAACGCCTTCTTTAGTTGAGTAAGTATTAAGTGAAGGTCTTTCTCGCAAGTAGAGGACAAATGCTTCCATATCTTTTTTGGTTAACTGTTCTAGAGTATGGAGTTCAATATCAGCAATTTTAGGTACATTTGAGATACCAGAGTCCAGTAACCAATCGAAAAAGCGTTTATATTCCTTAAGATATTCATATAAGGTTGTAAAACTATATGGCACGGACAATTTCGATTGATAATATTCTAATACAAACCAGGGCATTATTGCTTTGTATTCTTCAATTTTTTCTAAAAGCAGTTCACGTCTCATTGTTTTGATAACCTCATTTATTGTATTATTTTCTAGATTTTATAAGAATTCCTTACAATAGAAGCATAGCATACTCTTGCATATTTTTCAAGAAAATTACAATTTTTCGGAAAGATATTAGATGTTATGAGATCTTATTCCCAACCATTAGCCTAAGCAATCAAGACACAGCAATTAAAATACTTGTCGTTATGTCTTGATTAATTATTTTTTAAACGTTTAGATTTTAAAGTATTGTAGATTTCTAGGAATGAATCAACTAAGAAAACAGATAATGCAATTGCTCCTGAAACCAACATAGATTCAATAAAGTTTTTCCCAGCAAGATGACTATTTCCTTGGATATAAAAATAAGCAATTTTATAGACCCCGGCTCCTGGGACTAATGGGAAATAACTTGGAATATAGAAAACTGTTACTGGAGACTTTAAGAATCTTGCTGCCAGTTGTGATAAGAAGGCGATTACTAGGCCACCACATAGGGTTGCTAAAGCATTATCGGAATAGGGTAAGGTAAGTAAATAAACAGTATAGCCTGAAGCTCCAATGAATCCTGTTTGAAAAACAAGATGACGTGGGATTTCCAAAATAATACCGGATGTTATAGTCGCCACATAAGCCCCTATAATTTGTAAAATTATAGCCATGACAAAATTCCTTTCGCAATAAAGAGTCCCAATGCTACTCCCACTCCTAAACTAATAGCAATGATTAAGGCTTCTACAATTTTTGAAACACCTGCCCCATAATCTCCTTTGAAAGAGTCTCTAAAGCCATTTGTGAATGCTGTTCCTGGAAATAGAGGCATTAGTACTGATATAACAACAATATCAAAGGAACTATTGCTTTTTCCTAACCAATGAATAATAAGTGGAATAAGAGTGGCTACGATTAAGGTTGCTACTGTCCCGAAAATAAAATCGTTAAGTTGGAAAAAATCCTTTAACCTGTAAGAAAATAACAGTAAAACAGCTGCTACTAGCGAAAGTAAAATTTCGGTTGTTTGTCCCCCAAGCAAAATGGCAAAGGATAATACTAATAACAAGGTTGAATAAGAAATAAGCTTTGGAGAATAATTTTTTCCATCAACATGCTGGAGTTTTGCATAGGCATCTTCAATTGACATTTTTCCACTGGTCAGATCTCTAGAAATTTGATTAACAATGTGGATTTTTCGGAGATTTGTATCCCTTCGTGTAATACGTTTAATGAAGGTTATTGGCTCATCTAAGTCTGGACCATCTAAGGTAATAAAGAGGCCAGTTGTATTAGCAAAAACTTCTGTTATCGGTTGATGGCTAACCTGTAAAATGCGAGATACAGTATTCTCAACGCGATAACATTCAGCATTTGCTTCAAGCATGGTCATCCCAGCTAGCGTCGCAACCTCTAGTACACGTTTATTGTATTTATCTGTTGTCATTAATATTAAATTTCCTAAAATAAGATTGTAATAGGATAGATTTTGGGCTCGGCAGAAATCTTTTAAAAGCTTTAAGGGGGTCTGGAAAATTGCCCTTTTTATGATATCCTTCTTTTAAGTATATCATGACTTTGTATTATTGAGGGAAAATTTCCCTGCAAAGATGAGAAAATAATCACCAATTTAATATTAAAAACCTTGACTAGTTAGAGACCAGTCAAGGTATATTTTTAAACCTATCAATTGCATATGATTTAATATCAATCTTCATTTGGGTCGTTTTTAGCGTCCTCATGTGTTTTATGAATAGTTCCAGGCACATGATCAGGGCCGGCGTAGATTGAATAGATTTTCAGAGGTTCGTCACCTATATTAGTGACATTATGCCAAGTGTCAGCGGGCACCAGAATCACATCATCATCTGAAACTTCTTGTTTAAAAGTTAAGTTGTCTTTGGCATCACCCATTTGACATAGACCCTTACCTTCTTCAATACGTAAGAATTGATCAATACCCTTATGGACTTCAAGACCAATATCATCACCTGGTTGGATAGCCATTAAAGTAACTTGAAGTTTTTCACCAGTCCAAATAGTTGTCCGATAGTTTTCATTTTCTTTGGTATAATCTTCAATGTTGACGATATACTTTTCTTTGCCGTGATCCTTATAGTCAAATGTCATTGTGAGTTCCTCCTTCTAGTTTTCTTAATTAGATTTATTCTAATTAACTTATATCTTTATAATGCCATAAGAGTTGTGACAAGTCAAGAAAAAAGCATTACTTACTCTATTACTCTTATCAAAGTTCCTCTCTTTAGCATATCTATTACTATCATCATCTAAGTTGACAGTGATATAGCCGTCAACTTAGATGGTAATTAAATTTACGGTAGTTAGGCTTAAGACTGTTTCTAGACAAATGAGGGATTTTTCGATACACTTGGTATGCGGTTTCACTTTTAAGTCTTTGTACTATTGAGACTAAAATATCTTAAAGAGAGGTCGATTCTATGTTAGAAAAAATTAGCTTTTGGGCTAAAAATGAGCAATCTTCCAAAGCTATCATAGCTCAGACAATCATTGAACATTTAGGGGAAATAGAGCGAATTAGTCTTGATGACCTAGCTAAACTTAGCTATAGTTCTAAGTCTAGTATTGTTCGCTTTGCCCAAGCTTTAGGTTACAAAGGATGGACCGATTTTCTACCAGCTCTTTTATCTGAGCGTTTTTATTCTGACGCCCACTATTCAGACATTGACCATAATCTTCCTTTCCAAGAAGAAGACTCTAGCCAGGCAATCATTCAAAAAATTGCTACTATTGCGAAAGAAAGTATTCAAGATACGGCCGATAAGATGTCTACTGAAGCTTTAGAAAGAGTAGGGCAAGAATTAGGGAAAGCTGGACGTATCATTGTTTTTGGTCTAAGTCCCAACGATTACATTGCTCAATTATTTCGTCGTAAAATGTTGACACTAGGAAAAATAGTTGAGGTAGCTTGCACTAGCGAGTTTGGTTTAATGACAGCTTCTCTAAAAAAAGGCGATGTAGCAATTCTTATCTCCTACTCTGGAACTTCTGAATCAAGCGAGACCTTAAAACACCTGCCACTATTAAAAGAGCGGGGTATTTTTATCGTTGGTCTATCTAGTCACTTTGGCACTTATCTTAAAGACAATTCGGATGCCTTCTTTACAATTTGTACTCGTGAAGATAAACATAGAAAAATTGCTAATTTCTCAACTGAAGAATCTATACTCTTCATCTTAAATAGTCTTTATGCTATTTACTTCCGATCCGACTATATGGGACACTATATCCGTAAATTAACTTTATCCAAAGAACTAGAAAAAGAACGGTAGAGGAGTCTTTCCTACCGTTCTTTTTCTAGTTCTTTGGGCTCAAAGCAATTGTTTAAGAGTAATAACATCAACTTGTAAAACACTCCTAATAAAAGGGGATTTTTCCTTCATTTCTTCAAAGTATGGACCTTCTGTGATAAAGCTTGCGTTACCGCTGATTCTAAATCCCGTCCCTTGATAACCATTGAATCCTTCAACATCGCGCGCAGCTAGGGTTAGAATTAGCTGATTATTAATGGCAATATCTTCTTCAGTACTTCTCATTCCTGCTGCAGGAATGAGGATAATATTGTCTTTTTTAAGAACTAAATAACTATTCCAAGTACAAGTAACGTGGGGGTCTCCTTTCCCCCAAGAAGTAATGGAAACTGGACCTTCGTACTTGAGTACTTCTAAAAATGTATCAGTGAACATGGTTTTCTCCTTTAAGATATTCTTTATTTTTAAAGCTAGTATTTTTAAAAAACAAGCTTGCTCTATTATCCAGTTATGTCTTAGTCGTTTGTTGATAGGTAGCAATGAATTCTTCTTGTCTGATTTGTTGACAAAGCTCAGCAATTAAATCATAAGGAATCGTTTTTATATTTTTAAAACGGATACAAGATTTACCAATATCAGGCTTCGTTTTCAGATGTTTGGGATATTCTTGCAAAAACCAATTTCTAACAGACTCAAACATGTAAATACCATTGTGGTAAATGGCAACATGATTTTTTTGTGATCCAATAGTGATAAAAGATAGGTTATCTTCTGGATTACAATGGTAGCCATTTGGAAGAAACCTTCTGGGAACTACATAGGCGATCATTTGATACTGTAATTTCTCTTCATATGTGTCGGGTAAATTACCTTTAATAACCTGTCTAAGTTTATTAATTACTTGTCGCCGATCTTCTGGCAGAGCACTTAGATACTGGTCAACAGAACTAACATCATATTGCATTTTTATCTCCAAATTTTCTGCTTCTATTATATCAATAAACTGAGTAGAAACTTTTTAGCTATTAGCCTTTATTCATGTGACGAATACCTTCTTCGATTATTTCAATTTGACGAATAGTTTCTTCGTCTTTGACAATTTTTTCTTTACCGTGAATAATACTATCATGGACAGCTTGATACATACGAGCATAATTCCCCACTTCTGAGATTACCTTCTCTTCATGATAGAGACCTTGATCATCAATATAAGTAAGGGTACCATAGTGCTCAGGGCTATCCATGCCAAAGTCGGGATTAGTAGGCATATAGAAACGCTTTAAATCATCTTCTTGTCGGTCTTTACTTTCTTTGACAAACATCCCTTTTTTACCATAAACGACAAAACTTGGCCGTTCCTTAATACGGAAATAACTTGATTTAATGGACACTTTTTTAGGACCGTAGTAAAAGTCCAAGTCAAAGTAATCATTCATACGACCTTTACCTAACAATTGACGAACGTCATAATGAACAGATTCTGGCATACCAAAGTAAGAAAGGACTTGATCGATGGTATGGCAAGCATGCCCATAAAGATAACTTGTATTAATCGAATATTCCTTTGTACTTTCTGGAATTTCTGGACGGAAATAATCAAAATGCATTTCTACCTCGAGAATATCTCCTAAAACACCGCTATCAATAACTTTTTGAACAGTTAAGAAATCTGAGTCAAAACGGCGATTTTGATAAGCCTGAACAAAAAGTCCTCTTTCTTTGGCAAGCTTAAATAATTCTTTAGCTTCAGCGGCTGTCTCTGTAAATGGTTTTTCCACTAAAGTATTTTTGCCAGCTAGTAAGCATTGTTTGGCAAGACTGTAATGGGCTGAAGGAGGAACTGAAAGGACAACTAATTGAATCTCTGGGTCTTCTAAGACATTTTCAATTTTATTTGTATAAAGAACTCCAGGAAGGGGTTCCCAAGGACTTGGGGTTGGAGAATAAATCGTTTTTATTTTAATATCTTTCAATTGGGTTGAGAAGGGCATGTGATAACGGTTAGCGCTTTTTCCATTTCCAATGTAAGCAATAGTTAGCATAATGGACTCCTGTCATTTATTTGCATATTCACAAACTTTTCCATAAATATGATGAAAAATTCACGAAAATAAGTTATTTTCATCATACGACTAATTAGTGAAATTGTCAAAATATACTCATTTTTGACTGTAAAAAAACTTGTCACATGGAAAAATATCTGCTATACTCTTTAGTAAAGTTATAACTTTACTAAAGGAGTCATGAGTATGTTTTCAGGAAAACAATTAAAAGCTATCCGTCAAAAAGAAAAGATGAGTCAAGAAAATCTCAGTGATCAAATAGGGGTCAGTAAAATGACTATTTCTAATTGGGAGCAAGGCAAAAATAATCCTAATCAGAAACACCTAGCACAATTAGTTGCTATTTTTCGAGTTTCAGAAGATTATTTCAATTCTTACTCTACTATCCTCATACCTTATAAACAGCTGAATAGCGATAACCAAAAAAAGGTAGTGACCTTTTCTCAGACGTTGTTAGCAAAGCAAAGTAAAGTCATTGCTATATCTACTCCTAAAAAGAAACTTTATCGTTATCGTGTCTACGAGAGTCTTTCTGCAGGTGGTGGCTTTTCTTATTTTGGTGATGGAAACTATGACGAAGTCTTCTACGATGAGCAATTGGACTATGATTTTGCTTCTTGGGTTTTTGGAGATTCTATGGAACCGACTTACCTTAATGGTGAAGTTGTTCTTATAAAACAAGAAGGTTTTGACTATGATGGAGCAATCTATGCTGTTGAATGGGATGGACAGACTTATATAAAAAAGGTCTATCGAGAAGAGAACGGTTTACGGCTGGTTTCTCTAAATAAAAAATATTCAGATAAGTTCGCTCCTTTCGATGAAAATCCACGTATTATTGGTAAAATCATTGCTAATTTTATGCCCTTGGAAGTTTAAAAGCTAAATAGAGAAAATAGCAATATAAAAAGAGCTTTCCTCAAAAAATTAAAGCTCTTTTTATATTACCAAGAAAATTCTTCATAGTAGATTCGTTCAGGATTAACACCCCTAGCTTGAATTACCTTTTGCCAGTATCTGCCCATACTGACAGGACCACCTATAAGAAAAACACAGTTTTTAGTATGTTGAGGTAAATATCCTAAGATGTGCTCCTCGCTAAAGCGACCAACTTGGTAATAAACATTAGTATTGGGACGTCTCTGCAGGTCTAAGAGTTTCTCTTTATAAATCAATTCCTCTTGGCTTTTGACTGTGTAAAAAAAGTTAACTGAGATATCAGGATTCCCCTCTGCCACTGAAAATAAAGGAACTACTCCTATACCTCCACCTATAATAATTAATTGCTTAGGTTTAAAAAGATTAATGATAGATTGGTATTTACCAAAGTCACCATCGATACGAACTAGTGAATTGTTTGGAATAAGAGCCAATTGTTTGGTAAAGTCGCCATCACCTCGGATAGCAAAAAATAATTTACCATTTTTCCCCGGTGCCCTGGCTAAAGAAAAAGGATGGGGCTCTGCCATTTGAAAAACATCCGGAAAAGAAATAAAAGCAAAATCACCTGGTCGAAACTTCAAACTAGAATTTGGGGGAAGTTGAATCACTAGCTCTCTAGTATTTGGAGCAATTTCATGATTGAACAGTAAATTGGCTCTAATTCCGTGAGCATTAGGCTTAAAATGAAACCACATATATGAGCATAATACAAAGATAGTGTAAAACCAAATCAGAATTACAAAGGGGTAAATGTTAACAATATAGTGAACTAATTGGATATGGATAAAAATGAATACCACTGCTACTACATTGAGTCGGTGTAACCATACTGAAAGTTCATGCTTAAACAGTTTTTCTAAGAAAAATTTGATGTTTTGTAATAGAACAATACGAGTTGTTAACCAGCCAGCCATAAATATCAAAGAATAAGCTGATAATCCTAAGAAAATAATAAAAGCAAAATCTCCAGTCCACTTAATCAATCCTTGCGACGAATCTAATTCTTTATGAAAAAAGGATAAAAAAAGCGCCAAAAGAGCTACTATACCGTGGATCAGGTAAGCACTGGGAAGTCCCACCCACCGATCTATCCATTTAGGTTTAGTAGCAATATAGATTGCCGTTAGCATCCATACATAAGCTAAGGCGCCTAACAATATTCCAAGACTACTATGAACATGTAGTTTTCTTAATCCGTTGTTTAAAGTATATAAAAAGGGGAAGGGGAGAATAAATAGTATGGTTAGCCAGGAAAGCCCTAGATGACTCATGAATTTTTTTAGCATAATGTTATCTTCCTTTAGTAATAAACGTCCTTTGAATTCAATATTAAAGGGCTACAAAATTGATTTCTTACTTTTAAATAATCAAACCTATAAGTCCCTCAAAAGCTTAAAGCATTAAATAGGCTTTGTTTTCCTTTTTTAGATTGATTATAAATAAAAATAATTAAATTTTCTTAAATAAAACTAAACAAAGTAACATTTTAATAAAACTAAGCTTTTTAGCAAAACAATGTCCCTTTAGAGATGAGAGGATATAGTTAAGTAATCAAAAAAGAGAGAGGACGACTGTTTCCCAAAACGCTTAGCATTTGAGAGTTAAGTTACCTATCTCTTTTATTCCTGAAGCTAGTTAAACTTCTTGTTAAATGGAAATTTATTTCCGCTTTTTCTTAGCTTTTTTGATTTTATTAGCCTGACGTTTCATAACCTGCTTCATAGCAAATTCATTAACTTTCCCTTTGAGACCACCACCAAACAGTTGACTCATATCCATATCAGGCATTGCACTTGCGCCCATCATACCGTCTAATGCTGACATATCAGGCATATTAGCACCACTACTATTTGGCATATTTTTTGGCATGCGACTAGGGTCAATTCCCATTTGTTTCATCGCCTTGTTCATATCTCCAGACATTACCCCTTGCATCATTGCTTTAGCTTGGTTAAAATCTTTGATAAATTTGTTAACGTCAACAAAACTATTACCAGAGCCTGCTGCGATGCGACGACGACGACTTGGATTGAGTAAGTCAGGATTTTCACGCTCTGCTTTTGTCATTGAAGAAACGATGGCACGTTTACGAGCAATTTGCTTTTCATCAATTTTGATATTAGCGAGAGCTGGATTTCCAGCCATACCTGGAATCATTTTTAGCAAATCTTCCATTGGCCCCATGTTTTGAACCTGATCCAATTGATCAATAAAATCATTGAAATCAAAGGTATTTTCGCGCATTTTTTCAGCTAATTCAAGTGATTTTTGTTCATCGTACTCGTGACTTGCCTTTTCAATTAATGTTAAAAGGTCACCCATTCCCAAAATACGACTTGACATCCGATCTGGGTGGAAGGTCTCGATATCAGTGATTTTTTCACCAGTACCTGTAAATTTAATGGGTTTACCAGTAATTTCGCGAACCGATAATGCTGCTCCACCACGAGTATCCCCATCGATTTTAGTTAGTACAACCCCTGTTATTTCTAATTGTTTGTTGAATTCGTCAGCGACATTTGCTGCTTCCTGACCAATCATACTATCAACAACTAGCAGAATTTCATTTGGATTGGCTAGGGCCTTAACATCTCGCAACTCAGTCATGAGTTTTTCATCAATTTGTAGACGACCTGCTGTATCAATCAAAACATAGTCGTTGCGATTTTCTTTTGCTAAAGAAAGTCCTTGACGAACAATCTCAACCGCTGAATGGTCTGTTCCCATATCAAAAACAGGAACATTAATCTGTTGACCTAAGGTTTTTAATTGATCAATGGCTGCTGGACGATAAATGTCAGCTGCAATCATCAAAGGACGTGCATCCTCCTCTTTGATTAGCTTGTTCGCCAACTTCCCTGCAAAAGTGGTTTTACCGGCCCCTTGTAGCCCCACCATCATAATGATTGTAGGAATTTTCGGCGCTTTCTCAATTGTCGCTGTTTCTGACCCTAGAATACCAGTTAGCTCTTCATTAACTATTTTGACAATTTGTTGGGTTGGGTCTAAAGTATCAATGATTTCATGACCAACCGCACGTTCACGTACATGTTTGATAAAAGTTTTAACAACTGGCAGGGCGACATCCGCTTCAAGTAAGGCAAGGCGGATTTCCTTAGTGACCTCTTGAACATCCTTCTCAGATAATTTTTTCTTTCCACGAATATTTTTAAAGACGCCTTGAAGACGTTCTGTTAAACTTTCAAAAGCCATAACTACTCCTCTTAATCTCTATTATCAATGCTTGTTAATATGGAAATTTTCTCTTGTAAATAACTATCAGTAGGATACTTTGTTATTATCTCATCAAAAATTTCATTACGAACAATATAGTCTGAATACATATGTAGTTTCATCTCATAGGTTTCCAGAATCTTTTCTGTTCGTTTAATATTATCATAAACCGCTTGACGACTAACCCCAAACTCTTCTGCAATTTCAGCTAGACTATAGTCATCAGCATAATAAAGTTCAATATAGTTCATTTGCTTATCGGTTAATAGTGCAGCATAAAATTCAAAAAGGGCATTCATTCGATTTGTTTTTTCAATTTCCATAATTTTCATTTTACCATATCTTAGTGCATAATAACAGTAGGATATCAGTTAATAGCTGTCCTTTATAGGTGGTTAAACTAAAAAAGAGTTTGTGTACAAACTCTCACTCAATTATTTTCCAGATAGAATTCAAAGCGATCACCAACGTATTGGCTACGCACATATTCAAACGGCTTTCCATTAGTAAAATAGGATACTTGGGTCAAGGCTAATATGGCATGTCCCCGATTTACTGCTAAATAACTAGCAATCCGCTCACTGGCCGTTTTAGCATAAATAGTTTGGCGGCTTTTGCCGATTTCATAACCATTAGATATCAAGGTTTTAAAGAAATGTTCAGTGATATCTTCACGTTTAACATCTTTTATAAATTTTTCGGGAATAGAAGCCACTTCGTAAACTAAGGGAATATTATCAGCATAACGAATACGCTCCATCCGAATAACATAATCTGTTGCTTCTAACTGAAGCTCTTTGATTTCCGTGTCTGACGCCAATTGTCTTTGGTAGGTCAATAGTTTTGAAGAGGGCTTCTTCCCTTGAGAATTGACAATCTCGGTAAAGGAAGTTGTCCCTCTCATTTTTTCTTGGACTCTTTGACTGGAAACATAAGTACCACTACCAATACGTCTTTCCAAAATACCTTCTTCAACCAATAAGGTGATAGCTTGTCGAAGAGTCATCCGACTAACCTCAAAATGATCTGCGAGGTCACGCTCACTGGGAAGACGATCTCCAATTGCCCAAACTTGGTCGTCAATGTCTTTTTTGATGGCGTCATGAATCTTGATATATGCTGGTAACATGTTCGTGTCTCCCTAACTATGATTTTATGACTAATATAGATATTATTTTACCACACTCTAAGAGAATTAATCGAGTAATATGGTAAAATAAGATAATTATTACATTAGATTATAAGTATAATTCAAAATACTTACAAACAGTTTTTACGAAATTATATTCCGAAATATTATTTAAAGTTAAGAAATTACCAAAATCATATAGCTTATCAAGGAATTCTGATGTCATTTTCTTAAAAATATGCTACAATTAGGTTTAAAATCATTAGTCTAGAGTCTAATGGAAATGAAAGGATTGCAATGACTGAAATTTCAATTTTGAAAGATCTTCAAAAAATCATCGTACTTGATTATGGTAGTCAATATAATCAGTTAATAGCTAGACGCATTAGAGAGTTTGGTGTTTTTTCTGAACTAAAGAGCCATAAGATTAGTGCTCAAGAACTTCGTGAGATTAACCCTATAGGTATTGTCCTATCAGGTGGTCCTAATTCTGTTTATGCAGAAAATTCTTTTGGTATTGATCCAGAAATCTTTGAATTAGGTATCCCGATCCTAGGAATCTGTTATGGTATGCAACTCATTACTCATAAACTTGGTGGAAAAGTACTTCCTGCGGGACAAGCTGGTCATCGTGAATACGGTCAGTCCACCTTAAATCTTCGAAGAGAATCTAAATTGTTTGCAGATACTCCTGAAGAACAGCTGGTTCTCATGAGTCATGGTGATGCAGTCACAGAAATTCCTGATGGGTTTCATTTAGTAGGTGATTCTGTAGACTGTCCTTATGCTGCTATTGAAAACACAGAAAAAAATATCTATGGGATTCAATTTCATCCAGAAGTAAGACATTCTGTTTATGGCAACGATATCCTTAAAAACTTTGCCATCTTCATTTGTGGTGCTCGTGGGGACTGGTCAATGGATAATTTCATTGAAATGGAAATTGAAAAAATCAGAGAAACTGTTGGGGATAAAAAAGTCCTATTAGGTCTTTCTGGTGGTGTTGATTCTTCTGTAGTTGGTGTGCTTTTACAAAAAGCTATTGGCGATCAATTAACCTGTATCTTCGTTGATCACGGTCTTCTTCGTAAAGATGAGGGAGATCAAGTTATGGGTATGCTTGGTGGTAAATTTGGTTTAAATATTATTCGTGTTGATGCTAAAGATAGATTCTTAGATTTATTAGCTAATGTGGATGATCCCGAGAAAAAGCGGAAAATTATCGGAAATGAATTTGTTTACGTCTTTGACGATGAAGCAAGTAAACTTAAAGGCGTAGATTTTCTTGCTCAAGGAACCCTCTACACTGATATCATTGAATCTGGGACAGAAACAGCTCAAACTATTAAATCCCATCATAATGTTGGAGGCCTTCCAGAAGATATGCAGTTCCAACTGATTGAGCCACTCAATACTTTGTTCAAAGATGAGGTCCGCGAGCTTGGAATTGCACTTGGAATGCCTGAAAATATTGTTTGGCGGCAACCATTTCCTGGACCAGGTTTAGCTATTCGTGTTATGGGAGCTATCACGGAAGAAAAATTGGAAACAGTCCGTGAATCAGATGCTATTCTTCGTGAAGAAATTGCTAAAGCTGGTCTTGATCGCGATGTATGGCAATATTTCACTGTGAATACAGGGGTGCGTTCCGTAGGAGTTATGGGGGATGGCCGGACCTACGACTATACTATTGCTATTCGCGCTATCACTTCAATTGACGGTATGACAGCGGATTTTGCCCAACTTCCATGGGAAGTCCTAAAGAAAATTTCAACTCGTATTGTCAATGAAGTTGATCACGTCAATCGTATTGTGTACGATATTACAAGCAAGCCACCTGCAACAGTTGAGTGGGAATAATAACGAAACTTACCTTAATATAATACTT
This sequence comes from Streptococcus porcinus, assembly GCF_900475415.1. Lineage (NCBI taxonomy): Bacteria > Bacillati > Bacillota > Bacilli > Lactobacillales > Streptococcaceae > Streptococcus > Streptococcus porcinus. Next base: position 1,062,074 of record NZ_LS483388.1, read on the forward strand.
AAGGGTGTTAAGGTTTATTTAAGGCTCATTGATTATATTATAAATATCCTAATAACCCTTTTCATTTCTCTTAAACTCGAGTCCTAGTACTCGAGTTTTTTTGGGTTTAAAAAGCTTTCGGGAACATAGAGCTTTGTTTGTTAACCAAGTCATGGTATAATAGTAACGATTTATGCAATTTAGGAGAGTTATGGAGGATTTATGCAAGAATTATTTCAGATTACCATTATATTAATTGCCAGTTTTTTGGCTATTGAAGTATCAAAAAAGCTATCAATACCAGCTGTTGTGGGACAATTACTAGTCGGGATCATCATAGGACCTAGTCTCTTAAACTTAGTCCATCAAGGAGAGATTATTCATTTTCTATCAGAATTAGGGGTCATCTTACTTATGTTCTTAGCTGGACTTGAAGCTGATTTGGGCTTATTAAAAAGGTATTTAAAACCAAGTTTAGCCGTTGCTATTTCTGGTGTTCTCATTCCCGTAGGAATATTCTTTTTGGTCACCAAAATAATGGGATACGAAATGGAAACTTCTATTTTCTACGGAATCGTCTTCGCAGCTACCAGCGTTTCTATTACTGTTGAAGTTCTTCAAGAGTATAAAAAAGTTCAAACCAAAACGGGTGCAGTTATTCTCGGTGCGGCTGTGGCTGATGACATTATTGCTGTTCTTCTTTTAAGTTTCTTTGTCTCAAGCATGAAGGGTACGAGTTCTAGTAACCATTTAATCTGGCAAATGCTCGGACAAACCCTTTTCTTATTATTTTTGATGGTTTTAGTTAAATATATTGTTCCGGCTATTTACCGTTTAACATTTAAGGTTAGTTTTTTTGAAAAAGATAGTTTTTTGGCTCTTTTAATCTGTTTTAGTATGGCACTACTCGCAACAAGCGTCGGAATGAGTGCTGTTATTGGTTCCTTCTTTGCCGGCTTAGCTATTGGTCAAACTCACAAGGGTGAAGAAATTATGCATGATATTTCTGAACTTTCTTATATGTTCTTTATCCCTATTTTCTTCGCTTCGATAGCACTTCCATTAAATCTAAATGGTATCCTTTCAAATCTTGGAGTTACCCTACTTTTTACTGTTTTAGCAGTTCTTACAAAACTATTGCCAGGTTATTTAGTAGCACGTGGCTTTCAATTTTCTAAAATGGACTCTTTGACAGTCGGTGGCGGAATGGTAAGCCGAGGGGAGATGGCACTGATTATCGTTCAAATTGGTTTGGCTGAAAAATTAATATCTAATCAAATATATTCTACCTTGGTTATAGTTGTTATTTTATCTACCATTATTGCACCATTTATTCTCAAAAGATCATTTAAGTAAAAATCTTAAATGGTTTTTATTTTTGAGAATTATTTGTAATCAATAATTATTATTTATATAAGGATTTATGCAAGAAAAATTTATATTATAAAATTTTCACAAAATTGACATAATTCCTCATTTAAGGTATGCTATAAGATGTTATTATGAAGGAGATAATTGAGATGAATTCAAATGATACAAAATCATTCTTTGGACATCCTCGTGGTTTGTCCACTCTCTTTTTTACAGAAATGTGGGAAAGATTTTCATACTATGGTATGCGTGCTATTTTACTTTATTATATGTATTATAGTGTCAGTCAAGGCGGTTTAGGATTTGACAAAGTAACCGCTGCTTCTATTATGGCTATTTACGGTTCCCTAGTCTATTTGTCATCGATTATTGGCGGGTATATTAGTGATAGAATTCTCGGAAGTCGCAAATCAGTCCTTTATGGTGGAATTCTTATCATGTTAGGACATATTGCATTAGCAACGCCATTTGGGAAAACAGCTCTTTTTGTTTCAATTGCTTTAATTATTTTAGGGACTGGCTTTTTAAAGCCCAATGTCTCAGAAATGGTTGGGGGCCTCTATGGTGAGAAAGATTTACGCCGCGATGCAGGGTTCAGTATTTTTGTTTTTGGAATTAACCTTGGTGCTTTCATTGCACCTGCTATTGTTGGTTATCTTGGTCAGGAAATAAATTTTCACCTAGGATTTTCTCTAGCAGCTATCGGGATGTTCTTTGGTTTACTACAATATGTTCGAGATGGTAAAAAATACCTTTCAGAAGATAGTTTACATCCAACGGATCCCCTCTCAGATGCTGAGAAACAAGATTTAAAGAAAAAATCCTTAATTAGTGGTATTGTGGTTATTTTATTAATAGTTATTCTTAAATTACTAAACCTTTTAACCATCAATAGCGTCATTAATATTTTTACCTTTATTGCCATTGTTATTCCAATCTACTACTTCTTTAAGATTTTAAGTAGTAAGAAAATTTCAGATACTGAGCGGTCGCGAGTTTGGGCCTATATCCCACTCTTCATTGCCTCAATTCTATTCTGGTCAATTGAAGAGCAAGGTTCTGTGGTCTTGGCTCTTTTCGCAGATGATCAAACTCGTCTCTACTTTAACCTGTTTGGCCAACATATTAATTTCCCATCATCATATTTTCAAAGTATTAATCCTTTATTTATTATGCTTTATGTTCCTTTCTTTGCATGGATTTGGGCCAAATTAGGAAGTAAACAACCATCGTCACCTAAGAAGTTTGCCTACGGATTAATTGCAGCTGGTCTGTCCTTTGTTTGGATGATGTTACCAGGTATGTTATTTGGAGTTCACGCTAAGGTTAGCCCTATGTGGCTAATTGTTAGTTGGGCTATCGTAATTGTTGGTGAAATGCTTATTTCTCCAATTGGCTTATCAGTTACAACTAAATTGGCTCCCAAAGCTTTCCAAGCACAAATGATGTCAATTTGGTTCTTGAGTAACGCATCAGCCCAAGCTATTAACGCACAAATTGTGAAGTTTTATACTCCTGGAAATGAAGTTGCCTATTATGGTATTGTAGGTACTATAACAATCGTCTTTGGTTTCCTCTTATTCTTCTATGTACCACGTATCGACAAATTGATGGCTGGTGTAAAATAAAACAAAGGTCACTCACTTATGAGAGTGGCCTTTGTTTTATTTTACTAAAAGTTTTTCTTTTATTTTCTCAAGAAGAAACATTTCTGGATTAGTCTTGAAGTCTTGAGAATTATCTAGCCGCGGCTGAAAGGCAAGCTGTTACAATAATAGCACTACTTTAACATCTTTAAACTTAGCAGGATATCATTCAATCATACAGAGATATCCTTTTCTTTAAATTGTTATACCCATATCACCAGCAATCTCAGGTGGAGTTACGGACTGGTTTTCGGGTTTATTAGCATTGTCAATCAGTGTTTCGTCATGATCTTTATATGTTCTTTCTGTTTTTACTTCATTAGTCTTCACCTGCTCTTCTCTGGCAAGTGTATCATGAATCAACTCTTCTGTTATCTCTTCGATAGATTTTTGACTAAGTTCCGCTCTTACTTTAAGAAGATCATAGTCATGGTCATTTAGTTGTGTCCTAATTGTTTTCATAATTTATTCCTCCGTGTGTTCTTTTCTTTAGTATACCTTAAAATGTTTAAAAAGGCTCAAAAAAGCATTACTGTATAATATAGGCCCTAGGTCCAACTAAGAACTACTACTTACACCCTTAGTTATGGGTTGTTGTTTTTCAAAACAGTCTATTCGAATACTGCCAAGTTCCCACTTAGATGCTTCTCAATTTTCTACGCTAATAACTTCTGTTTTTATCAGATCATAGAAAAATGAGAATATTATGAATATGTGCTTATTGTTTGAAATATTGCAATAAATGGATTTTTCTCTCTTTTACCATTATTGGCAAAAATCTTTATTTTTAATATAATTATAATTATTAGATTTTATATTGACAAGCATTCCTTCTATTGTATAATAGCCATAGATGCTTTAGGAGGATTACAGCAGATGACCTATTTCACTGGTTTTGGAACCATAATCGATACTATTTCTATTCTTTTAGCTGGGATTTTTGGAGTGCTTTTTGGTAAGTATTTGAATGAAAGACATCAAAGCGGTTTAACGATGGCTTCAGGTGTTAGTGTGTTGTTTATCGGTATTTCTGGAGCTATGCCAGGTATGCTAAAGTTTGCTAATAATAGTATGACTAATGAACATGCTATGCTTGTTGTTGGTTGCTTGTGCTTAGGAAGTCTATTTGGTGAATTTCTAAATATTGAAGCCTTTTTTGATAAGTTTGGTAATTGGTTAAAAACTAAGACAGGCAGTAATAAAGATCCTGACTTTGTGAATGCTTTCGTGACTGCGACATTGACAGTTAGTATTGGTGCTATGGCTATTATTGGTCCTATTCAAGATGGCATTTCTAACAATCCAAGTACCTTATTAACTAAAAGTGTTTTAGATTTTGTTATTGTCATCGTCTTAACGACAACTTTAGGAAAGGGAGCGGTTTTTTCAGCTATTCCGGTATTTTTCTTACAAGGATTAATTACCATTTTGGCAAAGATAGTACAGCCTTTCATGACTTCTGCAGCCTTAACAAACATTTCTTTAGTTGGTTCTATCCTTATCTTTTGCGTCGGACTGAATATTATTTGGGGTAAGACAATGCGTGTAGCTAACATGTTGCCTGCACTGCTTTTCGCGGCTATAATAGCCTATTTTTAAATGACTAAGTAGTAAAAATAAAAAACGACCTCTAGTCAAAGAGGTCGTTTTTTATTACTCACGTAGTGTAGTTTAGCATAGTATAAGGAATATTTTCAAAATCAACAAGATGATGAAACTAAAATACAGTAATTTTAGACATTAGGGGAGTCACATTCTTTCTCTCCTATTTGAAGTTTCTATAGTGCAAATGAAAAGATAAATGGATGAGAAAAAAGAGTGCCATTATCACTCTTTTTAAGCTTATCCGATTAAGGATCTAAAGAATTCAACGATTTGCTGCCAAATCCCCTTGCCAGTTTCAACTGCTTTTGCAGAGTCAAAATTAAGGTTTATATTTTTAAAAGTTGATCCAGATTTAGAGACAATGGAATCTTTCAATGAATTTAAGGTAGCAGTAAAGTGAGAGTTACTAATGATACCACTGTTAGAAAGATTAACTGCAAAGTTAACAATCAAATTGATTTGATCAGAGGTCATGGCATTTTTAAGGCCATAATTTTTTAAAGTTTCATCAACAATCTTTTGAATCTCTTCCTTAGATAAACCACTTCCACCCTTAGCTACTGCTGTTTTGATATCTGTTAAAGCGACATTTAACTTATCAGAATCATAGCCATTTTTACCAGAATTTTCAGCATTGATGCCAGATAAAGTCGAAAGTTCTTGCTGGGCTAAATTTTTATTTTCTTGCGGGACCTTTGCTCCATTTTCCTCGAGAGAGTAATAGATGCCTGCCAATGCAGACTCGCCCGTTACTCTGATTGGTGAGGCGATGGTGATATTCGCATGTTCAATTCCTAAGGTAACAGCTGCATTACGATACATATCTTGAGTTACCTTGGTAATATTTTCTGGAGTAACAATAGCTACCTTGAGAATATCATTGGAGCCTAACTTTTCAATTTTAACTGATGAATACAGTTGAATACTTGAATCATCTGCAATATTCATAATTTTAGCGTATGAACTTGTCGTCAGCGTTTTTAGTTTTGTGTCTTTACCACTATTATAGTTTAATAATGACAAGGTTTGATCTTTTTGTGCTTGATCTAATGAGTAACCAAGGACGTAATCAGGCTGAACATAGGCTTCATCAATAACACCTTGAACATCGTTACTAGCAGCAAAGGCAGTCGAAACCATAAAGCTACTAGCCAATACGAAGCCAGCCAATAACATTTTTTTCTTAATAGTCATTTTTTCCTCTTATCCTATAGATTTAACCTTTTTCAATATGAGAACAGATTTGAAAGAATCTGTTCTCATATTATAACATCTTCTTTTTAAAAGTTGCATTAAAAACCTACAACATACTGAAGTCAATAAAATAATTTGGTAACCAATTGTCAGGTCACTAGTAGACTTTCCTTAAAAATAATCACTTATTTCTGGGAAATAGGAATTAGTTTAGCTTACTCATGAAGCTCTAAGGGAAGGCCATCTGGATCAAAGAAAAACGTCATTTTATCCCCAGTATAATCATCATACCTTAGTGGCTCAACTCTAATATTTTTTGCTTTTAATTCCTTAATATAATGTTCAATGTTTTTAACTCGAAAAGCTAAATGGCGTAAGCCACACGCTTCACGGTCATATTCTGGCTGACCAATCCGCCTTGGAGGAGCCTGATAAGCGGGATCTGAGGTTGAGTTACCAAAGATTTCTAGTTCAATATCTCCACACTTAAGATCAAGTTTATAATCATGTCGCTCTGGTCGATGATTTTCACGAATGATTTCAAAGCCTAATTGATTGACATAAAAATCTTTTGATTTGTCATAATCAGAGACAATAATCGCGACATGATGAATTGCAGAAAGTTTCATCTTCATTCTCCCTTCTTAAATAAGAGAACAGGGATTTTATGCCCTGTTCTCTACACTCTATTCAATTGCAACTTGGTTATAGGAATGATTAAAGGCCTTCATAACAGAGTCGGGAGCTCCTTTATAAGACATTTCTTTTTTTAATATCCCCTTAACACAGATTCTTTGTGTAGCCTCTGCATCGGTACAAGTAATAAGAGTAATTTCCTTTGTACCAGGAGTATTATTTAAAACATCAATACGATCTGGGGCTACAGTTTGTACAGATACGATATCATATTGATAAATATTTTCTTTATCCGTTACGTAAATGGGCATCCCCACCTTAACTCGTTCTAAAGGTGAAAATAACATGTGAGAGGAACCAGCCATACCAAAAATATGGTGACTAGCTAATGAGTAGTTATTTTCTCCTCCCATAACCTGTTCTTCTTTCATGGTTCCCGCACCATAAATTAGTTCTGTATTACCCAATCCTTTGAATATAGGTAAATTGATATTCACATCAGGTATTGCAATGCCTCCAATTACAGGAAGCTTTTGAGCTGCCATTTGAGCCTGTAAAACAGTATCTGTTGAAACTGCTTTGACAGAGTTGAAGTCAAATGTGCTCTCAGCCTGCTGATTTTTTTTAATGGTCTGTTTAGAGACATGCTGAACTTGGTATTTATTTGAATTCCAAGCAATAATAGTATTACGGATAGTCTTGTTAAAAAGCAACCCCAAACCAAGGATTAGAAGAAAAGTAGCAAATAAAGTACGGAACTTTGACGATGCGCTTTTCTTCTTATCTCTTCTTGTTCTTCTTCTTGTCATTCTTAATCCTCACTTTTATCTATTGAAGCAGGGGTTATGTCTTGACTAGATGCTACGTCTGAGGTTGATAATTTAGCTAAATCTTTTTCGACTTCAGGATCTACCAAAGCAAAGGTGACAATTTTTGAGTCTTGATCTAATCGCATGACCTTAACCCCCATTGTAGATCTGCCAGTTTGAGAAACATCAGCTATACTAGTTCTTATAATGACGCCTTTGTTTGTTATAATCATAATATCCTCATGACCTGTAACAGTCACTAAACCTGCTAATTGACCATTCTTGGCGGTAATATTAGCAGTTTTTATGCCTTTACCTCCGCGGCCTTTTGTTGGGTATTCTGTAGCAGGTGTACGCTTACCATAGCCTTTTTCAGTAATGATAAGCACTTCTTGGTTGTCGCTAATCCGTGAAGCACCAACAACTAGATCATCATCACGAAGTTTAACCCCACGAACACCCGTCGCTGAACGTCCCATATTGCGAATACTTGCTTCTTCAAATCTAACTGAATAGCCTGATTTTGTTCCTATAATGATATCTTCTGAACCGTCAGTTAGCAAGACATTAATTAACTCATCGCCATCCTTAAGATTTAAAGCACGTAAACCATTTTGTCTAATATTGCCAAATTCTGAAGCATTTGTTCTTTTAACCAAACCTTGACGAGTGGTGAAGAAGAAAAATTTATTATCAATGTCTTCTTTACGCGCATTAATGATAGTTTGTATCGTTTCTTCTTCATCCAATTTTAAAAGATTAACAATTGGTAGACCTTTAGCTGTCCTACCGTATTCTGGAATCTCATAAGCTTTTAGCCTATAGACACGTCCTTTATTGGTGAAAAATAGGAGGGTATCATGTGTACTTGTTGAAACTAACTCTTTAACGAAGTCATCATCATTGACACCAGTCCCTTGAACGCCTCGACCTCCACGTTTTTGGGAACGAAATTCATCTTGAGCCAAACGTTTGATATACCCTTTATTTGATAAGGTGATCAAAACATCTTCCACTTCAATGAGGTCTTCATCTTCAAGTGATAATACTTCACCAACCATTAATTCTGTACGACGAGGATCAGCGTATTTGCGTTTAATCTCGTCCATTTCTTGAATGATGATAGCGCTAATTCGGTCTGGTTTAGCCAGAATATCAGCTAAATCAGCTATTAAAGCAATTAAATCATCATATTCTGATTGGATTTTATCTCTTTCCAAGCCTGTCAAGCGACGTAAACGCATATCCAAAATTGCCTGGCTTTGTCGTTCAGATAATTGGAAGCGACTCATTAACTCAGCTTGTGCAATAACATCTGTTTGGCTATTTCGAATAATTGCAATAACTTCATCAAGATGATCTAAGGCAACCAATAAACCTTCTAAAATATGTGCCCGTGCTTCTGCTTTTTCTTTATCAAAACGAGTTCGGCGAGTTATAACTTCTTTTTGGTGACTGATATAATTATCAATGATTTGTCTAAGAGTTAAGATTTTTGGTACACCGTTCTCAATAGCTAGCATATTAAAACTAAAATTAGTTTGTAGGCTTGTTAGTTTAAACAAATTGTTTAGGATAACATTAGCTGATGCATCGCGTTTAACTTCAATAACAAAGCGAACCCCTTCACGGCTGGATTCGTCACGGACTGCCGTAATTCCTTCAATCCGTTTCTCTTGAGCTAAGCGGACAATATGCTCATGAACTTTAGTTTTGTTAACACCATAAGGAAATTCAGTAACAACAATCCGTTCACGACCTGTCTTGGTTATCTCAATTTCCGTCCGTGAGCGCAAGACAATGGAGCCTTTACCGGTATCATAAGCACGATGAATACCTGAACGTCCCATAACCATAGCACCAGTTGGAAAATCTGGTCCCGGAATCACTTCCATTAAGTCCCTAGTTGTACATTCAGGGTGCTCCATTACCATTTTGACAGCGTCAATTGATTCTCCCAAATTATGAGGGGGAATATTGGTAGCCATCCCGACCGCAATACCAGTAGCACCATTTACCAATAAATTAGGAAATCGAGCTGGTAAAACGAGCGGCTCACGTTCACTTCCATCGTAGTTGTCTTGAAAATCAACAGTATTTTTATTAATATCCTTTAGAAGCTCTAGTGCTATTTTGCTCATGCGAGCTTCGGTATAACGCTGGGCTGCAGCACCATCACCATCCATAGAACCAAAGTTTCCATGACCATCTACTAGCATATGACGGTATGACCACCACTGTGCCATCCGAACCATCGCCTCGTAAATTGAAGAATCTCCGTGAGGATGATATTTACCCATAACATCACCTGTGATACGGGCAGATTTTTTATGTGGTTTATCTGGGGTAACTCCTAGTTCATTCATGCCATAAAGAATGCGACGATGGACAGGTTTTAAACCGTCACGAACATCTGGCAAGGCTCTAGCCACGATAACACTCATAGCATAGTCAATGAAACTTGTTTTCATTTCACTTGTCAGATTGACGTCAATTAGATTTTTATCTTGCATTTAAGGAATGCTCCTTTTCTAGTCAAACTCTATAACATTATATCATAAAATCCTTATTTTTTCACTTTGGAACCGCTATCAGAAAACTATTTTCATTTTTTCTCTGATTTGAGTGACAAAGTATTCACAAAGTGCTAAAATGAGATTGTATGGGTATTACTCTACCCTCAAAAAAATTAAGGAGAAGTTCAGACATGACTGTAACTAAACAACACAAAAAAGTTATCTTAGTCGGCGATGGAGCCGTCGGGTCATCATATGCTTTTGCATTAGTAACACAAAATATTGCGCAAGAGCTCGGTATTATCGATATTTTCAAAGAAAAAACTCAAGGAGATGCTGAAGATTTAAGTCATGCCCTTGCCTTCACTTCCCCTAAAAAAATATACGCGGCTGACTATTCAGACTGTCATGATGCCGATTTAGTTGTCCTTACAGCCGGTGCTCCTCAAAAACCTGGTGAAACTCGCCTTGATTTAGTGGAAAAAAACCTTCGCATCAATAAAGAAGTTGTTTCACAAATCGTTGCTTCTGGATTTAATGGCATTTTCCTTGTGGCTGCAAATCCAGTTGATGTTCTTACTTATTCAACTTGGAAATTTTCTGGCTTCCCTAAAGAACGTGTTATTGGATCAGGTACCTCTTTAGATTCTGCACGATTCCGTCAAGCACTTGCAGATAAAATTGGAGTTGATGCTCGCTCAGTTCATGCTTACATTATGGGTGAACATGGTGATTCTGAATTTGCTGTTTGGTCACATGCTAACGTTGCAGGGGTAAAATTAGAGCAATGGCTCCAAGATAATCGTGATATTGATGAAACTGGACTGTTAGATATTTTTGTTTCCGTGCGAGATGCAGCATACTCAATCATTAACAAAAAAGGAGCTACCTTCTATGGTATTGCCGTAGCACTTGCTCGTATCACTAAAGCGATTCTCGACGATGAAAATGCAGTTCTTCCTCTATCTGTCTTCCAAGAAGGTCAATATGAGGGTGTTAAAGATTGTTACATTGGTCAACCTGCCATTGTAGGTGCTTACGGGGTTGTTCGTCCGGTTAATATTCCATTAAATGATGCAGAATTGCAAAAAATGCAAGCCTCTGCTAAGCAATTAAAAGAAATTATTGATGAAGCTTTTGCAAAAGAAGAGTTTGCTTCTGTAGCTAAAAACTAGATTCTAAAAGCCAAAAGAGACCTTGATAGGTCTCTTTTTTAGGGTCTTTTCTGATAGCGAAGCATGGCAATCCCATCAGTAACAGTTGATTCAATCAGTTGCAATTTATGCTCTATACTATACCCTTTAAACAAGGGTCTCCCTTGACCTAAAATAGTTGGGATAATTCCAATGATGTACTGATCAATCAACTCAGTAGCAAGCACAGAATGCACCAAATCTGCTCCTCCAAATAACCAAATGGGTCCACCCTCTTCTTGCTTGAGTTGTTTAAGGGTAGCTACTATATCCTTAGAAAAGTAAAGGTTGGGGTAATCTGAGTGTAAGTCCTGATGGCTAGCAACATAAAACCTTTTCTTATGATAGCCTTGTATCTGCTCGATAGGACAATCATCTAATGATTTTCGTCCCATAACGACAGTATCGCACGAAGCAAAAAAGGCATCATTATCAAATTGTAAAGCAGAATCATAAGCTGTTGTTCCATGTCCTTCGATCCAATCATAAGAACCATCTGTTCGGGCAATAAAGCCATCTAAACTCATAGCGATATTTAAAATTAAGGGTCTCACATCTTTCCTCCTAAAAAAGTGTCCCTTCAGTGGGGACACTTTATCATGTCATATTTGACCTATTTTATTCTGCCCCTAAAGCAGCCATTGTGATGTAATTATATGGTTTATTGAAGTGAGGTAAGAAGAAAATATCCATTAGAGATAATTTTTCAATGGTTACCTTCTCTTGGATAGCTAATGAGAACATGTGAATTCCCATTGAGATGTCCTCTTTTGAAACCATTTGACAGCCTAAGACAACACGACTGTCTCTATCGTAAACGATTTTGATTGCCACTTTATGATTTCCATGTTTGATAAATTCTGGTTTTTGTAAATCATTGTAGCTAGCTTCCAAGGCATTATAACCAGCTTCTTTTGCCTTTTCTAGGGTTAAACCAGTTGAAACCATGTTTAGGCCGTAAATTGAAATACCGTTTGATCCTTGAACACCTGCTCCTTCCAGTTCATGTCCACAAGCATTATGAGCAGCAACTATTCCTGTCCGTACAGCATTTGATGCTAAGGCAATGTAGTTAATATCATCTCGTGCGTTATCATAAATAGTTGCACAATCTCCAATAGCATAGACATCTTTCATGCTTGTTTCTTGTTTTTTATCAACAATCCATGCTCCATTACGGAAGGTATCTAATTGACCACGTCCTAGCTCAGTATTTGGACGGAAGCCAACTGCCATGATAACCATGTCAACGTCAAAGCTGTCTTTATCAGTGACAAGTCGTTCTACTTTTCCATCTCCTTCAACTGCCTGAACAGCTTGTCCGAAGGCTAATTGAATGCCATGCTCTTCAAGGTTTTTACTCATTAAATCAGTGAAATCACGATCGTAGTAACCACCCATACATGTTTCAGCAATATCAACAAGGATTACTTCTTTTCCTTTTCGTTGGAAAGCCTCTGCCAGTTCAACACCTATGTAACCTGCCCCAACAACTGCTACTCGATTAATTCCTGGTTTTTCTAACTTTTCAATAACATCAGATGAATTTTGGTAAAGTTTAACAAATTGTAAGTTTTCTAAAGTTGCTTTAAATTCTCTTGACCCTTCAACGATTTCAACACCTTTAATAGGTGGTATAATTGGTTGTGATCCGGTTGCAAGAATTAATTTGTCATAGCTTTCAACATGTTCTTGACCTTCCACTAGTGCTGTTACTTCTTTTTTGTCATAGTCAATGTTTAAAACAGGCGATTCCATATAAACTTTAGCACCCATGGATTCTAACTGTTCTTTATTAGAATAAAAGAGACCTTCTGGGCCATCAATTTGCTCACCAATCCATAAAGCCATTCCACATCCAAGGAATGAAATGTTTGAATTCTGATCAAAAGTGACAATCTCATTTTCTAATCCATAGTTGGAGAGCATGGTTTTAATTGCGGCTGTTCCCGCATGATTTGTTCCAACAACAACGATTTTACTCATATATATTTGTTCCTCATTTCACAATATTTTCTGTTAGGTCTACATTATAGCACAGCAAAAAATTGCTTCCAAAGAATTTGCTTACAGATTGTTAGCCTATTCACAAAAATAAAATTGTCTCAAAATACTAATATACGACCTTTTCTAGAGGAGTAAAAAATTTATCTCCAAAAAAACCTACTATGTTTGTGAAATAACAAACATTAACATCAATTATCATAATTTTTTTGTGAAAAACCGAACAGATTACATTTATATAAAAAAACACTTCTGATCTTTTTTAGAAGTGTTGCAATATTTAATCTATTTAAAATTTTGAAAAGAATTTAATGAGGTACAAATTAAAGTGAACTTCACGAGAATAGTAGAAATTCCCTCCGTTTTTATATAACTGACCACCTGAAATAATAGCTAAGGGATGATAATAGATGTAGGTTTCCCCAGTCGTGTTACCAAGGCTGGGGGCAACGACCTCTCTTGAATATTTTTTAGCCAATGCCAAAGAGTTTTCACCACCATTTTGAGCAACATAATGGATATAATTTGAACCAAAGTTGTATGCTTGAATAGCAGTCCATGAGTCTACTCCTGCTTCTTCAGCTAGTTGTAAATTCTCTGATAGGAGTTTAACACCGTGTTTAATTGACACTTGACTATCTGTTATAGAATTAGTCTTTCCACTACTACTTTCACTTGACTGCATAACATCAGCTGAGCCACCTTTAGTTTCAGTATAAATCATAGCAAGAACTAAATTGAGATTCGTATCGGTGTCATGTTCAGCTAACGTTTTTTCGACCATAGGTTTATAGCGCATGACATTTTTTACATTCTGATGAGTAACATAAAGCTGAAAGATACAAAAAATCAGAAAGACTAAGAAAATGACGCGCTTTAAAAATTTCAACATTTATTTATTTTTGATATCCTCTATATTTTTAATGAGTATAGAATAGGTTCCATCATCATTCATGATAAATTCAACCGAGTCAGCATCTTGATAAATTGCATTTGGAACTGTTAATTCAATACCATTAGACAATGATAATTTTTGACTCTCCAACTTTTTAAGTTGTCGTGTATGGTCAATATCGCTGATTTTAATCGGTTCTGGTATAGTCTCTTTCACCTGGTCCACAAATGTTAAACGTGCTGTCAGATTATTATCAAATAATTGATCAGCTAACTTTTCAGGGGATAGGTGATCACCATTTTCAAGATTTTTTGAAATAGCTGACTTCATCTTTGATTGAAAAGCAAAGTCATCTTGATTGAAGTTTTCGGCTATTTTTTGTGCGGTTTGTTCAATAGTCTTAATTGATTTTTTAACAGACTGCTCTGGTTGAACTTTTAATAGGGTTTCCGAAAAATAATTTGAAAAACTACCATTGTGCTTGATTCTTTTCTCAATTAGATAATAATCGTTGCTTTCAAGGTTGATAACTAGGGCTTCATCGGGTGTTTGTGTTGCGCTGGGTAAATTATTTTGGGTAATACTTAAGGGATTTTCTTCCGAAATATTAGTATGCGCAAAAGATTCTCTAAGAGTGATTCTTAGAAAGGCAAAATAGGCCTGTCCGTCTTTCTCAAACCTGATAAAAACTAAATCATTGGTTTTTTGGTTTTCCGAGATAACAAATGCTTCTTTCCAAGCTTGAGCAACCGCCTTACTACTACTTACAAAATCATCACTTATCAGTTGACGAAAAGTATTCTCATGATTCATCCGACCTCTTTTAGCTTCATCAGAGAAGACTTTTTCTAACTTTTTTCGGAAATAATCATCAATACGGGGCGTAATACTTAACTCGTTGTCATTAAAGAATAAGTTTGTATCATTTGGTGAAAATTGATGAATAACTAATTTACGTATATAAATATCTAACATATTATCAATTACTATATAATGGGAAACGATTAGTGATAGAACGAACTTCTTGTCGAACCTCGTTTAAAACGGTTTGATCCTGATGATTAACAAGTGCTTTTATGATTAAGTGAGCAATAGCTTTGCTTTCTTCAACCCCCATTCCTCGACTTGTAATGGCAGCACAGCCAATACGGATACCAGAGGTTTTAAAGGGTGACAAGGTTTCAAAAGGAATGGAATTTTTATTTAGAGTGATATGGACATCATCTAAAAGATTTTGCGCCACTTTACCACTTTCGATGACTTTTGTTACATCTACTAAGAAAACGTGATTATCTGTACCGCCTGAAATAAGGCGGAAGCGTTCATCTTCAGCAAAAACTTGTGCCATTGCCGACGTGTTTGCAATAACATTTTTAGCATAGTCCGTAAAAGCTGGATCTAAAGCTTCTTTAAAAGATACAGCTTTTGCAGCTATAACATGCTCAAGCGGACCGCCTTGTAAGCCAGGAAAGACAGCTGAATTGATTTTCTTAGCAAGGTTTTCATTATTAGTTAAAATCAAACCACCACGTGGGCCCCGCAAGGTTTTGTGAGTGGTGGATGTTGTCACATCAGCAAAAGGCACTGGGTTTGGATGGAGACCCGCTGCTACTAAGCCTGCAATATGAGCCATGTCAACCATTAAATAGGCACCTACTTGATCAGCGATGTGACGGAATCTTTCAAAATCAATGATTCTAGAATATGCGGATGCTCCTGCTACAATTAGCTTGGGTTGCACTTCTTTGGCTTGTTCTAAAATAGCGTCATAATCAAGCATTTCTGTGTTAGGATCAACAGAATAACCGACAAAGTGATACGTTTTACCCGAAAAGTTGACTGGTGAGCCATGTGTCAAATGGCCACCGGCAGCCAAATCCATACCTAGCACCGTATCTCCCGCCTCAATTAAAGCCATGTAAGCTGCTGCGTTAGCTTGACTACCTGAATGGGCTTGAACATTAGCAAATTTAGCACCAAAAAGTTTTTTTGCACGTTCAATGGCTAAATTTTCAACGATATCAACACATTCTGTACCCCCATAATAACGTTTACCAGGATAGCCTTCAGCATATTTATTTGTTAAGAGGGAACCTTGTGCTTTCATTACAGCCTTAGAGACAATATTCTCCGAAGCAATTAATTCAATATTGTGCTCTTGCCTTTCTTCTTCAGCATGAATGGCTTCCCATAATTCTGGATCAAACGCTTCATAATTATCTATATCAAAAATCATTTTTTCTCCTTATTTTATATCTGAATTTATTATTCAAAAACAATCCCACTAATTTTAGTTTGAATATCGGCAGCACTTATACTCCCTTGTCTTAAAATTTTAGCCTTAGGACCAGACAAGTCGATAATTGTTGAATCTTGCCCTGTCAGAGACTGATCATCTTCATAGCCTTCTACTCGATTGTGAAAAGCTTTTATAATCTCAGCATATTGACAACCACTTTGTCTACCTGATAAATTGGCGGAAGGACCAATTAAGGGTCCGGCTATCCTTATTAACTGCTCTGTTACAGGATGTTTAGGTAGACGAAAGCCGACAGTGTCTTTACCAGAATTAATCCAAAAAGGAACTCGATCATTGGCTTTCAAAATAATGGTTAGTGGACCAGGTAAAAAAGCATCATATAGTTCCTTTAAATAAGTTGGCTGATCCTTAGAATAGTCTAAAATGGCTTGATAATCAGCTACATTCAAGTTCATAGCTTTTTCTCTCGGTCGTTGCTTGAGGGTATAGACCATATTTACAGCTTGCTCATCCATAGCTTTGGCAAATAGACCGTAAACCGTTTCAGTTGGTAAAACTAAGGCTCCTCCATTTTCAATAATTGATTTAAGTTTATCCATTATCAATAATTACCATACGATCCTTTCCATAACAATCTTGTTTTAGGCGAAACCTTTTTTCTGGGAAAGTGGATTTGACTAATTCACGAAGCGCCTGCCCCTGCTTATAACCAATTTCAAAGTAGATTTTCCCTTGCGGCGACAAGTAATGTTCTGCTTGTTCTAAAATAGAGCGATACATAGCAAGTCCTCCCTCCTCTGCAAAAAGGGCCAAATGTGGTTCGGAAACTAAAACATTACGTCCTACTTCTTTCTTGTCAGCAAAAGCGATATAAGGGGGATTAGAGACAATGATATCAAACTTTCCTGAAAGGGAACTAAAAAGATCCGACTGCCTAAAAGTAATTTCTGTCTCCATGTTCCAAGCATTAAATTGAGCAACCTGAATGGCTTCTTGAGAGATATCAGAAGCTACAACTTTCCATGTTGGTCTTTCTTTTTTGAGGCTGATAGCAATAGCGCCGCTACCAGTCCCTATATCTAAGAGTTGAAGGTCTTCTCTCTCATTCTCCGCAAGAATCAATGCCACAAGTTCCTCTGTTTCAGGACGTGGGATTAAAACTGACTCATTAACAGTCAGAATCAAATCTCGAAAGTAGGCTTTTCCGGTAATATATTGAGGAGAACGACCTCTATATAATTGCTCAAAAATAGATTTTAGAAGAACGTGGTCTTCTGCACTTACTTGCTGATTTTGATGTAGTAAAAAGTCCAAAAGAGACCATTCTTTCACTTCTCTGAAAACATAAGATAAGTTTTCAGGATCATCGCCAATTTGGACTAGTGCTTGCTCATATTCTGCTATCTGACTGGCATAATTCATTATTTGTTTAAAGATTCCAATTTCTGAGTTTGATCATACATAATCAAAGCGTCAATAACTTCATCCATTTTACCAGAAAGAATAGTATCTAATTTTTGAAGTGTTAAGCCGATGCGATGGTCTGTCACTCGATTTTGTGGGAAGTTATAAGTTCTAATACGTTCAGATCGATCTCCCGTCCCAATTGTCGATTTGCGTTCGGCATCTTGTTCATCTTGGGCGATTTGAGCAAAATGGTCTGCAACTCGAGCTCGGATAATCTTCATAGCCTTATCGCGATTTTTTTGTTGTGTTCGCTCTTCTTGCATCTCAACTTTAATATTGGTCGGAATATGGACAATACGGACAGCTGTAGCTACTTTGTTGACATTCTGCCCACCAGCACCTGATGCATGGTAGATGTCAACCCGTAAATCCTTAGGATCAATTTCGTATTCTACGTCTTCAATCTCAGGCATAACAAGAACAGTAGCTGTTGAAGTATGAACGCGCCCCTGACTCTCTGTAACAGGAACACGTTGGACACGGTGAGCCCCTGATTCATATTTTAATTTAGAATAAACCGACTGACCTGAAACCATGGCCACAACCTCTTTGATACCCCCTACACCATTGTAGGAAGCTTCCATGACCTCAAAACGCCATCCTTGACTCTCAGCAAATTTTTGGTACATAACCAACAAGTCCCCTGCAAAAAGAGCCGCTTCATCACCACCTGCTGCTCCTCTGATTTCTAAGATAATATTTTTATCATCATTTGGATCCTTGGGTAAGAGTAGAATCTTCAGTTTTTCCTCGTAGTTTTCTTTGGCCGCTTTTGATTCTTTCAGCTCTTCTTTAGCCATTTCTTCAATCTCAGCATCACCGCCAGATTCTTTAATCATCTCTTCTGCGTCAGCAATTGACTGAATAATCTCCTTATATTGGCGATAAGTAGTTACGGTATCTCTAGTGTTGGCCTCTTCTTTAGATAATTGCATAAAACGTTTAGTGTCTGAGACAACTTCTGGGTCACTTAGGAGTTCACCTAATTCCTCGTAACGATCTTCTAGAGATTGCAACTGATCATAAATATTCATTTTAGTTTTTCTCCTTTAGTTGTTATCTAATGGCGGGTGAAAGTAATGCTTGCGACAAACGGGAATATAACTTTCATTGCCTCCAATTTGAATCTGCTCCCCCTCATAGACAGGTTTTCCATCTTTCATCCGTAATTGCATGATAGCCTTTTTACTACAATATTGACAAATTGTTTTAATTTCATCAATTTTGTCAGCTAGGAGCAAAAGATGTTTTGATCCTTCAAAGAGCTGGTTCTGAAAATCATTTTTTAATCCAAATGCCATAACAGGAACATGGAGCTCATCGACAACTCGTGCTAAGTCATAAACATTCGCTTTACTTAAAAACTGACATTCATCAATCAAGACACAATAAGGTTTTGTATCCAAATTATCTATATAAGCAAAAATATCCATATCATCAGAAATGGGTACTGCTTCTCTTTTCATGCCAATGCGACTTGAAACTAAACCAAAACCATCACGAGTATCCAAAGCACTTGTCATGATGACAACAGGTTTGTTCTGCTCTTCATAGTTGTGTGCTACTTTTAAAATTTCAATGGATTTTCCAGAATTCATCGTCCCATATTTATAGTATAATTGAGCCAAACTGGGGGTCCCTACCTTCTTTATTTATCTAAACCATTCTACCACAAATGAAGCTATTTGGCGATTGCAATTAACCCTAAATGTCATTTCACATGTACTATTCTGTGAGTTAAAGACTACTTACTGTACGTGTCTAACTTTCCTATGCAACTTTGACAGAAAATGGTAAAATAAAGGAAAATGTTAGGAGAATAGATAATGCCATTTGTTAAAATTGATTTATTTGAAGGTCGTAGTCAAGAACAAAAAAATGAGCTAGCTCGTGAGGTCACTGAAGTCGTCGCACGTATCGCTCAAGCACCTAAAGAAAATATCCACGTTTTTATAAACGACTTACCAGAAGGAACTTATTTTCCCCAAGGTGAAATGAAACGAAAATCATAAGTTCTTTAGGATCAAATCTGATTTGGTCCTCTTTTTATAGTAGTGCAAAGGAGATGAACATGCTAGTTACTAAGCGAGTCCACATGATGGGGACTGTTATTGATATCCAAATTGAATCACAAAAAGGGCCTGAACAGCTGAACACAGTGTGCAATTTGCTTGAAATCTATAAAAATCGCTTCAGTGCAAATGATAGTGACTCTGAGCTAATGGCTATTAATGAGTCTTCAGGCCAACAAGCTGTGAAGGTCCATCCGGATTTATTAGAATTGATTAGCATCGGCAAGGCACAAAGTCTAGCCACTCCTAGCAATTTGAATATTGCCATTGGCCCTCTTGTTCAAAGCTGGCGAATTGGCTTTTCAGACGCGAAAGTTCCTTCTGAAAATGATATAAAAAAAGAATTGGCTCTAACTAATCCAGATAACATTTGTATTGATTCGGATAATAAAACAGTTTACTTAGCTGATAAGGGTATGAAAATTGACTTAGGATCTCTCGCCAAAGGCTATATTGCTGATAAAATAATGGCCTATCTCATCAATGATGGTATAAAGTCAGCCCTTATTAATTTAGGAGGAAATGTCCTTGTACACGGGGCTAATCCCAAACGAGCTGATGGCCTATTTTATATTGGTATCCAGCACCCTCAAAAGTCACGAGGACATAACCTCGGAATTGTAAAAATCCATAATCAGTCCGTTGTTACCTCGGGCATTTATGAAAGAAGACTACATGTGGATGGAAAAGACTATCACCACATCTTTGATAAGCATACTGGTTTTCCTATTACAACTGATATGGCAAGTTTAACAATTATTGCCGATTCTTCATTAGATTGTGAAATTTGGACGACACGCTTATTTGGTCTTAATAGTTTAAAAGTTTTCAATATCATTAATTGTGAGCCAAACATTGAAGGGATTATTGTCACAAAAGATCAAAGACTGGCTGTCTCAACTGGGCTAAAAAAATCATTCACTATTTCATATTAATAAAAAAACTAAGCTATGGCTTAGTTTTTCTTTGTATGTCCGTTAAAAATCAAGTTTAAGGTAACTGCCGTTACAGTTGCAACGACAATTCCATTGGTCAAAAACATATTAGCTGTCGTTGGCAGACTTGCAAATAGTTTAGTCCCGTTAAAGCCTACTCCTACTGATATAGAGAGGGCAGCAATCATAAAATTAGCTTCATTATTTGTAAAATCAACACGAGTTAACATCTGCATTCCTTGTAAAGCTACCATTCCAAAAAGGACTAACATCGCACCACCTAGAACGGGGTTTGGTATCATTTGTGCCATTGCTCCAAGTTTAGGTAATAAGCCAATGAAAACAAGGAAAGCTGCAGTGTAATAAATTGGCCGACGTGTTTTAATACCGGATAACCTAACGAGACCGACATTTTGGGAAAAACCAGTATATGGGAAAGTATTAAATAAACCACCCAAAAGAACAGCTAGACCTTCTGAACGATAACCATTGCGAAGACGTTTGCTATCTAATTTCTCATTAGTAATATCAGATAAGGCTAAGTAAACACCTGTTGATTCTACCATAGATACAATAGCTATAATACACATCATCACTATCGAGGTCAGTTCAAAAGTTGGTGCTCCAAAATAAAATGGTGTGGGTATATGAACCCATGGCGCATTGGCAACTGCTACTGTATCAACGACTCCCATCATAGCAGCAATAATTGTTCCTGAAATAAGACCAATTAATATAGCAATAGATTTAATAAAACCACTTGCAAATTTTTGGATAAGGAGAATAATAACGATTGTGAGAGTTGCTAAAGTTAAACTTTGGAGACTTGGTTTATCAGCATTATTTCCCATGTTGCCGATAGCAACAGGGATCAGTGACAACCCAATAGTTGTAATAACAGAACCTGTTACAATAGCAGGGAAAAAACGGGCTATCTTTGAGAAAACTCCAGCAATAGCAATGACAAAAATTCCAGAAACAATCAAGGCTCCAAACATCGCTCCTGATCCTTGTTTAGAACCAATAATAGATAAAGGAGCGACGGATTGAAAGGCGCATCCTAAAACAACTGGTAAACCAACACCGAAGTATTTATTAAGTTGTAATTGTAAGAAAGTGGCTACACCACACATAAAAATATCAGTTGAAATTAAGTATGTTAACTCTCTTGAAGAATAGCCGATAGCTCCGGCAATCATTATCGGTACTAAAATGGAACCTGCATACATGGACAAAAGATGTTGTAATCCAAGAAGAGCCGATTGTGAGTGGGAATGTTCTTTACTTGTCGTCATTAGGCATCAGCCTCCATAAAAATTGGTTGACCATTTTCAAAATTTTGAATTCTTACCAATGAGGTAACCTCAAGATCGAATTCTTCCAATAATTGCCGTCCAGGTTGAAATGATTTTTCAATGACAATACCGACACCAACTACGTCAGCTCCAGCTTGCTTAATGATTTCAATTAGACCTTTAGCAGCCTGGCCATTTGCCAAAAAATCATCAATAATCAAAACCTTGTCTTTTGAGGATAAAACCCTGCTGGCAATTGAAACAGTACTAGACACTTGTTTAGTGAAGGAATAAACTTCTGCTGTCAGAATCCCTTCGGTCATGGTAATGTTTTTATGTTTCTTAGCAAAAATCATTGGTACTTTTAAAGCCTGTGCTGTGTAAAGAGCAGGAGCTATACCAGACGCTTCAATAGTGACCACTTTTGTTATGCCATGTTTTTGATAAGCTTTCGCAAATACTTGACCAATTTCTTGCATCAGCTCAAAATCAACTTGATGCGTGAGAAACTTATCTACTTTTAAGATGTTTTCTCCTAATATATCACCATCCTTAAGAATACGCTCTTCCAATAATTTCATGATTACCCCTTTCAAAAATAAAAAAGCTTGCCACAAAATAAAAGGACACTACCCCTCTTATTTTGCACGGTAAAGTTACCAAGCAAGCTTTTTCGCTTACTTATTGTTAGACATTCCGGTGTCTTGTAGAAACGCTGTGCCAATTCACAACATAAATAAGTAGATTATTCAATTTTTTATTACATCTAGTTTAACACGATTTTCTAAGATTTCAAGTTCCAATTAAATAGAATCGCCATTCCAGATAGAGTTTTTGACAATAACATAGTCCACACGACGAAGACCATCCAAATCTCTACCTCCAGCATAAGAAATAGATGATTGCAAATCCTGTTTCATTTCTCGTAGAGTATCCGCTAAGTGACCTTTGGTTGGTAAAAGAATTTTTTTACCTTCAACATTTTTATGTTCACCTTTTTGGTATTCAGAAGCAGAGCCATAGTATTCTTTAAAACTTTCGCCATCAACTTCAACCAGTTTACCAGGACTCTCCAAATGACCTGCAAACAGTGACCCAATCATCACCATACTTGCACCAAAACGAATTGACTTAGCAATATCCCCGTGAGTCCTGATTCCCCCATCAGCAATAATGGGTTTACGGGCTGCTTTCGCACACCAGCGCAAGGCAGCTAATTGCCAACCACCAGTTCCAAAGCCAGTCTTTACTTTTGTGATACATACTTTTCCTGGTCCAATACCAACTTTAGTTGCATCTGCACCAGCATTTTCAAGTTCACGAACAGCTTCTGGTGTTCCAACATTACCTGCAATTACAAAAGTTTCTGGTAATTGACTTTTGATATGCCTAATCATATTGATAACACTATCAGCATGGCCATGTGCAATATCAATGGTGATAAATTCTGGTGCATCCTCTTTTAGGGAAGTAACAAAATCATATTCATAAGCTTTAACCCCAACCGAGATTGAAGCTATTAACCCTTGATCATGCATTCGTTTGATAAAGGGTTTACGAGCTTCTTCGTCAAAGCGGTGCATAATGTAGAAATAACCTGCTTTAGCTAATTGCTCAGCAATATTTTCATCAATAATAGTTTGCATATTTGCAGGGATAACTGGTAATTTAAAATTATATTTACCGAGTGTGACACTGGTATCTGCTTCCGATCGACTATTGATAATACATTTATTAGGGATCAGTTGAATATCTTCGTAATCAAAAACAGGCATGTCATTAAACATAAGGCTTCTCCTTTTAAAAGACGGTAATGGGGTTACCCCATATTCTTTATTAAAAATGACCTTCCTATAATCTCTAAATAGAGACATCGCTAGGCAAAAACTTACCTTTCCTTCTAACATTCTAAATCAACGTATTTTTTTTGTCAAATATTTTCGATATATAAAAAATAAAGTTCGGTTTTTACTTATCACCCATTATTAGCTTGGATAAGGGACTCCTTGATTTAACCAGTTTTGGTCATCTAAAACAATTTTAATATTCAAAAAATAATCACTGTAACCTTTATATCTGAAGAATCATAAAAAATTGACGACAAAATACTTTTGTCGTCAAACTCAGAGTGAGATAATAACTTTTATTGTTTAATCAATCCTTCTTTAACTAGAAAATCATGAGCGACACGGCTTGCTTCTTTTCCTTTAACAGAGACTTGATAGTTCATCTCTTGCATTTGGTCTTCGCTAATTTTACCGGCCAATTGATTGAGAATCTTTTTCAATTCAGGATGTTTTTGAATTAGGGCCTTTTTCATTAGTGGAGCACCTTGATATGGAGGGAAAAGGTGCTTATCATCTTCCAAAACTTTAAGATGATATTTTTTCAATTCAGCATCTGTTGAATAAGCATCTGTTATTTGGATATCGTTAGCTTTGATTGCTTGATAACGAAGAGCTGGTTCCATTGTGGAAACTGGTAAAGATAGACCATATTTACTTTGTAATCCCTTGTACCCATCTGCCCTATCTTTAAATTCTAAGGTAAAACCGGCTTTTAATTGCCCCTCATAAGCTTTTAAGTCTGAGATTTTTGTAAGCCCTTTTTCCTTGGCTAATTTTTCTGGTACAGCTACGGCATAAGTGTTCTGATAAGCAAAAGGCTTCAACAAAACCAAATTATCCTGTTTAGCAATACCATTCTTAGCATCAAGATAAACCTTTTTGGGATCATTGGATAACTCCGTTTTGCTTGTTAAAAGACTTGAGGTTATCGTTCCTGTGAATTCGGGGTAGATGTCAATATCTCCAGACTTGAGAGCTTGATAAAGAAAACTTGTCTTACCAAAATTTGACTTAACTTCTACTTTCAATTCTGACTGATCTTCAATTATCTCTTTATAAATATTGATTAGAACTTCCGGCTCAGCTCCTAGTTTTCCAGCAATGACGAGTGTTTCAGATTTTTTCGTAAATTGAGAGACTAACTTGGGACTATAAGATACTAATAGTCCCAAGACGATTACTGCAAAGGCCAGTAGAATTTTTTTAAGTGAAGCTTTTTCTAAATATTGCAAAATACTATTAAATAAAATAGCTAAGAGAGCAGATGAGATGGCTCCAATTAGAATCAAATCTGTATTATTTCGGTCAATTCCTAAAAGAATAAATGACCCTAAACCGCCGGCTCCAATCAAAGAGGCCAAAGTCGCTGTACCAATAATCATTACAGCTGAAGTTCTAACTCCTGACATAATAACTGGCATAGCGATAGGTATTTCGAACTTTTTCAATCTTTCCCATTTGGTCATTCCAAAAGCTGTGCCAGCTTCAACTAAACTAGGTTCGATTCCGTTCAAACCAGTAATCGTATTTTGAATAATAGGAAAAATAGCATATATGACTAAAGCAGAAACTGCTGGAACGGTACCTATCCCCATCAAAGGAATAAAGAGGCCTAAAAGAGCTAATGATGGAATCGTCTGAAAAATACCTGTAATTTGTAAAACAATATCTGACCAACGTTTACTCTTACTTAAAAGACTAGCAAGCGGAATGCCAATTAAAATAGCAATTAAAAGAGCAATTAAAGAAATTTGTAGGTGTTCTGCTAGTGCCTTAGTCCAATCAGGAAAACGTTCTAGGAAGGTTCTTACAATACTAGTCATCTATATCACCTCCAAAAAGACTGGCTACAAAGTCATTAGCTGGATTCTCCACGATGGCTTCGGGCGTATCCACTTGGATAATTTGCCCTTTATCAAGTATAGCAACACGATCACCTAATTTGATAGCTTCTTTAATATCGTGTGTTACAAAAACGATAGTCATATCGAATTCACGATGTAAAGCAAGCATTAAATCTTGTAATTGTTTTTTTGAAATAGGATCCAATGCTGAGAAAGGCTCATCCATAAGTAAAATCTTAGGATGCGAAATAAGGGCACGGACAATTCCTACACGTTGCTGTTCTCCACCAGACAAATCCTTTGGATAACGATTCATGTATTCTTCAGCAGGTAAGTTTACCTTATTCAAAAAGTCTTTTGTTCTTTGAATGGTCTCTTCTTTTGTCCATTTTTTCATTTCTGGAATAATGGCAATATTTTCGGCAACTGTTAGGTTAGGGAAAAGAGCGATTTGTTGCAAGACATAACCAATCGAGAGGCGCATTTCACGCAGGTCCAATTCAGCTTGTGGTATCTTATTGAGTAAAATTTCACCCGAACTTGGTTTTATTAAACAGTTTATCATTTTTAACAGTGTTGTTTTGCCTGAGCCACTTGATCCCACTAAAACAAAAAATTCACGATCATTAACTTGAAAACTTTGCTCTTGTAAGACCAAAGTATCCCCAAATTGTTTTGAGACTTTATTAAAACGTATCATATTTTCTCCATTTTTTGTCTTCAAAAATATAGTTTTTTTTACAACATTATAAAGTTAAACTACCACTATCTCCTAAATCAAAACGCCATTTATCTAGACGAACAATGACAGGAACAACATAACTGAATAGTAGCATCTCTTCACAAAAGATAGGTGTTTCTTAAATTTTCTCACAACTCAAACTAAACAGCTATGTGTTAAAAACTATTTTACCATTTCTCCTTGTCTTCTCCTAATAAAAGAACGTAGTTTTCTTCTTAGTATTTGGGCATGTTATCGAGGCAACAATCTAACATTTTAACTAATATAATTATAAAAACCGAGTTTTGGATCAACATGGTGGTCACTCAAAACTCGGTTATCATTTCTTAAATTAATTCTAATTTTTTAAAGGCAGTGTAGAGACCTTCTTCTTCAACATCATCTGTCACCATATCTGCCATTGCTAAGATCTCAGGGCCCCCATTTCCCATCGCAACGCCAAGATTACAATAGTCCAACATAGGAATATCAATCTTAGCATCACCAAAAGCAATCGTATCTTTCCTATCAGCTTTTAGGTGTTCTAATAAAATGTCAATTGCATGTGCCTTGGTAACACCCTTGACTCCTAAATCTCCAAATAAGGCTGTTTCGCCACGACCACCCCAAGTATTAGCTTCTAAGTTAGGAAATTCTAATATTGAATCTAAGTGATCTTGATAGTCTCTTAAAATAAAAGAAACCTTATTTAAGTCATCACGATACAAGGGGGCTCCATATACCAATCCATGTAAGGCATCTTCAGCTTCTAAGTCAGCAACTTCTTCAGCGGTTTTGCCTTTTCGCATGGAATAGGCTCTCATAACAGGACGTGCCGCTTCGCGGAAATTCTCGCTAGCAAAAAGCCCATTATTTGATTCTAAATAAAATTCTAAACCTCGCTCATGTAGCCAGTCAACGATATGTTTAGCTTCACTAGAGGGAATTAGCCGATGCATGATAACTTCACCATGGTGTTCTACATAGGACCCATTACCGCCAATCATGCCATCAATTCCCATCTCCCAAATATCTTTTGGTATTTCGGCACGACTGCGACCGGAACAAACATAGATTAAATGTCCGTTTCTTCTAGCTTTTTTAATAGCATTAAATGCAGATTGAGGAAGATTATTAGCGTAATCAACAAGTGTACCATCAACATCTAAAAAAATGATTTTTCGAGTCATTATGTTACCTCTTAGCTTTTTATGTTACGATTATACTATGATTGTAGTTGGATAAACTAGTCATTTAATCAGCTATACTAATACTATCATCTGCTATTTTCTATAAACGCTTTAATTGCATTTTAAAGCTATTCTCGTTACTATGGAATTATGAAAAAAACACAAGCCATCCTCGCAGTTTTCTCTGATACAAACATCTTCCAACAAGAATTCTTTAAAACTCTCTCAAACTACTACTCTGAACTTTTCGAGATTACAGTTGCTCCGTCGTCATCTAATTTTGACCTTAAAGAATATAATGGCATCTTCTCTTTTGTAGAACTTGAAACACAACAACCCATTTTCTATTTTTCAGAACAATTGGTATCTAAAGCTTTCTTCATTACAGAAGAGCGTCTAAAAGACGGTCAAATAATACTAGAGCTCAGCTCTGCCTTAAACCAATTCTATCAAAGTATCAGTCATTCACTATGGGATTTATTCCCTTATCAAATTCGACTATCTGATAATAGTGGCAATTTTACATACCATAACCATCAATTTAATGGCAGCTTTTTTGAAGATGAAGAAAAGAGATTAGAGACTTGGCTCTATCACCAATTTAAAAGTAGCCGTGTAAATCAAACTAAGCATTTCTTACTACCAACTGCTTCTCTAGATCATATCTATTTTCAATCATATTATAGTCTCACTAACAATGAAGGTCACTATCTTGGAACAATAGATATAGTACAGGATTTAAAACCTATCCTGGCCCAGTACCTAGAGGAAACGGCACAAGCCATAGTTGGCTGGTCAGATGTGACATCGGGACCTTCAATCTCAGATAACCTTTAACAGTTACAAATTAAGGACAGAACTAATATAGCCATACTGTTTTAATCAGTATGGCTATATATTTTTTAATCTCTATAAACAGGTTGTGGCCCATAGGTTTGCGAAACAGGCATAATTTCAATCCGATTAATGTTAACATAGTCTGGTTGAGAAAGAACCCAAGAAACTGTTTTAGCAATATCAACTGGTTGAATAGCATGTGCTCCTTGATATAAGGCATTTACACGCTCTCGGTCACC
This sequence comes from Streptococcus porcinus, assembly GCF_900475415.1. Lineage (NCBI taxonomy): Bacteria > Bacillati > Bacillota > Bacilli > Lactobacillales > Streptococcaceae > Streptococcus > Streptococcus porcinus. Next base: position 1,090,629 of record NZ_LS483388.1, read on the forward strand.
ATTAAAGCGAACAGTTGAAAATTCTGTGCCTTCACATAGGCCTGGTTCAATATTAGAAACTCGGATTTTAGTCCCCGCTAAATCAGCACGTAAATTAAGTGAAAATTGTTTAACAAAGGCTTTAGTTGCTCCATAAACATTAGCCCCAGGATAAGGAATCGTTCCTGCTGTTGATCCCAAATTAATGATTGTACCAATATTTCTAGCAACCATTTTGGGCAAAAGCTGATTTGTTAGGTAGGTTAATCCCACAATATTGGTATTAATCATAGTCAGCCAATTAGCGAAGTCAGCTTCTTGCGCCTTATCCAAGCCTAGAGCAAGTCCAGCATTATTAATTAAGATATCAATTACCTGCCAGTCAACTGGTAAGCTTTTTAAGCCAGCATCAATTGAGTTAGTGTCTGAAACATCCATCTTTAAAGCTAGAAATTTTTCTGCGCCCAAATAAGCTTCCATTTCACGTAATTTATCAATACGTCTTGCTGCACCAATTACACGGTAACCATCTGCAATTAATTGATAAACTATCTCTTTACCAAAACCTGCTGAAGCTCCTGTTACTAAAGCAATTTGTTTTGTCATTAGTTAAACCTCCTAAAAACAAAGCAAAACCTTGTTGACATTAACAAAGTTTTGCGCGTTATAGTTGAGATATTTATTCAGCTTCAAACTTTCCTAAAGCTTGTGCTGCAGTAATAATCCCTAATTTATAAATATCTTCTGCACTAGATCCACGAGACAAATCATTTACAGGTTTATTCAAACCTTGAAGAATTGGCCCAATGGCATCAAACATACCTAAACGTTGTGCAATTTTATAGCCAATATTACCAGATTGCAAGTCAGGGAAAACAAAAGTATTTGCTTGACCAGCAACATCAGAATCAGGCGCTTTAATCGCTGCTGTTTCAGGAACAAAGGCTGCATCAAATTGTAGCTCACCATCCAAAGCTAAAGAAGGATTTAAAGATTTTGCAATTCTAGTTGCTTCTGCTACTTTATCAACTTGGGGTGCTTTACCTGAACCCTTAGTTGAGAAACTTAGCATAGCTACTTTAGGTTCAATATCAAAAATTTCAGCTGTTTCAGCAGTATTAACAGCAATTTCAGCTAATTCTTGTGCATTTGGGTCAATATTAATAGCGCAGTCCGCAAAAATGTAACGTTCATTTGTATTTTCACGGTTCATTAAGAAAACACCTGATGTCCGTGAAATACCCGGTTTTGTTTTAATGATTTGAAGAGCAGGACGTACTGTATCAGCTGTTGAATGAATAGCACCTGAAACCATACCATCTGCAAGTCCCATTTTCACCAACATTACACCAAAATAGTTAACATCTTTAAGCATTTTATCAGCATCTTCCATTGTTGCTTTACCCTTACGAATTTCGACAAATTCTTTTTTCATTTCTTCGAAATCAGGGTATTCAACTGGATTAATAATAGTATAATCTTGATCAGCAAAACCAAGTTTTGTGAGTAGGGCTCTAATTTCATCAGCCTCACCAAGAATAATTGGTTCTACCAAGCCCTCGAATTTAAGACGAGCCGCTGCACGCACAACACGTTCGTCATTTCCTTCAGGGAAAACAATTTTAACGTGTTTTCCTACAACTTTTTCCCTTAAACTACCAAATAAGCTTCTGATACTCATTTTTTAACTACCTCATTTTTTATTTCTGTAAATCTATGATAACGTTCTCAAAGTCATCTGTCAAATTAATTGTATGCCGGCTTGGATTTTCAGTAAACGGATTATGAAAATTCAAAAAATGGCAATGCAAGGCTTGCCTTGTGATTCCGAGATCAAGTCGTCCACCATACAGGTCATCACCAAGTAAAGGAAAGCCAATATGTGAAAAATGAACCCTAATCTGATGAGTTCTACCTGTATGGAGCTTGATGTCGACCAAGTGAACATTTTCAGCATAGCGCCCCACAACTTGATAGGTCGTTCTAGCATATTTACCCATCGGGTCAACAGTTCGGGTAATAATACTGTCTTTTGAACGGCCAATCGGTGCCACAATTTCCCCTTGATCTGGTAATTGTCCCTCTCCACAAACCAAAGCAAAATAGCGTTTTTCAATCGCTCGAGCTTGAAGTTGCTTATCAAGTCTCGCATGTGCATAACCGTGTTTGGCAAAGAGCATAAGGCCACTTGTATCACGATCTAGACGAGTTACAATGTGAACTTGTTTATTAGGATAATCCTGGTCCACATAATAGCCCTTGATAAAGTTAGCAATGGTATTAGAATGAATAGCACTAGGAATGCTGGCATAACCAACTGGTTTATTAATGACTAAAAAATGATCATCTTCATAAACAATATCCAAAGGATGAGAAATTGCCTCTAATTTCTCAAAAGGTAACTCATCTGGTATTGTAATACTAACTTCGTCACCAATATCCAATAGATAAATGGCATTACGCTCAATACCATTAACCTCTATACGACCACCCTTATATTTAACTTTTGCCAGTAAACCTCTTGAAACATCATAACTTTTGAGTAGCGTCTTCACTTTCGTTCTACGATCTGCTATAAAGTTGAATTTCATGACTCTAAATCACCAATAAAGGCATCTTGTACTCGTTCCCAGAAACTGGTATGACTTGGTGTTGAGACAAAATGAATTTTTTCACTGTCAATATAATATTGAGCCTTAACTACATTTTTCAAATTATAGGTTTTATTATCTACGGACACAGTGTAGATACCTGTTCGTTGTGGAATAATTTCTATTATTTCTTTTTTAGGAATTATTAAAGAGGAGCCAACCGTGCGAAACACAAGGTTATTAAGGCTTGATATTTCTGTTAGTTGTAGAGCTTCTATAGTCGGATGAAGAATCGCTCCACCAAGGGATTTATTATAGGCTGTACTGCCTGTCGGTGTTGAAATAGACATGCCATCACCACGAAAACTCTCAAACCGAACGTTATTAATATAGACATCTGCAACCATAGTTTTTTCAATACGTTTAATTGTAGCTTCATTCAAAGCTCGTGCCTTTATAACTCGACCATTTTCCAAAGTCAAAACGATCTTAAGAATAGGGTAAGAAACTTTATCCCCCTTGTCCTCTCTTAAATTTTCAATAAGCTTATCAATTTCAAAATCACGATAGTCAGTGTAAAATCCCAAATGGCCTGTATGGATACCAACAAAGCGAACAGTATCAAGCTCATTTTCATACATGTGGAAAGCTGACAATAGCATACCATCACCGCCGATTGAAATGACTACATCAGGTTTTTTCTTGGTCAAGTAGAAGTCGGGGTCATCCTTAAAGATAGCAAATAGTTTTGAAGCAACACGTTTGCTCTGGTATTTTCCATTAGCTATTATAGCAACTCGTATCACATTATCTGTATAATTCATCTGTGTCATCACTGTTTCCTACACCATCACTTAAATTGCGACTTCCCGGATCAAAGAGCAACTGTGCTTCTCTAATATCATCTCGAATCTTCCGCATCTCTTCATCTAATTCAAGAGCAATCTTAGCAGTTCGTGAAAGTCGTTTCTTGATTTTTTCTGGGAATTCTCCCTTATACTTGTAATTGAGAGAATGCTCAATGGTTGCCCAAAAATTCATTCCCAGTGTTCTAATTTGGATTTCGGCTAAAACTCTCTTTTGTCCATCAATGGTGTCAACTGGATATTCGACAACAACATGGTAAGAACGATACCCACTTCTTTTCATATTACGGATGTAATCACGTTCATAAACGATAGTCATATCTTGTCTTTGCCTTAAAAGATTCAAAACTTCATCAATATCATCTACAAATTGAACCATTATGCGCAATCCGGCGATATCCTGGATATCTTGAGCGATGTTTTCTTCAAGAACGCCTCTAAGAGCCATTTTTTGTTTAATACTTTCAACAGATTTAACGCGACCAGTTACAAATTCAATCGGAGAATAGCGGTTTTGCTTTCGAAACTGTTTACGAATACCTCGTAATTTGATTTTAAGTTCCCCTACTGCCTGGATATAGGGATCAAGGAAATCTTCCCAGTCAACTGCCACAGCCTACTCCTTTCTTGTCAAAGTAGATACTTTGATATAAAATTGAAATAACAATTTATTATAGCATAAAATAGCACAAAAGGAAGGTAACATGTCTAACTTAGAAATCGAATATAAGACCCTGCTAACGAAAAAAGAGTACCAACGCTTACTCGAACAAATGTCTCATGTCCCACCTGTTGTGCAAACCAATTATTATATTGACACCCCTAATTTCGATCTTAAAGCCCATCGCATGTCTCTAAGAGTTCGCACATTCGCTGAGCAGGCTGAATTGACACTGAAAGTGCCGGAAAATATTGGTAACAGGGAATATAATATTGACTTAACCATGATTAATGCAAAAGAAATAATAAAAACAGGTCATTTGCCCCAAAGCAATATTAGAACCCTTATTGAGACAGAAGGAATTGATGTCTCTAAATTAGAAAACTTTGGTTACTTAACAACTACTCGTCGCGAAGCCACTACCGCCATTGGTAAAATGGCTTTAGACTGTAACCATTATGCTTCGACTATTGACTATGAGTTGGAACTTGAAGTCCAAAATGCTGAAAAAGGTCAAACTGATTTTGACCGATTTTTAGAAGAAAATCAGATTTCATTTAAGTATGCTAAAAGTAAAGTTGCGCGTTTTAGCAAAACCCTCAACCCTTGAAAATATTCTCGACAGAAAAATGCAATTTTTCTGTTTTTTTGATAGAATAGTACTGTCAATTTAGGAATTGAATGGAATTTTATGTAAATTCACATTCTAAAGAAGATATAAGGAGCTACCATTCTCATGACTGAACGATATGCTGATAAGCAAATCAAACTATTTTCACTCACCTCAAACTTACCAATCGCTGAGAAAATTTCCAGAGCATCTGGCATTCCATTAGGAAAAATTTCCTCACGCCAATTTTCAGATGGTGAAATCATGATTAACATCGAGGAAACTGTCCGAGGAGATGATATTTATATTGTTCAATCAACAAGTTTTCCTGTGAATGATAATTTATGGGAACTTCTCATTATGATTGATGCTTGTAAACGAGCTAGTGCTAATTCAGTCAACGTTGTTTTGCCATATTTTGGTTATTCTCGTCAAGACCGAGTTTCAAAATCACGCGAACCTATTACTGCTAAATTAGTTGCTAATATGCTAACCAAAGCTGGTATCGATCGTGTTCTTACATTAGACTTACACGCTGTTCAGGTACAGGGCTTCTTCGATATTCCCGTCGATAACTTATTTACAACTCCACTTTTTGCTGAACATTATGAAGAAAAAGGCTTATGTGGTGAAAACGTCGTTATCGTTAGTCCTAAAAATTCTGGTATCAAACGCGCTAGAAGCTTAGCTGAACTCCTTGATTCACCTATTGCAATTATTGATTACTCAGAAGACGAAACTGAACGTGAAGAAGGTTACATCATAGGTGATGTTTCCGGTAAAAAAGCCATCATTATTGATGATATTTTGAATACTGGCATCACTTTTGCTGAAGCAGCTAAAATTCTTGAACGCGAAGGAGCCACTGATATCTATGCAGTTGCTAGTCATGGTTTATTTGCTGGCGGTGCAGCTGATATTTTAGAAGCAAGCCCAATCAAAGAAATTCTAGTTACAGACTCTGTCCTAACTAAAAATCGTAAACCCGCAAATATCAACTACATCACAGCTAGTGAATTAATTGCGAAAGCTATTATCAATATTCATGAAAGAAAACCATTGAGCCCACTTTTTGCTTACCATCCAAATGAAAAAAAATAATCCTATCTATTTCGATAATGCAGCGACGACACCTTTAAGTGATGCTGCTATTAAAAGTATGACTAAAGTCATGGCTACTACTTTCGGAAATCCTTCTAGTATCCATTCTTTCGGACGATCAGCCAATAAAATTTTACGAACGTGTCGTCAAGAAATTGCTACTCTTCTTGGAGTTGAGAGCCATTCCATTATCTTTACATCAGGAGGAACTGAAGGTAATAATACAGCGATTAAGGGCTATGCACTTGCTAATCAACATAAAGGAAAGCATTTAATAACGACTGCTATCGAGCATCACTCTGTCCTTCATACCATGGCTTATTTAGAAAAACGTTTCGGCTTTGAGGTTACTTACTTAAAACCTACCAATGGTCAAATTACTTGTCAACAAGTCCGTGAAGCCCTGCGTGATGATACCATTATGGTCAGCATGATGGCTGCAAACAATGAGACCGGTGATTTCTTACCTTACCAAGAAGTCGCTACAAGTTTGAAAGAGCATCAAGCAGTCTTCCACCTTGATGCTGTTCAAATAATTGGCAAAATACCGATCAATCCCAAAGAGCTAGGTATTGACTTTTTATCTGCTTCTGCACATAAATTTCATGGTCCAAAAGGTGTAGGTTTTCTCTACTCTAATAACCTCCATTTTGATCAACTTCTACACGGGGGAGACCAAGAAGAAAAGAGGCGTGCTAGCACTGAAAATCTTATTGGGATTGTAGGGATGACTACTGCCTTGCAAGAAGCATATCAAAAGATGACAGAAAACTTTCAACACGTTGAAACCCTCAGAAAGACGCTGATTGCTAATCTGTCTGATAGTAACTTCTATTTATCAAAATCAAAAACATCACTTCCGCATGTGATCAATATTGGCTTTCCCGGTCAACAAAATGGCCTTTTACTCACCCGTTTAGATATGGCCAATATTGCTATTTCTACAGGTTCTGCTTGTACTGCTGGTACAGTCGAACCAAGTCATGTTTTAGAAGCCTACTATGGCAAAGAATCTGTGCGACTAAATGAAGCCATCAGAATTTCATTTTCTGAACAAAACACAATTGAGGAAATTCAAACCTTCACAAAAGAATTAAAAACTATTTTAGGAGTATCAAATGGCATTTGAAAAAGAAATTGCTTTACCCGACTGTCGGTACAAATATGAAATAAGTCCCAAAATTAAAAAATACACTCTAAGGGATACGACTTTCTCAGTCACAAAAGTAGGACACTATGAATTGACACGCCTTTTAGAAGAGGTTCCAAACTCTGGCGATGGCTTCCCATTAAAAATTACAATTAACAAAGAGCTTGATGCGTTTAAATTGGCCATTACAGACCAGTCTGGTTTACGTATGGTAAATATTTTTAAATCAGAAAAACATAAAATATTACAAGATAAGTTTTACTTTTTAATGGATAGCTTGGTAGAACGTGATATCTTTACAAAGAAAGTAAACTAACACTTTCCCACCAATTTTATGACTTAAGAAAACTCTCTTTTTATTAGTCATATTACAATTTGAAACCTTCTTTTACAGAAGGTTTTTCTTATGACGGGACTAAAATAGTAATATTTACTCCTATCTAGTGGATTAAAGTTGCATTTTTCACAAAGTATTTGTTACAATAGTAGCATGAAAGATACTGAATAATAAAAAAGGAGCAAGATAATGGTAATTGATAAATCCATTCCAAAGGCAACAGCTAAACGCTTGTCTTTGTATTATCGCATTTTCAAACGTTTTTATGCCGATCAGATTGAAAAAGCGAGTTCTAAACAAATTGCAGACGCAATGGGGATTGACTCTGCAACAGTCCGTCGTGACTTTTCCTACTTTGGTGAATTGGGACGTCGAGGATTCGGATATGATGTTTCAAAATTAATGAACTTTTTTGCTGATCTCTTAAACGATCACTCGACAACCAATGTCCTTATTGTAGGGTGTGGTAATATTGGCCGTGCATTACTGCACTATCGCTTCCATGATCGTAATAAGATGCAAATTTCAATGGGTTTTGATGTTGATAGTCATCCCATGGTTGGAACAAATACTGCTGATGGGATTCCCATTTATGGCATGTCCACATTAAAAGAGCACGTTGAAAAAACTGATATTGAAACTGCTATTTTAACTGTACCAAGTGTACAGGCACAAGAGGTCGCCGATCAACTTATTGCTGCAGGGATTAAAGGGATTCTAAGTTTTTCGCCGGTACATCTACAAGTGCCAGCTGATGTCATTGTACAATATGTTGATTTAACAAGTGAACTCCAAACTTTACTCTATTTTATGAATCAGGCAAATAAATAAGATAAAGTGTATTAACAACAAACACAATGAAACCTCTTCATTGTGTTTGTTTTATTCAAGAGTTTTTTCACAAAACAGGTTGGTTTTTTCACGAAAACTATAATAGTTATTTTTTCCAACAATTATGTGATCGAGACAAGCAATTCCAATTTGATCACATAATTGTTTTATGTTTTTTGTGAAATGATAATCATTTTCACTTGGATCTACAAAACCTGAAGGGTGATTATGAATAATAATCATACTTGTTGCCATATTTCGACAAGCATAATGCAAGATTTCCCTAGGCTCGGCTATTGAGCGTCGAACACTTCCGATAAAAATAGTTTTTTCTTCAATAACTCTATTTTGGGTATCTAGGTATAATGCTACTAAATGTTCTTGTTCCTTATCTCCCAATTGTTTTATCATTTTTTTAGCAATTTGAAAACTTGACAAAATTTGGTATTGACAGGTTTGTTCAGATTCTTGGATCCTTCTTGAAAATTCAAGCATCGCTTTTAACTCGATTGATTTTACATTGCCAATCCCAGCAAGTTGTCGTAACTCTTGTAAGGACATTTTTTTAAAATCGGATAATGATGAAACAGTATTTAAGAGATTGGCGGCTAGCTCCATGACATGTTTATCCTTGTTACCGGTCCTCAGGATAATAGCTAACAATTCTTGATCACTAAGTTGCTCAGCACCATTTCTAACTAACTTCTCCCTAGGTAATAGACTTTCTTTTTCAAGCTTAATGGAATACATTCTAACACCTCCACTTGATATATTCGAAAAAGTTAAACACTTTGCTAAGCTACAAAGAAAACCATCATGCCTATCAAAAAGAACCAAGTTTTAGGAAACTTGGTTCTTTTTGATAGCTTGTTTTTTATCAATATTATCTTTAACCATCTGATAAAATGTTGCTGCTAATGGGACAGCAACAATCATGCCCACAATCCCTTTTAGGGAAGCACCAATCGTAATTGCCATCAAAACCCACATACCAGGTAATTTGATAGAACTTCCTACTACACGTGGATAGATAAGATTGCCTTCAAATTGTTGAAGAATGATAATGAAAATGAGAAAGAAAATAGCTTGTGATAAGGATTGCGTCATAATTAGTATAAAACCAACCGTAACACCTATATAAGCTCCTACAACCGGAATTAGGGCTGTAAAGGCAACAAGTACCCCTATGGTAGCTGCGAAAGGAAGTTTAAAGAGAAACATTCCGAGTGCAGTTAAGCTTCCCAAAATCATTGCCTCAATAGTCTGTCCAACAAAGAAACCACGAAAACGATTATGCAACAAGCCAACAATATAATGAATGCGTTGGGCGTGAATCCCAGTATAGGTATCAACCAAAATATTGCCCTGACGACAGAGTTGTTCCTTATTACCTAAGACATAAAAAGAAAAAACAAAAGCCACAAAGACATTAATAATAGCTGAGGCAATCACTGTCATCGAGGTTAAGATACTCGTTAGAAATGACAAGAACTGCTTTAACAACTGTTGACTATAATTGCTAATTGTTTGTGTAATTTTAGCATCACCACCAAAATAATGAATCACTTTAGCAATTATTTTATTATGACTTAAATCATTAATATACTGTTTAACTGAACTTGTATCAAAAGATAGCATCATATTAATACTAGCAATCAAATCTGGAATGACTATGGAAACAATCCAAAAAAACAAAGCAATGAAGGTTGCATAAGCCAGAATCATCGCAAAACCACGCCTTAAGTGAAAAAAACGGTTGGTTTTTACGAAACGATTCAAAAGATTTTCATAGGCAGTCATGACAATATTAATAATATAGGCCAGAGCTGCCCCATAAAGAAATGGTAAGCTTGTTTTAATAACGGTTTGGACGATGTCAGTTCCCTTATCCCAATTAGCTTGAATCATAAAACAGATAAGAAAGGCCACGACAATGTACAAAACATGTTTCTTTTCAAAATGCATAAAAACTCCTTTCACTCATTATACACTAAAATGATAAAATGAACATCTAAGGCAGATTAAAAAGAATGACAGTTGGTATAGTCTCTATCAAGAAACTTTCAACTGCCACTCCTTTTCTCTTTTTTTTAATAGCAAAGCCAGTTTAATTTGTTAGATTGAGTAAATATTTGGTGAGGAGTTTTTAATATTACTGTGCAAAGCTGATTCTAAAATTAGTCTAGATCTGAGCCATTCGAAGCAATAACTTTTTGGTACCAACCAAAAGATTTTTTCTTAGAGCGTTTAAGTGTTCCATTTCCGTAGTTGTCACGGTCAACATAGATAAATCCATATCGTTTTTTCATCTCACCTGTTCCTGCTGAAACAAGATCAATTGGGCCCCAAGTGGTGTATCCTAAGACTCTTACACCATCTTCTGTGATAGCATCCCGCATGGCTTCAATGTGTTGCCGTAAGTAGTTGATGCGATAATCATCTGCCACATAGCCGCCTTCATCTGGGACATCTACTGCGCCAAGTCCGTTTTCAACAACAAATAGAGGTTTTTGATACCTGTCATAGAGATCATTTAGCGTAATACGAAATCCTAGTGGATCAATTGCCCAACCCCAATCAGTTGTTTCTAAATAAGGATTTTCTGAAGAAGCTAAAAGATTAGCTTCAGATTGATCAGTTTTTTGAGCTTGTGCTGCACGACTAGCATAGTAGGAGAACGACACAAAATCAACCGTATTTTCTTTTAGAAGTTGCTCATCACCTTTTTCAAAGGTTAGTTTGATACCTTCACGTTCAAAGAATTTTAAGGCATATTCCGGATATTTTCCTCGTGCTTGAACATCAATAAAGAAGTAATTTTCACGGTCTTTTTCCATAGCTGCCCAAACATCTTCAGGCTTAGGTGTCATTGGGTAAAATTTCCCAGCTGCTAACATGCAGCCAATTTGATTTTCTGGATCTATTTCATGTCCAATTTTTGTTGCCAAAGCTGAGGCCAATAATTCATGATGGGCTGCTGTGTAGAGAACTTGATTGCGGTCTTCGCCTTTTTCAAAAACAATCCCGGCTCCCATAAATGGAGCATGCAAAAGAATATTGATTTCATTAAATGTTAACCAATATTTAACAAGTCCCTTATAACGTTTAAATAAAACAGTCACTAAATTACCATAAAAGTCAACCAATTTCCGATTACGCCAACCACCATATTCTCTTACTAAATGCATGGGAATATCAAAATGGGTAATAGTTACTAAGGGTTCTATTCCATATTTATGACATTCTTTAAAAACTTCTTCGTAAAAGGCCAAGCCAGCTTCATTAGGCTGACTTTCATCTCCTTTCGGGAAAATGCGGGACCAAGCGATAGACATGCGAAATGTTTTAAAACCCATTTCAGCAAATAAAGCAATATCTTCTTTATAACGATGATAAAAATCAATAGAATCTTTAGCTGGGTAGAAATACCCCTCTTCAAAATTAAACATTTTACGTTTACCAGTGATAACATCAAGGCGAGCATCACCAACGGGTGATAAATCAACATTAGCTAATCCACGACCGTCAAGATCAAAAGCACCTTCTAATTGATTGGCAGCAGTTGCGCCACCCCATAAAAAGTTATCTGGAAATTGTTTTGTAGACATCATTTTCTCCTTTTTATAGTAAGTTAGTGAGCCATGAAAATAACAATAAGTGTGTAAATAATCAAGGTCACAACAAGCGATAGTGAAATAAAAGTTGCCGAAAATAATTCATCTTCTTCAGACTTAAAGACTGGGGAAATAATCGCTGGCAAAGCAAACCCCGTTGGACACATAAAATAAATGAGAACAGCCAACTTAAAATCATAGTTAGCCATAATTTTGGGAAATAAAATAAAGAATCCGAGAATAACAAAAATATAAAAAGTAAAACGAACTAATATCAATTTTGCTAATGGCCTAATAGTAGTCAAACTCATGTTTAGGTCATAACCGATTATAAAAAGAATCATTCCTGCAATAGGAGCAGTTGCTCGCCCGATAATTCCATCATAAGCTGGTGCAATAGAACTCTGTGCGATTATCTCTGACCAATGACAAACATTACCTACTAAACCTAGAAAGATTGCAATCACAAAGGGATGCTTTATAATAGAAACCACTAATTCTTTATTACTGGTTTGATTGGCAGCAGCCTTTGAGACTATGATAGGAATAATTAAAAATGCAGTTATAGCACCGGCAATATCAAAAATGACTGTATTGCTGGAAACACCAACAATAGATAAGTATAATGGCAGAGCAACGCTTCCTCCTTCAACTGTGGAGAGTAAGAAGGGGGCAAAATGCGATCGTGATTCCCCAATAAAACCTTGTAACCACTTCCCAACCAAGACTGCCAATACGAAAACTATTAACGTGTAAGCAATGATGGGAACAGTGTCTATCCTTAATTCCGCTTGCATCATTAGATGAAAAATTAAGATTGGAAACAATACTGTAAACATAATAGTGTTAGCACCGTCTTTATCTTGAGATGTAATCCACTTGAAGTGTCGTGCCAAATATCCCAATATCAGCATGAAAAAGACTGGTGCTAAAGTATTAAATGCTGTCATTAGTCAGAACTCGAACTTTCTTTCAATCTATCAAATATGTATTCTTGGTCCATTGGATTATAAACTGATAATACTTGTATTTTTTTACCATCATAAACTAATTTTAAAATGGCACAGTTCGACATCGGTTTTTCCAAAACAGGAGCATCCACTGTCATATGACGGTAAAATTGGGTGATAGAGGCTCCATGGCTGACAAAAAGTGATATTGCTTCTTCTTTTTCATCAGCCAAAGCATTCTTAATAGTTGCTGCCATACGTTTATATACTTCAATATTAGATTCACCACCATAAGCCACAAAATAATCACGATAGCCTGAACCATCTTCCTTAAAAAGATGTGGATTCAAATATTCTGGATGAGCTTCAAAAGCACCAAAATTCCATTCTTTTAAACCTTTTAAACGGATTAAATCAGTTCGACCACTTGCAATTTCGGCGGTGTCACAAGCCCTTTCTTGAGTAGAAGAATAAACCTTATCAAAGACTATATTCTCTTCTTGAAAATAGGCACGTGCTGCTTGTGCTTGTTTAATCCCTAATGCAGTTAAGGGCGAATCACAAGCTCCCTGAATACGTCCCTGAATATTAAATAAAGTCTGACCATGCCGCATAAGATAAAATATTTTCTGCATTTCCCCTCCTATAAGAACAGCTTTCAAGACCTCAAAACAAAATCTTCGGGAAGCAGTTTATCCCTTTGATACCTCTTTGGTATATCTTAGATAAGATTAACACTTTTTTAAAACGGTTTCTTGTCTCATTCTTTGATTTTCTGATACTATCCTTTGTTTTAGAGGATAAAAAAAGACTGAGGATAAACTCAATCTTATTTCTTTAAAAGCTATTTATTATAAGTAAGGTAACAGAACTTTAGCAACTTTTTCATAACCTTCTAAGTTCAAATGCAAACCATCCTTAGTTAGTTGAAGGTCTAGTGCATTATTAGCATTTTTTAGAGAGGAACTAAGATCAATAAATTCAATTCCTGTTAATGTCTGTAAGGCACTATTAAGCTGATCTATGGTTTCGTTATTTCTAACTTTAACCGTTTTTTGATATTGAGTGGCATCTGAAACAGGTAAAATGGATAAGAGATAAATCTGTGTCTCACTACTTTTTCTTTTTATCTCTGCTACTATCTCTGCTACCATCTCCTTGATTTCTGAATTGGTGGCACCGAGGCCGATATCATTTGTACCAATAAGGATAAAAACCTTAGAAGGCTCTAAATCACAGATTTGTTGATCCAAATGAGTAAGCAACCACTTACTATCGATCCCTGCAATACCTCTGTTATGAATGGGCAAGTCACGACCTAAGAATTTTTTAATAGGAAAAAATTCAATTAAAGAATCACCTGCAAAGATGATACCGCCAGGTTTCACTGCTTGATTAAGTTCTCTATAGGAATCTAAACGATCCATTTGATAAGCTAAAAGTTCCTTCGAAACAGTTTCTAACATATAATCCCCCTTTTTTATAGAACTAGTATATCAAAAAGAAATGTTTATCTATAGCTTTAGAATGACTTTTCTAGATGAAATCGTTTTACCATCTCTAAAGCTGATAACTCTTCTTTAATTAGAAGCTTTTCGCTTTGATACAGACTTCAAAATGTCATTCTGTTATAATACTATTACATGATTAGGTTATCTAGGAGAATCTTAAATGTTACTAACTGACCAACGACATAATAATGAACCTCAACGTCATTTACTTTCCTATCATTATTTTCATAATGAAGTCAAAGATGGGAGACCTGACATTTTATTTCACTGGCATCCAGAAATGGAAATTACCTACGTTAGCGAAGGCTGTGCGCGCTACCATATTGATTACGACTTCTTTAATAGCCAATCTGGCGATATCATCTTAATTAGGCCGAATGGTATGCATTCTATTCATCCTATTGCCCAAAAGCCACATGTTACTGATACCTTTCAATTTCATTTAGATATGATTGGTTCTTCTATTATTGATCAGGTTAGTCTTCATTACCTTCAACCTCTACAAAATAGTAGCCACAAATTTGTCCACTGTATTAAGCCCCATATGGCGGGCTATGACCAAATTAAAACATGTCTCCTATCTATTTTCACCATTGCCAAAGAAGAAAACCGGCATTTTGAGCTTCTACTGAAATCACGCTTGCATGAATTTATCTATCTTCTTTACTACTACCGCTATGTTATCCGTAAACATACAGATGATACTTATCGGAAAAATGAAAAAATTCGTCAATTAATTGACTATATTAACACTCATTATCAGCAAGAACTAAGCATTGGCTTTTTAGCTAATTATATGGGCTATAGTAAAACTCATTTTATGACGGTTTTTAAGCAACACACCGGAACATCTTGTACGGAATTTATCATTCAAGTCCGTTTGAGCAAAGCTTGCGAGCTACTCATCAATTCTACTCTACCTATTCTTGAAATTGCTAATGAGGTGGGGTTCAATAACCTCTCTAATTTTAATCGGCAATTTAAAAGTTACTACCTGCTGACACCAAGTCAGTATCGGAAAAAATATACCAAGCCTAAAGAGAGTAGAACACTTATTAATCCGCCTAAATCATAATAGAAAACACCTCTTGTCTTAAAGGGGTGTTTTCTTACTATTGTAACAAGCAGGCTAACTATTGACTATTTATAATTGTATGTTCATATCAGAAGTTATTTTTAAACTTATTTAGATTAGACTAATCGTATGCTATTCAGACTTTTATACGGACATGACTAATTGCCGAATATGTCCAACTTCCGATTCATTAACCACCATAAAAATGGTCGCACCACTTATTAATACAGTGTCTCCTGAAACTACTTGAGATCGGCCATGATGAACTTGAGTTGTAATAAGAACATTGTCAGGCAATTTTAAATCCCTAACATAACGCCCTGCTATACGATCACTCACGGTAAGTTCAACCAAGGTAGGTTCAACCAAGTCGTGTGGGGGCATGATTGGCATTTTTTCTAACATTGCTTCATAGATAGGAGCTCCTTTTAGGAGATCCATTAAGAGATATGCAACAAAGGTTACTACTGCTATAGCCATTAAAGGCTTTAAATCACCAACCATTTCTGTTACTAAAAGCATACCAGTCAGCGGAGCTTTTGAGATAGCTGCAAAATAACCTGCCATGCCAAGAACTATAAATAAAGGCAAAAATCCAGGCTCTAATAAGCCGATTTTTTGGAAAAGGAGACCAAAAATTAATCCTAGAAGAGCTCCTAAGGTCAAAATGGGAAGGAAAATACCTCCTGGTAAACCACTCCCATAGGAAAACATGCTTCCAATAAAGCGTAGTATAAAAAATAAACAAACCATAAACAATGTTGTTTGATTGATGGATAGTCCTATGATCAATCCATTCCCACCACCGAGCAACTGAGGAAAATAATAGCCGATGGGCATAATAAGTATGAGAGGAATTAGCCCTTGATATTTGGGAGATATATGGAGAACACTACATATTTGGTTAATGTATTTGGGGAAAGCTAGAATAACACGCTCATAGACATACCCTAAAACTCCCAGAAAAGTTCCTAAGAGGAGTAATAGCCAATAATGATTCAAATCCAAAAAAGGCATCGCTTTTGGCATAGCAAGAATGGGTTCTAAACCAAAAATATGCAGTGAAATAAAATTAGCAACCAAGCTAGCAACTAAAGCAGTGATCCAAATTAAACGTGAAAAATGATGGTAAATTTCTTCCACCACAAAAAGTAAACCTGCAATAGGGGCATTGAAAGCTGCAGACAAACCCGCAGCCGCTCCGCTTGCAATGAGAACTCTTTTTTCTAAGCGACTGGATTTTAAAAATTTTGACAACCCTTTTGCTGCCATTGCTCCTAATTGAATTGAGGGACCTTCTCGTCCTAGCATAAATCCCATTGAAATAGCTAAAATTCCTGCTATGAACTTTTTCCAAAGGACAGGCCACCAAGTGGGTGCTAATAACCCTTTAAGCTCTCCTTCAACATGTGGTATCCCTGAGCCTTTGATATCTGGTTCAGAAGCAATAAACTGACTAATAACTACAAGCACTAGAATACTTATAACAATGATTACTAGCACTAGACTTGGTTTATCATGTGATATCTGGTAAGTAGCTACCACTAAATGCGATAACTTCTCAATCAGAAGTCTAAATAAACTAACTATAACACCAGCAATACTACCAACTAAAATACCCCGCCAAACAAACGAAATAATTGATTCATTTGAAAAAGCGTATTCATTCTTATGATTTTCCATAAGTCCTCACTTTCTATAAACACTAAACATTTAACATTGTATCAAAGTAAGCTAAAAGAATCTAGTTACTACTAAGACAAAAAACCTCCAAAAAAAGAGAAATGACATTACCATTTCCCTTTTTATTTTATTGAGATTTACTAGTTTTCTTTATTAAACTCTTTTCTTTTTCGATTTGACTTAAAGTAAAAGAGACTAAAGAAAATTGCAAAAATATACCACACTTTTGAATCCTTTTCACCTGTTACAGGAAGAGTCTTCTCTGTTGTTTCTAATGTATCTGTTCCAGTAATACTTTCCATATTCCGACTTACGTTGTCTGTCTTATAGCTATTAAATAGAGCCCTTGCATAGGTCTTTACATTTTTATTATTTCTTTCAAATGAAAACAGCACATTTACAGGCAAAGTGTTAGTAGCTTTTTGTTCTGACTGGACTGGGGTTTCCCAATTTAATGTAAATCGTCCTATTGACTGTCCTTTTTGTAATTGAATAAGTGCCTGTCCTTTTGTTGGTACCTGTGGTTCAATTGACATATTTAGAACTTGAATACTGTAGTCTGGTAATTCTGCAGACAAGGCATATATTAACTCTTCAGCATTTGTGATCCCCTTACCATTAAAGTTAGCTAATTGGGCTGGTTTCATCAAATCCACTTTTTTGACAGGTGTTTTTTGATTTTCTAGTAGTAGGCCTTCCTTTTTTTCTTTTCTCTTTAATAGATGCTCAGCTAAGCCATCGTTTACAGCATTAGGGTCAATCTTAACTTTAAACAAATAAGAAATGTTGTTATTAACATAATCAGAAATAACTACTTTGACATAATCTCCGTCTTCAATAGCTTTCTCATAGTACCACTCAGATTCATTCTGGTGGAAATAGTCATCATATTCTCCATCTTTTATACGACTGTCAACCATATCACCATTTACAAATAATTTCCATCCGTCTTGGGCATCCTTAATTTTGCCTGCTAAACGCAAAACATTGTTTGGGATAGTAATTTCTCCCAATAGCTGATCTTCTCTATCTTCTGAACTTAATCCTTCTTTATGGAAATAATGGATATTTGTATTGTGGAAAGTCAATTCCGGAGTCCGCGTATCAAGCTTGATGGCATAGCCTTTATTAGAAATCAGTTCATTGTTATAGTAGGCTTTGACATTCAAGGTATTTGGACCTTGAAAAATTGGAACCTTTATTTCCTTGAAATGACTATCTTTATAATCTGACTCTTGGTAGTCGTATCTTTTTTGCCAACTTGGAGCAAAAAGACTCTGTTTTTGCTTAGCATTATATAAAGCGTTTGTATTAGTTAGAAAAAGGTGTTGTCCTTTTTGCAAATGAATATAATATGTCCTAAAGGCGTTTCCATTTTCATCAAATTCAATATCAACATCATTAGAGGCTGTTGCTTCTGTGTAAGCTGATGTTAATTTACCATCATGGAAATCCGTTCCATGGGTAAACTCTTTAGGGTTACTATCACTTGTTTCCCACTCCTGATTATCATCTTCCCATTCAGTATCATTGTCTGGTTCAATGTCATGTCCTGGTTGAGGAATAAGTTTTTTCTTTGGTTTAAGAACACTCGAATCAGTAAGTAAGGATTTTTTAGTAAGTCTTTTTGACTCTTTCTCCTTGAGATTACCTTTTAACAAAAGTTCTTGCAGGTCATATTCAACTCTATTTTCACCAAAATCTTCAACAATTAGGCTATAGCCTGAGTAAGTGTCACCACTGTTTTTAGGCACACGATAATAACCATCAGCACCCGCTTTAAGTTCTTTCGTTACTTTATCTTCCATAACGATAGTAACATCTTTTAGGTGCTTATCTGTGATAGCAAGAAGAACTTCTTTATCAGTATTATGAACAAGGCTAACCTTTGGTTTAGTATTATCAACGGCGAAGGGAATATAAGTTTCTTGCCACGGCCTATTTTCATCTAACCGTGCCTTAATTTTGATAAAGTATAATCCTTCAGCAATAGGTTGGTCATCATTTGTTTTTGGATTATAAAGGCTACCATCCCATTCAAGATCGGGATCGTAATCTCCAAACATTGGTTGGTAACGATCTGGATATTCTTGGTAAGCACTTTCCATAAATTTAGGATAATAGTGGCCCACTTTCAGAACTTTCAACGTTTTTGCTAGTTGAGGATTAGCTGAATCTGTTATTTCGACCTGAAAATCCTTAGCATGTCGCATAAAGATTAGTCGAAGTTTCATCAGCGCATGACTATCAATACCACCAAGTGATTGCATAACATAATGACGCGGATCTGCCTCTAGGTTATTGTGATCTTCTTTCCATTTGTTATAGTCAACACCCCAAGGAACATAATCGAAAATTTCAAGCCCTATAGGATAAGCTTTAACGATACCTGTCATTTTTGTTTTGCTACCGTCTTGCCATGCAACTGGGTCAACAATCTTTTCACGATTCCAATCTCCATAAAAGCCCAAATAAGGTATACTCAAGTCAGCCTGCTCTTTGTTAAGTGACTTAAAGCGAATGAACCCTTCTATAAACTCATCCATTTTTGCTTTTCCAACCTTCAGAGTCATAGGAATAGTCATCTGGCTATTTGGTGCAATTCTCACATACCTCGGAGCAATAAGGCTCGCTTCTTCAATTTGGCGGGAATGAACTGTTTTAATAGCCAATGTTTTTTCAAGATTTTGCCTTTTATTGTCGTAAGTTACTTTTCCTAAGATTGGACTTGCTTCAAGTTTGAAAAATTGTTCTTTATCCGATAGATTGTGTAAAACAAGGGAAAAAGTTTTTTCCTTTTCAGTGAAATCCTTAAGACTGATAGCACCTTTTAAGTTTTCATCTGAAAGAAATACCTTGGTCTTCAATGCTTTTAAGAGATTGACTGCTCCTGCTCCTTGACGCCTTGGAGAGTATGGTAAGAGTGGTTTACCATTTGGCACTGTATGATCAATCAAAATATCAGCAGTATTTTGTAGCAATAGTTTATTGAGTTGAATGAGCGAAATTTTAGCAAAGTTCTGGTTCCATTTGGCTTGGAATTGTTTTGTGATAGGCAACAACATAGCACTAGCACCTGCAACGTGTGGTGCAGCCATTGATGTCCCGCTGTCATTATAATAACTATTCTCATTTCCTGATGAATAGACATTTTCGCCGGGAGCGACTAAATCCGGTTTTAATTCCAGATCAGGTCTTGGTCCCCAGGTACTAAATCCTGAAATTCCTTTATGTTCAAAAACCTTGGTTAGCTTTGGCTCTCTTTCTATGGTGAGACGATGAAGCTTCTGAGATTGATTTTTAAGGTAATTACGGAGTTTCTCCCCATCATTTGCTGATACACTAATCGCCCAAGTTGCTTGAAATAAACCTTTTGAATCACCAAGTAAGGTACTTCTTATTTCAGGTACATTTTTGTAATTACCATATGTCGTGGCAGTCGCAGCATTAACTAAGATGATGCCTTTTGGTTTTTCTCCCATGATTGTTACTAGTTGTTGATAGACTTGTTCACTTTTTCGATTAACTAGGACAATTTTTCCACTAATATTCGAAATACTTTTTTCCTGCTCCAAGTCAATAATATTATTATCAAAACTAATCTGATTTTTATCTTTTTGCTCAAATAAGAAATAATTGTGCCAATTAATATTCTCATAAGCTAAGTCTAAGTCTTCAATTTTGAGATGTGGTAAACGCATGTGAGTGTCATAATAGGAACCTACACCTAAAACTGAGTCATTTGATGATACTGATAGAAGTGTTGAATTATCTTGAAGTGAGAATTTTTCATCTACTAAAGTATCATAGGAATTAGTCATTGAAGAGGTTCCATAGTTTCCCATAGCCGCCGCAATAATAACGTCTTCTTTCTTTGCTCTCTCCAAAACTTTAGCCCAGATATCGTCATTTCGACCTGTCCCTATCTCACCTATGCTCAAACTTATAATATCTGCTTTTCGGTTCATCGCATCTTCCATCGCAAAAAATTGACTGGACCCCTGATAACCTTCACTATTATCCTTACTCCAAGTACGATAGGCCAAAAGTTGTGCATTCTTAGCCATTCCTTTGAAACCGTTTTTAGTGTTACCGACCAAAACCCCTGCAATGTGCATCCCATGTTCAGTCTGATCATCTTTAATACTAGTATCCCCACTCATAGTATCAAAGACATAAGGAACTTTTCTGCTAGCCCCAGAAGCAACTGTTTTTTCTTTTAAGTCACGATCGCTAATATCATTATCTAAACTCAGCGTTTCATGAGTAAGATCAATTCCGGAGTCAATAGAAGCAATCAGAACACCTCTACCATCTAATTTAGTGTCTCCCTCAGCCTTTACTTCTTGGTTGTGAATAGTATTAGCTTGATCAAGTAATGGCATACTTGGAGTGGTATCAAAAGAACTGTTTTTTGTTTCTATGCTAGTTCCACTGACTTCTTTGTAGTTCAGTTCAACTTCCTTAGTATTAATCGCTTCTGCTCTACTCGCGCTACCAGCTTGTATATTATTAGCAGAAGCATTATTGTCAATCTCATGACTATCTGCAGATACGTTTGAAGAATTAGTTGCCAAGCCAGCAAACAGTAAAAGTATACTAGAATTTAGGAGAATTCTAGTTTGTGTTGCATAAATAGATTTTTTTGTCACCTTAACCCCCTTGTTTTCTAAAAATCGCTTTGGTAAAACATAACTATATTTAGTTAGCTTTAATATTAAATTAAGCATGCTTAATTTAATTATACATTTTATCATTTTATTTTCAAGATAATTTTAAGAAAAACACATAAAAAAGTAAGTGAGTAAAATTACTAGATTCGGTTCCTCTGAAAAGTGAGACAAAAAAACTAGTGCTTAAAGAAGTTTCTTTAAACACTAGTATGTTTAGGAGGAAATATTAAGTGAGCTAAAAGGAGACTTAATCTGCTGCTTGGCGGACACTTTTTGCGACAATTTCTGCCACACCTTCTTGAAAGGCATCTGGGATAATATGGGTTGGTGATAATTCTTCATCTGGTATTAAGCTTGCTATCCCTTTTGCTGCTGCTATTTGCATATCAACAGTGATTGTCTTAGCACGCGCATCTAAAGCTCCGCGGAAAATTCCTGGAAAGGCTAAAACATTATTGATTTGGTTTGGAAAATCACTTCTTCCAGTTCCAACAATATAGGCTCCAGCTTCAATAGCTTGATCGGGGTAAATTTCAGGAATAGGATTAGCCATGGCAAAAATAACAGGTTTTTCAGTCATTTTAGCAATCCACTCTGCTTTTAAAACACCAGGAGCTGAAACACCGATAAATATATCAGCCCCTTCTAGAGCATCTTCTAAGGTACCAGATTGAAATTCTCGGTTAGTAAGCTTGGCAATTTCCAAATGGTGTGGTGCCAGTTTATGGCCATCCTTTTCATTAATGATTCCGAATTTATCAACAATTGTGACCTGTTTGGCCCCAGCAGCTAATAATTTTCGCGTAATAGATAGACCCGCAGAGCCTCCACCATTCACAACAACTTTGACGTCTTCAAGAGCTTTACCAATTAATTTAAGGGAATTGAAAATCGCTGCTAATACCACAATTGCAGTACCGTGTTGATCATCATGGAATACAGGAATATCACATTCTTCAATAAGGCGTTGTTCAATTTCAAAGCACCTAGGAGCTGAAATATCCTCCAGGTTGATGCCTCCAAAGGTTGGAGAAAGTGCTTTTACTATGCTAATAATTTCTTCAGTGTCATTTGTATCAAGCACAATCGGAACAGCATCAACACCAGCAAATGCTTTAAAGAGCGCTGCCTTACCTTCCATAACGGGCATAGCAGCTAATGCTCCTATATCTCCTAAGCCAAGTACCGCTGAACCGTCACTAACTACTGCAACCGTATTCTTTTTACTTGTTAATTCGTAACCTAGCTCTTTATCTTTTGCAATTGCTGTCGAAACACTTGCAACCCCTGGTGTATAAGCAATACTCAAATCATGTTTATTTTCAATAGCTACTTTAGGGATGACTTCTAACTTACCACCAAATTTTTTCGCTTGCTCTAAGGCTAATTGCCCAAAATCTTTTGTCATTTTTTACCTCTTTCTATTTGAAAATTATTCTTAAAATTGCTGTCATTGTAATAACAGTAATGGCACCACCCAAGCGTGTTGCAACTTGTGCGAATGGCATTAAGTTCATTCTATCAGCAGTGCTTAAGATAGCTACATCTCCTGTTCCTCCCATACCACTTTGACAAGCTGAAATAATACCTGCCTCTACAGGATTCATATTTAAAAAACGAGAAACAAAGAAACCTACCGAAATGACAGTGAAAACAACACTAATAACAATGACAAAATATTGCCAACTTAGGGTTGCTACTACATCTTTAAGAGGAATATAAAGTAGCCCAAGCCCCGCCATTAAGGGAAAAGTAAAGTTACTAGAAATAAATTTATAAAGTTGCTTAGCTCCATTCTGCGTTTCTTGTGGGATAACATTTAAATATTTCAAGAAGGCCGCTAGTAGAATCATCAATACTGGCCCTGGGAAACCTGTTAAATACTGTAATAAACCACCCGCTATGAAAAGAGAACATGCTGTAAGGACGCCCCCACCCATGAGTTTTACATCTAAAGCCCCGGAATTGTCTTTTAAGGCATCAGCCATATCTTCACCATGACCAACCTTTACCAATTGCCCTTTTCCGGAATATTGCGGATGTTTTTCGCCAAAACGAGATAGTAGGGCTGTACACATAATAGCAAAAAAGTTACCGATAATTGTTGCTGGGATAAGTTGAGCTACTAATTGTTCACTTCCTACGCCCGTAATCGCACTGTAGCCTAATGACAAAGGTAAAATACCTTCACCAATACCACCTGCTAAGACAGGTGTAACAATATAAAATAATGCATGCTGCCACTCTAATCCTAAAATAACACCAACTAAGGTGCCCACTGCCATCGCACATACCATTCCAAGAAGCATCGGAATAATCATACGAAATAGTCCTTGAATTAATATTTTTCGATTCATTCCTAAAATACTACCACAGACAAGGCAGGCAATATAGAAATATAGGAAATTGGCATCTTTCATTAGAACTTTGGTAGCTCCTAAAATATTCGGGTTTAAAAGGTTGAAAAATACCAATATTGAAGGAATGAGTAACGATAATATCGCTGGGCCACCAAAATTTTTCAATCCAGGAATATTAGCTCCAATAGTGCCTAACAACCACCCCATTGTCAAAATGACTGCGAAACCTCCCAGCATATTAACTGGTAACTGTTGAAGCCACGCTGTAAAAAGAATTAAAGTTGCAAAAACTAGGTAAACTGGTAATGGAACTGAGCCTACTTTAAAGGCTAACCACTTCTTCTGATTGTGTTCTGATGCTTTATCTACGGCATCATTTTCATGATTTATCCCCATGAAACTACCTCCCTTTATTAGTTAATTTTAGTATAAGAGATATCAAACTTAAGCGGAAGTTTATTTAAGTTCTTTAACTATCTAAAATAATTCAATTTATTTAATTAATTTAAACTAGGTCTAAAACTTCTCCTATGATATACTCAATTAATAGGAGGATTTATGAGAAGACATCTATCATTATGGGCCAGCTTATCTCTGGTATTAGTAAGTATGATAATCGTAACAGGCTCAATCTTTTATGGGATAACGATTCATGAAACCTACCGTTCTATTAAACAGCAAGAAAGTCATCTTCTAACAGCAACTGGGAAAATGTTATCTGAAAATGACCAAATTATTCAAAGTCTTGAAAATAAGCAAACCAATCAATCACTTATTTCCTATACCAAAGGTATTACGAGGGCTTATGACCTAGACTATGTTGTTGTTATGGATATGCAAGGAATTAGATACACACATCCCAATATTCATAAAATCGGCAAACCTTTTCAAGGTGGTGATGAGAAAACTGTTTTGAAAGGTAAGGAAGTTATTTCAACAGCTAAGGGCAGTTTAGGGAAATCTCTTAGGTATTTAATTCCTGTTAAAAATAGCAATGGCAAACAAATAGGAGCCCTTGCCGTTGGGATAAAATTAACAACTTTAAATGAAGTTGTTACCTTATCCAAGCAAAAATACACCTCAGCAGTTATTTTATCCCTTGTCTTTAGTTTATTAGTAACATCAATTATTTCAATGAGGTTAAAAAAACAACTCCATAATTTAGAACCTAGCGAAATTTATCAGCTTTTAGAAGAACGTAATGCTATGCTAGATCAAATCGAAAATGCTGTCTTTATTATTAATCGCCAACATCATATTGAATTGGTTAACCCTTCAGCTAATCAATTAGTTCAACAAAAACTTAATTTAGAACATCTTAAAGGACGAAAAATTGAAAGTATTTTCCCAAATTTTTCCAGTCTAGATTTACATCAAGGTCACGAGCAACTTTTAAAATACCAGGATGAAGATTTTCTTATTACAATTTCACCTATTGCTGTAAAAAAAGATCTTCGAGGCTATTTACTCCTCATTCGGAATGCCTCAGATGCTATATATACCATGGATCAGCTGGTGTATACAACTACATATGCTTCAGCCCTACAAGCACAAACTCATAAGTTTATGAATCAGTTGCATGTGATTTATGGTTTAGTTGATATTTCTTATTTTGATCAGCTCAAAATCTACTTAGATAGTTTACTTGAACCCGAATCAGAATTTTTTACACGATTGTCCGTTTTAATTAAAGAACCTCTACTGGCAAGCTTCCTAATTGGAGAACAAGAAAAATTTCAAGAGCTCAATGTTAGTTTGGCCTTTGAAGTAACTAGTGATATTCCTCGAAATCAAATCCAAAATCAATTAAACAATGTCTTAATGATTTTTAGATATCTTCACACTCATGTACTGAAAGGATTGAATCCTAAATTTGTAACAATTACTTTAAGTTATCAAGATGACACACTCTTTAGCTCTTATCAAATTAACGATAAGTTAATAGAGGCTCAAAATATCGAAGATATATTAGAAACCCACTATTTCAAACAACTACTTGTTAAAACCCACTCTAAATCAACTAAACAGCTTTTCACTTATCCACTAGAATTTACAGTAGCCATTCCCTATAAAGGAGAGTAATATGAATGTTTTAATTATTGAAGATGATCCCATGGTAGATTTCATTCATCGGAATTATTTGGAAAAAATAAATCAATTTGATATCATTTTATCCAGTAGCACTATCAAGGATGCTAAAGAAAAATGTAATAATTTCAAGATTGATCTCGTCCTACTGGATATTCATATTAAAGATGGCAACGGCTTGCAATTTTTAGAATATCTAAGACAAGAACACCTTAATTGTGAAGTCATTATTATTTCAGCTGCTAATGATGGTAAAAATATTAAATTGGGCTTTCATCTTGGAGTTGTAGACTACTTAATCAAACCATTTACCTACGAGCGGTTCAAAGAAAGTATTGACTTATTTTTAGCACAATTCAAACGCTTAAACCAAACAATCTTGCAACAAGAACACATTGACTCTCTTAAAATAAACAATAAAGAAGTGTCCTCGCAAAATAGGCAATCCTTGCTATTAGAAAAAGGACTATCACAAACGACTATGCAGCTTGTTCTTAATACAATTGATACCTTAGCTGATTCCTTTACCATCCAAGATATTACCCAAAAATCCCAACTTTCTCATGTTTCTGTTCGCAAATATATTACTTTTTTAGAAGAAAATAATTACTTACTGAGTGACCAGATTTATACAAAGGTGGGACGTCCATACCGTGTTTATCATAAAAATCCTTCCCCTACTACCCACTCCTTTTACCCTTAATTACGGCAATCTCAAAAGTAAGCGAGCATTTCGGAAAAGGAATAATAAAATAAGACTATCCACGTGGATAGTCTTATTTTATTATTTGCGGTACATTTTAAATTGCAGATAGAGATCATTATAGACTCCTAACCAATAATTTCCTAAGTTGTCGTAAACTTCTAGTTTCTTAATGGTTTCATTTGTTGGGTAAAAAGCAGGATCTTCTTTTATCTCTTTTGGTAAGATAGCTTTAGCCTTGGTATTTGGAGTAGCATAGCCGATATATTCTGCATTTTGAGCAGCGTTCTTAGGTTCATTGATAAAATTTAAAAAGGCATAAGCTTCTTTTTCATGTTTCATTGTTTTTGGTAAGACCAAATTATCAAACCAGAGGTTTGAACCTTCTGTAGGAACAACATAGTGTAAATGCTTATTATTAGCAAGCATCTCACTTGCTTCGCCTGAGAAAGTGACTCCGATAGCAGCATCTCCTTGAATCATATAACCTTTCATTTCATCGGCAACAATAGCTTTGATATTTGGTGTTAATGATTGAAGTCGTTTTTCTGCTGCTTTTAATTGGTTCATATTTTTAGAGTTGACACTATTGCCAAATGTGGTCAAACCTATTCCCAGCATCTCTCTCGCCCCATCAATCAACATGATTTTATCTTTGTATTCAGGACGCCATAAATCCTCCCAATGCTTGGGAGCATGTTTTACTTGTTGGTCATTGTACACAATACCGACCGTCCCCCAAAAATAGGGAATTGAGTAATCATTTTTAGGATCAAAACTTTTCCCTAAGAACTCCTTACCTATCGCATCCATCCCTTTTAGTTTACTTTTATCCAATTTGACTAAAAGATTTTCTTTAATCATTTTGTCTATGGTGTAATCACTTGGCACAGCAATATCATAGGTTGTACCACCCTGTTTTATTTTGGTGTACATGGCCTCGTTTGAATCAAAGGTTTCGTACTGCACTTGAATACCAGTTTCCTTTGTAAATTTTTTCAGCAAAGCAGGATCAATATAATCACCCCAGTTGTAAATGACTAATTTATCTGCTTGATTAGCAGACCCTGTTTTTTTCTGAATAGCAAAAGAAAGCCCAGCTAGGACAACAATAATAACCAATACCCCTGCAACAAAAGAATACAATTTACGCATGCTTGTCCTCCTTATCAAGTGAGATATAATAATAGCCCATTACCAAAAGTATTGAGACAAAAAAGACAATCGTTGAGAGAGCATTGATATCAAGTGAAATCCCTCGCCGAGCGCGCGAATAAATTTCTACAGAAAGCGTAGTAAAACCATTACCTGTTAAAAAGAAAGTAACTGCAAAATCATCTAATGAATACGTAAAAGCCATAAAGTATCCAGCAATAATACCAGGTGTTAAGAAAGGCAACATAACTTCTTTCATCATCTGAAATTGACTAGCTCCCAAATCATAGGCTGCATTAATCATATCTTGATTCATTTCTTTAAGTCGTGGTAAGACCATCAAAACGACAATTGGAATTGAGAAGGCAATGTGACTTAAGAGGACAGAAAAAGCGCCTAATTGAAACTTCAAAGTTGTAAAAAGTATTAAAAATGATGCGCCAATCATAACATCTGGTGAAACCATGAGAACATTATTGGCAGATAGGAGCGAATTCTGGAATCTCTTTTTAGCATGATGAATGAATATAGCACCAAAAGTACCGATGAAGGTTGCAATCAGAGCACTTGAAAATGCTAAGACAAAGGTTTGCAAGAGAATTGACATCAGTCGACTATCAGCAAAAAGCGTCCGATAATGTTCCAATGTTACCCCAGTAAACCCATTCATGTCTCCTCCTTTATTAAAAGAATAAAAAATGAGATATAAAATCGGAACGTAGAGAAGTACAAAAGTGAAAGTTAAATAAATTGGAACAAATTTTTTCATTGGCTTTTCTCCTTTGTTACCCACATAATGACAAGCATGGTAAAAATGAGAACCACACCAATAGTAGAACCCATTCCCCAATTTTGCGTAGTTAGGAAGTGCTGCTCAATGGCCGTTCCAAGAGTGATGACACGGTTTCCACCAATGAGGCGTGTTAGCATGAAAAGACTCAAACTTGGAATGAAAACAGACTGTACACCTGCACGTACACCACTCATTGACAAAGGAAAGATGACACGCGAAAAAGTTTGAACTTCATTTGCCCCTAAATCGCGACTAGCATTTATAACATTTCCATCTATATCATCTAAAGCATTAAAGATCGGCAATATCATAAAAGGAAGTTCAATATATGAAGCTACAAAAATAAAGGAAAAATCTGTAAATAGAATTTGCTTAGGACCAATTCCAACAAAAGTCAAAAAGGCATTAATTCCACCTTGCTGACCAAAAATCCCCATAAAGGCATAAGCTTTTAATAAGAGATTAACCCAAGTTGGTAAAATAATTAACATTAACCACAGTTGCCGATGCTTAAGCTTAGTTAAGCAATAGGCTGCTGGATAAGATAACAAAAGAGTGACTATCGTAATAATTCCTGCATAAACAATGGAATTAAAAACCATACGTAGATAAGTCCAGGAACTGAAAAAAATCTGATAGTTAGCAAGAGTAAGATGACCTTGGATATCAAAAAAAGATTTGTAAAATAAGAGAGCAACTGGTGCTAGAACAAAAAGAAAAATCCAAAGAAAATAGGGAATCGAGTAAGACTTAGAGGTTTTCTTCATTACGTTCCTCCTCGATTGCGTTAATCAGCCCCTCCTCCTGCTCATCGGTATCAACATATTCTTCAATACGTGCATCAAATTCTTCTTCTGTTTCATTTAAACGCATGATATGAATATCTTCTGGAGTAAAGGACAATCCAATAATTTCACCCTCAATGGCTTTGCGAGTAGAATGAATCATCCACTCATTACCAAGCTCATCATAAGCAATAATTTCGTAATGTACACCACGGAATAACTGAGTGTCAACCTTAACTTGGAGCTTACCTTCTTCAGGTAGAGTAATCTGCAGATCTTCTGGACGAATCACTACTTCTACTGGTTCATTTGGACGCATCCCACCATCAACTGATTCAAAGGTTTTTCCATTGAAGGATACTAAATAATCCTCAATCATAGTTCCATTAATGATGTTAGATTCTCCAATAAAGTTTGCAACAAAATGATTAATCGGCTCGTCGTAAATATCAACGGGTGTCCCTGACTGAACAATTTCACCATCATTCATGACGAAAATCCAATCACTCATAGCCAATGCTTCTTCTTGATCATGGGTAACAAATACAAAGGTGATCCCAAGTCTTTGTTGAAGTTCACGCAGTTCGTATTGCATTTCTGTACGTAACTTCAAATCTAAAGCCGACAATGGTTCATCAAGTAAAACCACGCGAGGTTGATTAATAATTGCGCGTGCTATCGCTACACGTTGCCTTTGACCACCTGACAATTTTTGAATAGGTCTTTTTTCAAACCCCTCTAATTGAACCATTTTTAAAGTTTCTTGAACTCTTTTTGCTATTTCAACTTTAGGGACATTTTTTAATTTTAAGGCAAAAGCCACGTTATCAAAAACATTCATATGGGGAAAGAGGGCATAATTTTGGAATACAGTATGAACATCTCGTTTACTGATGGGAACATCATTAATCCGTTTTCCATCAAGAAAAATATCACCACTGCTTGCATCAATAAGTCCAGCAATAATATTCAGAATAGTAGATTTCCCTGAACCGGATGCACCTAAAAGAGTATAAAATTTACCCTCTTCAAGTTCAAAATTAATATTTTTTAGTACCTGAGTACCATTGTCTTCAAATGTTTTAGAAACATTTTTAAATGTGATAATTGGCTTAGTCAATTGTCATAAATCCTCCATAAAATATCTGAGCAAATATCAGGTCAACTCTTCCCCGATAATACGTACTTCCCTCTCTAAGGTAACACCAGAGTTGGTTTTGACGGTTGCAATAACGTGGGCTATTAATTGTTCATAGTCACGCGCAGTTCCTTGATCAACATTAATCATGAAACCTGCGTGTTTTTCCGAAACTTCAACACCACCAATCCGATAACCTTTCAAGCCAGCTTCCATAATCAACTGACCAGCAAAGTGGCCAGGAGGACGCTTAAAGACAGATCCACAAGAAGGGTATTCTAATGGTTGTTTTAGACGCCTAAGATAATTAAGGCGATCCATTTCCTGGGAAATCTGTTCAAAATTCCCTGGATTTAGAGCAAATTTAGCAGAAATAACAATATCACCACTAGTTTGGACAGCAGATATCCGATAGCCAAAAGCCATTTCTCTCGCTGTTACTGTTTTAATCTCCCCCTCTGGCGTTAAGACTTTAGCCGAAAGAAAGATGTTAGCTATTTCACCACCGTAGGCACCAGCATTCATAAAAATAGCACCACCAATGCTTCCTGGTATACCACAAGCAAACTCAAAGCCAGTTAAGCTATGATATTTAGCGACCTTAGTTGTCTCTATCAGGTTAGCCCCTGCTTCTGCTTCAATGGTATAGCCATCAACTGTTATTAAATTAAGTTTATCAAACATAATCACAAAGCCACGAATGCCACCATCTCGAACAATGAGATTACTTGCATTGCCAAGAACCAACCAAGGAATCTTGTGCTGATTTGCATATTTAACAACCCGTGTTAATTCAATACGATTACGAGGAAACACCAAGTAATCAGCAGGTCCACCAACTTTGGTATAAGTGTATTTTTTTAAAGGTTCGTTAATCCGGATATCAATTCCGGCAAGTTCTTCAATCATTATTATCTACTTTCCGAATCATTTCGTTTTACATTAAAAAATCGGCACAGAGCCGATTCCATTATATCAAAATTTGTTAAAAATAACGATAATTAATAAGACATATTATGATACTTTTACCACACTTTTTATCTCATTCTGTGGTAATTCAGAGAGATAGCCTGATAAATAACTATTTTCTCCATTAAGTTTTAAATCAGGATTAATTTCCAAAAGTGGAATAAGCACAAAGGCTCGTTGCGTCATGAATGGGTGAGGAATCGTTAGGTCTTTAGTCTTACATATTACCTCACCAAAAAGTAGAATATCAATATCTATAGTACGTGGTCCCCATTTTTCATGACGAACTCTACCAAGATTCTTTTCAATTATATGAATATGATTTAAAAAAGTGACAGGTTCTAAATCAGTCTCAAAACAAGCAGCTAAGTTTAAAAAATTATCTTGGTCCGTTTTACCCCAAGCTATTGTTTCATAAATAGCAGAAATTTTAGCTAAGTGTGTTTTCGGTAACTGTGATAACTGACTAATAGCTTTCTCGAGATAAGCCTTCCGATTTCCCATATTACTGCCTAAACTAAGATATATCTTTGTCATCTTCTTCTCTCCAAAATAATACCAACAGAATCATAATGTCCTGCAATAGGTGGATTCTCTTTTCTGATAGAAATAGTAATTCCTTCAATCATCGAGAATTCTTGAAACAATACATCACAAATTGCACCACCTAATCTTTCAATCAGCGCAAAACGTTGGCTTTCAACAATGGTTTTGACCCTTTCAAAAACATGACCATAATGTACAGTTGTTTCTAAGTTGTCAGTTTTTGAGGCTGATAACAAATCAACAGCTAGTTCTAAGTCAATCACAAAAATCTGCCCTAAGACCTGTTCTTCAGCCAATGCACCGTGGTAGCCATAAAAACGACAACCATTTAGCCTTATCTTATCCATACATTTCCTCACATTAACTTCTCTAAAACAGTGACAATAGCTTCATTCTCAATAATATTATGGACGCGAACAATTTTACATCCTTTTGCGATAGCATAGGCTGATAAAGCAGCTGTTCCCTTGTCACGCTCCAATGCTTTGGTATTCCCCCCCAATAAAGCATCTACTACCCGTTTACGTGAAATACCAAACAAAACTGGATACCCCAGTTGACAAACCTTATCTAAACCTTTTAACAATTCTATATTTTGTTCAACATTCTTTGCAAAACCAAAGCCTGGATCAATCCAGATATTATCCTTGGAAATGCCGGCTTGTAATGCTTGATGCGCACGCTCTGTTAGAAAAGCGCAGACATCTGAAACAACATGCTCGTAGACTTCCTCTTTTTGGTTATGCATCAAAATAATAGGAACCTGCCATTTAGCAGCTAGTGCAAACATTTTTCCATCATAAAGTCCTGACCAAACATCATTTAAAATATCAGCACCTGCCTCTAAGGCTGCCTGAGCTGTCTGAGTTTTATAAGTATCAATACTTACTAAAATATTAAATCTTTCTTTAATAGCTTTAATAATTGGAACAACGCGTGCAATCTCTTCTTCAGCAGGTACAAAATTATAACCTGGTCTAGTAGATTCACCACCAACATCAATAATAGTAGCCCCTTGATTGATCATCAGTTCCACTTGTGCTATAGCCTCTTCAATACCGGTATAGGAACCACCATCAGAAAAAGAATCAGGTGTTACATTTAGAATCCCCATAATAGTAGCATTCCCAGCAATTGAAAATTTACCAATTTTCACAACCTAACTCCTCCTACTTATCTTTAATTAATTCTAAAATATACCGTTGGCTTTCGCGATCTTCTATAAATGAGCCTCTGGCCATTTTGGTCACGGTTTTACTGCCAGGTTTCTTAATTCCACGCATCGTCATACACATATGCTCCGCTTCAACCAGTACAAAAACACCTTCTGGATGTAGAGCTTCTTCTAAAGCAATCGCAATTTGACTAGTCAAACGTTCTTGTAATTGGGGTCTTTTACTAGCAACCTCTACAGCACGAGCTAATTTACTCAAACCAGTTACACGGCCGCCCCTAGGGATATAAGCAACGTGTGCCTTCCCATAAAAAGGCACCAAATGGTGTTCACACATGGAGTAAAAAGGAATGTCTTTGACCAAAACAATATCATCATAAGTTTCTTCAGCAAAAACAGTTGTAAATTCATTTTTAGGATTCATCTCTAATCCCGCAAACATCTCCTGATACATTTTTACAACACGTTTTGGAGTATCTATTAACCCTTCACGCTGTGGGTCTTCTCCCAGCGCTTCTAATAACTGATAAATGGCTTCTTCTGCCTTTTTGCTATTCATCGCAAAAATCCTCTCTGTCTTCGCCTTTTACGCTTTTTTTGAAAAATTGTCTAACTTCTGAAATAAAATATAAAGAACCCGTTATCACATAAAAATCCTTACTGGCTTTAACATCCATTTTAGTTAACCAGTCCTTGAAGCTTTTATTTCGTGGAAGCTCCAAAGGATAATCATCAAGCTCAAATGCTCTCGGGTAATTAAAAGTTGTGACTTCCAAATCTCCAACTTCTTGAAGAAGATCCAGCATTTGCTCAATTGGCTTAGTGTTAATGGCAGCCACTAAAATGTGGATATGGCGGCCCTTGTAGTCTGTCTTTAGAACATCAACCAAAGCTTGGATACTTTCTTTGTTATGTGCGCCATCAATCATCAGATTAGGGAGCATTAATTCTGTCCGCCCCAACCAGTAGTTCTTCTCTAATCCCGCACGAATAGCGTCATCGTTAATGAGGGGAAACTTATTTTTTAGCAATTGACACGCCTGTATAGCATGCGCCGCATTAGCCACCTGATGTTGACCTGGCATAGCAAGTTTAATCCCAGAAATGGAGCCCTGTATAGACAAAAATTGGTAAACATTACCCATCTTTTGCATGTTATAATCCACTTCGTACTGATAAACTTGGCTACCGCTCTTTTGGCTTTTTTCGAGAAAAACCTGTCTAGCTTCTGCATTATCAATAGCGAATAGAACTTTTTCACCGCCTTTTATGACACCAGCTTTTTGTTCTGCAATTTGAGCATAGGTCTCACCCAAAATATCTTGATGATCTAGACCAATGGAGGGACAGATGATTGCAAAGGCTTTAAAAACATTTGTCGAATCATATAGACCACCTAAACCTGCTTCAATAATAGCAATATCAACGGGATGTAGCTTACCAAAATAATAAAACATGATGATGGTAATAATTTCAAATTCCGTAATGGGACCTAAATCTGTTTCAATAGGGATTCTTTCTGTCAGTGGTTTAATCACGTTACAGCATATTACCAAATCCGTTTTACTAATCATGTGACCGTTGACGCTAATCCGTTCTCGAAAGTCCATAATAAAAGGCGACGTAAAGGTACCAACGTCATAACTAGAAGCAGTTAAAATGCGTTGCAAATTATTTACTGTTGACCCTTTACCATTTGTTCCCACAACATGAATCCCAAAAATGTTATTTTGGGGATTTCCTAATTTTTCCAAGACCCAGAAAACACGTTTCAAACCAGGTCTAATTCCAAATTTCGTTTGTCCGTGGATCCATTCTAGAGCTTCTTCATATAACATAATTTCCTCACTTCATGAGAGCCATACCTACTTTAATAAATAAGTTGAATCGGAGGTTAACTCTCTTTTTCCAGACTTCTCTAAGCTAAAACTTGCAAGCCCTTTTTATCAATCTCTAAGGAAACTAACTCACCATTCAATTCCAAGTTTCCAAGATGTTCAAGTATGGAACTCACTTTTTCTTTCGGGCATAAGGTCATCACTGTAGGTCCAGCTCCAGACAGGTAGGTAGCATAAGCGCCTTCTATTTTTGCTGTTGCTTTAATAGAATGGAATTCTTTAACTAGCTTTTGGCGGTATACCTCATGAAAGTGATCATTTTCAATGGCTCGTCCAGCTTTGATCATGTCTCCCTTTAAAAGGGCAGCAATAGCCAAATTTGCTACAGATGAGGCAGAAACAGCTTGTTTATAGGACAGTTGATGGGGTAGCACATTTCTAGAGTCAGATGTTTTTAATTCATAATTTGGTATAAAAGCTACCAAACCAACTTGTGGAAAGGGTGCCTGAATATAGTCTAGTTGATTATCGAGTTGTGAAGCAATAACAAATTGCCCAAAAAGAGCTGGTGCAACATTATCAGGATGCCCCTCAAATTGGTTAGCTAATTCAAACTTACGATCCATACTTAATTGTAAATCTGCTAATTGATTGGCTAATTCTATACCTGCTACAATGACTGCCGAAGATGATCCCAATCCACGCGCCAAAGGAATATCTGAACGCATAATAAGGTGATGAGGCTGGACATTCGGCGCAACTCGAAGAACTGTCTGAACTAATAAATTGTGGTCATCCCTTGGAACTCCGTCAAGCTTATGTTCAATAAACCACTCTGCGGTTTCTTCTAATACTTCTACTTCTAGATATTTAGTAACTGCAATCCCTATAGAATCAAAACCGGGTCCGATATTGGCTGAAGTGGCTGGTACCTTAATTATCATGGTTATCCCCCAATACTTTAAAGACATTTAGCAAGTGCCAGTCCGCTTCCTGGCTAATCTGCTGCTTAATGGCATCTAGCTGCAATTGATTCATCAAATGCGTCATGATTACAAGGCGAGTACAAGTGTCATCAACCTGTTGTTCTAACAATTGTTGGCAAGAAATACCTTGACCACTAATGATAGAGGCAAGACGGAGCAATCGACCATTTTGGTTTGGCGTGTTAATAGTAATATAATAGCGGCTGGTTCTATCAATTTTTTCTGCTAACCTAACAGGACAGCTAAAGGCGTTGAAAGGTTTACCAACAGTTCCTTCCTTTAATCGTCTAGCAATACGAATGATATCTGCCATAACTGAAGTTGCGGTTGGTTTTTGACCAGCACCTGGCCCGTAAAACATTGACTGACCAATGCCAATAGACTCAACAAATACTGCATTCATCACATCATTGACATTAGCTAATGGATGAGTTTTAGGAATAAAAGTTGGCGCTACATCAGCCCAAATACCACTAGTTTTTTCTTCCAACCTTCCTACTAACTTAATGACATAGCCTAGTTGCTGAGCGACAGCTACATCTTCAGTTGTAATTGTTGAAATTCCTTGATGGCTGACATCTTCAAAATCCAAAGACACGCCAAAAGCAAACTGACTTAGGATGGCTACTTTATAGGCGGCATCTATACCTTCCACATCATTTGTTGGGTCACTTTCTGCATAGCCTAAGGCTTGGGCTCTAGCTAAAGCTTTTTCATAAGACCATCCTTCTTCAACCATTTTAGTCATCATAAAGTTTGAAGTCCCATTCAAAACGCCAAAAACACCTTGTATTTTATCTGACGTGAAAGAATTAGCTAAAGTTCTTAAAATTGGAATACCTCCAGCAACTGCTGCTTCGTAATAAAAAGCAAGTGCCTTAGATTCTGCCAGTTCCCTGATTTCTTTACCATGTAAAGCAATCAAATCCTTATTAGCAGTGACCACATGCTTACCAGCTTGCAAAGCTTTTATAATATAAGTTTTAGCAGGCTCAATCCGTCCAATAAGTTCAACAACAATAGAAATATCACTGTCTGACAAAATTTCATCAATAGAAGTGACAAATTGGTAATCGTAGCCCATTGCATTTAGGCGCGCTTTCTCAGCGTCATCTCTAATTAAGATCTTAGATATTTGCAATTGCTCGCCAGCAGCACTTTTTATCTTATCACCATTTTTTTCTAATAGAAATGGTAACCCACTGGCAACAGTGCCAAAGCCTAATAAAGCAATTTTTAAAGACATTATAAACCTCCTAGTTCTTGTCACTTTTTACGATGATGTGATTATCAATATTTGGAATATTATACCAAATTCTAGGCTATTTTAATAGATTATGGCTGAAAGTTCTCTCAAAAATATTTTGCTGGCGTTAAATTATTGTTGTAAAAATGATATAATGACTCTATCTAAACACAGGAGCACATACTTATGAGACGAAAGAAATCTACCACAAAAAAAATAATAAGTCGTTTACTGGCATTACTCATCATTGCTACACTAAGTTTGTTTGGTCTTACCTATCATCAAGAGATTAAGAACTTTGCAAAAGGTTTTTTACCAGTTGCAGTTCAAAAAAACAAAGTCAAAACGAGTCGGTCTCAAGACACTATTAAAAAGAAAAAATCAACAGTTGATAATGAAAAAACAACATGGACTAAACAAACAGAGCAAGTCAAGATGCCAATCCTCATGTATCATGCAGTACACGTTATGGGGCCTGAAGAAACAGCAAATGCTAACTTAATTGTTCACCCTCAGATTTTCGAAGAGCAAATTAAAGCTTTAAAAGAAGCAGGTTACTACTTCCTTAGTCCGCAAGAGGCTTATCGTGTTCTCAGTCAAAATGAATTACCAGCTTCAAAAGTCGTCTGGCTCACTTTTGACGATAGTATGGAAGATTTTTATACGACTGCTTTCCCCATCTTAAAAAAATATCAGGCTAAAGCTACAAATAATGTTATCACTGGCTTTACTGAAAATCAGCGGCCTGAAAATCTAACACTTAAGCAGATGAGAGAAATGAAACAATTTGGCATGTCATTTCAAGATCATACGGTTAATCACCCCGATCTCTCAGTGTCAGATCCACAGACACAGGAATACGAAATGAAAGCTTCAAAAAACTTCCTTGACCAAAACTTAAATCAAGAAACTATAGCGATTGCCTATCCTTCTGGTCGTTATAGTGATACCACTATTGATATTGCCAAAAGACTCCATTATAAATTAGGGGTAACTACCAATGAAGGGTTAGCTAGCGCAGCCAATGGCTTACTCTCACTAAATAGAGTACGAATGATGCCTAACACAAATCCCCAAGCCTTACTGACTTATATCAATACAAACTAAAAACATTCGATGAAGCAAGTATCCTTAAACACCTATTCTAAAAAATCTCCTCCATTCGGTTTTTGGGAGGAGATTTTTTTAGACAAAAGTCATGTTTCCTTCTTTGAGACTCTAGTCACTTTTATCACGAATCTTATCTCTTAAATTTCATGCTACCTACTGTAATACCTTAATTTTTATCACCTTATTGATTGAAAAGCAACAAAAATAAACGTTCTAATAGTACCCTATTAGCCTTGAAATTCTCTCTTGCACCAAGTAGATTAGAAGCGAGTATCATCCCATTTATAACATCAGTCAACAAGTCGTAAGACTCTTTTTGCTCCAAAATAGTTGGAAGACTAGGCATTATCCTTTTTAAATCAAGCAAGGACTGTTCTTTCAAGGATTCGAAGATACTATTAAGTTCTGGATTTCGCTTCTTCTCAATCAGGAATTCGACATAAAGTGGCATCAAATCATTATCATCTATGACTTTATCTACTAACTGATTGACCAGAAACTCCGTCTCGTGTCCAGCTTGACACTCCTCAAAATGCTCTTGAATAATCTTATTTCTGTAGGTCAATCCTTCCAGCATTAGGTCTTTAAAAATGTCTAATGTATTCTTATAATAATGATAAACCCCACCTTTGGACATAGTCGTGCCAGCAATGATATCTTCCACACTTGTATTTGAAAAACCTTTTGCAATAATTTGCTTTGAAGCAGATGCCATAATTTCTTGTTTGCGTTCTGCCTTACTTAATCGTTTACTTGTGGCCATAGCAACCTCTTTTTCTAAATGTTTTTGTTGTCAGTGCTATTGTATTTTAATTTGGCTCTATTAACAAGTCTTGTAAAGTGGCTAAACGCTGTTACTACTTATATCAGCTCATCTTATTTTAAAACAAAAAGACTCAAGTAGGCCATTACTCCTTAGCTCACATATAAGCTAACTACTATTATCCTAAACAGTTATCTTTTCTTAGTAAGTATAGTTCTCTGCCAATTTAGATTTTTTGACCATATCCATGTAAAGTTGGCAAGTTTGCATTAAGAAGTCATGTTTTCCTTTGTGATCAACTTGACCTTGATCCACAACAATAATCTGATCTGCTTTTTCGATTGATTTTAAACGATGAGAGACGACAATAACTGTTTTATTTTTTATCAATTGATTAATACTTTGTTGAATCTCCATCTCATTTTCCACATCGATGGAAGCTGAAATTTCGTCTAAAAGAATAATCGGTGCATTTTTAAGAAAAGCTCTAGCAATTGAAATACGTTGCCGTTCACCACCTGATAACTTCGATCCGTTTTCTCCAACAAGCGTCTGGTAACCATTTGGCAACTTCTCAACTATCTTATCTACATTGGCTAATTTAGCTACTGCTAGTACCTCTTCATCAGTTGCTGACTTTCTTCCCGCCCTAATATTTTCTAAGATTGAGGTATTAAAAAGTTCAACATTCTGAAAAACAATAGCAATATTATCATACAAAGAACGGATACTCATATCTTTAATGTCCTTACCACCAATGGTAATGTGTCCACTGTCATAATCATATAATCTTGCTATTAATCTTAATAGAGTTGTCTTTCCACTCCCTGATGGCCCCACTAAGGCTGTGACCTGACCTTGCTTAGCTTGAAACGAAACTCCTTTAATAATCTTATTTTGATCATATCCAAATACGATGTCTTTAAACTGAATATCAAAGGAATCAAGCTTGGTATCTTCTCCCTTTAGCAAAGGCTCTGCATATAAATCGCGTATTCGTGAGAAACTATCTCTAAAATTAAGAATGAGCAAGATGAACACGTTGATACCAGCATACTGACTTGACAGGGTTGTCGCAGCCATCAGATAGCCAAAATAGTGTAAAAGTGGCAAATGTCCTGCTTTGAATTGGCTTACTCCAATAATTGCTGTTAAAACAGGTGCAAAGAAAGGTAGAACGCCTATTAAGGAACTGATAGAAGCCATGGTAAAATCAGCTTTTACATGAAGTTTCTCTGTATCATTTAGTTTCTCTAAAACATCAGCTTCAACCTTATCTTGTAATGAATAACTTTTAATTTCTTGTTGTAACTCAAAAGCATCTTGAAATGCTGTTGCATTATCTAATAAGCGTTGGTAATATTTCGAAATCAGAGCTGTCTGCAGATCCTTGGAAAGATACATGGCTGCTACTGTTAGCCAAATAGGTAAACTAACACATAGTCCTAAGAGAGGATTTCCTGCTATCAACAATAAGGTCATGCAAATAAAAAATCCTAAAAAGCCAAGTCCCTGTCCTAGGGAGTGAGAAATAGCCATCTCAATATTATTAACGTCCATCATGACTGTTTGGGACAGTTCAGCTAAATTGTGAGTTGAAAAATAAGAGAGTGGTAATTCTTTTAATTTTTGAGCTATATTAATTCTTAAATCTATACTCTCTTCATAGGTCGCATCATATGTCCGGGTATATTCTTTTTCTAAAATCACATACATTACAATTGCAATTACCACCAAAATTCCTAGATAAAATGTAATTGGCTTCAATGTTTTGTTGACAATATCTTGTAAAAAAAGAAATACCAATATTGGAGGGAACATAAAACTCATAAATTTCAAAAAGGACAAAAAGGCTGCTTTAAAAACATTATGGACACCTTTTTCTGTCAATGAAAAATAGCCTTGTATCTTTTCTTTCACTTTATAACCTCCAGTCATTGGCTTGATCATACAAATCTTGAAATTGCTTATATTTACCATACT
Organism: Streptococcus porcinus; assembly: GCF_900475415.1. NCBI lineage: Bacteria > Bacillati > Bacillota > Bacilli > Lactobacillales > Streptococcaceae > Streptococcus > Streptococcus porcinus. The sequence goes on from NZ_LS483388.1 coordinate 1,131,898, forward strand.
TTTTAGTTAAAACCTCATGACTTCCTCGTTCAATTAATTTCCCATCTTCAATTACTAAGATTTCATCAACATTCCTAATGCTGGTCAAACGATGAGCAATCATTATAACGGTCTTATTGGCCATCAATTTTGAAAAAGCTTTTTGAATTTCATATTCGTTTTCAGGGTCACTAGCTGCACTGGCTTCATCTAAAATAATAATTGGAGCATCTTTTAAAATAGCCCTTGCAATAGCAATCCTCTGTACTTCACCACCAGATAAATGAACCCCTTTCGCACCAATAATCGTCTGTTCTCTTGCTTCAAACTTGTCTAAAATACTCTCACACATCGCTAGTTTCAAGGCTTTCATCACTTCTTCATCACTGCTATCGGGATTTCCTAATTTAACATTTTCAAAGATACTTGTTTTGAAAAGCATTGCATGTTGAAATACAAAAGCAATATTTTTTTCAATGACCTGGCTTTTATAGTTTTTAATATCATGACCACCTATTTTTAATTGACCTGAGGTAACAGGATAAAAACCAGAAATTAATTTGGCAATTGTTGTTTTTCCTGAACCCGAAGAGCCCACGAGGGCATATTTATGATTAGCTTTGAGTTCCAAATTAAAATCTTTTAAAATAGGTCTCCCAGCCTCATACTCAAAACTTACCTTCGAAAATTCAATGTCATTAGTCTCTAACTCACTCAGGTTTCCATAATCTAGCTTATTACAATCCATTTCCTTAAACAAATCTTCTAATTTATCAACAGCATCTTTGGCGACAGAATAATCTTTACTAAAAAACATCATTTTCATAAAAGCATTATAAAGTAATCCTGAAAATGTCATGAAAAAGACAACTAGACTTAAAACCTCACCCATAGGTTTCGAAGTTTGGAGCTGAATCGATGCTATTGTGATAATTAGAGCGCCAAAGCTCATCATTACACATTGAAATAAAACATATGGAATTTTAAAGAGTCGACATTGCCTATTAATCACAACAGAATAATTGATAATAGATTGATGTAATTTTTCAAACGATTCAATAACCATATCGAAAATTTTTATGACTTGGATACCGCGTACATACTCAACTGTTTCTGAATTAATATCCTCCAAAGCGCCCATATATTCTTTCATCATGTCAGTATCACTATACATAAATCTTATACATACTAAAGAAAAAGCGATAGCAATAAGCACTAAGAGACCAACATAAATATTAGCCATAAAAGAAAGCACTAAAAGACAAATAGGAAATAATATAGCATTGACTGAATCAGGTAAAATGTGTGCAATGATAGTGTGAGTATTAGAAGCATTATCGTCAATAATTTTACGTGTTCTCCCCGATGGGTTTAAATCAAAAAAAGAAAAAGATGCATTTAACAGATGCTTAAGTCCTACTTTCCTCATATTGCTTTCTAGTCTGAAAGCGAAAGTATGACTACACAATAATGATAGAAAGTACATCAATAAATATAATATGGTTGATCCAAATGTCAAAAGAGCAAATTTTTGAATAAGTTGCTTGTCAGCATTTCCTGTCATCTCTTTTAGAATTGCCCAAAAATAATAATAAGGAATAAAAGAAAGGATAGTTGCCATAGCTGAAAATAATAGAGAAAAAATCAAATACTTCTTCTTCTCATCTGCATAGTAAAATAGACGTTTAAAGGTATCCATACTAATTCTCCTTAAAATGTTTTCTCAAAATGAAATAACCTAAATAGCTTCCAGCGATAGCCATCAAAAAGACAACCACTGTTGATATAAGACTCCATACCCCGGTTGTATATTTAATTAGCTCCTCCATATCTTTGATTGATTGCCCTCTTTGAATCCATTCTTCCTTATACTTTTCTACAAAAAATAGGGATGGAATAATTGCTCCCCAGGCTTGCCCCACATGCATGAATCCTGAAGCAATCGCCAATTTGATTAGACTTGTGTTTTTAGAACTTGACGCTAGTACATCTGCTAGAATGGCCATAGCAACTGAACTTATTAGCCACGGAAGATAGCCACCACCTAACAGGGTGAAAATAGCCATAATTAAAAAAGTCATAAGAGTAAACTGCCACATTTTCCCAACTTTTTTGGACATGAAATACAATACCGTTCCTGAGAACAACGCACATATACCCGGACTAATAGCATGTCCAAAAGGACCAAAAGGTGCGCTAATCAGCATTGTTGCAAAGTAAATCAGCATATAAAGCGCTGTCAATAAAGCAATTAATAAAAAATCTTTAATTTTTAATTGTTTTGTCATAATATTTCTCCATTTCACTATAAATTGTATTTAGTCTAGTAATGTGTTGAGCTTCTAAGTAAAAATCATCTGCTATTTGATGACCAGCAATGTAGATAATACGATCGGCAATCCCTCTGATGAACTCATAATCATGTGAAATGACGATAATCGTTTTTTCTTTTTTTAATAATTTCAGCATGACAATAACCTTTTCCATTGATACCTTATCAAGACCACTTGTAGGTTCGTCTAAAATAATGACATCACTTGAGCTAACAAAAGCTATCGCAAGTTGTAAACGTTGCTTTTCTCCTCCGCTCAATGAATGTGGATGCTTATGCTTTAAATCGTATAAATCCACTAATTGTAATGCTTCTTTATTTTTTTCATTATCATGACAAGTTATTTCTAATTCTTTAAGGCATGAAGAGCTAAAGAGTTGAAAATCTGCCTCTTGCATAATATATAAAGGTTGACTCTCCACCTCAATACTTCCTTTAGAAGGCTTAAGTAACTGAGCGATGAGTTTAGCTAAGGTCGTTTTTCCCGCACCATTATTCCCAACTATCACTGCTATCTCATACTGATGAAAACTAAGAGTAATATCTTTTAATATATTCTTGTAAGAGACTTGATCTATCTTGACAGTTTCAATCATTGTTTGGCTAATCTCACGAGCTGGGTACAGATGACTAAACAAATCAAATACGCGTTTTCCATAGTAAGTCTGATAAAAAGCTTCTTCAGAGGCGTAGGATTTTAATGTCCCGTCTTCGAGTAACAATACCTGATCCATCATCCCTTGTAGGTAGAAGCATCGATGATCTGCAATAATAATCAGCTTATCTTCTTTTTTTAATGCTGCTATTTGTTGCCGTAATCTCATAACGTTGCCATAGTCTAGATTAGCAGATGGTTCATCAAATATAAGAATTTTAGGATACATCATCAAAGCTGTCAGCAGAGCCAACAACTGTCGTTCACCAGAAGAGAGAGTCATAACATGACGGTCTAGCAGAGCTTCAATTTTAAATTTCTCATTGATTGCTTTCAGTCGTCTAACCATATCTTGATGAGCCACACCACAATTTTCCATCTCAAAAACCAATTCTGATGTCGTATTTGTCGTAAAAAACTGACTTCTTAAGTTTTGAAAAACATTTCCTAGAAGTAAATGACGCTCATGAACTTTTAAATGCTTTTGTCCATCAATCCATAAATCCCCAACTAATTGACCTTCAATAACTTCTGGAATAATACCATTAATAATATTCAGTAAGGTCGACTTACCTGAACCACTCCTGCCTGTTAAAAAAACAAGTTCACCTAAGTCAAGGTTAATATTGACCTTATTCAAGGTGCTTTTTTTATTTTCTTCATAGGTGAAGCTCAACTCTTGTGCTAGCATTATTTTTTTAGTCATAAATACCACCTAAAATCATTCCATACCCCAAACAAACTATTATAAAAATGAGAACATCATAAACTGACCATCTTGAAACAAAATAACTTGTTCTCCTACAAGGAACCGTCAGCCCTTTTGTCAAGCTAGCGCTGGTTAAGTCATTACTCAGTGCTAAACAACGAAACAATTGAGGAACCAATAGGTATTCAAAAGTTCTTATCGGATGTTTGAAAGATAAGTCGACCCCTCTTACTTGCATCGCTTCCTTAATTAGTTGAAATTCTTTTCTAAAAACTGATATATACCTCAATGTTACCATTAGACCTATCAAAAATATCTTAGGCAAGTGTAAGCGTTGGAGAGCTGATAATAATTCAGAAGAATTATACTCTGTACAAAGAAGCCATGCTAAAAGAAAACAAGGTATAAATAACAAAGACATTCTAAAAAATGAAGTTAGGATTCCATTTTTAAAGTAGACAGACGATAATAAATAGGAGCTGTAAAATAACACTAGGAAACACGTCGCTTTAATAACCTTTAAGTAATAACCTCCTAAAAAGATAACTAGTAAACTAACTAGTTGTGAAAATATTACCCCTTTATGGGATGGATATAAACTATTCACAAGTGGTAATGATGTATTGATCAAAATAACTGTTAACGCATTAACTTTTTTAGCTGATATTTGTAGCTTACTGTTCGGATTTATTAATAGCATACTTGTCATCTCCTTTATCGACGGAATCGTCTATAACATATATTATTACTATTTTAGACATAAGTCAATATACTTAATATTTTAATTAAGCAAACCTAATTTTAGTGGCTTCTAAAATATCTAAAAAGCCCTTAGTTTCTATTCCCTCTACCAAATAGAAACTAAGAGCTTTACACTTTTATGATTTATTAGTAATATCACGACATCATTTGTCAAAATACTTTAACAGTAAGAATTACTTAATAGATGAACGGTCATATTTTTTGAATAAAGCACCAGATATTAGCGATATCAATGTAACAGATAAGCCAATTATAAAAAAATTATAGGTATTTTTAGGATTCAATAGCATTGAAAAAATTCCCGTACCAATTGGCATAAAAAGAATCGCTACCGTAAAGATAATTCCAAATACTCTTCCCAAAAACTCATTATCAACCTCTCTTTGTACAATTGAGAAAAACTGAATATTAAAAATAGCAAGATATAAACTAAATAGTGCTGGGGAAAAAGCTAAAACGATTGTATTATCAAATATAAAATAGAGTGGTGTAGCTAACATCAGCATTAATCCAGATAAAGCCAAAAACATCATTAGTCGCTGAGTTGACAGTTGTCTATTCACAAAACCGCTTAATACGGCTCCAATAAAGCCACCAATCGCTTCTGCTGTCAGAAAGGTTCCGTAAAGCCCAGATGACATATTTTCAAATATCTGATTACTGTAAGGCAACAAGAGATTATAAGCTGCTAGAAAGAAGTTGACAAATGCTGATAAAGTAATGATGATAAAAATTGATTTATGACTATAAATATACTTAAATCCTATTTTCAAATCAGCAAAGATTTCTCTTACTGTCATCTTCTCTTTTGATACCACTTCTTCATTAATAGGTACAATAAAGTGAACCAACAAGGCAGCAAGTAAAAAAGATAGTCCATCGAGCGTTAGTACACCATGTATTCCAAGTCTGTTATAGAAGAAAATAGCTACCATCGGAATCGTTACTTTAATAACATTACTCGTTGTTTCTAAAAACGAATTCAATCGAGAAATATTTTCCTTCCTTACAATTTCTTTTGTAAATGCTTTATATGCTGGACTAGAAAAAGCACTCATTAGGGCCAGTACGACATTGGTTATTACAATTGCATAGACTAACCATAATTCTTGAGATATAAATGAGAGAGCTAGACAAGCAAGTCCACATAGAATATTGGTTCCCATAATAATTTTCTTGCGTTTAAAGTTATCAGCAATAACTCCACCAAATAAATTAAATAATACTCCAATAATACTTTCCAAGGATTGGTAAATTGCAACTAACGATAAAGAAGTCGGATTAAGACCAGCAAGAAATGTATGATTAGCAAAATTAAACATTATATTACCTACTTGAGATATACCTTTACTACTTATTAAGTGACGAAAATTAGTCTTCTCATCTATTTTCATTTTATATTCCTTACCTTATATTTAGTGCAGTTAGCTACTGCCAAAGCTCAAGTGATTGTCCAATCATAAGCCCGTCACTAAGCATCCCTTCATCAAAACAATCTACTAGCCACTTGATAAACGGTCTACTTTCATTAGTCCTTGTGAAAAACATCGCGAGTGAAAATTTTTTCTCGGTATTTTTTTACTCGTTCATCCATTCTATTAGCAACAATAAGTTCTGAAATAGCTGTAAATGAATTAAAATCATTAATAACTGAACATCCCAAAATTGTTTGTTCTCTGATTAGTGGCTCAAATATAACAATCTTTCTTCCTTTATTTTTTAATATTTCAATAATATCAATTATTGACGAATCCCTGTAATTATCTGAGTCTGCTTTAGAATTAATCCTATAAATCCCAATAGTTGTCACATCTTTGCTTAAAATCATTTTTGCTATATGTACTTTTCGCGACAAATTTGAGTTATTTATATTTGTAATGAGTGGAGCTGATATATTTTTGAAATGATATTCTAGTTGCTTAGTATCTTTTGGGAGACAATAACCTCCAAATCCAAATGATGGATTATTGTGAACGTTTCCTATCCTTGAATCGTAACACATTCCTTCAATAATTTTTTCAGAATTTAAATGATATAATTCAGAAAATGTATCCAATTCATTAAAAAATGCAATTTTTTGAGCTAAATAAGCATTTGAAAAAAGTTTTATAGCTTCTGCTTCAGAGGATCTTGTCAGTAAGTAGGGTGGACTTTCAGTAACCGCGATCCTCTTTAATAATTTCAAAAACAATTTAGACTTTTCCGATTCATTGCTAACGATAATTCTAGATGGGTATAAATTATCGTGAACGGTAAAGCCTTCGCGAAGAAACTCTGGGGAGAAGATAATATTGTTATAAAAAAACCTTTTCCTTAAATACTCAGTAAAACCAATCGGAACTGTTGATTTAATAATAATTGTAGCTTCTCTACTATAGCTTAAGATGTCTTGAATGACTGCTTCAATAGCAGAAGTATCAAAGGTCTTATTTTTAAAATTAGTTGGTAATGCTAATATAATAAAAGAGGCTTCCTTATAAGCTAACTCTTTAGATGTAGTCGCCCTTATATTTTTTGCCTTAAGCAATAGCTTTTTAATTGCAGTCTCTTCTAAAAAAGACTGTTTGTTATTTATCAACTCAATTTTCTTACTATCAATATCAAATAAAGTAACATCATTTTCTTTTGAAAGTAATAAGCCTATTGATAAACCAACATATCCAACACCTACAACTGTAATTTTCATACTACCCCCTATCATTTGATTTTTTAGACTAGAGCTATTCTTTAACATCTTTACAACTCCATATTTTTGTTAGATAAAATATAAATATCATTTTTATATCTAAAAGAAGTTATGTAAATTTTGGGATTTTTACTCAAAAAATCAGGAATTTCTGAAAAATTTTCTAAATAAAAATTCTTCTTTTCTTTATTCAAGATACCAATAAAATTTAAAGATACCAAGGAAATATTCGTAAGGTCTTGCTTTAGTTTAGATCGCCATTCTGATCTTCTTGGATAATATTCATTAAAGATAAATCCTGGTCTATAGTACATTACACTGTCATCAGCATGTGTTAAAAAGCCTATATTCCTTTTTCTATATAATCTAAAATCATCATTTTCTTTGTAAATGAGGTATCTTGAGCTATGACAATCTCCTATTGTGTTATGAAGATTTAAATTTCTAATTTCTCTATTATTAAAAATAGTAGATACAATTAAGCTACTATTTTTGGATTCCTTACAAAGATTTTGTGATACCAAATATGATAGATACAAAATACTGTAAACATTAGAATAATCAGGGGCAGGTATAATCGATAAAGAGTAGTTACTATTTGGAAGAAGGGCTTTATTCCTCTTAATTTTTTTAGCTTCTTTTAAGAGTAAATTATGATATGGATTGTTTTCTAAAGAACTTCTTTCATTGACTTCTTTTATTTTTTGACAGTAATAACGATAGCTTTCTCCTTGTTCAATTTCACCATCGTAACTATTAAGAATACTTCCAATTTGTTTTTTTATAACATTAATACTTGCTAAATCCGATATAGAATGATCCATTTGAAAAATAATCTTCCCACACATCATCCCTTGAGTAATAATAATTGGCATCGCCAATTGCCCACCTTTATTCCTAGAGTTAGGAATAGCATTTTCCCCAACTTCTTCTAGTAGTTTTTCTAAAGATATTAATTCAGATTGATTTGAAACACTCAAAACTGGAATCGAAAGATTTGGCTTAATGATTTCAAAATTCAAACCAATTTCTTTGAAAGACAATCGTGAATGTAATAAATCATTGGAACTAACGACTTGCTGTACAGCTTTTTTAACTTTTTCTACAGAACAATTTTTATATTCAAATGTGCACGTTACTATATTTCTAAAGTCATCATAATAATAAATTCTCTGAGAATGAATTGCTTCAAACTTTGAAAGGACTTCATTGTCGACCATCAAATAATCTGTATATAAAATATCTAAATCTTTCTTTAAGCTATTAGTGCTACTTTTTTTCTCTTCAATAGAAGTAATGCTTTGGGTTTCTTGTATTTGTTTTTTACTTAGATTTTTCAGTTCTTGGATTAATGAAAAAAGTTCTTTCCCATACACATTATCCATTGAAACGGAAACGCCATAACTAGCTTCAAAATCCATAATAAATGTGAATAATGTAAGTGAATCTCCACCACTCTCAAAAAAGTCTTGAGAAAGATCAATAGCTTTTACACTAACTTTCAAAGTATCAGCAAGTAATTTCAAAATTTCTTTGCTACCCTTATCTAAATCATACTGCTCACTTCCATCTACCACTTTATTTTTTTGTCTATCATTATATAGTTTTATTAAAGCAGTCTTGCTTATTTTTCTGCTACTGGTTAAAGGAAATTGCTCTACTTTAATAAATGAATTCGGCATCAGATATTTCGGCATATTTTTCAAACAGAAATTTTTCAGTTTGCTTGATTCTATCGCCCCCTTATAAAAGGCAAGGATTTTTTTATCTAGCTGTAATACTGTAACTTGAGAAACGTTAGTATTTTGCTCAATATTTTTTTCAATTTCTCCTAATTCTATACGAATCCCATTTTTTTGAATTTGATTATCTTTTCTTCCCACATAGTAAAATTGTCCCTTTTTGCGAAAGACAATATCACCGGTTGCATAATACAGTTTCCCATTAATTGTAGTAAATGCTTCTTTTGTAAGTTCTGGTAGCGTGTAACCTTTTGCTACTCCTGCTCCTCCAATATAAAGTTCGCCATGATTTTCTTTCTGTTCCTCTTTAATAATCCAATCCACTCCATCTAATGGAAGTCCAATAGGAATATTCTCACCTTCATTCGTAGAAAGCTTATATGCCGTGGCATATATTGTTGTTTCTGTGGGACCGTAGGCATTAATTAAAGTAAAAGTTAGTCCATTATTTTTCCAAATATGGTAAATCAGAGGATTAAATTTCTCTCCAGCAATAACCACGTAATCAAGACTTGCATTTAATTTTTTTAAGTTAGTTGGACCTAATTTTTCTATAAATGCTAGGAAGGCTGTTGGTGAAAAAGCAATATGACTTATGCTGTTTCGAACAATAATATCATCTAGCTTTTTATAGTTAGATCGGACTTTTAAATCGAGACAATATACACTACCTCCACCAATAATCCAACCTAACATTTCTGTAATAGAAACATCAAAAGTATATGGAGTCGAAAATAAAAAACTAGAGTCTTCTGTAACGGGGGTAAGCATTCCTAAATTTTTGAGAATATAATCTAAATTTGATATTGAAATCACAACACCTTTTGGAGCTCCTGTAGTCCCTGAGGTATGTAAAATATAAGCCTCACGAGACTTCAAGTACACAAATGGATTGAGCTCTTTGAGCTTATCTGAATTTTTTAGCATAAGCTCTGTGACGTCTAAATAGTCATTATCAGATAAACATGGAATTTCTTTATCTGACACATATATGATTGCTTTAGTTGATGAAAAGATTTTTTTTATTTTATCTTCCTTAGTTGTGTAATCAATAGGTACATAACAATTATTTGATTTAATGATTGCAATTAGTATCAAAATTTGATTGATCCCATGAGGTAGTGCAACTACGACACGCTGATTATCTCCGACCTTTTCCACTAATTTATTAGCAATAGTATTAGTCAATTTTTCAACGTCATAATAAGTAAGCACTTTGTCCTGAGCTTTAATTGCAATTCTATTGGGGTCTATTTTACTTATTTTTTCTAATGTATCCATGAGTAGCTTTAACATTAACATCTTCCTTTCAAGCTGATGATCTCTAAGGTTAATACTTTAATAAATGCTTATTAAATGAAATAACTTAATATCTATTCTTTACTAGTATCAAGTTGAATAATCTAATAGTTGCTTCTTATCCACTAACAGAAGTAATAGTCATGATTACTAATGACTTGAACACTTATAATCATCTTTAGTGTGAGTTATAAAGATTAAAATGTTTTTCTTTATTGCAACAGCTGCCTTTAATGTTTTGAGTCGTCGTCTCTAAATCAAAGGAAACACTTCCAAAATTATTAAATTTTAGATAATTATAGACTCTCAATAAATAGTAAGGCAATAAGCTTCTTGCAAGCTCATTACTACTGAACTTAGGTATATTTTTGAGTGACTCAGCTAATTTCTTATGCCACACAGTAGGTCTGATTCCTTGAGGATATTTTTCCTTTATATCTAGTAATAGCAAAGCTCTTGTTCTTAACTTTTCTATTTCATCAATGGAGGGTTTATCATTTGAATCAACAAACCTCTTAGTGTGACTTTCAAATGATAAATGATACTTGTCTCTATCAATATAGGAAAAATTATCTGTCAGCGTCTCAAAAAAACTTTGGGAAACTTCCAGAAATATTTTCTCTATCTTTTCAAAACTTCTCTTATGGATCTTAGACTCTAAATCAATTTCCTTAATTTTGTAAGATTTTAATAGTGCAGTTAATGTTAAAAAAATATCAATTCCATAGCCTTTAGAAAAACTATGCCAATTGCAATTATAAATTAGCTCTTTAACCAATTTTTTCGAGAAGCCAAGGTCTCCAGAAATACATTGATAGGGGACATCTTTCTTAAATAATTTTAGTAAGATAGGATAAATAAAATGATTTGTCGCATTTCCTTCAAAAAATTTTCTAGCATAATTAGGAACCACAAGATCATTACCTTCCCTAATGGATAGATACATCTTTTTCAACCAGGTTTTATCTAATGAAATGACATCACCATCTATTAAAATAATCCCATCAAAATTAGGAAAATGAGCTAAGCTATATTGAAAAATATTTCTCACATTGTAACCTTTTCCGCGCTGAATGGATGTAAGTGATATTTTTGAGTTAAATGTTTTCGTCTTTAAAAAGATTTTTGAAGTCCCATCGTCACTATTACTATCAGAATTAATAATAACTATATTCTCTCCTAACTCCAAAGAGTACTTATCAATTTTTTCCACTAATTTACTGATATTATCGGCCTCATTTAAGGTTGGAATACCTACAATAATCATACTGAAATAGTTCCTTTCCATATATACTCAATTGCATTTATTCTGAATTCATCTCATCTACAATCTCTTTCACTATTTTTTCAGATGTGTCAGCAGCAATTTTATATATATTGTATTTTTTTAAAATAGTCTTTACTATTTTTTCACGGACTAAATTGTTTTGCTGATAACGAATGAGAGGCATGGCAGAAAAATAATTCCCCTCATCAGACTGAAAACAGGAAACTTGGGCTGAGATATGCCTTCCTAATAATTCATTCAGAATAAGACATGCTAAATTATCATCCCAGATTTGTTGTAATGTACCTTCTTGTTTTTTATCGGTCTTAATGTAATAAATTTTAGAAACGTTAGCCGGGGAGTGACAAGTTAACACTCCTAATTCTTTAGCAGATACAGAAATTTTTTCGTCCCAACTTATCCTAGCTGATTGTGGAAAAGAACTGAAATAACTTCCAAATAATTTATGTAATAAATCATCTGATAAAATAGCCGTTCTCCTAATATTAAAGTTAGCTGTTCCTGCATAGGTAAATAGTTCTCCATTTTCTAAGCCAAATATGATTTGATCATTACCAATAAGATGATAACCATGTTCAATGCAGAGTCTTAGAGCAACTGTTGTTTTTCCAGCCCCTTTTTCGCCAAATAAAATGATCGATTTTTTTGTATCAGGATTATATAACGCGGCAGCATGAACTAATAGAGTATGACTTGCTTCAATCAAAAGGCATTCAGCTAAATATTCACCTATATAATAGAGAGAAGTTCCTTTTTTAAAGTACTTCATCTGTCCAAAAACAGAAATATTATTCTTCCCATCATATTTCACAAATTGATGGTTGCTTTTTATTAACTTCAAGTTCCCACGAACCTTAACCTCTTTTGCCTGAGCTTTAATATGATTATCCTGTTCTTTAATATTTTTAAATATACACTCTGGAACTTCAAATGTAATCTCAACTAATCCAAAATACAAGATTGTCTTACTCTTCATAGACATTTGTCCTAGGTAAAAAGTGCTGGGTATTTAAAATTAACTTTGTATTTTCTCTGCCTAGAGACAAATATTTATTTGTAATTTCTAATATCTTTTCATAATCTACTTCTTTATGTGTTTGAACAAATAAATGAGTAGGCTTGTACAAATCTGAATGAATGTTTGCTTGCATAATAACTTGACAAGGTGTTTTGAAGGTTTCATAAACTTCTTTAGCAATTGTATCAGTCAAGAATCCCCATACTTTACCTATAAAATAAGTGCAATTCTTACCTGCAGGTGCTTCCATAGTATTTGGCCTGAAACTTGATATAATGCCATGCGTCTTATTACCTCGGCCAACTGCCCCCTCTTCTCCAAAATCAATACAGGAGCCTGAGGTGGTCATATAGTAGTGGTATCCCAAAGTATAAGAAATAGTTTGATATTTAGACTCAATATATTTTTTTATTTTTTCGATATGTTCAACAACATATTTTTCGCATTCGCCCTTCTCCATGAAATATTTACTGATTAATGGGAAATTGATTTTAATAGCGTATTGAGCACCATTTCTAACGACCATCACCTTAATATCCCCTCCTACCTGAGGAAATCTTGGTACAGGTAAGTTTTGAGAATTTAATTTATAGAAATACCCTTCAATCGTTAATGCTAACTCTTCAGAGATTGTCAATGGCCAATAACTTATCATTGTAGCTGTATCATTCGCTTTAGGTTGACCGCTATATTCAGGTAGATCTTCAAGAGATTTCGGTGAGAACCAATTATCTTTTGTAGTGAAATTTGAGGTCAAGGACTCAAATGCTACACAGTTTTCAACATCTAAGTTCGGTAAAATTCTCTTTAAATAGTTTATTGCAGCCTTTTTTTGAATTTTAAATAGAGGAATCGTACTTCCAAAACACTCTTTACTTGCTCTACCTAAAAAAATCACTTTAATAGGCTCAATAAAATCACTTCCCCCTAGAGCCTGAACGGAATGTCCTCCTCGGATGATAATCTTATCAAAATTATGATGTGGGATAACACCAAATTTTTCCAAGCAATAAAGAGAGTAATCAATTTCAATTTGTTCGGCAATTCCATCTGCTAATGTATCAGGGTGCCCCAAGCCTTTACGTTCAACTACTTCATATGATGAATGGCTTGGATCATAAAAGCCATTTGTAATTTTTAAATCCATATTTATACCTCATAAATAAATTTTTTCACACTCAGAATATAACTCAATTAAGAATTTTGTCAGCTTAACCGCATTATGAATATAGCAACCTTCAGGAATAGAATTTTCCTCTAACAAGCTGATATATGTGTCCATCATATCATCATGAATTTGAAGAATAGTTTTCCCAGCTACTAACTCACTCGTGTATCTTTCGAGTTTAGGATGCGGATCAAACGTTATTATTTTATCGTCAATTGTAACTCTTCTTACTGTCTTTACATCACCTCCTTTAATTTTTCCTTCTCTTATTGCGAAACTTCCCAAATTACTAGTAATTTTAACTACCATTTGATTAATACAGGATGATATTTCGATTGAATAGTCGTGTTTCTCTAAGTCCTTTATATAAATAGTATTTACAAAGATGCCTTTTTTGAACTTTTCCAATGAAATTCCCAAATAGGAGATAACAGCAATAATATGAGGAAGTTCTATCCCATAACCCAATATCTCCTGATCTAAAAATCTTCCATTCTCGTTATCTTTAATCCTATCTTTAGAAAAATCAATTGTTATTTCTTTAGTTTTATCTAGCGAGAAACATTCCGCTTGTAACAATTTTTCTATAATCTTAGAAAAGAAATATTGTTCATTTGCAAAAACTTTTTTTGACAAGTGTGGTTGACTTTCTACTAGCAAGATCATTTCTTCTAAATCTTCCAACTTGTTACAAAGCGGCTTTTCAATGCTAATGTAAGAATAGAGATACGTTTTTATAATAGTTTTTAATACCCTAAGGTGATCATTTGTCGGAGTACAAATTTCAATAGTAAAATATTCTCGTGATAAGTCATCCAACACATTAACGTTTTTATTAAGTAATTTCATGCTGGCAAATTTTAAATCTTTGACGTAGACATTATATCCGCGTGATAGCCACTTATCCGCCTTAATTTTCCCAATTTTTCCAAAACCAATTATTAGAATATTTTTACAGTCATGATTTCTACTCATTTAATGCTTCCTTTATACTCGTATGTTCCGACCATTTATAATCTAAGCCTCTAATAATAACAGCAGGAATTCCAGTTCCTCTTTGACCCATCAATAGACCGGCACTACTTGCTAGCATATCGCATAAAGTCTCCTCCTGAATTTTAGATTTGCCTGTAGTTATATCTATCGATTTTGTTTTCCTTAACGGTTCAATTCCAAAAACTCCGATAGCTACTTGGTTTGCACCTCGTTTATCTTCTCTACCATCACTATCTGATATGATAACTGCTACTTGCTTCTTAAATTTTAAGCTTAGATATTCCGAAACTTTCTTTGCTGATTTATCTGGATCTTTAGGGAGCATTACTACCTCATCATCTGACTTTTTATCTATTCCGCCACTTGTCAGTTTTAATCCATTTGCTAATCTACAACCTATATAGTTATCTCTTAGATCAAGTAAGGATAAATCTCTATTTGTTAATTCCAAAATTAATTCAATAATTCTAGGATCTTTACGTGGAATTCTTTTGTGAAGCTGTTTTGCTAAATCACTTGGAGTTACTGTATTAAGAGATACCACGCTATTTTCCGCAATTGAAACTATTTTTGAAGCAATACAAATGATATCTCTATCTTTGAGACAAAGATTGGCAGAAATCATACTTTCAGCGATAATCTCTGCTACTGAATCGCCTTCTTTAATTTCTGGTATATTTGCTAATTCAATTAAATTTAAAGTCATTTTTATCTCCATTTATATATTTATTTAACGTCAGAAAAGAATTTTTTACAGAGTTCTTTTTTTTAAGCTGTTCCCTTTCATGGATTTCAAGGCTAAAAATTAAATGTGTAAAGTTTTGATGAATCTGTTTAATAATTTTTTTAAAATCAATAATACCTTTTCCCAATTCTACGTAGTTTACCTTTTGATCATCAGGAAGGTAATTCTTACAATGAATATAGTAAATATATTCATTAAGTTGACAAAGAGCTTCTCCAACATTTTGATCGAGTCTATAATAATTAGCTATATCAAACCAAATCTTCAAATTATTAACTGCATTTGTCTTTATAAAATTTGCTATTTTCAGTAAATCTTCAGCCTTACTGACTGATGTACCTAACTCATTTTCAATCAAGAAAATGAGGGTTTCTTCTTTTAGTAGATTTAAAAAAAGTTCATTTTTTAAAAACTCTTCTGTTGAACAGCCTATCCCTCCAAAAATTCTGATATATTTAATCTCAAAAAAATGAGCTATAAAAACTATTTTTCTAAGATATAACCATTGTTGATCTATTGTGATATTGGGAGATACACCATACAGATCTATTTCGTCTTCAGTTTTATGAGTTCCTATAGTCCATTTAAATAAGGGACTTGCAATAGAAACTGGAGTGATATTGTATTTTCTTAACGCTTCTTTTAAATGAATAAGCTCAGCATCATTAAGTTGTATAAGATTCTTGCCATTGATTAACCTTAGTTCACAACTCGTTACTGATAATTCATTTAAGAAGTTTAAAGAATCTTCAAGATTATCCGAAATCTCGTCCAGATTTATTGTAATTTTAAACGTCATCTCTTCCTTAGTTTCCTTCCAATATATTTATGTAATTCCACTAAATCATCTTTACTTAAATTATGCTCTTCAGCCCTCTTATTAGTCCAAAGTGAATATGCAGCGATACCTTGAAAAATCATAACCCATAAGCCATCAATTGCCTTGGCTCCTTTATGACTGAAATACCTATATAATTTAGTATGTAAGGGATTAAATACAAGATCTAGAAAGTATTTATCGTGAAAATTTACTGAGTCTAATACATCTAAACCAATTGGTAGTTCCTCATCGTTGGTAATCATTCCAACAGGCGTCGTATTTATAATCAAGTCTACTTCAGTAATGTGCTTAAGCATCTCTTGATATGAAATATAGTGTAAATAGGGCCGTTCTTCCATTAAACACAGCGTATTTTCACTGAGTGGCTCTCTATAAACTATTATTGGTAAAATATTGAATTGTTGTAGTGCGAAAATAGCAGCTCTACAAGTACCACCCGTCCCTAAAATACAACATTTTTGTAATTTATTGATGCCAAAGAAATCTAGTGTCTCATAGATTCCGTTCCAATCAGTATTTGTCCCTTTCACACTATTTTCCGTTTTATAAATATTATTAACCGACCCAATAGCTTGGGTTGATTCATCTAAATCATTTATGTACTTTAATACCTCTCTTTTATAGGGTAAAGTGATATTGAATCCGATACATTGAGGATCTTTTATCAGCCTATTCATTTTATCTTCTAATGATACTGATTCAACTAGAATTTTTTGATGTTTATAATCTTTCAAACCTCCAGCATTACAATTAAGATATTCAAATAAATAAGATGATATAGAGTGTTCAACAGGATTCCCAATCAAGGCAGAATATTTCATATGATCTTTCCCTCCTTGTATTTTCAATAATATTAAATAACTTTAATAATAGACAAATTAATATTATTTTTGATACATCTTTAGCTATCCTAAAAACTTTCTGTAAATCTAAGAATTTCAGCCACCAGCAATAATAATGATATCTACAATCACTAACAGAATTGGGGCAGATTTTAATACTTCTTTCATCTCGCTTCTCCTTTTACTTTTTTCTTTATTGTGTATTTATTGTATACTAAATAAAAAGTATCAATAATTTCGTTGGGAAAGTGGGAATTTTATGTTATCTAACCTTGGTAAAACACTCAGAAAAGTCCGTAAAGGTAAACAAGTAAGCTTGTCTTCGGTAGCAGATGAACATCTATCGAAATCACAAATTTCGCGATTCGAACGAGGCGAGTCCGAAATATCTTGTATCCGACTTATCAATATCCTAGATAAATTGCATATTTCTTTAGATGAATTTCTTATTCTTCATGATAATGATTACCCTAGAACAGCCTCTTTTGCTAACCTAGTACAATATATTCGCAAACAATATTCATCTCAAAATAAAGCTAACATTGCAGCTTTACTTTCCAATAATTCACTTTACGAATTGAATCCACTTGAAAGAACAATGATAAAATCAATTCTACATACATTGGATAAGAGTTTTATGCCATCAGACGAAGAAATGCTTCAGTTAACAGATTACCTCTTCAAAATTGAAAAATGGGGCTATTACGAAATAATTTTGTTAGCTAACTGCATTAGAACAATTCACTATAATACGTGTTTTTTACTTACTAAAGAAATGTTGAAAAATTATATCTACTCATCATTAAATAAAACAAATAAGAGACTTGTGACACAACTAGCAATAAATTGCTTAATTGTTAGTGTTGATAAAAGTGAATTTGATAATTGTACGTTCCTAATTGATGAAATAAAAAAATTATTAGATAAGGAATTAAACTATTATGAACAAACCGTTTTTGTGTATGCTACAGGATATTGGGAATTCAAAAATAATCGCACATCTAAAGGGATAGAAAAAATGGAAAAAGCTATGCAAATCTTTGAAATTCTCGGAGAATCCCAAATTAAATCACAATATCTCGAGCACTACAAAAAACATGTTAAAAATTTTTAAATGCTTTCTAACGTCATCTACACACTTTTAAGATAGCTTCGTCAATTACGGGAACGCTTACCCCCTATCTCATTTAATTTACTTTATTCAACGATATGTCTCACTTTTGCAAATAGACCCTTTTACTTGGGTCCACCTGGTATTTATTAAGATAACTATCAAATTCCTGCTAAATTTAAATCCCCCTCAGTATTATGCCAATAACACCTTAACTCTATCAGGTGCAGTTTCAAAAAATTTACTCTTCTAATGCAAAATAGGCCAACATTTGAAGTTACATTCAAATGTTGGCCTATTTATTTGCTATAAGTTACGTTTATCATTTATCTGTTACAACAAATCTGCTATTAAGTAGATAAAATTTTATGTTCGAGTTATAAGTATTTCTATGCGTTTGTAAGCAAACTAATTAAGAACTTACATGACATCAACTCACTAAACAATTTTATTTATTTGTTAAGAGTATCATCCTTATCATAATTATTCTTGTCATTTTGAGTGATTTTTTGACAAAGATAACTAAAATACCAATTTACATACATAAGATAAGAATATTATTTTAATCACTAAAAAAGCGTAGATCCACCATATGATGAATCTACGCTTTTTATACTAGGCTTTCACCTTTAAACAATCAGTAGATGATTATTTAAGAGTGATTGAAGCTCCTGCTTCTTCAAGTTTAGCTTTGATTTCTTCAGCTTCTGCTGCTGCAACACCTTCTTTAATGTTAGCAGGTGCTCCATCAACAAGACCCTTAGCTTCTTTAAGACCAAGACCTGTGATTTCACGTACAACTTTGATAACTGCAACTTTTTTATCACCAGCAGATGTTAATTCTACGTCAAATGAATCTTTAGCAGCTTCTTCAGCACCACCAGCAGCTACAGCAGCTACAGGAGCAGCAGCAGTTACACCAAATTCTTCTTCGATAGCTTTTACAAGATCGTTAAGTTCAAGAATTGTAGCTTCTTTAATATCAGCAATAATATTTTCAATGTTCAATGCCATTTTTAATTTCCTCCAAATAGATAATTGTTTAAGTTAATTGGTAACCAAGGTTACGACTTGACGCCTTAAGCTGCGTCTTCTTTATTTTCTGCAACTGCTTTAACAGCATATGCAACGTTGCGAACTGGTGCTTGAAGTACTGAAAGTAACATAGAAAGCATACCTTCGCGGTTTGGCAATGTCGCAAGAGCCATGATATCTTCTTTAGAAGAAACAGCTCCTTCAATTGTTCCGCCTTTAATTTCAAGTGCATCAGCAGTTTTAGCGAAATCATTGATGATTTTAGCTGGTGCGATAACATCTTCGTTTGAGAATGCTACAGCAGATGGTCCAACGAAAACATCTTCCATTCCTTCAAGTCCTGCTTTAACAGCAGCACGAGATAAGATTGAATTTTTGATAACCTTGAACTCAACGCCGCTTTCGCGAAGTGAACGACGTAGTTCAGTATCTTGACCAACTGTAAGACCACGCGAATCAACAACAACGATACTTGCAGCATTTTTCATCTTCTCAGCTACGATGTCGACTAGCTCAGCTTTTTTAGCAATATTTGCTTCACTCATTAGTTTTACCTCCGTAATTATTTTTTGTCTAGAGACAGAAAAAAATCGTCTCTAAACCTAGACACGAAAGTACAAATACGTTATTAAACAATATCGTTTTGTGCCTCGGTAGGAAATTTACGAGCCTTGCTCCCCTACTGTCTTAGGTCAGTTTTTTTCAAAACCTATATCAGTATACTCTATTTAATAGTTCTTGTCAATAAAAATATTAAAATTTATTGCAAAATAAAGGTCAAAAAAGGTCAGTTTTTTATTGACCTTTACTGACCTTAGGAGTATAATACTATTTAGAAGGTAGTTGGCAAGCTATAAATAGCGGGCATTTAAATCTGATCTCTCTACTTCTTGTATAGACTAAATGACCGTTTCCTTCATAAAAATCATATTACAATTAAAGAGGTAAAACTAATGACAAAAAATTACGGAAGAGATTCTTTTGGAAATATGGATGATATTTTCAACCAACTAATGGGAAATATTGGTGGTTACCAGACAGAAAACCGTCGCTATCTAGTCAATGGCCGTGAGATGACTCCTGAAGAGTTCAATCACTACCGCCAGACTGGCAAGATACCAAATCAAACAAACAATGTGGCTACTCACTCTAAAAAACAAGTAATTAATAACAGTATTTTGGAAAAATTAGGAACTAATCTAACTGAAGAAGCTCGTAAAGGAAATCTAGATCCTGTTATTGGACGCAATAAAGAAATTCAAGACACTGCTGAAATTCTATCTCGTAGAACAAAAAATAATCCCGTTCTTGTTGGCGATGCAGGAGTTGGGAAAACTGCTGTCGTTGAAGGTTTGGCTCAAGCTATTGTAGCTGGAGACGTCCCAGCTGCGATTAAAGGTAAAGACATCATTTCAATTGATATTTCTAGTCTAGAAGCAGGTACCCAATACCGTGGTAGCTTTGAAGAAAATATTCAAAATTTAATCACTGAAGTTAAAGAATCGGGCAACATTGTTCTATTCTTTGATGAAATCCACCAAATTTTAGGAGCAGGTTCTACAGGTGGCGAATCGGGATCTAAAGGGTTAGCTGATATTCTTAAGCCAGCCTTATCACGTGGTGAAATAACAGTCATCGGTGCTACAACTCAGGATGAATATCGAAATACTATCCTTAAAAATGCTGCTCTAGCAAGACGATTTAATGAAGTAAAGGTAAATGCTCCAAGTGCTGAAGATACTTTCCATATCTTGATGGGTATACGAAATCTTTATGAACAACATCATAATGTTATTCTTCCTGACTCCGTATTAAAGGCTGCAGTTGATTATTCTATCCAGTATATTCCACAGCGTAGCCTTCCAGATAAGGCTATTGATTTATTAGATATGACAGCAGCACATTTAGCTGCCCAACATCCTGCTACAGATCTTCAATCTCTTGAAAAAGAAATTGAAAAACAGAAAAACAATCAAGAGCAGGCTGTGGAAAAAGAAGATTTTGAAGCAGCTCTCAAAGCAAAAACTAGAATCGAAGAATTACAAAAACAGATTGAAAACCATACAGAAGGTCAAAAAGTTACTGCCAATATTAATGACATTGCTCAATCTGTCGAACGACTAACAGGAATACCCGTTTCCAAGATGGGAGCTAGCGATTTAGAGCGTCTAAAAGAAATTGCTAGCCGCTTGAAAGCGCATGTTATTGGTCAAGATCAGGCTGTTTCTGCTGTTGCAAGAGCTATTCGTCGAAACCGAGCTGGGTTTGATGATGGGAATCGTCCGATTGGATCTTTCTTATTCGTAGGACCAACCGGAGTCGGAAAAACTGAGCTAGCAAAACAGCTAGCACTCGATATGTTTGGATCCAAGGAATCCATTATCAGATTGGATATGTCAGAATACAGCGACAGGACAGCTGTTTCAAAATTAATCGGCACTACTGCTGGTTATGTGGGTTATGATGATAACAAAAATACCTTAACCGAAAAAGTACGTCGTAATCCTTATGCTATTATCCTTTTAGACGAAATTGAAAAGGCTGATTCACAAGTTATTACCCTATTACTTCAAGTCTTAGATGACGGTCGTTTGACAGATGGACAAGGAAATACCATTGACTTCAAAAACACTGTTATTATCGCTACATCTAATGCTGGGTTTGGTTACGAGCATAATCTCGACAAGAAAGACAAAGAAATACCAATCATGGATCGACTTGCACCGTACTTTAGACCAGAGTTTCTCAATAGATTCAATGCCCTTATAGAATTCAAGAGTTTGACAAAAGATGATCTGAAAGCTATCGTCAATCTGATGTTAGACGAAGTTGATAAAACTATTGTAAAAAAAGGAATCACGTTGGAGGTGGACGAAGATGTTAAAGATCAGCTGATTGAGCTTGGTTATGATCCAACAATGGGAGTACGCCCACTTAGACGTGTTGTTGAACAACAAATCCGTGATAATATTACAGATTACTACTTAGAGCATCCTGAAATCAAAAAGCTCCATGCCCATTTGGAAAATGGAAAAATCACCATTGCTCCTTAAAATAAAATTTCTTTATTCGTCAACTTACATTCTAATCCTCAACTTTCCTCTAGGATTAGAATGTTTTTTTATACGACTAATATCACTAGTATCTTCTCACAATCCAACACAGATGATTCTATTTACTTAACTAAAAGAAAAAGACTTAGCACTATAGCTAAATCCTTTGCTTATTATGATTAGCCTTTGAAAGTTTCCCTTTTAAGGCTTGACGTAATAGATATCTTTATTTTGTAAATGCCATTTTATCTTTTTGATTTGTTAAAACGACTTTTTTATCAGTTTTATTATACTTCAAGTTCACTTTTTTCCCCTGGCTCATAAAGATTTTCGCCTTCTTGTTAAGAGAATTGAACGCTACTCGATTCAGGAAACGATTGACTTTTCCTCTAGCAACCTGTGATGAAATGACTCCTGTGGCCTTATCATACTCACCATTTACAGCATAAGCCCTTTTCATAAATTCCTCATCCAGCTGTTTTTGAATGTCTGCTTTTGTCGGTACTGATTGTTCAATGGCCGTTTTTACTTCTGGAGCTAATTCATTTAAAGAGACATCGCTATCTTTTAAAATTTTACTCATTTCATTTTTATAATAATCTAAAATCTGTTGGCTCAGAAGGTCACGATTGACAGTAAGATAGTAGGTCATCTCTACTCTATCTTTTTTTACTACCATTTTTAATTGAGGTTTCGAAATACTATTTTCAACGGTCATACCCAATTGTTTGTCTAATAATTTCAAGTCATTAGTGATATCTTTTTCATAAATTCCCTTAACAGAATTAGCTTTCCACGTTCCTTCTAAGTTTCCCTTCTGATATTTATAGTAAGCAGTAGCCCCTACTCCAACAAGGAGAAAAATAAAGAACAAAAAACTAACTATTTTTAAAAGATTGCGCGATTTTTGGGGTTTTACATCTAATATTGCACAATTATTCATAAAGGGTTCTCCTCCACTAGCATGGTATCATTTCCCTATTTCACAGTCAAGCATCTACTGCATTATTGGTATAAATAAAAAATACTTCAATTGAAGTATTTTTAAACCATTGCTAAAATGCTATCCCAAGCCTGATCAATACCTAAACGATCAACTGACGAAAAGATAATAAACTGATCATTGGAATCAAAATTCAATTTCTTTTTAACCATTGCTTCATGTTTATTCCATTTGCCTCGCGGAATTTTATCAGCCTTTGTCGCAACAACAATAACAGGTATCTCATAATATTTCAAAAATTCATACATTTGAACATCTTCTCCGGAAGGTTCATGTCGTAAATCAACTAAAGAAACAACTACTCTAAGATTTTCACGATTGACTAAATACTCTTCAATCATTTTTCCCCATCTTGCACGTTCGGTTTTTGAAACTTTAGCATAGCCGTATCCCGGAACATCAACAAAACGAATCTTATCATCAATATTAAAAAAATTAAGTAACTGAGTTTTACCAGGTTTAGCTGAAGTACGGGCTAAGTTTTTACGCCCTAAAATAGTATTGATAAAACTTGACTTACCGACATTGGAACGTCCGGCTAGAGCTATTTCTGGAATATTATCTTGTGGGTAATGCGATTTGTTTGCTGCGCTCAGCAAAAGACCGGCATTGTGAGTATTTAGGACTTGTTCTTCTGTCACGGCCAATTCTCCTTAAGCTATTTCCAAGATTGGTTTTGCAGTCCCATCAACAGCATCTTTTGTAATACGTACTTTGGTCACATCTTCTTGGCTAGGGATTTCAAACATAAGATCTAACATTGTCTCTTCAATGATTGAACGTAATCCACGAGCACCAGTTTTACGAGCAATCGCTTTTTCAGCAATTGCATCTAAAGCTTCTTGATCAAAAGTCAGTTCCACACCATCGTAAGATAGTAAGGTTTGATATTGTTTGACAAGAGCATTCTTTGGCTCGGTCAGTATTTTTACTAAATCACTGGTGCTAAGCTGTTCTAAGGCTGCAACAACTGGTAATCTTCCAATGAACTCCGGAATTAAACCAAAGGTTTGGATATCCTCAGAAATAATTTCTTGCATATAGGAGGCATCTTCATCAATTTTGCGACTGTTTTGTCCAAAACCAATAATTTTTTCTCCCAATCTTTGTTTAACAATCTCTTCAATACCATCAAAAGCACCGCCAACGATAAATAAAATATTTTTAGTGTCAATCTGTATCATTTCTTGGTTAGGGTGTTTACGGCCACCTTGCGGAGGAACAGAAGCAACAGTTCCTTCAATAATTTTCAAGAGGGCTTGCTGAACTCCTTCTCCTGATACATCACGGGTAATTGACACGTTTTCACCTTTTTTAGCAATTTTATCAATCTCATCAACATAGATGATACCACGTTCAGCGCGCTCAACATTATAGTCTGCTGCCTGAATCAGTTTCAATAAAATGTTTTCAACATCCTCACCCACGTAACCAGCCTCAGTCAAGGAGGTAGCATCTGCAATTGCAAAAGGAACATTTAAGGTTTTAGCTAATGTTTGAGCTAGGAATGTTTTCCCAGAACCGGTTGGACCAATCATTAAAATATTTGATTTTTGTAGTTCCACTTCTTCATCATCGCGACTTTCTGCAAAAGAAACCCGTTTGTAATGGTTATAAACAGCTACCGACAAAGCTCTTTTTGCACGATCTTGACCAACCACATATTGGTTTAGTGTCTCTAATAATTCTTTTGGTTTAGGAACTTCTGTCAAATCAGCTAATACTTCCTCAGCTAATTCTTCTTTAATAATTTCTTGTGACAGGGCAACACATTCATTACATATAAAGACATTGTTACCTGCTATAATTTTTTTGACTTCATCCTGGCTCTTGCCACAAAATGAACAATGAACCTTGATATCAGTACTTCGATTTCCCGCCATATTTTCTAAACTTTCTCTTTTCACTCTTTATTTAAAATAAGGTGCCATAAAAGGCATGTATGGTATTAACTAAATTAGTAATGACATTTAGTAAAAACAAAGTGCCCAAGCCATAACGTTTTTTCTTAAATGCTGTCATTGCACAAAGAAAACAAATGGCACACAAAAAAGCCGTAAATACCCCAAAAATACTACGTTGCATTAGTTAATCTCTCCCAACGACAATCACTTTTTAACGAGAACATGAACCGTAAAATCAAAAGGATTTTGTTCATCTTTCGCATAGAAAAACTGATCTTCCTCAATATAGTCATCTAAATTAATATCGGGACGATAAGTATCGCCTTCAAATTGATGATGGACAACTGTTTTAATGATACGATTAAAATACCCTTCAAAACTTTTGAGGACTTTAGCACCACCAATGACGTACAGATTTTTTTCTTGGGCATGAAACCATTCCAAAGCTTCTTCTAAACTAGTAACAGTTAGCACACCTTCTACATCGTACCGCTCATTGCTGGTCATCACCAAGGTTTGGCGATTAGGGAGAAGTTTAGCTTTCATCCCCTCAAACGTCACTCGTCCCATTAAAACAGCGTGGTGAAGTGTTGTATTCTTAAAATGTTGTAATTCTCTTGGAAGATGCCAAGGCAAGGTTCCATTTGAACCAATAATTCCGTTTTCATCTTCTGCCCAAATAGCTATTATTTCTTTTGTCATCTTATTCTATCCTTAATGTCATTGATTCTATTTTAGCAAATTTTGTGATATTTTGCTTGAAAAAAATCCATGTTTCACTCAGATAGCCAAATCAAAGCGCAATTGTGGTTTAACAGGATTATAATCTACTAATTCAAAATCTTCAGCACAAATATCAAAAAAGTCAGTGCCATCTGGAACATTTAAAACAAGACGTGGCTTACAGTTGCTTGCTTCACGACTTAATAATTCCTCTGCCTGAGAAAATTGATTATCGTAAATATGTAAATTATTGACAAAGTAGAAGAATTTTCCGATTTTCCAGCTAAAATGTTTGGCAATCATCATTTGTAAAGCAACATATTGCATAGCATTAATATGATGTGCTACTAACATATCATTAGAGCGCTGTACTAGAGTAGCGTCCAGATAGATGTCACCGTCAACACGGCGAACATCAAACATTGTCTGAAAAGCACAAGGTAGCAAACCTTCTGTTTCTTCGAATGCCTCGTAATCCCATAATGAAATCACATTTCTTCGATTCCAAGGATTATCAGCCAGCTGTTTTAAAATTTTTGTCATGATATCATGTTTTTTAACTACAGCTCCATAGCGTTGCCCGATTGTTCTGGTATTTCCTACTTCCCAATCATTCCAATAATGCACATTATATTTTTCTTCTAAAACATCTAAAGAATTAGATTGGTCTTGATAAATCCAAAGTAACTCTTTGATTGCTGATTTTATTGGTATTGGCCGTAAAGTAGTGATAGGAAAGTCATCTTCAGCCAAGTTATACTCTGTGAAAACGCCAGTAAGATATTTTGAGTTAGCTGTTTGACCATCTTTATATTTTGGTCTTGCTTGCTCACTAAAAACACCAGTTTCCAAAATCTTTTGGATATTCTCTTTAAAAATCACATCTGCTCGTGTCATGACGCTTCCTTTCTAGTTTATATACTGTTTCTTATTTTACCAAATTTTGAGGAAATAGCTAGAAGAAATATTAAAAATTAGGCTTCCCTAAGCATTTCTTTGGTTTGAATCATGAAACTAATAGTTGTTTTCTCTTTTTTCAGAAAAATTATGATAAAATATTAGGGAATATCTATTAGCATATTAAAGAAGGAACATTATGAAAATTGGAATTGATAAGATCGGTTTTGCAACTGGTCGTTATGTTTTAAATATGGATCAATTAGCTATCGCTCGTCAAACTGATCCAGATAAATTTACTAAAGGATTGATGCTTGATCGCATAAGTATCACACCGATTTCAGAGGATATTGTGACTCTTGCTGCTACTGCTGCTGACACAATTCTTGATCAAGAGGATAAAGAAAGTATCGATATGGTCATTTTGGCAACAGAGTCCTCCATCGATCAATCAAAAGCTGCCAGTGTTTATGTCCATCATTTACTTGGCATTCAACCTTTTGCCCGTTCAATTGAGATAAAAGAAGCCTGTTATAGTGCTACTGCTGCACTTGATTATGCCAAAGCTCATATTACTTTAAATCCTGACTCAAGAGTATTAGTTATCGCCAGTGACATTGCCAAATATGGTATCAAGTCAGCTGGGGAACCAACTCAAGGTGCTGGCAGTGTCGCTATTTTAGTCAAAGCTAACCCCTCAATTGCTATCATTAATAATGACAATGTCGCCCAAACACGAGATGTTATGGACTTTTGGCGACCAAATTACTCATCAACCCCTTACGTAAACGGAATCTTTTCTACTAAACAATACCTTGATTCCCTAAAAACAACTTGGAAAGAGTACCAAAATCGCCAGAACCTAGAGGTTACTGATTTTGCTGCTTTCTGTTTCCATATTCCTTTTCCTAAGCTGGCTTTTAAAGGCCTCAATAAATTATTCGATAAAGAAACACCCGATTCGCATAAAAAGCAATTAAACTTAGCTTTCGAAGCTTCTATTGCTTATAGCCGTCAAGTTGGAAATATCTACACAGGTTCACTATACATGTCCCTTCTTTCTCTTTTAGAAAATTGTCACACCCTACAGGCAGGAGATAAAATCGGCATGTTCTCCTACGGTTCTGGTGCTGTTAGCGAAATCTACAGTATCCAGTTAGTTGATGGTTACCAAAGCAGATTAGAAACTAACCGTCAGGCTTACTTGGATCAACGCCAAGAAATCAATGTCACTGATTATGAAACTATTTTTTATGCTGATAGTTCAGTTGATCAAGAAGGGAACCTTACTTTTGACGACTATTTAACCGGAGCATTTGCTTTGAAATCTATCCAAGAACACCAAAGGATTTATGAAAAAAATGACAAATAAACCTATTAATTGGTCTGGTTTCTATAAAAAAAGTCCAGCAGACAGAATTAAATTCTTAAAAGAAAAAGGTCTAATTGGAGACCTTGCTCTTGACCATCTAGAAAGAGATGACTTATTATCTCTTGAAATATCTGATCAAATGGCCGAAAATGTCCTTGGACGCTTCGCCCTTCCATTTAGCATCGTCCCAGATTTTCTCATTAACCAAAAAACTTACCACTTACCGATGGTAACAGAAGAGCCTTCAGTTATTGCTGCTGCTACCTTTGCTGGAAAAATCATCAAACGTTCCGGGGGTTTTAAGACAAAAGTTCTCAATCGCCAGATGATCGGACAAGTAGCTTTGTATGATGTTCCAGATAAAAAAGAAGCCCGCACCCAGATTTTGCTAGCAAAAGATAATTTACTTGAGATCGCAAATAGTGCCTATCCTTCAATCGTCAAGCGCGGGGGAGGGGCATGCGATTTGCATATCAAGATAAAGGAGAGCCTTCTCATTGTTTATCTTATGGTTGATACCCAAGAAGCTATGGGAGCGAATATGGTTAATACGATGGTGGAGGCTCTTTCTAAACCCCTAGAAGATTTAGCTCACGGTAAAACCTTGATGGCTATTTTATCAAACTATGCAACCGAAGCTTTAGTTAGAGCAGAATGTCAGGTTGACCTCCGTTTTTTAAGTCGCAATAAAGCTGAAGCTGAAGAATTAGCTAAGAAAATGGTGCTAGCCAGTGACTTCGCACAACTTGATACCTATAGGGCTGCTACCCATAATAAGGGCATTTTTAACGGTATTGACGCCTTAGTCATAGCAACTGGTAATGATTGGCGGGCCATTGAGGCTGGTGGGCATGCTTACGCAGCCAAGGATGGTTCATACCGTGGTTTAAGTACCTGGAGCTTAGACCTCCAAAGTAATGTGATTAAAGGCCAATTAACCATGCCAATGCCAATTGCTACTAAGGGAGGATCTATTGGCCTCAATCCCAGTGTCCAGGTAGCCCATGACTTATTGGATTGGCCAAAGGCGAAAGAATTAGCTCAAATCATTGTTAGTTTAGGATTAGCTCAAAATTTTGCTGCCTTAAAAGCTCTCACTAATAGTGGAATCCAAGCTGGACACATGAAACTTCAAGCTAAGTCCTTAGCACTATTAGCTGGAGCAAGTGAAGCTGAGCTTGCTTCGCTAATTCCTGAGCTACAAGCACTCAAGCATCTTAATTTAGAAAACACTCAAAAGTTATTGGCAAGATTACGCCAAAAATAAAAAAATCCCTGAAAGCCAAAACTTTCGGGGATTTTTATGATTACTATCCTATGATTTGCTATTTGCTTCTTTTAGGCGACCGTATAAATAATAATCAACAGTTTTGAGCTCAGCAATTGTTCGACAATTAAGGGCGCACATGATTAACTTCAGTTCTTCTTTCCAGCCATTAATAATAGCAATAACCTCGTCTAGCTGGTAAGATTCAACCAACTCTAAAACTGTTCGAGATAAACCGACAGCTCTAGCTCCAAGGACCAAACACTTAATCATATCTAAAGGATTTCGAACACCTCCAGATGCTAAAATCTCAACTTCATCAGATATCGCTTGACAGTTTAACAAGCATTGACTAGTTGTTTGCCCCCAATTATCGAGATAGGCTTTATTACCGCCTCTTTGATTTTCAATATAAGCAAACGACGTGCCACCACGCCCAGATATATCAAATGTTTGAATACCTAAGTCACGCGCTAAAGTAATCGTTTTGAGGTCCATCCCAAAACCAACTTCTTTTAGAATAATAGGTACCGGTATTTGTTCAGCATAGTCTTTCAGATGCTGATGCCAAGAACGAAAATAACGTTCTCCCTCAGGCATTAATAACTCTTGCATAAGATTGATATGAACCTGTAAAAAAATTGGGTTCATTTCTCTAACTGTTTGTAAGCCTAGGTTAACATCTTTATCTAGTCCAATATTGGTCCCCAATAAAAGGTTGGGAGCTACCGATCGTAATTGGTAGGACTGATCATTAGGATTTTTCAAAGCTGCGCTGTAAGAACCAGTCACCATAGGAATCTCAGTTGCTGCTGCTACTTGGGCCAATTTTTCATTGACAGCTTTGCCTTTTTCACTCCCACCAGTCATAGCATTAATATAAAAAGGATAAGCAAAGTCCTGACCAGCATAATGAGTTGACAAATCAATCTCTTCTAAATCATATTGAGGTAATGAACAATGTATTAGCTCAATATCATCAAAAGAATTGTAAGATGATTGGTATTTTAGTGCGTATTTTATATGATCATTTTTTCGATTAGTCATCTGCAAGCCACCTCTTATCATAAATCAATTCAATGTCCTTAGTTCGCCAATTGGTTAATATGTGGTTCGTTGATACTTGATCAAAAGAAAAAGCAATCCCACAATCACCGCCACCTGAGCCAGAAGACTTGGCGACTGCATTCATCCCCTCACATGCCTCTTTTAAAGTAAGCAATTTGGGATGATAAATAGCAGGATCAAGTTCTTGCAATAGGTCACTAACACGAGCTAAGGAAAGAACAAATAAGTCTTTATCTCCACTTTCAAGCCCCTTTTGGCAATCTAAAACAGCTTTTTGGGTTTCCAAAAGAAAAGAGGCATCAATCGCATCCTTAACACGATTAATCATATCACGTGAAATTGAAGGTACTTTAGTCCAACCAACTAAAACATGAGTGTCTAATTTAGGTTCAATTACCTCTATTTGATATAGCCAATCTTCTTTCATTACTTTTTCAAATGAATAACAACGAATTTTCTCACTTATAACTCGTCTATCAAAAGATTTGTAGGCAATCATCCGATTATAAGCAATACAAGCAATATCCCCCATCGAACCATTATCACCTAAAGCAAGAAGCGTGTAAGCTGCTAACTTAAAAAGCAAATCATTTGAAAGTGATAGATGAAAAAGCTTTGCTAAAGCCTTTATCGTCAATATAGTAACACTACCACTTGAACCTAAACCATACTTTTTACCATTTGCTTCCATTTTACCTGAAATGTTTAAATGAAAAGGAGGCAGTTCTTCTACTTTCTTACCAAGTAACAAAGATACTGTACGAATACTGGCTTGAATTAACTGGTAACCAGCATCCGGTTCTAAGCCAACACTATAATCAAACATATCAGAAGTGATTTTAAAATATCTAGCTGCTTCAATATCAGCCTTCATTTTTATAGGAATAGGCATTAAAATAGCTGTTTGTCCAGGACTTAAAATAGCATATTCTCCTGCAATATAAAGCTTTCCGCCAGTTTCTACCTGATACTTAATCATCCAGAATATCCTTTGTTTTGGAAACAATAATCTTGTAATCTTGCTCAAAAAGATGTGCAAGCTCCTCTAAATCTTTTTCTAAACAGAGAACTTTGACATTAGGGCCCGCATCCATGGTGAAATAACACTGATAACCCTTAGAGCGCATATCTCGAACCTTGTTCATAGCCTGATAGGAGGCTTCGGTTAAATAAGAAAAAGATGGGCTTGATGTACGAGTTGTCTCGTGCATGGCAAGTGCATTCTCTTCTGTCAATAAGCCAACTTTCTCAAAATCATTACTCTCTAAATACTGTAACATCTCTTGATAATCAACTTCAGATTTTCTTATCCATTGGTCAAAAGTAGTTGATGTTTGGCGACACAACTTCATACCATCTCGACTTGAAATAGACTTTCGTTCATCATTTAAAATTAACATAATCATGGCTAATTTTAAATCAGTTTTCACCTTATAGATATCACCACTATTCTTATCCCAAGCAGATAATGGACCAAAGAAAGAGCGAGAAGCCGACCCTGAAGCAAATTTAGCCTTTTGTGCTAGCTGACTTTGTGTTAGTCCTGTTTCAAAGAACTGGTTACAGGCCTTAACCAAAGCAGATAGACCACTTGAACTGGATGAAAGGCCAGCTGCTGTTGGCATATTATTGCGGCTTCTAACTTGGACAAATAAGTCCTTAGGAGTCCGGAATTGATTAATAATTGCAGATATTTTCTCATGCTCCTCTTGACTTTGTAACTGATCATCAATGTAAAACAAGTCTTTATCAGCACCTTTAGGTAAGCCTTGTAATTGCGTCTCTGTGTACATATTTTCTAAAGTTAAAGAAATGCTGCTAGTTGAAGGAATCATTTTCTTCTGATCTTCTTTTCCCCAATATTTAATTATTGCAATATTCGCGTAGGACTTCACAGTTACAGTTTTTGAATCCACGTATTCACGGCCCCTTTTTCTAATAATTTTTCACATATGATTTCAGCATCTTTTTTAGTAGCTGCCAAAGCTATAATGCAACCACCAAGGCCACCACCTGACATTTTAGCACCCAAAGCTTGGTGTGCTAATGCTTCTTGAACCAATAAATCTGATTGCTCAATACTAACTCCAATAGCCTTAAGTTCTTGATGGGCTTGCGTCATAGCATGTCCCATTACCTCTACATCTTTACTAATAATGGCTCGATGAACTTCTTCTGTTAATTTTCCCAGACAAGCGAGATGTGGTAAATTACTCTCTTCAAATTTAGCTACTTTATTGACAGCTTCACGGGTATGCCCATGAATACCTGTATCAGCAATTACTAAATATGCCTCCAAATTAATAGCCAAGCTTTCAAAACCTACATTTCGAATAAACGTAATAGCATGATCGCTGAGACAAGTTTTAGCATCTAGTCCACTGGGATTCGTATGAGCAATAATCTCAGCTTTATTAACTAGAATTTCAAGTAAGTCATCATTAATTGGTTGGTCAAAATAATCAAATACTGCTCTAATGGCAGCAATAGAAACAGCTGCTGAAGAGCCCATTCCCCTTTTTTGTGGAACTTGTGAAATAATCTCGTATGAGATTGGTTTTTCTTTAATCTGTAAAAAATCTAAGGCTGAATAGATAGCTGTCGACAGTGTGTCGTAAAAATCAAATTTTAGTTTTTCATTAGCTTCTTTAATGAGACAAGTCACTTCTATATCTTTTAAGGGTAAAGCAATTGCAGGAAAGCCATAAACTACCGAGTGCTCTCCCATCAAAATAATTTTGCTGTGAGCTTTACCAATACCTATTTTTTTTGTCATAAATTATTCTTTTCGTTCTTTTTAATCTTTTAAACTACCTAACTATTTTACACTAAAAGCTAAGAAAATGCGATATGAAACCCTTTTTACTAATCTAAAACTGAATCTTTCAAAAAGAAAACTAGAGCATAAAACGGACTAGCAGTCACATAACTAAAAAAGCTGAAGAAATCAGCTTTAGATTTTTTCTTGAATACGAAACATTTCAGCATAGCTACCATTTGCTTTTAATAAAGTGTGATGATTTCCTCTCTCAATAATCCGTCCTTGATCTAGAACTAAAATTTGATCAGCTGTCTGAATCGTTGAGAGACGATGAGCAATAACAAAGGTTGTTCTCCCCTTTTTTAAAACTTTCATAGCTGCCTGGATAACCTCTTCAGTCTCGGTATCAATATGTGATGTCGCTTCATCTAATATCAATATTTTCGGATTTGAGATAAGTGTTCTAGCAAAAGCGATTAATTGTCTCTCACCACTTGAATAGGAAGAGCCTCTTTCAGAAACTGGAGCATATATCCCTTTGTCCGATTTATTTAAGAGGTGCTCTGCCCCTACTTTAATGAGGGCTTGCTCTATCTGCTTTTCACTATAAGCTTGGTTTCCCATGCTCACGTTAGAGGCTATCGTTCCTGTAAAAAGATAAGGATCCTGCAAAACAATCCCCATATGGGAACGTAGACTTTCTCGAGAAAAATCCTTAATCGATTGATTGTCGATTCTGATATCCCCTTCTTGGGGGTCATAAAAGCGATAGAGCAAGTTCATGATAGATGATTTGCCAGAGCCAGTATGGCCAACCAAGGCGATCGTTTGACCATTTTTAGCTTCAATGGAAATATCTTTCAAAACTTTCTTGCCTTTATCATAATAAAAACTAACATGATCAAAAGTGACTTGTCCCTGACTGACCTTAATTCCTACTTTACTATCTTTCTCAGTCTTTTCATCTAAAAGTTCCAAAAGCCGTTTGCCTGTTGCGTGCGATCTTTGAATATTGGGAAGTTGCCGTACCACCATTCCTAGAATATCAAACAATCTAGTCAGATAATTAATATAAACAAAAATCATACCAACTGTCATTCTAGCTTGCCCTTTAAGAAAACGATAACCAATAAATGTTAAAATAGCAGCAATTATAGTGTACTTAAAAAACTCTGTTAAAGTCCACGAAGCAACTGAATCAGCAAAGATAATAGTATTGTCAGCCTTTCGCATTTTAGTAATCTCTTTATCAAATTCTTGTAAGGTCTGATCTTCTTGATGGTAAAGTTGAATGATAGACACACCATTCATTGTTTCATTGACTTGTGTATTAACAGCACTTCTAGCTTTATAAAAATCTTTCATTGGCTGATCTGTCAATCCTTTATAAAGAAGTTGAATACCATAAAAGACCGGTAAAATGAATAGTAAAAAAAGTCCTAAAGTAAGGTTTAGGTAGATTAAAATACCATAAATCACTAACACTTGTAAAAGGCAAATCATCAATTGCGATAAAAGATTATCAAAGAATTGATTACGAAGAGTTTCTGTGTCATTAACGATACGTGTTGCAATTTTCCCTGCTGGTTGATGATCAAAATAAGAAATAGGTAATGACTGCATTGTCTGAAAGGCCCGATTCCGCAAGTTTTCGACAATCTGATTAGAGGCTTTTACTAGAGCCTTAAAAGAAAAATAACGAAGGCCTGCTGTAGCAAGGACTAGTACAAGGTAGAGATAAATCAGATTAGTAAATGAATCTCTATTAAAGGCCTGCCCACGCGCTACTGGAGTCAAAAAACGATCAATCATTTTCTGCAGAAGCAAAGGAGCATATTGACCTGCCCCAGTTGCTATTAAGAGTAAGACAGACCCTGTCCAAAAAGGTTTTCTAGCCCATCTAATTTCAGCTATTAAGGTTTTAAAGACTGACATTCCCTACCCCCTTTCCTTCTTGTCTAATATATTGTTGATAATACCAACCACCCAGCTGGTAAAGATCATTTGGTTTTCCTTCCTCAATAATTTCTCCATCTTCTAAAACGATAACCCAATCAGCATGCTGGATTGCCGATAAACGATGGCTAACAATAATACTTGTTTTTCCTTGCCTTTCACGTTGAATGTTAGTAATGATAGCAGCCTCAGTTCTAGCATCAACCGCTGACAAAGAATCATCCAAAATCAGCAAATCAGGCTTCCCTAGAAAAGCTCTAGCTATAGCAATTCGCTGTTTCTGGCCACCAGAAATTGATAAGCCCCTTTCCCCAATCTCCGTTTCTAAGCCCTGCGATAGATGTGCTAAATCTTCACTAAAGGAAGCTGTTTCGATGGCTGCAAGAATATCTGATTCCTCTGCTCCGCTTTTCCCCATAGCAATATTTTGCCAAACAGTCTTTGAAAAGAGAATATGCTCTTGAGGCACGTAGCCAATGTGACTTTCCAATGATTTACGCTTATAGTCTAAAATATCATGACCATTTATTTCAAAAAGCCTGTCACCTTTTGGATACTGACGCAAAAATTGTCGGACTAAACTCGTTTTACCTGAACCTGTTTTTCCGATAATGCCCAAGGTTTGACCTTGATTAAGGACAAGATTAAGCTTTTTCAGAGTATCTTGATTACTTTCTGGATACCTAAAAGAATAGTCTTTCAACCTAATAGTCTCAATCTTGGCTAAGGATTGGCTCCCATCTTCCTCCATATCATCGCTAGTTTCAATCACTTGGCTAAGTTTTGAAAACGAAGCATTACCTGTCTGAAAAACGAGGATAAAATCAGCCACCATACTGAAGGGCTCAATGAGAGAGACTAGATAGAGTTGCAGGGCCAGTACTTGACCAAGAGTGATAAGACCTTTTTGTAAAAAAGAAAGACCAGTGATTAAAACAAGAATCGTACTAAGTGCGAGCATAATAGTAAAAACAGGAAAATATAGGCCACGAATCGATGCAATCCGATTCCATTTCTCAGCAATTGCTCTTGTTTTTCTCTCAAACTCTTTAGCTAAAAAAACTTTTTTACTATAAGCCCTCATAACACGAATGCCTTCTACGGTTTCTAGAACCTGATCACTTAAGTTTGAAATGGCTTCTCTGGCTTCTTCTACTAGTAATTCCTGTTTTTTCGTCATGAAGTAAGTCAAAAAAACACCAATGATAATCGGGAGCATACCAATTAAAGTCATCTGCCAAGAAATGAAAAACATTGTGGGAATAATAAAAGCAAACATACCTCCAGCATATAAGATAATCATCAAACCGTAACCGATAAAATCCATCAAAGCTTCAACATCTGTCGAAAACCGTGTCATCATATCTCCAGAACGGAATTTATCATAATAAGGTGTCCGCATCAAAACCAACTTTTTAAACGCTCTTTGCTGTAAATCACATTTGAAAGCTACTGCTTCTTGGAAGAGCTTGAGATGCCATAAGTATGCTGTGGCATATGACATAAAGGTAGCAATGATGAGAACGAGTATATGATTTTTTAAAGATGCTTGACTAAGTTGATGATGACTCATGTGATCAACTAAATTTTGAACAACCTTAGTAGGAATAATTAAACTGGCGTCATAGACCAATAAAGAAATGACAACTAGAAGATAAATAGCTTTTTTAGTTTTTATGTGTTCTAAAATTAAAGCTAACATTCCTTCCTCCTTCTCTTGAATAAATATCAATTTTTGCATACAAAAAGCCCGCAGTAAGTCATCCTTCCTACCACGGGCTTTACTATTAGGTACATAGCGACACTAAAGTAAGTTAACTTTGAAGGATAGAAAGGAGAATATCAAAAAAACTTGATTCATTTTAATAGTTAACATGTTTATTCTCCTTTCTTTTAATCTAACTATCATACTATCATAGATTAGCTTATATCGCAATAGATAAAAATAATAAAATCGAACATTTTTAATTATTTGTTTTAAATAATATGTTTTTTAAAGAATGTAAGCCTTTTATAAAAAATATACTTGTATTTCATTCACTTTTTATGCAATACTTCTTGTTTTGTGCATTAAAAGATAGTAAACTATTTATGAAACATCATTTTATTCTTTAGGAGATTGGAATTTTTATGAAAAAACATATTGTTTTAAAAAGCAGTGTTTTAAGTGTCCTTGCTGGTATGTCATTATTTGTTTCAGGTGTTAGCGCTGATCAAGTTGATGTTCAAATTTTAGGGGTCAATGACTTCCATGGTGCCATTGACCAAACTAGCACCGCTTATATGCCTGATGGTAAAATTTCAGGTGCTGGAACGGCTGCTCAACTTGATGCTTATATGGATAAAGCTCAAGCTGATTTTACCCAAACTAGTCCTAATGGAACTAGTTTTCGTGTTCAAGCTGGTGACATGGTTGGAGCTAGCCCAGCAAACTCAGGATTACTCCAAGACGAACCAACTGTTCAGATTTTTAATGAAATGAATGTTGAATATGGTACCCTTGGTAACCATGAATTCGATGAGGGCTTGGCTGAGTATAATCGTATTATGACTGGCACAGCTCCCACTCCTGATTCGACTATTAATCAAATTACAAAAGACTACCCGCATGTTCCTTCTAATCAAACGATTGTTATTTCAAATGTTGTTGATAAAAAGACTGGGGAGATTCCATATAATTGGAAACCTTATGCTATTAAATCCATTCCTATTAACAATACTTCCGTCAAAGTCGGTATAATTGGTGTCGTTACTACTGAAATACCCGATTTAGTCCTTAAACAGAATTACGAACAGTATGATTTTTTAGACGAAGCTGAAACTATCGCTAAGTATGCTAAAGAATTAAGAGCCCAGAACGTTAATGCTATTATGATTTTAGCTCACATCCCTGCAACTACAGGAAAAGATGGTCTGGTTGGTGATCAAATGGCTACCATTATCAATAAAGTTAACCAAATCTATCCTGATAACAGTATTGATATAGTCTTTACTGGACATAACCACGTGTATGCAAACGGAACAATTGGTAATACTCGGATTGTTCAAGCCCTTGCTCAAGGAAAGGCCTATGCCGATGTCCGTGGTACTTTGGATACTGATACCCAAGATTTCATCACAGTACCTACTGGACAAGTTGTCGCTGTTGCTCCGGGTATTTTAACAGGAACACCTGAAATTCAAGCAATTGTGAATAATGCCAATACTATAGTGGCTCGTGTAACTGAAACAAAAATTGGAACAGCTATAACAAATGCCAATATTTCAAGAGAGGTTAATAACGATAAAGAATCCGCTCTAGGTAACCTAATTACAAAAGCTCAATTAGCTATTGCCAAGCAATCATTCCCTGAGGTAGATTTCGCCATTACAAACAATGGTGGTGTACGTGCTGACTTAGTAGTTAATAGTGATCAATCAATCACTTGGGGCGCAGCTCAAGCTGTCCAACCCTTTGGAAATATCCTTCAAGTTGTTGAATTAACAGGACAAGAAATTTATGATGTCTTGAATGAACAGTATGATGAGGGAGAAAAATACTTCCTTCAAATATCTGGTCTCAGGTACATCTATACTGATAGTGGCTCTGCTGATCCCTTAAATCCTTACAAAGTTGTAAAAGCCTATAAGACCAACGGTGAAGAAATTGATCCGAACGCAACCTACAAAGTGGTTATCAACGACTTCTTATATGGTGGAGGAGATGGTTTTAAAACATTTAAAAAAGGGAGATTGTTAGGAGCAATCAACCCTGACACCGAAGTATTCATTAAATATATTAAAGATCTAGAAGCTAGCAATCAAAAAGTTTCTGCCACTATCTCTGGAGTTAAAACCTATGCTACAGTTACTCTTGAAACATCTAAAAGGAAAGACTCATCGGGTATACATGATTTAGTCAATCGCGTTTATCGTAATCGTGAGGGAAAAATCATTCAAACGGAGTTAGTTTCAGACCTATTCACACCAACTAAGGCTACTGAAACAGAAACTACAAAAGTAAGAAGCCTAGCAACTAATAGTTACTCCTTAATGTATGCTAAGTCTGAAAATCATATTCAAAATACTGATGTTAAGAAAAAATTACCTATAACTGGAAGTAAGGAGCAAGGCTCTCTCCTACTATCACTAGCAGGAATTGCTACTCTTTTCGCGACTAGCTTAGCTAAGAAAAAAGAACACTAATAAAAAGGACATACCTTAAGTTAAAGGTATGTCCTTTTAGATTAAAATCCCGTCTAGATGATCTAACTCATGTTGGCAAATTTGGGCCGCTAAACCATTTAAGCTTAAACTTTTCTTTCTCCAATTAAGGTCAAGATACTCCACTGTAATTTTTTGGTAGCGTTTTGTTTTCTGGTTTCCAGAAAGCGAGAGGCAAGATTCTTCAGTGATATATGAGTCGGATTTTTTCACCAACTTTGGATTAAACATAACTAAGTCAACAAACCCCATTGAAATGATAATAATACGCTTAGACTCTCCAATCATATTAGCCGCCAAGCCCAAGCAATTCTCTCTATGAAAAGCTAAAGTGTCTTGTAAGTCCTTACCTATGGGCAAATCCTCTTTTGTGGCTTGTTTTGAAACTTGTTGTAAAAAGAAAGGATCTTTCACAATTCGACGAATCATTTTACATCTCCCTATGCGATGAATTCTCTATATTATAGATTATATCAAAATCCTAGTAGGAAAAATAGTTATTTCCCAATCCATTCAACCATTAAACAAGCCCTTGAGCCGACATAGCTTCTGCAACCTTTAGAAAACCTGCGATATTAGCACCTGCAACTAGATTCTCAGAAAGGTTAAATTCATCAGCAGCATGAGTTGCATTATCATAGATATCTTTCATAATATCAAAGAGTTTTGCATCAACTTCTTCAAAAGTCCAAGCAATTCGTCCACTATTTTGAGCCATTTCTAAAGCAGATACCGCTACTCCACCAGCGTTGGCTGCTTTGGCAGGTCCAAATAAAACGCCAGCGTCTTGAAATAAGGCAATAGCCTTTAAAGTAGATGGCATGTTAGCACCTTCGACAACAGCAAGGATACCATTATCAACCAACATTTGAGCATCTTTAGCATTCAACTCATTTTGAGTAGCACACGGAAAAGCAAGATCAGCCTTTAAAGACCAAATTGATGGCCCACTACCAACTGCTGTAAAGATAGCATGAGGATGCGACTCGATATAACTTTTGATACGTCCACGATTAACTTCTTTAATTTGTTTTAAACTATCTAAATCAATACCGTTTTCATCGTAAACATAACCTGACGAATCTGAAACGGCAATAACACTTGCACCCAGTTCTTGTAATTTTTCAGTCGCATAGATAGCCACATTACCTGATCCAGAGACAATGGCTTTTTTTCCTTTAAGTTCTTGGCCTTTTGAAGCTAACATGTGTTGTGCAAAATAAACAACCCCATATCCCGTCGCTTCTTTGCGTGCTAAGGATCCCCCAAATGATAATCCTTTACCAGTCAGAACACCATTTTGATAACCATTTAAACGCTTATATTGTCCAAAAAGATAACCTATTTCACGACTACCAACTCCGATATCGCCAGCAGGAACATCTAAGTCTGGACCAATATGTTTTTGTAATTCAGTCATAAAGCTTTGGGTAAAGCGCATAATCTCCATATCTGATTTGCCTTTAGGATCAAAATTTGATCCCCCTTTACCACCACCTATGGGTTGTCCAGTCAGTGAATTTTTAAAAATTTGTTCAAATCCTAAAAATTTAACAATAGACTGATTAACTGAAGGATGAAAGCGTAACCCACCCTTGTAGGGACCTATTGCGGAAGAAAACTGCACACGATAGCCTCTGTTAACATGAACATTCCCTTGGTCATCCATCCATGGAACTCTAAAGGAGATAACACGTTCTGGTTCAACTAATCGTTCCAAGAGATTTTCTTCAATATAATTAGGATATTTATCAAAAACTGGTACTAAGGAGTCAAAAACTTCTTCAACAGCCTGTAAAAATTCAGTCTCATGTGCATTTGTAGCTTTTACTTTCTTAAAAACACGATCAACATATTCTTTTCCTGATATCATAATTTGTCCTTTCGCTTTGCAATTGTTTATAAGGTAGTAAATATTATAAATTTTCTGAATTTTTCTGTCAAGTTTTTGCTATAAAAATGAAATAGTTCCTAACAAACAATAGCTCCGTCAAAAGAAAAGAAGTGCCTAAAAGGGGCACTTCTTTTCTCACGCTATTTGTAAATAACCTTCCATCACAAAGAGTTAAAGTCAAAATTTTATCTGATTGGTGACTGATTTAATTAAAACTTATGATTAGACTAGTTCTCCAATTCGCTCAAGTAATCATAGCGTTCATATTTTTCTAAGAGTTCTTGATTCAATTGATCTAGTTCCTTTTGGTAATCCGATAATTTGCCATAATCAGAACCTACTGTTAACATGTCACTTTCAATACTCGCAATTTTTTTCTCTATTTGGGTAATATCATCTTCAATAGTAGCCCACTCTTGCTTTTCCTTGTATGACATACGTTTCTTA
Organism: Streptococcus porcinus; assembly: GCF_900475415.1. Taxonomy (NCBI): domain Bacteria; kingdom Bacillati; phylum Bacillota; class Bacilli; order Lactobacillales; family Streptococcaceae; genus Streptococcus; species Streptococcus porcinus. The sequence goes on from NZ_LS483388.1 coordinate 1,173,654, forward strand.
TCTGCTAACTCTTTGGCTATCATTTTAGGCGGTTTCTTAGCTTTTAAAAGTATTTTTTCATTTTGAAAAGCTTTCTCATCTAGATAGTCACTATAATTTCCATAAAAGACCTGAATTTCCCCGTTTTCAAAAGAAAGAATCTTAGTAGCCACTTTATCTAAGAAATAGCGATCATGACTAACAGTAATAACTGGACCAGCAAAATGATTTAAAAATTGTTCTAAAACAGTCAAAGTTGCAATATCTAAATCATTTGTCGGTTCATCTAACAGAAGAACATTTGGTTTTTCAATCAATATTTTCAAAAGATAAAGACGCTTTTTCTCTCCACCTGATAATTTACCGATAATACTACCATGTGTTGATCTAGGAAAAAGAAACTGCTCTAAGAGTTCGCTAATGCTGGTCGTACCAACACTTGTCTTTACCTCATCAGCAACCTCTTGCAAATAAGTTATGAGACGTTTACTCTCATCCATCCCTTGAATCTGCTGTGAAAAATAGCCAATACGGACAGTTTCTCCAATATCTACTTTGCCAGAATGAGCCTTGAGGTCTCCATTAATAAGATGGAGTAGTGTCGTTTTACCAACACCATTATCGCCTACAATCCCTATACGATCTTTGTTCTGAATAATTAAACTAAAATCATTAATCAAAGAGAAATCCTTATCATAACCAAATGAAACATTTTCAAAGTGAATGACTTTTTTCCCAATCCGACTGGTTTCAAAAGCCATTTCCAATGATTCATTTGATACCGAATTCGACACATCCTCTTTCAATTCATTGAAGCGATTAATACGAGCTTGTTGTTTAGTAGCACGAGCTTGTGGTTGCGTCCGCATCCACGATAGCTCTTGTTTATACAACTGTTTTTTCTTATGTAAGTTAGCGGCATCGCGTTCATCTTGTTCAGCTTTAAGGCGGACATAGTCTTGATAATTACCTTGGTATTCTTGTAAATTTGCATTATCTAATTCGAAAATTCGTGTAGCCAAATGATCTAGAAAATAGCGATCGTGAGTGATAAACAGCACCGTTTTTTTCGACGATTTAAGATAATTGGTTAACCAAGCAATAGTATCTATATCCAAATGGTTAGTTGGCTCATCTAATAATAAGAGATCTGCTGCTCCTAGCAGTACTTGAGCCAATTGAACACGACGTTTCATCCCTCCTGATAATTGACCAACTTTTTGCTCTAAATCTGAAATCCCCAACTTAGAGAGAACCGTTTTAACTTCACTTTCAATGGACCAGGCATCAAGTCGGTCCATCTCAGCCATAACTTTCTCTAATTCTTTATGATTAGCTTCTGAATAGTTTGACATCAGACGTTCATACTGTCCTATCAAGACCATTTCAGGCAAATCTGTCGATAAAACTGTCTCTAAAACACTATCATTAGCCTTAAATTCAGGATCCTGAGTCAAGTAGGCAATTTTATAATCGTTAGGTTTTAAGAAAGGAGATAAATCACCATCGTAACCAATTTTTTCAGCGATAAGATCCAGTAAAGTTGTTTTACCTGTTCCATTAACACCAATAATTCCAATTCGATCATAATCATGTATGAGAAAAGAAATATCACGAAAAACAGTTTTATCTCCGACTGTTTTGCTTAATTTTTCAACTAAAAAATCACTCATTCCTTAACTCCTCAATAATATAATCACGAATAGCCGGGAGATCATTGATCAACTGCCCACGAACAATTGCTTCTTCAATATGATTAAGAGTTTTACCTAGTTCCGGTCCAGCGGACATTCCTAATTCCTGCATTAGATAGCGACCGTTGACCACTATTTCACGCTTATCATGAATCGCTAATGCTTCATCTAAATCTTGAATCCTAGAGAAATTTACCTCTAAAGCCTGGGCTTGACGAAGCTCTTCACAAAGAATGGCGATCTCCTTGCCGTAGCTGTACAAAGACCACTTATCTAGCTCTTGCTTTTGACGAAGCCGATATAGGCTGATAATATGATCTACCTTCTTTTGAAACTCATTTGATGTTTTCCATTTTTTGAGAAAAGCTTTGCTATTAGAAATATCTAGACTTATAATCAGGCTTGCCCAAGCTTGAGCACTCTCAGTGAAGTTAAAAGTCGCTTGTAAATTGGTCATCATCTTTTGTAGGTTAGTCTTTTGACCTGCTAGGTCTGGTAAAAATTGGTAAGCTTGCGCATTAACTAATAATTCCAACCCACATCGCCAATGATTGGACATCAGCAGCTTATCAAACTCAATGAAGATTCTTTCAACAGAAATTTTCGTTAATAAGTGAGCTTGTTCAGTCATCGCACAAAAAGTCGTCTCTTCAACAGTAAAATCCAAAGTTGCCGCAAAGCGGAATCCCCGCATGATTCGAAGAGCATCTTCTTCAAAACGATCTTGGGCTTTTCCAACCGCTCGTAAGCGCCTAGCTTTTAAATCATCAAGCCCATTAAATTTATCAATAATGTCACCATCTTCATCCAAAGCTAAAGCATTAACTGTAAAATCTCGACGCTTCAGATCTTCTTCCAAAGATCGGACAAAGGAAACCTGACTAGGTCTACGGTAATCAACATAGACATCTTCTGTTCGAAAAGTGGTAATTTCATATTCACCACCTCCCTCCAAAACAAGAACGGTTCCGTGCTCAATACCTAAGTCTACAGTTCTTGTGAAAATAGCCTTAGTCTCCTCTGGATATGAGCTAGTAGCTATATCCACATCGTGAATTGGACGATTTAAAAGGACATCTCGTACACTACCGCCAACAAAATAAGCCTCATAGCCCGCTTCTTTAATTTTCTTTAATATTGGTAAAGCCTTCTGAAATTCAGAAGGCAATGTTATTAATTTCATAATAATTTCTCTAATCCATAATTCAGTCACTTATAGCTAATAACTGAATTGATTCCTAGCGTTACACCTTGTTGAGTAAGATAAGAAGACATTTGAATAATTTTAGCTACTTGATAGCCTATAGGCGGTCATAAAGACCTCCGTCTCCATAAATATAAGCTCTTATTTAATAATTGGTGAATAGCCAATTGCTACTGCATTTGTTCCTAGGTGTGCTCCAACTACTGAGCTGAAGTCTGCTTCATAGAAGTTATCTGGCAAACCACTCTCAATTAACATGCTCTTTAAAGTGATAGCTTTTTCTTGGCCATTAGCATTTATGATAGAAAACTCAAATTCACCCTCTTTAGCGGTTTCATTTAACAACTCCACCAAACGCTTCATAGCTTTCTTTTCTGTCCTAATCTTTTCAAAGACAACTATCTTACCCTCGTCGTTAAAACGAAGTATTGGTTTAATACTTAATAGGCTACCTAATAAAGCGGAGCCATTGGATAAACGTCCACCTTTAACTAAGTGATTAAGGTCATCAACCAAAATATAGGCAGAAGTACCTTCAATTTTAGCATATAATTTCTTAAGGATAGTGTCAAAATCGTCACCCTTTTGACACCAACTTAAGATAGCTGAAATCATATTTCCTGTTGGTACCGATGCGATTTTACTATCTGGGAAAGCCACTGTCAAATCAGGGTGCTCTTCAACTAAGAACTGAATATTTTGCCAAAATCCTGAGATACCCCCAGCAAGGAACAAACCAATGACATGCGTATAACCTGTTACGGATAAGTCTGTTAACAGTTCATCTAATTCTGTCAATGAAGGTTGACTAGTTTTAGGTAATTCTGAACTATTAGCCATTTTTTGATAAAACTCATCTAAGCTAAGATTTAAGCCTTCATAATAGGTTTCATTATCAAAAATAACTGGAATGTTCAAGACATATATGTCTTTATGATTTTTCACTTCTTCTGGTATGGCTGTCGTATTATCTGTAACAATTGCTAATTTCATTAACTCTTAAACTCCAAATTAATTCCCGGTCTATCTAAAGCGATCTCCGTGACTTCATAGGTCAAGCGTTGAACCATATCTAACAATGGTTCAGCAAGATACTCAACTTCATCTTGTTTGAATTCGCTTGGCTGATTAATCAAACGGTCAACAATACGTACCATTTGAGAGATAACACCCCCAATAACAAATTCATCTTTTACAATCAAAAATTGTAAAACTGAAACAATTACCGTTTCATTTTTGTCTTCATCCTTATCAAGTAATTGAAAGGTTACTTCAAAATTAGTTTCGGGAGTTCCATTTTCCTTCTCCCATTCCAAATTTCTTGCATCATAATGATACTGATTAACAAATTCTTTTTCTCTAATGACTTGCATTTTCTGTTCTCCTTGATAACAATATGACTCATTATAGCATAGTTTCTCAGAATATTAAAGTAGGCTCATTAGTACTTTTTCTGCGGATGTCGGTCAATAATTTCAGGATGAGCCAGTAACGTTTTCTTACCTTTTTCTAATAAACTATAAGACCTCAGTGAAAACTTTCGCCCAAGACTCTCCTCATCATACGCTTGTGCAATAGCCTTCTCTAAGTCTGAGCGTTTCATTTTAGACAACCCTTTAAGGTTTTTTTCTTTTAGAAATTCCTTTAATTGTAAAGCTGATATGTGCTTTAAGGAATCAAAAGCTGAATCAATAACAACATAATCATGAGCAATGAGCCATGCTAATTCCTTATCAGCATCAATCCCATAGGTTGTGTAGAAATATTTATGATGTGGGTTTTCTGTTGTATAAGTGCCAAAGCTAATACGCCAAAGCATAACAATATGACCTGGTAACAGACCTTCTTCTGTTCTTATCATATTTCGCTTTGGAATTGGTTTTTGAATTAAATCTAATTCATATTTGGGATTAATATAAGGTTTTTCAGGATGATTTTCGTATGTCTCATTTATTGTTTTCATAAGCATATTATATCAAAAAATCACCCTAGAAGGGTGATTTTTATTTATCGGTTATACTTTAACGCTGCCCACGCTTGATCAATTCTTAATGTTTCCGAATCAGTATAAGAACCTCTAAAATGATTCCAAACAAGGTTGTTTGTGTCAACCGTTGCAGTCGGTGTCGCCTGAGAGCTAGGAGCTTGTGCAACCACATCATAAGCAGTTAAACCGTAAGTTTGGATAATACTATTGAGCTTGGCATTATAAGATGTATCCGTTGCATATAAACCTGTCAGTGCTGCAGTTGCATCCTGATAAGACAGGGTATTTGAGCGACGCGCACCTGAATATAGAGGTGAACTTAATAAATTAGCGTAATCGTTTAAAGAATCAGCAATGCTTGGATAAGCCCTGAAAGGTTGATCAATTTCGTAGGGGTTCCCTTTGCCATCATCTTCCCAAGTCTTCATTGTTACAGAGCCACCATTGTAAGCACCTTTAATACCAAAAAAGTTATAGTATGGTGCCTGACTGAGGCCTGATTGTCCATTACTTGACTCTAAAATGGCTTGAGCTATCATAACAGAGGCATATAGATCTCTTTCACTAGCTATTTGACTAGCAGTACCAGCAATTTCGTTGATAAAAGCTTGTGTTGGCCCAACTGCAAAACTGTCAGCCTCTACTTTTTTTTCTTTATGTGAAGATTGTACTGCTACAAATGCGGTTACTACTGCTACTAATGCAAAAATCGCCAGTAATAACTTTTTACCTTTCAACTTAGTCATTGCTTCTTTTAATCCTTTTCTATTTCTTGAGTCAAATAATATTATAACACACTAATTTAGTATTTAACTACAATAATGTAATATTTAAATTACCTGATATAAAATTGTAGTCATATTGAAATATTTAACCCTATTATTTAAAATGGGTAATCAAACAAGGTTAACTGATAAGTTGAAATAATTTGATTCAGTTTTTGGTTATAAGTAGTATCTGTTGCATAATGACCAGTGAGAACCTGAGTTGCTTCCTCATAATTTTGTGCCCGACTTTTATGTGTTTTTAGATAAAGAGGATCTGATAAAACCTGGGCATAGTCCTTAAAACCATTTGTTCTCGTTCCATAGTGACGAAATTTAGCATCTATCTTATAGAGGTTCCCTTTGCCATCATCCTCGTTTGTAGGTAAAATAATCGCTTTTCCCTTATAAGATCCTTTAATTCCGAAAAAGTTATAATAGGGCTTTTGACTTAGTTGTGACTGACCATTATTAGATTCCAATATGGCTTGAGCTAACATTACTGAGGTGTATAAATCATTTTTTTGAGCCACAAACTGAGCTGACTTTGCAGCGGTTGACAAAAATAAAATCGTTTGGTTTCCTGCTAGTTTTTTAATACTTTCTCTTTGTGATTGTATGGTAAAAAAGCTGATAATAAAACAGGTCAAAATTAAAAATGAAATACTTACTTGAAAATTTTGTTTCTTAAATTTTGGTTTCCGTCGATAATTCTTTTTAGGCATAACTCTATTTTCCTTATTGTAGTTCTTTAAGTATAACAAAAAACTAGAACCTTAGCAGATTCTAGTTGTACTTAGACAAATATCTTAATTAAAGTTTTTTACGAAGGGCACCAAATAATATACCTGATACTAGGGCACCAATAGCCACAAACACAAGATAAAGAATCGGGTTACTTGTTAAAGCAACTACAAAGATTCCGCCATGAGGAGCCATCAATTTGATTCCTGCTAACCCAACAAGAGCTCCTGTTAGAGCAGATCCTGCAATGAAACTTGGAATTGCACGCGCTGGGTCTGCTGCACCAAATGGAATTGCTCCTTCAGTAATAAAAGATAACCCCATTACAATATTTGTGAGTCCTGACTCACGCTCTTCTTTTGTAAATTTATCTTTAAATAACAATGTCGCTACAAATACCGCTAATGGAGGAACCATTCCTCCTGCCATTACAGCAGCCATTACAACTGATCCACCATTTGCCACGGTCGCTGCTAAGGTTCCTGTACCAAAAACATAAGCCGCCTTATTAACTGGTCCCCCCATATCTACAGCCATCATACCGCCAACTAGTAAGCCCATTAAGACTGCTGAACTACCTGATAATCCTTGTAAAAAATCATTTAAAGCTGTATTGATAGCTGCCATTGGGATGTTTACCAAAAGCATTAAGAAACCAGTGATTAATACTCCAAGTAGAGGGTAAAGTAAGATTGATTTAATCCCTTCAAGTGATCGTGGCAAGCCAGATAGCAACTTCCGAAGAACTAAAATAACACCACCTGCTAAGAAACCACCTACCAAAGCTCCTAAGAAACCAGAAGGAACGCCTGCCAAGGCTAGAGATTTTTCACCACCTGCAGCAAAAGCAACTTTACCAAAGGCTAAACCATTTGAGGCAATCGCGCCCGCTACAAAACCAGCAACTAAACCAGGTTTTTCAGCAATTGAATAAGCTATGTAGCCCGCTAAAACTGGCAACATGAATGAAAAGGCTGCCCCACCGATATTTTTAAAGATAGCCGCTATTTCATGATAAGAACCCAAATTCCCCAACTGATCTTTTGGTACCCCTAAAAGATTATCTAGCAAGAAGGCAATCGCAATCATGATCCCTCCACCAATAACGAATGGTAGCATTTGCGAGACCCCACCCATAAGGTGTTTGTAAAAAGCTCCGCCAAAGCTTGTCTTTTCTTCAGAAGCTCTAACTTCTTTACTATCATTCTTAGCTTGGTAGACCTTTGCTTGATTTTTTAAAATGATTGAAATAAGCTCTTCACTTTTTTTAATACCATCAGCAACTGGACGTAATACTAGAGGTTTTCCATCAAAACGGTCCATCTCAACAGCTTTATCGGCAGCCACAATAACGCCTTTTGCTTTTTTAATATCTTCTGCAGTTAATCGATTAGCAACACCAGAGGCACCATTGGTTTCAACTTTAATAGTCACACCCATTTGGGTAGCCTGTTTTTTTAGAGCTTCTTCAGCCATATAGGTATGTGCGATACCAGTGGTACAAGCTGTAACAGCGACAATAAAATCTGAGTTTGAAGTTTTTGCTACAGGTGATATCTCTACCTGTTCCTTTTCAGAAGCATCAAACAAGGCAATGACATCTTCTGGACTTTCCACAGCCCTTAATTGATCAGCAAAACCATCCTTCAAAAGATATTGAGATAGCTGTGCTAACGCTGCAAGATGGGTATCATTTGCACCATCAGGTGCAGCAATCATGAAGAATAAATCTGTTGCCTGACCATCAAGCGACTCATAGTCTAAACCAGTAGATGATTTAGCAAATAAAACACTCGCTTCACGTACCGCGTTATTTTTACTGTGTGGCATTGCGATACCATCACCTAAACCAGTAGATGTTTGTGCTTCACGTGCCATAATACCAGACTTAAACGTATCAAAGTCTGAAACCACATTTTTTGCAACTAAACGTGAAATCATCTCATCAATAGCACTTTCTTTGCTATTAGCTTTTAGATCTAAAATCATTAAGTCTTTTTTCAATAAATCTTGTATCTTCATCTTTTTTCTACCTCAACTTTTTGATAAGTTTCTTCTATAAAATCAATTGTTGCTAAATCATCTGAGAAAGCTGTAGCTGTTCCACAAGCAACTCCCCACTTCAAGGCATCAATCGGATCTTTTGTTGTTACAAATTTTCCTGTAAATCCAGCTACCATTGAATCACCTGCACCTACAGAATTCTTAACGGTTCCTTTAATTGGTTTGGCAAAATAAGATGCTTCCTGCGTTACCAATAAAGCTCCATCACCAGCCATTGATACAATAACATTTTGAGCACCTCTATCAATAAGCTTACGAGCGTAAACTTCAACGTCGCCAAGGCCCTTTAAAGTAGTCTCAAAAATAGCTTCAAGTTCATGATTATTGGGCTTAACAAGTAAAGGATGATAAGCAAGAGCATCTAATAATGTCTGTCCTTCAAAGTCACAAACAATCTGTGCACCAGCTGACCTTACAATTGGGATAAGCTCGTCATAAATAGTATTGCCTAGATTAGCAGGTGCTGATCCAGCAAAGACTACCGTATCATTTTCAGAAAGTTTGGACAAAGCCTCTTTCATAGCTAGGAGCTCACAGTCACTGATTTCAGGACCACCTCCATTAATCTCTGTCTCAAGGTCAGATTTAATTTTGACATTAATCCGTGTATCTTCCTTGACTGAAATAAAGTTGGTTGTAATCTGTTCTGACTTTAAACTCTCTTCAATAAATTGACCAGTAAAACCACCTATAAAACCAGTGGCAATATTATCAATACCTAGTCTTTGTAAGATGCGGCTAACATTTATTCCTTTACCTCCTGCAAATTTATCGTCACTGGCCATACGATTGACTGAACCTGTTTCCAAATGGTCAATCCTGACGATAAAGTCAATCGAAGGGTTTAGGGTTACTGTATAAATCATACTTCAATCACCTTTGTTTTTTCTTTTATTTTTGCTAACAGAATGCTTTTTGATACTTCAGTTATTAAACAAGCATCTTCAATAGGAGCTACTTTAACGAAGGACACATATCCTATCTTTGAAGAATCAGCTAGAACATAAGACATTTTCGCATTAGAAATGATAGTTCTTTTAATTACCGCTTCTTCCATATCAGGAGTGGTCATATAAAAGTTATCAAGTCCATTCATGCCCAAAAAAGCTTTATCAAAGTTCATTTGTTGTATTTGTTCTAGAGCCACATTTCCAATACTAGCATCCGTTGTCTGTTTTACAAAACCACCTATAATGATAGTTTTAATATTCCTATCCACTAGCTTAGCAGCGTGATGAATTGAATTGGTAACAACGGTCAAATTTTTTTGGCAGAGTTGAGGAATCAAAAACTCTGTTGTTGTACCTGCATCAATGAAAATGACATCATTATCAAGGACAAATTCAGAAGCTTTTTTAGCTAATTTCTGTTTATTTTGACTGTTTTTGATAGATTTTTCTAAATTAGATAGTTCCTCCTGAAGCGACGGAAATAATTCAGCACCTCCGTGAACTCGATGAAGCTTTCCTTCTGCTTCAAGCTCGTCTAAATCGCGTCTGACAGTTGATTCTGAAGAATCCAATTCTTGCATTAAATCTTCTAAAGCGACAAAACTATCTATCAGAATGCGTTCCATAATCTTCTGTTTCCGTTTGGATTTTAGAATAAGACCACCACTTTCTGTAATCGGTTACATATAAATTATACCTCATTTATTGTCAAAGTCAAGCATAATCTATCAAATTCTTTCAGAATGCTATCAAAAAACAAGACCAGCTTAAAACTGGTCTTGTTAAAAATTCCTATTTAATCTTTAAGATCTCTTCTTTAGCATGTACAAGTTGTGTGATTAAACGACAGTATGGCGTATCAATCCCCAATTTTTCCCCTTTGGTATTTACTGCACCATTGATAAAATCAATTTCAGTTAAACGATGGTTTTGAACTAAGTCTTGATGCATTGATGGGTAATGATGCGCAGCCTTCACAGAAGTATCCATGACATATTTAGTAATTTCTTCTTTATTTAGGCTAACACCTTCTGCTTCCCCCACAGTCACAAATTCATGGATAATTTCATGAACCATTTTTAGACCATCTTCACTAGCAAATAATTCACCAATAGTACAATCTAATAAGGCACAAGTAGAGTTCATTGTCCCATTGACACATGCCTTGCGCCAAATATTTGGAAGAACATTTTCATCATAGGTTGCATATAATTTTGCTTCTGTTAACATATCTGCAACTTGACGGCCTGCTTCTTGATTTTCAGGATCCATACTTTGCAAGTTTAAGGCACCTACACCTTGTAAATGAGCATGTCCTGGACCTTCAAGTCCTGCTGTCCATACAGTAACACCCATTAAGATGTTATGAACTGGAATATACTGACGAATAACATCTTCATGACCAAGCCCATTTAATAAGCAAAGTACTTTCGTTTCTTTACCAATAATACCTTTAATATCTTGTAACATTTGAGGCAACTGCATCGCCTTAGTAAAAAGAATAATAAGGTCTGCTTCTTGTGTTGCCTCGGTCGGTTTCATAATAGGAAGCTTAACTGTTTCTTCCACATCACCTGATATTTTCAAGCCATTTTCTTTAATGGCATTAATATGATCTTCCCAATTGTCTAAAAGGATAACATCATTTTTTGTTTTAGAAATTTGGTAACCAAAACGGCAACCCATAGCTCCTGAACCAGCAATATAAACTAACATTGTAATCTCCTTTATCTCTTTTTTTATCCTTCAAATACAAAGATATCTTCTTTGTAAAGTTTAAGAATGTCCTTACAGATTTTATGTGCTACAAATGCAACACCGAATGGAATAATAAGCCAAGCTAAAATAATGATAAGAATGCTACTTCCGCCAGCCAGTGAGGCAATTGGACCTACAGCACCTACAAGACCGAACCCTGAAGATGCAGGGGTTCCAACTAAGTTGAACAAGGGAACAGTTAGTGATGAAATCGCTGCTGTAATTACCATTGGAATAGCCATAATCGGATGTTTCAAAAAGTTAGGCATCATCATTTTCATTGCTCCTAAAGCAATAGCAATTGGTACACCTGATTTGTTAACTTTAAGCGTCGCCCAGACAAGAACTGCTGCAGTTGCTGCAATTCCCATTGATGCTGCTCCAGCTGCCATACCATTTAGTCCAACTGCTAAACCAATCGCAACTGTTGAAATTGGGCTAACAATCAATAATGCAAAAGCCATTGCAATTAAGATTGACATCAATATCGGTTGCAGTGTTGTAAATGAATTAATACCCTGTCCAATTAAAGTTGTCACATACGAAACATAAGGTAGTAACTTCCAGCCAAGGAAACCAACACCAGTTCCAATAGTAATTGGTAAAAGAATGATTGTTAACGAACCAAATTTGTTACCAAACCATTTAACAGCCAAAACAGCTAAACTAGCTGTAATCATCATATTAATAAGGTCACCAATACCTCTAAGTTGGAAAGAACCGACTGCTACCCCTTTTTGAACAACTTCAGCGTATGCCCAAGCACCTGAACCAATATAAGCCGCTCCCCCAACAGCTAACTGTTGCATTGGATTAAACTTAAACTGTTGACCAATTAGAAAACCAGCCATAATTGGTGTAAAGAATTGGAATACTTGCACAATGTGCAAAAATTCAGCGGCTGTCGCATTAGGCAATAATGGCTTTAAAAATGTTGCCAAAATGGCATTCGGAATAAGCGCCACTACGATAGCCGTGGCAGTACCAGCTAATACTTTATTCATAAAAGAACTAAATGTTTCTTTAGTTGTTGTCATTTTCATGACCTCTCTTCATTATTATAGTCTTATAGTGTGAAATTCATCACATTTACTAGTTAATTATATCACATAGACTGAGGTTTGTATCCTTAACAAAAAAAATAATACCTATGGTTTTTTTTATAGTTCCATAGATATTATTTATAGTTAGTTTATTAATGACGTTGAATGAACTACTCGATTGTCTCTATCTGGGTAAATATAATTAATAGCTTGATTAACTGCAATAGGTGCCTCACCAAACCCTGTAGCTATCAAATCAACCTTGCCTTCATACTGTGCTGCGTCACCCACTGCAAAAATACCTTCTTGACTCGTTTCAAAAAGATGGGAAACATTAATACTTGTCCTCTTAACATCTAAGTCCCAATTCTTGAGGTTCTTATTTGATGTTGAAAAACCATAACTGACAATTAGAGCATCCATATCAAGTGTCATTTGCTCTTTATCCTTAACCTTCTGGATAACTAATTGGTTAGCTCGCCCATTATTACCCAAGAGAGCGCTTGGAACATAAGGAGTTAGAATCTTGACTCCAGAAGCTCTTAAAAGCTCCACACTATGTTCATGTGCTCTAAATGCCTCCCGTCGATGAACTAATGTCACGCTTTTTGCTAAGCCATAAAGAGCTAATGCCCAATCGACTGCAGAATCACCACCGCCACAAATAACTATTTTTTTGCCAGTAAACTGATCTAGTTTATGGACATTATAATAAATATTATCATCAGCATATTCTTCCTCACCATCTAATCCTAGTTTTCTTGGTGAGAAAGCTCCGTTCCCACAAGCAATAATAATAGCTTTGGTACTATGCTCTGCTTTATTTGTTTTGATAATAAAGCCATGTTCTGTTTTCGTAAATAATTGAACTTCTTCTTTTAAACAAACACTTATGCGATCATCAAATCGACTAATTTGTTTGATTAAATTATCCGTAAGTTCGGCTCCAGTCAATGCTGGAATAGCTGGAATATCATAAATAACCTTTTCTGGATAGAGAATAGCTGGCTGACCCCCTAGCTCAGACAAACTTTCAATAATTTTAACTTTCATTCCCCGTAAACCAGCATAAAATGCCGTAAACAAACCTACTGGACCGCCACCAATAATGGTGATATCATATTGTGTTTCGATTACTCATCACTCCTTTTCTTTGATATCTTTTTTTACTTTCTGTAAAAGCTTTGCTTCTTCTTCAGTCATCTCATAATTTTCAAGCAAGTCTGGTCGTCTTAAATAGGTTTTGCGCAAGCTTTCCTCAAGCCGCCAAAGTCGAATTTTCTCGTGATGGCCACTCATTAAAACATCTGGAACTGTCATCCCTCGAAAGTCATAAGGCCTTGTGTACTGTGGGTATTCTAAGAGACCAGAGGAAAAGGAATCATCCTGATGGCTTGCTTCCTTACCGATAACATTTGGAATCAAACGAACAGTTGCATCAATTATAGTCATGGCCGCCAGCTCGCCCCCAGTCAAGACAAAATCTCCAAGAGAAATTTCATCTGTGACCAAGGCTTTAATCCGCTCGTCATAGCCTTCATAATGACCACAGATAAAAATTAATTCCTCTTCTTGGGATAATGCTTCTGCATAGGATTGACTAAATGGTTGACCTGCGGGGTCTAATAGGATAACTCTAGGATTTTTTCTATCAATCGTTTCGATAGCATCATAGATAGGCTGAGCACGTAGTAACATACCTTGTCCACCGCCATAAGGCTCATCGTCAACATGTCTAGCTTTTTCAGCATTTTCCCTGAAATTATGATAGTGAATCTCTACTAACTCTTTTTCACATGCTTTTCCGACAATAGACGAGGAAAGAGGAGTAAACATTTCTGGAAAAAGGGTTAGAATATCAATCTTCATCGTCTAGACCTTCCATAATAACAACATCTACCCGATGGTGTTCTAAATCCACATTTAGAATAACCGAAGGAATATAAGGTAATAAAAGGTCCTTTTTCCCTTTGCGCTTAACAACCCAGACATCGTTAGCACCAGGTTGTAAAATTTCTTTTACTTGCCCAATTAACTGATTCTCCTCATATACATCTAAGCCAATAATCTCATGATAGTAAAACTCATCGTCAGCTAAATCACTCAGATAGTTTTCAGACACTTTTAAGGTAAAGCCCTTATATTTTTCAATAGCATTAATGTGGTTATGATCTTTAAATTTGATAATATCAAAGTTCTTCTGCTTGCGGTGACTAGATATTTCAACATCCGCTACAAATTGATTCTTATCATTAAAAAGAGCTAGTACTGATCCTTTCTGAAAACGTTCATCAGCAAAATCACTGACAGATAAGACACGCATCTCTCCTTGTAAACCCTGAGTGTTCACAATTTTACCAACATTAAAAAATTCCATTATTACTCCTGTATGATATACTTGTTTGATTTCATCACATTACTAATACTTTTAAAATCAATCTCTATTTTAACACCTTAGAGCTAATTTTGCATCCCAAATGAGAGATTTATAGAGGAATTATAATATCAGAAAATAACGTCAACTATCCAACAAATGATAGCTGATAGTGATAAGTTTATATTCTCAAACTGAGTCCTCCAAAGTTTCCCTCATGATAGCTATCTTTTTTTCTAAATATTAAGTGCTCCTAATTCTCTATTTACTAATATCATATCGTGAGGATGATATCTGTTGACATAACGCTTACTAAAAAGCTCTCAGCTTTTAACTGAGAGCTTAGTGATAAAAACTAGTTGAATCTTTCTAATTACACTTATTTTAGGTTTTTTTGATAACGTTTGGCTAATAAAATAATTGCGGTAGCTCCTGCTATAACAAATCCAATTAGAGACACAATTGAAGAGGCCACTTCAGAAGTTTTAGGAAGCTGCGTTTTAGCTTGGTTTACAGGTTTAATTGCAGCCCCAACTGTACTTGCTTTGTTTCCTTTGGAGATAGTTGTTTCCTTTGTGCTGAAAGCAGCTTTTGACGATATGAGATTTGAAGTGCTATCTGACTGACCAACATGATCTTGCTGATCTAGTTTAGTAGAACTGGCTTTAGTAAGTGCATTTGATACTGGTTTGGGCTGAGAAGTTTTAATTTGGTCTTTTTTTAAATAAAGGCTAATGTTGTTACCTGGTGTTGCTTCCCCCATTTTGAAATTATTAATGCGAACGGTGTAAAAAGTTCCCTGCATCAATTTATCTGTAAAAACAACTTTTCCTTCTGAGTCAGAAGTCATATTAGCTATTAGTTGTCCTTGTTTATTATATAAAGCAACAGATTGGTTTGCTATCCCCTGACCTTCTTGATTACGAACGGTAAGGGTCAAAGGTATATTGGTGTAGGTAGGAGTTTGGTCCCCTTTTGCATTAACATAAAAAGCGGCAGCCATGCCTGATCCCGCTTGACTGGTACGGACAGTATAACCCTGATTTTGTCCATCAATATAGACGCTATAATTACGTGAAACTGGTAAATCACTAAAAACAGCTTGTCCGTCTTTAGTAGTTACTTTACTTGCAACTTTAACTGCTTGGCCATCGGTAATATCATAAAGCTCAACAGTTTTGCCAGAAACCAACTTACCTTCTTGCCCTAAAATTGTTGCAGTAAAAGTAAAACTATTTTGACTCTTACTATCGTCCAAATAGATTGTCCTAGAGCTACCTGGTATCGTTTCTCCATATTTTGTACCAGCTAAATAATAACTATAATAGGTACCTTCCATCAGTTTCTGTGTAAAATGTACTAAACCATTAGCATCACTTGTGAGACTTTCAATCAGGTTACCACTTTTGTCTTTAAGATCAACCCCTTTACCAACTAATGGCAGTCCATCTTGATTACGAACATAAATGTCTAATGGTGTTGTCCCATAGGTAGGAGTTACAGTACCTACTCCATCAGCAGTAAAACTTGCAGCTAAATTTGAACCACTTTCACTCGTACGAAGAGTGTAACCTTGTGCTTTGCCATCAACAAAAACACTAATACTTCTGCCAATTGGTAGTTGAGTAAATCTAGCTTGCCCATTATTATCTGTCAGCAGTTCTTGCAAGACCTTTGAAGAAGCATCCGTAATATCAAATAATTGAACTTTCTTTCCAGCTAAAACCTTACCATTAGTATCTAGGACTGTGGCTGTAAAAGTAAATCCAGAAACTTGATTACTATTTATATTAGCTGGATTTAGAGCATCAGCTTGCACGGCACTAATGAGCTTAGGATGAGCTAAAGTTAGCGTCGCTACAGTAACTAAACTCAAAATACTAGAGTGAATAAATTGGGATTTTTTCATATATTCTCCTTTATTTTTTTAATTATCCAGTTAATCATTTAACCAAATATACTTAACCAGTTAACTATATAGTGTTATTCTAGCACTTCTAAGCTTCTCGGTCAATAACAAAAAAAGCCTTCAGACTAGAATAATCTGAGGACTTTGGGATGTTTTACTTCTCATCAATGACAAGTCTAACTTTTTTTCCTTGAGTTGGAACCGAATAAACAATCGATCTTATCGCTGTAATGGTACGACCTTTTTTTCCGATAACACGACCGATATCTTGGGCATCCAAGTCAAGATGGTACTCTAGGAAATCTGGAGTATCTTCAATTTTAATAGTAAGATTGTCTGGTTGTGAAATCAAAGGTTTCACAATGGCGATAATAAGATTTTCAATGGTATCCATAAGCTTTTATTATTTTGAGAATTTTTGTTCGTGGAATTTAGCCATAACACCCTCTTTTGAAAGAATGTTACGAACTGTATCTGACGGTTGTGCTCCTTTTGCTAACCAATCAAGAATACGATCTTCTTTTAAAGTTACTTGATTTTCAGCAATTAGTGGGTTGTATGTTCCAACTGTTTCGATGAAACGACCGTCACGAGGTGAACGTGAATCTGCAATGTTGATACGGTAGAAAGGTTTTTTCTTAGAACCCATACGAGTCAAACGGATTTTTACTGCCATTTTATAATATCTCTTTTCTTTTAATGTTATTGTTTTGAGGAGAAATCGTTATTGCTATTTCTCACTTTTTTAGTGTACTACTTTTTCAAAAACCTGTCAAGTTTTTTTCTTGACAAAACTTTTTTGATATTTCTTAAACTATAAAAAACAACGCAAACAATCAGATATTATGAAGCTATCAAAATAAATGACCTAATAATTGCCCGCCATATATCCAGAAATAACTATAAATTAATATAGAGATAGGACGACAAATGATAATAATCATTAAGAAACGGCGGAAGCTGATTTGACTAAGTCCTGTAATCATAATCATAATATCAGCTGGGGCCATAGGTGAAGCCATATTCATGATGAATAAACGTTCATAAGTCTTAGTAGCTAGTCGATTTTCATATTCCTTTATTTTCTTGTCATCTATAAATAAAGCAATAAAAGGTTTACCATATATTCTGACAAGTAAGAATAAAAAGACTGAACCTAAAACAATTCCTATAACATTTAAGAAAAAACCTAATAACGGTCCAAAAGTTAAAAATCCTACAACAGTTGTTACTCCTCCAGGTACAATGGGAACAATAACTTGAAAAATTTGAAGGCAAAAGAAGATGACTGAGCCCCAGAAGAGATGTGCCTTAATCATCTGGGATAATACTTTAGGATTATGGAAAATATCCAAGTCCTTAACAAGGTAAAAAATAAAGAAAAGGGATAAAATAATAGACAATACGCCAATTACTCTAAACACATTTTTTAATCTATCATGTCTTTGTCCATATCTACTCATATCTTAAAGCCTCTATCGGATCAAGTTTACTTGCCTTATTTGCTGGTAGAAGGCCAAAAATAATGCCTATTGTGGCAGAGAATAAAATCGCAATAATAGCCACATTAATCGAAACAGTTGCGTCTTTTAGTTTCATCAAGTTGCCTAGGCCGCCTACAACACTTAGTGCTAGAAGTAAGCCAATCATTCCGCCTAAGATAGTTAACACTATAGATTCAATCAAAAATTGTGTTAAAATTTTTCCTCGTGTCGCACCAAGTGCCTTTCTCAAACCAATCTCCCGCGTCCTCTCTGTAACAGAAACCAGCATGATATTCATGACCCCAATACCACCTACCAGTAAAGATATACCAGCAATCGATCCAATAACTGTCGTCATAATAGCAAACTGATTATTGATGTTATCAATAAGGGCACTATTGTCAGGGATAGTATACCTTCCTCCTTTAACATGAGAAAGGTCAGTTAACATTTTAGCAGCTTCTTTGCCAAGTTCTGTACTTCTTTTGACATCAGTAACATGGACATAAATTTGACCAACTTCATTAATATTAAATTCAGAGGCAACTTGAGTATTTGACATCACTGATTCGCCTATTTCCATACCACCTATCGAAATGGCTGGTATATCAGATTTATAGACCCCAACAACTAAATAATCTTTGTCATTAACCGTGACGACTTTATTTAAAGCTTCATTATAATTATTTAAGCCGAATAATTTATTGGATAGGTTAGTATCAATAACAATTATTCTTGAAAAATTATTATAGTCTTTATCAGTTAATTGTCTTCCAGCAACAATATCATATTTTTTAATTTTGAAATAATCTTTGCTTACTCCTATTATACTGGCATCTTTCATCTTATTCTTGCCAAATGAAATAGTTGCATTTGTATTATTTATAACATAATAAGAATCAATACCGTCACTATTCTTTACGATTTGCTCTAGCCATTCTCTCTTGACCTTATTAGTATCTTCTTGAATAGATAAACTAGCATAGGGATTATTATTTTTTTCATCATCGGACTTAAAATACAAACGAACTTCTTTTTGATTGCTTGCAAAAGAATCTGTGACACTATTTTTCATTGCATCGCCTAGTCCCATAATAATAACAACTGCTGAGACTCCAATGATAATTCCTAGCATTGTTAATAAGGATCTCATTTTATGCCCCCAAATAGAACTGAGAGCAAATTTCCAATTTTCCATTTAATGTCTCCCTAGTCTATACGCACACGATCCGTAGTATCAGCAGTAATTTCACCATCACGAATAACAATTTTTCTTGTCGCAAAATCTGCTATGTCAGGTTCATGCGTTACCATAATAATCGTTTTTCCTTCACGATTAAGTTCAGTCAAAAGCTCCATAATCTGTTGACCAGTTTTAGTATCTAGAGCTCCTGTTGGCTCATCTGCTAGGATAATCGACGGATTATTAACCAAGGCACGCGCAATAGCTACCCGTTGTTTTTGCCCTCCTGACAACTCTGATGGCAAGTGCTTCATTCTTGTATGAAGCTCAACTTTTTCTAAAAACTGCCGTGCCAATTCTTTTCTTTTAGTAACACCTACTCCTGAATAAATGAGTGGTAGCTCAACATTTTGCAAAGCATTTAACCTAGAAAGAAGGAAAAATTGTTGAAAGACAAATCCAATTTCTTTATTTCTGACAGCTGCTAATTTTCGGTCACTAAGCCGGTCAACTTCCTTACCATTTAACCAATAATCCCCTTTCGTCGGCCTATCTAATAAACCAATAATATTCATCAAGGTAGATTTACCTGATCCAGATGGACCCATTATAGCCACAAACTCACCTTCTTGAACTTCTAAATTAATTTCTTTTAAAACCTGAAGTTCCTGATAACCATTCTGGTAGCTTTTAGAAATATTTGTTAACTTTATCAGTTTATTTTTAGTTTCTACCACTATTGACTCACCTCGGATTCTTTGGAGTTTGCTCCCTTGCTATTAACTTTAAATTTAACATTTTCAAGTTTTTCTCCATTTTTGATATGACCATTCGGATTAGAAATAACCAGTTGATCAACCTTTAATCCAGTTAAAATTTCCTGATTCTTAGCATCCGCATTGCCTAGGGTAACTTCTGTCTTAGTTACTTTGGAGCTAGACTTGTCATAAGTCCAAACATATTGTTTGCCCTCTTGCTTAAAAATCGCTCTAATAGGGACCAAAATGTGTTTAACTTCATTAACAACTTCAACTGAAACAGAAAAACCTTGTTTTAATTGTTCTAAAGGGCTCGTAATTTCTACTTTATACTCATAACTTGCTGCAGATGAGGTTGTTGCACCTTGAGATAATTCGTTAGAAGCACTATTTTTATCATTTGGATAGTTTGAAATATAGGAGATTTTACCATCCCAGGTTTTATCATTGTAGACTTTTGACTTAATTTTAACTTTTTGTTCAGGTTTTATAGTTGCTAAATCATATTCCGTTAAATTGCCTTTAACCTGTAACTGTCCTTCTGAAACAACATGAACTAAAGTTTGACTATTTTTAGCAGATGGATCAACGTCATTATTAACTTCAACGACTGTTCCGTCATGACTGCTTGTAACGACTGTTTGATTTAATGCTTGTTGAGCCTTTGTCACTTCTGCCTGCGCATCTGCATAAGCATCATTTAAATCTTGTAATTGCTGATTATAACTAGCATTTGTCTCTTGATTAGAGTTTTGACCACTATTGTCTACAGCCCCACTGGTTCCCTGACTAGAATTTTCTGGTAACTGAGGAGAAGCTGTCGGTCGACCATAAGTTTGTAAATAGTTAATTTGGCGTCCGATTTTATTTAGATTTCGGTTTGCAGAATCATAAGCTGCTTGCGCACTGGTTGTGTTATATTGTACTAATTGTTGTCCTTTGCTAACCTTATCTCCAACTTTTACAGTTACTTGTGCATCGCTACCTCTTGATTGGTCAAAATAAATATATTCTTCTGATAAAGCTTTTACTGTTCCTGAAAGTAAGGTTGTAGAAGAAATTGTTCCTTCTTTCACATTTATAGCAGAATAAGCCATTTTACTTTTTTTACTGGCTAGTTGGTTTTTCCCTTGTATATATAAAAAACCACCAATCAAGACAAGTATTGCAACTATTACTCCTGCAATTATTTTTTTAGTGTTTTTAGTCATTTGACTATTTTTCCTTTTCACCATCCTAATCTCCCTTTTATTGTATTAATCATATAAGACAAGTATAAAAGCTTTCCTTCTACTTGTCAAGTAAAGTTCATATTATCTAAAATTTTCATTCCTTTGAATATAGTCTAATATAACAACAAAAAAGAGATTTCTCCTTACTATTTTTGTAAGAAAAAACTAACCATAGAAATGGTTAGTTTATCGCTAGTTATTAGTTTTTAAAATAGTAGTTACTTGAACGACAAGACAAGTCTATTTTTATTTTTCAGGTAAAACTTGATATAAGATAATCCCTAGCAGTGTAGAAAAAGCAACCCCAGAAATTTGAAGGCCATTCACTTGTAACATCAAGCCACCAATACCAGATACTAAAATAACACTTGTAATTAAAAGATTTTTCTTGTTATCCAGATCTACCTTTGATTCGATTAAAATCTTCAGACCACTTGAGGCAATGACGCCAAAGAGAGCAATTGAAATACCTCCAATAACAGGATCCGGAATTGATTGAATCAATGCCGAAACTTTTCCTATAAAACTCAGTAAAGCAGCAATTACAGCAGCTCCTGCAATGACATAAACTGAATAAATTTTATTTAAGGCCATGACCCCGATATTTTCACCATATGATGTTACAGGGGGAGCCCCTAGAAATCCAGCAATAACTTGGGCAAGCCCGTCACCAGTCAAGGTTTTGTCTAAACCTGGATCTTTGAAATAATCACGATTGGTTAAACTATTTAAGACCATAACATGTCCAAAATGTTCTGTCATTGTGACAAAAGCAATAGGTGCCATTGTTAGAATAGCACTTGGGTAAAATTTAAAACCATAGGCTAAGAATGGTATTGAGAGGCTAGGAAGGCTAAACCATTTAGCTTGGGCAACCTGTGTGAAGTTGATAATTTCTTGTCCCGTCACAAGACCAATAAGTAAAGCAAAGATATATCCTACTAATAAACCAAGTAAAATAGGAATGATAGCGATGATGCCTTTACCGTAAATATTGAAGAAAACAACTGCTAAGAGAGTAATCATACCAATAACCAGATAAAGCAGGTCATATTTGCCATCTTTTAACATAACGCTGTTTACAGCTGTTGATGCTAAACTTAATCCAATCACCATCACAATTGGTCCCACAATTACTGGTGGTAAAATCTTATCAATCCATTCATTTCCAATAGCTTTTACTATCAAAGCCACAACGAGGTATACTAGGCCGCCTGTTATTGCTCCTTGAGCAACAGCCCCGATACCATCTGTCTTCATCAACATTTGCATAGCTGCAATATAGGCAAAACTAGATCCCATATAGGCTGGAATTTTAAATTTAGTCACACTTAAGTGAGCTAAGGTTCCGAGTCCGCTTGATAAAAGAGCGACAGACGGATCAATACCAACTAATATAGGAACAAGAACCGTTGCACCAAACATAGCAAACAAATGCTGAAACGAGAGACCAAAAAGGAGACCAGCTTTTGGCACTTCCTCTACATCATACAAAACATCCTTCATTTTTCACCTCTTTTCCTACGATGGGTCAATAATACTAACACGGTCTTGTCCATCGACTTCAACTACTTCAACAACAATTTCTTCCACACTACTGGTTGGAATATTTTTGCCAACATAGTCCGCTCGTATCGGTAACTCTCGATGTCCACGATCAACTAGGACAGCTAAACTGACCCGCGCTGGCCTTCCTAAACTGACCAAATTATCAATGGCTGCTCGAATTGTTCTTCCTGTATAGAGAACATCGTCAACCAAGATCACATTTTTACCACTAATATCAACTGGCATGACAGTTGTGTCTTCTTCTACTTTTACATCATCACGAAAAGGTTTGATATCTAGTTCACCAATCAGTAAGCTAATGCCTTCAAGTTGCTGAAGTCTTTCTTGAATACGCCTTGCCAAGTGGACACCGCGTGTCTTAATACCTGCTAACACAATATTATCTAACTGTTTATTACGTTCTATAATCTCATACGTAATCCGAGTCATGGCACGTCTCATCGTTAACTCATCGACAATCTCTTTTGATTTCATTTTTTCCTCCTAAATAGTGCAACAAAAAAATCTCCTTAAACAAGGAGATCCTACAAAATAATGACATGCAAAAGCATGCGTTTCTGTCTTGAACGGTCTCCTTGACAGCCTCACGGGACTGTTTTAAAGGAATATCGAATTTTTAATAGTATAACAAAATTATAACTGAAAAACAAGTTAATTTTTACCTTTTTTATTAATAGTAACTGTTTATGTTTGAGACTGTTTCCTTAAATGTGCTAAAGTTTTTAAGAAAATAGCAGGTGGCTCTGCGGTAAAGGTCATTAATTCACCGGAAGTCGGGTGAGTCAGACCAAGTGTTTGCGCGTGTAAAAATTGACCTGCTCCTTTTAAGGTTTTACGTGGTCCATATAAAGGATCGCCTGCTACCGGATGACCAATATAAGCCATATGAACCCTGATTTGGTGAGTCCGACCAGTTTCGAGGCTCAATTCAAGAAGAGTATAATCGCCAAATCTTTCTAAAACCGTAAAACGGGTGACAGCATCCTTACCTTTCACAGTAACAGATTGCTTCTTACGATCTTTCTCGCTTCTGCCAATCGGAGCTTCAATCATCCCCCGATCATTTGGCAAATTTCCATGCACAATGGCTAAGTATTTACGCAAGGATTTTTTTGCCTTTAATTCCTCAGCTAAGACTTGATGGGCTTTATCATTTTTAGCAACCATCAATAAACCAGAAGTATCTTTATCAATACGGTGAACAATACCCGGCCTCACCACGCCATTTATGGAAGATAAATCTTTAATATGGTACATAAGCGCATTGACTAAAGTGCCAGAGGAATGACCTGCTGATGGATGAACGACCATCCCCTGGGCTTTATTAACAATAGCCAAATCGCTATCCTCATAAATAATATCAATAGGCAAGTTCTCAGCTTTATAGTCTAAAATTTCCTCTTCTGGGAGTTGATAAGTAATCTCATCACCGCTTTTAACACTATATTTAGCTTTAACGACTTGACCATTGACCAAAACTAAACCTTTTTTAATCTGTTCATTAGCCTGACTACGTGACAAATCGGTAACATTTGCTAGTGCCTTGTCCAGTCGAAGGCCGGTCTCTTTTATTATAACTTTCATTTTCAGTCTTCCTTCCACAAGATAAACACTAACAATAGAACACCAATAGATAAATAAGAATCTGCAAGATTAAAAATAGCAAAATTCATAAAATCTAAGTGAATCATATCCACCACATAGCCTAAACGTATACGATCACTAAAATTACCAATGCCACCAGAAATAATCAAAAGAAGAGCTAATTCTTTCAGGATAGGCATTTTTTCAGCTCTTAAATAGTAAATAATGGCAAAGCCAATAACAGTAATTGTCATAAACGCAAAGAACCATTGCTGATTTTGCAAGATTGAAAAGGCTGCGCCCCTATTCTGCAAATAAGTCAAACTAAGAACTCCAGGAATAAATGGTCTGACATCACCTAAATTGATATGACTGACAATCCACCACTTGCTGACTTGATCTAAAATAATAAGGCTGGAACTGACCAGTAGTAATTTGATAAATTTCATGTTTTCTTTCTAATGATAACTGTTTAAATAATCTTTTAATAAGGCAATAAAAGCTAGAGCAGCCGGTGATAGATTACGATCCTTACGTTTAACATAGACCATTTTATTGTCCAGATGGTTAATTACCGGAATAACTTTTATGCCATTAACAGATGCTTGATCAATATACCCAGAGCCCGTTGCAAAAGCATTGGTTCTCTCTAGAATGCCATTTAATGTAGCTCGATCTGTAACATTGTATATAGTTCCCGTCTCATTTATATTAACAAAATTTTCAGAGTAATAGAGATACTCATCTTTTTCCTGTGTAAATTTGACAATAGGATAGCCTTCTAGTTCTTCAATCATGATACTTTCTTTATGAGCTAGAGGATGGTGTTGACCTAAATAAACGTGTGTTTGAAAACTATCTAATTCAATAAATTCTAAGCCTAGTTTTTCCATTCTCTGAAAAAGACCTTTACGATTTTGTAAGTTCAGGTAGATAATTCCAATTTCGCTATTTGCCTGTGCCACTTCATCCAAAATTTGAATTGTTGTCGTTTCAAATAGGCGTAATCGCTTGTGTCCTTTGTTTTTATCTGTAAATTCTGTAATAATTGGTGCTAAAAAATCATAATGCTGACTAGCAAGAGAGAATTCATTTTGATCATATTCAGCTTCAGAAAATTGTTTTTCAAAGGAATCAAAACACTTCACTACTTCTAATGCTTTTTCATAGAAAACAAGGCCCTGACTAGTTAAGACAGTACCGGTTGTAGTTCTATTGAAGATTTTAAAGCCCAGTTCTTCTTCCAAATCCTTTATAGAAACTGATAGGCTTGGTTGGCTAACATATAGTTTACTTGCTGCTTCACGAAAAGTTCCGTTATTAGCAATAGCAACTACGTATCGTAATTGTTGAATGTTCATTAGTTCAATCCTTTTTTCCTGTATCTGCTATTATACCACAAAGCACGCTATAAAGGCATCTATTAGTAAACTAATCCCCTTAAGGATTGTTCTTCACGATAAACAAAGTAACCAGCTCCTTCAACCTTAGCAAATTAAAAAACTTTCTATGAATATAGAAAGTTTTTTTAAAAAATCATAATTATTTAGCAACTGGGTATACAGATACTTGACGTTTATCACGGCCTTTACGCTCAAAACGTACAACCCCTTCAACTTTAGCAAAAAGGGTATCGTCTCCACCGCGACCTACGTTAACACCTGGGTAGATGTGAGTACCACGTTGACGGAAAAGAATTGAACCACCTGATACAGTTTGTCCGTCAGCTGCTTTAGCTCCTAGACGTTTAGCTTGTGAGTCACGTCCGTTTGATGTAGAACCTCCACCTTTTTTGTGGGCGAAAAGTTGCAAGTTAGCAAGATTCATTTTTAACATAATGTTGTTTCCTCTCTTAAAATTCATTAGACGACTTCCGTTTGGACGAATTCAGAAGAATTCTCAGACAGATTAGTCATTCCTAGAAGAAATGATTCAAATAGTAATTGAACATTCTCTTGATTGTCATGGGGAAATGAAATTTTCATATACCCACCTTCAACCGAATCGACATCAATGTCGGCAACAACAGTAGTAAACACTTCTAAGGAATTAATAAAATTAATAGCTAGTGTACTAACTGATGCGCAAACAATATCAAAGCCATATTCACCACTACCAGCATGGCCAGTCAGCGTCACACTGTTCAATGAACCATCTTGATGGCGAGTAAAAATTGCTTTAATCATATGATGAGATTATGCGTTGATAGCGTTGATGACAACTTTAGTGTAAGGTTGACGATGACCTTGTTTACGGTGACTACCTTTTTTAGGTTTGTACTTGAAAGTAACTACTTTCTTTTGCTTACCTTGTTTTTCAACAGTACCAACTACAGTAGCTCCTTTAACAACTGGAGTACCAACTACAGTTTTGTCACCACCTACAAGAACAACTTCGTTAAAAGTTACTTCTGCGCCAGCTTCTGCGTCAATTTTTTCAACGTAGATTGCTTGACCTACTTCAACTTTAACTTGTTTTCCACCAGTTTTGATGATTGCGTATGTGCTCATGATGCACCTCCTATTATTATTTTTATGAGGTTTCCCTCTGTGAAGACTCGCCTAGAACCGTGGGACAAATCCACTTTTGAACGATTTTCGTGCGGTTGCACAGGATGTGCATTTAGTCAACATTACTATTATAACACTCTATCTATTTTTTTCAAGTCATTACACTAACTTTTTACCAATTGAGTTGAACATGTTCGTTCATTTCTTTATAAGCAACATCCACCTTATCTTGTGTCTCTTTATCAATCTTTTTACGATACTTGCCTCCCTTAATAAAATCTTCTAAAACAAGGGTTCTGTAATTATAAAGAGCAAAGCCACTTTTTCCGGTCATCCCTTTAGGCTTAGCAATTACCATTGTGGGATGAGCTTTGACGGTTTTTATGCGTGTTATCTTTCCTTTTTTCTCAAAAGTGAGATCCATCAATAGTCCCCGCTCCGTCCAAATATCATCAACTGTTTCTAAGCGTTGATTAGATATGAAATTACCCATCGAATAAATGATAAATTTCTTTTCATTTCCAATTTTGACGGTTTCAGAAGGCTCAACAACATGAGGATGCCCACCTAATACAACATCTGCTCCCCAATCTACCATTGATCGATAAAGTTCTTTTTGTTCATTAGTTGGTTCTAGAGCGTATTCAGTACCCATTTGAGGCATAACTATTGTAATATCAGCTTTCTTTTCTGCTATCTCAATCTCTGATTTCATTTTTTGTCTATTTAAATCAGACATATGCCTTTCATATTCTGTAGCAGAAAGATTTATCTCCATACCATTGTAACCATAGGAGTAACCCAAAATAGCAATTTTTATGCCATTTACACTTTTGATCAGAAAAGGTTCTGTTTGTCGATTTTTACGATAAATCCCGACACTGTCAATTCCAAGTTTTGCAAATGTTTTCTGAGTATTCAAGGCTCCTTCTAGACCAGAATCCAAAATATGATTGTGGGCTAAGTCAACAACATCATAACCAGTGACTTTTAAAGCCTTTGCAATTTCCTTAGGAGCATTAAAAAGGGGGTAGCCTGCTAAGGGATAATTAGGGCTAATCGTTCCTTCATAATCACCAATAGCTAAATCTGCTTTGCTAATCCTATCTTTAACATATTCAAAATAAGGAGTAAAATCGTAATGCCCATCACTAATTTCAGCACTTTCATAAAGGACATCATGTAATAAAATATCACCATTAGCAACAACTCTAGCTGTTTTAGTTATGACTTGTTTTTCCTTAGATTTTGACAGATTATCATGACGATGAAAGCCCATAAAATCATAAATCAAAGAAAAAATAAGTATGGCTATTATTAAGGTAATAACTGACATAATCATTTTTTGATACTTGGATTTCTTAGCCACAAAAATTCCTCCTTTATTTAATCATTATATCATTTTAAAAAATGCTTTAAAGCATAAAAAAAGATTTCTTTTAGAAACCTTTTTATAAAATATCATCAATTAAATCCTCGATACCATCACTAATACTTTCTGGGCCAATTTCTGAAATAGTGATACCTGCGACTGCTCTCGCAACAAGGTTGTCAATATCAAAACGTTCTTCATATTGCTCAACATTCTTAAGCTTCGGATTCGTCTTAGGACGATCTGGAGCAAAAATGGTGCAACAATCCTCAAAGGGTTGGATAGAAATATTAAAAGTATCAATTTTTTCAGCTAATTCAATAATCTCTAGCTTGTCCATAGTCACTACCGGTCTAATAATAGGCGTAGTTGTAACGGCATTGATAGCTTGCATACTTTCCAATGTTTGACTAGCAACTTGTCCTAAGCTTTCACCATTTATAATAACTAATCCATTACGTGCTTGTCGAATCGCATCAGTAATACGCATCATGAAACGACGGGTCAAAGTCATTAAATAGGCTTCAGGAGCTTTTGCTTTAATTTCCTCTTGAATTTCAGTAAACGGTACTTCAATAAATTGAATATTGCCTCCAAAACGCGTTAAACATCTTGTTAGATCTTGAGCCTTTTTCAAAGCCCCTGGACTGGTATATGGTGGACTGGCAAAATGAACTGCTTCAATATCGACACCACGTTTTAAGGCTAAATAACCTGCAACTGGCGAATCAATCCCTCCAGATAACATTAGCATCCCTTTACCAGAAGTCCCTACAGGTAATCCTCCTGCCCCTTTGATATCTTCATAGGACAGATAAGCGGCTTCGTCACGAATCTCAACTTTTAAATTAAGGTCTGGTTTTTTCATTTGTGCTTTGATATCAGGTAAAACATCAAAGACAGCATTTCCTAGAGTCAAATTTAATTCTCTAGTATCAAGTTCAAATTGATGATCACTACGCTTGCTTGAAATTTTAAATGTCATGCCTTCTCTATACAGTGAAGTCATAATATCTTGTACTGTCTTTTTGAGCACAGTAACATTTTTTTCAACTTTATAAACCGGTGATAAAGATTGAATACCAAAGACTAGTTTTAAGGACTCAATAACAGGTTCGTACTCTGTTCCGTTTAGATAGACATGTGTTCGATCACGATCTGATCTGACTGTTACTTTAGGGTAAGCAGCTAAAACATCCTGAATATTGCGCTTCAATTTATTAATAAAGCGCATCCGATTTTTTCCTTTAGTTGAAAGTTCACCATGGCGAACCATAATTTCTGAATACTGCATCTTATCTTACTTTCTGTGTTTTTTGATAAATCTGGTTAAAAATAGTTAAAAATTGTTCAATTTCTTCCATATTATTGTCATCATCTAAACTAATACGGACAGCTGTTTGAGCATCTTTAGTTGGTACCCCCATAGCTATCAAAGTTCCAGCTGGTTTACCTGCTTTAGAGGAACAAGCACTGGTTGTTGAAATAAAAATATCATGACTTTCAAAAGCATGAACTAACACTTCTCCCCGAACACCTTTAACTCCAAAAGTTAAAATATTAGGCGCAAAAGAGTCCTGTCCAGAAAAAACTGTTACATCTGGATAGCTAGCTAAAGCCTGATATAAAAGATCCTTCATCTTACTCATTCGAGCTAAGGACACTACTTCTTTTTCTTTAGTCAATCTCAGGGCTTTGGCCATACTTGCAATTGCTGCTACGTTTTCTGTTGTTGAGCGTTGATTAGACTCTTGACCTCCACCATGTAAAAGGGGCGCTAACCGTTTTCCCATTTTTTTATAGAGGATACCTATACCTCTAACTGCATGAAATTTGTGTCCCGAAAATGAGGCTAAATCAACTCGGCTAGTTATAAAGCTCTCAAGTGGTATCTTCCCAATGGCCTGTACAGCATCAACATGAAAGGTGATACCTGGCTTATCTGCTAATAAATCCGAAATAGCAGTAATCGGCTGGATTGAACCAATTTCATTATTGACAGCCATTACTGATACTAAAATCGTATCTTTACGAATTAGTTTTTCCAATTGATCAAGGTCAACAAAACCTTGGTGAGTTACTGGAGCATAAGTAACCTCAAAACCTTGACTCGCCAGCCATTTGGCACTCTCTTTAACTGCTGGATGTTCAATATCAGACACAATAATATGTTTGCCATAACCCTGCTTTTCAAAAGCAGTTCCCTTTATAGCCCAATTATCACTTTCTGTTCCACCAGATGTGAAAAATATTTCTTGTTCCTGACAGTTGAGAAGTTGAGCAATTTGTTTGCGAGAAGCTTCCATAATACGGCTAGCATTAGAGCCTAAACTATGGAGACTAGAAGGGTTACCATAAATTTTACTAGCCACTTCCTGAAAGGTACGAAGTGCTTCTGGATAAGGAATTGTTGTTGCGGAGTTATCAAAATATATCATTTTTCACCTACGTTTTTACTCAATACTCTATTTTAACATAATTTAGGCTAAATGAAAAAACTTGCTTCCTTAACAAATTAACTAAAATCTAGTAGCTTATCTGTTTATAGTAAAAGGTAAATAATTGACTTCTAATTTTATCAAGCATATACTATTAAGTGAAACTTTTAAAGTTTTTTACAAATGCATCGAAAAAAAGATTCTTGGTTCCAAGTAATAATTGATAAGGAGATAAAATGAATTCCCGCTATTCACGAAAAAACAAGCCCCAATCAAAAAAAACTGTTGCTGTTCCAACAAAGCATATCAAGACAGGTTTTACAGCTCTTCAAAAAACAATTGCCTTAGTTGGTAGTATTTTAAGTATTATCGTTGCAACCATCACCATCACTAAGGTTCTTCATCCCAATCCAGAAACCAAAAAAGATAATGCTAATAATTCGACATCAACTATTGTTAAAATTATTGAAAAAGATAGCTCATCAAGTGGAATTAATACTGACCTTAGCCACTCTAGTAGCTCTGCTATTCCAGAAAGCAGTACAAATACTCAAACTAGTAGCTCATCGGAAAATCCTGCCGCTAAAACAGACACAAGTACCAGCACAGCTTCAACAACTGACACTGGAGCTTCCACTAACGCGAGTACTACACCTTAAAAGGCCGAGAATAACTCTCAGCCTTTTTTAGCGCATAGTTACAAATTCCTCAGCACCTGTGGGATGAATAGCAACTGTATTGTCGAAATCACTTTTTGTTGCTCCCATCTTGATGGCAACAGCAAAGCCTTGAATCATTTCATCAACCCCATAACCAATTCCATGCAATCCAACAATCTTCTCATCTTTACCATAAGTAACCAACTTCATTTTACAATCTTGACGATGACTTGTCACAGCCGTGTACATGGAAGTGAAAGTTGATTGATACGTTTTAACGTGATCAGCCCCATATTTTGTAATGGCCGCTTCTTCACTGAGACCTACTGAACCGATTGCAGGATGACTAAATATGACTGTCGCCACATTTTCATAATCCAACTTTTCTTTGGTTTTACGATTAAATAGACGCTCAGACAGGCGTCTACCTGCAGCAATAGCCACTGGAGTTAAAGCTAGCTTCCCATTAATATCTCCAACAGCATAGACTCCATCTACAGAGGTATTTTCAAAAGCATCGGTTTCAATATAACCAGCCTTAGTGTATTTAAGGTCAAGATGCTCGAGTCCAAATCCCTTGGTATTAGGTTTCCGACCAATCGCCCAAATTAATTGATCCACTTCAAGCTCTTTACCATCTTTTAGAGTAATGGTTAAAGACTGATCAGTATTTTTTGATACCGACTGAACATGGGTTTCCGTCATTAAATTGATACCTGTCTTTTCCATTTCCTCAACTAAACTGTCAATGATATCTTTATCAAAGTTTCGCAGTGGACGATCATGCCGAACTAATAAATGTGTTGTAGACCCTAAAGCATTTAAAACGCCTGCAATTTCAACAGCAATATAGCCTGCTCCAACAATGGCTGTCCGCTCTGGTACCCGATTTAGCTCAAAAAAACCGTCTGAAGTGATACCATAATCAGCTCCAGGAATATCTGGGATGATCGGGCTCCCACCAGTTGCAATTAAAATATGAGGAGCATAATAAGTTTCACCATCTACTTCAAGGTGATGGGCATCTATAAAGCGAGCAAAGCCAGTTAGATGTGTCACACCACTCTGTTGGAAACCTCTCTCATAAGACTCATGAATTCTATCAATATAAGCTTGACGATTTTTTTTTAAAATCTCAAAATCAAATGCTTCTCCTTGAATTGCAAAACCATAATCCTTCGCATAAGTATGTATCGTTTCTGCAACTTGCGCACCATACCACATCACTTTTTTCGGAACACATCCTAAATTAACACATGTCCCACCAATCTCATTTGCTTCAATTAATAAAACACTAGCGCCATGTATAGCCGCACGATTAGCAGAGGCAATACCTCCACTGCCTCCACCGATAACTATGTAATCAAATGATTTCATTCTATATGACCTCTTCATTTTTTCTTAAATGTAACATAATTAACCATACCTCTCAAGAATTTGCTACATAAAAACCATCTTCATTGAAAATGGTTTTTATTATTTATAACTTGTCCCAGCTTATCTTAAAAGCGCCTCCTCATATCATAGGTAATGTTTAGGGATATAAAAGATTGCTTAGATAAGGTCCTTAAGCGGTGTGAATACGATACGTTCAATATCACTAATGTAGACTGATAATGATTGCTGAGCATCGAAATAAGCTTTTAAAAAAGAATTAGACTCAATCTTTTTGCTAAGTTCTTCAATAGAAGATTGTTCTTCAGCAGTTGGCATTTGTCCGGCTTGCATCATTCCTTGTAGTTTCTCTTGCATTGCAACAAATTGGTCAAATAATTGACTAGCTTCTGTATCTTCTTTAATAGAAGATTTAGCAGCCTCTACATTTTTGTATTCTGGAAGATTACGTAAAGCACGCTCCAGTTTATTAGCATAATCATAAATTTCTTGTGACATCTATTAATCTCCTTTAACCTTAAATTACTACTATCATACCATAAAAAAACAACTATTTCTGTTAATAATTTTTGCAATACTCAAGATAGTCAGCAAAGGCTGATCTGAGATCGTCAATATGGTCAGCAGGAAACTTTTCTAGAATCTCTTGTGCAAGCACAGTTGCAACAACATTTTCCATAACGACTCCAGCAGCCGGTAAGGCCGTAGGATCAGATCGTTCCACACTGGCTTTAAAAGGCTGATGGGTATCAATGTCAACCGACATCAATGGCTTATAGAGAGTAGGAATAGGTTTCATAACAGCCTTGATAATCAATGGTTGCCCATTAGTGACACCACCTTCAAAGCCACCTAAATGATTTGTCAGTCTCCGGTACCCCTTTTCTTGTGACCAAACAATTTCATCCATGACCTCTGAACCTCTATGATTTGCCATGTCAAACCCCATACCAAACTCAACCCCTTTAAAGGCATTTATCGAAAGGATTGCTTGAGCCAGTTTGCCATCTAATTTTCGATCCCAATGCACATAAGATCCTAATCCTACTGGGACTCCAATCACTATAGTTTCTATTATTCCACCAATAGTATTGCCTTCTTGTTTAATTTTATCAATCAACTCTTTAATCAAAGCTTCCTGATTAGGATTAGCAATCGAAAGCTCTGACAGTCTAGCATTATCTGTGAGCTCTTGGATCGATATCTCATCTGGGATAACTACTTCTTGCCCACCAAAATTGAGAACATGATTCATTGTCGTGATTCCCAATTCTTTTAAAAGCTGTTTTGAAAGAGCACCCACCGCTACACGAATAGCAGTCTCACGAGCAGACGACCGTTCCAATGAATTTCGTAAGTCGTTGAACTTATATTTAATTCCCCCCACCAAATCAGCGTGACCCGGTCGTGGTCTCTTTACTTGTCGCTTTTTTTGTGTGGTCTGATCTACTGGTTGGATAGACATAATGTCCAGCCATTTTTGATGATCTTTATTGGGAATAATCATAGTGATAGGTGCACCTGTTGTTTTTCCATGTCGCACTCCAGAAGTAATAGCGACTCTATCTGACTCAATGAGCATCCTGGCTCCACGACCATACCCACCCTGCCTTCTCCTAAGTTCATCATTGATCTCATCAAGGTTAATCGTTAGACCAGCTGGAAAACCTTCAACAATTGCTGTTAAACTATTACCATGCGATTCACCTGCCGTTAAATACCTCATTTTTATCCCCCGTGTCATCTTACTCAATAAATACTATATAGAAAAACATTATCCTAATTACTATTAGAATAATGTTATGCTTATATATCAAACATCACTAGTCAGCTTCCATTACTGATATTAGTTTTTTCATATCAGCCAATGTCACTTGACCTGGAGCGCTGGCATCATCAACTGCTACAAATGTCCAAGCAGAGCCAATGATGTCGCCTGCAATCCGAGAAATTCTTCCCAGTTTGCCCATTGACATAGTTGCATAGGATTGCTCAGGATTCAGCGCTTTAAACCCTCGAGTATAATTCATTACATTCAAAACATCTTGCTCACTTTTTGGCATGACAGCAATTTTAACAACACGAGGAGCTAGTTTAGTCATTTCCGAGAATGATTCCATAAGATTCTCAGGTGTCTCCTCAAAGTTATGATAAGACAAAACAAGATTTGGAAAATCCATCATTTCATTAAAAACGGATTTGTGAGTGAAATACTCAAAGTCAACAAAATCAGGATTATAAATAGCATTGATTTCCTTAATCAAATCAATATATTCTTGGTCTGTCAAATCAATCATACCACCCTCAGGTTTTGTTCTCAAAGTAAAGATAATTTCTCTACCTGCAAACTTTTCAAAGATGGCTGGAGCAACCGTGATTACTTTTTCCTTCGGAAGAAAGTCTGCACGCCACTCAATGATATCAACACCCTCATATTTAGTCACATCAATAGACTGTGCTTCTTCAAAACTTGTCGGCATTATCGGAGCTACTATTTTCATTTTTTTACCTTTATTGTAAATACTTTTAAATAATTACTTCTTTCATCTGCGTTGTTTATTGTAAAATCTTCGGGTAACTGTTGAAGAGTCATATCTGCGATACGGTATCCTTCAAAGCCTTTTTCAATCTCATTTTTAAACTGTAAGACCGTCATATTTGCTGCATTAGTAGACGCAATAATAATCCCTTCTGGATTCAAAATAGCTAGTGCTTCAGAAATAAGACGATGATAATCTTTTTGAACCGAGAAAGTTTGTTTTTTATTTCGAGCAAAACTTGGTGGATCAATAACAATTAAATCAAAAGTCAAAGCTTTTCGTTTAGCATATTTAAAATAATCAAATACGTCCATAACATGGAAAAGATGATTATCTGTAGAAATGCCGTTTGCTTCAAAGTGAGCGGTTGATAGATCACGTGACCTTTTAGCTAAATCTACTGACCTCGTTTCTTTAGCTCCGCCTACGGCAGCTGCCACTGAAAATGCTGCTGTATAAGAGAACATGTTTAGAAGTGACTTATCTTTTGCAAGTCCTTCTGCTAGATTTTTTCGGACATCATGCTGATCAAGAAAAATACCCGTCATTAAACCATCGTTTAAAAACACCTGGTAGTTAACACCATTTTCTTTGACAATAAAAGTCTCAGGAGCTTCTAGACCATAAAGATGTACGGATTCTTCAGTTTCACTTTTGAAACGAATTTTACCATATGCTCCCTTAATTTCAGGAAAGACCTTCTGGAAAGCCTCAATAATAATTTCTTTAATTGAAAAAACAAAAGTATTATACCACGAAAAGACAGCAAAGTCATCATAGAAATCAATGGTTAAGCCACCAAAATCATCACCTTCTTGATTGAACATACGATAAGCATTGGTAGTCTCATCATCAAAGAAAGAACTTCTCTTCGATTTTGCCTGCAAAAATAGCCGACAAAAATAATCAGTTGTTAAATTAGCATGCTGACCTAAAAACCAGCCAATCCCTCTATGTTGTTTGGAAAGGTACGCTACTCCAAGTATTCGATTTGTTTTGGAGACAAGAGTTACCATCTGATCGGTAATATTAAGATTTTTAAAATCTCTTTCTTCTAATAATTGAACTCCCGCAGTTAGCTTCTTTTCAACAAAAGAATTGATATAGAGTTTATTCATAGTCATTATTATAACAAAAACTCCCCAAAAATCCTACTAAATTTAAACTTTTAACAAGCATAAGATCATTTTTTTTGTTATAATTTACTTTGAGATTTTTATCTTTAGGAAAAAATAAATGAGGAAGTTTCTTCAGTGACAACATTTAAAACTATCATATCAAAATTTACAAGTACGCGATTAGGATTTATTCTAACTCTACTCCTTGCTTATTGGATAAAGACCCTTTGGGCTTACCAAATGGATTTTTCACTTGATTTAGGAAACCTATATCAAGTCTTCTTATCAATCATCAATCCCATCCCTTTAGCATTATTACTATTGGGATTTGCACTTTATATTAAAAATACAAAAACATTCTATATCCTCTCTTGGATAATTTATGTCATTTTGAACTTGTTACTAATTTCAAATGCTATTTATTATCGCGAATTTTCTGACTTTATCACTGTAAGTGCCATGTTAGCCTCTAGTAAGGTGTCCGCAGGTTTAGGCGATTCCGCCTTAAATTTACTACGTTTCTGGGACATTATTTTTATTCTAGACTTTATTATCTTTGGTATTCTAAAAGTCAGCAAAAGATTAACTAGAGACCATAGGCCTTTTAACAAAAGAGCTGCCTTTGCTGTCTCTGCTCTTTCTTTCTTGATGCTCACTGCCAATTTATTCCTAGCAGAGATTGATCGACCTGAACTATTAACGCGTGGTTTTTCTAATACTTATATTGTTAGAGCGCTTGGTCTACCAGCTTTCACTATGTATAGTGCAAATCAAACTTACCAAGCACAAAAAGAGCGCAACGGCGCTACAGCAGATGAATTAGTTGCTGTCAAAAAATATGTTCAGGAACATTACGCAGCGCCAAATCCTAAATATTATGGGATTGCAAAAGGTAAAAATGTTATTGTTATTCATCTAGAAAGTTTCCAGCAATTCTTAATTGATTATAAATTAAAATCTGGCGATAAAGAGTATGAAGTAACACCTTTTCTTAACTCACTTTACCATTCAAAATCAACGTTCGCCTTTTCAAACTTTTTCCACCAAGTCAAAGCAGGGAAAACATCTGATGCTGAGACCATGATGGAAAACTCACTCTTTGGTTTAAATAGCGGTTCCTTCATGGTAAACTATGGAGGTGATAATACACAATTTGCTGCGCCCTCAATCCTTCGACAAAAAGATGGTTATACCAGTGCTGTCTTCCATGGTAATGTAGGTACCTTTTGGAATAGGAACAATGCATATAAACAATGGGGATATAACTACTTCTTTGATTCTTCATATTTCTCAAAACAGACCAAAAATAATTCTTTCCAATACGGACTCAATGACAAGTACATGTTCAAAGATTCTATCAAATATTTAGAAAGAATGCAGCAACCTTTCTATACTAAGTTTATTACTGTAAGTAACCATTATCCTTATACCAGCTTAAAAGGTGAGAAGGATGAAGAAGGCTTCCCACTAGCAGAAACCAAAGATGAAACTATTAATGGCTATTTTGCAACAGCAAACTATCTCGATTCCTCTATCAAATCCTTTTTTGACTATTTAAAAGCATCAGGCTTATATGACAAATCAGTTATTGTACTTTACGGAGATCATTATGGTATCTCTAACTCACGTAATACTAATCTAGCTGCCTTATTGGGTAAGGATCCCGAAACTTGGTCTGAATATGACAACGCTATGCTTCAACGCGTACCATATATGATACATATCCCAGGTTATCACGATGGTGGCATTAAAGATACTTTTGGGGGCGAAATTGATGCTCTACCAACCTTACTTCATGTGCTTGGTATTGATACTTCCAAGTATATTCAACTCGGTCAGGATTTATTATCTCCTCAAAATAAACAAATCGTAGCTCAAAGGACCTCCGGAACCTATATGACCCCTGATTACACCAACTACGGTGGCAGACTTTATAATACTAAAACCGGTGTTGAAATTACAAATCCTGATGAAGTAACTCTTGAAAAAACAAAAGCCATCCGCGAACAAACCGCACAACAATTATCAGTCAGTGATAATGTCCAAACGGGTGATCTCCTT
The DNA here is from genome assembly GCF_900475415.1 of Streptococcus porcinus. Classification (NCBI taxonomy): domain Bacteria; kingdom Bacillati; phylum Bacillota; class Bacilli; order Lactobacillales; family Streptococcaceae; genus Streptococcus; species Streptococcus porcinus. The sequence continues at coordinate 1,212,027 of NZ_LS483388.1, forward strand.
CGCTTCAATACGGATAATGGCTTAGAAAAAACAGATCCAAGTAAATTTCTTTACACACATCAATTGAAACAAATGAAAAAAATCGAAAAAGAACTTGGCAATAAGTCAACGAGTCTCTATAGTGAAAATGGTGATAAAACGACTATAAGCCTTTTCAAAGCTCCTTCCTATCTAGAACTCAATCCTAAAGAGGAAAAACCATCATTCTCATCTGATGATGGTAACTCAAAAGACGGGAAAAAGATTGAAAAGAACTAACGCTATTTAAAAAGGCACCTCTATCTTAATAGATAGAGGTGCTTTTTTGATATAAAATAAAAAAAGAAGTTGTGAGAAAAATCGCCTTATCAACAAGACTAATTCTTCCCACTCCTTCTGATTAGGTAAAATTATTTGCCCAATTTATTTTTTGCTGCATCAGCAAGTGCTGTAAATCCAGCTGCATCTGTAACAGCTAAATCTGCAAGCATTTTACGGTTAACTTCAATTTCAGCAAGTTTCAAACCATGCATTAATTGTGAATAAGATAATCCATTCATGCGAGCTGCTGCATTAATACGTGTAATCCATAATTTGCGGAAATCACGTTTCTTTTGACGACGGTCACGGTATGCATAGTAATAAGAATTCATTACTTGTTCTTTTGCAGTACGGAACAAGATATGTTTTGCTCCATAGTAACCTTTAGCTAATTTTAATATACGTTTGCGACGTTTGCGTGAAACAACTCCACCTTTAACACGAGCCATTTATATTTCCTCCAAATAGTTCTAATAATTCTAGTAAATGTTTAACTAAGTCTCTTATCTAAGACCAGTAAGCATTGCTTTAATACGTTTAAAATCTCCTGCGCTTACCATTGAAGCTTTACGAAGATGACGACGTTGCTTTTTAGTTTTGCCGTGGAAACGGTGTGATGTAAAAGCGCGGAAGCGTTTCAAACCACCAGAACCTGTACGTTTAAAACGTTTAGCTGATGCGCGGTGTGTTTTTTGTTTTGGCATTTTTGTATTCTCCTCTTACTAAATCTTAAAAACTGTGACAATTATTTTTTGTCTGAAATTGGTGCAAGTTGCATAAACATTTGGCGACCATCCATTTTTGCTCTTTGCTCAATGATAGCAATATCCTGAGTAGCTTCAGCAAATTCAGCTAGAACCTTTGCACCAATCTCTTTATGAGTAATCATACGCCCTTTAAAGCGAATAGAAACTTTAACCTTATTACCCTTTTCAAGGAATTTACGGCCATTACGAAGCTTCGTCTCAAAGTCACCCTTATCAATAACGGGACTCAAACGTACCTCCTTAACAGTTACAACGCTCTGTTTCTTACGTTGTTCTTTTTGTTTCTTTTGAAACTCAAATTTGAACTTTCCATAGTCCATGATTTTGGCTACTGGAGGAACAGCTTGTGGCTGGATTAAAACCAAATCAACATTCGCATTATCAGCAATTGATTGTGCTTCTGATAATGGTTTTATACCTAATTGTTCACCTTCTAGACCAACTAGACGAACTTCACGAACGCGAATTTCATCATTAATGAATAGATCCTTTTTAGCTATGATCTTCACCTCTTTATTTTTTTAGAGAAAAACGAAAGCGGACCTGATAAATCAAGCCCGCACACATAATATCCAAATGGATTTTGATATGTAGGGCCAGACAACCTAAGTCGCAAGGCGAGAAGCTCTCACTTCTACTTTTCTCATTGTTACTATACTACCATGAAATTTAATCCATGTCAATTATTTTTTCTGCCTTTTCTTGAATAAATGTTACTACACCTTGAATATCAACACCTGTTGTATCAAAAACAATAGCATCATCTGCTGCTTTTAGTGGCGAAACTTGTCGATGACTATCTTTATAGTCACGTGCTGCAATTTCATCCTTTAAAATTTCTAGATTAGTCTTTATCCCTTTTTCAGTATTTTCCTTATAGCGCCTTATAGCTCTCTCTTCGACAGATGCAATTAAAAAGACTTTTAGTTCAGCGTCTGGCAAAACAACGGTCCCGATATCACGGCCATCCATAATAATAGCGCCCTTTGCTGCAATACGTCTTTGCTGATCTACGAGTTCCTCACGGATTTTGGCAATAGCCGAAACCCATGAAACATTATTAGTAACATCATTTTGCCGAATAGCTAAGGTAACATCCCTCTGTCCAAGATAGACCAATTGACTACCATCACTAGCTTTTTTGAAAGAAATAGGTTGTTTTGATAATTCCACTAGCAAAGCATCTACATCTTTTTCTGTAAAATGATTCTCTAAGGCAATATAAGTTGCACAACGGTACATAGCACCAGTGTCCAAATAAGTATAGCCAAGATTTTTAGCAATAATCTTGGCTACAGTACTTTTACCACTTGATGCAGGACCGTCGATTGCGATTCTAATAGCTTTCATGTTGTCCTCTTATAAAATTAGTTAATATATACCGCATCACCGGGATTTGCATACCAATACCCTAATGTCATGTGGTCCGGATTTAAAGTTTGTAATTGTTCTACACTAATACCTGCTCTCGCAGCAATAGATGCAACGCCCTCTCCCTGTAAAACAATAATCGTTTCGCCTTTTTTAGTACTCGAACTTGATGCTGTACTAGAAGATGTCTCAGCCATTGATGAACTACTTGTTTGTCCCTTTTTTGAAGATGACTTAGCAGCTTTTGATGCTTTGGCGTTTTCGTTTGATTTTGATATAGATGCTCCATAAAAACCGCTTGTGGCTGTTGTGCGATCTCCTCCACTGTTTGATGTGTAGAAGAAAATAAACAAGATCGCAACAATAATAACGAAGAAAACACTTAATAAGGCTGTTAACCAAGGTGTACTCAATATAGGACCTCTAGCTTTTCGCGACCTTAACCCTTTATCCTCGTTGACAATTTTTTCTTCCCATGGTTCTTTAGCCATGATCTTCCCCCTTGTTAAATAAACAAAATCATATTAAAATGATACTATGAAAGTATCTATAATTCCAGAAAAGTGTATTGCATGCGGTCTTTGTCAGACCTACTCTGACCTCTTTGACTACCGAGACGATGGCATCGTAAAGTTTACAGACTCAGATAGTTTGCAAAAAGAAATCTCTCTTCATGATAGTCAAACTTTACGTGCTGTTAAATCATGCCCAACTAAAGCACTTACAATAGAGTAAGTGTCTTTTTTTCATCTTTATAGTATTCAAAATAATCCAAATTAATCAAATTATCAACAAGAATAACTTCCCCTTTAAAGTATGGATTAATAACTAAAGCATCAAGAAAATATTTCTTAGGCCATTTACGCATATAAAAGAGATAGTTTTTATCACTTGTGCAAATAGTCACAGTTGATTTAGTGACTTCAACTTTAGTGATATCAGCAATTGCTAATCTCTGTGGCCCTAAAAGTCTTAACGAAACAATTCTTAAAACTCCATCTTCCTCAATTAGGAAATAACGATGCAATCCAATTCCCACTAAGACGATAAATATGAAAAATAAGATAAAGACACGCCTAGGAATATTGGTATTCTCATAAAGGAGCGATAATCCAATAAAAATGGGAGAAATCGCAATTGACCAATAGATAATAGACCATGATAATTCTGGTTGCCAGTGGTATCGGATTTTACCAAAAATTTTAATCATTTGATTTAGTCCCCTTAAACTTTTAAATAACTATGGTTTTTGCACGATACCAACAATAACTTGAACAGCTTTTTCCATAGTTTCAAGGCTAACAAATTCGAAACGGCCATGCATATTTTCTCCACCAGCAAAAATATTTGGTGTAGGGATACCCATAAAGGAAATTTTTGATCCATCTGTACCACCACGTATTGGCTCAATGATTGGTTTTATAGATAAGTCCTCCATCACTTCTTTAGCTAACTCAACAGGTGTCATGTCTTTTTCAATAACTTTACGCATGTTGTAATATTGATCATAAAGAGTAAGGATAACCCGCTCTGCACCAAGTTCGGCATTCATCTTGTCCGCAATAGCTTGAACTTTTGCTTTTCTCTCTTGGAAAGAAGCTTCATCGAAATCTCGAATAATATACGAGCTATGCGCCTCTTCAACACTACCTGACATCTCAGTCAGCATATAGAAACCATCATATCCATCTGTCAATTCTGGGCGTTCACTTATCGGTAGCTGATGGTGAAAGTCTATGGCTAACTGCAGAGCATTAATCATTTGACCTTTTGCAGTTCCAGGATGAACATTTCGACCTAAAAATGTCAAATCCAGACCGGCTGCGCTAAAGGTTTCAAATTGTAGTTCTCCTAAAGGCCCTCCATCCACAGTGTAGGCAAAATCAACGTTAAAATCTTCAACATCAAATTTATCAGCACCAACTCCAATTTCCTCATCAGGACCGAAAGCGACACGAATCTCACAGTGCTCTATTTTGGGATTAGCTACTAAAAACTCAATAGCTGTCATTATTTCAGCTATTCCTGATTTATCATCTGAACCAAGTAAGGTTGTTCCATCCGTTGTAATGAGAGTTTGGCCTAAATAATTATTCAGATTTGAAAATGCTTCAGGATCTAATGAATAACCAGATTCACCCAAAGCAATTGCTCCCCCTTGGTAATTTTCAATAATTTGGGGATTAACATTTTCAGCATTAAAATCAGCAGTATCAATGTGAGAAATGAAACCAATTTTACGGGTTAAATGACTAGCATTAGCCGGTAAAGTTCCCACAATATAGCCATTTTCAGGGATATAGTGAACATTCTGCAAGCCTATTGCTTCCATTTCTGGCTTTAAAATGTTCAAAGCAAAATCTACTTGACTTTGGGTACTGGGAGTTGTCTTACTTTCAGGATTACTGCGTGTATTAACTTTAACGTACTTCAAAAAACGTTCTAAAAGAGTGTTATTTAACATTATCGACCTCAATTATTTATTATCCCCATTATAGCATAAAATAGCCCAAAAATCTTAAGCTGAGTAAGATTTTTGAGCCATTTTTTAGAGTGAATAGTGTTTATAGTATGCCAGAATACCACTAACAACACCGTTAGCTAACTTTTCTTGATAAGCTGCTGTTGTAATCTTTTCGGATTCAATTGCATTAGACATATAACCCAATTCTAATAGCACAGCTGGGGCTGTTGTTTCTCTTAACACCGCAAAAGTATTTCTCAAAACTCCATTATCTTTAGCGGCAGTGTTCCTCACTGCAGCTGACTGAATTGCTTGCGCTAAGAAGGCACTTCTGCTCAAGCGTTCAGGATCATTATGATACAATTCATTAATCGCTGATGGATACTCTGGATAATATTCATAATAGTAGGATTCAATTCCATTGGCATAAGAGCTTGTTGATGCATTAAAATGGAGACTGACAAAAAGATCAGATAATGATGCATTGGCATTTTCCGACCGTGGAATCAAATCAACATATGTATCACTTGTGCGAGTAGTTATAACCTTATATCCAGCTGCTTCTAGCTTAGCCTTAATCCTATTTTGCATCTGTAAATTCAGGGTTTTCTCATATTGATTAAAGTAAGCTGCTCCAGAATCATAGCCACCATGTCCTGCATCAAGGTAAATAATTTTATTAATAACTGCATAATTACCTTGAGAAGCAGACAGACCTATTGGTTTGGCAATTTTATCAACTAATAGAATCTCAATTGCTTCTAAACGTTTTGATTGATCCGTAGTACCGGCAATAGCATTATCATAAACCCATGCTTGCCAACCGATATCTTGAACATGAACTCGATATTTAACACTGTATTTTTGTGCTAAAATGCCCGTTAACTGTAATTGCAAAGCTTCTAAGCGACGTGATTGCCCACTTGTACCACTCATATTTCCACTAGTGACATAATTTTGCCAGCCAATGCCTTGTACATGGCTACGATATTGTAAATTTCCAAATTCATTTGAAGATAAATTAACTATTAGTCCTTCAATTCTTTTTGATTGACCCGTTGTTCCAGCAAGCTGACCTTCTGCAACAAGTGGTTCCCAACCCATATTTTGAACGTGAGTTTGGTACGTTAAACTTGGTTTTATCATTTGAATAAAGGCTTTATTTTGATCTAGGCTAGTTTCTGCTCCCTTTGTAATCAAAAAGATTTCAAAAGCTTCCAACTGTTTAGATAAGCCCGTACTACCTGCAAAGGCACCATTTTTAGCCCAACCAAGCCAGCCATAAGAGGCAATATGAGTACGATAATAGATATCGTATTTAAGGGCTAAATTACCAGTTAAATTGATCTGAATAGCTTCAATTGCCTTAGATTGACCTGTCGTTCCACTAATCTGACCAGTTGATACAGCTTTTTGCCAACCTGAATTAACGACTGAACTATTATAAGTGATTGTACCTGTATAAGGAGTTGAAATATTAATTTTGATAGCTTCTAGTCGTTTAGATTGACCTGTCGTTCCGCTCACTAAACCATCAGTTACTGGCGCTTGCCAACCGATATCCTGAACATGACCTGAATAGGAGAGGACTGTGTCTTGTACTGCTGCAGTTTTGACCTCAGTTTGATCAGTTTTTTTAACCAAAGTTATCGGAGTTGTTGAAGGAATCGTTTTAGTATCCTGGTTAACTGTTGATAACACTTGTGACTCTTGGGAAGAAATAAGATCTTTTGAAGCTGTATTTTGTGGTTTTGAAACTAGCTTAGTAGGTATGGCTTGCTCACTTAGTCCATTTTGCACACCAGTTGTATTTTGCTGATTAATAGTAACAGAACTAGTTGCACTATCAGTTGCTAGTGGTGTGCTAACATCATTTGCATGGATTATGCCTGCATTCAAAAGATTAGCTAAAGTAATACCCGCAAGTAAATAAAACTTTTTTGAGCCATAGTATTTTTTCATTTTTTATCTCCATTATCACCTTTAGTTACCAAATAATACAGCCTCAAGCTTCTTAGCTGTTACTGACCAAACAAATGTTGATTTAATCCGTTCTTGAATATTTTTTTGTAAATTTACTCTTCTAGCAGAATCATCAACTAGGGTTTGTAGTGCATCTCTCAGCGAATCTTTATCTTCTTCAATAATAATTCCCAATTGATCATTGGTAATGACTTCAGTTGTACCACCACGATCCGTAGCAACTACGGCTGTTCCCAACAATCCTGCTTCTAAAATCGACGTTGGTAAGCCTTCAGGGTACATCGAAGGATAAACAAAAATATCTGATTGGGCCATTAAAGACATGGTCTCTTGAAAATTCAACTTACCTAAAAAGTGGATATTCCCATTTTTGTTCACTCTAACTAATTCCTCAAGTAAAGGTCCATCACCGGCAATTTGTAAGTGGATATTTTTTGGAAAATTAGCTTCCTCAAATGCTTCAACCAACATAGCAATACCCTTCTCTTTGAGAATTCGACCAGCATAAGTTATATATAATTCTTGCTCTTTTTTAGGTAAATAGCTAGCGCCCTTAAATTGATCTGCTAAATTATCCGGAACGGAATTATAGATCACACCACTTGACTTAATCGAAAAGTGTTCAAGCCATTCTGAACTCCGTTCGGATACTGCAAAAAATTGAGGATAATAAGATTTAACAAAACCAGTCAAAAGATGCTCATAAATGGCACCAAAAATATCCAATACTTTATTATTGACAGTAAAATGACTACTACCATGATCAAGAACAATACTTGGAAGCCCTTTAGCTTTAGCATAGTTTAAACCCATTAAAGTTGTCAATTGAAAACGGGTATTACAGATGACATAATCTGCGTTTTCAGCTAAAAGTTTATTATATAAATCATGATATTCTTGATTTTTATCTAAAATAGGATAGCGTTGTTTAAATTGCTTTTTAGATGGAAAACGATAAATTTTACGACTATTATCTACTTCATAATTAGGTAAATAATCATGATTGGTGGTTACAATAATAATGTCGTAACCCAGCTTAACCAATTCAGTTGTTAATTTATCAGTATAACGCTCAATCCCACCCAAGAAAGGTAAAAAATAACCGGAGAAAAATAGAATTGTTTTCTTATCTGTCATTATTGTCAACTTTCATAAATAAACCCTTGATAATACCTTTACCCATTGCAGTCACTTTTGACAACTTATGCTTTTCAAAACAGACAATTTTAATAAACTCATCTCTCAGAACAATGTAGTTATTTTTTGTTTCCTTGTTAAAGCCATATTTTTTACTAAGATAAATGGTATTACGAGCAAAATAATATTTTCGAAATGCACTGTGGTTGGATGTATAAGCATCTCTTCCTAAAAATTTGATTGGACTTGCATTACCAATTTCGTGAAGAAATCCAATTTTATTGATGCGATATGTTTTATATCCTAATTTTTCATAATGATAGTTCAAATCATAATCCACTAGGTCAATAAACATTTTTTCATCGAATTTATCAGATTTAGCGAAAACACTTGTTTTCATAAAAGCTGCCGAAGTAATACATTTTGTAACTTCTTCATATTCCGATGTGTAGCTTTCATCACTAGTCTTATTAATATCTTTAAACAAACAGGTTAAGATACCAACATTAGGCAAATTTATGTAAGATTTATAATTAGCAATAAGATCATTAAAAACGACTGTATCTTGATCTAAGGTAAGGAACCAATCAAAAGCATACTCAATAGCATAATTTCCAATCTTATTAAGCGCTGTTGCAATTCCAAGGTTTTCATTCAATTTAATGATGGTCAAATCAGGAAAAACCTGACAAATCTCATCACAATTTTGTGACCCATTATCGACAATTATCACTTTATCTACTTGAGGCTTAATGGCTTCAATATTTTCTTTTAAACGTTGTATTTCTGGATTGAATGTCACAATCCCTGCTAATATTGGCATTTTATAGTCCCCTCTTAAAGTTTCTAAATAGATCAATAACTGGTGTTTTCAACAGATAGATAATAATAATATAAGTTGATACCCCTACAATTGTTTGAAGTCCATAGTTTATAAAGGAGATAGACATATGACTATCCATATAATAAATTAGGGAAGCCGTTACAAGTGCTGCAAGCGAATAACGCAATAGTCCTCTTGTTAATTCCTTAATACTAAAGACATCTCGTAAAGAGATTATTTGATATAAAGACACTGCGAACTCAGTTAAAACTGTTGATATAATGGCACCCATGGCACCAAGAATTGGAATTAAAATGATATTACCAATGACATTTATAATTAGCCCAACAACTGCTGAATAGGTATACGCTTTTGTCCGCTTTGAAGCTAATAGATACTGGGTTCCTAAAGCGTTACCATAAGAAATAAAAATTATCATAAAGGATTGAACAGCCATTAAAGCGCCTACTTGGGCATAGTCTTTCCCAAAAAAGAAGGTTGCAAAAGTAGAGGACACTCCTACAACACCAGCAATCATAAGCATTGAAATAGCATTACTCAAATCTATTAATTTGATGAGTAATGATTTAGCTTCTTCTTTTTTTCCATTAGAAAAGAGACTTGACAAACGTGGTAAAAAAACCCCACCAATAGCTGAAACAATTGTAAATAAAATCCGAATAATTTTATCTGACTGATCAAAATAACCAGCACTGACAACACTATCCATTGCACCTAACATACTTTTATTCAATGATAGGTAAATTTGCATTGTAATTTGTGGCAAAAAGAGCATCAAAGTTGGTTTCAGGTGTTTAAAAATTGAAAGTCTTTTAAAAGGGATTCGTATAACTTCTTCTTTGAGTTGTGACCAAACCGTTAAATTCCCAAGTAAAGCTGCAAAAGCTATTAAAAAGATATACAAACCCAAATCATTTTTAGTTTTTACTAAAATAAATGTTAATGTAACCGTTGTTAGCTTAACAATCGTATTTCGAACAACTATCCTTTTAAAATCTTCTATTCCTAAGTAATACCAAGAAATGTCCGTTGCTATTGCCAGCAAATTTATCCCTTGTAATAGGTAAAAACTAGTCCAATCTTTAGTCCAGAAGACAAAAATCAAGTAAAAAACCGAAGCAATTGAGACCGTAATAAATTTCAAGAAAACTAATTCCCAAAATACTTTGCTTCTTTTATACTTGTTATTTTGAACAAAAGCAATTTCACGATTCCCGTATAAAGAAATCCCTAAAGCTCCAAAGAGAGTAAAATACATAACAATTGAACTTGTATAGGCATTAATACCGATTCCTGTTGGAGATAAGATACGAGATACATAAGGAACTGTTATCAGCGGAAGTATTAACGTTAATAACTGATAAGAGGTATTGTAAAACATATTTCTTATTAATTTCACGCGAATTACCTCAAAATCAAACTAATAACAGTATCAAATAATAGAAGTCCATTCGATACGACTATTAAACATAGTAAAGAAATTGGCACAATTTTTTGTCCATTTTGCTCAATTCTAATTTTTATACTAGATGCAAAAACTTGTAATAACACTAAAGTTGGAGTGAAATAGCGTCCTTGTACCCCCTCAATATAACTTGTTCTTGCTCCATTATATTCTAGCATGATAAAATATACCCCAAAAATCCCAAAAAAGAATGTCATAAGGAATATTAAACCCATTTTTCTACTCTTAATAAATTTTTCTTCGGTAAATAAGACTACAAAAAATAAGAGATACCAAACAGCTGAAACCCATGTTGGGATAAAATTATAAGTAGGATAAGGTGCTGCCAACCAAGATGTAATATCATTACTTAACAATTCAGTTCCAGAGTAATTATAGCCAAATGTCATCAAGTATCTTCGGATAACAACGAAAATGCCCCCATGTGACCTACATACTAAATAGAAGACTCCTAGGGCAATCAGGATGATAACTATTTTTATCAGCATATGACTTTTCACAAAGTCATATGCTAGCTTCACTTTGTTTGTCATTTTTTGGGCTAAGGTATGATTCGTCTGAAGTAATGAGATTGGGATCAACATAAGTAATAGCCAGTAGTTTTGTTTACATGCAAGTAATAACAAAAGGCTTATAAATGCAAGAATTATTAACCGTCTTTTGGTTACTAAACGATCCGATAGAATATTTATCAACACTGCTATTAGACTGGCCGTAATAAGATAACCCGTTGCATCATATGATAGACTCGCAAAAGCATTTAGTGCAACTGGACTCAAGAAAACAGCAAAATATATCATTTTTGCATTTCTTAAGTATTTAATAATTAATGTTAAACTTACAATTGAAACAAAAGATGAAAAAAGTCTTGCTACGGTTATCATTATTCCCATTGAAGGATAAATATATGAACCAATTTTAAGACCAATCGCTGGCAAAACATGCCCACCAAAAACAAAGTTGAAAATGGAGTAGTTCACTTCACGAGGAGCGTCTTTCCATGATATAAAATTTGCCTTATTAAGATAGTATTTTTCAAACCTTGTCCCATCTTGATACGACTCTTTTTGACTCTTCATCCCTGAAACAATGCTATATTCACCATATTTAGAAGTATCAATAACTTTGTTTGCAATACGACCCGATACCGCTAGATGATATTGACCATCAGGTTCATTGAAAAAAGGCATAAAAATGCTAAGTGACATTGTTATCATTAAGCCTACTACCAAAAAGGTTTTGTGTATTGAACTGTCTGAAAAAATACTATCAAAAAAAGTCAAAGCTTTTTCTTTCATTTACTCACCATTATTTCTTAAAGATAAAAATTAAATCTCTTATTCGATTACTGAAACTATCATAATATTGACCTTTTATAATAGTTTGTTTTAAGGTCGAAAATAATTTCCGGTTCTCAGCATTTTCAAGACGCTCAACATTGAATTGATAATATTTGTTTAAGCGATTCAGGTTCTTATGTTGATCCTCAACGAGTACGGCTCGAGCGATTGTAAAATAGCTCACTACTAATTTCAACTCCGTGATATGTCTTGAATGTGTACTGTGTATGTTCAATAAATGACCACTGGCATTTCCACCATGCCGTTTATGTAATCCTACAGGATAATTATAATTGTATCCTGTTCCTAATAATCCGGAAATTCCGGTCATTAGGTTATCATGTGATAGCATTAACCCTTCTTGATAATGCTTCATAACTTGCTCAACAAATGATTTCCTGATACAAAAAGTCCATCCTTGACGGTAATTATGATATGAAAAATCAAGTGGATACTGAGTTAGCTTAGCTTTAGCATCAAATTGAAATTGTTTCGGATAAGTAGCCTCTCCTGACATTAATTTGATATCAACATCTGCACTTAGAACATCAACAAAAGGGTGAGTTTCCATGATAGAAACTTGTTTTTCGTTTTTATCCCAATACCAGATGTCATCTTGATCACTAAAAAAGATATAATCAACTGTTAAAGATAATGAATCAAGTAATAATTGTCGAAAATTCAACCGCCATCCTAAATTCTTTTCATTTTTTTGAATAGACCAATTATTTAAATTATATTTTAAAATATAAGTATTAACAACTTCTATGGTTTTATCAGTTGACCCATCATCGCGAAGTAAGACATAATCCGGCTTCAATGTTTGATTTCTGATAGAATCTAATTGTTCCTCAATAAAATCTTGACCATTATAGGTAGCCATTAATACTGCTGTTCTAACCATTATATCTCCTCAAAGCTCTTAACAGTTTTGACAAGTCCATCTGTTAAGGAAACTTTCTTTTTCCAACCAATCTTTTCAATTTTTTCAGTGCTTAATCTTGTCCGTCCCATTTTACTATATGCTTTACTAGCTTCACTTGGAATTTCAAATACAACCTGCAAATCTTTATCTGGGAAAGTATCAACTAATAACTGAGCCAAGTTCCGAATCATAATAGGTTCTTCTTCATTAGCTATATTGTAGGCTTGACCAATTTCTCCATTTAATAAAATCAAGAATAAGGCAACTGTTGCGTCAGCTAAATAACAAAAAGCACGTTCTGCACTCCCATCACTTTTTAAAACAATGTCTTCCTTCATAAGAACATTATTTAGTAAATCACTCATAATACGGCCATCATTTGCCACTTCCATTCCAGGCCCATAAACATGAGCCAGTCTAGCAATGGTAAATGGAACTTGATATTGATCCGAATAGGATTTCAAAAGTGTTTCTGCGATACGCTTACTTTCTGGATAACAAGCTCTACTTTCTAGAATATCAAATGCTCCATATGCTTCTTCATCAATAACTTCCTGAATTGCTTTACCATAAATTTCACGGGTTGACATAAAAAGAAAATTTTCAATTTCTTTTACTTTCGCAAATTCTAAAAGATTAAGTGTGCCCAAAGTATTAGCTTTAATTATCCCAACTGGATCAGTTAAAATATAGTGTGGGCTAGCGTTGCTGGCAGCATGAACAATAAAATCAACTGTCCCATCATATAACAATGGTTGATTGACATCGTGTTGAATTAAAATAATTTTATTCTCTTCAACTAATCCTTTAAAGCGCTCTTTAGCTTTATCCAAGTTACGGGCAGTTGCAATAATAGTAATATCGCTATCCTCAAACTGATTTAAATAGACTAAGGTGTAAATCATATAGGTAGCCAACATACTGTTCGCCCCAGTAATTAAAATTGATTTATGATTTAATTTATCCCAAGCTACAGATCGATCTTTAATAATAGCTTGTAAATCTTCTTGAACAATTGTATTTGAATAACTTATCATTTTATAATCCATAAATTTGCGCATTTTCTTTAGCATCATAAAGAGCTTTAAATGTATAAAAATCATCTGGTGTTGTGATTTTTATGTTTTCGTATGGCCCTTCTACAATAGTTAACTTCCGATTGTACATTCCCATTAATGTACTAGAATCAATTGCATTAGTGATTCCTTTTGAGATAGCATCACGTTGAACTTCTAAAATATCTTTTAAGTAAAAACTTTGCGGAGCTTTTGCAATATAGGAACGCGTTCGGTCAACAACCTCTTGAATTTCCTCTTGCTCATTTATCAAAACAACTGTTTCTTTTGCAGCTACTGATGTAATGGCAGTTCCTTTTTCCTTTACAGTTTTAATATTGCTAGAAAGTAAAGGAACATCAATTAATGGACGAACGCCATCATGAATCAGGACAATATCATCTTGTCCTCTAGCAATTTTTTCAGCAGCTTCTAAACCATTAAAAATTGAAAGTTGTCCTGTTTCACCGCCAGGAACAATGGCTTTAACTTTTTTGAGAGAAAATTTTTCTACTAGTTTTTCCATGTAGTCAATCCAATCACTGACACATACAACAACAGTCACATCAATTTCTGGATTATTTTCAAAAACTTCTAAGGTATGAACAATGATTGGTTTACTATGAACTTCTAAAAATTGTTTTGGTTTTCCTTTAGAGCGCATTCGGCTTCCTACACCACCTGCAAAAATAAGACCAATATTCATTTAATTCTCCTTCCAGTACCAAGTGTAGTAACTGTGATTTTCTCGCTTATTCTCAGGCGGTAATTCCATATAAGAATCACCATAAAGTTGATTTAAATAAGCATGATCATTTTTAATCTTTCTTACTGTTAAATGTTCAAATGGTGTATCTTCATATTCTGAAAATAATTCAACAGGGAAAAACTCTTTTAAACGATAGCGTGAGTCTGTATACCCTATAAAAGGTACATCTTGATCATTGTATGTTCCCATAATCTGATCTGCTACTAGTGCTCGTTTTTTTGCTTGGCCATGATACAAAACAAAACGTGGAAAACCTAAAATCAATCTAGCAACAGCATATAATTTCCGTGAACCACTAGCATAGTTTGGGTAGGTTGTACACATAAGGTTTGCAGCTGCATTATGAACTTTCTTAAAGAATTTCTCCCGATCCTCAGAACTTTCAGGTAATTTGTCCATAGGGAAGAGGTCAATAAAGACACCCGTCCAAGGGTGAATGCGATCAGTCTTGCTCTGATACATAGAACCTGTATGATAGAGTTTTGCAAATGGCCATAGATTAGGTTCAACAGAATGGTGCAACAACTTATACTCTGTATTTTCTTCTTTAGCTAAAACTACCATCAGCTTTTCATAGTCACTTCTTTTGAGCATTAAATCAATATCGTCATCCCAAGGAATAAATCCTTGATGGCGAATAGAGCCCAAGAGACTTCCGCCACCTAAAGAATATTCTATTTTATTTTCTCTTGCTATTTTATCAATATAGGAAAGCATCTCCAATTGGATTTTCCTAATTTCTGAAACGGTCATTTTTTTCATATCTTATTTCCTTTCAAATTGAAGAAATCATTATAACTAGGTTTTTTTGATGAAGAAAATAATAACGCCAATATAAGAAATAATAACAACAACTAATAGTCCTACTACCTTATATATTGGATTCAAATGATGAACTGATTTCTGCCCCTTATTTTTAACAGGAATAGCATTATACTCTTGATCATCATATTTAAAATCTGAAACAAAACCGTTAACTTCATAATTAGTTATTCTAGCACTCGAAATAGAATTGCCATTGACTTTAAAATAGATTGGTTTCTTATTATTAACTTCCCTCTTTTCATTTTGTTGGGGAATAATAAAATATTTGTATCTATCTGAAAGACCTCTTATTTTGTATAAAGGTTCATTATCTTTTTTTTGTTCTTTTTTATTGAAAACCCAAAAGTCATAATTGATAGGGATATCTCTAACATTCCCATCTACGTAGGTAAACCTCTCACCGCTAATTAAAAATGGTTGAAAGCAACTGATTTTCTTAATAAATTCTATTTGGTTTAAATGAGTATTAGTCCAAAAAGTTGTCTCTTTATTTGTTTCCAAAACCTCTACTTTCCCTTTTCGAATTCTTCCTAATATAAATTGAATTCCCGAGATTGGTTTATTTGTTTTCTGATTGTTTGTCACAAAATTAATACCATAACTTCTAATTTGTGGAGTAAGAATACCGCCATTTTCATCTAGAACAAAAATACCTTGCGATGATTTCGTGTTGTACACTTCAAATGATTTTTCCATATGACTTGTTTGATCATTTGGTTTTTCAAGAATCAAAGGTAACTTATAATTGACCCTCGAGCTCACATGCCCCTTAATAATCAGCTTATCTTTTGTATTTTTTTCAAAATTAAAATTAAGTGACTTTATCGCATAAAGCTTAGAGAGCGCCAGAGTAACTTCTTTATCCATAATATCCAAATCATTTTTATCTGGATTTTCTTTTCCAATACGATAACTAATTTGTCCATTTACAATTGTCGGACTGTATTTAGAATCCGTGAGTTTTCCCTTATCAGACTTCTTAGTAATAATTGGATCAATTTTTTCTTGATAATGATGATTTGCTGAATCAATAACAAAATTGGGTGATAATCGTATTAGCATTTTACGTGAAGTTATTGGAATTTCATAAGTAATTTCTTCTCCGAGATCTGCTGAAATCCCACTTAATTTTTGTTTACCATTAAGTAATATCGGTTTTTTATTCGGTCTCGAATTCCCCAAATAAACAGTTGAATTATTAGTAAGTCTTACTAAACGATAATCTTTAGACCCAGTAGTATCTCTTAAAATAGATAAACCACTCTCTACATTCCCAATTAATTTACCGGACTGATTTGAAAATTTATACCTTGTGTTTTCTGGATTAGATAGAAAAACTTCTTTTTTTAAGCCATTCATAAACGTTAAGTAATCTAATGAATTTTCAAAAAGAATCTTAATAATAGCTTTAGCCTCTGCATCATTATGCTTGATACCTTGTCCAAACTGGTAATCACCGAGATTTACTTTTGAGTCATAAACATCATATTTCTTTCTTACACTGTCTAAAGTATAGTGCGAAAAATCAGATGTATTGAATTTACCAGATCTAATTTTTCTATAAGCCGTTTCATAGTTAAATACCGCGACATGTATTCCTTGCATTGGTTGATTATTATAATGATAATAAGCTGTAATATCAACTTTTTTATATGTATTTTCAGAATTACTTGACTTCTTACATCCCGTCAATAGTAAAAGAAAAGTTACAACAATTAATATCTTTTTGGTCATTTAGAATTTTTATCCTCTATTTCTTTTTTTAACAGGGAAACTTCTTGAATGAGTTTTTTAATTTGTTCTTCTTTGCGGGTACTACTGGTCGTATCAAATATCTCTAGGATAAATAAAAAGAG
Organism: Streptococcus porcinus; assembly: GCF_900475415.1. Lineage (NCBI taxonomy): Bacteria > Bacillati > Bacillota > Bacilli > Lactobacillales > Streptococcaceae > Streptococcus > Streptococcus porcinus. The sequence continues at coordinate 1,229,128 of NZ_LS483388.1, forward strand.
GACAGCCATAAACAAAAGAAAATTCATTGTTAACGCAAATCCAGCCCTATGCGCCACGAAAGAAACGACCTGTGGAAATAAGCTAATAAAAACAAGTGAAAAACCGATAAATAACCACGGTGTTGCCCGTTTCACAGAAAATGAATGTCTATTAACCATACGAATGATGACATATAAAATGACAATGGCTAACAGGAACATTTCAACTTGTAAAAATAAACTCATTAGTCTTTCTCCTTCATGAAACCTGCAATTAGGATTGAAATAAGCACATCAATCATGTATGTGACAGATTTAAAGGCTCTTATACTCGAAACGCCTTCTAATCGTTCAAACATATTTGCAGGCATTTCTTTTACTTTTAAGCCTTTTTTTAACAGACTTACAATTGATTCGGGTTCAGGGTAGGCAACTGGATACCGATCAGCAAAATAAGCAATTACCTTTTTGTTCCCAGCTCGATAACCGCTTGTTGTGTCATAAATTTTCTTACCAGTAGTTAACTTAATAGCAATTGAAATAAGATTAATGCCTAAACGACGCATAAAGGTAGACTGAAAATTTTCAATCGACCTGTCAACAAAGCGAGAACCAATAACAAAGTCTACTTCTTCATCTAGTACTGGCATAACCACTTGAACGATACTATTGATATCATGTTGTCCATCACCATCAAATTGAACAGCAACATCGTAATCTTTTCTTAAAGCATAAATATAACCTGTTTGAACACCGCCACCGATTCCTAAATTTTGAATTAAATCAATGTGATGAAGCCCTTTAGCATCCAATATGTCAGCTGTTCTATCTTTTGAGCCATCATTAATAACAATATAATCTAAAAGAAAAGGAAGTTGGTGCTCTTCTCGGTAGGACACAATATTAGAGACTGTTTTTTCGATGCTTCCTTCTTCGTTATAAGCTGGAATTATTAGTAGTACTTTTTTCATGTTCATCTCGCATTATATAGATTTGTGATTAGTAATAATCGGAATACAATAATATGTTTCCATTGATTTTTAGTGTAGTGATATTTTAATACTCTGCGAATTCTTTCAGAGAAAGCTTGCTGGTCAATATCGATATAATTTTCAAGTAGTTCCCTATCCCATTGGTTTAATAGAGGTCCATAGGAATATATAATTTTTTGTGCTTGTTTTTGTGACGCATGAATGAGATTCCAATATCTAGTAAAAATCCTTTTGGGACCTTCCCTTAATATTTTAAACCGCTTATCAAGTGTTCGTGCTCCAAGAACATTATTAGCGTGTTGCCGATAGAGCTCCCCAGGTTGATCAATGTAAATTAACTTACCAAGACTCGTTGCTAAAAGCGCTAAATACCAATCGTGCATAATAATATTATCCGGCGACAGCCATTTTTCAGCTAAGGCATGATTAATCATCATGACTCCCCCTGTCACTGAATTTTCAGCTAATTCTTGAACTAGTCTCGTATTAGCATGTCCAGATTGTGAACGAATCATACTTTCGTTAATAACATTTAACTGCTGATCAACAACTTTTAAATCCATATAAACTAATATTGGTGTTTCTACAGAATATTTCTTAGCTTCTCCTAACTGAACGGCTATTTTATCAGGTAGCCAAATATCATCTTGGTCACTAAAAAAATAGTAATCTGCTCTTTCGTACTTTAGAAGGGTAAAAAAATTCTTGATAACCCCATAATTTTCTCGATTCTCAGCATTAATGAAGTGAATTCGACTATCTTTTGCAACATATTCCTGAATGATCTCTGGTGTTCTATCTGACGAACCATCATCTCTGATTAGTAAACGCCACTCTTGGACAGTTTGATTTCGAATGCTTTCAATCTGTTCTGATAGAAACTGTTCCCCATTATAGGTTGACATTAAGATATTAATTTTCATTTAAAAATAAGGCCTCATATTCTCCTACAATTTTATCCCACGTATATTCTCTTTGAATAATATTTCTAGCTTCTTGACCTAAATCATCATAGTTGTGGCGACCATCTACACTCTCAATTAACTGAGCTAAAACAGTCTGTTCTTTAGTCCAATATAAAGCGCCAGTTTTTGCCACTGATTTATTGAAATTAACACCTAAAACCAAATTCAACTTGGTATGAGCAAGAGCTTCTAAGAGACCGGGATTTGTGCCCCCAACTTCATGTCCATGAATATAAGCAAAAGCATTTTCACGAATATAGGTTAATAATTGACGGTCATACAAAGTGCCTAGAAACTTAATCCGCTCATCTTGTTCTAAGTGTGTCTTATTTTTTAATGTCTCAAAGAATGAACTTCCCTCATGATTACAAATCACAACCAAATCACGCTTAGTTTTTGAAGCCATAAATTCTTTGATAATAGTCTCGTAGTTATTTTCTGGAACAAAACGACCAACCACTAAATAATAATTTTGTTCATTGATATTGGCCTTATTAAAGTAGTCTCGTACACGGTCATCTTCAAAACTTAAATCTGAAGGTTCCATGTCTGTTCCATAAGCAATAAATTGTGTTTTTGCCCAAGGGTAAGATTCTTTGATATAGTTTTCAATGCCTAAATTATCAGAAATTACCAAATGAGCCTTCTGTGTCATTTGTTTTTCTGAATACTTTAGATACCATTGAACTGGCTTAGACCATTTGCTGCGCTTCCACTCTAATCCATCTGGATTGATGAAAAATTGGCCCTTACACTTCTTGATTTTGGGGACAAATAGACCAATAAAAGCACCTATTGTATTCCCTAAAATATAAAAAATAGGATTATTAATAGTATTTTTTTCGCAGTAACTCAGAGCATAATTGAGTGCCATCATATCGTAAGCAATCACCCTAGCCGGACCAAGTTGAGGAGGATTGATGTAGAAACAATCCGCACCTCTGAACTCAAAGTGCTCCTTATGTTTTGAATCACTTAAGCAGGCAACATGATAGCGAATAGCTCCACTGTTTTGACGGCTGACTAATTCCTCAACAAAGGTTTCAAAGCCACCATATTTTGCTGGCAATCCTCGGCTACCAATAATAAATACATCCTGCATCCACAATGCCCCATTCTAAATTATAATCATTTAACAATTATAGCATATTTATAGTCTATTTGCGAAATTTTACCAATAGGAAAAAGCTCCACCACTAGGGCAGAGCTTCTTATATCACCTATTTTTGATATCCTGTTTATAAAATTCTTGTAAAGCATCTTGCCACATAGGGATTACAAATCCTGTTGCTTTAGCCTTATCTAAATTCATCGTTGAATTGAGTGGACGCTTTGCTTTGGCTGGAAAAGCTGATGAGTCAACTGGAACTACTTCAACATCTGTATCTTTTAAAATTTCTTTAGCAAAATCATACCAACTTGTATCTTCTTTCGAGTCATTTGAAAGGTGATAATAACCAAATGCTTTATTGTTTTCTGCCAAATAACACATGAATTCCGCTAAAGTTCTTGTCCAAGTTGGGCGACCGAATTGATCGTTAACAACAGTCAGTTTGGAATGTGTTTTTGCTAAATTTTGCATAGTAAAGACAAAATTCTTACCATAATTACCAAAAACCCAAGCCGTTCTAATAATATAGTATTTCTTACTATATTTTTCAACAGCTTCTTCCCCTAATCGCTTAGTGCGACCATACTCTGTTTGTGGATCAGGAATATCTGTTTCAAACCATTCTTGTCCAACTGTTTTTGTTCCATCAAAAACATAATCAGTAGAGATATACACCAAGGTAGCATCATACTTTTGACAAGCCTTGGCAATATTTTCTGTCCCATCAACATTGATAACTTGATTCAGAGCTTTCCCTTCTTCTTCAGCCGCATCTACTGCTGTATAGGCCGCACAATGATAAACTAAAGTAGGTTTTACTTGTGCGAAAACTTGATCTACCATCTCTTCATTAGTGATATCCATCTCTGCAACATCAACAGCTACATATTCTTCATTACGTTCATCAAGCAAATATCGTAATTCTGTCCCAAGCTGGCCCTTACTTCCTGTGATTAAAATCATAACTTCTCCTTTAAAGAATTATTAATTAGATATTCTGAGAATAATTAACTATTTCTTCATTATTCTACACTAAAAAAGAGAATATTTCATCTCTTCACCATTGGTTTTAACGAATACCTAAAGCAATCCTAGCGTAGCGACTCATTTTCTCTACAGTCCATGCTGGGTACCAGACCAATTTTACTTCTGAACTAGTCACTTCTGGAACCTCTTTTAAGACATCATAAATTTGATCAGTCAATAAATCTGCTAAAGGACATCCCATAGTCGTTAAAGTCATATCAATTTCTGTATGGCCAGAATCTGAAAAACGAATCTCATAAATCAAACCTAGATTAACAATATCAATTCCTAATTCTGGGTCAATTACCATTTCTAAAGCCTCAAGGATGCGATCTTTTATTTTTGCAATTTCCTCTTCACTGTATTTTGGATTTTCTAACATGGAATTTCCTTCATCCTCATTATTTTGATTACTTAACTCTAGGAGAACGAAGCTAAATCTTAGAAACATGTAGAGTAACTTATTTACCGCTTGTTCTCTGAAACTCTGTTCCAATTTTTAACTCATCGTTAAGAGTCTCCGCCTATAGTTTTTACTTTTTTATTTTAAACATCGACTGGACACAGGCTTTTTATCTTAAACTCACCCTTAAAATCCTTTGCTGAAGGGGTTTAATCCTCTATAAAATCTCTTAATTGTTTGCTTCTACTTGGATGACGAAGTTTTCGTAAAGCTTTCGCTTCGATTTGGCGAATACGCTCCCGCGTTACGTTGAAAACTTTACCTACATCTTCAAGTGTGCGCATTTTGCCATCATCTAAACCAAAACGTAAACGCAAAACATTTTCTTCGCGGTCTGTTAATGTATCTAAAACTTCATCTAGCTGCTCACGAAGTACGACACGTGTTGTATAATCAACTGGATTTTCAATCACTTCATCTTCGATAAAATCACCTAAATGACTATCATCTTCTTCTCCAATTGGTGTTTCTAAAGAGACCGGTTCTTGAGCAATTTTAAGAATTTCACGTACCTTATCCGGCGTCATCTCCATGCGCTCTGCAATCTGTTCTGGTGTAGGATCTTGACCTAATTCTTGTAGGAGATTTCTTTGTTCACGAACTAACTTATTAATTGTTTCAACCATATGAACTGGGATACGAATAGTACGCGCTTGGTCTGCAATAGCGCGCGTAATAGCCTGACGAATCCACCAAGTTGCATAAGTTGAAAATTTAAAGCCCTTAGAATAATCAAATTTATCTACGGCCTTCATTAATCCCATATTACCTTCTTGAATTAAATCAAGGAATTGCATACCACGCCCCACATAACGTTTGGCAATTGACACAACTAAACGCAAGTTTGCCTCTGCTAAACGCTGTTTAGCATCTACATCACCTTCAGCAACAGCAATTGCTAGTTCTTTTTCTTCTTCACCTGTTAAAAGCGGCACAACCCCAATTTCCTTCAAATACATCCGTACCGGATCATTGACTTTAGCTGAATTACTTCCAATCAACTGTTCATCTGTTAATTCTTCTGGTTTTGGTTCTTCGACAATATATTTTGTTGACGGGTTTCCCTCTTTATCCGTAATTGAAATACCACCATCTGTTAGACGTTCTAATAGATCATCAATTTGGTCAGCGTCCAACACAAAAGGAATAACAAGTTTTTCTGTTACCTCATCATCAACTGCAGTACCTTCCTTTTTATGGTTACGAATGAATTCGGCAACTTGAACATTAAAAGTTGTTATTTCGTTTTTTTTAGTCATATTTTCCTCTATTCCATTTTCCTTTTCTGTGCAATTAGATTTTCTAAAACTTCTAAGGCCAGTTGGTGGTCTCCATTATTACTGGATTCTCGGACTTGTTTTCCTTGCTTATGGATATCTCTTTCCCTCAGTAATTTGTCACGCTTTGCTAAAATATCAATAATTTCATTTTCGGTCACTTCCTCAGGTAAATGTTCTTCTAAAACACGATAATAAGCTTGGTTCACGTCCTCCGATAGATTGGCTAAGTCAATTGGACTGACCTCTCCATTTGCCTTTAAAACAAGAAATAATTCCTGTAGAGCTGGTGTGTCAAAATAGAAATCGTCCTTGAGTCTAAATTCATTAAGTAAATACTCGTGGTGAATTAATCGATGTAAAAGTTGATTTTCTGTTCTCACTAAAGCCGTAATGTTTTTAGTAACCGGCAAAGTCATAACTGGCGCTTCTGAGGGAGCTATCTGTACTTGACGTCTTTGCCGATCTTGAACTCGGTAAGTATTAACTGTCTGTTCCACCTGCAAATAGTCAAAGTCCGGTAAACTATCAGCCACTTTATTAATATATGAATTCTGGGCTGTTATTGAAGGAGCTTGAGCAATAATCCGAGCAATCTCTTCCACATAAGCAATTTGAGCTTGTAAGTTATCTGTATTTTCTGGCTTTAAATACCTAATGAAAAATTCAACGTCACTAATCCTTGAATGTTCTAATAAATTAGCTAATTCTTCTGCTGAATACTTTTGGACAAATTCGTCTGGATCCATCTTATTTGGGATAAGAACAATTTCAACTTGAAAATCAGACAATAAGTCTATGGATTTAGCAATAGCATTTTGACCAGCATCATCACCATCATAAGTTAAAATCACTTTTTTGGTTAGTGGTTTCAAATGGTTAATATGCTCCTGAGTCAACGCTGTTCCCATTGAAGCGATAGCATTTTCACAACCTGCTTTATAAGCTGCGATGACATCCATAAAACCTTCCATCAAAAAAACTTCATGTTTTTTGGCAATAACCGGCTTAGCCTTATCCAAATGATAAAGTTCATAAGATTTATTAAAAAGTAGTGTTGCTCGTGAATTTTTATACTTAGCTAGTTTTTTATCTTGATCCTCTTTAGTCCAAATTCTACCTGAAAAAGCAATAGTCTGACCGCGATCATCCGCTAAAGGAAACATGATACGATTACGAAAAGCATCATATACGGTATTAGACGTTTCAGATAAATTAAATAACCCAGACGATGTTAAAGTCTCTTCTGAGTATTTTTTGGAAAGTGCCTGATAAAGGTAATCTGGTTCAGCTGGAGCTAGTCCGATATTAAAGTGCTCAATCAGATTATCATCTAAGCCACGCTGATATAAATAGTTTCGAGCTTCTTGGCCTATTTTTGTAGTTTTTAGAACAGCTTGATAAAATTTCTGAGCATCATGATGTAAATCAATAAGTTCTTGATGAGTTTTCCTTTTAGGCGACTGACTTTGTGGCTTGGGAACATCTAAAACGATACCACTCTTTTCAGCAAGGATGCTAACACTCTCTAAAAAAGGAACTTGTCGATATTCTTCAATAAATTTAAAAACATCGCCTGAGCGACCACAACCAAAACAATGAAAAAATTGCCGATCTTCAATAACATTAAAGGACGGTGTCTTCTCTTTATGAAAAGGGCATAGTCCCAGATAATGTCTCCCTGAACGAGAAAGGCTGACAACTTCACCAATGACATCAACAATATTGACAGCATTTTTAATCTGGGAAATCTTTTCTTTGTCTATAGCCAAACTGTCACCTCCCCAGAAAAAACCCATTGTATTTTTATATTTCATTATACCATCTACCAGCTTTTTTGTAAATTTTTAAAATTGAACACAATTGCTGTCTTTTATATGAAAACTGTGATATGATTAAGTTATTAAAAAAAAGGGGAATTCTCATGATTAAAGAATTAAAAGAATTTTTATTTAAAGGCAATGTCTTAGACCTAGCTGTTGCTGTTGTTATTGGTGCTGCTTTTAAAGCAATCATTGACTCATTAGTGGCCGATGTCATCACACCATTGATTCTGAATCCCGTTCTTAAAGCTGCTGGTGTGTCAAACATTGCAGAACTTGCATGGAACGGTGTTAAATACGGAAGTTTCATTGCTGCTGTTATCAACTTCCTAATTATTGGTACAACTTTGTTCTTCGTTGTTAAGGCTGCTAATAAGGCAATGACCTTCAGAAAAAAAGAAGAGGAAGAAGTTATTGCTGGCCCTACTCAAGAAGAACTCCTCGTTCAAATTCGCGACTTACTTGCAAGCAAATAATAATCCTAAAGGAGTTGGTTTCCAACTTCTTTTTTGATACCCTATTAAAGTCAAAAACAACCTTCTGTTGGAAGGTTGTTTCTTTATCTAAAATTAGAATTTTTTACGCTTGCGAGCTGCTTCTGATTTGCGTTTACGTTTTACAGAAGGTTTTTCGTAGAATTCACGTTTACGTGATTCTTGAAGAGTTCCAGCTTTAGTAACAGAACGTTTGAAACGACGAAGAGCATCATCCAATGATTCGTTTTTACGTACTACTGTTTTTGACATATGTTTCACCTCCTCAAGATATTGTAACATTTACACGTTCTTTAACATATTACATGACTTTTGAGAAATTGTCAATAAGATTTGCTCTTAACAATAATACTTTTTCTCTCTTTCAATTTACTTAGCATAAACTCCCTTTAAAAATCCTCTGATCTTTAAAAAACAGCTTACAATGTAAGGTTTACGGGACAGCAACTACTTCTAAGTTTTCTCCTCCTAGCAAAACAAGATACTTTTCGACCGTGTCTATACTATAAGCTTGTGACAAAGCTTCTGCATATAAGGCTAATTGACCGGCATATTTTTTTTGTAGATCACTTGCTTGGCGATATTTGTCAGTCTTATAATCAAAGAGAATGATTTTATCCTCAAAAAGTAAATAACCATCGATAATCCCACGCACCACAAACTTTTCTTGACTAAGCATGTCTTTTTTGAGCATAGCAAAAGGGGCCTCACGATGTAACTTCTGATAATGATTGCAGATGAGCTGTCCGAGAGTTGTCTGGTTGAAAAACTGAATAACCTTATCCAGATCCAGCTTAGCTTTTAGTGCCTCACTAGCATTAACCAGGGACAAAGCCCTTTGAACACTTTCTTGCGTCACTCTTTCGGAAACCTGAATTTTTTGCATCAATTCATGGAAACTTGCACCAATTTGACTAGCATTAATGGGAGGATTTTCACTAAAATCTGGCAGTACAAACGAGGCTTGACTCAGAGGTCGGATTTTTTCTATAATAGCAACTCCTTCAGAGTCCATAATTGGTTGATAAAAATCTTTAATCTGACTTGGTGTCTGAACCGTTGGTAAATGAATAGCCGCATGATAGGTCTGGTTTAACTGATTAACTTTTTCCAACATGTCTAAAGCACGTGCAATATGATCAGACTGCCTATTATGAGCCAAATTATCAGAGTCCAAAATCTCCTTGACGGCTAATTGACCGATAGCATTATCACTTAAATCACTATCACTTTCAAAACAAAGATCAAAATAAAGTTCTTCTTGTGTAAAACTTTCTCGAATAGCTAAAAACCAATCTTGGAAGCTTTGGAGATTTTCGCGCACTGTCCTAGGCAAATGATTTCCTTCTCTTTGCCCATCGTACTTGTCACCTAACTTCTCTTGACTTCCCTTGCCAATCAAGTATAACTTCTTTTCAGCCCTAGTCATAGCAACATAAAGCAGGCGCATCTGTTCTGAAAGAGTAGCTCGCTTCAAAGATTTTTTATTAATCTGATAAGGAAGCGTTTCTAAATTTACCTTTAAACTTGATAATTGCTCTGCATCCAAAAGAGTTTTAAAATCAGCTAAGTATTTAATACCTATCCCCTGATGACGATCAAGGATAGCTGGCGCATACAAATCCTTAAAACTAAACTTTTTATCACAGTTTAAAATAAATACGTATTTGAATTCTAATCCTTTAGATTTGTGAATCGTCATTAAATTGACTGCATCCTTGGCCTGAACGATATCAACATCAGCTAGGTCGTTTTCAGTCTCTAAGATCTTATCAATCATTGAGATAAAGCGTGATAGACCTCTGTAACCTGTTTTTTCAAATTGACTAGCTCTTAAGGCCAGAGCATATAAATTAGCTTGCGCTTGTTCCGCTTTGGGACTACTAGCCACATAATCAAAGTAGAAACGATCATTATAGATTTTCCAAATTAAATCATATAAACTATTTTTTTTAGCAAAAAGACGCCAATGGTTTAAAGTCTTATCAAACCTTATTAGGCTCTCTTGTAACTCATTAGTTACTAAATCTGGATAAAGACCTTGATTAGATAAAGCATTTTGAATTTTTTCATAGAAACTTTCTACCTTATCTTGCCTAGACTCCTGTAAAGCTACTCTAGCTAGCTGATCTTCATCAAAGGCAAACATTGGTGATTTAAGCAAGGCGACTAAGGCGTAATCATTCAGCGGATTATTGATAGTCCTTAAGGTATCTAGCATGACCATTATTTCTACTGATTGTAGATAGTTATCTAGTCCGCCATCAGACACTAAAGGAATCCCCAAATGATTAAAAGTTCTCAAGATATTATCATTTCTTGTCCGTGAAGAAACCAGTAGGGTAATATCCGAAAACGCTACTTGTTCTTCATTATGAAGACGAATAATTTCTTTAGCAACAATTTTTACCTCACCAGGTGAGAGTTGATTGTCACTAAGCGTCTCAGTAGAATCTGAGTGCTGACTCTGATCTTGACTATCTGTATCATAGATTAAGAATTGACATCTGTTTTCTGGAAAACTTTCTCGTTGAAGGGAGCTACCAGGTAATAAACGATGGCTAGCATCATAAAGGATATCACCAACTTCTTCATCCATTAAATGAGAAAATATTGCATTAGTAACCTCTAAGACTTCTGATTGGCTTCGGAAATTTTCTTTCAACAGAATCAATCTGCCATTTTCCGAGTTTTCTTGATAATCTTTGAATTTTTGATTAAAAATAAGAGGATCTGCTTGCCTAAAACGGTAGATTGACTGTTTAATATCTCCTACCATAAACCTATTATGACCGTTTGATAATAATTCTAAAAGCTTCTCTTGAATATGATTATTATCTTGATACTCATCAACCATTACTTCATGGTATTTCTTCTGGTAAGAAGCTTGAACCTCAGGATTATTTTCCAATATAGCAATCGCAAAATGGGCAATATCAGAAAATTCAAAAGCATTCTCATCTATTTTTGCTTTTAAATAAGCTTTGCTAAAATCAATGACAAAAGCTTGTAGACTTTTTAATAATGGTAAAGTTTCTGGTTGAAAAGCAAAAATAGTTTCCAAATGCTTCACATCTTTTAAGCGTGTTTGTAAGTCTTTAAAAATACTGTATTTTCTCTTATTGACCGTCACAGTGTCACTACTCGGTAAAAGTGCCAAAACGTCTCTAGCTAATCGACTAATCTGTTCTTTACCATAATAGGTGTCAAAGTGGAGTGACCATTCTTGCAATAATTCTATCATCTGCAGATGCTTTTGATATTTGGCACTGGGTTTTCCTGCTTTTGTCATTTGTCCGTAATCTTCTAATTCTGTCAGATCACGTAGACTCTCTGCTGTCCTCTTCATACTTTGGAGCAAAGCTTCTATATCAGCATCTGGTAAACTGTCAAAACCGGTGTAGATCTCACTAGCTCTTAGAAAAGTACTCTCTAACCATTCCAGAGGATTTTCAGTTGATTGGCTAAAATCATAAATTCTATAGACAATTGCTCGGAATCCTTTAGAATCTTTTCGGTTTCCTGAGAAATTTTTGACTGTTTTCATAAAGGTCATAGCCTCTTCTGAATCCATATAATTAGCAAAAATCGATTCATAAATCCTGTTTTTAAGGATATCTTGTTCCGATTTGTCCTGCATGATTCGAAACTTCGGTGATATACCTAGCGTGTAACTATATTCGGACAAGAGTTGTTGGGTAAAGGCATCCATTGTTCCAATATCTGCTTGAGGAATTGCTTGTAATTGCTGATTTAAATAAGCCTTCCATTCGGAATCACTGCTCTCTTTGATTAAGGCTAAGAGTCTTTTTTCTAAGCGTTCTTTCAGTTCAGTAGCTGCTTTAACTGTAAAGGTCGAGATGAACATCTTATCTATTGCAATACCGCGTAACACTTTATCAATAATCCGTTCAACCATAACAAAAGTTTTTCCTGAACCAGCTGATGCAGACACCAGAACATTCTGTCCATTACAATAGATTGCCTCAATTTGCTCAGGAGTTCGTTTTTGTAACTTATTAGAGCCAGCTTCCCGTTTTTGCAGTTCCTGTATTTCCTTATCACTTAAAAATTCTGGAAAGATCATATTACTGGTTACCTTCCTGTCTATCTTTCATTAAGTCTAATAATATTTCTTTTTTATTTTTCCCCGTAACAGTTACTAGCGATCTAGCTTGTCCAAAATCCAAATCAGCTTCGAATCCCGTTATGGCCTTCAATTGATCCCCTTGAACGGATTTTCCATCCTTAGTGTAGGGATTAATAAGAAAATGGCCTTGACGAATTTTTTCTTCGGCCCTTAAATATAACCATTCGTTATAGGCTAACAGTAAGGCAACTTCTTCTTCAGTGAAAGTATTGTTGGTAATGTGGTAGGCACCAGAAGCTAAATGTTCTTTTTCACTTTCCATAAAAATACCTTTGTAGGTGAGCTCTTTATAGTGGTCTTTCAAAAGCTTACTATCCAGTTCTTGATATGTAGCCAAGTCAAGTTTTGGCTCTTGCATATGCAAGTACATAGCGCCAAAAATGGGATTATGATTTTGATAGCGCCTTTTCAAGGCTGACAAATAGGTTGGTAACTGCGAGTTTAAGCCATTGAAAAAGAGAGATAAATCAAAAACGTTCGCACTTGACTTATAGTCTACTATACCGACACTTTGATCAGCCAGTTGATCAATTCGATCTATCGTTCCATTAATAATCAACTTGTCCTGGATTGGCAACTGAAATTTTTCTTCTTGGGCTAAGACATGAACATTTTGATGAGCTTTAAAAATATCTGCAGTTGCTTTAGCAATTTCTTCTAAAAGATGAAGACTATAGCGTCCTTGTGCATCTTCCTGATAAAAATACTTGAAACTTGCTTCTTGATTAGTCTGTTTGATTGCTCTTTTAACTTTATTATCGAAAGCTAGGTCTGAAGCATCTGCCATTACCCGTTCAAATACACGATGTAAGTAAGTCCCATGTTGTCGGGCATCTGGATGTATTGACTCTGTTTCTTGCAAACCTAAAACATATTGTAAAAAATACTTATATTGATTATCATAAAAAACAGTTAAAGCTGAATTAGATAAATGGATAGGCTTTTCTTCCGGAAACCGAGTTTGAATGACTTCTTTGGATAGAGTTTTGGTTTGTAAGTGCTTTTTCGTTTGAGGGAATACTAGGTCTTCTTTTTTCAAACGTCCTTTAAGATAGCGTAACATAACTGTCCAAAAGTTTTCTTCTTCTGGACTAAGTTCCATTTGACTAGTATTCAATTCAATGACTTGGGATAAAAGAGATTTGTAATTTCCAATATCAGACTCCAGAGCAGAGAACCGACTTTTCCCTTTTTCAACTAAAGGAATACCAAAAGCTAGTAGCAAGGAAATATAAGGGGATATTTCTACTGATACTTCGTTTAATTGCGTTGGCACACTAAGTACCAATTTTTGATTTGCAGAATTAAAAAGGGAAAGTGCCATAAAATGATTTTTTTTAGTTGTTTCATGACTTGCAACTTCAAATCGCTGAAAGGAAGGCAACTTTTGATTGGTTAAAGCACGTTCCTGATCATTTATTAAGCTCTTCTTAAAGGTCACTTTAGGAAAATGTGCACTAGTCATCCCAATAGCGTAAACAATAGCCTTACTATGTGGTTGAACTAAGTCGTACGATTTGATCGTAACGACATCTAAAGTTGCCGGCACAGCTCGATAATGAGCTGTCTGCATTCCCGTTTTAATAAGCTTAAAAGCGTGTTCTAGGTTAATGAGTTCGTCTTTAAAAATGTGATAAAATTGCTCTAAAATAGAGGTGAAAACCTTCCAAACTTCTAGATCCTTTTCCTGCTCATTTTCATTTTGAGCATAGCTAAGCTGCTCAAGCTTTGTCGGTAATTCAACTTGATTTAAGAAGGTCAATAAACGATTCATAAAGCTTGCACCTGTTTGCTGCTTTTGCCTATATAATGCTTCCAAAGGACTATAAATAACCTCTCGAAGCCTATTTATAGCATCAAGATCAAATTTTCGACGTTCGCGACTATCTAGTGGGTTTACAAAAAAGGTTTTAGCAAACTTACGCGAACCGTTAATATCAGCAAATTGGACATAGGCTTCAAACTGATCTAAATCAAAATCCTCAAAATGACCAAATAAGCCTGTTTTTAACAGAGACAAGATATCTTCATTACGCCAATTATAGCGATAAATACGCTCAAGAGCATCTATAAATTGTACAAGAGGGTGATGAGACATCGCTTCTGCTTTACCAAAATAGTAAGGAATTTCGTATTTGTCAAAGAGTTGACAGATCTGTAATTGGTAACTTTCAAGATCACCCAATAAAACAAGGATGTCCTTATAACGGTAACCCTCATATAGCTTCTGACGGATACTCTTTGCAACATGCTCGATTTCATCTTTTTGATTAAGGCTTTGCCAAATTTGGAAGGAGTTCTTATCCTGTGAACTTAACTGGCTCTCTGATTCAGAAAAGTCAAAATGCTCTTCTAAGAGCTTAGTAAGGTTTCTGAAGCTCTCAGGATAAATTATCTGACTCTTAGTATATTGTGCCTTGACATGATATGTTTGAGATAGTTCACGAAAAAAATCAATACTAGCTTGATAAATATTACCTTCGGTAAAGCTTTTGGAATATGCCTTTTGACTAAGATAAGTGCCAATAACAACCTGATGACATTTTGTATCTAATTGCGCAACCAAATTAGCCTCTTCAGTAGAGAAACGGGTAAAACCGTCAACGATAAGAACTGTCTGGCTAAGTTGCTCATCTATTTGTCCGCTTGCTACGACTTGAGAAAAGTAATCAAGAACACTTGTCTCTTCAAGTTGGTAGTTTACCATTAAGTCTTCGACAGCAAGAAAAATTGATATGAAATCATTCTTCTTCTCAGAGTCTTCCATTTCAAGATCTGTTACTGCAATATTTGCTGCTTTAAGTTCTTTATATAAATCAATTAACTGCAGTATAAATGCTAGATCTCCTTTTAAATGATAATAACGTTTTAAATCAGATTCTGTTAATTGGTCTAAAGCACGGTAAAAAATCATTGATAAAGCCGTATCATCAATTGGTAAACTTGTTTTAATTTCATTTAGAGTAAAATAACGAGCCAGCTGACCAAATCTAGTTACTGTAATGGCAAACGAAGCTTCTTGACTGAGCGTTTCTAAGACGGCTCTTTCTTTCTCAAACGAAAGAGAATTTGGAGCGATATAAAAAACACGACACCCTTCTTTGTCATAGTTATCAGCCTCTGTAACTAAAAGTTCTGTTAAAGAATATTGCAAATCTGTATAAAGTAATTTCATTTTGACCCTTCGTTTTCCTGAATGCTTTCTTCTATTATAGCAAATCAAATCACAAAAACTATTTAAGGGCTATTTTTGAATTAAAAACAGCACTTTCAACCTAATATTCAAGCAATTCTCATAAAAATACTTTATAATAGTTATAAGTACTAAAAAGAGGAGAAAACAAAATGAAAACTGATGATCTTAGAGAAAGCCAAAATGTCGAAGACCGTCGCAATGAAAGTTCTGGTTCCTACAGTGGAGGTGGTAGCGGAGCAGGACTACTTCTACAACTCCTTTTTTCTCGTGGAAGCTGGAAAACAAAACTTGTTCTTTTAATTGTCTTATTGGTGATGGGTGGTGGTGGTCTAACTGGCATCTTCAATGGAGGTCACTCGACTAACAACAATAATCCCTATCAATCTACAAAAGTAACACGAACAAGTGGTGATAAAGCTAGTGACCAACAAGTTCAGTTTGTTAGTAAAGTTTTTGCTTCCACCGAAGACTATTGGGGAAAAGAATTTGAAAAACGAGGTAAGACGTACAAAAAACCAACCTTAGTACTCTATACCGGTTCTATTACGACGGCTTGTGGACAGGGTCAAGCATCCTCAGGACCCTTTTACTGTTCAGGTGATAACAAGGTATATCTAGACATTTCTTTTTATAATGAATTATCTGAAAAATATGGTGCCGCTGGTGACTTTGCTATGGCATACGTTATTGCCCATGAAGTTGGTCACCATGTACAAAATGAACTAGGTATAATGGAAAAGTACGCCAATGCCCGTAAAGGAAAAAGTCAAACTGACGCCAACAGGCTTAATGTTCAACTTGAGCTCCAAGCTGATTACTATGCTGGAGCATGGGCTAATTATGTTCAAAATCAAGGCCTTCTTGATAAAGGAGATATTGAAGAAGCCATGAGGGCCGCAAATGCCGTAGGTGACGATACCTTGCAAAAAGAAACCTATGGTAAAACCGTTCCAGACAGCTTCACACATGGAACATCTGAACAACGTCAACGATGGTTTAATAGGGGTTACCAATATGGTGATCTTGAACACGGAAATACCTTTGAAGTAACTTATAGTAACTTGTAGATAAAATAAAAGAACTGGCTTAGGTACAGTTCTTTTATTTTATCTATGTCTTATTATAAGATTGTCTTGAAATCAATCTTAATAGCCACATCTGGAGCTAGAAGTTTACTAACACGGCATTTCTTTTTTATAAAAGCCATCAATTGGTTTTGTTGTTGTTGGCTAAGTTGCACTTTCATGTGAACTGTAAGAGTAAAAGCACGATTATCATAATGCGATTCTGTTTTAAGAGATAATTCATCCATCTTTTCATAAGTCTTAAAATATGATTGGATACACATGGTGACACAGGATGCTAAGGCTATATTAAGCAAGCTCATTGGTGTTTCACCATCATCAGTTGCCCCAAATAATTCTATTTCTGCCCCATAGCCTTTTGATTTTGTATGATATAGATAATCACCTCTTATCTCTGTTTGATACATCTTCTACCTCCTTTAAACAACCTTATTATACCAAAAAGAACAAGATCAAATACCTTTAAACTTATAGGTATCCCTTGTTCCTTTTTTATCTTACCTTACTTGTGCGCCAGCTTCTTCTACTAGGGCAGTCGTAATCTTATCCATATATTTTGTAACATCTTCATCACGCAAACTTTCTTGCGGATTTTGAAACATTAAATTATAAGCCATTGATTTTTTCCCTGACTCAATATGGGCACCGGCATAAACATCAAATAATTTTATAGATTCTAAATACTTAATTCCTAGATTCTCAATAATACTTATGATATCTTGATGGCTAGTACTATCATCAACTAATATAGCAATATCACGTGAAACTGCTGGTACTTTACTGATTTCCTTGAAGATTTGACTTGACTTCATACTTTCTTCAATCATTTGTAAGTTTAGTTCAGCCACATAGGTTTCAGGAATATCATAATCACTAGCCACTTGAGGATGTACCTGTCCAACAAATCCAAGTGTTTGATTATTTAAGATGAGGCGTGCTGTTCGGCCAGGATGCATACTTGCCATTTCTTTTTCAGTAACAAAACTAACCTTGATCCCTAATTTATGGAATAAGTTCTCGAGAATCCCCTTAGCATAGAAAAAATCCACATACTGTGCTTGCGTTTGAAAATCTTTTTCAGCTACTAAACCAGACATTGCAAAAGCAAAGGTATCAATTTCATTCGGTAAATCACTTTTAGGATCTCCCTCTTGCTCAAAGATTTTTCCAATTTCATAGATAGCTAGATTCTTTTGTTTACGCGCTACATTATAAGCAACCGTATCCAACATACCAGATACAATATTCTGACGAAGAGCTGATCTTTCGATGGTCATTGGCCACATTAACTCTGTTAGCTTACTTGGTTGAATAGTAAAAGCTTGCGCCTTTTCAGGAGTGGTTAAAGCATAAGAGATAATTTCTGTCAGCCCCGCTCCCTCGGCGACTGCTCTTACACGCCGACGTAAAACTTGGCTTGCAGTTAGTTCTCCAGCAGTCCCCCCAGCTTCTGGAAGAGTCGTTGGTAGCTTATCGTAGCCATAGATACGCGCAATTTCTTCTACTAAGTCTGCTTGAATGCTGATATCCCAACGACGGCGTGGCACAGATACCGTAAAGGCTGAGGCATCACCTTTTAGGCCGAAACCGAGCTTAGCAAAGATTTCCTCAATATCTGTATAAGCTAAATCCGTACCAAGGCGAACGTTAACATAATCCAAAGTTGTTAGAACTTGAACAGGTTCGGTTGGCAACTGTCCAGCCTGTATACGTCCAGCAAGTACTTGTCCTTGTGCTAATTCCTCCAACATAGCTGCAGCAAAATCAAGTGCTTCTAGAACTGTATCATAATTAACCCCTTTTTCAAAACGGGATGAACTTTCCGAACGTAAGTTAAGTCGGCTACTTGTCTTACGAATTGACTTGCCATCAAAAACAGCAGCTTCCAGAACAATCTTTGTGGAGCCGTAATCAATCTCTGTTTCTTTTCCTCCCATGACACCAGCTAAAGCGACAGGTTTGTCATTAACTGTTATAACAATATCTTGGGAAATCAATTGACGTTCTTCACCATCTAATGTGATTAACATTTCACCATCACGTGCTTGACGAGCAATAATGGAACGGTTAGCAAACTTATCCAAATCAAAAGCGTGCATTGGTTGACCAAAATAAAGCAAAACGTAATTGGTAACATCTACAACGTTATTGATTGGACGAATACCAGCATTCATTAAAATATTCTGTAACCACTGTGGACTGGGTTGAATAGTTACATTCTCAACCACACGACTAGCGTAGGTTAGAACATTATCTGATTCGATAGCGACAGAAAGCACATCAGAAGCTTCTTTAGGACTTTCATGAATTTCTTTTACAGGAAAATGTACTTCTTTCCCATAAATAGCAGCTACTTCGTAAGCAACTCCACGCATTGACAGAGCATCAGCACGATTTGGTGTGATTGACAACTCAATGATTTCATCATCTAAATCTAAATAAGGGAAAATACTGTCACCAGGGTTTGCATCAGTTGGTAAAACCTGAATGCCTTCAGCGAATTCTTTTGGAATAATCGAATCTGGTAAGCCTAGTTCTTGTAATGAACAGATCATTCCTAATGATTCCATTCCTCTAATTTTACCTTTTTTGATTTTGTAATTATCAGCAATCCGTGCTCCCGGCAAGGCCACAATAACGTTAATCCCAGCTTTCACGTTTGGCGCACCACAAACAATCTGTCTAGGCTCCTCATCACCAGTATCTACCTGACATAGATGTAAATATGTCTCAGGAACATCTTGACAAGATAAAACATGCCCAACAACTAATTTTGATAGGCCAGCTGAAGGAACTTCTACTCCCTCAACTTCTATTCCGGTTGTCGACATTTTTTCCGCTAATTCTGCTGAAGTCACATCAATGTCAACTAATTCTTTTAACCACTTATAAGATACTAACATACATCTCTTTCTTTCTATTTCAAGGATTTCTTCATTAGCCAGTCGGTATCAACAAGATCCCCTACAGCAAATGAATGTTCTGAAAATTTTTCAAAGCCATACTTGCGATATAAGGACTGAGCCTTTAAATTATTTTCCCAAACACCCAGCCAAGCCCAAGCCTTACCTGATTCATATGCTTTTTTCAATGCAAACTTAAACAAATAGTTTCCAAGCCCTAAACCTTGGTATTTATTTAAAATATAAATACGCTGAATCTCAAAAGCATCTTCTAATTCATACTCAGTTTGATCCTTACCCCAATTGACTTTGAGGTAACCAACAATAGCACCATTTAAACGTAAAAAGTAAACTAGACTTTCCTCACTCTTTAATTCTTGAGTGAGTATCTCAGTAGTATAAGCTTCTTGAAAAAATTCTTGCAATTGTTGCTCTGTATTATGACCACCAAAAGTTTCGGTAAAAGTTTGAATGGCTAAGTCTCTTAATATTGCAATTTCCTCATCTTTTACTAGATCAATAGACAATTCTTTTTGCATGGCTATTCCTCCTAAACTTCTGTCTCGTTTGAATGAAGGTTCTTTTTAGTTAAATTGCTCAGAAAAACGCATATCACCCTGATAGAATCCACGGATATCATTGATTCCATAACGTAACATAGCGATACGTTCTTGACCAAGACCAAAAGCAAAACCAGAATACTCTTCAGCATTAACACCTGACATTTCTAAGACACTTGGGTGGACCATCCCAGCACCAAGAATTTCAATCCAACCTGTTCCTTTACATACATTACAGCCTTTACCACCACATTTGAAACAAGAAACATCAACCTCAACAGATGGTTCTGTAAAAGGGAAATAGGAAGGACGAAGGCGAATCTTACGTTCTTCGCCAAACATCTTTTTGATAATCATTTCTAGGGTGCCTTTTAAATCACCCATAGAAATGTTTTTACCAACGACAAGACCTTCAATTTGGTGGAATTGATGGGAATGAGTCGCATCATCTGTATCACGTCGGAAAACACGACCAGGCGAGATCATTTTAAGCGGCCCTTTTGAAAAGTCATGTTGATCAAGTGTACGAGCTTGAACGGGACTGGTATGAGTCCTAAGCAGGATTTCATCTGTGATATAGAAAGTATCTTGCATATCACGAGCTGGATGATCTTTTGGAAGATTCATTCTTTCAAAATTATAATAATCTTTTTCAACTTCAAAACCATCAACAATTTGGAAACCCATCCCTAAAAAGATATCTTCAATCTCTTCACTGGTCTGTGTCAAGATATGTCGGTTACCAATAGCCATTTGTCGACCAGGAAGTGTTACATCTATACTTTCAGCATCAAGCTGATCTTGAATTTTAGCAGCCTCAACAACTTTTCCTTGCTGTTCAAAGGCATTTATTAACACATCACGTAGTTCATTAACTTGCTTTCCAACTAAAGGACGCATGTCAACAGATAAATCTTTTAATCCCTTTAATAGCTCTGTTAAAGAACCTTTTTTCCCTAAGACAGCAACTTTTAAATCCTGTAATTCTTTACTGTGATTGCCAGTAAGTTCTTTTAATTGATTTAAGGTTTGGTTTCGTAATGCTTCTAATTGCTCTTGTAAATCCATTGTTTTCCCTTCTTTAAGTGGACAAAAAAGCGTGCCAAAACTCCACATAAGCGGAGCGTTGACACGCGGTACCATCCGATTTCATCTGTAATAACAGACCTTAATTAGTGATCATATGTGAGTGAATTCCTTACATTTCCATCAAGAAGGCTTACAGTCTATGGCCCTCATTCCCTGATAATTTCCCTGTAATTACTAGTCTCACTGACTTCTATTCAATTAAAACTATTCTATCAAAAATGCTTTTAAAAAACAATAAAAATTATCTATAGTCAGCGAGTTACTATTCCAATCAGCTAGCTTTTTGATCACTTTGTTGCTCAACTTGACCTGTTTGATAATTAACCCTTAACCCTTTTTGAACATTTGGTACAAAAACATTAAATTCCAAACGACCATCATCCGATTTTGCTTCTAAGTGACTACCACTAGAAATAATATTATTCTTTTCATAAAGTAAGGTCACTCTATAACGAACTCGTTTATTTCTATCTAAAGCTTTTCTGATTAAAGTTTCATAATAATTTTGTCCTGTTGAATCTGAGAGGTAAGCCTGGTTTGCCCAGGCCATTTGTACTGCAATATTGCTTGGATTGCTGGTCGAAGCATCGTAGCCTTTTAAGCCACCTATCAAGGCATAACCCAATAAATGACCTCTATCAACAGCGTGATCATATTCACCTGGCAAGCCGTGGATTTGATGCCAACCCACTGGCTTCCAGAAGGTATAACCATTACCAGTTTCATTACGATTACGATATTGTCTTGTTGATTTGGTTAACAAAGCGTTGGCTCTAAAAGGCACTTTCTTACTCTCAACTATCTTGACTTCATTATTTGCATAAGGCAAACTTGAAACTTTCGCCTTCAAATTAGTTTTATTGTTATTTACGATAAAAGCACCTGCACCATTCCACACAATTTTCTGACCTAATTGCTTTTTCACTTGCGGGGTAAGCACCGAGCTAGCTAACTGATAACTAGGTGTGGCAGGATTAGTCGAATTTTTAGAGTCTTTTTGATTGTTCCCTTGACCAGAAATAGCATGTAACACTTGCTGCAATGGGTTATTGGATGCAAGGTAATGGCCATTGGTGAAGGCTATTAGCCCAGTAATGAGCAGAGCTAGCAGAATTCCATTAAGCTTTTTGAAATGTGGCTGTTTTTTAGACATTTTTCCTCTCAGTCAAAAAGTAGGCTAAGCCTACTTTCCAGTAAATTTATTAATTAACTCTGTCCATTTGGCTATTGACAGAATCGATGAGGCATGTTGACCATCGCCAAATATGCTATAGCCAATCATCAAACCAATAGCTAAAAATAAACAAGCCAAGAATGCTACTACCACCAGTAAACCAACTTGTTTAGCAACATATTTCCATCCAGTCGTCATCACTAGTCCTCACTTATACGTTCGATTTTTGCACCCAATTTTGCTAATTTTTCATGAAACTGATAATAACCACGGTCCAAGTGTGAGAGCTTTGTAACAGTAGTTCTCCCCTTGGCTACCATACCGCTCAAAATAAGAGCAGCACTTGCACGAAGGTCAGTGGACATGACCGGTGCCCCTTGTAAATCGTGACCCCCATGAATCATCGCAGTATCCCGTAAAATTTCTGAATGAAGCCCCATACGGCGCATTTCCTCTAGATGTTGGAAACGATTTTCAAAAACAGTTTCAATCATTGTTGACTCACCCTCAACAACTGCCATTAAAGCTGTGAATTGTGCTTGCATATCAGTTGGGAAACCAGGATGTGGTAAAGTTTTCACTGTCACAGGTTTTAGTTTGGAAGTATCAGACTTAATACGAATACCATCTGTTTCTTCTGTAACCTCAACCCCCATTTCTTTCAATTTGGAAATAAGAGGACGATTATGCTCCCAAACAGCATCTTTAACAAGAACATTGCCAGACGTCATGGCAGCCGCAACCATAAAAGTACCTGCTTCGATCCGATCTTGAACAACGTCATGTTCAACACCGTGTAATTCAGTCACACCTTTAATAGTCAACGTTTCAGTTCCAGCCCCTTTGACAATAGCTCCCATTTTATTTAAGAGTTGGGCTAAATCAACAATTTCTGGTTCACGTGCAGCATTTTCAATAGTCGTCGTACCCTCAGCTAAAGTTGCTGCCATCATTAGATTTTGAGTAGCTCCAACTGACGGGAAATCCATATAAATTGTTGCTCCTTTGAGGCGAGTTGCACTTGCTGTGATATCTCCATTGCTCTGTTTAATCTCTGCTCCCATAGCCTCTAAGCCTTTTAGATGCAAGTCAATCGGACGACTACCAATTGTACAGCCTCCTGGCATAGAAACCTTTGCGTGACCATTTCGAGCCAAAATCGGGCCTAAAACAACAATAGAAGCACGCATTTGGCTAACATACTCATAAGGTGCTTCATCCAAAATATCTCCAGAGGCATCTACAACAATTTCATTTGCTTCTTGATTAAATACTACCGGAATATTGAGACCACGTACTACATTGTTCATGGTAAAAACATCTGAAAGAATGGGAACATTACGTAAAACCGTTTTTCCTTCTGATGGTAGGATGGTTGCCGCTAACAAAGGGAGCACTGCATTTTTGGCTCCTTCGATAATAACTTCACCTTCTAATCTCGTTGTCCCACCTTCAATAATAATTTTATCCACGCTTTTCTCCATTTCCTTTGACTTTATAATATAAAATTATATCACATTTCTAATTTTCAGACCTTAACCAAGTACTAGAAGAGGGTTTGACTCATTTGAATTAGCTCCAAAATAAAATGACTAACCAAATAGCCCAAGACAATAGCTAGGAAAAAAACAAAAAGTTTTAATTTACCAATATTTTCAGGACTGCGATAAATGATTTTAGACCAGTCAAAAAGACTAATCAATAGTTGAAAACTAATACCGATAAAAAGTAAATGACTGATTAATTTTAATAAATTATTGATATATTCCATAGCAATATTATACCAAAAGTATAGGAACAAGAATAGGATTTCAGTCAAAATAAAAAAGACTCTATCACTAGAGCCAATTTTTATTTTTTTCCAACATTAATCCGATTCAAAGCACGCTGTAAGGCAATTTCAGCACGACGAGCTTGGTTAATATCCTTAGTTGATTTCGCTTCTTCGATATCACGCTCGGCACGTTTTTTAGCACGTTCGGCACGGCTAATATCTATATCGCGTGAACGTTCGGCAGAATCAGCTACAATGGTAACAACATTATCCTTTACTTCAATAATACCACCGTTCACAGCAATCCAATCTACACTGTCAACATCGTCGGTAGGGCGAATTTTCATTTCATGAATAACCAAGGGGGCAATCATATTAATGTGATTAGGGAGAATTCCCATTTCACCCTCAGGCGTCGCTACTGAGATAAATTTCACCTGATGATCATATTTAATTCCGTCAGGTGTTACTACTTGAACTGTCATATGTGCCATAGTAGAACCTCACTAATATCCCATTTTTTTAGCTTTTTCGAGAACATCCTCAATTGGGCCAACTGAACGGAAAGCATCTTCAGGAATATGATCATATTTCCCATCTAGAATTTCTTTGAAGCTACGAACTGTGTCTGCTACTGGAACATAGGAACCAGGTTGACCTGTAAATTGTTCAGCAACATTAAAGTTTTGTGAAAGGAAGAATTGGATGCGACGTGCACGTCCAACTAATGTCTTTTCATCTTCAGATAACTCATCCATACCCAAGATAGCAATAATATCTTGAAGCTCACGATAGCGTTGTAAGACACGCTGAACTTCGGTTGCTACAGCGTAATGCTCTTCACCAACAATTTCAGGCGATAAGGCCCGTGAACTTGAAGCTAGAGGGTCCACAGCAGGATAGATACCCATCTGTGTCAATTTACGTTCCAAATTCGTTGTTGAATCCAAATGGGCAAATGCTGTTGCTGGGGCTGGGTCAGTGTAATCATCAGCAGGCACATAGATTGCCTGGATAGAGGTAACAGATCCTTTTTTAGTGGACGTGATACGTTCTTGTAATTGACCCATCTCAGTAGCAAGCGTTGGTTGGTAACCAACAGCAGACGGCATTCGACCTAGCAAGGCAGATACTTCCGAACCAGCTTGGGTGAAACGGAAGATATTATCGATAAATAATAGCACGTCTTGACCTTCAACATCACGGAAATATTCAGCGATTGTCAAACCTGTCAAAGCAACACGCATCCGTGCACCGGGTGGCTCGTTCATCTGTCCAAAGACCATGGCTGTTTTTTCAATAACACCTGATTCTTTCATTTCCCAATAAAGGTCATTCCCTTCACGAGTTCTTTCACCTACGCCGGTAAATACTGAGATACCACCGTGTTCTTGGGCAATATTATGAATTAACTCTTGAATTAATACGGTTTTACCAACTCCGGCACCACCGAATAAACCAACCTTACCACCTTTCAGATAAGGGGCAAGCAAGTCAATAACTTTGATACCTGTTTCAAGAATTTCTGATGATGTTGATAATTCATCGAAAGCTGGTGCTTTCTTATGGATTGGTTCACGTTCTGCATCTTCTGAAAATGGTTCTTCCAAATCAATGGTATCACCAAGCACATTAAAGACCCGCCCCAAAGTTTCTTTACCAACTGGTACACTAATAGCGCGACCAGTATCCAAAACTTCCAATCCACGAGTAAGCCCATCAGTTGATTCCATAGCGATTGTTCGAACCATTCCGTCCCCAAGTTCAAGAGCAACTTCAAGAACAATTTTTTCTTTCTTATCGCTATCTTTATAAACTATCAATGCATTATTAATCTCTGGTAATTTTTCACCAGTTGCAAACACAACGTCAACAACTGGACCCACTACCTGAGCAATTTTGCCTGAGCTCATTTATTTCTCCTTATGTCAGTTTGAAAACATTATCTCAATTTGAGATTACGTTTTATAGTAATTTTGTAAAAATGACATGCCTAATCTTAAGGTTCAACATTCTAGTGAACGATAAGTTTATTCTAACGCATTTGCTCCAGCTACAATTTCAGTAATTTCCTGTGTAATTGCTGCTTGACGAGCACGATTATATTGAATGGTTAAATCATTAATAACATTTTTCGCATTATCAGTTGCAGTCTGCATGGCTGTCATCCCTGCAGCGTGTTCTGCCGTTTTGGCATCAATAATTGCCCCATAAATTAAGCTTTCAGTAAACTGAGGCAATAACTGATTTAAAATGCTATCGCGATCAGGTTCTAGTTCAAACCCCAAGACACCTTCCTCAGTTGCTTCATCAGCAACCAAATCAGAAATCGGCAACATTTGTTGAACGCGAACTTGGCTAGTCAAACTGTTAACATGATGATTGTAACAAACATATAATTCATCGAAAATTTCATGTTGAAACATATCTACAGATTGTGAAATAATCTTAGATACTTCTTCAAAAGTTGGCTGATCGGCTAAGCCACGAAGTTCAAAAGAGACATTCATCCCTCTTGCTTTGAAAAAATCTGAACCGACACTTCCAATTGAAATGATTGAGTAATCACCGTTTTGGTGATATTCTTCAACCATCTCCATGATAGATTTTAAAATTTTAGAATTATAGCCCCCAACTAATCCTTTATCTGAGGTAATAACAATATAACCCGTTTTCTTAACTGGTCGGGAAACCAACATTGGGTTGTTAGAACCTCCACCAGTTAATTCTGCCTTTAAAAAATCTGTTGTTATTTGACGAATTTTTGATGAATAAATTTGAAAATCACGCGCAGCTTGTTCCGATTTGACCAACTTTGCTGAAGAAACCATCCGCATGGCACTTGTAATTTTACTTGTTTTCTCAGTTGAATTAATCTTTGCTTTAATTTCACTTAGAGAGCCTGCCATACTTACATCCCTTCCTTATTCAAAATGTGATTGAGCTTTAAATGCTTTAATAGCATCGTTTAGTTCATTTTCATCTGGGAGATCTTTTGTTGTACGGATTGTCTCAAAAAGGCTGCTATAATGCATATCAAAGTAGTCATACAATGCTTCTTCAAATGCAAGAATATCATTCACAGGCACATCATCTAAGAAGCCATGAGTCAATGCATATAAAATAACAACTTGTTTTTCCACAGGAAGAGGTTTATGTAAGGGCTGTTTTAAAATTTCAACTGTTCGACGGCCACGGTTAAGCTTCGCTTGAGTGGCAGCATCTAAATCAGAGCCAAACTGAGTAAAGGCTTCTAATTCACGATAAGACGCTAAATCAAGACGAAGAGTCCCTGCAACCTTCTTCATAGCCTTAATCTGAGCCGATCCTCCAACACGTGAAACAGAAGATCCGGCATCAATGGCTGGACGAATCCCTGAGTTAAAGAGATCTTCTTGCAAGAAAATCTGTCCATCAGTAATTGAAATAACATTTGTTGCGATGTAAGCAGAAATATCTCCAGCTTGTGTTTCAATAAATGGTAGCGCTGTAATCGAGCCACCACCCAAAGCATCAGAAACTTTGGCTGAACGTTCCAACAAACGACTGTGTAAGTAAAAGACATCACCTGGGTATGCCTCACGACCTGGTGGGCGACGAAGTAATAGCGAGAGCTCGCGGTAAGCTACTGCCTGTTTTGATAAGTCATCATAGACAATCAAAACATGTTTACCTTGATACATAAACTCTTCAGCCATTGCCACACCTGCATAAGGTGCTATAAAGAGTAACGGTGATGGTTGCGAAGCAGAGGCTGTAACAACAATAGTATAGTCAAGAGCACCATACTTTCGTAAGGTTTCAACTTGAGTACGAACAGTTGATTCTTTTTGCCCGATAGCAACATAGATACAAATCATATCTTGACCTTTTTGGTTCAAAATTGTATCAATAGCAACCGCGGTTTTACCAGTTTGTCTATCACCGATGATTAACTCCCGTTGCCCACGTCCAATAGGAACTAAAGCATCAATAGCTTTGAGACCTGTTTGAAGAGGTTCAGATACGGATTTACGTTGCATAACGCCTGGAGCAACCGCTTCAACTGGTCTAAAACCTGTTGTTGCGATATCTCCCAAGCCATCTACAGGTTGTCCTAGTGGATTCACAACACGTCCGATAAGAGCTTCACCTACTGGAACCTCCATAATTTTTCCTGTGCGTTTAACGACATCACCTTCGCGAATCGTTGAAAAGTCGCCAAGAATGATAATTCCGATATCGCTCGTTTCTAAGTTTTGAGCCATACCAAAAGCACCATTAGAAAATTCAAGAAGTTCACCACTCATAGCATTATCTAAACCACGAGCTCGTGCGATACCGTCACCAATATAAGTAACGATCCCAGTTTCTGTGACATCGAAATTTGGCTGGAAGTTCTCAATTTGCTTTTTAATTAAAGCGCTAATTTCTTGTGCATTAATTGCCAAAAGTCACACCACTTTCTATATTAATTTCATTTTGAATTCGTGTAGTTGTTGCTGAATACTAGTATCGATGACTTTATTGTTAACTTGTATAATAAAGCCACCAATAAGAGATTCATCAATGATTTCTTCTAATCGACCTGTCTGTAAACCAAATTTCTTTGTAACAAGCGATTTGACACGAGATTTTTGTCCCTCATTTAGAGGAACAGTTGATATGACTTTAACATCATATTCATTTGTTACTTGTTCTATTTCTCTCAGTGCAGAATTAAGTATCTCAAATAAAAATGCTTCTCTCTGATTCAAGATAATCAGTTCAAGTAAATTGTTGATATATACTGAACTAGTATCCTTTAATAACCTAACTAAATGCATCTTTTCAGCTTGTGGAACAGCTAAACTCGATAAGGTTTTATTAAGTTCTGTTGACTCAAAAATTGTCATTAACGTTAAAATATTATTTTTAACGTCCTCAACACATTCATGATCAACAGCAACCTCAACAAGGCTTTTAGCATACTGTGCAACAAGCGCCTGTTCTTTTTTTGTCATTAGGCATCTCCTAACTCATCGAGATAAGTATCAATAAGATGACTTTGAGCGTCCTTATCAAGGTTTGAACCCATAATTTTCTCAGCTAAAAGAACTGATAAATCAGACATCTCTGCTTTGACACTTGCAATGGCATCCGTTTTGCTTTGTTGAATGTCAGCTTCAGCTTGTGTTTTTAAGCGGCTTGCTTCTTCAGATGCATCTGCAATTATTTTGTCACCTTTTACTTGACCTAATTCCTTAGCATCAGTAATGATTTGATTTGCTTCTTGTTTTGCTCCAGCTAATTCTAATTCGCGTTTTTGAGCCAATGTTTCAGCACTCTGACGAGCTTCTTCTGCTTTATCTATATCAGTAGCAATTTTTGCAGAACGTTCTTCTAAAATACCACTAATAGCTCCCCACGCAAATTTTTTGATAAGGAGATACAAAACAAGTACTGAACCTGATACTAGGATAAAATTCCCAATAAGTTCACCTACTGTTAATTCCATGTAAGTACTCCTTTCCTATTCATCTTCTTCATTGACTTTTTTACCTAAATACATAGAAGTTAATTTAGTGAAAACATACGCTTGGATACAGGAGATAAAAATTGAAAAGGCAGTCCAAACGATATTTAAAATAAAAGCAACTGGAAACCATAATGTGTTAGCTGCAATTAATTTTAAGATCAAACCAGTTACTACCTCACCAGCAAAGATATTTCCATATAACCGAAGTGCCAATGAAATAATATTTGTAAATTCTTCTAATATATTCATCGGGCTCATTATCCCAGGTGTGAAAAAACGTTTGATATAGGCTTTCACACCTCTTTGACGAATCCCTTCAAATTGACAAATCAATGAAATTAAAATTGAAAGAGAGAGGTCAAAGCCAATATTAGCAGTTGGTGATGTCCAAAGATTCATATGATGACTTGTTTCTAATTTAGTCATTAAACCTAAGTTATTCGCCACCATCACAAAAAGAAAGAGACAGAAAAAGAATAGTGAGTATTGGTTTCTAAATTGCTTTTCAACGTGTTCATCCGTAACACCAGATATAAAATCAATCAAGTATTCAAGAACTGTTTGTTTTCCTTTAGGTTTTAAAGTCATGTTTCGACTTGCAAAATAAACAAACGAGAAAACTAAAGCAATTGTGATTACACACATAACTAGTAGGGTTAAATCAATAGTTACTGGACCGAGTGTCAGTGTTGGAGTTACTTCTCCCAATTTAAACCCTCCTTTATTCTTTAAAATGACATTAAATGTAAGTTTAACTATTGCATCTCAACATGAGAAACAAATATTTAGAACTTACTTTATTCCTTATTTTAAAAACTTATTTTAAGATAAATGCCATAGCAAGAGTAACGAAGAAAGTACCTTCAATAAAGGCAATACCCATGATCATTAATGAACGCAGCTGACCAATAATTTCTGGTTGACGAGACGCAGCTCTAAAAAGATTGGCCATCAAGAAACCTTCACCAAGTGATACACCCATACAGGCGATAGCTAATGCGAAAATAGGACTCATAATTGAATTCTCCTTAAAATATTTTTTACTTTGCTATTCTATTCCTTAAAATTAAGAATGTCAACTAATTTCTGAAAACTGGTGACGCTTTCTTAAACCTTTACTAACCTTCATAAAGCAGGTGTTTTCTAGGGTTACATTCTTAAAAATTCGGATAGCTTAACAATCTTATTATAACAGTTATGAACAGATAACACAAAGTTTGTCAATCGCTCTGCAACTCTATCATAACTAAGAAAGATACCTTTAAAAGTACGAATAATATCCTTTCGTGCTTTTAAAGGTATGCTCTCAATTCTGGTCTACAATCTGGTCGTATAAAGTTAAATAAGAAAGACTTGCAGTGTCCCAAGAAAAATCTTGTGTCATCGCATTCCTTTGAAGTTTTTCCCAATCTTCTTGATGATGATCATAAACATCTAATGCTAAAAGTAGTGTTTGTGTTAGCCAATAACCTGAAAAATGGTTAAAGCCAAAACCGGTCCCCGTTTTTTTATAGCGATTGTATGCTTGTACCGTATCTTTTAATCCTCCAATTTCATGCACCAAGGGTAGGGTGCCGTATCGCATAGCCATCATTTGAGATAAACCACAAGGTTCAAATGCACTTGGCATTAAAAAGAGATCACAAGCCCCGTAGATCTGTTGCGCTAACTCTAAGTCAAAGGTAATATTAGCAGATAACTTATCTGGATATTGCTGAGCAAACCATGAAAATGCTTCTTCATATTGCTGGTAACCAGTGCCTAAAAGAACAATTTGGATATTAAGTTTTAAAAGATTATCAAGTTCCGAAACCACCAAATCAAATCCTTTTTGGTCGGTTAGACGAGAAACAATCCCGATTAATGGTATTCCTGCTTTGACTGGCAAACAAAGCTTCTTTTGCAGACTAGCCTTGTTTTTACGTTTTCCAGAGAGATCATCTACTGAAAAAGGATAGTCTAGATAAGGATCGTTCTTAGGATCTATCAAGTCCGTGTCAATACCATTCACAATACCAGACAATTTATCAGCTTCCATTCGCATCAAATGATCTAACCCTTTTCCAAAAGCCGGTGTTTGGATTTCTTGAGCATATGATGGCGAAACTGTCGTTATTTTATCGGAATAGAGCACTCCTGCTTTCATCCAATTAAGACAATTATGCCATCGTAAGGTTCCATCTTCATACCGTTCCATACCAAGACCAAATAACTCACCAAGCATAGCTGAATCAAATTGCCCTTGAAATTCAATATTATGGATAGTAAAGACAGTTTTGATGTTCTGATAAGCTTGAATCCAAGTATATTTTTCTTTTAGCAAGAAAGGTATCATAGCCGTATGATAATCATGGACATGTAGTAAATCTGGAATAAAATTAATTTTCTCCATCGCTTCTAGAGCTGCAAGTTGGAAAAAGGCAAAACGTTCACCATCATCCCAATCTCCATAAACATGTCCTCTAAAGAAGTAGTATTGATTATCAATGAAATAGAAAGTAACCTGATCTTTAATAAGCTTTTTTATGCCGACATATTGCCTTCTCCAACCAACATTAGTGTAAAAATAACATACTTCTTCCACTTGCTGTCCAAATTTCTGATCAATCATATCATAATAAGGCAACATCACGGCAACTTGATGACCGTGTTTTACAAGGGATTTAGGCAAGGCACCAATAACATCCCCTAGTCCCCCAGTTTTTGCAAAGGGAGCTCCCTCTGCTGCTACAAATAATATTTTCATTTAATCATATCCTCAGTCACTTGACTCTCTTTAGCAACAACAATCGGGTCAGATTCTTTTCCTCGGATAAGGACCCCTGGTGCAATCGTAACAGATTTGTCAACAATTGCGTATTCTACGGTAGAACCCTCTCCTATTGTAACCTTAGGTGAAATAATAGAATGGTTTATATATGAATTACTTTCTAAATGACAATTTCGCGAAATAATTGAATAATTAACGGTACCTTTGATAACACTACCAGAGGCAAATTGTGAATTATTGACTTCTGATTCCTCGGCAAAGTAGGTAGCTTCTTCATTTTTAACACGAGTATACACTTTTTGATTTGAATATAGAAGTGAATAAAATTTTAAAGGATCTAACATATCCATATTAGCATCATAGTATGATTTGATAGAATGAATATTTGCCATATAACCAGTATACTCAAAGGCAAGTGCTCCTTCATTAACAGTCAGATCACGTAGCAAGAAGCGTAGTTTTTGAGGTTGTTCTCTTTGAGCTTCTTTTTCCATCTCCCTTATCAACCAGTCGGTATTAATAATATAGATGCCCGCAGACATTTTTTCAATGCCTTCTTTTTCACGGACACTACTTCTACCAATTACAGTATCCGTTTCATCAATTTCTAAAATATCATTTTCAGAAGAAATGGAATCAACAGGCATTTTCTTATAAACAACAGTAATATTACGTTTGTTAGCATTATGAAGGTGAATAACCTGTTCTAGTTCAATATTGCAGAGGATATCGCAACTCATATAGATTGTTTGATCTGAGCCAGACCTTCTGAGATAGGTCAGAATTTGATCATAGTAGTCAGCATCAGTCTCCTTTGAATCTTCTTTAGTATTATAGAAACCCAAGAAGTAATGACTTAGTAATGAATTTAGTCCCCATTCACGGCCACTACGAATATGATCAAAAACGGAACGAATATTTTCTGCTCGAAAAATACCATAAATACTTTTAACACCTGCATTAGCCAGATTAGATAAATGGAAGTCAATTAAGCGATATTTCCCATCAAATGGCAAATTAGCTAATGGACGCTTATCGGTCAAACCTCCCATTTCTGGAAAACCAATAGCACTACCTAAAATTGCTGAATATTTATCACTCTTCATTTGAAACCCCCACTACTTCATTATAGCCTACGACTTGAATCTCATTAGTTCCATCAATAACGACATCATTACCAATGACAGCCCCTTCCCCAATAATGGCGCGCGTAATTCTGGCCCTCTCCCCAATGATGGCTCCCGACATGATAAAGGAATCTTTAATTTCTGATCCCAACTTCATTTGAACATTGGCAGAAAGGATAGAATGATCTACTTTTCCAGAGATAAAACAGCCATCAACAATAAGAGAGTCTTTGACTTCTGAATGTTCCGAAATAAAATTTGGTGGTGCAATATGATTTTTAGAATAGATTTTCCAAGACCTATTGCGACTATCCAAAGCGTTATTTTCTCCAATGTATTCCATATTGGCTTCCCAAAGTGATTCTATGGTTCCCACATCTTTCCAATAACCACTAAAGTGATAAGCATAAACTCTTTCACCAGCTTCTAAGTAAGCAGGGATAACATTTTGACCAAAGTCAGACATGTCGATATTATTTTTTTCTGCATCAACAAGCATACTTCTTAGGCGTTTCCATTCAAAAATATAGATTCCCATTGAAGCTTTGGTTGATTTAGGCTGCTTAGGTTTTTCCTCAAATTCGACAATCCGATTGCTATTATCTGTATTCATAATACCAAAACGACTTGCTTCTTTTAATGGGACATCTAAAACAGCAACTGTTAAGCTCGCTAGATTATCCTTATGACTTTGTAACATGTCGTCATAATCCATTTTGTAAATATGATCCCCAGATAAAATAAGAACATACTCTGGATTGATACTATCGATGTAATCAATGTTTTGATAAATGGCATGACTAGTCCCCTGGAACCAACGGTTCCCCTCAGTGGCTGAGTATGGCTGTAAGATAGTAACTCCTCGGTTAATCCCCTCTAATCCCCAAGAGGAACCATTTCCAATATGATAGTTTAAGGCTAGGGGTTCGTACTGTGTAATAACGCTAACATTATCAATCCCTGAATTAGCACAATTAGAAAGCGAAAAATCAATGATCCGATAACGACCACCGAATTGTACCGCTGGCTTAGCAATGCTTTGAGTCAACTTACCCAGACGTGTACCTTGTCCCCCAGCAAGAATAAGAGCTAACATTTCATTTTTCATAGATATTCCTTTCATGGTCATTTGGACCCAAAACAAACTTAATCACTGCTTTAAATAGCATTACTTGCGTTTTTTTATTTTCCAAATACTTGCCCCTAAAGCAGGTAAAGTAAAAGTTAGTGTTGTTTGATAGTCTCTCCAAGATTCATTCTTACTCTCAGTTATAGGATTATGCTCTTTCCAAACACCGCCGAAGGATTCTAATTCTGTATTCCAAATCTCTTCATAAATACCTTTTTGTGGCACACCTATGGAAAATCCTCGTCTTTCAACTGGGGTCATATTAAATACACATAAAATAAACTCGCCCTTTTTATTTTTACGAGTAAAACTTAGAATCGTTTCTTGGGCATTGTCTGCATCAATAATTTCAATCCCATCATAAGTATAATCGTCCTGCCAAAGCATATTATGATCTAGATAAAACTGGTTCAATAGCGATGTGAATGCTAACATTTTACTGTTCATCTCATCCTCAAGGTTGCTCCAAACTAACTGATCATCGTGTTTCCACTCTAGAAATTGACCAAATTCAGATCCCATAAAAAGTAATTTTTTCCCAGGATGACAGATTTGATAGGTTAACAACGTCCGTAACCCTGCAAATTGGTTGTAACGATCACCCCACATTTTATGCATTAAACTTTTTTTACCATGAACCACTTCATCATGAGAAAAAGGCAAAATATAATTTTCATTGAAACAGTACATAAAGCTAAAGGTTACTAGGTTAAAATGATATTTTCGATCAAAGGGATCCATTTCGTAAAACTTGAGAATATCATTCATCCACCCCATATTCCACTTATAGTCAAAACCGAGGCCTCCTTCATCAATCGATTTTGTTATGGGAATATCTGATGTTGCTTCTTCTGCAATCATCATAACATCAGGATGGTCCTTCTTGATAGCTTGAATCAGCTTCCTTAAAAAGGTAATTGCTTCAAGGTTATGGTTACCACCTTCACTGTTTGGTTGCCAAGGCCCTTGATCATAATCCAAATAAAGCATATTACTAACAGCATCTACACGTATGCCATCAATGTGGAAGGTTTCTATCCAGTACAGAGCACTCGATATTAAGTAAGATTGTACTTGATTTTTTCCCAAGTCAAAATTCAATACTCCCCAACTATAGTTATGAGCACGATGGTAATCCTCATATTCATAAGTTGGCGTGCCATCATAATAAGCTAGTGCATCATCATTTTGTGTAAAGTGCCCAGGAACCCAATCAAGGATGACACCAATATTGTTAACATGACACTCCTCTACAAAATCTTGGAAATCTTCTGGACTACCATAAGTTGTCTCAAAACCAAAATAGGCCATCAACTGATATCCCCAACTCATTCCTAAAGGGTGAGACATTAAAGGTAAGAATTCAACATGAGTATAATGCATTTCTTTTAAATAGGGAATTAGGTATTCCTTTAATTCTTTAAATTGATAAGGTTTCCCATCTTGATCCTTTTTCCAAGAGTTAGCGTGTACTTCATAAATGGATACGGGACGCTCTTTAAATCCAAACCGCTTACGCCTTGCCATCCAAAGAGAATCTTTCCATCTTTTGGTTTTTAATGGTTTAACAATTGCACCTGTTCCCGGTCTATTTTCAAAACGAATAGCGAGAGGATCTAACTTTTCAACTTCTTGACCACCTTGTCGTCTGACCAAATATTTATAGATATCTCCTTCATGAGGTAAATCTGTAAAAACTTCCCACACTCCAGCTTGATTTCTCGCCATTTCCAACTTTTGGGATGACCAGTTAGTAAAGTCTCCAATCAGAAAAACTGCTTCGGCATTTGGTGCCCAGACTCTAAAAACAAATCCTTTCTGACCATCCATTACTGTTTCATGAACACCAAAATAATCTTGAATCCGATAATTTTCACCTAAACCAAATGTATATAAAGCTAGTTCTTTATCCATCAATCTCTCTTTCTTTAATTTTCTAAATAATAAGTTGGGACTAAAATAAAACAAAAAGTAACCTGAATCTTCAGGTTACTCTGTGATATCAAGGACCAATGCTGTCAATTGATCAATAAAATCGGTCTCAATTTGAAAGCGCTTATCATTTGTTACAATTATAGCACTTTGATTTTTCAATTGCAAGCGTTTGCTGAAAGATGTGAAAATGACTTGATACTTCTTTCTATCTTCCACAGTAAGGCTGATAAACCCACTATCACACTGGGATGATTCAAGGTAGACATGCTTTCTAATCTCAGAAAATGTCTGATATGAAAAGAGTTTCGTTTTGGTTTTCAATTGAATCAATTTTTTCACAAATTCTATTGTTTCTGATTCTTTTGTAACCTGTCCCCAGTCAATCTGATTCACAGCATCTGGCGCATTATACGAATTCATCGCACGTTGTAAATCTTCCTGACTTAAACAACCATTTTGACCTGTAGCAATCCTCTTGGTCCGCAAAAATTCTTGCCCTATTTGCATAAAGCACACTCCCTGCATTAAAATGGTCATCGCTGTCGCTAACTGTACTCGTTTTCTATGTGTAGCTTGATCATCATCTGGATTAAGTGCCCAAAAAAGGTCATTTAAATTATAATTATCATGCGCTTCAACATAATTAATAACTTGGTCTGGACTTAAGTAAGGAACAAGTTCGTCACTTGCTAAGATTGCTTTAGCTACCACATCTTCTGTGGCTGCTCCTGATACAAATCCTCTCTCTAGATGGCCATATACTTCTGCACCTTTAATAGCATTACGTTGATCATCATTGAAAAAACCTATACCAGGTAACTTAGCAGCATTTGCCTTTGTAGCTTTTTGTTCAGGAGAAAGACCAGTTCCCATATCCCAGCCCTCACCATATATTAAGATACGACTATCGATTTGATTAATAGCTTGACGGATAGAGGTCATTGTTTCTATATCATGCAATCCCATTAAGTCAAAACGAAAACCATCAATATTATACTCTGTGACCCAATATAAGATAGAATCGATCATATATTTTCGAAACATTTCCTTTTCACTAGCTGTTTCATTACCACAGCCAGAGCCATTCTGAAAAGAACCATCTGGATTCATTCGATAATAATAGTCTGGAACTGTTAGTTGAAAAACTGAATCTCGTGACGAATAAGTATGATTATAAACAACATCCATAATAATATTAATACCAGCGTCATGGTATGCTTGAATAGCTTCTTTCAATTCGAGAATTCGAGTAGCCGGTTCATCAGGGTTACTAGTGAAACTAGCATCAGGAACATTATAATTTTCAGGATCATAACCCCAGTTATAAGCATAATTTCCATCTTCCGCCAAGGTCTGATGATGATCAAAGAGAGGCTGCAATTGGATATGTGTCACGCCTAAACCTTTAACATAGTCAAAAGTACTGGAGTCCCCGTAGGAATTGGTAGTACCTCCTTCAAATAGACCTTTAAACTTACCTCTATTTTCTGCACTAACTCCTGATGTTTCTGAAATCGAAAAATCTCTGACATGCATCTCGTAAATAACTGCCTGATTAGGGTTATCAAGTCTCCACCATGCCCCTTCTTTTTGTTTTACCGAAAAACCTTTTGGTCTTAAATGTTCAGGGGCAATAACAATTGACCGTTTCCCCTTTGCTGTCGTAGCAATAGTATAGGGGTCACGTGTGTCCTTAAAAGTTCTCTTACGATAGTGAACACGGTACATATAAGCTTGATAATTTAAATCGCCATTTAGATTGATAAACCAAACTCCATGTGTATTTTGGCTATGATCATTCCTATCCTCATGCTCACCACGCATCATAGGGTAAACAGCTAAAACACTAGCATTCTCAGCAGTTGAAGAAAATAAAACAATTTCTACCGCTAGTGCCGTGGGAGCCCAAAGACGAAATTCCGTTTTTTCTTTCGAATAGGAAAAACCTAGCCAGCCCGAAAAGCCCCATTTTTGATCAAAAGCTCTGCTATTAACAACCATATCAAAAGCATGCGCTTCACGATTTTTGTAACAATGGCTCGCTATTGCTGCCTGCCGAGAATAATAGACGGTGTCATCACCATCTACCAACCAAATCTCAGTTTTAGGTAAACCGTAAGCTCTTTCTATTCGATAATCTTTGGTTTTATAGCGCCAATAATGTTTTTTAACAATAACATATACATGGTTTAAAAAATAAGGGGCATCAAAATCTAATTGTGCCACAAGACCAAAACTATCAAAACTTGTGAAAAAGGCATCCTTTCCAAGTTCGCCATCACGCCATTTCCATAAATTGAAGTCAAAATAACTCCCATCTTTAGAATGGAAATGTACCGTAACAGCATTCTTCATTAGTTCGTAACCCTTCTGTTTTTTTCTTCTAAATCTTCTACTTCATGGGCAAATTTTTGTGCAATTTCTTCTATCTCTGGTTCCCCGTCATTGATATCATAAGCATCATCAGAAATCAAATCAGTATTAGCAAAAAAAGTAATATGATTTTTGAGATTTTCGATAACAATAGGTGCATCACCACCGTATTCACCGTCTAAATTAATCATCATTCTACTATCTGATTTTGGTTCAATAGAAATTTTACTCGTTTTAATATATTCAATTCGACGGTCATTAACATGTTTACCACCATCAAGCACAAGTCGAAGTAAGTGGACAATCTCAAATAAATTAGCCGTTTTGACTAAAATCAATGTAAACATACCATCATCTAATTTTGCATCAGGAGCAATCATTTCAAAGCCCCCTACAGAATTAGTGATAGCTGCAAAAATCATTGAAACCTCTCCTTCAAAAATGCCTCCATCATGAGTGATTCTAACAGGTACATTTTTAACGCGAGGTAATAATTCGACCCCTTTTGCCAAATAAGCAAGATAACCAAACATTGTTTTCAGCTGACTTGGAACACTATAAGTTAATTCCGTTAGTGACCCCGCAGCGGCAATATTGATAAAGTATTCCTTTTCACGCGCTTTCCCAATATCCATTTTAATCGTTTGATTCTTCCCGATTAACTTTGCAGCCTTGATAGGATTTCCTCTTGGAATCTTTAAAGCACGTGCAAAATCATTGGTCGTCCCAGTTGGGATAATGGCCATTTTAGGGCGTTTTTTTAAGGGTGCAATGCCACTAACAACTTCATTAATAGTACCATCACCACCCGCAGCAATGATTAAATCCACCCCAGTCTCTGCAACACGTCTTGCTTCTTTCTGAGCTGACTTAGGCTCTGCAGTTGTTTGAAAAGCTGATGTTTCATAACCATAACTTTCTAAAATATCTAAAACATCCGCAACATTTTTCTTCATTATTTCTTGTCCAGATGTCGGATTGTAAATCAGCCTAGCTCTCTTTAGCTTTGTCATTTTTTACCTCGTCACTATAAGTCCAATAACCATTGTTCATCTTCAATCCTAATACCTAACTGTTTTGCTTTATCTAACTTAGAGCCAGAGTCACTTCCAGCAAGAACCACATCTGTTTTTTTAGAGACACTAGATGTTACTTTAGCGCCAAGATTTTCAAGTTTAGTCTTCGCTTCGCTACGTCCCATCTCCTCTAACTTTCCAGTTAGAACAACTGTAAGACCATAAAGTGGTGCAGATTGATCTACTCTTTGGCCCAAATAACTTAGGTTGAGACCTTGAGATTTCAACTCAGATATCAATTGCTGAGCTTCTGGTTTAGCAAAATATTGAGCTATAGAATTAGCAATAACATGACCCAAGCCATCTATCTGGGCAATAGCTTCTTCATCAGATTGCATTACGGTTTCAATATCACCAAATGTTTCTAACAATAAACGACTTGCTTTTTCGCCAACATGTCTAATTCCCAAACCAAAAAGAAGTTTTTCAGCTGATTTTTCTTTAGAATCGGCAATAGCAGACAATAATTTATCAGCTGATTTTTCCTTAATACCTTCTAGAGACAATAACTGCTCACGACTGAGTCTATAAATATCAGCAACGTCATGAATTAATTGAGCAGTAAATAGTTTTTCTACTACTGCAGGTCCCAAACCTGCAATGTTCATAGCGTTTCGACTAGCAAAATGTTCCAAACTTCTTTGTATCAAGCTAGGACACAATGGATTTATACAACGTAGGGCTACTTCATCTTCCAAGTGAGTTAAGGAACTCTGACAAGATGGACAGAGATTAGGAATCAATATTGGTTCTTGATCTTTTCTTTTATCTGTTACAACACGCAAAACCGCCGGAATGATATCACCAGCTTTATAAACAATAACAGTATCACCAATACGAATATCTTTTTGAGCAATATAGTCAACATTATGTAGTGTAGCGCGACTTACTGTGGTTCCTGCAAGCTGAACTGGTGTTAAATTAGCGGTAGGTGTTACAACCCCAGTTCGGCCTATCGTCCAATCCACAGATAAGATCTCAGCTTCTTTTTCTTCAGCTGGAAATTTATACGCAATTGCCCAACGTGGGGCTTTTACAGTAAAACCTAACTCTTCTTGCATTGCAAGGTCAGCCACCTTAATCACTATACCGTCAATGTCATAAGGCAATTGAGCACGATCTGCCTCAATTTCTTGGATAAATTGCCAAATGTCTTCCATGGAAGATGATACCATACGGTGGTTATTGACAGAAAACCCCAAGTAAGACAATTTGTCTAATACGGCTACTTGGGTACTTTCCTGACTAGGACTAGCTTCCTGATAGAGAAAACTTGCTAAATTTCTTTTGCCCACAATTGAGGTATCTAACTGGCGAAGAGTTCCTGCTGCTGCATTTCTAGGATTAGCAAACTCTGTTTCCCCATTTTCTTGTCTTTCGACATTAATCATCTGAAAAGAGTGTTTGGACATATACGCCTCACCCCGAACC
Source organism: Streptococcus porcinus (assembly GCF_900475415.1). Lineage (NCBI taxonomy): Bacteria > Bacillati > Bacillota > Bacilli > Lactobacillales > Streptococcaceae > Streptococcus > Streptococcus porcinus. Next base: position 1,270,527 of record NZ_LS483388.1, read on the forward strand.
GTGATATCAATGGGCTCTTTTAAAATTTGTGGAATGTCTTTAATTTTTTTAATATTTTCAGTGATATTTTCCCCAACAGAGCCATCCCCTCGTGTGGCACCTGTTACTAATTTTCCGCCTTTATAATTTAAGGAAATAGACAAGCCATCAATCTTAAGTTCGGCCACATATGTTACTATTGGAAATTCTAATTTAATTCGCCGATCAAATGCAACTAACTCTTCTTGCGAAAAAGCATCCTGTAAACTATACAGCGGATACGGATGTTGATATTTTTCAAAGCCAGATAAAATAAGCCCACCAACTCCTTGTGTCGGGCTATCTTTTTGAATAAATTCGGGATATTCTGTTTCTAATGCTAACAATTCATGATAAAGTTTATCATATTCTTGATCACTGACAGTAGGATTATCATTTGTATAATATTCTTGTCGATACTGATTCAAGAGATTTGTTAACTCAATAATTCTTTTTTCCATACCTTTATTTTATCATATTTCCTTTCAAATACGTGATTGAGTCTACCATCTTTAGAAATAAAAAAACAGACTCTAATCTATTTAGAAAATCTGTCTTCAATCTAAGATCATTGACTTAAATCAATACGCTTAGCTAATTTATTAATAATTAAAGCTCCAATGATAAGCGACGTAAATTCACCGACTGCAGTCGTAAACCATGTCATAAAGAATGGCAATTTAGCAACAAAAACTAACTCTATTGCCACTGTAAGCATAGAAGCTGCAAAAAATAGAGAAAAATAAAGAAAAGCTTTGTTTAGTAATCCATTAAATAAGTAATCATTCTTATACTTTTCAAATAACACCACCCCTAGGGTGACAAATACAAGGGTTGACGTACCGCCAACTAGGACATCAATTAAGCCAAAACTGTAAAAGTTTGCAATTATACACCCCATGGTAACAGCAACAATGTATTTCTTGTTAAAAAAGGCTAAAAAGTTTAGCATCTCTGCCACTCTAAACTGATAGGCTCCATAAGATATAGCATTCAGAGGCGGTGTAATAGTCAAAACGACATAAAGTGCAGCCACTAAGGCAATATGAACATAGTCACGGATAGTATAAGATTTCATCATTTTCTCCTTTAATGTTATCAGAAAACTTGGCTAATAACATTTGTAATATGCTTGGCGAAAGGGAACTAAGCACCAAGGGTTACATGGCAACCTTTTAAGTATACCACAAAAGAGCCGATAAAAAAAGAGATACTATACTTTTGTATGGAAATCAACCTCACTATCGTAGTACTCCTAAAAAGAATAAAGAATATAATAAATATGACAAAAAGAAGAGTAAAGCAATGAAAAAATACAGTGATAATCATAGCTTATTTAACGGCAAAAGCTATTGCCAAACTTTTCAACATCCTTAATTTATCCTACTAACTCTTAACGCAAGTATTATCTAACCAATATTAGGAAGTAGATAAAAGTATTCGCCACTATTACTTATCCTGAGAGACTCTAATAAAAGCACAAAAAAACTTGGGTTTCCCCAAGTTTTTCATTTTCTACTAACCTTTAAGCTTAGCCAGTCATATTCTTATCATGACTAACTGTAATTTCAGCACTTATTTTTTTAAGTTATAGAATGATTTAATACCTTTGTATTGAGCAACTTCACCAAGTTGATCTTCAATACGAAGTAATTGGTTATATTTAGCAATACGGTCTGTACGTGACAATGAACCTGTTTTGATTTGTCCAGCATTTGTTGCAACTGCAATGTCAGCAATTGTTGAATCTTCAGTTTCACCTGAACGGTGTGAAACAACTGCAGTATAACCAGCTTCTTTCGCCATTTCAATAGCTTCAAAAGTTTCTGTTAATGTACCAATTTGGTTAACTTTAATAAGGATTGAGTTAGCCGCTTCTTCTTTGATACCACGTGCTAAGTAGTCAGTATTTGTAACGAAGAAATCGTCACCAACCAATTGAACACGTCCACCAAGACGTTCAGTAAGAGCTTTCCAACCGTCCCAGTCATTTTCGTCCATACCATCTTCAATAGTGATGATTGGGTATTTGTTTACTAATTCTTCAAGGTAGTCAATTTGTTCAGCAGAAGTACGGACTGCTCCACCTTCACCTTCAAATTTAGAGTAATCGTAAACACCACGTTCTTTATCGTAGAATTCTGATGAAGCACAGTCGAAACCAATCATGATTCCATTTTCACCAGCTTCATAGCCAGCAGCTTCAATAGCTTTAAGAATAGTTTCTACACCATCTTCAGTTCCATCAAATTTAGGAGCGAAGCCACCTTCATCACCAACAGCTGTAACAAGTCCACGTTCTTTAAGGATTTTCTTAAGAGCATGGAAAACTTCAGCACCCCAACGAAGAGCTTCTTTGAAAGTAGGTGCACCAACTGGCATAATCATAAACTCTTGGAAGGCAATTGGAGCATCAGAGTGAGAACCACCGTTGATAATGTTCATCATAGGAGTTGGAAGAACTTTAGTGTTGAATCCGCCAAGGTATGTGTAAAGCGGAACTTCAAGATAGTCAGCTGCCGCACGAGCTACAGCAATAGAAACACCGAGAATAGCGTTAGCACCAAGTTTACCTTTGTTAGGAGTACCGTCAAGAGCGATCATCGCACGGTCGATAGCTTGTTGATCGCGAACATCGTAACCGATGATTGCTTCAGCGATAATGTTGTTAACGTTATCAACAGCTTTTTGTGTACCAAGACCAAGGTAACGAGATTTATCACCATCACGAAGTTCAACTGCTTCGTGTTCACCAGTTGAAGCTCCTGAAGGAACCATACCACGTCCGAATGCACCTGATTCAGTATAAACTTCTACTTCAAGTGTTGGGTTACCGCGTGAGTCAAGGACTTCGCGAGCGTAAACATCAGTAATAATTGACATTATAATACTCTCCTTATGAGTTTTAATATTTTACATGTTAATAATACCACAAAAACTAAGCAGATTCAACTTAAAAAACGAGCTTACGAAAACAATCACTAACTTTTGCCTTGTTTTTTCTTATGTTTCTGAAAACTATCGAAAGTTTCAGAATGCATATTTTAATAGCTTTTTAATCTAAAAATCAGTATAATGTTAATAAGCTTATTCCCATTTAAGGAGGATATTATGGATTCATTAGACCAAAAAGTATTAAAAAGCGCCCACGGAGAGTATCGTCTAGATCCTGACCAGCAGCGTTATTATTTAGGAACATTTGCTGAAAGAGTTCTCTTAACAATACCGCTTGAAGGTATCGAAAATGATATTGCAAAGCTGGAATTTGAACGACTGTTACCAAGTCTGGTCGAACACTACTCCCCTTTATCATTAAAGTTGTCCTCAGAGTTAGAATCTGACTATCAAATGGCTTATATGAAATTAGCAAGTAAAAGAAATATCCCTACAACGATTGTAGATGAAATAAGCGCCAAATCACCATTTGCCATTGTTTTACACACCGACCATGCTGTCAATTTAAATGAAACTTCCATCACATCGTCTCTATCCCAACAAAAAAATACAGAGGACACCAAACAAAAAAAATCTTTTTGGCAACACTTGTTTGGAAAATAGCCAGAATAGCCAAAGACACAAAACAGTCTACTACTCGGCCTTTACCTTTAAACTGAAATAATAATCATTAGCGACAAGCAGAAACCAGCATGCACTCTTTAATCTCCATTCTAAGATTTTTATCTTAAATCGAGATAGATAGTGCATACTGGTTTCTTTTTATAATTATTTAATTGAAGTTACCACTATTCGTATCTTCCTTAACTTGAGCAAAGGTCTCGTTGCAATAACTAATATCATAACTCTCTAGAACAACTTGGGACTTGCCTTCTGATAATCAATATCTGATAACACTAAATCCCCTCAAACAATGACCATCCCCTGATCATCAAATGCCATTTCCGGATTCCAACAAACTTCCCATACATAGGCATCAGGATCAGCAAAGTAAGCATGAAATCCTCCCCAGAAAACACTTTGGGGCTCCTTTAAAATTCTAGCGCCAGCTGCTTTCGCCAATGCTATCACCTGAAAGACTTCCTCTTTTGTTCTAACATTATAAGCAAGTGTCATTCCGTTAAAATGCTCTTCTAGAAGAGTTGGCAAACCATTTCCAAAATCAGCTGCTAGCTCTTCAATCGGGTACAGTTCTAGTTTTGTACCTGCGTTATTAAAAAAAATAACTTCTGGGCTGGTTCTTCTTTCTTTTGTTTCAAAACCCAAACCATCTCGATAAAATTTTACCGAATCTTCCATGTTTCTCACACCTAGGCATATAAGGTTAATTCTATTCATTTGACAATTCTCGCTTTTCAATTAAGGGAAGCAGTTCCATTAAATCTGCTTTATTTATTTGATATGGTGCTTGCGCTTTAACGATACTCTTGGCACAAAAAGCGACTCCGATTCCAGCTGTTTGTATCATTGGCAAATCATTGGCCCCATCTCCCATGGCGATAGTATCAGCTAATTGTAGTTGATTTTCACTAGCCCAATCTAATAAACACTGGTATTTAACATTTTTATTAACGACTTGCCCAGCGACTTGTCCCGTCAAATAACCACCACTAACCTCTAGTTTATTAGCCTTGACATAATCAAGTTTCAATTCATGGGCTAAGGGATCAATGATTTCATGAAATCCTCCAGAGACCACCCCCACTTTAAAACCTTTAGCATGCATAACTTCAATTAACTCTTTAGCCCCTTTTTGTAAATGAATTTGCTGATAGACCTGTTTAAAAACTGAGATAGGTAAGCCTTTTAACAGTTTAACACGCTCTCGTAATGCTTCTTCAAAATCTAGTAGGCCATTCATTGCTTGGTCAGTAATTTCTGCAATCTCCAAACCTATGCCAGCTTCTTGCCCTAGTAAATCAATCACTTCTTCTTTAATTAGGGTCGAATCAACGTCCATAAGTAGAAGACCTTTTACATCTTTCATCATTTCTCCCTCATTGTATACAATAAGCTTTCAAATACTGTTCTTATTTTACAGAAAATTATAATCAAAGGCAATATAAAAAAGTTCGAGCAAGGTGCTCAAACTTTAAAATCGAATCCGTTCTTTTGTTCGTTCATAAGAATTCACAAATCTGTCGGTAACACCGGGTTCAACTGTTTCTAATGCATAAGAAATTTCATCAAATGAAGCTTGATAATCATGTTCAACCTCAAATAAATGCATAGCTACTTCAAAGGAAGATTGCACCCCAGCTTCAAAACTACGATAACGATTAGAATACTGTAATAATTGTTCTGTTAAGGTAGCATTTCCGACAACTTGGTAAGTATAATCTTCTAAGTTTGCGATTGAAGCACTTGAAATATCAGATAAACGCACGATAGCCTCGATATCGATCTTACCTTTACTTAGTTCGTCCATTAAAGCTTCGAGTTGCGTTGATGTTGTAAAGAAAACATTGAGATAATCTTGAGGAATCCCAGGTAAATTACGTTTTTCGATAAAACGCTTGATCATATGAAGTTGAGCCACAAACTTATCAGCGTCTTTGCGAGCCTTTACTTCAATGGCTTCAATATCCTTAATAGAATCAAAGACTTCAATTTGACCCGCTTCCACAGCTCCAAGTTTTTTCAAGTATTTATCAAAAAGAACTTGCAATTCCGAGTAAGGAACTTCTTGATTCGAGATATCTTTTGCTAGTTCAAGAGCATTTTCTTCAACATCTTTGATATCCTTTTCAAAAGCTTTTACATTTAAAGTTTGGTTTTCAGTAATGATATACTTACGTGATAAACGTGCCATTTCATCAGCAAGCTTTCGATTATTTTCTTTAGCATGTGCTAAGTAGGAAGGAATAATCTTACTGTCTCTTACGACCTGTTTATGAGCCTTTATTTCACGTTCAAACAAATCATACAATGAATCGATACGTTCTTGTATATGATCATTATTTTCCCTAGCACTGTCTAAATCAAGATTGGCTAAATCAGAAGAATTTGTCCGAATAGCTTCTCTAATTTCCTGAAAACGTGCCTCAATATTAGTCTCAGCAAAATGATAGTTTTCTTCTAATAGACGACGGTAACCTGACTCAAGATCATCTAATTGGTCTGGAAAATGTGTTTCAAGTTTTTCAACAATTGCTGGAATTTGTTCTGTAATCTGACCAAGCGCAATCGTATGCTCTTCAGCTCGATCAAGCACTTCAGAAGCCTCAACTGGGTCTCCAGAAGAATTTAAAGTGACAAACTGTGAAAATTCAGTCTCAATATTTTTCATCTGTTTGTCAATTTCAGGTTTAGTTGAACCAAAATTATCATCATTCTCTAAGATCCATTTTTGAAGGTTTTCATATAAATCTAAAGCATGCGTCACACGAGCGCTATTTTTTTCTTCTTGTTCTTTTAGGATATCTAAAGCTTCGCGGATAGACTGAATATCTTCTTCCACCAAGTTCAACTGACTTTCGACATTGTTAATCTCATGTTTGGCGCGAATAAAATTGAAAGTGTCATTCAATTTCTCGGCCTCAAACAAATGATTTTCAATATCAGCAAAAGAATTGAGGGTTAAATCAACCCATTTTTGGTTCCATTCTCTAAAAGATGTTTGACTTTGACCAATCAAATGTAAGGATTTGACTTCCTCAATTTCATCATTTACAGGTAAGCCAAATAGTTCTACTTTTCTATCTTCTAGACTACTAATCAATGACTCATTACGTTTTCTAATAATGACTCCTATTAAATAGGCAATAATCACAAGTAGGACTATAGCTACAATGAGCAAAATAATTCCGCTTGACATCTTAATCTCCTTATTTTATGCGGTGTAATCACTTTTTATTAAATTCAATTCTAGATTTAGTGATAGTTCGCTACTTTATTAAAATTTATCAAAAATACATTATAACGTTTCGATTATAACATACTTTAAAGTGCTTTTCAAAGGATATTTCACTAAATATCAAGCGTACTATAGACCGCATTTTCTTCAATAAATTCACGTCTTGGCTCAACACGGTCACCCATTAACATGTCAAAAACTCTATCTGCTTCAGCAGCATCATCAACTGTTACTTTTGCCATTAAACGATTTTCAGGATCCATAGTTGTTTCCCATAATTGGTGATCATCCATTTCTCCTAGACCTTTATAACGTTGAACTGAGGGTTTTGATCGGCCACTACTATATTTTTCTAAAGCATCTTGTAATTGTGTTTCTTGGTTGACACCCGGCTGAATATATTCTTTTATTTCATTGCCGACTTTAACACCATAAATTGGTGGCTGAGCGATGTAAACATAACCTGCCTCAAGAACTGGTCGCATAAAGCGATAAATTAATGTTAAGAGTAACGTTCTAATATGAGCTCCATCAACATCAGCATCTGTCATGATAACTAGTTTTTGATATCTTGCTTTACTTACATCAAAATCAGCGCCAAAACCCGTTCCCATAGCCGTAAACAAGCTTCTAATTTCTTCATTAGCTAAGATCTTATCCATCGTCGCTTTTTCAACGTTTAATATCTTACCACGAATAGGTAAAATTGCTTGAAATTCCCGATTTCGTCCAGATTTAGCAGAACCACCCGCAGAGTCTCCTTCGACGATGAAAAGTTCATTTTGGCTAGCATCGTTAGAGGAACAGTCCGCAAGTTTTCCTGGTAAATTTGAAATTTCTAGACCTGATTTTTTACGCGTAACTTCACGTGCACGTTTTGCTGCTATCCTTGCCTTAGAGGCTAGAATACCTTTTTCAACAATTCTTCTAGCAATTTGAGGATTTTCTAATAAAAAACGATGAAAAGCTTCACTAAACAAACGGTTCGTAATTTTGACAACCTCAGAATTCCCCAATTTTGTTTTTGTTTGGCCTTCAAACTGTGGATTTGGATGTTTGACAGAGATTACCGCAGTTAAACCCTCGCGAACATCTTCACCAGTCAGATTATCATCATTTTCTTTTAGAATCTTATTCTTCTTAGCATAGTCATTGATTACTCTAGTTAAAGCAGTTCGGAAACCTTGCTCATGCGTTCCGCCTTCATGGGTATGAATGTTATTAGCAAAACTCATGACATTTTCATGATAACCAGTAGTATACTGCATTGCAACTTCTACAGCAATACCATCCATCTCTCCATCTGTGTAAATGGGAGTTTCAATAATAACATCTTTTTTTTCATTGAGGTATTCAACATAAGAACCAATACCACCTTCGTAGTGGAAATCCTTTTCTTGTTGCATTCCTGGGCGCTTATCTGAAATTGATATTCTTAAACCCCGATTCAAAAAAGCAAGTTCTTGTATTCTCTTAGCAAGTTTATCAAAGTTAAAAATAACTGTTTCTGTAAAAATTTCTGGATCCGGTGTAAAATGGACCGTAGTCCCTGTTAATTCGGTTTCTCCAATAATTTTTAAGTCATCAACAACAACACCGCGTCTAAATTCTTGATAATGAATTTGACCATTTTTATAGACTCTAACATCTAACTGAGTTGATAAAGCATTGACAACGGATGATCCAACTCCATGCAAACCACCAGAGACTTTATAGCCCCCGCCACCAAATTTACCACCGGCGTGTAAAACAGTAAACACTGTCTCGACTGCTGGTCTTCCTGTTTTAGCTTGAATGTCTACGGGAATCCCACGACCATCGTCAACAACAGTGATGGAATTATCTTCTTCAATAAAAACCTCGATATGACTAGCAAAACCAGCTAAGGCCTCATCAATAGAATTATCGACAATCTCCCAAACCAAGTGGTGTAAGCCCTCAGATGAAGTTGATCCAATATACATTCCTGGACGCATGCGAACAGCTTCTAAACCTTCTAAAACTTGAATTTGGCTGGCGTCATATTCTTGTACATTGTCTTCTAACGGTTTGTTTTCTTCAATCATTTAATTTACTATCTCCAATAATGACTTATTTTCATCAACAAGCAAAGTATCAAAATTTGCGGATTGTCCTGCTTGGCAATCAATGGGACGATCTCCAATGACCAAAGCATTGTGAATATGGTATTTTTCTTTTAAGTACAGAATACTTTCGGGATTAGGCTTTCGTGCAAAACCATCGTTTGCGGTCACAATCTCAGTAAAATACTGCATTAAATGAGCCTTTTTTAAGAGAAGTAACACTTGATTATCACGATGAGAGACTAAAAAATTACGCTTCCCATCTTCTACTATCTTTTTGAGTATTTCTTTAGCTCCAGAACGCCAAATAGGATTGGACAAAGCCTTTGCTTCATTTAATTTATAATCATTAAGAAACTGACTCTCAAAAGGTGCAAAGTAGTTAACTGCAACTTCTGTCGACTCTTTTAATTTGGCATAGACAGCATCATGACTCCCAGAAAGATGATAAGTAGCCAAAGTTTCCACGAATGCTCGGGTAGAAGTCTCATAATTATCTAAAAGAGTTCCACCTAAGTCCCAAATGTAATCTTCGTAATTCATAACCCTAATTATAACATATTTTACCCCTATTTTATAGTATGAAAGTAAAATAAAAGGATTGTCTAGTTATTACAGAAAAGTAATACAGACAATCACTATTTTTAGTAGTCGTAACGATAACTTCTTCTTAATTGTTGTTCACTTTCAATTTCACCCGCCAACACATGTTGATAATTCATGGACAGAATCAAGCCAACACCAATGAGATTGGAAATCAAAGCAGAGCCACCTTGTGAAATAAAGGGCAAAGGAATCCCCGTCAGTGGTAAAATTCCGATAGCAGCGCCTATATTTTCAAAAATATGAAAGAGAATCATCATGATAAAGCCAGTTGAAATATAAGTGTAGAAAAGATTGTTAGACTCGAATGTGACTTTCAACATTCTATATATTAAAAGAAGGTAGAGCATTAACAAAATTGCAGATCCAATAAAGCCAAAATTTTCAGCAATTACAGTGAAAATCATATCACTTTCTCTTACAGGAACTGGTAAATCTAAGTGATTAAACCCCTTCCCAAAAAGTCCTCCACTACCTATGGAAATCATGCTTTGTGTTTGCTGGTAAGCAATAGTTTCAGAATACTCAAATGGTGTTAAGAAAGCTGAAATCCGATTGATTTGATAAGCATCCATTCCCATCTTAAAGAAAAAATCCTTGCCTTGGGGGAGAATAAAAACTAGAAAAAAAGTTGCAATAGATAATAAAACGCCAAAAGCGATCGGTAAAATAAGCCACCAAGAAATACCAGAGATTAACACGACTCCAATCAAGATAGCCAGAAAAACCATGGCTGTTCCTAAGTCTTTTTGTAAACCCAATAGAACCATCACGGGTAGGGTTAATAAAAGATACAATCCTAGGAGTTTCCAATCATCCTTAAAAGTTGATCTTTCCTCTTTCCCCTTAAACCATACAGTTAGGCGAGCTAAAACCAGAATATAAGAAATTTTCATAAATTCTGACGGTTGAAAAAGAGTTACAGAGCCAATAGTAATCCAATTCCTAGCACCAGTAGCAGCGACTAGCTGTGGACTATAAAAAAATAGAGGTAAAATCATCAAAACAAGTCCTAAGGTATAAAGAAAAGGCGTCAGCTTCCATAAAACCTTAGTACTAAAAAACATGAGAACAAAAGCAAATAAGGATCCAAAACCTATCCATAAGAACTGCTGAACCATAACTTTAGTCAAATTTTTAGGATAATCATGATAAGTTGCCACATACACAGCCAGAAGACCAATCAATAGTAAACAAAAAACGGGAGTGATAATGCCATAGTCAATTTTATGATCAAGGCTTCTCTTATGATATGCCATTCTATCCTACTTTCTATATTATCGAACCACTTTAGATTACAGGTACGAAGAGAAGATTTCCTTAATACGAAAAAATGAAAAAAGGACCAAATATTTGGTCACTATTAACAATTTTCACAGATGGCCCCTGCAGGAATCGAACCTGCAACTACTCCTTAGGAGGGAGTTGTTATATCCATTGAACTAAGGAGCCTAAGGCATTATACCTCCATCTATTGTAGCCTAGAAAATCAGGAATTGCAAGTTTAAATCTTTAGTCCTGATGACTTTCTCGATATTTCATCATTTTCTTTTTAAAAAGATCACCATTGGTTGGTGGAGTGATGGTAACCGCATTCGCTCCAGCATCAATAACAGCTTTGACGGTCTCATCTGTAGGGCCACCAGTGGCCATAATCGGTATGTCAGGAAATGATTGTCTAATTTTACGAACAACCTGAGGAGTATCTGGTCCGCAAGAAATATTTAAAATATCCACCCCTGCTGCAATCCGTCCCCTAATATCAGAATGTTCTGATACCACTGTATAAATAATGGGAATGTCAATGAAGTCTTCAATATCACGAATGGTTTCAACCTTTGTAGGCCCGTTAACAACTACAGCATATGCCCCTTCTGACTCTGAAAAAAGGCTCATATTTGCTGAACGAAATCCTGTTGTTAAACCACCACCAACGCCAGCTAAAACTGGTACCGATGAAGCAATCATAATACTTTTTAAAATAGCTGGGTGCGGGGTAAAAGGGTAGACCGCCAAGACTGCATCAGCATCGCTATTAGCAATAATAGAAACATCTGTACTAAATAAGACTGAACGTATCCGACGACCATAAATAAAAATTCCAGAACATTCCTGAATAACCTCTGGCATTTTTATCATCTCTTTCCGTAAATCCGACATAACAATTGGTGCTTCAAGTTTTCTAGCTGACATCTTTCTCCTTCTACATTTCGTTTTTCTTTAATATTTTATCACAGACTGAACGTTTTCGACTGTCAAAGACTCAACATTATTCATAATTCTTAACCTTAGCAAATAGCTTTCACTGTTACCCTATAACTGACTGTCCTTAATAATATTAGTGAGCATCTAGGTATTTACATTTTTTAACACTAAAAACCAGCCTGTGTTTTATCACAAGCTGGTTTTTCAATTTCTGTCGACTTATAGATACCTTTGGTAGCTAAATTAACGACGGATTTCTTTAATACGTGCTGCTTTACCTTGTAATGCACGTAAGTAGTAAAGTTTAGCGCGACGAACTTTACCGTAACGGATAACTTCAATTTTATCTACACGTGGAGTGTGGATTGGGAAAGTACGCTCAACACCGATACCACTTGAAATTTTACGAACAGTGTACATCTCAGAAATGCCTTGTCCTTTACGTGAAATAACAACACCTTCAAAGATCTGGATACGTTCGCGAGTACCTTCGACAACTTTTGCGTGAACACGTACGGTGTCACCAGCGCGGAACTCAGGGATATCAGTACGAAGTTGACCTTCAGTCAAACTTTGGATTAATGGATTCATTTTCTATTCTCCTATCTTACTAATCTTTAGAGCAACCTGATGACAGTCTAAGCGGATTAGCCGTAATTTCTATGTGTCCATCACACACAAAGTGTATTTTAACACATTTTACCAGACTTGTAAAGATATTTTCTTTACAAAATTAGTCTTTCCTGCTTACTATAAATGCTATATTTACGATTGAGACTGTAGGCAAAAACAAGGGCTAGAAAGAAAAAAACAAAATTTTTCGAACCAAAAACTTCAAAGCCGATAAAAAGTGGTGCAAAAAAAGTATTTGTCGCACTTGAAAAAACACAAATATAACCAAGGGCAGCAACCAATTCAATTGGTAAACCAAAAAGTGGTGCTAAAACTGCGCCAAGGGAGGCTCCAATAGCAAATAAGGGAGTAACCTCTCCTCCTTGAAAACCAGCTGCAATCGTTATTACTGTAAGTACAAATTTAAAAAACCAATCATAAGTCAAAACTTGCTTTTCATTAAAAGCAGCAGCTATTAAATTTGTTCCTAAGCCACTATAGCGTCCTAGATGTAAAAGGATTAAAAGCAGGGATAAAAGGAATCCAATAATCATAATTCGCTGATAGGGGTTCTCTAAAATGTGTGAGAAATAGCTTTTCAAACGTGATAAACTGATAGCAAAAGCATTTCCCACAATTCCAAATAATAAACCCAATATTAATATCTTAAAAAAGAGGTCTAGACTTAGCTCTAGGGGATACTTTAAAGCTACTGAAAATTTCTCTAGACCTAAGAAGTGAGTTGTCATAGAAGCTGTAAATGCTGCAATTGTTGTTGGGATAAGTGCTCTAAAGAAAACATGATCTAATAACAACAACTCTAAAGAAAACAAAACTGCTGCAATGGGAGTTTGAAATAAGCCAGCAAAACCAGCCGACATACCAATCACCAAATACAGACGAGAAGCATTTTCAAACTGACTAAATTTTGTAAAATAGTGTGCTAAGCTGGCACCTATTTGAACAGCTACACCTTCTCTTCCCGCGCTTCCTCCAAACAGATGTGTCATCCAAGTTGACAAAATAATTAGAGGGATTAATACGGGAGGAATCGCCTCTTCTTTCCCCTGCCCAACCTCAAAAAGCAAAGACATACCAGCTTTAGCTTTTCCTCCAAAACGGTCATAAAGAAAAATGATAAGTAAACCACTGATTGCTAAAAAAGGAATTAAGTATAAAAAATGAGTATCCCTAAAAGCTGATAATATAAGTAGGCCTTTTCCAAAAACAAAGTCTAAAAAACCCACAAGAAAACCGATAATTATGGCAAATAGACTTAAAAATATGAGTCCTTGTTTTTTTGCTCTGGTGTCTATGCTAGTCTTTGTCATGAATTAACCTCTGGCATTGATAAAGGCGAGAATAGGTCATAACGGACTCAAAGGTAGCTAAAATCGTTTTCTCATAATCAGCATTTTGGATATTTTTAGAAACCATTTCCAGAATAGCTGTCTCGCGTTGCTGGTTTAAAACTTCAATCTGTTCACGTTTTTTATAAGCTGCAATCTGATTAATCAAGTCCATTCGCTTTTCTAATAAAATAACTAGTTGAGCATCAATATGATCAATCTCTCGACGAAGTTGCTCTAGATCCATAGATTTCCTACTTTCTTTTTTTATTTTTCTAGATTATAAGAAAAATTAGCTAACAAAACAATAAAAATACTAGGAATTCCTAGTATTTTGCTTTACAAACCTTATCTGTTATTAGATAGCTTCTACGGCTTCTGACATTTTTTCAGCAAAAAATTCCAGCTTCTCAATATCTTCTTCTTCAGCTGCTAAATCAACTTTAACAGAATCAGCTCCTTTTCTTGCACCGGTTAGAGCAAATTGTTCTTCAAATTCATCTACTGATTTACAGAAATAATCATAGAAGGTATCACCAGAACCAACAACACCATAGATTTTCCCAGATAAGTCTAAATCTTGTAAATCCTCATAGAAGTCTACAATCTCATCAGGTAAATCACCATCGCCATAAGTATAAGTTGCAACAATTGCTATATCAGCATCTTCAAAATCTGAAGCATCTACTGAGGTACATTCGTCAATCTCTACGTCATGTCCAAGTTCTTGCAATTTACTTGCAACGATATCAGCAATTTCTTCAGTATTTCCTGTCATGCTGGCATAAACGATCTTTGCTAATGCCATAATTTCCTCCAAAAACTAAACTGCTCTTATTTTACCACACTTTTTTGAGAAAAGCATCTGCATTTTAAGATAGCTTCTATTTCCTAAGACCTTGATTAAAAATTAGTCAAAAAGACTTGGGCCTGACCTTTATAATAAGCTCTTTCTTACACTCTACTACTACCGATAGAATTCATCTATGACATTTCCAAAAAAGGACACTTCTTACATCAAGTATAAACTTCATCTTGCTTTGGTAATTTTATCTTTTGTTTTAGCTACTTCTTTTTGATATGATGATTTTAAGAAAAATTAGGAGGATAAACCTATGTCTGAATATCAACTCCCAACTGTTTGGGAAAACACTGCTAAAGAAACTGACAACAATCAGCCAACAGCCGGAAGCCGTTTCAAGCAAGTTATACCAAAAGGCAATGCTCCTTTTCAACTATATACCTTAGGAACTCCAAATGGCATCAAACCCTTAATCATGCTCGAAGAACTAAAGGAATTAGGCATTGAAGAAAGTCAATATGACGCCTTCAAAATTAAGATTGACCAAGGTCAACAATTTGGTAGTGATTTTGTTGCCATCAATCCTAACTCAAAAATTCCTGCCTTAGTTGATCAGAGTACAGAGAAATCAATTCGTATTTTTGAATCAGCGAATATCTTGCTTTACCTAGCTGACAAGTTTCAGTCTTTAATCAGCTCCGACTGGAGTACACGGACCGAAACACTTAATTGGCTCTTTTGGCAAACTGGAGCCGCCCCTTTTGTTGGCGGTGGATTTGGCCACTTCTTCCATTATGCTCCAGAGAAACTACAATATCCCATTAACCGTTACACTATGGAGACAAAGCGTCAGTTAGATCTTTTGGATAGAGAACTAGCTAGCAAAGATTATATTGTAGGTAATGAGTATAGCATTGCCGATATTGCCATTTGGTCTTGGTATGGACAACTCGCCCTTGATGATCTCTATAAAGATGCTGGTACGTTTCTTGATGTAACAGAATATCAAAACCTTCAAGCGTGGGCAAGACGGATATCGAAAAGGCCTGCTGTTAAACGGGCTTTGGCTTGTCAGCTAACGGATATTAACTAAAGAGTGATGGAAAATTCCATCACTTTTTCTCAGATAAATTTTTATAAAACTTGCGGACCAAATCTGAAAAGATAATAAGTTAATAAATACTAGAAAAGAGCGTGAGGAGAGGGATATATGACTAACATCAATAAAGCACTTCTTTCTAATACCGACTCCTTTAATCATTAACACTATTTGATAGTTAATGTCATTTATGCAAAAGCTTTTCTAAGTGAATGACTTATTGCAAATATGTTATAATATGACCATTAAGTAGGGTGAGGAGAGAAAAACCTATGTGGATGGTAAAAAGTTTTAAAGAGCTTAGTCGAGAGCAACTCTTTGCAATACTAAAAGTACGCGTGGAGGTCTTTGTTGTTGAGCAGAACTGTGCCTATCCAGAGATTGATGAACTGGACAAGACTGCAATACATCTTTTTAAAATAGATGAGTTTGGACAAGTAATGGCTTACTGTCGCCTAATCCCTACTGCAAGTGAAATCAAGCTAGGACGCGTCTTAGTAGGAAAGAATTATCGTCAGTTAGGTCTCGGACGTGATTTAGTTCATCACGCTTTAGGCTATTGCGCCAAGAAATATCCCGAAAAACCAGTCTATGCACAAGCGCAAGCTTATTTAGAAAACTTCTATAATTCTTTTGGATTTTTCAGTACATCAGAGGTTTACCTTGAAGATAATATTCCCCATATTGATATGATTAAAATAGATTAGAGGATATCATGACCATTTACCAACAAATTTTGGATGAAATTATAAAAAGTGAGACAATTATTATTCACCGCCACCAGAATCCCGACCCAGATGCTATCGGCAGCCAAGTTGGCTTAAAAGAACTAATTTTAGCTAATTTTCCTGACAAGAGAGTTTTAGCTACGGGTTTTGATGAACCAAGTCTCGTTTGGATTGCCCAAATGGATCCTGTCACTGACGACGATTATCGTGATGCACTTGTAATTGTGACTGATACGGCAAATCGCCCTAGAATTGATAATCCTAGATATTGCAATGGAAAAAAATTAATCAAAATTGATCACCACCCAAATGATGATGTCTATGGCGATATTTCTCTAGTTGATACTACAGCCTCAAGTGCCAGTGAAATTATTGCTGATCTTGCTTTTAGTCTCAATTTAACATTATCTGCCAAGGCTGCATCCTTACTTTATACAGGAATTGTAGGCGATACAGGACGTTTTCTCTACCCAGCAACTACTGCTAAAACTTTTCACATAGCTTCTAAACTTAGAGAATACCAATTTGATTTTGCAACGATTTCACGCCAAATCGATTCTTTTCCCTTCAAAATTGCTAAATTACAAGGCTATGTCTTCGATCACTTAGAAGTTGATAAAAATGGTGTTGCGCGGGTAGTTCTGAGTCAAGAAACGTTAAAATCCTTCGATATTTCAGAAGCTGAAAGCTCAGCTATCGTCTCTGCACCAGGGAAAATTGATATGGTTAGCGTTTGGGCTATCTTTGTTCAACATGAAGATGGTAGCTTCAGAGTACGGATGCGCAGTAAAGAAAAAACAATTAATCAAATCGCTAAAGCCCATGAAGGAGGCGGGCACCCCTTAGCCAGTGGTGCTAATTCCTATAGCCTAGCAGAAAACGAGCAGATTTATCGAGAAATGCAAGCACTCTTTGATTAGATAATTTTTTAATTTTAAGTAAAAGGCTTGTCAAAATAAGATAAGTTTGATAAACTAGACTAGTTAATAACTATGGGCAAAGGCACCATGGCAGAAAGGAAATTATTTTAAAGATGAGAAAAGACATCCATCCAGATTATCGTCCAGTTGTATTTTTAGATACAACTACAGGTTACCAGTTCCTTAGTGGATCTACTAAATCAAGCAACGAAACTGTTGAGTTTGAAGGTGAAACTTATCCACTTATTCGTGTAGAAATTTCATCAGATTCTCACCCATTCTATACAGGACGTCAAAAATTTACACAAGCAGACGGACGTGTCGATCGTTTCAACAAAAAATACGGTCTCAAAGACGCAAACGCAGCAAAATAAGGCAAAAATATATAACCACTTCTTCTCAGAAGTGGTTTTTTAATATCAAAAATTCCTTAGTTTAAAATGTTAGATTCTCATAAAACTAAACTTAACACGATAAGAACTTCTTTTTCATCAAGTAATGTTTCCAAATCATTTGATGGTTTAATTGATATCACATATAGCCTAACCTAATGTGTCATCAAATACCATTAATTAAAACGCAACAAATACTTATAATTCATCTTCCTCATCATTATTTTGCTCTAGTAAGGTATTTACAAAATGAATATTTTCTTGAGCAAATCTCTTTAAATCAATCTCTTGGTCCAACATTTGACTATTTAGAAAAGCAATTATCATAGGCATATTCATCCCGGCGTAGAGTTCAAAATGATGACCCGCCATCAATAACTGCGTAGCAACATTGCAAGGAGTTCCTCCCAATAAGTCTGCAAAAATAAGGAAGTCCCCTTCAATATTATTAATGATTGTTAACAATTTTTTTCTAAAATCCTCTGCTCCTTCAATAGTCTCTAAACCAACCGAAAAAATAGTATTTTGTGGCCCCATTATCATTTCCGTTGATTTTTTCAGCTCATGACAAAAATGACCGTGACTAATTAATATAAGACTTTTCACTCTTCTAAACTCCTAATATTTTGAAATAAGCCATAATAATGGCAAAAATGATGATCGCAAATATGGCCTTTGTTGGTGTCATCCCTTTCCTACCAAGGAGCCAAAAAACAGCTCCAGTAAAAATAGCTGGAAGCAAGCGAGGGAAAATAGTATTTAATAAGTCTTGAATATCAATTACTTTCGAACCGATTTTGGGAGCTGCTGTAAATTTAAAATTAATCATGGTAGCAATCAAAGCACCCACCATGAAGACCCCCATAACGGAGGCAGCATCAACCAAGGAAGATAACCTGTCACGCATGGTTGTCACCAACTTTGTTCCTTCCTTATAAGCAACTTCCAGCTGTTTCCATCGAAAAACGTTAATCAACATTTGAACACTGACCCACATCAAAATACCAATAATCCCTGACCATATACCGTCTTTTGCTAAACCAGCTGCAATTGAACCCATAATTGCTGGGATTAAAGAGACAAAGACAGAATCGCCAATTGGTGCAAAGGGTCCCATTAAGCCAGTTTTGACTCCATTTACAGCGTCTCTAGCTTGGATACCTTCATTTTCTTCCAGTGCCAAATCAATCCCCGTAATAATGGTATGAAAAAAATTTGAAGTATTGAAGAATTGTGTATGAACAACCATCATTTCTTTTAATTCTGGACTATTATCACCATATAACTTGCGTAATTGTGGCAAAATCATATAGAGATAACCTGACCCTTGCATGCGTTCATAATTCCAACCCCATTGGAAAGTAAATAAACTTCTTTTATTAATTTGTTTAAAATCTTGCTTACTTAATTTATAATCAGATTTCATCATCTTCAATTTCCCCACTTTCAGAGACTTGAACTCTTTGTTCGATTATCGGTGTTTTTTGATTATTTTTATAATGCAATGTTGCTAAGCAGGCCCCAATAATTGCAATTCCAATCATAGGTAAACTTTTATACGGAGAGGTATCAAAATCTTTGGATAGGGTCGTTAAGGCAGTACTGACAGTTTGTAAATTAGTATAAACCGTTGTTAACATTGCCGTTAAGACAAAACCTAAAGCCAAATAGTGACCATTCCGTTTTACTGGTAGATAGTGTAAAAGAATGGCGAAACCTAGACCAGGTAACATTTTACCGGCCAAAGTTAAACCATTAGCTAACCATTGATACTGTTGAATACCGTTAACCAAAGCTTGAACAAAGTGTCCACCAAGCGTAACTGCTAAAAAGACCGGCAAAGCTCTAGACAAGGCCCACGGGAGGGCCCCCATTAGATAGTTTCTTTCGATTCCTTTGTAGTTATGATTCTCCACATGAGCATCTATTCTGTGTGCAAAATAAGTTGTTGAAAAGCGACCTAAAATATCAGTATATACCATTAACGCGGCTACTGGCACTGCAATGGTTGAAATTGCAATTTCTGGTTTAATTCCCTGTGAAACTGAGAAAGCTGTCGCAATAACCGCACCCGAAGTTGCGTCAATTCGTGAAGCACCACCAAAGGTTCCGACACCTAGAACCATCAGTTGAAGACTACCGCCAATCCAAAGTCCTGTTTTTAAGTCACCCATTATTAAACCAGCTATAAAACCCGCAAATACTGGTGATCCAGCTGAAGAAACAATCGTTAATTCATCAAGAATTTGATATGCTGAGTATAAGGTTAATAAAAATATTTGCCACCATTGAATCATTTGAAAATCCTCCTAGTTATGATGAGATTCCTGTCTCACTTTATTAAGTAAAGGCATGAAATCGATAGCTGTATCACTTGGTACCATCTGTGCAATTAGTCTTGTCCCAGTTCTAGCAATAGCGTCAAAATCATCAATATCTTGTTTAAGAACATTTATTGAGCGTGTAAGGGGTATTGTGTCAGATGATTGGGACATATTTCCCACATTAAGATCAGAAATAGCTACACCTTTATTAATAAGTTCTAAAAAACGATCTGGTTTCTTAGCTACAATTAATAAGCGTTGAGAATCATAACGGCCAGCTAAAATGTTGCTAGCAGCTTTTTCAACTGTTAATATAGATAATTTAATACCTGCTGGAGTTGCTAACTTCAAGGCTGTTTTTTCTAAATCATTGGCGACAATCTCGTTATCTATCACCATAATTCTTGAAATATTAAGTTTGGTTGTCCATAAATTAGCGACTTGACCATGAATCAAACGTCCATCGATTCGTGTTGCAATAATTGTCATCGTGTTCTCCTAGTTTCTACAATAATTATTAGTAAGCGTTTTCATTTTTATCAATAAATACACTGTTACAATTAGTTTTATAAGAGCATAGCTTTTTATAACATTTTCGGTATAATTTTAAGTAAGAAGCGTACAGAAATGGACTGAGGGTAACCTATGCAAGCTAAAAAACCAAAATATCAAGTTATTAAAGAAAATCTTTATCACCTCATTATGTCAAAGCATTATAAAAAAGGAGACTTATTTTTTACTGAGGCAGAATTGATCAAAAAATACAAGGCAAGCTCTATAACCATCAAACGGGCTTTAAAAGAACTTGAAAATGATGGCTTCATTAGTCGTAAACGTGGTTTAGGAACTTTTATCAAAAAAACTAGTAAAGATAAAATTGTTCATTTTTCCTACACCAATAACACATCAAACCATCAAGAAGATGTGCATATTTTGAGTTTAGAAAAAGGAAATGATCCTTATTATTTAAATCTTTTAGGCCTTCATAAAACTGAGTATTATTATATTCTGTCACGTCAAAGGTGGATAGATAAAGAGCCTTATCTATTCCAAAGATCTTTTATCGCACACGATTACATTGCTAATCCCGAGGCAGATTTATCTTCTTATGCTTCTATCTATCAACGCTTTTTTGAAGATTTTAACATTCAAATGGCTGAACAAGACTTTTCTCAAAAAACTGATTTAACCCTTGATTATAGCAATGAAGTGGCTAAATTTTTACAATTAGATAAAAAGCAACCGTGTGTCCGTCAACTTAAACTAACCAAAGATAAGACATCACATCGTATTTTGGAATATGCAGAAGTTTATAAAAATTGGAAATTTTTTCAGTACCGCATTAATTCTCTTCACTACGATTGACATTAAGACTGATGTAGGGAAATATCTTCTTATACTTTATTTGTCCAAGGACTGGCTGTCTTAGCTAAAACGTCATTAAGAGATTCAATATTCTTTACCCCTTCTTGTCTTAGCCATTGACGAGCTGCAGCCTCTCCTTCTTTGATATAGACTGAAACAACATCGGCCCATGTAGCACGACCACAAAGAACACCGTTAAACGTCGCTCCTGACTGGGCCGCAAATATTAAGGTTTCTTGGAATAGCTGAGCTGACACTCCTGCACTAAGGTAGATGTACGGTAAGTGACTGGCTGCTTCTTGTTCTTTAAAAGCTAGGGCCGCGTCTGCTTTACTATAAAGAATGGGACCTTCTGTAAAGCCTTCAACATAGGCCATATTAAGTGGAACTTCCACTTTCAAAACATCAATCCCAAACCGTTTAGCCGAAAAAACTCTCATGGCTTCATTAACTTTATGGGCTTTTACTTTGGCGAAAGCAATACTGCTATTATCACTAATCTTTTCATCATAGGTCAAAATCTCTAAAAAGAAGGGAAGATCTTCTGCTTGACACTCTGAACCGATGCGTTCAATGTAAGCTTTCTTTTGGTGGTTAACAGCCTCATTGCCATCAACGTCATAATAGAGGAGAAACCTAATCGCATCTGCACCAGCTGCTTTAAGACCTTTCACTGACCAGTCTTCTAGACAGTCTGGTAAGCGACTACTTGTCTTGGCATCGTAGCCTGTTTTTTCGTAAGCCAGTAACAAACCTGCTTTTTGGTCTTTGACTTCAATAGCTGGTAACCCATATTCTGGGTCTAAGAGAATTGAGGAAGCATAGGGAGTTAATTCTTCAGATACCAGCCGCTTTAAGCTTACTATTTGCTCAGTTGTTGGCTCTTCTTTTTGATGGCTTGCCATCATCCTTTTTAGAGCACCGCGTTGATCAAAAGCCAATGCAGAAATAATTCCGTCACGGCTTACTTTTTCTAAGTAGGCTTTTTTATTTGATATAACTGTCATTTTTTACTCCTTTGAATAATTGTATATTCTCACACCTTTAACAACACGGTTAACGGTTCCACTTTCAGAAGGAGTATCTGGTAAGTTATGGACTTCGATTGAGGCTAGTAGCGCAACTGTTTGAGCAAAAAATATCATAGGAAAAGCTAAGTAAGCATCAGGCAAGAGAAAGTCCGAATTCAGAACAAAGTTTTTACCACTGAAATTCTTCTCTTTTCTCTGACCAATCGCAATGGTTGACTGAGCGATCTGATCATTAGCAATTTCTTCTAAAATATCAAGATCATATTGTCTTGTGTAAGGATGATTATTAATAAAACCAAAGACCAGTGTCCGTTCATTAATAAAAGATTTTGGACCATGTCTGAAACCCATAGAGGAGTCATGAAGCGTTGCAATTTTGCCAGCTGTTAGTTCTAATATTTTTAATTGCGCTTCTTGTGTTAATCCTGCTAAAGATCCCGAACCTAAATAGACTAAGCGATTAAAAGGTTTCTGCATGAAATCATTAATTTCTGTCTCCCTATCAATAATGTCTTCAGCCATTCTTCTCATTTGTGAGATAAAATCTAATTTTTCCTCATTGGTGTGAGACTTATCAAAAATTAACAAAGCTGATAGCATCATACAAGTAAAACTTCCTGTCATAGCAAAACCAGCATCGTTTGAACGAGGAGGCATTAAAAATAAGAAATTGCGCTTATCATCTCGAGCTCTTTTGGCTAACTCTCCCTCCTTTGCACAGGTAATTGTTAAATGATAACAATTAGTAACTAATTGATTGACTAGTTCCACTGTTGCAATACTTTCAGGACTATTACCACTTCTTGCAAAAGAAACTAATAAGACGGTATCTTCCTCATAAAGGTAATAATGAGGAGCAGACACAATGTCTGTTGAAGCAATACTGTAGAAAAGAAACTGCTCTCGTTGCCCGTAGGTTTGTAAAAATGACCAAATACTATTACCGACATATTCGGAGGTTCCAGCTCCGGTAAAAATAACTTTGATTTTTGTGTCAGCGCTTTCAATGACTTTGTTTAAAAAAGAAGAAAGTTTTTCTTCTTTATCCAAAAATTGCTGATAGACTTGATCCCACAAATCAGGTTCTTGTTTAATTTCTTTAGTGGTAATGGTAGCTCCCAATTGCTTAAGTTCCTGCTCAGTTAATTGAAACATATTGACCTCCTAAAATCTTTTATTGATTGGGTTGATGAATAATTTTATATTTAAAATGGTCAGCTCTAGCAATTGAAAAAGTGTGTTCAATTAAAAGATTTTTATCATTATAGGTTTTACGTATCATGTGTAATACAGGATCACCTTTTTGTATACCTAATAATTGAGCCTCATAATCAAGAGCGATACTAGCGTAAAACTCTTCTTCAGCAAGTCGAATCTGTTGACGGTAACCTTCTGCAAAAATATCATATAAGGGTTTTTGTAATAATAAGTCTTTTGATAAATCATTGAATAGGTTAGCAGGAAGATAGGATCTTTCAAACATCATTGGCTCACCATCTGCTAGTCTCACCCGTTCTAGCTCAAAAGCTTCACCGTCTGCATCCATTTCTAAAAACTTTTCTAGATAATCCTTTACTGCTACTTTCTCAAAAGAAATGATTTCAGTTTTTGGTTTCTTTCCTATTTTTTTCATCTGCTCAGTAAAGCTATATGTAGTCGCTAAGTCTGTTATGGGCCCCTTCAATTTTGAAACATAGGTCCCTCTACCATGAACTTTGTAAATTAGACCACGTGATTCTAACTCCTTCAGAGCTTGCCGAACAGTTATGCGACTAACAGAATAGCTTTCACTCAACTCTCTTTCTGACAACAACTTCTCATGAGGAGCCATATCTTTTCTAATCTTTACTTCAAGTTGATCGACTAATTTTTGATATAATGGTTGATTTTTCGTCATATAATTATTTCCCTCTACTGGTTATAACCACCTAAGAGTATAGTATACTAACCAGACTTTGTCAAGAAAAAAAGAACTGATAATTTTCAGTTCTTTTTTCTTATTAATGAGCATTAATCTCTTGAGCAATTTCACGTCCTGATAAATCAGACTTGTAATATGTTGGCCAATGATCCCATTTTGATGCAATCTCATCATGACCCTGTGCTCCCCAATAAAGATGGAAATGCTCTGCCTTGTTTGGTGCTATTTCATGGTCACTGAATTGTATATATTTAAATTCACCAGCATCTTTTTCTTTAGCTTCAAACATGTAGCGAACACCACGGTTTCCTTTTTCGTAAGTAATGATTTTTTTACCAGAATAGCTATATGTAAAAGTTTTCTTATCATCGCCACGTTCAAAAGTAATTGTTGACTTCTTACCATTAATTTTAATGGCAGTTACATCAGTCTTATAGCCAGCTTCGTAATAATCTTTGTATTCCTTCGCTGTCATCTTTCCTTTTGATTTTTTAGCTTTATAATCCATAACCTGATCTAAAGTACCATCTTGTAAATAAGGATAGACAGACTGCCAATTACCAGACCAATCACTTAGCTTACGATCCTTCACAGCATTATCTTTGAAATAGCCGTTGTAAACTGATTTACTATTATCTTCTTCTGGTTTAATTTCCTTGCCATCACGCTTAGTTGTTAATTCTAAAGCTTTAAGGTTTTCACGCATAACACTGAAGTAATCCTCACCAGCTTTGATCTCTTTTTGGGTTAAACTTTCGAGTGGGCTTAAAACGACAGACTTGACACCTGCTTCTTTGGCAAGTGTTTTAGCAACTTTACTTGAGGCATTCTCTTCAAAATAGATATATTTGATATCATATTTTTTTACATATTTTGAAAGTTCAGCTAAACGTTTTGCTGAAGGCTCATTTTCTGGAGAAACACCATTAATAGCAATTTGATTTAAACCATAGTCAAGTGCCATGTAACCAAAAGCAGCATGTTGTGTCACAAAACTCTTTTGTTTTGCTGAAGATAAAGCCTCACTATAGTCTTTATCTAGCTTTTTCAGTTTTTCAATATATGCAGCTGCATTTGATTTGAAGACATCAGCTTTCTTAGGGTATTTCTTTGAAAGCGAATCGCGGATATTTTCCACTACAGTAATGCTACGATATGGAGATAACCAGACATGGGGATCAAATTTATGGCTATGACCTTCCTCATCATGATGGTCATGATCTTTTTTGCTTTCTTCATGGTCATGGTCTTCACTTGAACCAGCAGCTAAAATCATTGACCCTGTTCCCTTAATATAATCAACTTTATCTGATTTAATTGATTTTTTCACTTTTGGAATCCAAGTTTCCATATTATCATCCATGTAGACGATTGCATCCGAATCTTGAATTTTTTTGACATCCTTCGTCGTTGGCTCAAACTCATGGGGCTCAGTTCCAGCTTTCATTAACATTGAAACATCGCCATCATTGCCTACAACCCCTTTAGTAAATTCATACACGGGATAAAAAGTCGTCATTATCTTAACTTTAGTATCTTCTGCTTCTACTTGCTTAACTTGACTTAATTGCCATGCTGATGTCAATCCGACAAAACTCATCATTAAAAGAATTTTCTTTTTCATGATTCCTCCTCTTTTATTAACTGGTTAAAGTTTCACTGGTTAAGTATATCATTTAAAAAAGAAAATGTCACGTAATTTTATTTCTTCAGGAGTTATCGTGAAAAAAATAACTTCTATATTTCTTTTCGTCATTCTATAGAGCTAATCCGTAGATATAAGATAAAATGTAAGGTTCTAGGAAAAAGTAAGCTAAAGAGCCCAATCCTATGGAATAGAGAACTAGGCCCTTAACTAACAATAAATATTAGCAACTTTTTGATCATTAATATCTAACGTAGACATTTTAAAGAATTCGCAAATTCCTACATAGTCGCTTTTAGTCTTACTTCAATATTAAGCTTTTTATTACTGTCCGATAAATAAGCACCTATAACTTCTAGTTGACTCCCCCGCGGAAACAACAATTCAAGTTCCGAAGGAACCCATGAATAGGGCTCAACAAAAGCTGCCTTTGTTCCTCTATTAACTCTGATTCGTAATTCTATTGGTCTTTGCATCATAGCACCATTTTTCAAAGCTGTGGTACTCATAAAACTATATTTTGTATACTGAACTCCTGGCGTAAATTTATCTAATACCTTTGGATTAAATTTACCATTTGTGTAACAGTTATCTAGTTGTTCTTGGGTAAAACCTAAATCTAAAAGAAAACTGGTATAAACATAGCGGTAAACAATAGTATCCCAAGGAATAGACATTTTATGCGTAGCATTATCCAACACTTCTACCTGCTTTCTCATTTCTGAAGTTAGCTGACTAAGGTCACTTTTAATCTTATCAAGTTGACTATTAATGGAAATAGACTGCTCACAAGTATAGTCATGTAATCCCTTTTTTTCTTCTTCAGTAAATATAGTCTTATCTGCCCAGCGCTTGTTAATAATGTACTTTGTAATTTCTGAATCTGTAAACTTGAAATATGCACTGTCTCCATCAAATACAATACTATCAGCTTCATCATAATAATGTTGGGAAAGTACTGTACTTTGTCCTATAAAGAAAAAAAGTGAAATAAAAGGTATTAAGATAATATTTTTAAATTTTTGATTCATCCACTTTGCCTCCAATTTTAACTACTAACAAAACTAGGACCTAAACACTATTAAATGAGTTTATAATCTCTACCTAAGCATTTGTAAAATAGTCCTTACCACCTAAATTCAAATAACTAATAGTTTGAAATAATATTTTTACTATCATATCCCATAACTTCTGTAGAATAAAATCTGATTTTTAGAAATTTCTCAAATCATGAACGATATAAAAAACCTTAAGGTTATAACCCTTAAGGTTTTCAACTGTTATATTAATCACTTAAACTAAAACGATTAGTCATTAAGTTGCTGGCATCAAAAAGAATTTTGTTGAGTAAGGCTTGTGTCTCAATTTGGATATAATCACTCATTTCCTGATTTTTCTGAGTTAAATCCACAGCTTGACCTTCAGCAATCAGCTCTTCAACAGCATGAAGCATAGCATGACCTTTAGCCATTGTCTTTTCAACATAGGCTTCTATATCACTGTCATGGTGATTAAAATGTGGGTCTGCGATTGCTGCAATGAGGCGATTAACCCAATAGAAACTATCCGTTGAGGCATTTTCAGTAGTATTTGTGAAATAGTCTGGCATATCAGACACCTGAGTAAAGAGTGGCACCATCGTATTAAATGGCATTGAGCCAAATGCAACCCATTGGATACCTGCAATTTCCTTAGCTTGATGTGGTCTTAATTGAAGGATTGATGTTTGGCTCGTACGATTAATACCGATGGTTCTAAACGTTTTTCGACTAACCTTATCTCCTTCAGGACCATAGGGATTATAAATTGTATCTTGATAATGACTACTCAAGACATACTTAATGTCTTCAATAGTTACTTTACGGTAGGGTTTTTGACACCAGGGGATGGCAAAACTACGTGGGTCTTGCTCAATCTCAGGATTTAAGTATTTTTGCATAATCCAAGCTCGTGGTGTATTGTAATGACGATCTTTATCACGTTGACTACCAAAGGCATAGCGAGGATTGAAATGTTCATTACTATAAGTTAAATCTAAATGATACTTATTAATAAAGTCTTTAAGATCTTCTGAACAGAGATACTCATCAGGATTATTAAATTCAAAGTGATCTATGCCTAGTTGATTAGGATTAGTCACATAGGCATCATCTGGGACACGTCTGGCAATCCAATGATGACCACCAACTGTTTCTAGCCACCAAATTTCATTTTCATCAGAAAAAGCAACACCATTTGACTCATAAGTGCCATACTGGCTGAGTAGTTGCCCTAAGCGTAAAACACCCTCACGCGCCGACCTAATATAAGGTAACACCAAAGTCAGCATATCTTCTTCGCCGATACCATTTTTAACTAACGGATCTGCGCCTAGTACACGTGCATTAGTGGTAATGGTTTCTGTTGCACTCATAGCAACGTTCTCAGAATTAATCCCCGCTTCCGCCCAAATCCCATCTTTACCCAAAGCGTCAGGAACCGAGGTATAGGTTAGAGGGTTGTCAGGCAAATCGATGCCAAAACGCGATAAGACTGCTTGATAATGACGGGGGTGCTCATTAGCTGTTATCAGAGCCATCTTCTTTGGAGTAAAATCTCCATTTTGCGAATCTTCTGTTCTAGCCACCAAAGTAGAGCCATCATAAGAAGCTTTTTTCCCAACGAGAATTGTTGTGCATGACATAATATATCTCCTTTATAGTATGATTAGGGGCACAAACACAGACAGTTAGTTGGCTGTGCTTATAGAATCAATGACAAAATAACAAAGTCGGTTGAATTGAAGGTTTTTATAGATTATCAGCAATTTTATTAAGTTTACGTAAACGGTGGTTAACACCACTTTTTGACAAGGGAAAATCTAAATTATCCGAAATCTGTTGGATAGAGTAGTCTGGGTGGTTAATACGGATTTGAGCAATTTGTTGCAATTCTATCGGTAAACTATCCAAACCAACTGTTTCCATAATCTTAACAATATTATTAATCGTTTTCATACTAGCATTTATTGTTTTTGCAATATTTGCAGTTTCTGCGTTATTGGCACGATTGATATCATTTCTTGCCTCTCGCATAACCTTTACTGATTCAAATAAGTCTTTACTTTCCATGGCACCGATAATAATCAAAAAATCCATGATATCTTCAGCTTTTTGCAGATAAGTAATTGCTCCGCTCTTATGTTCAATCGTTTTAGCATCTAACATAAACTTATGTAGCAAATCAGCTAAATCTTGGGCATGGTCTAAATACACTGAATAGATTTCTAACTGATATTTCCCAGATTCTGGATCTCTAATCGTTCCTGTTGCTAGGAAAGCTCCTTTTAAATAAGAGCGACCAGCATCATCATCTTCTAACATCCATGAGGCCATACCTGTCTCAATCCCAAAAAAAGCATCTGCTAACTTCAAATCAGAAAGGATTGTTTCTACCTCTTCTGCAACAAAAACAGTGTAAACTCGATTTTTTCTTAAATTAGTTTTCTGATGATATTTGATTTCTGGTTGAATGTGATAGCTTTGTTCAAAAAGGGCATAGATATAACGAGCAATACGAGCATTTTCTGTGGTAATAGATAGAGTTAGCCCTTGATTATTTAATCCCAATGTTCCTGATAACTTTATGATAGCTGAAAGTTCATTCTTATCACTTTTAGCCTGATCTATCAGCTCTTCTTTTACCTGTATTGTGAAACTCATAGATGTTGTTCCCTTACTAAATTCATCAACTCTTCTACTACTAAGTCACCATCATGAAAAGCTCCGCCATTTTTTAAACGTAAAAAATTAGAGGAAATAACCTTCTTGGCCTCTTTTTGCAACCCTTTAAAGTCGTGATCAACTTGGACCAAATATTCGTCAAATTTATTAGTATTCATATAGGACTGAGGGACTTTTTCTATATTGACCAAAACGGTATCAATAAGATCTCGTCCTAAATGCTTATTTAAAACAGAAAGATGATCAGCATCCGAAAAATGTTCTGTTTCACCATGCTGGGTCATGATATTACATATATAAACAACCTCAGCTTTAGTGGCTCGTAAGGCCTCATTAATTTCAGGAATCACTAGATTAGGGAGAATTGATGTGAAAAGGGAACCTGGTCCCAAAACAATCATATCACTTTCCAAAATAGCTTTAACCACTTTACGGCTAGCTTTGGGCTGTTCATCGTTGTATGTGTTAGTTACATAAACATGATCAATCATTCCCTGATACCCAGCAATCTGACTTTCACCAGAAACTTCATGGCCATCTTTGAAAACAGCATGCAGGGTTAGAGCTTGTTCACTAGAAGGAAAAATATGGCCTGTGATATGGAAAAACTTAGTCAAAATTTGAATGGCATTATAAGTCGAATTTTGCATCTCGGAAATACCGGCAATGATGAGATTACCTAGTGGATGACCTGAGAGAACCCCATCATTGCCATTAAAACGATACTGAAAAACCTTTTCATAAAACCGTGGCATATCACTCATAGCTAATAATACATTACGCAAATCACCTGGAGGTGTCAGCTGCATAGCATTACGAATTTTACCTGATGACCCCCCATCATCAGCAACCGTCACAACAGCTGTAATATCAACCTCTTCATTTCGTAAACTTTTTAAGATAACTGGAATCCCCGTACCGCCTCCAATTACCGTTATCTTTGGTTTTTTCATGATCTATTAACTGTTTCCTTACGTTTGTCTTTATCACGATGGCTTTCGTTTATTGGCCATTCCTCTTTGATTCTTTCTGCGAGACGATGGGCAAAAGCTACGCTTCTATGTTGACCACCAGTACAACCAATTGCAATCGTCAAAAGTGATTTACCTTCACGCTTGTAGCCTGGTAGAATTGGCAAGATTAATTGAACCAAGTTTTGGAAAAAATCTTCAGACTCTTGATGCTCCATTACGTAATCATAGACTTCTTGATCTAGGCCCGTTTTTTCTCGTAAATCAGCAATATAGTATGGATTAGGGAGAAAACGCACATCAAATACTAAATCAGCATCTAAAGGAATTCCATATTTAAAACCAAAGCTCATGACTTCAACCCGGAAAGACACCGTATTTGAGGCGCTAGAAAATTGGTCTGAAATGGTTTGGCGTAACTGTCTTGGAGTCAATTCACTGGTATCCACTACATTTTGACTCATGCTCTTTAGAGGAGCTAAGAGCTCTCTTTCTAATTTAATACCATCCATTACACGCCCGTCTGGAGCTAGCGGGTGACTTCTTCGAGTTTCCTTGTAGCGCGAGACTAACTCATTATCAGTAGCATCTAAAAAGAGAATTCTAAATGTAATAGATTGTTTCCGTTCAATTTGATCTAAAATAGCATTAATTTCTTTGAAAAAACTCCTACTGCGCATATCAACGACCAGAGCTACCCGTTCATATTCATTTGTTTGTCCAATGATTTCTAGGAACTTTGGCACCAATGTCGGAGGCATATTATCAATAGTGAAGTAACCTAAATCTTCAAATGATTGAATCGCCACTGTCTTACCTGCTCCACTCATTCCTGTAACTATGACAAGGTCAATTTTATTAGTTACCATTTTTCTATTCCTTTCTCAAATTTAGACTGTACATTCTATTATAACATAGAAAAACCTATCAATGATAGGTTTCTCATAGGCTATTTTTGTGCTCTTTGTTTGATATCTGTCGCATCTGGTGTTAAGACATCATTTTCTAAAATTTGTACTTGATTTAATTGTTTAGTGATAGACAATAGAATTTCTGTTTGTAATTTTTGAATTTGCATCAAATCTGATTGGTCTTGTAAAACAAGGTGATCAATTTTAGAATGCAATAAACGAACACCTTCTTCTGATGTTTTGTTGACTTGATAGTCATTTTTGGCTTGCAAACGATCATACTCAGATGCCCGATTTTGGCTCATCATAATGAGAGGAGCCTGAATAGCCGCAATGGTAGAAAGTGCCAAATTTAAAAGAATAAAAGGATACTTATCAAAAGCTAAGCCAAAAGGATTAATGATATTGAAACCCATCCAAATAGCCATAAAAATAATAAAAGTAATAATAAAGGTCCAAGTTCCTCCAAAGCGAGCTACTTGATCCGCTAGGCGTTGCCCAAATGTAATTTTACTATCTAACTGTTCTTGTACATTTAAGATAGCGTAATTGTTGTTTTTAGAAACATCATTTACCATTTCACGAATAGCTTCGTTTTTTAATTTAGCACTTGCAATCATCTCATCCAGGTAGTTGAGACGATAGGTGGCCAAATTTTCCTGACTGATAAAAGAGGTCGAGTCCAGTTCAGGATGGTCATCCATAATTAGTGCTTGTAATTGTTCATCAAGTTCATAGAAGAAAACTCCCTCAGTAGAAAGATACTTTCCACCATTAATGGCATCGATTACCCAACGTTTTTTGTTCATATGTGACCTCTTTCTTTCTTACTAATGTTAACTACCTTAACATCAATAAGAAACTTACTCCTGTAAGTTAGTTTATTTTTTGATAATATTGTTTTTAATTTTCAAACAATATAACCGTTGGCATTATCTTCTTCTTAACTTAAATATTCCTTAAATAAAATAGCTTTATATCAAGTATCAAAAAAACCCATCCGATGTGAATAGGTTTCAAATTTTTGTTATGGTTTAATACGATGAAGCATACGTGGGAACGGAATCGCTTCACGAATATGTTTTGTGCCAGCTACAAAGGTAACCATACGCTCAATTCCTATTCCAAAACCACCATGAGGAACGGAACCATATTTACGAAGGTCTAGATAAAATTCATATTCTGTTTTATCCATCTCTAAAGCGTCCATTTTCGCAACAAGCGCATCGTAATCATCTTCACGCATCGAGCCTCCAATAATTTCACCGTAACCTTCCGGCGCTAAAAGATCTGCACAAAGTACGCGCTCTGGGTTCCCCGGAACTGGTTTCATGTAGAAAGCCTTGAAACTTGCTGGATAATTTACAACAAAGGTCGGAACTCCAAAATAATTTGAAATCCAAGTTTCATGTGGTGAACCAAAATCATCACCATGGTCAAGGTGCTCATAATCTGTATCTTCATCAGCTTCATGTTCTTGTAAAAGACTAATAGCATCATCATATGAAACCCTTTTAAATGGTTCAGTAATGTAACGTTTTAGTGCCTCTACATCACGTTCCAAAATTTCAAGAGCTTGGGGAGCTCTATCGATAACACCTTGAATTAAAGCTTTTACATATGCTTCTTGTAGATCAAGGGATTGGTCATGGTTTAAGAAAGAATATTCAGCATCCATCATCCAAAATTCTGTTAGATGGCGACGTGTTTTTGATTTTTCTGCTCGAAACACTGGGCCAAAGTCAAAGACTCTCCCTAATGCCATTGCACCAGCTTCAAGGTAAAGTTGTCCTGACTGACTTAGGTAAGCTGGTGTTCCAAAATAGTCTGTTTCAAACAATTCTGTAGAATCTTCAGCAGCATTTCCTGATAGAATAGGACTATCAAACTTGATAAAGCCATTTTGATCAAAAAATTCGTAGGTAGAGTAAATAATAGCATTACGAATTTGCATAATAGCCATTTGTTTACGTGAACGTAACCACAAGTGACGATTATCCATTAGAAAATCTGTTCCGTGCTCTTTAGGCGTAATAGGATAATCAACAGATTCTCCAATAACCTCTAAATCTGTAACATCTAACTCATAGCCAAACTTTGAGCGCTGATCTTCTTTTACAACTCCTGTTACTCTGACAGATGTTTCTTGGCTAAGACGTTTAATGACATCAAATTTCTTAGCTCCTTCTTCTTCTCCAAATTTTTCGATAAAATTTGGCTTAAAAGCGACTGCTTGGAAAAAAGCTGTCCCATCGCGTAACTGTAAAAAGGCCAGTTTACCTTTGCCTGATTTGTTAGCAACCCAAGCACCGATTGTAATTTCTTGTCCGACAAATTTCTTAACATCAATGATTGACACGTATTGTTTTGACATAATTCTCTTTTCTTTCTTAAATTTTTCCTATAATGACTTTCGTTTACAATATATGGTTGGCCATAAATGACTTAATGCGCGACACAGCTTCTTTTAAGGTAGCTAAATCAGTAGCGTAGCTTAGTCTAATGTTTTCCGGTGCCCCAAATCCTGCACCTGTCACCATGGCTACACCAACTTCGTCTAAAATAGCATTTGTAAAATCAGTGACATTAGAAAAACCGGTCATTTGCATAGCTTGAGCGACATTTGGAAATAAATAGAAGGCTCCTTGAGGTTTAACTAATGAAAAACCAGGAATCTCTTCTACTAATGGGTAAATAGCATTGAGACGTTCCTCAAAAGCTTGTCGCATAGTTTCAACAGACGATTGGTCACCACTTAAAGCCTCAATCGCAGCATACTGTGCTACTGTGGTCAAATTTGAAGTAGTTTGACTCGTAATCTTTGCCATTGCAGCAATAATCTCCGGGTTACCAACTGCAAAACCGACCCTCCAGCCTGTCATTGAGTACGTTTTTGCCACTCCGTTAACAGTTATGGTCTGCCGTCGAATCGTCTCAGATAAACTTGAGATTGGAGTAAAACAATTTCCGTTGTAAACCAAACGACCATAGATATCATCAGCTAGTATGAGAATATCATGTTGAACTGCCCATTGACCAATGGCTTCTAATTCTGTTTTAGTGTAAATCATTCCCGTTGGATTAGAAGGGGAATTAATTAATAAAACTTTAGTTTTTTTAGTTCGAACAGCTTCTAGTTGTTCAAGGGTAACCTTATAATCATTACTAGCAAGACAGTTTACAAAAACTGGTTCACCTTCTGCCAACTTAACTTGATCAGCATATGAAACCCAAAAAGGAGTCGGAATGATTACCTGATCGCCTGGATTGAGAGTAGCCATAAAAAAAGCATAAAGGATAAATTTTGCTCCTGTACCAGCAACAATTTGATTATGGGCAACTGAATAGCCATAGAATTTTTCCATGTAAGTGGCTATAGCACTTTTTAATTCTGGAATACCACTAGCAGCTGTATAAAAGCTAGCACTTCCATCCTTAATTGAAGCAATTGCTCGCTTTTGAATTGCTACTGGTGTTACAAAATCTGGCTCACCTACGGTTAAACTCAAAACATCACGGCCTGCCGCTTTTAAAGCCTTAGCGCGAGCACCCGCAGCTAGGGTAATACTTTCTTCCATTTCTAGAACTCTTTTAGATAGCTTTGTCATGACCTCTCCTACTTAGCTTGTATGCTCCTTTAAGACGTATTTCAATTATAGCAAATACCTTTTGTTTTTCAAGGTCAATCTTCTGTGAGCTTCATTTAGTCGAGATTGTTTGCAAATGAAAAGGGGCTCTTAAATAAGTTATAAATCTTATCTTTTCTATTATAACAGAAATTGTCTTGACTCAAGTAAGCAATTTTCGAATGTTTCGCAACTTATAAGAAATTCCTCACTTAAATTTGCTAAGACTTCTGGACCGTATGATTTGGTCATAACCCTTTTATCTAGTAGTAAAATAAGAGACTTTTGATTTTCACGACGCATAGTCCTACCAATCGCTTGTTTTAATTTTAAAATTGCCATCGGTAAGAAATAATCTTTGAAAGGATTTTTTTGTTTCTCAAGAAGATAGGCACTCATCTTCTTAACATATAAATCCTGAGGATTATCAAAAGGTAATTTTGTAATGACTTCAATCATACGATCCGCCTGTACAAAATCAACACCTTCCCAAAAGGCTCCCATCCCTAATAAGATTGATTGTTCCCCACGATCAAACCGTTTTTTGATATTATAAGCGGTCCCGCTTTTTTCTTGTGCTAAATGAGCAAGATTCCACTCTTCTAAAATGTCTGATACCAAAAAGAGATGACTACGGGAATTAAAGAGTACTAGAATGGGTAATTTTTCTTGACTTAATGCATAAATTCTCTTAGCAATAGCCTGACAATAGTCCTTTTCATTCACTTCACTGATGATGGGCATTTCTTGGTCAATCATTATTTTTTGTTGCTTTGATTTTACATGGTCGATTTTTGCAAAGGAATAATTTTCAAAGCCTAGTAAATAAGCTAAATTCACCCTCTGACTGATAGCTAAAGTAGCTGAAATAAAGAAACTTTTCTGGATTTCTGGTAGAAGGTGCTGAAAATTAATAAAGCGCTGAGTGCTGGCATTAAGGTAGATGACGCGCTTTTCCTCTTTGTGCTCACTACTAAACCAATAGTCAGTATCAGCATATTTAAAGATAGCACTTAATTCTGGAAAACGATTCCCATCTAATTCTTTTACGAGATCACTCAGTTTTTGTGATACTTTGTAATTGCTAGCCTCATAAGGACGCTTTTTCAGATAACTTGTCGCCATATCATTTAATTCAAAAATAAGGCTTTCCAGCAGACGCTTTTCTACAAGTGATTGAGGAGTCTCTAAAGCTCTTGTTAGATCTTGTAGTAATTGTTGTAAATTAATCTGTTTTCGAGACAATTGATCTAACTGCAATAGCAGCCTTTGCGCTTCATCAAAAACAAGAATTTTATCACGAGCAAATGCCTTATCATCCTCTATCCGATGCAAAAAATAGGCATGATTAGTCAGTAAGACTTTGGCGCGTTTCCCCTTCTCATAGCTGTAACGCCAATAATCATAATCATAAAACGGTGATCCGTGATTCAGATCTCCATCGTGTTGGATAGTATCAAAGAATGCTGCGTAGCGCTGTTTTTGCTTAATCTCATCAAGATCACCTGTTTTTGTTTCTAGCAGCCAAACTAATAACTGTAATTTATAGCGATTGACCAGTCGGTTATCTTCTACTTGTTGAAGGCTTTTATGAAAGAGATCAAGTTTTATGTAATTAGCAGGACCTTTTAGACTATGGCAATCAATCTGAAAAATAGCTTCGATAGTAGCGAGTTCTTTAGCAGTCATCTGATCTTGAAGGATTTTTGTTGGCACACTAACAAGTATTTGTTGATCCTGTGTCTTTGCTAGAAGAGGAAGTAAATAACCATAGCTTTTTCCAATACCTGCTTGCGCTTGAATAAAACTGGGCTCTGAATGGTTTAGTCCTGCTTCGATTAAAGCCGCAAAATCATTTTGTAACGGCCGATCCTCTAATCCTAAAATAGCCGTATTAATAGAAAAATCTTGTGATAATTTTTTAGCTTTTTTTGTTCTTTGCTTTTTGGGAAGTAGGATACCTTCTACTAAATTGTAATAGTGTCTATCATAAGATTTAGCTTTAGAAAGAGCTTGGGTAATCAACTGACCACTTTCAAAAATAAGACTATCGGCAAAAACTGCCATCATTTCCAATGTTTCTCGGGGCAGAGATTCTATTTTCTTTTGAATCTTGATAAAGAGTTTAGCAGTAGCTAAAGCATCAGAGATAGCTGTATGAGCATGTGATAAATTTAAGTCCATATTTTTAGCCAAGTGACCAAGATTGTACTTCTCTAAATTTGGGAAAAAGACTTGAGCTAATTCAACAGTGTCCACCCTTGGTGTCAACAAATCAAAACCTTCAAAAAACAAGGCTTCTGATAGAAGATTGGCGTCAAATTTAACATTATGTGCCACAAAAACACAATCTTTAATCAGTTCAAAAATTTCGCCGGCTACTTGGGAAAATTCCGGAGCTGTAGCTAACTGTTGATCAGTGATACCAGTAAGTGATTTTATATGTTCTGAAAGCTTGCTGTGGGGATTAATATCAGTTTGAAAACTATTTATTATCTTTTTGTCTTCAACGATAACGATTCCTATTTGGATAATACGTGCGTCTGATCCTGCATTGGTTGCTTCTAAATCAATGACGGCATATTTTGTTAATTTCTCTGTCATGGTAGCTTAATTATATCATTTTTTAACAAATCTTTTCTGACTAAACCCATCTTTAAAGCAAAGCTTGGGAATGAATTTGTTTCAAAAGGTGTTCTTTGTTTCTTCAAAGCATGTTATAATAAAGCTGAAATTTCAACAAAGGATCTGCAGAATGGTCGATACATCTACTAATCTAAAAACCCATTTTTTAGCACTGCCATACACAAAGAAAAAACGACGTGTTCGTATTCTCCTACCCAATAATTATTCAGAAAAAGATACTGTGAGCTATCCCGTTTTATATATGAATGATGGACAAAATCTCTTTTTTGATCAGGAATCATTTTCAGGTAAATCTTGGAACATTATAGAGAGCTTACAATCACAAATAATTCCAGATATTATTGTAGTTGCTATTGATCACGCCGATGCTTATCGTCTCCGAGAGTATGCACCTTTTCCCTTTGAAAAAGTGGTACCTCACGCAATTCCAAAGGACGGGGGCAATGGCCAAGCTTATGCTAAGTGGTTAGTGACTGAGCTTAAACCCTTTATTGATCTAAATTATCGGACTAAAAGGGGCTTTAAGCATACTTTTCTAGCCGGTTCTTCTATGGGAGCCTTAATCACGGCATATACGGCAGCCCAGTATCCTAATATTTTTGGTGGATTAGGAGTTTTTTCGATTGCTTCTTGGACTTGTGAAAAACAACTACTAAGCTTCTGTCAGAGTCATCCTTTAAATCCCAAAACTAATATTTATCTTCAAGTGGGAACTAACGAGGGAGATATGCCAAATCAACCTTCAAATCCTCAAGAAAATCAAAATTATATTACTAACAGCCTCAATTACTATAAACAAATTCTGGCCCAAGGCTTCCCTATTACACAAATACATTTTGCTATTGTTGCTGGTGCTCGGCATACAGAAAGTGTTTGGGCAAAGCAATTTCCATACTTCTTGGAACACCTTTTGACTAATAACCTCACTTAACTCAAAATTGTTAACACATTTTGCTTGTGTCAACTAGAATGGATTTGTTAAACTAAACTTATGAAAATTATGACTGTTACCAATGCTATTGCTAGCGAAAATACCTATATTTTATCTAATGATCAGGCTATTTTGGTCATTGATCCGGGAAGTAATGGCGACAAAATTTGTCAGGAAATTAAAAAATTGGCTAAACCAGTTGCTGCTATTCTCTTAACTCATACCCATTATGATCACATTTTTAGTTTAGAGAAGGTTAGACGAACTTTTAATCAACCACCCGTTTACGTCTCAGGAAAAGAAGCTTCTTGGTTATTCACTCCTAAAGACAATTTATCAGGCCTATTACGACATGCTGATATTCCCGACATTATTTGTAAGCCCGCAGAGCAATTCTTTCAGTTTGATAAAGACTATCACCTAGATGGTTTTACCTTTTCTGTAGTAGAAACTCCCGGACATTCGGTTGGTGGTGTTTCCTTTGTTTTCAAAGAAGATGAAACAATTTTCTCTGGTGATGCACTCTTTCGTGAAAGTATTGGACGATCTGACTTGCCAACTGGAAATTATGAACATCTGATTGAAGGTATTAAAGAAAAATTATTGACCCAGCCTCCTTTTTTCAAGGTTTATCCTGGCCATGGTCAGATGACAACAATTGCACATGAAAAAAATAGCAATCCATTTCTAAACTAAAAGCAGACCAAGTAATCTTGGTCTGCTTTTAGTTTAGACTTAATCTATTATCTAGAACATAAAAACCTAAATTTTTTTTCATCAATATCTTAGACAGTAAAAAAGTAAAATTCTTTTTTTGAATTAAAATTTCAAATAACGTCTCATTGAAAGAACTGACCCTAGAGAGCCAATAATAATGCCAATAATAAAGAGAATACCAATTAAAAGATAGAGGTAATAATCAATTGGATACATTGACAAACCATTGAGTTGAAGCTGTGGCGTAAATTGTCGGTAGGCATATTCATATAAATAAAAGATAAGGAGAGATGGGAAAACAGCTCCTAAAAAGCCAACCCAAGCTCCTTCAAAGAAGAATGGCCCACGAATGTAAGAATTTTTAGCTCCCACTAAACGCATAATTTCGATATCTCGTTGACGGTTCATAATAGTCATACGGATAGTATTTGAAATAAGGAAGACCGCAACGATCAGCAACAATACTGTTCCTATCAAGCCCCATGTCTTAATAAATGAGGCAAATTTAAAGAGTTTATCTGAATTAATACCACCGTAGTCAACATCTTCAACACCGTTAATGTCTTTGATAATTGCACTAATCTTTTTGACTTGAGATGGTTTCTCAGTTTCAATCATATAAATGTCTTGAAGAGGATTGGTGTCTTTATCATACATTTTCCAGACATCGCCCATAGAGTCTTGTAATTTTTGTAATTGCTCATCTTTGCTGGAAAAATTAATTTTTTCAACACCTTTTATTTTAGCAATTTGATCATAGATTTTGTGGTATTTATCATTTTTAACCTCTTTACCATCAACTGTTTTAACAACTTGCTTGGTATCGGTAGAATCAACACTCAAATAAGTATTGATTTGAATATTATTTTGAACTCCTGAAGCTACTCGCTCAATGTTTAATAGGGTTGCAGCAAAAATCCCAACCAAAGTTAGAGTGATTGCTACTGAACTAATTGCGGCAATAGTCATCCATATATTTCTTTTGAGATTCTTAATAGACTCCCAAATATGACGGAAAAAATTTCTAATCATCGTAGCCGTAATCTCCTTCCTCTTCATCACGGACAATACGTCCATCTTCAATCGCGATTACCCGATGGCGTAGAGAGTTAACGATATGACTATTATGTGTTGCCATCAAAATAGTTGTTCCTTGGACATTAATACGTTCCAATAAATGCATAATTTCCCAAGAAATTTCTGGGTCTAAGTTACCTGTTGGCTCGTCAGCAATCAATAGTTTTGGATTATTAACAATTGCACGCGCTATAGCAACCCGTTGCTGTTCCCCACCTGAGAGTTGGTTTGGGAAAGAACGCATTTTATGTTTTAAACCAACTAGTTCAAGCACCTCAGGAACTCGTTTTTTTATATGACGAGGCTTAGCACCAATAACTTCCATGGCATAGGCAACATTTTCAAAAACTGTTTTCCGCGGAAGTAATTTATAATCTTGGAAGACAACTCCGATATTACGACGTAAAATAGGAACTTGTTTTGCTTTTAATTTAGGCAGATTAAATTCACCAACATACAGTGATCCACTTGTAACTTTTTCCTCACGATAAAGGAGTTTAATTAAACTGGATTTCCCAGCCCCAGAAGGGCCGACCAAGTATACAAATTCACCTTGGTTAATTGAGAAGTTTAAATTCCTTAAGGCTGTTGTCGAGCGTTTGTATTTTTTGGTAACGCCCTTCATTTCAATTAATGCCATTCTACTCTTCTTTCTAGTTTTATTCTTTTCTTTTAGTCATCATTCATGCGCCACTTAAGATAAGCATCAATGAACCCATCAATATCGCCATCCATAACCTTATCAACTTGAGCTACCTCAAAATTGGTACGATGGTCTTTAACCATTGTATATGGAGTAAAAACATATGACCTAATCTGGCTTCCCCAGGTAATTTCTTTTTTATCACCTTTGAGGGCGTTGACTTCTTCTGCTTTTTTTTCTTGTTCCATTTGGTAAAGTTTAGCTTGCAACATTTTCATTGCACGGTCTCTATTACCATATTGTGTCCGATCAACTGTCGAAGATACAACAATACCAGTTGGTATATGAGTCAAACGAACACCAGTAGACACCTTGTTAACGTTTTGCCCACCGGCACCTCCAGAACGGAAAGTATCCATCTTGATATCGTCATCTCGAATATCAACTTCTATGGTGTCATCTAACTCTGGCATAACCTCCACAGATGTAAAAGAAGTATGTCTTCTCTTTGCTGAATCAAAAGGAGAAATCCGAACTAATCGATGAACCCCCATCTCTGATTTTAAGAAACCATATGCATTAGGGCCTTGAAAAGACAAGGTCACTGATTTAATACCAGCCTCATCCCCTGCCTGATAGTCTAAAGTCTCAACTTTAAAGCCTTTAGCATTACCAAAACGTGTATACATCCGAAAAAGCATGTCTGCCCAATCCTGAGCCTCCGTACCTCCAGATCCAGGATGAATCTCTAAAATAGCATTATTATGATCATAGGGTTCTGACAAGAGCAAGGTCATTTCATAAGCTGCTAAAATCT
Source organism: Streptococcus porcinus (assembly GCF_900475415.1). Taxonomy (NCBI): domain Bacteria; kingdom Bacillati; phylum Bacillota; class Bacilli; order Lactobacillales; family Streptococcaceae; genus Streptococcus; species Streptococcus porcinus. The sequence goes on from NZ_LS483388.1 coordinate 1,312,497, forward strand.
GGTCTAGCTTAAGCAAACTTTCTTCCAATTCCCCTTTAACCGACTCATCTTCCTCCAACATTTCCATATATAACTCTGTCTCTTCTGACAAATTTTCCATATTGTGGAAAGTATCAAATTTGACTTTCAATTCATTGAGCTCTTGTGATGTTTTTTGCGCGGAAATAGTATCATTCCAAAAATCAGGCTCAGTCATTTGATTTTCTAAAAGAGCAATTTCTTCCTCTAAACGATCTAAGTCAAAGAGACCTCCTGAAGCTAGTCAACTTCTCTTTGTTTTCTACTATTTTTTGGCGAATTTCTGCCACTTCCATTGTTTTACCTCATTCTCGTTTTTATCTTCATTATTTTAACACATTGCCATTAGAATTGCCATTTTGTCCTGAGGTTTTCAAGCTCCTTTTGACTATCTAAGTCTTTTGGAGCTAAGCTTTGCATATAGTCAATCATTGCTTGATCAGGCTTTTTAATCAATTCACCAAGTGCCCAAATGGCTGTCGCTACATGAATAGGGTTATTTCCCTTATCAATAATTTCCATCAACTTAACAACTGCCGATCGATCATGACCATTCGCCAAAGCAATAATAACGTTGCGTTGCAAGATATTCTTACCACGCCACGAAGCTGCAATATGACCAAATTTTTCTTTAAACTCTTTATTTGATAATTCTAAAAAAGGGATTAACTCGGGTTCTGCTAAGTCGGGATCAATCACACTTGCTAACGGGTTATTAATTCCTTTATTGTATGGACAACAAATTTGACATATGTCACAACCATAAATGACGGTTTTTATTTTCTTACGAAATTCTAAATCCATCATGCCCTTATCTTGGGTTTGAAAGGATAAACATCGTTTGGCATTCATGGTGCCATCTCCGATTAAACAAGATGTAGGACAAGCATCTAAACAGCGCCGACAATCACCACAGTCATAATCAACAGGTTTATCTGGCTCAATATCTAGATTGGTAATCAGCTCACCAAGATACATATAAGAACCAAACTCTTTTGAAATAACCAAGCCATTCTTACCAATGAAGCCGATACCAGCTCGTCTAGCGACTGCCGTGTCTACTAGAGCCCCCGTATCAACCATCCCTTTATATTCAAAATCCTTAGTCAGAGTCTCAATCCCAACCGCTAATCTTTGCAATTTTTCTTGTAAAACATGATGATAATCAAGTCCCCAAGAATTTGGCGTGATTTTTCCACGTTTATACTGCGTTTTTTGCGGTCGGACAGGTAACTTATGAGGATATGCAACTGCAATAGAAATAATAGTTTTAGCTGAGGCCAGTGATAATTTCGGTTTAATCCGTTCTTCAATCACTTTGTGTTCAAAGCCAGATGTACGGTCTTCTTCGATAGCTAACTTTAAAGATTTTTCTAAATAAGAAAAATCATCAGCTGTTGTAAAACCGATTTTTGAAATTCCAATTTCTTTTGCTAGCTTAATAATTTCCGACTTAAGTTCCATAGTACTATCATAATGGAAAAATATAAAGACTTCAAGACTAAGCAATGACTTCTTGTAACAAATATTAAATTGTAGTGACAAAAAGAGACTAGTTAAACCAGTCTCTTTCTCTTTAATATTGGTCAAAGTGGTGATAAAGATGATCCAAATCCGCTATTTCCTGCAATAATTTCTTCCCATTATCTGTATCTTTTACTAATGTCCGGTGTTCCACTTGTTCAACTAGACGCTTAATAAAGATAATATCACATTTCCCTTCCAAAACATCTTTGACAGATGAGAAGGGCTTATGAGCTACTAACTCTAACCCATAACTGTTGGAAATTAAGGTATATCCTGCAATTCCAGTGGTTTTTTGATAACCTTTAGCCAGTCCACCATCAATGATAATAATGCGACCATTAGCCTTAATTGGAAGCTCACCACCTTTTTCTTTAACAGGAGTGTGGCCATTAACGATATGAGCATTGTCGTCAAGGCCAAATTCTGCCAAAATCCGAAGGCAAATTTCTTCATCTTCTCTTAAGCGGTAGTAAGGATTTTTTTCTTCATGGTGGCTAGCTTTGTCAGCGATATAATAGCGCTCAAAAGTGGTCATTCGATTTTTACCAAACAATGAAGAAACCTCACCACACCATAAGTACCAAAAAATATCTGTCGCTAAATCTTCATGTTGATCACGCTTTTTATAAGATTCTCTGACCTGTTCTTGGAAAAAATCAAGAAGAGCCTTACCAGAGTAACTACAGTTACCAAAGCGCATGGACTTAAAGTCCCCATTAGAATGCATAGGCATGCAACCATGGAAAAGTAAATGATTATTAGAGATATGATACATTGAGCCTTTTTCCATCAAGAAATCAATATGACTTTCCAATTTTTCTGAATTTTGAAAACGATACATGAGTCCTTTTAAGATTTGCTCTTCTTCTGCCGTTAAAAGTTCAGCATGATCCCAAGAAATCTTGTGGTACGGAAATGATTGCAAAGGATAGACCTTCTTACCAATATGGATAGTTTTTTTCTCAGGATCTATTTTCGAGAATAATTGCGAAGCCTCCATGCCAAATTCTGGACGCCGCTTAATCAATTGATGCTCAAGTTTAAATTGTAGAAGGGCTGTCGCTTGTTGTAATTTATTTAATGTCACTCGCTCTGATTCAGAAATATAATCGCCGTCTAAAATCGGATTAAAAACCGTTTCTTCTTTGAAGTAACGCTGACTATAATCAATAAGGCGACGCAAATTAATACCATAGCGATCTTCAATGAGGGATAGTGAATTATACCTAGCTGCAATACGAATTACATTAATCATACATATGTAAGAACCAGACATAGCCCCAATCCAAGTTATATCATGATTTCCCCACTGAATATCAATATTTTGAAAACCTTTTAAACGATCAATAATTAAATCTGGATATTGTCCTCTATCAAAAATGTCTCCTACAACGTGAAGATGATCAATTGCCAATCCTTGGATTAAATAAGCAAAGGCAATAAAAAGGTTGTCCAACTGTTCAAGTTCAATAACTTTAGAAATAATGGCATTGTAGTAATATTGTTTGTTTTTATCTGGTTGCTCCTCAGTTAGAAGTTCTTCCATGATATACGCATAATCTGAGGGAAGCATCTTTCGTACTTTTGAACGAGTGTATTTCCCGCCTATGTATTTGACTAATTGTAAAAGATCTAGCAAATAATGGCACAATTCTCTGTTTAAAGTATCTTGATCTACTATTTCTTGACGTACTTGAATTTTTTCCGCGGGGTAATAGATATACTGACATAGTGTTTCGATATCTGACACCTTCTTTTGTGGAAAACATTCTTGAATCTTCTTTTTGATGGAACCTGAGCCATTTCGTAATAAATAGTCAAAAGCTTGGTATTCACCATGCAAATCACTCAAAAAATATTCCGTCCCCTTGGGCAGGTGACAAATAGCATCAAGGTTGATCATCTCTGTAATCAGAGATGATTTTGTCGGAAACTTTTCTTTCAATAATTGATAGTACTGCAACATGGTTAGGCTAGTAGTCCTTTCTTTTAAAACAATGATTAATAGCGGTCTAAGACAAGTCCCTATCACCATTTTAAAATTTATTTTAAGAAAATGCCAGTATAAGACGTAAGCGCATACAAAAAAGGTACCTCATGATACCTACAAATTTTAGTCATTTTAGAATTTTACTTTAACACTTCTAACAAACCACTTAGGTCATCAATCTGGCCATTAGCCGCTGATTGGTCAATCCCGTAGCGATAATCTTTGATAGCCAAAACAGTAATTCCAGCTTCTTTTGCGGCAGCAATTCCTTTTTCACTATCTTCAACAACAAGGATTGCTTCCTTATCAACCTCTAATAGCTGTGCAGCTTTTTTATAAATTTCAGGGTTTGGTTTTGCATTAACAACATCTTCTCTGCCCAAAACAAGATCAAAATAGGACATGATTTCTGATGATGTCAAAGCCCGGTGCACATCTCTTGTCTGGCTATTAGAAGCTAAAGCAAGTTTATACCCCTTATCTCTCAACTGTTTAAGTATTAATTTGACCTGAGGGAATAAAAGATCAGAATAAGGTGCAGGATGCTTCTCTTTATAAGCTTCATAATCCTCCTGAATGACCTTTGCATCTAATTTGACAGTATTCTGACTAAGTAGTTTTTGCCAGACTTGTTGTAAATTCCCTCCAATAAATTCCTTCGCTTCCATATGAGCAATGGAAAGTCCGTGATTATCTAAGAACTGCTTTCGGCGTTCAAGATAAAAGTCTTCGGTGTCAAAAATGACCCCATCCATATCAAAAATGATTGCTTGATACATGTTTTTCCTCCTGAAGCCCTATTTTACCATAAATAGCCAAGTTATTTTATTTTTGTTAAAATAAATGCATGACTAAATTAGCTATTATGAGTGATCTTCATATTGACCTCAACCACTTTAACAAAGATGAAATAGATGTCCTTATCAATATCCTTAAAGAAGAGGCCGTTGATCATCTTCATCTAGCTGGTGATCTAGCCAACCATTTTGACAAAACGACAAAACCCTTCCTAAGCTATTTAGAGCAATTTATCAAGGTCACCTATAACTTAGGTAATCACGATATGTTAGATTTGAGTGAAGATACTATTGAAGCCAATGATTTCCAGGTCTATCCTTTGAGTGCTGACTATTGTTTACTAGCAATCCATGGCTGGTACGACTACAGTTTCTATCCTCTCAAAACTGAGCAAGAAAATCTAGCATTTAAGAAGTCTTTTTGGTTCGATCGCCGACTTAAGAGAAAGCAATCTGATCCTCAAATTACAGACGCAATCTGTCAAAAGCTGGAAAGTAAGCTTTGTCAATTAGCAGATAAGCGCCTCATTGTCGCTATGCATTTTGTTCCTCACCAAGCTTTTTTGCTATCTTACCCTAAATTGAAACCATTCAATGCTTTTCTAGGCAGCCATAAATTTCATCAGATTTTTACAAATACTTCTGTTACTGATGTGGTGTTTGGCCACAACCATAAGCGCATTAATAAAACCGAACTGGATGGAATCACTTATCACAGTAAACCCCTTGGGTATATGAAAGAATGGCAATTAACTAATCACTTTTTGAGACAATTTCCTCACTATTTAACCAAGGATACTTATCACCCTAACAAACGCTTTGCTGCTATTAAAAATGAAGAAGCTTTTATTATCTATCGACAAGAACATCTAGCGGAGGAGTTTCGCTCTGCAATGACTATTTTTACCATTGGTTAGAAAAAGGGAGTTATTGGTATGAAATTAAAACGACAAACACGATTTGCTAAGATTGGTACTAAAATCACTGTCAATATAGGCCAAAATGAGAAGGTTCTTCTTAAGAATGGTCAAACAGCTACTATTCCACTTGATAAAGGAAGAGAAGAAATCTATATTCGCCAATGGCGGAGCAGAAGGATAAAAGTCTGTGATCAGGATTTTTATCTGATTGTTGATAACCCTCTCAATGTCATCCTATTTTGGTCAAGTATTGCCCTCATTCTTATCAGCCATCTGCTTTTAAGTTTCGATTCTGATTTCCTCTGGTGGTTTACCCTAATCGGGATCCTTCTATTAGCAGTTAGCTATTTAACACCTCGTTGTCATTTCAAAAAAGCTAAAGAAAACTAATTAGTTTTCTTTAGCTTTTTCATTTATAATTCGGTCACGGACCCTAACAGCCAATTCTGGTTTATCTGTCATAAAGCCAGCAAGGTTAAGGCGAAAAGCATATTCCATTTGTTTTTCATTGTTTAAGGTCCAAGGCCTAATCGTTTTACCAAAATAGCTAGCCATCCTTCTACTAGTCATTATCCAAAATTTCTTAGGGTGAAAAGCACTAATAAAGGATGTTCTGCGACCAATACAGATTTGAAGTGGATTATTCCTTACCAAAATCGCTAACTCAATATGAGGATCAGCAATTGCCATAAGCCTAAGACTTCTAACATTAAAACTACAATAAAGATAATTAAAAGGCCACTCGCGAGTTTTCATTAACCGAGCAATATCCCACTCGATACCGGGATAGTGATATTTATTTGTCTTAATTTCAATATTTAATGTCCCTTGAAAGTTCTCTGTCACTAAAAGCTTTAGAACTTCTTCAAGCGTTGGAACTTTCTCCCTAAAATAAACGGGATCAAACCAAGAACCAGCATCAAGTTCTTTAATCTCTTTTAGTAACAGATCTCTAATATAACCGTAACCATTTGTAGTACGGTCAACTGATTCATCATGAATGACAACTAAATGACGATCCTTTGTCCGATGGACATCTAATTCTATGCCATCAGTTCCAACTCTTATGGCTTCTCTGAAAGCAGCAAGAGTATTTTCTGGACGATTTGTTTTACTACCACGATGAGCAAAAATGGTTGTCATACTCTCTCCTAACCATATTTTTTCTCTAGTGTAACATATCTTATCTTATAATTGACACTAATTCATTTAAAAAATGGTATACTAACTGAGTAACGTTTTAGGAGGTAAATATGTCTATTATAATTAAAAGAATAAGTGGCAAGAAAAGCTTTTTGAAAAATACTATCGCTATTCGTTTGAATAAAAAATATGTTTCTGAAATCGCTAATAATGAAAGTATTGAATTAGAAATACCCGCAGAAAACAGTTTATTAAGCTATAATATTCTTGATTATCCAAGAATCCGAGTTTCAAATGAAGAGCTAATACTACTTAAACCGAATAAAGTTACTCTAATGATTCGGGTCTTTTACCTATGCTTTTATATTTTATATCTCCTGCTCTTTCAAAAGAGTCTACCTCTTACTTCTCCTATTAGCAATATTATCACCTTAAGTATTATCCCGATTATTTTTCTTCCAAATTATTGTTTTGAAAAACAAACTAGAAGGAAGTAATCAATGTAATATAAAAAAAACGATTCTGTAATCAGAATCGTTTTCTAGTTGACTTAAATAGCTTTATCATCCATGCCCATTGCACGTTGGATAGCTTTAACCAGTTCAACAAGGACAACCATCAGTAGACTACCAATAACAACAACTAACCACTGGCTGGCACTTAGGTGAGCAACGTGGAAGAATTTGTTAAATCCTGGAACAACTACGGTTACCATTAACATGATAAATGCTAGCGGAATTGAGTAGTTAAAGAGTTTATTTTTGAAGAGTCCTACTTTAAACATGGATTGGTACACTGACTTAACATTATAAGCATGTACTAACTGAATTAACCCTAAAGTAACGTAAGCCATCGTTAAGGCATCAGCATGAATCTCTTTATAAGTTGAATGCTCTGGGAACATTAGAGCAAAAGCATAAACACCCAACACAAGTACGGTTTGGAAGGCTCCTTGATAGAGAATAGCTTCTTTTACTCCACCATCAAAGAAACTTGATTTACGCCCACGAGGTTTGTGTTTCATTACACCTGGCTCAGCAGGTTCTACCCCTAAAGCAATAGCTGGAAGTGTGTCAGTTACCAAATTAATCCAGAGCAAATGAACTGGTTGTAAAACATCCCAACCAAACAAGGTTGCAAGGAAAATAGTTAATACCTCAGCCATATTGGCAGAAAGTAAATATTGAATTGTTTTTTGAATATTAGAGAAGACCTTACGCCCTTCTTCAACTGCCACAATAATAGTCGCAAAATTATCGTCGGCAAGGACCATATCCGAAGCACCTTTAGACACTTCCGTACCTGTAATTCCCATACCGATACCAATGTCAGCAGTCTTAAGTGATGGTGCATCATTAACACCATCGCCAGTCATGGCAACAACTTTTCCTTCATTTTGCCAAGCTTTGACAATGCGTACTTTGTGTTCTGGTGATACACGTGCATAAACTGAGTATTGTTTGAAAACTTTTTGGAATTCTTCATCTGTAAGCTCGTTCAATTCTGCACCAGTAAAGACATGATCTCCTGTATCATTTTCGTCAATGATTCCTAGACGTTTAGCAATAGCTTCCGCAGTATCTTGGTGGTCACCAGTAATCATGATTGGGCGAATGCCAGCTTCTTTAGCCACTTTAACGGCTTGTGCTGCTTCAGGACGTTCAGGGTCAATCATCCCAACTAAACCTGAGAAAATTAATTCTGACTCCACTGATTCTGTATTCAAAGTTGGAATGGCATCTACATGCTTATATGCCATCATCAAGACACGTAAAGCTTGTTTAGCTAAAGACTTGTTCATGTCTAAAATGGCTGTTTTATCAGCTTCAGTGATTGGCCGAATATTACCATTCTCTTCAATTTGTGTGACACGTTTTAAGAGTTGATCAGGAGCACCTTTAACAGCTACAAAGTAAGGAGCATCTGCCACCCCTTTATGAATAGTTGCCATTAATTTACGATCAGAATCAAATGGTAACTCTGCTACACGAGGTTCTGAAGCAAGTACCTCTCGAACATCAAAACCATGATCAAGACCATACTGGACTAGAGCTGTTTCTGTTGGATCACCAATTAGCTTACCAGATTGATCAATTTTTGTATCATTGGCAAAATTCATAATGCGCAAAGTGCTATTACTAAAGTCAATATCAGATCCAGCAGTTTGCAGTGAACCGTTTGTATAAATCTTTTCAACTGTCATCTGGTTCATCGTAAGAGTACCAGTTTTATCAGAAGCAATAATTTCAGTTGAACCTAAAGTTTCAACAGCAGGTAACTTACGAATAATAGCATTACGCTTAGCCAAGACTTGGGTTCCTAAGGACAAAACAACTGTTACAATAGCTGGTAATCCTTCTGGAATTGCAGCAACAGCTAAGGCAACAGAGGTCATGAGCCCTTCTAATGGGTGTTGCCCACGGATAAAGACGCCTACTGCAAAAGTTATGGCAGCAATCACCAAAATAGCATAAGTTAAAATTTTAGAGAGATTATCTAAATTTTGTTTTAATGGTGTATCAGTCTCGTCAGCATTTGCTAACATCCCAGCAATATGTCCCACTTCGGTGTACATTCCGGTATTGGTGACAACCCCTAGACCACGTCCATAAGTAACATTTGAATTTTGGTATCCCATATTGACACGGTCACCGATGCCTGCATCCTCAGCAACTTGAACTGTAATATCTTTTTCAACAGGTACAGATTCTCCCGTTAAGGCAGCCTCTTCTATTTTAAGAGAATTAGCTTCCAATAAACGCATATCTGCTGGAACAACATCTCCTGCCTCAAGTAAGACAATGTCACCTGGTACTAATTCTTTTGAATCAACCTCAATGACATGACCATCACGCCTAATTCGCGCAAGTGGACTTGACATTGACTTCAAGGCTTCAATAGCCGCCTCTGCTTGTCCTTCTTGATAGACACCAAATGCCGCATTAAGAACAACAACAGCTAGAATAATGATAGCATCAGTCAAGCCTTTTGATCCTTCGGTGATAACAGAAAGCATGGCAGCAACGATTAAAATAATAATCATTAAATCCTTAAATTGATCAAGGAATTTCATAAAGAGACTTCGTTTTTCACCCTCATCAAGTTCATTACGACCAAATTGGTCTAAACGACTTTTAGCTTCGTCAGATGAAAGTCCTTCTCTACTTGAATGCAATCGCTCAAGCACTGTCTCCTCGGATTGTGTATAATACACGTCTTTTCTTTGTTCTTTAGACAAATGTTTATCCTCCTTGGCCTTTTCTGTATAGAAAAAGACCTGTTTAATTTAGTTAAACAAGTCTCGCTGTTTCAGATTGCACCGGAAATCGAAATTCCGTAGTGACGATGCAATCACGGTTTAAAACCGTCGGCTACTCCCTTGATATAATAATCATTATAGTAAAAAAACATTAAAAAAACAAGAATTTTATACAAAAAACCTCAAAATGTAATGACTAACTCATCTCTCTTAAATCCAACTTTCAGTCAACTAATAACTTAGCTGTTCCGACTCTCTTAACAATATTAAAATGAAGCTTATCAGGGAAGTGGGTCTTTATTATAGCTAGTACCAGAGTATCTCTAGCTGATAATTTGCAAAAATAGCGAGACTCTCTGGTTGAACTAATTTGTAGGAGATAATTATCTTTTGCTTCTTAGGATCAAATTGATATTCTGCAGTATCGGTTACTAATTGTTGAATCCCAAGGGGGGTTGGGATATTAAAAACATGGGGAACCCCTTTTTCAAAAGTCATAATGGAGTGTGGATTAGAAAAACGATTCATCACCAGCGAACTAGCATCACACTTAATTACCACTTTTTCATCTTCAGCATTCTGATAGACAAAATAAAGATACTTACCCTTTTCATGTAATTGACAGTTTTGTACCTCTTTAATTTTTTCTACTTGATCGTCAATCAAAATAGTATTTCTAATCTCTATCTTCATAGCAATTCCATTCTATTAATTTACCGTGTCTATTCTACCAATTTCTCCTCATTTTAGCAATTTTTGCTATAATAGAGGTATGAATGAAAAAGTATTTCGTGATCCAGTCCACAATTATATCCACATTAGTGAAGATGTTATTTATGACTTAGTCAATTCTAAAGAATTTCAACGATTGAGACGAATTAAACAAGTTCCGACAACTGCCTTTACCTTCCATGGTGCAGAGCATAGTCGTTTTTCACATTGCCTTGGCGTCTACGAGATTGCTAGACGTGTCACTGAAATTTTTGACGAACGATATTCCGATATATGGAATAAAGAAGAATCACTCTTAACGATGACAGCTGGTCTCTTACACGATATTGGTCATGGTGCCTACTCACATACTTTTGAAAAGCTATTTGAAACGGACCATGAAGCCATCACTCAAGAAATTATTACTAATCCGGAAACGGAAATCAATAGCATTCTTAGACGAGTTTCGCCAGATTTTCCCGATCAAGTAGCCAGTGTTATTAATCATACGTATCCAAATAAACAGGTTGTTCAGCTCATTTCTAGTCAAATCGATTGCGATCGGATGGACTACCTTTTACGTGATTCTTATTTTTCAGCAGCAAATTATGGGCAATTTGATCTCATGCGCATCTTACGTGTTATCCGTCCAGTCAAAAATGGCATTGTATTCGAAAAGAATGGCATGCACGCGGTGGAAGATTACATCGTTAGTCGATTCCAAATGTATATGCAAGTTTATTTCCATCCAGCCAGTCGAGGAGTTGAGCTAACGCTGCAAAATCTACTCAAAAGAGCTAAACGTATTTATCAAAAAGATCCTGCTTATATTATTAAAACAGCACCTGGATTAATTCCTTTTTTGCAAAACAACTTTACATTAGCAGATTATTTAAAACTTGATGATGGTGTTTTAAATACATACTTCCAAGAATGGATGACGAGCCAGGACTCCATTTTAGCAGATTTAGCTTGTCGCTTTATCAATCGAAAAATTCTAAAATCAGTGACCTTTGATCAAGCCTCGGAAAATAAATTGAATCATCTCCGTCAACTTGTCGAAGCTGTTGGATTTAATCCTGAGTATTATACTGGTGTACATGTTAATTTTGATTTGCCTTATGATATTTATCGTCCTGAAATGAAAAATCCAAGAACACAGATTGAAATGATTCATAAAGATGGTCATAGGTCTGAACTTTCACTCCTATCACCTATTGTCAAGACACTGACCGGTACAACATATGGTGATCGTCGCTTCTACTTCCCAAAGGAAATGCTAGAAGCAGATGATCTCTTTGCTAAAGATAAAGAAGAATTTATTTCCTACATTACTGATGAACATTTCCAATTTCCAAATTAGAGCAGTCTCTGCTCTTTTTTAATTATTAATAGTTATAATCTATTAAGCGTTTTCCTTATCGTATCAAGCTATAATTCCGTTCGATTCCATGACAAATACTGTCTTTTTTAGTATGATAGAGGGTAGATATTTTTTGTCTAAAAAGAATGATTAGAATCAAGGAGATTCCCATGTCTATCAAATTAGTTGCTGTCGACATTGATGGCACGCTTATTACGGATGACCGTAAAATTACTAGTCAAGTGTTCGATGCTGTTCAAGAGGCTAAGGCACAAGGGGTCCAAGTAGTTATTGCCACAGGCCGTCCTATTGCTGGTGTTACCCACCTCCTCAATGAACTTAACTTAAATCATCAAGGTAACTATGTTATCACCTTCAATGGCGGTTTGGTCCAAGATGCTGAGACAGGACAAGAAATTGTCAAATCAATAATGTCCTATGACGATTATCTAGAAATTGAATTCCTCAGCCGTAAAATTGGTCTCCATATGCATGCTATTACAAAAGAAGGAATCTATACTGCAAACAGAGATATTGGGAAATACACTGTTCATGAAGCAACACTTGTTAACATGCCAATTTTTTACAGAACACCCGAAGAAATGGCATCCAAGGAAATTGTCAAAATGATGATGATTGATGAACCTGAGCTTTTAGACAAAGCTCTCAAAAATATACCTCAATCTTTCTATGATCAATATAATATTGTCAAATCAACCCCTTTTTACTTAGAATTTATGCCAAAATCTGTTTCAAAGGGCAATGCCATTATTCATTTAGCTGAGAAAATGGGACTTGACCAAAGCCAGACTATGGCGATTGGAGATGCAGAAAATGACCGAGCCATGCTGGAAGTAGTTGGTAATCCTGTTGTTATGGAAAATGGTAGCCCCGAGTTAAAAATGATTGCCAAATATGTCACTAAATCAAATAATGAAAGCGGCGTAGCGTATGCGCTACGCGAGTGGGTTTTAAAATAATGTATTCTTATAAAGTTGATATTTCTGCAGAAGAACTTGATGCTTTTGTACTGTCTCACCCTAAATGCAATATTTTACAAAGTTCTCAATGGGCAAGTGTCAAAGATAGCTGGAAGCAAAAATTAATGGGTTTCTATGAAGACAATCAACTTGTGGCTACTGCTACTCTGCTTATTAGAGACCTCCCGCTAAATTATACTCTCATTTATATACCACGTGGTCCGATTATGGATTTCACCAATTTTGAGCTGGTCGATTTTGTCATTCGCTCACTTAAAGAATATGGTAAGCGTCAAAAAGCCTTCTTTATCAAATGGGATCCTAGTCTGTTTTTAAAACAGTTCTCTGTATCAGAAGAAATAACTGAGGTAGAACCAAATGATTTAACTCTATCAGCCATTAGCTTTTTAAAAAGTAGAGGTCTAGAATGGAGTGGTTATACCAAAGATATCGGGGAAACTATCCAACCAAGATTCCAAGCCAATCTTTATGCTAAGGATTTTGAATTCGCTCAATTACCCAAGAAGACGAGACAAGCTATTAGAACGGCACAAAATAAAGGCGTTACCGTAACCATCGGTGGTCAAGAACTACTTGAAGATTTCGCTAAGCTAATGAAAAAAACGGAAGTCCGTAAAGGCATTCATCTCCGTGGCGTTGATTATTATCGAAAGCTGATGGAAACATACTCAGGCAATTCCTACATTACACTGTCTCAAATTAATCTTAATGATAGACAAAGACTTTTAGAAATACAACTGAGTAAAGCACAAACAGAACAGGCAAAATTTACTGATAAAACTAAAGAAGGTAAAATTAAAGAAAATAAGGACGCTATTAATCGGATAAAAGCTGAATTAAACTTTATTGAAGAAGAAAAAACAAAAGAAAACAATCTTGTTGCTCTTGCTGGAACATTAACCTTAATCTTTGGCAAGACATCAGAAAATCTTTACGCGGGAATGGACGATGATTATAAAATGTACCAAGCCCCTCTTCTTACTTGGTTTGAAACAGCCAACGAAGCCTTTAATCGTGGTTGTCAATGGCAAAATATGGGTGGTGTCGAAAATCAACTTGACGGAGGGCTCTATGCTTTCAAAGCCAAATTAAATCCTCAAATTGAAGAGTTTGCCGGGGAATTTGATATTCCGGTTAGCCACCTTTATCGTCCAGCCATGTTAGTTTATAATCTACGTAAAAAATTAAGGAGCAAACACTAATGCCTTTAGTAACACTTACAGAAGCAACCTTTGAAGCTTTTGCTTCGACAGTAAAAAGCCGTTACTTTGAACAGTCGGCCAATATGAACACTTTACTTAAAAAGCGGGGCTATACAACTGAATTAAAAGGCTTTGAAGATAATCAAGGTAAGCTACAAGTTGCTGCTCTTATTTTTAATACACCAATAGCTGGTGGAGTTCATATGGAAATTCATTACGGACCCCTTTACTTAGATGAATCCTACTTAGTCCCCTTCTTAAAGGAACTTAAAAACTATGCAAAATCCAAGAGAGTAATGGAATTTGTTATTAAGCCATATGCTCATTATCAAGTTTTTGATGATCACGGTAATCCTCAAAACACTGTTGATCAAGATCATATTGATCTATTGGTTAATCTTGGCTTTGTACACACTAAACCTAAAGTTGGCTATACCAGTCATGATTGGCACTATGTGAAGGATTTAACTGGTATTACCGAAAAAACTCTAATTAACTCCTTTAGTAAAAAGGGAAAACCCTTAGTCAAAAAAGCTAAAACTTTTGGAATCAAAATTAAGGCCTTAACAAAAGATGAGTTACCTTTATTTAAAGCTGTCACTTCTTCGACCTCCGATCGACGTGAATATGATGACAAGCCCTTAGAATACTATGAATACTTCTATGACAGTTTTAAAGATAACGCGCAATTTCTTGTCGCTACTTTAAATTTCAAGGATTATTTTACTAATCTGGAAAAAGATCAAGCTAAATTAAAGGTTAAACTCGATAAATTAGAGAACGACTTAATTAATAATCCCAAATCTGATAAAAAACAAAATCAATACAGAGAGTTTTCAAGTCAATTTCAAACTTTCGAGGTTCGAAAAGCCGAAGCTCAAGAATTAATTACTCAATATGGTAATCAAGATGTTATCTTAGCTGGTGCCTTATTTGTTTTTACACAACAAGAAGTAACTTATTTCTTTAGTGGTTCTTATTCAGAATTCAACAAATTTTACGCTCCAACAATACTTCAAGAGTACGTTATGATAGAAGCTATAAAACGCGGTATTAATCGCTATAACCTATTAGGAATTTCTGGATATTTTGATGGGTCTGATGGTGTATTAGGATTCAAACAAAACTTTAAAGGGCATGTAGAATGTACCGTTGGAAGCTTTACCTATTACCCAAATCCGCTAAAACATAAGCTAATTAAAAGCATTAAAAAACTTTTAAAACGCTACTAAAAAGACAGGCTAACCTGTCTTTTTAGTTGTTTTACATAGTTGTGACATAAAAAAACCTTCAACAAAAGCTTGTTGAAGGTTTTCATTTAAACTATTTTACAAAATCAAGTAGAGCTAGGAAGCTTTCAGCTTCAAGTGATGCTCCACCAACTAAGGCACCATCAACGTCTGGACATGCCATATATGAAGCAACATTTTCAGGTTTCACAGAACCGCCATATTGAACACGAACTTTATCAGCAACAGCTTGACCAAAATCAGCAGCAACAACATCACGAACTGCTTTACACATATTTTGGGCATCGTCTTGAGTGGCAGATTTACCAGTTCCAATCGCCCAAATTGGTTCATAAGCAATGACAAGTGATGATACTTGTTCTTCTGTAAGTCCAGCAAGGGCCGCTGATACTTGTGCTCCCACAAAATCAACTGCTTTACCTGCTTCATAGGTTTCTAGACTTTCACCACAACAGATAATTGGTGTTAGACCATTCGCAAAAATAGCCTTAGCTTTTTTGTTGATATCTTCATCAGTTTCATGGAAATAGTCACGACGCTCTGAATGACCAATAACAACATAATCAGTTCCCATTTCGGCTAATACTTTCGGGCTATTTTCACCAGTAAAGGCACCATTATTTTCAAAATAAGCATTTTGAGCTGCAACTTTAAGGTTTGAACCTTTTGCTGCTTCAAGAACAGTGTAAAGATCAAGAGCTGGAGCTGCAATTCCTGCTTCAACAAGATCAGCTGAAGGTAATTTTGATGCTACTGCTTCAATAAAAGCTTTAGCTTCTTCAGGATTTTTATTCATTTTCCAGTTTCCGGCAATAAACGGTTTACGTGACATTTCACATACCTCTTCTTTTTTTATTTACATCTACTATTTTAACACAATTTAAGAGCTAATAAAAGAATATGGGCATTTTTTAGGAATTTTTTCACAAGGAAAATGTTTCTTTCAAACTTATTTCCTGAAAATAAAAAAGAGCCCCTTACAGGGCTCTTTACAATCTGAGTTGTCTGACTCTAATTGTTATTCTGGGAACTTAATTAAAATTAAGCTTCAATTTCTGAAACGATACCTGAACCAACAGTACGTCCACCTTCACGGATAGAGAAAGTAGTACCTTGTTCTACGGCGATTGGGTGGATCAACTCAACGTCGATAGTCACGTTATCACCAGGCATAACCATTTCTGTACCTGCTGGAAGTTCGATTGAACCTGTTACGTCAGTAGTACGGAAGTAGAATTGTGGGCGGTAGTTGTTGAAGAATGGAGTATGACGTCCACCTTCTTCTTTAGAAAGGATGTAGACTTCACCTTTAAATTTAGTATGTGGGTTGATTGAACCTGGTTTAGCAATAACTTGTCCACGTTCGATTTCATCACGTTGAACACCACGAAGAAGGATACCTACGTTGTCTCCTGCAAGACCTTCGTCAAGTTGTTTACGGAACATTTCAACACCAGTAACAACTGCTTTTTTAGTATCTTCTTTGATACCAACGATTTCAATTTCATCATTGACACGAACAGTACCACGGTCGATACGTCCAGAAGCTACAGTACCACGTCCAGTGATAGAGAATACATCTTCGACTGGAAGAAGCAATGGTTTGTCAGTATCACGTTCTGGTTCTGGAATGTACTCATCAACAGTTTTCATCAATTCCATGATGATATCTTCATGAGCTGAGTCACCTTCGAGAGCTTTAAGAGCTGAACCTTGGATAACTGGAAGGTCATCACCTGGGAAATCATATTCTGAAAGGAGATCACGAATTTCCATTTCAACTAATTCAAGTAATTCTTCATCATCAACAAGGTCAACTTTATTCATGAAGACGATAAGGTGTTTAACACCAACTTGACGTGAAAGAAGGATGTGCTCACGAGTTTGTGGCATTGGTCCATCAGTAGATGCAACAACAAGGATAGCTCCGTCCATTTGGGCAGCACCAGTGATCATGTTTTTAACATAGTCCGCGTGTCCTGGGGCATCGATGTGGGCATAGTGACGTGATTCAGTTTCATACTCAACGTGTGCAGTGTTGATTGTGATTCCGCGTTCGCGCTCTTCAGGAGCAGCATCGATAGAAGCATAATCTTTAGGTTGGTTAACTGAACTTGGTAAACGACGTGCAAGAACAGTTGTAATTGCAGCTGTTAATGTAGTTTTACCATGGTCAACGTGTCCGATTGTACCAATGTTAACGTGGGGTTTACTACGATCGTATTTTTCTTTTGCCATTTTGGGAAAAGCCTCCAATAAAATATATTTTATAGATAGACAGTAGGCATTACAGTCTAACTTTACCTTACTATTGTAGCAAATTATAAGGAAAAAGCAAGTATTTTATGCTTTTTGCCTTTTCTTTCTTAGTTAAGGTAACTTAAAAAATACGACTTCCCCTATCCCTCCAACTTTCTGATTTCATATAACCTTCAGTGATTAAAAAAGACTAGCTAGCAGCTAGTCTTTATAATCTAATCTAGGTTTATTTAAAATGGCGAATATCAATGACTTTTCCTTTTTCATCATTGACTGTGTTTCTATAAGAAAGTTCTGCTTCTTTTAGAATCTCTTCTCTTTTTTCGTTAGCATCAATATTTAGGACGAAACCAATAGCCACTGACAAGACCAGTAAACTATTCCCACCTTGAGAAAGGAAAGGAAAAGTTACGCCTGTTGATGGGATAATTCCAGAAACTCCGCCTATATTTACAAATACTTGCATCAAAATCATGCCACCAACACCAAGTGCCATCATGGCATTAAATGGTTTTTTAGCCTTAATACCTACATTTAAAATGCGTAGAATCAAAAAGAAAACTAAAGCTAATATCAGACCCGCACCAATTAATCCTAGTTCTTCAATGACAATCGAAAAAACAAAGTCTGTCTGTGCTTCTGGTAAATAGCCACGCTTTTCAATAGAATTTCCTAAACCAACTCCGAACCACCCTCCATTACTCATAGCATAGTAAGAATGAGCTAACTGGTGGCCTGAGTCGGTCAAATCTTTAAATGGGTTAAAGTAAGCACTGAATCGTTTAGCAACATAACCAAAAATTGGTATTTTAGACACTCGTTCAACTCCGATTACCTTGATACTACCAAGAAATGTTACTGATAATACTGTAATTAGTGTTAAAATACCAGAAAACCAGCGATAACCGATACCGCTAATGGTAAACATCAGGATTCCCGTTAAAACAATGATGGCTGCATTTCCTAAATCCGGTTGTGCGGCAACCAAAAGCACTAAAAAGAGTGAATAAACGCGCCAATCTTTTAAATCACTAGACTGTCTAGGCCACCATCTTCGCTTAGTCAAAGCTTGATAGTCATACCTTGCGATTTCCTCTTGTTTCTTAGAAAAGGTATGTGCAAGATACCAGACCATAATAATTTTTAAATATTCTGCAGGTTGGAAACTAATTGGCCCAAGTATAATCCAGCCGTGCGCACCGTTTACTTCCTGAGTGAAAAAACGTGCTATTAAGAGTAAGAAGGCTTCAAATAACATAACTAGTGTTAGAAGATTATGGTTATTTAGAAAATTCAGCTTTAATTTATAAATAAAAGCAATGGCGATTAAACTGATTATCCAAAAAACTCCTTGACTCAGAACAGCCTTAAATGGATTAGCATGGTATTGTATTAAGGTTGCACTTGTCGTTGAGTAGACCATTATTAAACCAATTACCGACAAGATGAGATAAGGCAAGAGTATAGAATAATTAAGTAAATGCCTTTTATCAATTTTCATAGTTTCCCCTATTCTCAGATAATCTTTAAGCATTATACCATCTTTCCCAATCAAAAAAAAGAAAAAAGGAAAAGTTAACAACTTCTCCTTTTAGACTAAAAATAGTTACTTTTGCTCTCTTCTTCGTTCTAATTATGGGTAGGACCAAACGGTAGTTTTTCAAACTATAGCTTTAATCAACCGGAATTACGTAAACCTGTCGCAATACCATTAATAGTAATATGAATAAGTTTCTCATAATCTTCATCGAGCTGGTTGTGGCGTAGGCGTTTAATCAACTCAATCTGAATGTAATTTAAAACATTAAAATAAGGCAAGCGAAATTCTAAACTCCTCTTCAATGATTCATTATCTTCTAACAAATCATCATGCTGCTCAATGGCCAAAATCATATTTTTCGTAAGTTGCCATTCATCTAAAATATTATAAAAGACTGCTCTAACTTCATCGTTTTGAGATAATTGAGCATACTGAAAGGCAATATTCATATTCGATTTTGACAAAACCATATCTACATTTGACAATAGGGAGTGAAAGAATGGCCATTTTTTATACATGTGTTGCAATTTTGCCAGGTTTCCTTCTTCTTGATCAACAAACTGTCTAAATGCTGAACCAACCCCGTACCATCCCGGTAACATGGTTCTGTTTTGTGACCAAGAAAATACCCATGGAATAGCCCTCAAACCTGTAATATCAGTTATAGTTTTACGAGCTGCCGGACGTGACCCTATGTTAAGGCTTGAAATTTCTTTTATCGGACTAGCTTCAAAGAAATAATCATAAAAATGGGGATTTCCAAAAACAAGGTCTCGGTAAACTTTATTGCTATAAGATACAATATTTTCCATGACGTCTCTAAAACCGTCAATCTCATTTGCATCGGTCAACATCCGTGTGACCATTCGATTGACTGAAGCAGAAATCAACATCTCAAGGTTATAATAAGCAACGTCTTTATTGCCATATTTATTCTCAATAATTTCTCCTTGCTCGGTCAACCGAATCCGGTCTTTAATTGTCCCAAAAGGCTGAGAAGTAATTGCATCATAAGAAGGTCCACCACCTCGACCAACCGTTCCACCACGTCCATGGAAAAAGGTAATTTTAACTCCATTTTTCTGACCAATACCAGTCAGGTCATTTTGGGCTTTGTATAACGTCCAACCAGAAGATAAATAGCCACCATCTTTATTACTGTCTGAATAACCAAGCATAATTTCTTGATAATTATCGTTTGAAGCGATCCATTTTTTAACGATATCATAACTTAAATAATCCGTCATGATTTGTTTAGCATGCTCTAAATCCTCAATCGTCTCAAAAAGGGGAACAATCTGCACACGCGCCTTATCTTTAGCTACTAGCCCAACTTCTTTCAACATGATGGCCAACTCAAACATATCAGAGACACTCTCAGTATGTGAAATGATGTGTTGTTTAATAACATCTTCCCCGAGTTTATCTTTTAGATTGCGTGCTACCTTATAGATAGCTAATTCTTTCTTCAGTAGGTCAGATTTGTCAACGTTAGTTGATGATAAAATTCTTGGGTCCTCAGTCAACTCCTTATATAAAATTTGGCACTTTTCATCTTCACTTAAAGCACTATAATCATTGACAATATTAGCAGCCTTTAGTAATTCTGCCACACAAGCTTCATGTACGCTGGAATCCTGTCTCATATCAATACTTGCAAGAAAGAACCCAAAAATATCAACCGCTTGAATCAGCTCTGTTAAATCACCCGCTACTAAAGAAGCATCGCCATTCTCCATCAAGGAAGCTCTAATAACTTCTAAATCATTTTTAAACTCTCGAGCATCAGAATAAGAAGAAATTTGGGAAGAGTTGTCAGATTCTTGACTTATTTGAGCAAGTGTTGCCTGTATACGGGATTGAATATAATGAAAAGCTTTGCGGTAAGGTTCATTTTCACGATAGATAGACTTATCACTAGAAAGTTGGGCAAGCTCTTCTAATTCCTTACTAGTCGTAATTAAAGTTGACGACATTGAGAAGTTACGGTAGAGAATAGCTAATTTTTCCAGGTAATACTCTAGGATAACTTGATTTTGAAGCATAGCAGATTCTTCTAATGTTTCTGAGATAACAAAGGGATTACCATCACGATCTCCACCAATCCACATCCCCATAGTGACTGGCCGGGCTTTATTCAAGACGATTCCTTTTTCTTTAGCTAACTCTTTATAGCGTTGCGTTAATTTCGTAATAGCAGGAATTAACGAACTTTTGTAATATTGTAAAACATTGGTAATCTCATTTTTTACTTTTAGCTTCTTCTCACGAATGATATCCGTTTGCATAATAATTTCAATATAGCGGCGCAACTCTTCCAACCACTTTTCTTGATTAACTATACCATTTTTGACATCACGATATTTACGGAGCAAGTCATGAATATGATTTGTCAATTCTAAAACTGTTTTGCGTTGGACTTGTGTTGGGTGAGCTGTTAAAACAGGAACTACATTGACCTTCTCCAAAATTACTTCTGCATCATCTTTTAAAGCAACTTCTGAAATAGTGTTTGATAGCTTCCCTAGATAGTCTTTATTTGTGTTATTTTGATAATTGATTTCATAAGCCAAGTCAACATCTTCAGAAATATTTATGAGTAAAGGTAAGATTGAAAAATAACGAGCAATTATGACCATGTCATCATTAGTCAAGTCTTTAATCATTTTTTCAAGTTTAACTGAATCTTTTTGCTCAGATAAAGCTAATATGGTTTCAATTTTTTTATAGACCTGATCACCAGCCATTGACCGTGTAACTTCTTCAAGTAGCCTTTGTAAAATAGCAACTTCTTCTGTAATCATTTTGTGATGGTTACTACTTTCCAACTTTTTTACAGACAAATCATTCACTCCTTTAAACTTTGCTTAAATCAATAATACCACTTTTTAAATAAATTGTAAGACCTTTTGAAAATAAGGTTTGTTTTTTACAAAATTCTTTCCAAGACTCTCATCTAACGATTTTTCTTCTTTTATATTCACTTAAGTTCTTATTTTTTGCTATACTGGACTTACTACGACTAAAGGAGAATATCATGGAACTCAAAAAACGCTCTAGTTTTCCTGAAAAGGAACTCTGGGATTTAACAGCTCTTTACAAGGACCGAGAAGATTTTTTATTAGCCATTGAAAAAGCACTTGCAGATGTAGAGGCTTTTAAGAAAAACTACGAGGGACATTTACAAACAAAAGAGGATTTCGAACAAGCCCTCTATGAACTGGAGCAAATATATATCCAAGTCAGCCACATTGAAACTTATTCATTTATGCCTCAAACAACAGACTTCTCAAATGAAGAGTTTGCCGCTATCGCGCAAGCCGGCGAAGACTTTGTAACAAAGGCTAGCGTCGAATTAAGCTTCTTTGATTCTGCCTTGGCTCAAGCTGACTCCGCTATCCTAGATGCTTTAGAAGAGATTGACTATTTCAGAACAATGATTCGTCAAGCCAAACTGCAAAAAAAGCACCTCCTAAGTCCCGAGGTTGAAAAAGCCCTCACGAATCTACGCGAAGTTTTAAATGCTCCGTATGATATTTATACAAAAATGCGTGCCGGTGATTTTGAAATGGAAGACTTTGAAGTTGATGGCAAAAAGTATAAGAATAGCTTCGTTTCTTACGAAAATTTTTATCAAAATCATGAAAATCGAGAAATTCGAGAAAAAGCTTTCCGCTCATTCTCAACTGGTCTTCGTAAGCATCAAAATACAGCTGCCGCAGCCTATCTTGCCAAAGTGAAATCTGAAAAATTAATAGCCGATATGCGTGGTTATGATACTATCTTCGACTATCTCCTAGCTGAACAGGAGGTCGACCGTTCTATGTTTGATCGACAAATTGACCTCATAATGGCTGAATTTGGTCCCGTCGCACAAAAATACCTTAAACATGTCGCACAAGTTAACGGTCTCGAAAAAATGACTTTTGCTGATTGGAAGTTAGATATTGACAATAACTTGAACCCAGAAGTATCTATTGATGATGCTTATGACCTAGTCATGAAATCAATTCAGCCACTCGGTGAAGAATATAGTCAAGAAATTACTCGTTATCAAAAAGAACGTTGGGTTGATTTTGCAGCAAATGAAAATAAAGATTCCGGAGGCTATGCCGCCGATCCTTATAAGGTTCATCCATACATCTTGATGAGCTGGACGGGTCGTATGTCTGATGTTTACACCCTCATTCACGAAATTGGTCACTCTGGGCAATTTATTTTCTCAGACAACAATCAATCATACTTTAACACCCATATGTCAACTTACTATGTGGAGGCTCCTTCAACATTTAATGAACTCCTCCTCTCTGATTATTTAGAAAATCAATTCCCAGATGCTCGTCAAAAACGTTTTGCCCTAGCTCATCGCCTCACTGATACTTACTTCCACAACTTCATCACACACTTACTAGAAGCTGCCTTCCAACGAAAGGTATACCAGCTCATTGAAGATGGCGGAACATTTGGTGCTGAAAAATTAAACGAGCTGATGAAGGCTGTGCTAAAAGAATTTTGGGGAGATGCTATCGAAATCGATAATGATGCAGCCTTAACCTGGATGCGCCAATCTCACTACTACATGGGATTATACAGTTACACTTACTCAGCCGGCTTAGTCATCTCGACGACAGGATATCTCAACTTGAAACATTCCAAAACCGGTGCTAAAGAGTGGCTCGAATTTCTAAAATCCGGAGGAAGTAAAACACCAAAAGAAACTGCAATGCTTATTCATGCAGATATTTCAACAGAAAAACCATTAAAGGATACTATTCAATTTCTTAGCAGAACAGTTGATCAGATTATCGCTTACTCAAGCCAAATCAACAACCCATAATCTATAAACTACCTTTTGCTAATGGTATCTAAAATAGCGAGACATCGCTATTCATTAAAAAAGCAAGCTAACTTTTTCAGTTAGCTTGCTTTTAATTTATCTAAATTAGTATTTCATTTGACTTTGTCCAAATAAAAATAAATCTTATCACCCTTTTTGACCTTCAAAGCGTTCGCAGCTTTTGTTGCCATCTTTCCATTAACCTTGTAAAACCAATAAATATTTTCATTTGGTTTTTGCTTATAGCCATCAATTGAGGTAATAAAGCCGTCTGTTTCTTTAACCTTATAGTTAGCTTTTAGGACATCCATGACTGTGTCTCCTGTTGTAAAGGACACTTTTTCATCAACTTTGTTCGTATCTTCCTTAACAATAAGATGAACATAGGCTTCTTTTTTAGGTTGTGACATGTTTTGTCCTTGTCGAGTACATGCCACAAAAAGAAAGCCACTTAGGCAGATTAGGATAAATTTAAACCATTTTTTCATTGAATAACCTCCGAAATAACGTTAATAAAACAGGGTAAAAAATTAAAGTCGATAGGGCATGTAAGAGATTAAAAGTCATCCCTGACAGCACATAAGTCCACCAAGGCATGCTGTAAAGATAGGCAAAGCAAGAATCTATCATAAGTCCGTACAATAAAGCAAGAAAAGCCACGGATAAGGATTGCATGAGCATTCGATAGACCTTAATTTTTCGACTAAGAGGAAAAATAAGAAAGCGCCAAATAGCCATGATAATAGTAAAGGTCGTTATTTGCCAAAATACCCAGGGACCGAAACCTAACAAAAACGAAGTTAATAAAATACTGATAAACATAACTAAAAAGGCTTCATAATAGCTAAGAGTAATTGTTGCGATAAAAAATAGTGCGGTAACCGGCTGAATATTTGGCAAGTGACTGAAAGCCATTCTTAATACAAAGGCTAAGGCCGCTAAGATTGCAATTCGAGCAATTTTCTTGGATGACATAAACTTACTTTCTATTGTTTTACTCTATTATGACAGAATTAGAAAAACTTTTCTAGTCTTTAACCTGCCAAAAACTCTAAAACAAAATAATCCCTCTACCCAACGAAAAAGAAATCAGGGAAAATCTTTAACTTTTCCCCTGATTTTGCTTAAAATGTATGATAATATAAGAATATAGTGAGGAAGTTTTGATTTTTTCAACCTTTTAAGGTACAATAACAATAATGAGAAGAAGAATAAAACCTATTGTAGTGCTTGTTTTCTTTCTTTTGTTTGCATTATTATTAATAATTGGTAAGACACATTCAGACCAAATAAAGGAAAAAGAGCTTCAGCGCGCCAAATCAAGTGTCCCAATTATTTCCAGTAAAGAAAAGACAAAAAACTCCAGCACTAGTGACACCGAAGAATTTATCCTAAATCCAATTGTCGATGTCTCGGGTTGGCAGCTTCCTAGTGAGATTGATTACGATACCTTGTGCAAAAACATTTCTGGAGCAATAGTTCGTGTTTTTGGTGGATCACAAATTACTTCAAAAAACAATGCTGCCTATACTACTGGAATTGACAAATCTTTTAAAACACACATTAAAGAATTCCAAAAACGAAAAGTACCTGTAGCTGTATACAGCTACGCCTTGGGATCTAGTACTAAGGAAATGCGTGCTGAAGCACGAACATTTTATAAAAATGCCTCTCCCTTTAATCCAACTTATTACTGGATTGACGTAGAAGAAGCAACTATGAAAGATATGAACAAGGGCGTTAAAGCTTTTCGAGAAGAATTGAAGCGGTTAGGAGCTGAAAATGTCGGTCTTTATATTGGAACTTATTTCATGGCTGAACAAAACATTTCCACAGAAGGTTTTGATGCTGTTTGGATTCCAACCTATGGTAGCGATTCAGGTTACTATGAGGCTGCACCTAATACTAAACTAAACTATGACTTACATCAATATACTTCTCAGGGCTATCTGTCTGGCTTCTCTAAACCGCTAGATTTAAACCAGATTGCGGTTAACAAGGACACCAAAAAAACGTATGAAAAGCTTTTTGGAAAAGTTAAATAAGTATAAGATACAGATTGAAGGAAAAATCCTATTGGACAGTTTTTCTTCAATCTTTTTCTTTGCCAACAATAAACAGACTTAAAAAGTCATCTGTTTCACCCCTAACTTTTTTCTCTGCTTGCTTATTGAAAAGGGAATTCTAGATTCTAAAAGAGGGAACTCTGTTAAATTCTCTAAACTTGACAAGGATTTATTAAAAAGATTATAATAGTCTCAAATATTAAAAAATGTCACAGAGGAGTGCTTTGGCTGAGATCGCATGTGCGAAATCCTAACAACCTGATCTTGTTAATACAAGCGTAGGGATTGTGAACTTGAATTCTATCTCATGATTTCAGGCTCTTTTTGTGAAGAAAAGGAGTTTTTTTATGTCTCAAAATCTGAATATTAAGTATTTGGTTGAAGCTGCTATATTTGCTGCACTAGCTATGGTCCTTTCGTTTATTCCTGATTTCTTTAGTTGGTTTAGTCCCTCGTTTGGAGCTATTCCACTGATTCTTTTTGCACTACGCCGTGGGTTGAAATATGGGATTTTATCTGGGCTTATTTGGGGGCTACTCCATTTTGTGCTAGGGAAAGTCTATTATCTGAGTATGTCACAAGTTTTTATTGAGTATATTTTAGCCTTCACTTCAATGGGCCTAGCAGGACTTTTTTCAGAACATTTGCGTAAGGCTCTTACAGACCAACAGATAACAAAAGCAACTAACATTGCCCTCTTCGCTGCTTTTATTGCCACTGCAACGCGTTATCTTTGGCACTTTTTTGCCGGAATCCTTTTCTGGGGATCTTATGCACCAAAAGGGGTATCTCCTCTGTGGTATTCATTCACTGTAAATGGCACCGCAGGCGCTTTTACTCTGATTCTAGTAGCAATAGCCATCCTTCTTTTAATCCGAACTCAAAGGCAATTTTTTGCACCCAAAGACTAATGAACACACACTTAACGAACTTTTCAAAAAATGGTATAATAACTTATTATACCGTTTTTATTTTGCTCTAAAGGAAGGGTCTATGGCAAAGAAGAAAAAACTTAAAAAAACACTAGTTGAGCAAATACTAGATAAAGCCCATATTAGCTATGATAGCCTAAGTTTGGATGCTTTTAAAGAGGAATTACCAGAGGGGATTGAGAAAGATGATATTTATAAAACATTAGCCCTCATTGGCGATAAAACCGGGCCAGTGATAGGGATCATTCCAATTACTGAACATTTATCTGAAAAAAAATTAGCGCAAATTTCAGGTAATAAAAAGGTCAGTATGATTCCACAAAAGAATCTGCAACAAACAACGGGTTACATACATGGTGCTAACAATCCTATCGGTATTCGTCAAAAACATCAATTTCCCATTATTATCGACCTCATCGCTAAAGAAAAAGGCAAGCTAATTGTCTCCGCCGGGGAAATTGGTCGCTCAATTCGTATTAGTAGTCAAGAGCTTGCTGATTTTGTCAATGCTCAATTTGCAGATATAAGGGAGTAACTATGAAATTTTTAGGAAATATTATTTGGTTCATTTGTTCAGGTTTTTGGGCTTGGCTTAGTTGGACTTTTGTGGGATTCATTCTTTGTATCACTATCTTTGGTCTTCCACTTGGGTTACAATGTTTTAAGATTGGAAACTTTGGCCTTTTTCCCTTTGGAAAAGACATTATTATTGATCAATCTGCAACAAACCTAATTTTTAATCTGATTTGGATAATTTTAGTCGGTTGGTCACTAGCGCTCTTACATTTAACTTCTGCCTTCTTACTCTGTATTTCCATTATCGGTATTCCTTTTGCCTTTCAATCTCTCAAATTAGCTAGAATCAGCCTTTTCCCCTTCGGAGCTAAAATCGTACATGTTTAGGAGATAAGGTATTATGAAATTTTACTTTGTTAGACATGGCAAAACCGAGTGGAACTTGGAAGGACGCTTTCAAGGTGGCTCTGGTGATTCACCCCTTTTAGAAGAATCTTATCAAGAAATCAAAGCATTAGGGCATTATCTCAAAACTATACCCTTTGATGCTATCTACTCTAGTGATTTAAAAAGAGCCCAAAAAACAGCTCAATTACTTGCTAAAGCTGCTCATTTTAGTTTAACCATTCATTACAATGAAGCACTTCGGGAATGGCATTTAGGAAAATTAGAAGGGGCTAAAATAGCCACCATGAGTGCCATTTATCCAAGTCAGATGGCTGCCTTCACCCACAACTTAGCAAAATTTAATAGTAGTCAATTTGAAGCTGAGTCCATTCATCAGACCACAAGTCGTGTCAAAGAATTTATTACGGATTTTAAAGATAAAAATTACCAGAACGTCTTGATTGTTGGCCACGGAGCTAATCTAACAGCTTCTATCAGGTCCCTGCTTGGCTATGAACCTGCCCTTTTAAGAGCTTTAGGTGGCCTGAATAATCTGAGTCTGACAGTTCTAGAAACAGACGATTTTAAAACTTTTAAGTGCTTAACCTGGAACGATAAGTCCTACTTATAAATTATTAGATTAGAAATAATAAAATGAGTTGCTATAAAAGCAGCTCATTTTAACGTTATTTAGAATATTTCATTCGTAACACTTTTTCTTGATTTTTAGACAACCTCAATAAGGTTACTACTCTATCAATGCTGATATTACTTTCTAAAAGCCGTTCAGCGGCCATCATCAAGCCATTATTCAAGCCCATCTCAAGAATAGGATTTTTCTTATCATTCATATCAAAGATTACTTTATTATCTGGTAAATCAAAAAGAACTTTGACAGCACCAAAAAGTTGTTCAAAATTATCAATAGCTACATCGTAAACTGGTTTAATCCCAGGTTTCAAACTCCTCCCTCGATGATTAAACCACATGGAGTGCCATCCGCCATTGAAGGCCCCCATAACATCATTATCGTAAGAGTCCCCAACATATAATGTTGTTTGAGGATTCATGCTAAATTGTTCTGCAGCAAGATTAAAAATTTCTTTTTCGGGTTTTTGGAAACCAGTGGCCTGACTGACAATAACACATTTTGGATCAACATAATCATAAAGTCCTAACTTTCTGACTTTTTTTAATTGATGTTCAGTTGGTCCATTGGTAATAATCCCCATAGGCACCCCCTTAGATTTGAGAAAATCCAAAGTCATACGCATCTCATCCAACATAGTAATGTTTTCAAGTTCATGTTCATAAACTTCTTGAAAATAAGTTCCTTCTGCCTGCTTAATCTCTGGATAACCAAATTCTAGCAAGGTTTCACGACAACGCCAAAACCTAAAATATTCTGTTGTCCATTCACCCGCCATAACACGTGGAAAGCCAATGTCAGAGTAATGGCGAAAACGGATGTAAGCTTGATTCATTGCAGCCATGTTAAACTCTGGAAAACATTTTTCCATAGCTTTTCTGTATGGTGCTTGCTGGTCATATATTGTATCATCAACATCAAAAACGATGGCTGTAATCATAGGTCTCTTTTCTTTCTGGGTAATATCTGTCATATTATACTATTTTCTTTCCTGCTTTTCAATTATAGAAACAGTTGTGTGTGTCTGAAAGCTTGAGATTAGTCGATACCCAATAAGTTTTAGAAAACTACACTTAACCTTTAAGAAGACTGAAATAAGAATTTTTGCTTATTTCAGTCTTGACGTTATCGTTTTAATTATATTCAATAAGGCTCGATTTACTAAGAAAGTCCTATTTGCCTTAATTGGCTTGGTGTAAAAGTTCGCCCTTTAACGGCTTTTTTCTTATTTTAATATAAGAAATACGGCACTTTTTAATCTTCCTTGCAACTCAAAACACGTAAAAAGCACTAAAAAATAAAGATTTTTAGTCTTTTAATATTTTTATTTTACCCTGAACTATTCCAGCTCTTACCTTTATTAAGTAACGGTTTAAATCTCTGATTATCAATCAAATTAGATAATTGTATATCATCAAAATCTGAAAAAGATCTAGCATGATATCGTAAAGCTAACCGTCCAAGCTATTTCTCTCTGTTAATTAAATGCCAATATCCTTGATATATTTATTTAAAAACAGAGACTAGCTTTCCTTTTACATAAATACAATATGCTATATATTCCTTCTTATTATTCTTTAGACTCATAATGTAGAATTGAGACGGATGATTTTTTATAAGTACTCTCAAATTTTAGCCTTCACTATTAAGTACAAGTGAAAAATCAAGATTTTAAATGTATAAAAAACAAAACATACAATGCTAATAAATCATGTTTTGCATTTTGAAATAAACTCTTTTGCAGTCCTCAAATTTCAAGTGAGGGTGTTGAAAAAAACTCCAACTGATAGTAGCAACTAATTAGAGTC
This sequence comes from Streptococcus porcinus, assembly GCF_900475415.1. NCBI lineage: Bacteria > Bacillati > Bacillota > Bacilli > Lactobacillales > Streptococcaceae > Streptococcus > Streptococcus porcinus. The sequence continues at coordinate 1,342,672 of NZ_LS483388.1, forward strand.
AGTATTTGATAACCTCTACACTAAAAATAATTTTCAAGAAACACTTCATTATCTCTGATTTGTATGCTTTTGAAATGAATATTTTTCTGTATATATGTATCATGACAAACTAATAGAACTGAACCAGGAAAATCCAGTAAAAAATCTTCAAATGCAGCTAATGAATTAATGTCAAGAAAATTAGTCGGTTCATCTAAAATAAGAAAATTCGAATCACTTAAAAGAGTCAAAGCGAGTTGCCCCTTCACTTGTTCTCCCCCAGAAAGATTTTTACACGGAATAAAAATTTTATCTTTTTTTAAGCCCAACATCGCTAATAAATTTATAATCAATCTCTCGTTTTGAATACTTATACTATAAATATTTTCAAAAAGAGACTTTTCCTTATTAAGTAAATCTAAATTTTGACTAAAGTAACCAATTTTTAAATCATTAGAAAAATATCCGTCAATATCTTTTTCCACTATACTTTTTAACAAAGTACTTTTTCCAGATTTATTTCTTCCTGTTAGTAGCCATCTTTCACCAAATTTCATTTTAATCATAGGTAACTTTAACTCTATAAATTTTGTTTTAAAATTACCTTCTTCTATTCGTATCAACGTTCTAGGAGAATTGTTTTCTAAGTGACCTATTGATTTAAATTTAATAAATGCTTGAGCAGGAATCTTAGGAGGTTCAGATAACCGACTTATCCTTTTTTCAATAGCTTTTGCAGACTTTGCAATAGCTTTTGCTTGACTATCATAACTCCCCATTTTTGAACGAACTTTCCAATCCGAGTTACTAACCTTTGAAGTTTTCTTCTTTGATATTTTTTGGGACCTGATCTTTTTATTTTCCAGTTCTTCAGTTAATCTTGCAACTTCATTTTTATAATGAGTCATCTCCCTCTCTAATTGTTTCCTCTTTTTATTCTTTTGGTCTTCAAACTCACTAAAATTTCCTACATAAGTCTCTATTTCACGTTCATCAATGAAAAATATTCTTTCGGGAATACAATCAAGTAAAAAGCGATCGTGACTAACAATAATAATTGTACCTTTGAATCTTAATAATTTATGAATTAGCCATTGAACATTTTCTTGATCCAAATGTGAAGTGGGCTCATCCAGAACTAATATTGATGGTGATAAGGAAAATGCTTTCTCTAATAGTCTCAGAGTTACTTCACCTCCAGACCCATCTTTCAATTCTTTTATTTGTGGAACATACGCTATATCACCTTTTCTGACTATTTCACCGCTATAGTCAGAGTCTTCATTGATAATCATTCTTAGCAATGTTGTTTTACCTGAACCATTAGCCCCTACTATGCCTATTCGTTCGCCTTGATAAACGGTTAAATCGGAAATATTAAATAATATTCGAGAGAAGATTTGTTTGCTAATATTTCTCAGTCGAATAGCTTCCATTTATTACTCCTCCTTAATTTAACTATTCCTCTGTATACAGTGAAGACTGCATTTCATATAACTCTTTATAGTATTCATCAGATTTCATCAATTCGCTATGTGACCCAATTGAATGAATCTTCCCTGATTTTAAAACGATAATCCTATCTGCAAACTTAACACTCGCCAATCGATGAGTGATATAAAAAACGGTCTTTCCTCTCGTCAAATGCAAAAAGTCTTGGAATAATTCATATTCTGCTTTGGCATCAATAGCTGCGGTTGGCTCGTCTAAAATGAGTATAGAAGCATTTGAAAAGAAAGCTCTCGATAATGCGATTTTTTGCCATTCTCCGCCTGACAACTCTTTTCCACCTTCGAATCTTTTGCCTAAAACCTGGTTTAATGGTAGTTTAGACGCGCTAAAACGCCCATTTTGAAGCGCTTTGTACAAATCTTCTTCTTCATATATTCTAGACAAATCAGATAATGCAACATTTTCCCTTAAAGTGATATCAAACTTCGAAAAGTCTTGAAAAATGGATGTTATATTTTTTCGATATTCTGTAAGATTACAACCTCTAATGGTTCTGCCGTTTACAAAGATGTCGCCAGTATAATTTGGATAGAAGCCACACAATAATTTGATGATAGTTGTTTTCCCAGCACCGTTTTCTCCAACAATTGCAATTTTCTCTCCTTTGGAAATCTCAAAACAAATGTCGTCTAGGACCTTATCGGGAGCTTGAGGATAAGAAAAACTGATGTGTTTAAATTCAATAGATTGGATATCTGATGAATGTTCGATCAAACAATCTGCAGTGTCATAAACCATTTCATCGTCAATTTCTATGAAATCAAAAAACTTTTCCATATAAAGAAGTGTATCGTACAATAAAGAACTGTCTTCTATCAACCTAGCCATGCTATTTATGGAATAAATGATACTTGTTGAAAATACAAAAATCACACCAATTTTCAACTCTCCAGTCTGAATCTGATGGATAACATATGCAAACATCGCAAGAATAATGATACTGGTCAGCGTTATGAATAAGGTTGAATTGATAGATTTTTTCCTGCGATCTGTTTGTAGTTTCCCAGTAACCTGCATAAACGATTCTGTATATTTATTTATAAAAAATGAATAAAGATTATACAATCGCACATCTTTAATATGGTTGTTGCTCAAAAGAACTTGACTGTAGTAATCCAATTTACGAGATTCTTCGCTGTTTGACACAAGTGTTTCAAAGGCTTGCTGTTGGATCTTATAGGTAATCATTCCTTGGGGAATCAGCACAATTAACAACAAAATACTCACAAATATGTTGATAGAACTAACAAGCAATAGCATCGATCCGAACATAACTGTGTTGGAAATCAAACTAGTTCCAAATACTAATAAGTTAACTGGCCGCCAACTGGCTTCAGAACTGAGAAGTTGTATATCGTTATAAAATTCACTATCCTCGAAGTAACTGATACTCTGAAGTTTCTCTGATTTATACATCAAGTCCGTATTCAAACGATAGGTCAATAAATCCGTCATCTTCCCTTGAACCATCACAAGCAAAGGTGATATCAAATTATTGAGCAAGAAAGTCAAGCCCCAAGCTGTAACAAGTATCATAATTTCCAAGGAGTCCAAATAGGATATTTTATTTACAACTATGTTCGTTATTAAAATACTGATAGATGGAAGAATTGCTTGTATGGGGACCATTACTAGCATTAACAACATCACAAACTTAGAACTTTTCCAGATAAAGTTTAAACTTCTAATATACAATTTCAGATACTCATACATTCTCTTCATACCTTACCATGCCTTCCTTGATACAAGTTCAGACTAGAGTAATCTCTAGTCTGAATCGCAAGTGTATACATTTAACTCCAAATTTTTAACTAAAAATAAGCAACTCGGACAAAATTCTAATTAGCCTGATCTGATAATTGGGTTTCTTCAGCTCTGAAACTCCAATTAAATGGCATGCAATAGGTTTTATATAACCTAATAATTTCACTATTCTCTATGCTAGACTGCTCTAGAACACAGTATCTATCTCGCATAGCGCCACCTTGATCCTGAAGAACACATTTTTGATATGGCTCTAAAGTAAATAAGGTAAATTTATTTCCAAACTCGTCAAATTCAAAAACTTCAACGGATTTATCATATGAATAATAAGTATCTAAGTTATTTGCAATACATTCAATAGTAACTTGATTTTTACCTGTCCAACAACTTGTTCTATATTTTGCTCCTGCTTCAATTGTCTGATGAGACGGAATAACATGGACATGTCCAAAATGTACTGGAACTACGCCCTTGATTGTCAGCTCCAAGCAAAATTGACTTTCTGGTGCAAGCCTATAAATATTCTGATATGAATCAGCAATCTCTACAAATGAACTATTTGTATCGACCAAGGCATCTGCACCAAGCACCATCCCAGCTTCAAGCTGATGAGTCTCATCTTGAAATTTTACAGTAGCTCCATCCCCACTAACATATTTTACAATACATGGATTACTTCCTTTGTGAAAATCTCCAAACTTCATGTAGTGGCGTTCATGATTCCCAATATCATTAAGACTAGTGTATAAACCAACAATTTTTTCATTATTATTCCTCCTATTTTTTTAAAATGTACACACTTCCTAATATATAATAAACTGCCTTTCCAGCATCAAGTCCACTAGAATTGTTTTGTTTTTGAACTCTCACTTCATATTAATGTTATCTTTATGGAATGATTATTTGTAAAATTTAGATTACTAATTTTAACGTTACTTAATAACAAAAAGGTTAACAATTTATGAAATAAACGACTTTACTTCATAATGTTAATCTCTTTTGATTTTTCTGATTTTATTGTATCATCTATATTCCTATCAGTCAAACGCTTTCATGCTATTTTAACTTTTTTTTATTTTTATTCTTATATAAGGATTCATGTGGTTTGTTGAACTAAATGGTTTATAATAAAACAAATAACAAGAAGGCTAATTAGAATAAAAATAGTGATAAGAAGAAATTAAGGGTATTTCTAAATTTATTGCTATCTGTGACAATTTCCCAGCTCATAGCCGCCATTAACAGGATCGCCAAAATAACAGAATTAAATTTAATCATGTACTCTCCTTTCTCAGTAGACTCTATCTTTGTTCACACAAACGCTAAGACCTTGAACAAAGAATAACTCCAGTTTTCTTTGATTTCTTCCTCAGCCAAGTATGAAATACCTTCGCCTATCACTTCTGCATCAGCTTTAGGAACATTAAGTCCAGAAGGTCTCTTCACAAGATAGATAGATTTGGAGTTCCCATTTAGTATTGTCGCTTCAAATAAATGTGTTACTTTCAAATCCGCTCCCAAACAGATTTCTGCAAAATCATTTTCATGCTCTGGTTCTCACTGAAAGACTTTTGGATTACTTTCTTCAAGTTGATCAACTAGTTTGTAAGTATTACCAACAGAAATATTTCGCTTATCGACACTGTTATACCATATTGAAAATTCTGGAATAACTTGTAGAATGTTTTCTTGCGTAACAGCTAGGTCAACCTCTTCTCCAGCATCATAAGCATTTAATTCATTGTGCATTTCTGGTGTAATAACATTTGCCTCATGTGTTACTTTTAGGTTTTTTATGGTACGGTATTAAATTTTAGGTGTTCTCCACTTTGTCTTACTTCAATATGTTCTGGAATAACCTCGATCTTTTCTTGAGTTTCCTGTTCTTTCACTTCCTTATTGATAGTATTTCTTTTTCATCTCCAAAATCAATTCCAATCTTTGCCATTTTACTCTTTTATAATCTTGTTTCTTAGCTTTACGATCAGTCAAACCTAAAGTAAATAGAGTAGTTCTCATAATAATCACACTGATATTTTCTTTTGAACTTGTGTGAGGGAGGCTTGCACCATATCCTTTATGTTCTACCGTTTGTTTACCTCTAATTTTGTATGATACTGTTGTTACTCTTGTTTGATTTTGTTTTGATCCAGCAACAACATAATCAATAATCTTACCTGCTTAATCAAAAACAGGGGATGCTGTATTGCCTTAAGCCTCTATAGCTTGGTGCTTAGCTTCTAAATTCAGATTGACATTTCACATTCATTTGAGCGTTATAACAAGCTAACAAGTCTTCTAAACAGCTTTCTTCTTATTACAGATGATCTTTAATTCAGACAATTGTCTTTGAGACAATTGATTAGCTTCTTTCGCTTTTATTAGTTTTATCGCTTTGTTACGACCACATCCTAAACTACTGGCTAAGTCTTCAATAGCATAAATAATAATTTTGCTTCAACTTTTAGTTTGCTGTAGTATTTTGTACCAATAATAACTTTAAGTAGTTGATGAAAATTATCGCAGTTTAGAGCCTGTTCTAACGAAATTCTTCCATACGCCATTATCTGACCTCTCCTACTTTTAACGTCATTCCACCTGGTTCAGGAAACTTAATCAAATTGAATTTCTCAAGCTCTCTGACAGACTCTTCATCTTTAGATCGTGACCGTTCAGTATCATTCATCAAAGAAATAAAAACCATATTTCTTAACTGCCTTTATCTAGTTCGTGTTTTTTTCTTTCTTGAATTCATAAAATAATTTCCTTTCTGAGACAAAAAAGTAAAAACCGATAAGAGAACATTTTCTCGTTCTCTTAAATTTATTTGATATTTTTCTATTTCTCAAAACTCTGGACAATTCAACAGTCTAATCACCCTTTCTATGACACGATTTATAAGGAAATTAGGCTGTATTATAAAGTCTTTTTATGTTACAATATAGGGGAAAACTTATTGGAGGAACTCATGTCAAATCAACATACTGAAGAATTAAATGACCAAGAGATTGTCCGTCGTGAAAAAATGATGGCGCTAGCTGAAAAAGGCATCGATCCGTTCGGAAAACGTTTCGAACGCACTGCTAATTCTGGTCAATTAAAAGCAAAATATGCAGAAAAAACTAAAGAAGACTTACATGACCTTAACGAAACAGCTATTATTGCTGGCCGCTTAATGACCAAACGTGGTAAAGGTAAAGTCGGTTTTGCACATATCCAAGACCGTGAAGGGCAAATTCAAATCTACGTTCGTAAAGACGCTGTCGGTGAAGAGAATTATGATATCTTCAAAAAAGCTGATTTAGGTGATTTTCTTGGTGTCGAAGGTGAGGTTATGCGCACTGATATGGGTGAATTATCCATTAAAGCAACGCATTTAACACATTTATCAAAATCACTACGCCCACTTCCCGAGAAGTTCCATGGCTTAACTGATATTGAAACCATTTATCGTAAGCGTCATTTAGATTTAATTTCAAATCGTGAAAGCTTTAACCGCTTTGTTACTCGCTCAAAAATTATCTCTGAAATCCGTCGTTACCTAGATAGTAAAGACTTCTTAGAGGTTGAAACGCCTGTTCTTCATAATGAAGCTGGTGGGGCAGCGGCGCGACCATTTATTACACATCATAATGCTCAAAATATTGATATGGTTCTTCGTATTGCCACAGAATTACACTTGAAACGTCTGATTGTTGGTGGTATGGAACGCGTTTATGAAATTGGCCGTATCTTCCGTAATGAAGGTATGGATGCTACTCATAATCCCGAATTCACTTCAATTGAAGTTTATGAAGCTTATGCGGATTTTCAAGACATCATGAACCTTACTGAAGGTATTATCCAACATGCTGCAAAAGCAGTTACTGGGGATGGTCCAATTGATTATCAAGGCCAAATGATTCATATTAATGAACCTTTTAAACGTCTTCATATGGTTGATGCTATTAAAGATGTTACTGGCATTGATTTCTGGAAAGAAATGTCCTTTGACGACGCTCGTGCCTTAGCTCAAGAGAAACACGTTCCTCTTGAAACACATTTCACTACTGTTGGTCATATTATTAATGCTTTCTTTGAAGAATTTGTTGAAGAAACATTGATTCAGCCGACATTCGTTTATGGTCATCCCGTCGAAGTTTCACCATTAGCCAAAAAAAATGCTGAGGATGCACGTTTTACTGATCGTTTCGAACTATTTATCGTTACCAAAGAATATGCTAATGCCTTTACTGAATTAAACGATCCTATTGATCAATTATCACGTTTTGAAGCACAGGCACAAGCAAAAGAATTGGGAGATATTGAAGCAACTGGTATTGACTACGATTATGTTGAAGCCTTAGAATACGGAATGCCCCCAACTGGTGGTCTTGGAATTGGAATTGATAGACTATGTATGCTTCTTACCAATACCACATCAATTCGTGACGTCCTTCTTTTCCCAACCATGAAATAAGCAGTATTTATCAAGTGTAAGCTTGATAAATACTTTTTTTTGGTTTATAGTGGAATTATAAAAATGGAGGCGCTTTCAAATGAAAACTTTACGCTTTACTCTATTAGGAAATCCTTCTATCCATCTAGACAATCAAGAAATCTTTTTCGCGTTTGCAAAAATCAATGCCCTACTCTATTATTTGGTTATAAATGAAACTACTAACCGAGATGAAATAGCAGGTATTTTATGGGAAGATAAGGATAATAAGACAGCTAAAAAAAATCTTCGAAACTCTATTTATCAAGTTAATAAAGTATTAGGTGATAATTATATTATCAGCCCAAATAGAACACTTTTGATGTTTAATCCTGATTTGCAAGTCGTAAGTGATGTCCATTATTTTTTAAAAAAACCACTAAACAATTTAGGACTTTATAAAGGTCAATTTTTACAGAATTTCTACCTGAAGGCCAACGAAACTTTTGATTTGTGGCTAACAAAAATGAGAGCTCATTTAGAGCAAATTTATATTAAATCATGCTACCAACAGATTGACATATTGATGACACAAAATAGGATCGAAGAAATTGAAGAGAGACTTCAAGGCCTTATTGCCATTGATGAATTTGAAGAAAAAAATTATCAATTGTTAATGAAAGTCTATCAAAAGCATCATCGCTATGGAAAAGTTATCGAAACTTATTATAAATTAGCAAATCTCCTTGATGTTGAGCTTGGAATTACCCCAAATGATGCAACCCAAGCTATTTATGAAGAGGTTATTGCTAAAGATCGCAATCAACAGAAAATCAAACAATTTCTCAAAACAACTAATGATTTTATTGGACGACTTGACGTTATTAAAGAATTAGAAACTTTTTTTAACTCAGTTTATAAAGAAAAAAAGTCGCACACTATGATTTTAATAGGAGGAACCGGCATTGGAAAACGGACAGTAACACGACAAGTATTATCAAACCAGATCAATCATTATCAAATCGTTACCTCAGAATGTTTTCAAGGTGAACCTAAACAGTCCTTACAGATTTTAAAAGACATCTTTGAAAGTTTGAAGGACCTTATATTACAATATCAATTGATGTCTCTTAATCAATGGAAAAGAGCTTATGAAACCTTTTTCCCAAACTATTTTCTCAAAGATTCCCATTTAAGTACTCCTATTTTCCCAGCAGACCTTTTTACAAGCTTTATGATTGATATATTAAAAAAAATATCTCGTCAAAAAGCAACTGTTCTTCTTATTGAAGACATTCATTGGATTACACCTGAAGCTCTTACACTTTTGCAAACACTTGTAAATCATCTTGAAGATGACCCTATCGCTTTTATTTTCACCAAAAATCTCAATTCGAATCCTCACTTAGACCAATTTTTTAATCATTTAGTCAATCGAAAAAAGGTTGATATTATCAAAATTAAGGAACTTTCTGAAAAAGAAAGCTTAACCTATCTAGAACAAAAATTAGCGGGTCTAAATCCTCCTTACAAGGACTATCAACGCATCTACCAATGGAGTGAAGGAAATCCTTTCTTTTTATCTGAATATGTTAACCAATATTTAAAAGGTCAAAAATTTTCTATTTTGACACCTGCTATAGAAGCAAAACTGTCTTTAAAATTAAAACAAGTCAATAGCCATGAAGAAGAACTACTCTGCTACCTTTCTTGTTTCCAAAACGCTGCTAGTATTTCAATACTCTCAGAAATTATGAATCTCCCTTTAGCATTGACTATTTCATTTATTGAAACGCTTTGTAACAAACAACTCATCAAAGAAATCTTTACTGGTGACGAAGTTACCCTTATTTTCAAGCAAAAATTATTGGCTCATTACTGTTATCAGAAAATGTCAGTAGCTAAAAGACGACTCTTACATGCTCAAATTGCTAAACAACTTGAAAACATGATGCAAAACACACAGTTTAGTGCTGAACAATTCGAGGAAATTGCTTTCCATTTTCAGGAAGCTAAAGAACCGGTGCAAGCTTTACAGCATCAATTGAATCGATTAGAGGCTACTCTCCAATTTCAGCATGAACTCTTCCCAATCTATTCGCAAAACCCAATGGAAGCTGACTGTATTGATGGAAAGCGACACCTCCTTATTCAAACACAGTTTAATACGATTCATCAAGTCATCCAACAACTAAGATCCAAATTTGAACCGGTCAAATCATTTCAGGAATCCCTGATACGCTTTTTATACATAGAGGGTTGTTATCTTATTCGGATCGGACAATACCAAAAAGGGATCACTAATATCCAAAAAGTGATTTCGGCTGCTACAGAATGGCATCACACGCACTATCTCTTAGAAAGTTATCGGCAAATTATCCATTACTGTATCCAGGTAGAAAATATTTCAGAGATGAAATACTATACTGAGCTTGCTTTAGATGCTGCTGTCAGTGCCAATAATTATGAAGCAATAGCTATCCAATTGAGACTCAGCGGGCTATATTTTTTAATGATAGGTCACATCCCAAAGGCAAGCCAATACCTTAACCAATCAATTAGCTTCTTTAGTCTAACAAGTGCTTTACAATCAAAATATGCTATTCAAATTGCTGCGGCTTATGACTATTTAGCTGAAATAGAGCAAATCCAAGGAAATCTTGGAAAAGCTATTGACTTTCAGAATAGAGCTATTCAACTCAGTCAAAACAAACGAAGTCGCACATCAGTCATTTCATTTTATATAAGTCTAGGAATTTCCTACTATCAATCGGGAGAAATTGATAAAGCTGAATCCATTTTAATAAATGCTAAAGAAGGTTTACAATCACTCAGATTCCCTTGGAAAGAAGTTCAATTAGAGGTCTACCTCGCCCTTATCAATTGTGAAAAAGGAAATTATAAACCATTAATTGATCTCATTAATAAAAAAGAAGAATTAATGGCACGCTACTCTAATCCCAGGGATAAGGGGATGATTTATTATATCATGGCCCTAACTAAGGCAAAAATCAACTCAGGTAAACTGAACTGTCTAGAGCTCACTAATCTCCTAAAGGGAGAACTCTCTTACTACTTAGAACTTTCAAAAAATCATTTAAATCCTTGTCGAGATCGCCAGCATATCAAGGAGTTAGAACGTTTAGAAAAAATGATAAGTCACAAAAACATCTAGAACGTAAGATTCTAGATGTTTTTGTTTATTAATCCAAGGCCATCAAGGCATTTTGTGCTAAAATTTGTGTAATATAGAAGATAAAGGTTGCTGCTAAATGTGCCGTATGATTATCAATATCATGCGGAGGGGAAACTTCAACAATATCAAAACCAATTACTTTACCACTGGCTGCAATATGCTGTAGAAGAATCAAGGCTAGCTTAGGATCCAATCCTAGTGATTGAATAGCACTAACTCCTGGAGCATTTGCTGAGGAGAAACAATCCATATCAATAGTCAGATACAAATATTTTTGATCTGCTAAAAAAGAATCAATCTGATGACAAACCTCTTTATAGCCCATTTGGTAAATATCTTGACCTGTTAGAAATGATATTCCTTTTGATTTGGCCACAAAATCAAATAGAAAAAGATTATTATTATGTTCTTGTATTCCTAACACTAAATAGGGAAAGGTATGATTAAGAGTTAAGGCATAGTCAAACATTTGTCTAAAGCCAGTACCTGAGTTAGGTCCAGTTTGATCATAAGGTCTCAAATCAAAGTGAGCGTCAATATTAACAACAGCAAGCTGCTCCTTAGGGGCAATCGACGATTGCAGACCAAGATAATGACCGTAGGCCGTGCCGTGACCACCACCTAAGACAATAGGGAATATATTGAGTGCTTTCATACGCTTAATAGCTTTTGCTAAGCTTTCCTGCATTTGCTCTAATGAACGATTGGGAGCATCAATATCACCAACATCATAAAGCTGAACATTCTGACCAAAATGCCAAGGTAATTTAGCCAGTTGTTGCCTGATGGCATTTGGGCCTTCAACTGCTCCTACGCGTCCATGATTAATATAAACTCCTTTATCACTTTTAAAACCAATAATACCAAAATGTACTCCCTCAAAGGGCTTTAATGACCTATCATTTAGATCTAAAAATTGAATTAACATTCCCCATTTAGCATTATAAAGATTATCATCATCTATACTTCTCTGATAATAGCTATGCATTAATGGAAAATAATCAGTTAACATATCTACTCCTCTCATATCTCTATTTTAATGAAATAGAAACTGGAATAAATGAAAAGCATCCTTTTTGCTAGTTTTCTATTAGTTCCACTTCTGCTAACCAGTTATTCGAACCTAAAAAAGTAAGAGCTCAAAAACCTAGACATTATTAAACTCTTAACTTTATTCCATATATAATATCCTAATCTATTACAACCACCATCTCCTTAGTATTGAATTGACAGCTCTACTTGTGCTTCAATGGCTTCTAAGAAAGCATCCTCTTCGATAATTGCACTTGCTTTATTTAACTCATCATAAATTTCAATGTCTTTATCGTGTTCGATAAAGTTGACTTCTTTACGGAATAAATCGTAAGCAATCTGAGTACCTTTACCAAGTTTATGGTTTTCAGGTTTGAGATCAAGGGCTTGACAGGCTGCCATGATTTCAGTAGCCACAATACGACGTGAATTTTTAAGGATTTCACCAGCTTTCCGAGCAGCCGTTGTCCCCATGCTGACAAAATCTTCTTGATTTTCACAAGATGGGATAGAATCGACACTTGCTGGGTGTGCCAAAACCTTATTTTCAGAAGCAAGAGAGGCACAAGCATACTGAGTAATCATAAATCCTGAATTGAGACCTGGGTATTTGACAAGGAAGGACGGCAATTTGCTGAGTTGGCTGTTAACCAAACGTTCCACACGCCGTTCAGAAACATTTCCAATCTCAGAAATGGCAATACCTAAGAAGTCAAATGGCTGTGCCATTGGTTCTCCGTGGAAGTTACCTCCTGAAATAACGTGCCCATCTTTACAGATAATTGGGTTATCTGTGACAGAATTGATTTCAATGTCAACTTTGGATTTCACATAAGCAATGCTATCTTTGCTAGCCCCATGAATTTGCGGAATGCAACGTAAGGTGTAGGGGTCTTGCACACGTGATTGGGTGGCTACAGTTGTGTTTTTGCTGCCTTCTAGGAGATTTCTGATATTACGAGCTGTTGCCAACTGACCACTTTGTGGACGTATAGTGTGTAAATTTTCTTCAAATGGGCTAGTAATTCCGTTATGCACTTCAAGAGAAAGAGCACCAGCTAGGTCTGACAATTTCAATAATTGAATGGCATCATAGGTTGCAAGGGCACCAATACCAGTCAAAACAGTTGTTCCGTTGATAAGAGCTAAGCCCTCTTTGGCAGCTAAAGAAATCTTATCGATACCAGCTTTATCAAGAGCTTCTTGACTAGAAAGGAGTTCTCCCTTATAGTAAGCTTTACCCAAACCAAGCATAGGAAGTACCATATGAGCAAGTGGAGCTAAATCTCCTGAAGCTCCAAGTGAGCCTTTTTCAGGAATATAAGGGTGGACTCCTTTATTGAGTAGCTCTACTAGTTTCTCAATAGTGGACAGGCGTATACCTGAGTAGCCTTTAACTAGTGAATTGATACGGATAAGCATAATCGCACGCACAGCATCTTCTGGTAGTGGATCCCCAAAACCGCTAGCATGAGTACGAATCAGATTTTCTTGAAGTTGAATCGTATCCTCTGGTGAGATACTAACATTACAAAGTGAACCAAAGCCAGTTGTCACTCCGTAGACCACCCGTTTTTCACTGACAATATCATCAACAATTTTACGAGAGGCTTTAACATCTTGCTTTGCAGATTCTGCAATTTGACATTTTTCTCCTTTTCTTGCAATAGCTACCACATCGTCTAATGTTAAACTTTTTCCGTCTAAAATGATAGTTTTAGTCATAACTATACTCCTCATTGAATTACTCTACAATAGATTTCACATGTTTCTTGCGCCCATGCATAAAATAATAAACACTACTTGAAATAATTACCCCTATTAAGCCGTAGATGATATTCTTAGGATTGTCCCCAATAATCATTATTAAACTAATAACAACCGCTATAATTGGAATGATAGGGCCAAATGGAATTCGGAAAATAAGATTTGCATTGGGTTCCATTTTTCGAAGCTTAATAACTGCTAAAGCAGTAGGAATATACTGGAAGAAACGGAAAACAACACTTAAATTTGCCAAGGTTTGGAAAGTACCTGTAAGTAAGAGGACAATCGCTATACCACTTGAAATCATGATGGCAACAACAGGTGCTGCTTTTTGATTTTCTTTTGAAATTATTGTCGGCAATAATCCCTCATTTGCTATCGCAGCACCATAACGAGGAACCATGATGGACTCTCCCATATTTAGGCCTGTAATTGAAATTAGAGCACCAATAGAAACTAACCATGCCCCTGCAGGACCAATCATTTTGACAAAAGCATCTTGTACAGGCGCATTAGTATTCATAATTTCTGACCCAAGCATCGCAATTGTTCCACCAATAATCAACATGTAAAGGACTGAAACAATACTAATTGAGCCAAGTATTGCACGCGGAACATTTTTTTCTGGCTGACGCATTTCTCCTGCTACAATTGATAAGGTTTCAAATCCAATAAAACCGTAAAAAATATAAACAGCTGTCCCAGATATAGCACTAAACAAACTTTTATTATCTGCTAGCTGAACAAACGGGGTAAAGTTTGGTAGCCCTTTTTGCAAGAAAAAAATAGTACAGATTGAAAAGGCAACTATTGGAATCAATTTAGCAATCGTTGCAGTAATGGTTAAAAGCTTAGATGTCTTTAAACCGGCAATATTCATAAGAGAAAGAAAAATAACCAGACCTATTGAAAGAGGAACGTTCCAGCCTTCGAATGCAGGAAAGGTAATAATGAACATTTTAGCAAAACCCGCTGCCATAGCTGCCCAAGCAAAAATAGTAACGGCCCAGCCTAGAAAACCAACATTAAAGCCAATAAAATCGCCAAAAGCTCGTTTAGAATATTGGAAAGCACCGCCATTCTTCCCAAAATAACCAGAAACTTCTGCAAAACAAATAGCAAGCATTATAGTTAAGATTGCTGTTGCTAACATAACAGCAATTGAGGCGGGTCCTAAGCCTTTATAAATTTCTTGAGGTAAGAGAAAAATACCTGAGCCAATAACAGCATTGATACCATACAAGGTTGCACCGCTTAAGCTAAACTTAGCATCTTCTCTTTCTTGTTTCGTCATTTTATTTGAATCCATAATAATGCTCCTCCTTAAGAGCCTTTAATCATGTAACCCGAATCCTTTTTATAAGATAAACCCGCCCAAATTGCTATAACTTTTGAACACGGTTTTAAAGGTGATAATTCCAACTTGTTATGGGGTGATGGAGAGCCATTTTGTATGACTAGTAGATGATTAGTCTTAAGCAAATACGCTCGTTGACCATCAACTGTACAAGTCATATCACATAAAGTGTAGACCATTTGCGTAGTCATACTACTGCATATAGACCCCGTCGTTTTATGAACAGCCTCCATCTGTCCCAAATAGTTATCATTGTAAATTAAATTAATATCTGTGCATTGTCCATAACTCTTGATTTTGTCACAACCCTCAAAAGAAAAAGTTTCAAAGGGTTTAAGTTTCGTGATTTCATGTGTCTCTAGATTAAAAAGGCTCATTGACCTATCAAGAGTCATAATAAGTCTGTGGTAGCCCCTCAAGTCTGAGAAGTTTGTTTCTACTAATGAAACTGTTGCTGATGATAAGCGAAAATCGAAATTTTTTTCAAGGTATGAGCTGGTCTTAGGGAAAATATATAATTCTTTTGTTTTTCCCCCAGACCATTTAGAAACTGAATAGGATTGTGATTTTAGAATACTAATATCTTTCATAAACTCTATTTTAAAATAAACCAGTGATATTGCCTTGATCATCAATATCAATTTTTTCACTAGCTGGCTCTTTTGGTAAGCCAGGCATAGTCATCACAGCCCCAGTTAGAGCTACAATAAAACCTGCACCTGCTGAAACTTTAAGCTTTGAAATTGTAATTGTAAAATCTTTAGGCGCACCAAGCATTTTAGCATTATCCGAGAATGAATATTGAGTTTTAGCCATACAAATAGGATAAGAACCAAATCCCAGCCTTTCAAGTTCAGCCATCTCTTTCTTGGCAGTTGCGGTTAAGGAAATACCTTTCCCACCATAAATCTTTGTCACAATCTTAGTTAATTTTGTCTCTATGGAGTCATCTTCATGATATACAAAAGCGAATTGATTCTCTTTTTCTGAAAGTTCAACTACTTTTTCAGCTAATTCCCGGCCACCTACTCCGCCATTTGCCCAAACATCAGAAATCACAACTTCAACACCTCGTTTGTCGCAGGCATCATAGACAGCTTGCAATTCACCATCGGTATCAAGTGGAAACTTATTAATAGCAACAACAACAGGGAGCCCGTAGACCTCTTGAATGTTTTCTAAATGCTTGTCCAAGTTTGGTAGCCCTTTAAGAACTGCCTCAACATTTTCAGTTCCTAAATCTGCTTTTTGAACACCACCATGCATCTTCAATGCCCTAATTGTTGCCACAAGTACGACAGCTGAAGGACGGATACCTGATAAACGGCATTTAATATCAATAAATTTTTCAGCACCTAGATCAGCACCAAAGCCCGCTTCAGTTACCGTATAATCAGCATACTTCATGGCTAGTTTAGTCGCAAGAACACTATTACAGCCATGGGCGATATTAGCAAATGGGCCACCATGAATTAATGCAGGAGTATGTTCTAAAGTCTGTACGATATTAGGGTGAATGGCCTCTTTTAGTAAGGCAGCCATAGCTCCAGCAGCTTTTAAATCACCTGCTGTAACTGGTTCTCCCTTGTAGTCATAACCAATAATAATTTTTTCAAGACGCGCTTTTAAATCTGAGATAGATTCGGATAAACAAAGGATAGCCATAATTTCAGAGGCAACAGTAATATCATAGCCGTCTTCACGAGGAACACCATTAATTTTTCCTTGTAAGCCATTAACAATATGCCGCAACTGACGGTCATTCATATCTACAACACGTTTCCAGGTAATACGACGAGTGTCAATCCCTAAGCTATTGCCATGATGGATATGATTGTCAATTAAAGCTGCTAATAAATTATTTGCTGCACCAATAGCATGGAAGTCTCCTGTGAAATGTAAATTAATATCTTCCATTGGCACAACTTGAGCATGACCACCTCCAGCAGCACCACCTTTAATACCAAATACTGGGCCTAACGAAGGTTCACGCAAAGCAATAACTGCTTTTTTACCAATCTGAGAAAGTGCATCTACCAAGCCAACTGAGGTGGTGGTCTTTCCTTCACCAGCTGGTGTTGGTGAAATAGCTGTTACTAAAATCAGTTTCCCATCTTTTTTATCCTTCAAATCTTGTAACTGATGCGCATTAATTTTTGCCTTGTATTTACCATAAAGTGTGATATCATTCTCATCAATCCCTAAATTTTGAGCAACATCAACAATGGGTTTCATTTCAACTGAACTAGCAATTTCTATATCTGAAATA
Source organism: Streptococcus porcinus (assembly GCF_900475415.1). NCBI lineage: Bacteria > Bacillati > Bacillota > Bacilli > Lactobacillales > Streptococcaceae > Streptococcus > Streptococcus porcinus. The sequence continues at coordinate 1,359,965 of NZ_LS483388.1, forward strand.
ACCATGATGCCTCCTTTATTATAACAATTTCAATATATCTAAATAAATAGCATCAGCTAATTGACAACCTTTTTCTAAAAGTTCTTGTCCATTCTGACGATATTCTGTAACAAACGTCTCATCTCTAATCCCTGCTAGATTAATCAAAACGTTTAACCAAGCTCCTTGCAAAGCAGCCTTTAAATGTAATGCCGCTACACCCAAATCACTAGCAGCATTCGTATTTGACTTCCCTACTGCTTTTTTAGTGATTTCAAGTGCTTCAAAAATCTCTTGCATCATTGCAAAGGGTGATTTTGTAGCCTCTTTTAAAGCTTTTTGCATAGCCTCTCGTCTTTTAATTTTGTCATCTTCTGTTTCTTTAGGTAAAGCAAAAACAGCAGACACTAGGTTAAAGGCTTCAGTATCTTTATCAACAGCATCTAACAAGCTTTTTTGCAGATCGCTTGCTTCTTGATGAAGTTCTTTCATAAGATCTTGATGCTCCTCATATTTTTTCTTGCCAATGGTTAACTCACACACCATCTTTGTCAGAGAAATGCCATTAACTGCTGATAAAGCTGCAGCCGATCCTCCACCAGGAGCAGGTTTATCAGATCCTAGAACTTGAGCAAACTCAGTCAAGGTTAAATCAACTAATTTCATTGTTCCTATCCTTTCTAACCCAATAAATGATTTTCTAAAACTTGTTTGCTATAATCAAAATCCTCCACTTGGAGATAGTACTCTGCGACGTCAATGAGGGCTTTAGCTGGAGCAAGGCCGATAACCTCTGAGCCGATAATATTGACACCATACCGTCTTGCTTCAAATTTAATCGTTTCAAATGTTCTATAGAGGGAACATTTTTCAAAGTTGACCATATTCATAGAAACTTGAGCAATATGACGTTCTTCTAACATGACTCCAATAGCTTTACAATATTTATAACCTCCTCCAGAGCCTCGAATAATTTTAGCAATCTTATTTGCAATCTCAAGATTATCTGTATCTAAATTAACATTAAAAGCAACGAGGGGCATTCGCGCTCCTACGGCTGTTACACCTGCAGTCGGATGGATTTGTCTATCTCCAAAATCGGGAGCCCAATTCTCTTCCAAAAGTTTCTCTGGCATACCTTCAAATTGTCCTTTACGAACCTTTGCTAAATTTGTTCTTTCTGGGCAAGTAGCCGATGCTTCATACAAAAAGATAGGAATTTGTAACTCTTTATTAATTCTTTCAGCAACTTTTTTTGAAATGTCAACACATTCTTCTGTAGTAATATCTTTAATAGGCACAAAAGGCAAAACATCGGTTGCTCCCATTCGTGGATGTTCACCGTGATGTTTCGTCATATCAATATGTTCACTAGCATATTTTACAAGAAGAAAGGCCGCTTCTTGAATGGCTACTTCATCGCCAACTAATGTAAAAACACTGCGATTATGACTAGTATCAGAAGAATAGTCTAATAGGGTAACGCCAGGAACACTTTTTGCCGTTGCAACCAGACCATCAATAGTAGCCTGATTTCGACCTTCTGAAAAATTAGGGATACATTCAACAATTTTTGACATTTTCTTCTCCTTTAGATTTATGATTTTATAACACAAATTATGTTTGCGCTTACATTTTATTGTAACAAAGAAAAGCGAGGAATAAACGGAACAGTTACTTTCGTCAACTCCCCGCACAGGCATCAGTCATTAAACAATTGGGATACTGACTCTTTAACTAATTCTTCATCAGCTAAGTAAGGAATAGTAATATGATCTTTTCCTTCATTTAATTTGTTATACTCGATAGAGGTTTCTATAGCATGTTCATTTCGTGCCCAACTACGCCTTGCAACACCACCCATAGTATCCCAAGCGATAGCTGATTTAATAATATCATCAATTCTTTCACTACCATCAAGTACTAATCCAAAGCCACCATTAATTGCCTTGCCAATACCAGTTCCACCTCCATTATGGAGTGCTACTAAACTCATACCTCTAGCAGCATTTCCGGCATAGCATTGAACTGCCATATCAGCACAAATATTGGAACCATCTTTAATATTTGAAGTTTCACGGAAAGGTGAATCTGTCCCCGATACATCATGGTGGTCGCGACCAATCATGACAGGCCCAATTTTACCCTCGCGAATCAATTGATTAAACTTGAGAGCAATATTAACACGCCCCATACAATCTTGATATAAAATCCGAGCTTGGGTTCCTACTACTAATTGATTCTTTTCAGCGTCTCTAATCCAGTTGTAGTTATCACGGTCTTGATACCGTCTCTCAGGATTAATAACTTCCATTGCAGCATGGTCAGTTGCTACTAAATCCTCATGCTTACCACTTAGGCAGCACCAACGGAATGGTCCATAGCCATAATCAAATAGCATTGGCCCCATAATATCTTCGACGTATGATGGCCAAATAAAACCATCCTTATCATCAATACCATTTTTAGAAATTTCAGAAATACCTGAATCATAAACAGATTTCATAAAAGCATTTCCATAATCAAAGAAATAAGTTCCTTTTGAGGTTAATGCTTTAATGGCATTGAAATGACGTTCTAGAGTTTTGTCAACTAATTGATGGAACTTATCTTTATCATCAGCCAACAGTTGTGTACGTTCATCAAATGTCATCCCCACTGGGCAATAACCGCCATCATATACATTATGACACGAAGTTTGATCTGAGAGAAGGTCAACTTGAATATTATTTTCATTCACATATTCTAAAAGATCAACAATATTGCCATGATATGCAATTGATGTTGAGTTTTTAGCCTGTTGAGCTTGTTGAGCTAAAGCAACTGCTTCTTCAGCCGTTTCGGCAACTTGACTAATCCATCCTTGAGAGTGACGTGTTTCAATACGAGAGGCATCAACCTCAGCAATGATAGCAACAGCCTTAGCAATTTCAGCGGCTTTTCCTTGTGCGCCACTCATGCCACCTAATCCTGAAGATATGAACAATTTGCCTTCTAAATTACCATCATCAGGAATTCCAAGTTTTAAGCGTCCAGCATTTAATAAAGTGTTAAACGTTCCATGAACAATCCCTTGCGGGCCAATATACATCCAACCACCTGCGGTCATTTGACCATAGTTAGTAACACCCATTTCTTCAGCAATTTCCCAGTCCTTCATGTTATCATATTCCCCTACCAATAAACCATTGGTTATGATAACACGCGGAGCTTCTGGTTTCGACTTGAAAAGCCCTAAAGGGTGGCCCGATTCAACGACTAGAGTTTGTTCTTCTGTCATTATTTCGAGGTACTTCTTAATCAAGTTATACTGCATCCAGTTGGCACAAACAGAGCCTGTTTCCCCATAGGTTACCAATTCATAAGGATATAAGGCAATTTCAAAACTTAGGTTATTGTCAATCATAACCTGCATAGCCTTAGCTGCTGTGCAATTTCCCTTATAGTCATCAATAGGTTTTCCATAAATTCTTTCTTTTGGTCGCCAACGATACCCATAAATCCGCCCTCTAGTTTTTAGTTCTTCTAAAAATTCTGGAATAATTTCTTTATGAAATTTTGGTGGAATATACCGCAAGGCATTTTTTAGTGCAATTTCTGTCTGTTTTTGACTTAAGCGAAATCCCCGATTTGGTGCCCGCCTGATTCCTTCTTGAAAGACAGTTTTTTCAGGTAAAACATCATCTAATTTTACCGTCATAGCTGTGGCAATATCAGCTTCACTATAAAAAGTCATCGTAAACCTCCTTATGTCTTTTGACCATTGTTTATTTTCACACTTAGTTTAAAGAAGAGCCGTCGATTTTTAGTCTAGTTTTTTGAAAATAGCTATATTTTTTAAAATAAAGGCTGAAAACCTATTTTTTGACTAAAATTTGACGTTTTTGAACTATGATTTAGATGAATCCATTAGTGAAAAGGAGAAAATATTATGATTGCTGATGCCATATTGACCCATTTTAACCAAGTATTCTGCCCAAATGACCTAGGTCATCCCCTTTCGGGACATGAAATGAAAAAAGCAGAAATTATTGAAGACGCCTATATTGCTATTAAAGATGGCAAAATTCTAGCAGTCGGCAAAGGGAAACCTGAACAAAAGTTAATAGGAAAAAATACCAAAATTAAATCCTACGAAGGAAAGATTGCTACACCAGGTCTCATTGATTGTCATACTCATCTTGTATATGGAGGTAGCCGAGAGCACGAATTTGCTCAAAAATTAAATGGTGTCCCTTATCTTGACATCTTAGCTCAAGGAGGAGGAATCCTTAGTACAGTAACTTCGACACGCAAGGCTTCCTTTGAAGAACTTTACGATAAATCAAAAAGGCTCTTAGATTATATGTTACTTCATGGTGTGACATCCGTTGAAGCTAAGAGTGGCTACGGATTAGAATGGGAAACCGAAAAACGGCAATTAGAAGTTGTCAAAGCTCTAGATAAACAACACCAAATCGATTTGGTTTCAACCTTTATGGCTGCACATGCAATCCCAAGCGAGTACAAAAATCACCCCTATGACTATCTGAAGTTGATTGTTGAGACAATGCTTCCAATTGTCAAAGCGAATGACCTTGCCGAATTCTGTGATATTTTTTGTGAAAAAGGAGTTTTTACAGCTGAAGAATCCTCTTATCTTCTCTCAAAAGCTAAAGAATTAGGTTTCCAATTAAGAATTCACGCTGATGAAATTGAATCTATTGGAGGTGTCGATGTAGCTGCCGAGCTAAATGCAACCAGTGCGGAACATCTTATGATGATTACTGACACAGGAATTGACAAATTAGCAAAAGCAAATGTTATTGGTAACTTACTCCCTGCTACCACCTTTAGTTTAATGGAGGATACTTATGCTCCAGCTCGTAAAATGATTGACAAAGGGATGGCAATTACCTTGTCCACTGATAGCAATCCAGGATCTTGTCCTACAGCTAATATGCAGTTTATCATGCAACTTGGATGCTTTATGATGCGATTAACACCTATTGAAGTATTGAATGCCGTTACAATCAATGCCGCCTATGCTATTAGAAGACAGACTACGGTTGGCTCATTTGAAAAGGGCAAATTAGCAGATATTGCCATATTTGATGCACCAAATATAGATTATCTGTGTTACTTTTTTGCAACAAACCTTATTGATCAGGTTTACAAAAATGGCCGTTGCGTTGTCAAAAATGGTCATATCCAATAAACTAAACTATATACCTATCCACTTATCATTTATTGGTATAGCTGGATGTATTCTAAAGGCCAGAGTTAGTATATCTAACTCTGGCCTTTTCATTAATTAAAATCTTATCACTTCAATTTATTACCAGAGTGCAATAACCTTACTATAAGATAAGTTCCTGCTACAGACAATAAAATAGTGATAACTAGTGATAACAGTTGAGGAAGTAAGCTCCTAACATCGAAACAGATAACACCTAAACTTCCTAAGAAGCCTCCTACCCCATTCATAGCAAAAGAATCTACCACATCATCTACATCGAGGTATTTTACGATAAAAAAGGATAATGCATAGGTTCCAAAAGAAGCAAAAAAGCAAATAAAAACCAGCTGTAAAGGAGAAACAAACCCCACACCTGCAGTACTAGTCACCAAGCCTACCACTGTACCATTTAATAAAACTGGTAAAGTGTGTTTTCGTTCTAAGATATATTCTGCAATACTAAAGGAAATACCCCCAGAAATAATAGCTAGAAAGGTATTGAGTATGGCTGTAGCTGCAAGGTGATTAAACTCTCCTGCTGGGCCTGCGTTAAAGCCAAACCAACCAAAAGTAACTAGTAAGACACCTAGAAATAGCCATTTTACTTGAATCTCTTGAGGATGTTGATATGGTGTCTTACCAACTTGCTTTGCAAGAATCAAGCTGGAAAGACCAGCTGAGAGATGGACAACCATCCCTCCTGAAAAGTCTCTAACCCCTATACTAGCTAGAAAACCATCGGAATTCCAAATTAAAAAAGCTAAGGGACAGTAAACCAAAAGCATCCATAAAATAGCAACCTTCAATAATAAGGAGGTCGACATACGATCAATAACTGAGCCAATTAACATAACTATGGCATACAAACAAAAACAAAGCTGAAATAATAGGTCCAAAATACTATTAAAGTTTATAGGGTGTGAAAAAAATGGAGACCATAACGTCCCCTTAAAGGTTAAACCGAATGCAAATAAAATCCACACAAATGAAGAAACTAAAACAATAAGTTGAAATCGATAAATAATCGAGGAACTTAATTCTGGACTCAAACTTGACACATATATCAGTGCCACACCAAAAATCATCAACCACATCACTAATATACAAACTAATAAAAACATGTCATTGCTTCCTTTACAAAAAAAATAGAATTTGTTACACTATTTTAGTTAACTGGTTAAGTATAATACTTCAGACCTAAGCTTGTCAAGGAGGAAAAATGAAAAACTATCGTATCATAATTATTGGAGCTGGGGCTTCTGGAATTGGTTTTGGAGCTTGCCTTAAAAAGGTCGGCATTGATGATTTTTTGATTTTAGAAAAAGGTGTCATTGGAGACAGTTTTTTAAAATGGCCAACCACAACTCAGTTTATTACTCCCTCTTTTACCACTAATGGATTTGGCTTCCCCGATTTAAATGCTGTTGTCCCTGACACATCACCAGCATTTTCATTTGAAAAAGAACACCTTTCTGGAAAAGAGTATGCCCACTACCTACAATTAGTTGCATCTCACTATCACTTGCCCATAAGGCTTCAAAGTCATGTTCGAAATATCGAAAAATCTCAAGGAATTTTTATTGTTGAAACGCAAAAAGAAAAACTGACTGCCAACTATCTAATCGTTGCTACTGGTGAGTTTCAAAATCCTAATAAAAGTTCAATAAAAGGAGCGGACTTAGGAATGCATTATGGGGAGATTGATAATTTCCATGTAACCTCTGAAGAACCTTTTATTATAATAGGGGGCAATGAAAGCGCCTGTGACGCCCTAACACACTTAGCATATCGAGGTAACCATGTTCACCTCTTTACTGATAGCTTGGGGCAAAAGGAAGATAACCCTGATCCTAGTATTTCATTGTCTCCAATTACTAAGGAGAGATTAAAGCATATCCAATCAAATCCTCAATATAACATTAAGATAAACGAAAAGAAGAAAGCCATTGCAATAGAGCAAATCGACGGCTATTACCATGTTAACTTTTCAGATGGCACCTATGCCAAAAGTAAACATAAGCCTATATTAGCAACTGGTTTTCTCAACGCTTGTCACCGTATTGACGGCCATCACCTTTTCAACTATGATGAGCACCAACTCCCAATGGTTACAGAAAATGATGAATCGACCATACTAACCAACTGTTTTTTAATAGGACCAAGCTTACGCCAAAGAGACACAATTTTTTGTTACATTTACAAATTTCGCCAACGCTTCTTGCCAATAATCTGTGAGATAGCTAAACGTGAAAAAATCAATTTAGATGAAGATTCACTTTCTTTGTATAAAGAAAATCAAATGTTTTTAACTGATTTGGATTGTTGCGATGTTAACTGTGACTGCTAAGGAAACCTTAACATAATTATGTTACAATAAGATCATATTGTAATTGTCATAAGGAGAAAACATGAAAAAAGCCTACATTTCATATCTATCTGCAGCAATCTTTATCCTTTACGGATACTTCTATCATAAATGGATATTTTTAGGAGTCGGTGCGGTAATTTTTCTTATCGGATTGGCGGATCATTTAAAAAAATAAGGCCTTTCGGCCTTATTTTAGATTAGAAAAAAGTTACTAGGACTCCTTAAAAGCTTTAACTAATTGGTTGAACTCTTCATTGCTGAGTGTGATCCCTTTACCCATTTTAGTATGATCTGGACTCCAAGAACGGATATCCCATTTAGGCTCTGCACCATTAAAGGAGACTCGATTTAATTCTTTTGTCCAACCTTTATCTGTTTCAGATAGCGTTAGTAAATGTTCTTCTATTTTAAATGTAAATTCTGCCATTTTTATTCCTCCCATTTTATTATTCGAAAAAACCTAAAATGTATTTTCTTTTAAATTTTTCCTATTTAGGGTAAAATACTATAAAATCATTTTATCAATAAAAAAGGAATTTAGCTATGAAATCATTTTTAATGCTTCTTAAATCTATTCTTATCGATTTTATAGATAACAAGCCACAAAATAAACACTCTATTTCACTACACTCTAACCACCTAATCACTGCTATCAACAATGCGCTTCAAGAACAAGCACCCATTCATATTATTAGTCATGAAAAAAGTGTCACTGGAACCTTAATAAAATATGACAAATTAGAGGGTCAAGTTATCCTTAATGATAGCCAGAACAATCTAACTTCTATCATCCCTTTAAATGAGATTGAAAAAGTAACTCTGCTACCTAGAACTTCAATCAACAATAATCATTAAAAGGCAATGCCTTCTTTAAAAACCAGTCTGTTAGTTTTTAAAGAAGGCATTCTATTTTTTTATTACGCTCTCACAGTTTGGCTACTACCGTCTTTCTGATAAAGATTGACTAGGCCCTCTTTACACGCTCTTATCATATCACCAGCTTTAACAGCTTGAGGTAAACTGATTGTTAAAAGCGCCATTGGGTTAGGTGCACGATCAATCTTATGACCTTCTTCATCATGTAAATTTTTAACAATAGTTTCAAAATGGCGGAAGCCTGGTCCATAAAACTCAATCTTATCACCCTCGTTGATAACATTTCGCTGACGTATAGTCGCTGTCATTGTTGTCTCGTCAAATGAAACAACTTCACCAACAAACTTATATTGTGGGATTTTACGACGAGCTCCAAATAGTTGCTCATTTTCTGTTGGGATACCATAATAAAAACCAGTCGCTAATTCTCTTTGGGCAACCTTCCAGAGCTCATCAACTAACTCTTCTTTGATTGCATAAAATGCTTCAGGACTTTCCATATAAGCATCTACCGCAGCTTTATAGCAGTTTGTGACTGTTGATACATAATGGATAGACTTCATCCTTCCCTCAATTTTAAGGCTGTCGACCCCATTTTCGATCAAGTCTGGTATATGGTCGATCATACACATGTCTACAGAAGACATGGAATACTCCTCTGGGATTTCGCCCTTTAAAGAACGCCGTTCCGAACCAAAAGGCATATCATAAAGATCATACTTCCAACGACAGGACTGTGAGCAACCGCCACGATTAGCATCACGATGACTCATGTGATTAGAAAGGACACAGCGTCCTGAATAAGAAATACACATTGCTCCGTGGACAAAAGCTTCGATTTCTACTTCGGTTCTTTTACGGATTTCAGCTAATTCAGCCATATTGACTTCACGGGCCAAGACCACTCGGGTCAAGCCCATTTCTTTCCAAAATTCAAAGGTTTCGTAATTAGTCGATGATGCCTGGGTGGATAAATGAATTTCTAACCCTGGAGCTTCCGTCGAACAAATAAGGATAAGTGCCGGGTCAGAAACAATTACAGCATCTAAACCCATATCACGAAGTTGGCGAAACCATTCTCCAGCCCCTTTTTCATTTCCTTCGTGGGTAACCATATTAGCAGCTACATAGACTTTAGCATGACGAGCATGTGCGTAATCAATACCTTCTTGTAATTCTTCCATGGAAAAATTACCTGCTCGACTACGTAAGCCATAAGCTTGCCCCCCAACAAAAACAGCATCTGCACCGTAATCAATAGCAACTTTTAATTTTTCAAGCGTCCCAGCAGGTGACAAAACCTCTGGTCTTTTCTTCAATTGTGTCATCATTTATTCTTTCTATTTTCAAGATAGTTAGATAAAATCTAAAAGGATTCAAGCATCATTTCTTCAAGCCCTGAAATAGCAAAACTCACTCTTAAAGAAATCAGGCAGTTATTTGACCAGTTTAGGATCAAAGTCATAAAAACCAGTATCTAAGCCACGCCCTTTTGGATGTAAAGCTTTCACCTTTTGATCCAATAGCTCTGCCTTTTCAAGGCTCCATTGCTTAGTCTCTAATAAGTTTTTAGCTTCAATAAATAAGCGACAAATAGCGACAAAGTCTGAACCAGGACAATAAATACCATCTAACTTCCAATGTCTTAAGCGATGCTCATATAGCTGGTCAAGCTTGGTCATCATATCAATGTCATTGTTCATAAAAATATGTGTCCCATGTTTATCCTGATAGATGGAATAATGACTATCATGATCACTAGGTTCAGCAAGAAATAGGCCACGTTGCCTTGTAACTTCATCATCAATATGTGTGAAGTTATAATAATTTTCTAAAAGTGGACGTTTCGAATGGTGGATAACAGATGCGCCATAAACCAATACTTCGGCAGGATATTCAAGATTGGCTGCTAAGGTAAAGAGCTCCTCAGATGGGATTTCACGAGCTAAGACTGTCTCTACGGCACCATGTTCCCCCCAAAAATTAACTTGTCGACTAGAAGTCACAAACACTGATGTATCATAAATCAATTTAAAATTGTAACCATCTCGTTTGTTCACATAAAAGAGCCCAGCATCACCTACAACAAGGTAATCCACTTGAATTTCCTTCATTAAATCTAAAAATGGCTTGATTTGATCCATCATATCCTGATGCATCAAAGCATTACAAGCGACTGTCAATTCTTTGCCCGCCTCGTGGACTAATTGCGCAATTTGTCGAATTTGATCTTCTGAAAAATTATAAGGTAAACGTAAACCGTAATTTTCCTCACCAATATAAATTCGATCTACACCAATTTCTAGAAGTTCTTCAACTTGTTCAATACTCTCAGCTGTTGCTGTAATGATTATTTTTTCCATAGGAATTAATTATACCAAATTTAGAGAAAATTGGAGCATATTTCTTGTCTAAAATGAGATATTGTGCTTAATTTTGCAAATTTTTTAAATTCTAGTGACAAAAATCTTTTTTTATGTTAAAATGACTTAGTATCTCAGAGGAAAGGAGAGGACTATGCCATCACCATTAAAAAAGCAAGATGAATTTGATTATCTCAATCAAGAAATTGATTCAGAACCCAAATTTCAAGATTTTCAAAACCTTAGTAGTCAGAAAACAAAACTAGATGAACTTTTGTTTTTTGCTCGTATTGCATTTTTTAGTATGGTTACTGTTTTTTTTGCATTTGTCCTACTCGCTATGCATTTAGCTCCTTTATGGGCTTTCTTATTCTCTAGCTTACTTAGCTACGGAACTACTCTAGCAATTTCAAAAATAATACATTCATTTTTGTCATAAAAAAATCCTATTGGTGAGTTGACTAGTAGATAAAAATTAGACATTATCTTTTAAGCGAAGGACTTAGTTCTGTATAACACAGAACTAAGTCCTTCTTTAGTAACCGTACTATTCTAGTTATCTAAGACTTTCCTTTGAATAGGGAAAATTCAATTTTGCCTGAGTAACTTCATTCCATATAAAAAAGCACTCCAAACGCTAGATTTTTCATCTAACTTTTGCAGTGCTTTTCATATCAAATTCTTTTTATAACTCTGATGATTTATGGACTTCCGAAAAAGACTCAGATGATATTGGATCCTCTGACTCTACTGTGCGAAGAGTGCTTCCTTCTAAATCATTCATTTTTTGCTTATCTAATTCCTCAATGATAGGGCTAGTTTTTACTGGCTCTGTCGCAGATAAATTATTTTCAATATCAGCATAGTTAATGATGACATCTTCTTCTGATACAGTCTTATCTGCTTCAGAAGAAGAATCACTGGCTTGTTCAGCAAAATATTGAGTAGCTTTTTTTATAAATTGATTAGTTGTTTCTTTAACAGTTTCCAAGACTTGCTCAGGTGTTAATTCACCATTTTCAAATTTATTTTTATAGGTAGTAAAGGTATCCTTAGCTAGATTGCTATACTCAGACCCTTTTTCTTTTGCCATTTGATGGTAGTCATCTGGATTTTCTTTGTAAGCTTCGAAAGCCTTTTCAGCACGCGCTTTGATTGCCTTACCTTTATCGCTGCTAAGAAAATAAGCTGTTGCAATACCTGTTGCAGTACCAATAACTAAAGATTTTAAAAATTTACTCATGCTTTTTCTCCTTTTTTATTAAATATTTTACTGGCCACTTTGCCAACAATAGCTGCTTTACTCATGGTTGAAGCTTTACTTGTCGCTGAGCTTGCCTTGTGACCGAAATTTCTTGCTTGGACATTAAGATCTGAGACACTCTCAGAAAGATCAGCAATTGCAACAAAGAGAGGATCAATAGTTGCTACTTTACCGTTCACATCTTCAACCAATACATTCGCTTTAGCCAATATTTCATTGGTTTGATAAAGTGTTACATTCACATCACTGGTTAGAATACTAATTGTTTTTTTCGTTTCATCAATTGTTTCAGAGACTTTTTTCAGAACCAGAATCAAAAAAATAACCAAGGCAACAAACGCTAAAGCAATAATAATAAGTGCAATTCCAACTAAATCCATATTTTTCTCCTTTTTCCCTTAATCTTGATAATACGGGATTCCCTTCTTTTGACGTCTAATCATGATAAAGACTAAACCAACGATAATTAAAACAATTGATACTAACTGTGATACTCTAAAACCGAGGAACATTAGACTGTCTGTTCTCATCCCTTCAATGACGAACCTTCCAATTCCGTACCAAATGAGATAAAAAGCCATAACTTCACCTTCTTTTAAAAAAGTGGGTTTACGTCGCAAGCCCATAATGACAACAAACCCTAAAAGGTTCCAAAGTGACTCATATAAGAATGTCGGTATACGATAATGACCATCAATAAACATCTGCTTTTGAATAAAATGCGGTAAATAATCTAGATTATCAACGGCTTTTCCATATGCTTCTTGATTTATAAAATTACCCCACCGACCAATAGCTTGTGCAATCATAACACCAGGCACTGAAATATCCAAAAAGGTGATGGGATTAATCACCTTGTAATAGGAGTAGACTAATAAGACCAGTGCTCCTGTGATTAAACCACCATAAATGGCAATACCACCATTCCAAACTGCTAAGATTTCATTAGGATGTTGTGAATAATACGACCACTCAAAAACAACGTAATAAATTCTCGCACCAAGAATGGCCAAAGGAAAGGCGATTAAAATAAAATCGATGATATCGTCACTGCTTAGCTTTTTCCGTGGAGCCTCTTTAGTCGTCAGGTAAACTGCCAGAAGTAAGCCAGTCATAATACATATAGCATACCAGTGAATAGCAAATGGACCAATTTGAAATGCTATGGGATCAATCATATCACACTCCCTCATTCTTACTAATTAATTGGGTAAGGCGATCCTCAAAAGTTTTGGTTGCATCAAAGCCCATTTGTCGAGCACGATGGTTCATAGCCGCCGATTCAATGACAACCGACACGTTACGACCAGTTTTAACTGGTATTCTAATCCTTGGAATTTTCACTCCTGAAAATTCAATCTCTTCATTTCCATTTCCCAGTCGATCAAAGACTTTACCTGCCTCAAAATTTTCCAAGTAGATAGCTAGCTGAACTTGGGAGGAATCTTTTACAGCACTAGCACCATACAAGGACATAACATCAATAATGCCGACTCCTCGAATTTCTAGTAGGTGGCGCAATATTTCGGCCGGCTCTCCCCATAAGGTCTCTTCATCTTTAGCATAGACATCTACCCGATCATCGGCAACAAGGCGATGACCACGTTTAACTAACTCCAAGCCTGTTTCACTTTTCCCTATGCCAGAATCACCTTGAATCAGAACACCCATACCATAAATATCCATTAGTACACCGTGAACACTAGTTCTTTCAGCTAAAAGTGAATCTAAATAATAAGAAATACTTCCAGAAAGACGACTGGTCGACACTTTGCTTCGTAGTAAAACAATACCTTCTTCTTCTGCTGCTTGAATCATTTCTTCAGGAACAGACAAATCTCTAGAAATAATAACCGCCGGAGTATCATTTTTAAACATTTCCTTCAAGACAGAATAACGATTATGTGCGGTCATTTTAGTCAAATATGACCATTCCTTCATCCCAAAAAGCTGAATTCGTTCAGGGGAGTAATAGTCAAAATAACCTGTCATTTCAAGTCCTGGTCTTGAAATATCTGAGGTTGTGATTTCCTTGGTCAGAAGGTCATCAGTACTGTATATCTTTTCTAAGCGAAGCCTATCAACAAGCATTTTTACTGTTACAGTCATAATTTCTCCTTTTTTATATTATAACACAAGACAAAACCTTAACTCTAGCAAAGACTTGTAAAATTAGGATTTTCCTAAGACAAATATAAGGAAAAAGCCTTTATTAAATAATAAAGACTCTAGTAGATATCAATAGCTTCATTAAAAATCATGAGTCAATCCTGTTTAGTTGACTCATGTCTATACATTATTCTTACCAGAACCAACCATCATCGTCATCATTGGCTGGATCAGCATTTTTACGTTTACGCGGACCATTAGCTCCGTTCCTACCAATTAAATCTTCTTTGTAAGGAAGGAAGATAGCTAGTAAAATATAAAGGACTAGTCCAAAGCCCGAAAAATACATTAAGAGAGCTGCTAAGACACGGGCAACTGCCAAATCCCAACCATATTTGTCAGCCAATCCTGCCACAACACCTGCAATTAACCTATTTTTCCTTTGTTTATAGAATTTGCTTTCCATGATAAAACTCCTTTTATCTTCGATAGTAATATTATAATCCTTATGGGGAGAAAAATAAATCAGCCTTTTGACTGATTTATTTCAAGTAGTCGGCCTCGACAGCGACCACAAAAATAGATTTTAGTATTGATTCGTCGTTTACGTTGATACATCTGCCGACAATTCTGACATTGATAAAACTTGTGAGTTAATTTTTGCTGGCTCTTGGGTGCAAACCTTAAGCCATCAACTTTTCTTAAGAGTTCCTTGAAATCCTTATCTTGATGTCGGTATCCTTTTTTCGCAAAATAAAGATGATAGTGACAAAGCTCATGACGGACGATCTGACGAAAGACAGGTTCACCGAACTCTTGATAAAGATGAGGATTAAAATCAAGATGACCATCACGCGGAAAAAAACGTCCTCCCGTCGATCGTAAGCGACTATTCCATATCGCTTGATGTCGAAATGGTTTGTCAAAATCTGCTAATGAAACCTCTTGCACATACTTAGTGAGATTCATTTGGCGCAATTAAGGAAAGATTTACTTTGTGACGAGCTAAATCAATTTTTGAGACCCAAACAGTGACCAAATCACCGACTGAAAGAACTTGGCTAGGATGGTTGACAAAGGTTTGGCTCATCTCAGAAATATGAATGAGACCATCTTCGTGCACACCAATATCTACAAAGGCTCCAAAATCAACGACGTTACGCACAGTACCTTCCAGTTTTTGTCCGATGGCTAAATCTTTCAGGTCTAAGATATCTTGACGCAGGACAGGAGTTTCAAAATCATCTCGTAAATCTCTTCCAGGTTTCAATAAATCACTGATAATGTCTTTCAGGGTTTCAAAACCAAGTCCCAAATCTTGCGACATTGTCTTTATATCAATACTTTTTAGCTTAGCACGTGCCTGATCATCTAGATCACTGATTGCTAATCGTTTAAAGAGTTCTTTCACTGCTGGATAAGATTCTGGATGGACACCAGTATTATCCAATATGTTTTCAGCATTAGGTATTCTTAAGAAACCTGCGGCTTGTTCAAAAGCTTTCGCACCAAGACGGGGAACTTTCTTGATTTCAGCACGAGATTTAATACTGCCATTTTCTTCTCGGTATTTGACAATATTTTCAGAAATGGTTTTATTTAAACCAGAAACATGGGACAACAGTACTGAACTCGCTGTATTTAAGTTAACACCAACTTGGTTAACAACTGTATCCACGACGAAGTCTAAGTTATCAGAAAGTTTCTTCTGGCTAACATCGTGCTGGTATTGTCCGACACCAATAGATTTGGGGTCAATTTTGACTAATTCTGCCAAAGGATCCTGAAGTCTTCTTGCAATAGAAATAGCTGAGCGCTTTTCAACGGTTAGGTCCGGAAACTCATGTCTTGCCAATTCAGAAGCAGAGTAAACGGAAGCGCCACTTTCATTAACAATAACATATGAACAGTTAGGAAAATCTTTTAATACCTCTGCTACAAATGCTTCGCTTTCACGGCTGGCTGTTCCATTACCAATAGCGATAATTTCAATGTTATAATCTGAGATGATAGCCGCTAAGTCTTTTTTAGCTTGAGCAATCTTAGCTTGACTAGCAGGAGCTACTGGGTAAATGACTTGGGTTGTCATCAATTTACCAGTCTGATCAACAACGGCTAATTTTGCCCCTGTTCGAAAGGCTGGATCAAATCCTAAAACCATTTTTCCTTTCAGTGGTGAGACCAGTAGAAGATGACGAAGATTTTCTGAAAATAGAGTAATTGCCCCGTCTTCTGCGGCTTCTGTCAGCTCCGTTCGGATTCGTCTTTCCATTGCTGGTACTATTTTTTTCCTTATACTTTGCTGAATAACATCATCAATATAAATATTTTTTTCTTTGAAACGAACGCTGAAAAAACGCACCATTTTATCAAAATGATGTTCAAAACCAACTTTCAGAATACCTAATTTTTCCCCACGATTAAGAGCTAATGTCCTATAGCCTTGCATTTTTGAAACTTTATCTGAAAAATCATAATAAATCTGAAAAATCTGTTTTTCATCCAAGGCCTTATCTTTAACTTGAGATGTAATTGATGAATAGGTCCAAATTTCATTATATGTCCAAGAACGAAGTTTGACATCTTCCGACATTGCTTCAACAAGGATATCGACGGCTCCAGACAAGGCTGATTCCGTATTAGGAAAGGCATCACAAACAAATACTTCTGCTTCTTTTTCTAAATTATTAGCATTTTGTAGAATAAGACGTGCCAGCGGAAAGAGTCCCGCTTCTCTTGCAATAGTCGCTTTTGTACGCCTTTTTTCTTTGTAAGGAAGATAGAGTTCTTCTACATCAGCTAATTTTTCAGCAGCTAGGATACTAGCTTTTAAGCTATCCGTCAATTTTCCTTGCTCTTGAATTTTAGCTAGAACAGTTTCTTTTCGCTCCTGTAAGTTCCTTAAGGATTTTTCTTGATCAATAATAGCTTTTATTACTACCTCATCAAGGTTTCCTGTTACTTCCTTACGGTAACGTGCAATAAAAGGAATGGTGTTCCCTTCAGCCGTCAAAGCTAAAACAGCCTCAATTTGTTTTTGAGACAGTTGCAAATCACTTGAAATGTGTTCAATAATATTTTTTTCCATAGTACTAATATTATACCATAAAACTCCTATCAGATTAGACTTTTTCAGTTGATAAGTAACTTGGAACAATCTAAAAATCACGCTAAGTTAGCGTGATTTTTAGATTTAGTTTAATTCAATAAGCTCACCTGTTTCAAGATAGACTAGACGTTCACAGATATTAGAAATATAGTCCGAAAAACGTTCCACATGACCAATCATATAAAGGTATTGAGCACCATTTCTTAAAAATCTCTAGTTAATCTGAAATGTAAAACTGAGCTGATAATTAAGCAAAATTAAGGGTAATAAGAATATTCTGAAAGGTATTTATCATATTCACTTTTGGCCTGTTTAGAAAGTTTTTCTACTTCCTCTGCAGTAGCAGCTCTCTTAATTTGATTAATATATCCTCTCACAATTTCATAAATATACTTATCAGTATCTTGTGATACCATAGCCTCAAGACTTATTATTCTTTTCGCTCCTTCTGATTTTGCAAGTTTTCTCTCAGCATTCTTTTTACCAATATTTGATTTAATAGGACTCCAATCAGAGTTATCATATATATTCGCATTCACTGTTCCTACTGTCCCTAATACAGTCGTCCCCATCATAAGCATTGCTAGACTTGCTAAAATAATTTTTTTCACTGTTATTTCCTTTCTTTATAGTTGTTATGTTTATTTAGCATCATACACTCTTTATGATACTTTTTAACTATAACACTCCTATTTACTTATTTAAATTCAATTTTTTAATATAAAGTATATATTATAACTATGTCAATAAACTTTCACCTTATATCATTAGAATTTTTCGCAAAAAAATAAAAAGACGCTTTAAGCGCCCTTTATTAGTTTAATTCAACAAGCTCACCTGTTTCAAGATAGACTAGACGTTCACAGATATTAGAAATATAGTCAGAAAAACGTTCCACATGACCAATCATATAAAGGTATTGAGCACCATTTCGAATGGAAGTTTCTTGTTCTTTCATGACTGTCAGTATTTCTTGTGAGATGGTATAGTATAAGTTATCTATAGCCTCGTCTTGATTAGCAATCATTATGGCTTTATCCGCATTATGACGGGGAAAGATAATTAATAAATCTGACATCATCTTAAGAGCTTTCTGGCCGGCTTCATGGATGCGCTCTTCTATCACAGCTAAAGCATCCGCTTCTTTCAAGTTTAGGACTGCTTTAGCAATTCCTGCCATATGGTCTCCCATCCGCTCCAAGTCAGAGCAAGCTGACATAATTGTTAAGACAAACCGTAGATCTGTCACTTGTGGTTGCTGCAGAGCTAAGAGGCGAGCACAAGCTAATTCTATCTTCAGTTGTGCTTGGTTAATCAACTTGTCTTCTTTTATAATCAGCTCCGCCATCGTTGTATCTTTAGCGGCTAATGCAAGTAATGCTTTTGAAGATGACTCTAAGACGGCAGTTCCCATTTCTAAAAAAAGGTGTTCTAACTCTTGTAATTCTAATTCAAATTGATCTCTCATGGAATGTCCTTTCTCTATCCAAAGCGTCCAGAAATGTAATCTTCTGTTCGTTTATCTTGAGGATTAGTGAAAATATCAACGGTATCACCAAATTCACAAATTTCACCTGTTAAGAAAAATGCTGTCTTATCGGAGATGCGAGAAGCTTGTTGCATATTATGTGTCACAATAATGATGGTATAATCCTTTTTCAAGTTTTGAACCAAATCTTCAATTTTTAGGGTTGAAATGGGGTCTAATGCTGAAGTGGGCTCATCCATTAGAAGAACATCTGGTTCTACAGCTAATGCTCTTGCAATACAAATTCGTTGTTGTTGGCCACCAGAAAGCGACATCGCATTTTTCTTCAAGTCATCTTTTACTTCATCCCAGATGGCTGCACCTTTTAATGATTTTTCAACGAGAGCATCCAGTCTTACTTTGTCTTTGATACCGTGGGTTCTAGGGCCATAGGCTACATTATCATAGATAGACATAGCAAATGGGTTTGGCTGTTGAAAAACCATACCAACACGTTTTCTAAGTGTGTTGAGGTTCATATTTTTGTCGTAAATATTCTTACCGTCAAGAGTGACTTGGCCTTCAATACGGCAACCTGCTACTAAATCATTCATCCTATTCAATGTTTTTAGGAAAGTTGATTTACCACAGCCAGAAGGCCCTATTAGAGCAGTAATTTCTCCTTGAGGAAGCTCAATCGAAACATTTTTAAGGGCTTTAAAATCCCCATAGTATAAATCTAAATTTTTTACGGAAAAAGTTCCCATACTTAGGATGCTCCTTTCACAAGACGACGAGATAATAAACTCGAAATAGCATTAATAATTAAGACTGTGGCGATTAATATAACCCCTGTAGCATAGGCTTCTTTAACGTGTAAACCCTCACTTGACAGCATATACATGTGCAAGGCTAAGGAACGACCAGAAGCCATAAGACTAGTCGGTGTATTGGTAGAAGTCCCTAAAGTATACATAAGAGCTGCTGTTTCTCCAACAATACGGCCGATTGCAAGAATAACGCCTGCGAGAATTCCTGGCATAGCCACAGGAAGTACGATTTTAAATACTGTTCGTAATTTACCTGCACCAAGCCCATAACTGGCTTGGCGTACACTATCATTAACTGCTAGTAGAGCTTCTTCTGTTGCTCTGATAATTACTGGTAAAACCATGATAACTGAGGTTAAAATACCAGATAGCAATGAATATTGGAAGCCAAGGAAGACTACAAAGAAAAGCATGCCAAAGAGTCCAAATACGATTGATGGGATTCCTGAAAGTGTATCAGCTGCAATCCGAATAATTTTAACCCAGAATGACCCTTTTTTCGCATACTCAACTAGATAAAAACCAGCAAAAACGCCAATTGGCAAGGCTATTAAAAGAGAACCTAATACTAAAGCAAGAGTCGACACAATAGCTGGCATTAAGGAAACATTGTCAGATGTATAAGTCCATTCAAATAATTTGGGTGTGATACTGGGTAGTCCGTTTAGTAAAATAAAGCCAATAATTAGAAAAAGTGAACCAAAAGTGAGGATCGTAAAAAGATAAACTAAGCTTTTTAAAATATATTTACTCATGGACTGACTTTCCTTTCACATATGCGAAGCAGGCATTAATTAGTAAGATGAAGATAAAGAGAACCGCAGACGTTGCGATTAAGGCTTCTCTATGTTGCCCTGAAGCATAGGCCATTTCTAAAACAATATTTGTGGTCATAGTTCTCGTTCCCTCAAATATACCACTTGGGATAATAGGTTGGTTACCTGCAACAAGAATAACCGCCATCGTCTCCCCAATTGCTCGACCTATGCCTAGAATAATTGCGGATAAAATTCCTGATTTTGCTGCTGGTAAAATGACTCTAAAAATGGTCCTTTCATGGCTTGCTCCAAGCGCTAAACTACCAGAATAGTATGTAGCTGGCACAGTTCGAATAGCTGATTCTGACAAACTAATGATAGTTGGTAATACCATTATCCCTAATAGAATAGAAGCTGTTAAAACACTCATCCCATTGCCAGCAAAAGTTCTAATCCAAGGTACTAATAATTGTAGACCAAAAAAACCATATACAATGGAAGGAATAGCTGCCATTAAATTAACTGCGGACTTTAAAAAGGCGTACAATTGTTTAGGGCAATAATAGACCATAAAAACAGAGGTTAGAATCCCCGTTGGGACACCAATAATAATGGCGCCGATAGTAATTAAGAAAGATCCCAAAATCATGGGTAGGATTCCAAAACTGGCAGGCGTATTAGAAGGGGACCACTCTTTACCAAATAAAAAATTGCCAATTCCGTATTTCCCAATAAACGGGAGACCATTTATAAAAATGAAAACACAGATAAGCAAGATAGCAATCACTGCGGTTGCTGCACTTAGGAATAATAAAATTCTAAAAAGTTCTTCTTTAAAAGCTTGTTTTTTCACATGCTTTCCTTTCTAAATAATGAAAGTAAGGGAGACCTAGCCCCCTTACAAAACAATCGACTTATTTGACTTTATTCCAACTAGTCACTTTACCAGTAAAGATATCTGTGATTGTCTTCATGCTGATATTTTTTGCTTTATTGTCTTTGTGAACAACCACTGCAATACCATCAAGTGCAATCGCATCGTGCTTAAGTTTTTTTCCTTCTTCAGGGGTTAACTCACGAGATACCATACCTATATCAGCCGTCTTTTCAGTAGCAGCTGTAATCCCTGCAGACGAGCCATTTGAAGTAATATCGATTGTAACTTCCGGATTTTCTTTTTTATAGGCCTCTACTAGTTTTTCCATTAATGGAGAAACTGATGTTGAACCAACGATTGACAGTTTGCCGGACATTTTTTGTGAGGTATATTCTTTTGTTTCTGTTTTTGCCTCAATAAATTTATTCTTAGCAACAACTTTTTGACCTTGTTTCGAGTGAATAAATGTGATGAAATCTTTTCCAAGGCTTGAAAGGCTATCGTTGAAGACGATGTTGAATGGGCGTTGTAGTGGGTAATCTCCATCTAACACTGTTTTTGCACTTGCTTCAACACCATCCACTTTTAGGGCTTTAACACTTTTATTAAGAGAACCTAGTGAAATATAGCCAATTGCATTAGCATTTCCGGATACTGCTGAAATGACACCTTCTGTACTATTTTGAACCACAGCAGATTTAGAGGTGTTATCTACTTCTTTGCCACTATTTTTTTCAAGATTCCAGTAATTTCAGTAAATGCTCCACGTGTCCCTGATCCATTTTCACGAGTGATAACTTCAATCTTACCACCACTATTAGAAGAGCCTGAGCTAGCTGTGTTATTACCACAAGCTGCAAGTCCTAAACCTGATAAACCAAGAACTGCTAAGGTAAGCATTTTTTTCATTTTCATAATCATCACCTTTTTATATTTAATAAAGTTTTTCTGTAGCTTTACTACACTTATAGTCTAACAAGTATTTGTAAAGATTTAGTGGTGATTCATGTAAAGATTTTGTAAATCTTATGCTAAGAGCATAAAAAAAGAGTTATAATAAACTCTTTTTAATCACTTGACTTCCTTTATTAGATAGTAGGGCAAGCTTATGGTAAACTGGCTACCCTCTCCAAGCTTACTTCTTACAGTAACTGTTCCCCCTAAGACCTGAGTGAGTTCTTTTACAATCGAAAGTCCTAGGCCAGTCCCTCCACTCTGACGACTTCTTCCTTTATTAACACGATAAAAGCGTTCAAAAATACGTTCCAATTCCATTTGTTTGATGCCAATACCAGTATCACAGACATTTACGTTAAGTTTTTCCCCATCAAGGATTGTTGATAAGGTAATTTTACCACCTTCTTCTGTATAGCGAATAGCATTTGATAACAAATTAAGCAGAACTTGTGACAAGAGGTATTTATCAGTTTCAATGATGACATCTTGCGTTAATTCAAAATATAAACTTTGCTTTTTTTGGTCCAATTGGTGTCTCATACTGTTAGCTATATAATGTAAAAAGTCGTTGACTGAAAATTGTGTTTTTTGCAACTGGGTATTTTTAGCCTTCGATAAAGTTAGCATATGTTCTACTATATGTTCTAAACGCAGACTCTCTTTATAGATAATATCTAAAAATTCCGCTTTTAATTCTATTTCATCTTGGGACATCTCCTTAATGGTTTCCGCAAAACCTTTGATAGAAGTAACCGGAGTCCGCAATTCATGGGAAGCATTAGACACAAAATCCATATTTAATTTTTCATAGGAGCGAATGGTTGTCAAATCATATAATAAGACTAAAACCTGAACGATTTCACCCTCTTGATTAGCAATTGGTACGGCAGTGACTTCTAAAATTAAATCACCATCATGAAAACCACTTAACTCTTTCTTAATTGTTTTTTCCGTATCAAACGCTTGTGCTATAGTCGCTTTTATATCTGTCCTTCCAATATCTTCAATACGCTCAAAGCTTACTTGCCCATCAGGAAAAAAATGCGGTAAAGAGTTACTATGCAAAACAATTGCTTTTTCTTTTGTAACCAGTAACATTCCCATTGTTAAGTTCGAAGTAAGTGCTTCTAAATTGCCAGACAAGCGTTCAATTTCATCCTTATAGGCTTGTATTTGGTTCTGCATATTTTGATAAGTAAGAAAGATAGCCTTTAAATCTGCTTGGCTTTTAGGGAAAAAACTGTCTGGATTAACGAATTTTCCTGTTTCAAGTATCTGAAATTGCCTTTCCCAATCACTCAATTTCTTTACTGGAATAAAACAGAAAACTAATAAGCAAGCACTCATTAGCTGCAATCCTAACTGTCCCTGACTTATAAAAAAAGAAAGAATAAGACAGAATAAGCTTAGACCGAGTATGACCTTTAGTTGCTTAAGATTTTTTTTCATCCTACTTCTCCTTAAATTTATAGCCATAACCACGGATGGTTTTGATGAATTTAGGATTTTTGGGATCATCTTCTATCTTGTCTCGTAATTTACCAATATGTACATCTACTAGTCGCGTTTCTTGACCAAAGTCATAGCCCCAAATGCGCTCTAATAATCTTTCTCGCGTTAAAGTCATGTTTGCATGTTTTACCAAATAAAGCAACAATTCAAATTCTTTAGGTGTCAAATTTAAAAGAATCTTATCTTTATAGATTTCATGACGTTCAGGGTAAATAACAAGATTATCAAAAGTCCAAGTCTCTTCTGCAAATCTCTCACTATTGTCTTGACGGTTGTCTTCCTTATCAGTTCGACGCAAGATGGCTTTCAAGCGAGCTACAAGCTCCCTTGGACTAAATGGCTTTGTCATATAGTCATCAGCACCTAACTCTAAAGCAAGCACCTTATCAAATTCGTCACTCTTAGCTGAGACCATCATAATTGGTGTCTGAATACCTTTAGCTCTGATTCTCTTACAAACTTCAATGCCGTCTAACTGGGGTAACATAATATCAAGTAATATAAAATCATAGTGTTCTGACTCTGCTAGTTTTAAGGCTGTACGACCATCCTCGACTAATTCTGTTTCGTAACCCTCTTTGCTTAAATGGTAATCGAGTAGTCGTAAAATATGTTCTTCGTCATCAACCAATAATACCTGTTTTTTCATCTCTTACTCCTATAAGAGCCATTATAACACAATTTGAAAGAATAGCTTTCGTAGAGAGCCACACTACTTCAAGAATCCATTTACTTGTTCAAAGTTAACCTTTTAATGATTTCCTCTTGTTCTGGGTAGTCCTTTAACAACATATCTTGACTTAAAAGTTCAAAATCAGAAAATTCAAATCCTGGAGAAACCATACAGGAAACTAAGGCATAATCTTGGTCAACTGTTGAACCAAATATGACTCCTTTAGGAACTCGAAATTGTAAGTATTGACCCTTTGTTACATCAGAACCAAGCTCCACCTTTTTATAGCTCCCATCAGGATATAAAAGGTGTATTGCTAGTGGCTGTCCTAGATGAAAATACCACATTTCATCTGAAGACAAACGATGAAAATGTGAAGGATTATCCTTTTCTAAGAGAAAATAGATACTCGTGTAGAGAGATCTGTGTTTTCCTTTCATTAAGATATAATCAGAGGATTTTTCTATTTGTTTAAAATAGCCTCCTTCTGGATGAGCCTTTAAGCCTAATAAATGAATGATTTCTTCGCTTGTATTCATAATGACTCCTTTATTCCAAGTAAAATAAATGGCTTCCCATTAGTGGATAAGAACACATCAAATTGTTAATTCAATGATATTACCTTCTAAATCATGGATAACAGCTTCATAGTAGCCATCACCTGTTATGCGAGGCCCAGTTTGAACTGGAAATCCCTGACTGTTCATATCATATGAAAACTCATCAACTTTCTCTTTAGAACCTAATGAAAAGGCTATATGAGCAAACCCCAAACCATCTGGATGACGGTCTTGGTTAAAATCCTTATGCATTAACTCTAACCTGGCACCAGAAGTAAAAGTGAGAAAATAAGAATAAAAACCTGTTTTCGGATTGTGGTACAAATCGCTTGAAGTTGCTTCAAAATAACGACAATAAAATGCTTTCATAGCTTCAATATCTTTTGTCCAAAGACCAAGATGATTTATTTTAACTTGCATAGAACCTACCTCATCTTCTTTTATTTAGTACAAGTATACCCTATCTCTGATGGTTTAACTGATAAAAAAGACGCTTTTTCTTCTACAATCCTATGATTTTTTGTTTCCACCAGAAAGGACTTTTTGATTAATTCTTTTCATTTCTTGTTAAATGATAGTATAATAGGATTATCTTGAAAGAAAGTTGGTGACCTTATGGCAATTACCCATAAAAGAAATGATGACCTTGAGAAAATGATGGCTGGATTTGCCTCCATACCGAGTTTTGATAAGCCAATTGACGTTGATGCTGAAGGTAAACTAATTGAGCCATTAGCTAAAGATAAGTTAACGAAAAAGGACGAAAAGAATGATTAAGTTAATTAAACTTGATCTCTTTTACTGGCAGCTAGATGGAGGCATATCATGTTAAATCTCTTCTCTAGCTTACCTCCAAGTATGCTACAATGGTTCGCTATTTTTTTATCTATTATTATTGAAGCTTTGCCATTTGTCTTACTAGGAACCATCCTTTCTGGCTGTATCGAAGTTTTTGTAACACCTGACATCGTTCAGAAGTACTTACCCAAAGCTAAACTGCCACGGATTCTTTTTGGGACTTTCATTGGTTTTGTCTTCCCATCCTGCGAATGTGGTATTATCCCTATTATTAATAGATTCTTACAGAAGAAGGTGCCAAGCTACACTGCTGTTCCCTTTTTAGCGACAGCTCCAATTATTAACCCGATTGTTTTATTTGCAACTTATTCTGCTTTTGGAAATTCCTTGCGGTTTTTAGCCTTACGCTTACTAGGAGCAATTATCGTTGCTGTTGCATTGGGCATCATGTTGGCATTTGTTGTTGATGATGATATCCTAAAAGACACTGAAAATCATCTTCATATCCATAATTATACTGGTGAAAAGTGGCCTAGAAGAATTTATTTAGCCTTAGTTCATGCCATCGATGAATTTTTTGATACTGGACGTTATTTAGTTTTTGGGACACTGACTGCCTCTGCCATGCAAATATATGTGCCGACTAAAATACTGACAAGTATCGGCCATAATCCCTTAACGGCTATTTTGGTGATGATGTTATTAGCCTTCATCTTATCTTTATGTTCCGAAGCCGATGCCTTTATAGGAGCTAGTTTATTATCAACCTTTGGTCTAGCTCCAGTGCTTGCCTTCTTGTTAATTGGACCAATGGTGGATATTAAGAATTTAATGATGATGTTAAAAGCCTTTAAAGGAAAGTTTGTTGTTCAATTTATTAGTGTCTCTGTCGCTGTCATTATGCTCTACTGCTTATTTGTGGGGGTGATTGGATGATTCGTTTTTTAATCTTGGTTGCTTACTTTGAGTTAACCATGTACTTGGAGCTTTCAGGGAAACTTGACCAGTACATTAATACCCACTACTCTTACCTTGCCTATATTTCAATGATTTTATCTTTTTTATTAGCTCTCGTTCAACTCTATACTTGGATGAAGAACATTAAAACGCAAAGTCATTTAAAAGGAAGAATAGCTATCATCACAAGCCCTATTATCTTACTTGTTCCTGTTCTGGTTGGTTTACTGATTCCGACGGTCAGTCTAGATTCAACCACAGTTTCAGCTAAGGGATATACATTCCCTCTAGCAGCTGGTGCCAGCAAGACTGGAGTCAGTGAAGATGGAACCACCATTCAATATTTAAAGCCTGATACTAGTCTTTATTTCACAAAATCAGCCTATCAAAGAGAAATGCGTAGGGAACTGAAGAAATATCAAGGCGATAAACCATTGACCATTACAACTGAGAATTATATGGAAATGATGGAATTGATCTACCTTTACCCTGATGAATTTTCCAATCGTGATATACAGTATACAGGATTTGTTTATAACGAGCCGGGCCATGATAAATCCCAATTCCTCTTTCGGTTTGGCATTATCCACTGTATTGCTGACTCTGGCGTCTACGGTTTATTAACCACTGGTAATCAAAGTACTTATCCAAACAATACTTGGTTAACCGTTAAGGGACGAATTAAGACAGAATATAACAAGGATTTAGAACAAACCTTGCCTGTTTTACACATTCAAGATATTAAGGAAAGTAGTAAACCAGATAATCCTTATGTCTACCGGGTTTTTTAACCTATTCTTATAAGAAGCGGAAAGTCTCTCTAAACTACATTTTTAGATACTTTCCCTTCTTTTACTTTGCTCCTATAGCAACGGAGCGACGATAACTTATAAAAGGAGGAAAAATGCAAAACAACAAAGAAAAAGCAGTTAGTAAAGAAACTCTAATGGCCATTATTGCAATTGCTATGATTGGCTTCTCAGGTATTTTATCTGAGACTAGTATGAACGTTACTTTCCCAAAAATGATGACTATCTATCATCAACCCTTAAGTAATCTACAATGGATAACAACTATCTATCTTTTATCGGTTGCCATTATGACAACGGCTTCCGCAGCCCTAAAACGTCATTTCGGTGAAAGACAAATCTTTTTCACAGCTGCAAGTTTAATGATTTTTGGTACAACTCTAGCAACGTTGACCTCTTCTTTTTGGATTATGCTCTTAGCACGTGTGATTCAGGGGATAGCAACCGGTATCATCATGCCACAAATGTTCAATATTATTTTAGAACGCGTCCCTGAAAAGAAAATTGGCACTTATATGGGACTTGGAGGTCTGATTATCAGCCTAGCTCCTGCATTTGGTCCTACATACGGTGGCTTTATGATTAGTCATTTTGCCTGGCAGTGGATTTTTATTTGTATACTTCCCTTCCCTATCATTGCAAGCGTCATCGCCTACCGCTTTTTAATTGATTCTCCCAAAGGAGAGGCCGAAAGTTTTGACTATTTGGGCTTTATTTCCTTATCTATCAGCTTGACCATGGCCTTGTTAATAATCACAAGTTTGCAAAATGGTGGCATCAATTGGATTTATGTCCTTGTCTTTTTCTTAAGCTTCGCCATCTTTCTCTACCAAAGTCTCAACCGCCAATATCCTTTTCTTGATATTCGTATTTTAAAACGCCCTTCTGTTAGTTTTGGATTGATTCCTTTTTTCACTTTTCAATTAATCAATTTAGGTATTAATTTTATCACCCCAAATTTCATAGTCTTACAAAATATTGCTAACAGTTCAACCGCTGGACTAGTCTTGTTACCCGGTACCTTACTCGGGGCTATATGTGCTCCTCTTCTAGGAAAATTATATGATGAAAAAGGTGCAAAGTTATCACTTTACATGGGGAATAGCCTCTTTTTTCTTTCTTTATTAATCATTACGATAATGCTATCTCACTTTAGGATTCTTCCTTTCACCCTCCTTTATATTATTTTCACTATCGGTCGTAACATGACCTTTAACAATACTCTGGCTACCGCTATTCAAAATTTACCTGTTTCCAAAAACGCTGATGCGACAGCTATTTTCCAAATGATGCAACAATTTGCTGGTGCTCTTGGAACAGCTTTAGCTGCTATTATGGCGAACAACAGTTCATCGCTAACAAATGGTGTAACCAATGTTTATCTCTTATTTACTTTTTTGGCGATCCTTAATTACCTTCTTTATATAGGAATGTTTACTTTCTTAAATAAAGGAAAATAGAATTTCTAAAAAATCCTTAAGGTTTTCTTAAGGATTTTTAGTTTTAGTGTGATCGATATCATCCACAATATCAGTGATTAAAAGTGAGTAACTTTTGGTCTGGTGACGTCACAAGAGTGGTAATGATAGTTTCTGCAACGCTCCTCACTTCTTGAGGCTTTAATCTTTTAAAAAATTTCCCAAAAAAGGGGAAACCTATTAGTAAAAATAAGCCTTTTGCCTGAATCAGTGATAGAGGACGCTCTTTACCAAACAGTAAATTAGGCCTTACAATCAAGTAATCCAAGTCACTTTTTTTAATTAATTGCTCAGCATCTCGTTTACTTTTCAGATAAGCTGGGTAACCGGTATTAGCTGATATATAGACTATCTTAGGGATTTTTTTATTTTTACAGAGGGTAATGGCTCCTTTTGTTGTTTGAACATTTGAGCTCCTGAGTTGTTTTGGCTTGATAGCACCAACACAGTCAATTAGAAGGTCAAAAGACTGATTGGACAGATTAATCGTAGCAAGATCCAGCAAATCTCCTTTGATATAGTGAAGACTAGAAGAATGGAAAAGTGACTCCTTCCCTTCCTGCCTAGCAAGATAGGTAACCTGGTGCCCTTTGTCTAATGCTATATCAATCAGTTGTTTACCTAGAAAACCACTCCCCCCAGCAATTAATACTTTCATCCGTAAACACCTCCTTTATGTCTTAAGTATATGAATTCTAATGAACTAAGTCAAACTATTATAGTTAAGGTGCTAACTTAATTACTATTTATACCCCAGTGCTACTCGTCGTTCGATAGAAAAGACCAAGGACAAGTTCTAAAAGAAACTTGTCCTTGGTCTTTGTTAGCGCTTGATACTTGTTACTCATTTGTCATTCTTAAGAAATAACGTTGATATTCCCTAGCCTACTTATTCTCTATTTTGGTCTGTTAGTCGATAGCCCCAATTTTTCATTTTCATGGTTGGGAGCTGTTAAACCATGTAAGTAACTGTATTCTTTAGCTTCTTCATAAGAAGCCCCATTATCATAACCAGCATGGTCAAAAGGTCTGAGACTTGGATCTCGTTTAACCATATAGACATTAACTTGCCTTGAGCCATCTGATTTCACTATGTCTACTTTACCTGAGACAGTATAACCAAAGATCCCATAATCATCAAGACTATTTCTAAGGATCTTATTCCTAGTTTGATAGTCATAGGGATCAAGAAAATCTATACGGTGCATTTCATAAGGCATCAATCCATATTGGCTATTTCGTAGCACTGTATTAGTTTCTTTATCAATATAACTTACATTCACATTTTCATATTTTAGTTTACCATTTTTGTCCAAGTAATCCTTTTTAATAATAAGATAGGTTTCATTAATTATATCCTGATTCCCACTCATTAATTCGTCATCTTGTGATTCAAACGGTTTGTACTCTCTTGCCTTGACAGTGTAGGGAGCATTTTCCTCAATCGTACTAAAAGTGTGGTCGTCATGCTTTACAGATAGTTCATCTACTTCTAATATCGTATAATTTGAATCCAACTGTTTAAGTACTTCTTCAGCAGAACATTTTAAATCAGCAACCGTAATCACTGAATTGACCTCTTTAACATTTGGTATAGCTAAATTTTTACGAAGTATTTTCCCGTCACTATTGAGAGGTTTAAACGTGAAATTCCTTCGGACTAATACCCGATCAATAGGATTCTTAATAGGAGCTTGAGGCCTTCTTCCAACAGTAACATGACCGGTTAACCTGTATTGTTCAATTTGTCCTTTTGGAAGAGTTACTGAACCGTCACTGTCTGCCTCAAGAACCTTTCCTTGACGATTGATAAGTTTTGCATCTTCATGAAAATCCAATACATTGGATTGATGATCTACCCTTGAATGAGCATATTTACTATTAATAGCGTCTAATAAAGCAACTTTTGTAATTTTAGAAGAAGTAACTTCAAAATCCAAACCTTGAATATAAAATTCTTTCTTCGTATCTTTATCAAATCCAATCACCGAAATTGAAATTGAGGGATGCTGGCGAGGTCGATTTGCCTCTTCTAAATCGTCTAAATATTCTGACGCATTGGCGTAAACGGGTTGCACGGGCGTGAGAAAAGTTGCACAAGCGAGTATCATTCCTAAAAATATCATATACCTTTTCATTATAATCTCCTAATATTATAAAGTTTTGCAGTCAGCTACTGCCAAAGCCCAAGTAGTCACTTGGTGAAAACAAGATATGGATGGTTGAATTTATTCTTTCCAATAGCTTAACGACTATAAGCCATCCACATCATTTTTCTTTCAATTGGTAATGCGTTTTTATTCCATAAACATCTGAACTCGTGTTACCTAAGTAAACACAAGGCTCGCGATCTCCTAAATCGTCTAAGGAAAATAAAACTATAATACTTTACATAGGGAATAATCTTTGAGCAACAAGCATCATATGGCTATCTTAAGAGAGTAAAGAAAGCTAGTCCTAAAAACTATCAGCTTTAGACTCTGTTTTTTAGCTTCTCCACAAAGAGATAGGCCGCTGGACAAACTAAGGTGTTTTTGATAGTCAGATGATTAATTTGATAAATTTTCTTACGATTTGTATGTGGAAATTCACGACAAGCCTTAGGGCGAACGTCGTAAATACTACACAAATTATCAGTGCCTAAAAAAGGACAAGGCATTGATTTAAAAACTTTATCGTTGTCTTCATCAACTTCAAGATAGAGATCTTCGAAAACCGCCAGCTTCATCCTAAAGTATTTAGACATGCGTTGAATGTCAGCTTCTGTAAATGATGGACCTAGACCCTTACAGCAATTAGCACAGGTTCTACAATCAATTTCCTGAAAAACTTCATCGTGTATCTCTTGAACCATTTTATCTAACTGTTTAGGTGGCTTCTTTTTAAGTTGAGCTAGAAATTTACGATGTTCAGCTTGCTTTTGCTGGGCTAAATCTTTGTAACGCTCGATAGCAATTGCAGTTATTTTTTCCATAAGGAACATACTTACTCTAAACTTTGATTAAATCATATTTCCGAGTAAACCTTTCATGAATTCTTCTGAATCAAATTCTCCAATATCATCAATTTTTTCACCAAAACCAATGAATTTAACAGGGATGTCCAATTCTTGACGAATAGCCAAAACAACCCCTCCCTTAGCTGTACCATCAATTTTTGTTAAAATCAAACCTGTTAGAGGCATAATTTTTGAAAACTCTTTAGCTTGACTAAGAGCATTTTGACCAGTTGACGCATCTAAAGCTAATAGTGTTTCATGAGGCGCATCCGGAATAACTCTTTTAATAATTCGTCCCATTTTCTCTAGCTCAGCCATGAGGTTTTCCTTGTTTTGCAGACGACCAGCTGTATCAATCAATAGGATATCAATATTTTCAGCAACTGCTTTCTCGACTCCATCAAATACAACAGAGGCTGGATCAGCTTTTTCAGAACCAGTCACCACCGGCACATCAACACGGCGCCCCCATTCAACTAGTTGAGCTACAGCTCCAGCACGGAAAGTATCAGCAGCTACTAACATAACTTTCTTGCCTTCACTTTTATACCGATAGGCTAACTTGCCGATTGAAGTGGTCTTACCAACGCCATTAACACCTACAAAAAGCATAACCGTCAGATTATTCTGATAATTGATTTTTTCATTATAGTTGCCATCTTTTTCATAAATAGCGACTAATTTTTCAATAATCACCCGTCTTAGTACCTCGGGTTTTTTGGCGTTTTCTAATTTTGCTTCTTGGCGAAGCTGATCAGTTAAAGTCGTTGCAACCGTCACACCGACATCTGAAAGAATTAGCATCTCCTCTAACTCTTCAAAGAATTCTTCATCAACACTTCTAAAATTAGCTAAAAAAGCATTCAAGCGACTAGCAAAACCTGACCTAGTTTTTTTCAGACTACGGTCATATTTTTCTTGATTACTTTCCTCTGTATGCACTTGTTCTTCCGCTACTTCTGAAGAACTAGGCTTAACTTCTATAGGCTTGTCATCATAATTTGAAACTTTCTTTTGACCTAATTGCTCGTCAAATGTTACTTTACCTGGATAGTATTCATCTTCTACTATAGAATAAGAACTAGTTTCCTCGCCTCCTGGTTGATGGTCATTAGCCTCTTTTGTCTTAGAATTATGACTTAGTCCCGCCTCTTCTTGTACCTGTGCATTCTTAATTTCTGTATCAATTATTTCTTTTTGTTGTGGGAAAATTTCACTTTCAAAACCAGCTTCTGAATAATTAGACGTTTGATGCGATGTTAACGGTACTTCATTTTCATCCTCTGGTGGGATAACACTGTTTAGCTCACCTTGGCTTTGATCTCTTGTTGGTAATTGTTTTTCTGTTTGGTCATTAGTTACACTAGAATCATCCCTGGTAGTATCATCAGCTAAACTAGCAGGTTCTGAATCATTAGTGTCGTCTTTCATTTCAGTCACATCTGGAAAATCACGTTTTTCTTTCGGCTTCTTTGAACCAAATAATTTATCAAAAAGTCCCATTAGTTTTCCTCGCTTAATATATATTTTTGGACAGCTTCGGCTACACCTGACTGATCATTAGTCAAACTCGTCACTACATTAGCAATTTGTTTTGCATCTGAGGTTCCATTTGCCATAGCCACTCCTAGACCAGCCCATTCCAGCATACTAAGGTCATTAGCCTCATCACCAACCGCCATGACTTCCTTAGCAGCAATACCAAGGTGCTGGCAAAGAAGTTGGAGCCCAAAGGCTTTGTGTACCCCTTTAGGCATAACCTCAAAAATAATGTCACGTGATTTAAAGGATTCAAAGTTGGCAAATGTTTCCTCTTTGACCCTATTCAACTGAGCATCTAAAAAGTCTGCATCCGTTACCGTTACAATTTTGTTAAAGATAACATCCCTTGGTAAGTCCTCTAAAGAATCTAATTCAACAAATTCCAATAAAGGGTTAGCTAAGTGGTATTGTGACTTGCGTCCATCTTGGCTAGGAAGGCTGTAAACAATTCCCTCACTTAAAATATCTGTCGGCAAGCCTAAGGTCCTCAATTCATGGTAAATAAAAGCAACTTGATCAAAAGTTAAAGAGCTTTTATCCAAAACCTGACCAGTATTTTTTTGAACTAAACCACCGTTAAAAGTAATACTATAATCATCTTCATTCACCAAATCCAGCTCGGTTAACAAGCTACCAATAGCCGCCAAAGGACGACCCGTTGTAATCACAACTTTTACACCCAATTCTCTCGCACTGGCTAAAGCAGCTTTATTAGCATCACTGACAGTTTTTTCACTATTAAAAAGTGTTCCATCAAGATCCAATGCTAAAATCTTATAAGTCATCTTCTGACACCAACCCTTCTAAATAAGTTAAAACAGCCTGTTCATTGCAATGACCAATAACCTGGTCAGCCAAAGCAATGATTTCTGGTCGGGCATTAGCTGTTGCGACTGCCTGGCCAACATACTCTAGCATTTGGTAATCATTTAGATTATCTCCAAAGGCAATGACTTCCTCGGCTTTAATATCAAGTGCTTGACACAAGTGAGCAATACCAAAACCTTTATTCACTTCTGCTAAAATAACATCTATAGATTCAAATCCAGTGGTCACAGCTGAAATGTATGGGATTTTCTGATCTAACCAAGCGCTACCATCTAGAACCGTCTCGCCTGTGAATGTTGTTGTGATTTTAAAAATCGAATCGTCATCCATCTTATCAAAATCACTGATTATTTTGATATTTTCATAAAATAAATGCATTCGATTAATGTAATCTTGACTAGCACCTTCTAAAATATAAGAAGCTTTCTGGCCAGAAAAGAGCATTCCCGTTTCAACATAATACGGATTTTCTAGAATCCTTTCAGCAACCTCGACATATTGTTTTTTAGTCATAAAATCGGCAAAAATAACCTGATTCTGGTATTGAACTAAGGAACCATTTTCCGCAATGAGGGCAATATCGTCCAAAAAATCTGCAAACAGTTGCTCAATTGCTAAAAGAGAACGGCCACTTGAAACAGCAAAGATAATCCCCTTAGCTTTCAGCTTGGGAAGCAGTGCTGCTAGTCGTTTCTTATCATAAGTATGATTTTCAGTTAAAAAGGTGCCATCCATATCTGTAGCAACTAATTTTATCATCTCGTTCACTTTCTCCTTGGCACCTATCTTTAATTTAAAAAGCTAAGTTTTTCTGAATCTTTCAATTTAACAGAGACTACTTTTGAAACTCCCGATTCTTGCATCGTAATCCCGTAAATACTATCTGCTGCTGCCATCGTTCCCTTACGATGGGTAACCACAATAAACTGACTATCCTTGTCAAAACGATTCAAGTAATCACCAAAACGTTTAACATTAGCCTCATCAAGTGCTGCTTCAACTTCATCAAGAATAACAAAAGGTATTGTTTTTACACGGATGATAGCAAAAAGCAGAGCTAGGGCTGAAAGGGCCTTTTCCCCACCAGACATCAAATTGAGAGACTGGATTTTCTTTCCAGGGGGTTGCACGGAAATATCAATCCCTGCAGTAAGCAAATCTCCATCAGTAAGAATGAGATCTGCAGAACCTCCACCAAACATTTGCTTAAAGGTTTCTTGGAAACTATTTCTAATAGCTTCAAAGGTTACTTTAAAGCGGGCTTTTACTTCTGAATCCATTTGGTGGATAGTATCAAGAAGCATATTTTTAGCCTTGTTAAGGTCTTCTTTTTGACCAATTAAGAATGTTAGGCGTTCTGAAACTTCTTCGTACTGCGCAA
This sequence comes from Streptococcus porcinus, assembly GCF_900475415.1. Taxonomy (NCBI): domain Bacteria; kingdom Bacillati; phylum Bacillota; class Bacilli; order Lactobacillales; family Streptococcaceae; genus Streptococcus; species Streptococcus porcinus. The sequence continues at coordinate 1,395,677 of NZ_LS483388.1, forward strand.
TAGCATCGCTATTAACTGGACCAAGAGCTTTAATTTGTCGGCGGAGTTTAGAAAGCTTTTCTTTTGCTTGAGCCAAGTTCTCAACCTGGTGACTTTTAGCTTGAGCCTCTTCAAAGCTAAGTTGAAACTCTTCTGATAAGACTTTTGCATGAGTACGCAAGCGTCCTGAAACTTGTTCTTGTTCAGCTTCTAACCTACTCTGCTGTCGAATAAATACTTCACTTTTAGACTGTTCTTGCTGAAGCTTAACTTCTAATTCTTCCAGCTGTGCTTGATAATCTTCTGTTTCAAAGCGCAGACCTACCAATTTTTGTTCAACCTGGGTCTTACGCTCTGCAATTTCCAATAAACCTTCTTCTAAAGAAGGTAGACGGTCAATATCTTCTTCTGAAATATGGTTTGACAATAAGTCTTTTAGTTGAGCCACTTTTTCTTCTTTTATCTGTCGCTCGTTTTCCAATCTATCAAGGTTACTCTCTTCAAAACGCTTCTCATTAGCCAAGTCTCTTTGGCTTAACCGAGCTTGGGCAAGTTCTTCTGTTAAGGCAGCTTTTTTCTGATTAATTGTATCTTTATTACTCTTAATACTCTCAATTTCCTGACTTAAGCTATCTTTTCTTTGGTTAATCCTCTCAAGTTCTTGATCCAAGTGAACTTTCTGCGTTTGAAAATCACGCTCTCTGCTTTGAGACTGTATCTTAGTCATATTTGCTAAAATCTCTTGTGAATCAGTTAGACGCTCTTGCAATTGCTTTGCTTTAAAGGATACTTCTTGCTCCTCTTGACGAGCACGCTCTCCTGAATCTTTAAGTTTTAGGAGCTGATTTTCTGCTGCTTGTAAACTTGTTTGAATGTGTGCGACTACCTTTTCTTGCTCAAGAAGATGCTGATTTAACTCCCTTAAACTAACTTGAAGACTATCTATTTCTGGCTTTATAAAGGTGGTATTCGATTGTCGATTAGCTCCTCCTGCGAATGAGCCCCCTGGCCTTAATTCCGTTCCATCAAGAGTAACTATACGGACCTTATATTGCAAAAGCTTAGCCGCTTTGTTGGCATTGTCAATAGAATCAAAGATTAGGGTTGTATTCAATAAATTTTTAAAGATAACAGCTAAGTGACTGTCATAAGATACTAATGACTCTGCACTACCAAGGAAACCTGGGCTAGATTGCACTTGCCTTTCCTGACTTTCAGACAAGTAACGAGGTTTTAGGGTAGTAAGTGGTAAAAAGGTTGCTCGTCCTTGTTTTGTCCGTTTCAAAAAAGCAATGGCTTCTTTAGCGGCAGCTTCATTTTCAACAATAATATTTTGACTGCTTGCACCTAAAGCAATCTCTAAGGCTGTTTGGTATTTCCTGTCAAAACTTAAATGTTCACTGACAGCTCCTAAAATGCCTGACAACTGATTACTGGCTTGTAAAACTGCACGAACCCCTGCATAAAATTGACTGTGATTCTTTTGAATGGCTTCCAAACTATTCAGCCGAGCTTCTTTAGCTTTTTTCTGATCCAACAAATCAAAAAGCTTTCCTTGTTCGTCTTGATAACTTTCCTTTTGATCTTGTAGTTGACTCTTTTTAGCTTGGTAGTCTCCCAATAGTTCTTGAAGCTTTTGAGAACACTCATGATAAGCTACCAATAACGCTTGGTGCTCTTTTTCTAACATAGCAACATGTTTTTCTTGTTCAGAAAAAGCCTTAAGCTGATCTTCTTGTTCTTGATTGTCCTTTTCAATTTCAGAAGTCAACAAAGTTAGTTGATTGGATAAGCTTGCTTCCTTTTGCATCAGAGCTAAGTAATCTTCTCTTAGTTGTTCAATCAATTGGTCGGGATCACCTGAAAAACGTTGTAAGCTCTCTTGCAGTTCTTCTAAAGCCATTGTATTCTCATGGTTACTGACTACCAACTGCTCTAAAATCTCATGTTTTTGCTTCTCAGCTGATCTTAATATACTTATCTCAGCTTCTAACTCAGCGATTTGACTGCTGGCTTCTGCTTTTTTTTCATTTTTTTGACTTGTTTCTAGCTTGATGAGATCAATCTGTTTTTCAAGGTCAGCCAAAGCTCGTGTTAATTCTAATAGCTCTGCCTGCTTACTTTCAGTTTCGCGGTTCAGAGCTTGTCGTTTTTCTTTGAGCTTTTGGTTTTTTGCTTCCAGCAATTCTCGATGCTGGTGATATTCTTTTAACTCTTTTTGAAGTTCTTCTAAAGACATTTGAAGTTGGCTTAGTTGCTTTTTATCTTTTCTGACGTCTTCCACCAAGATTGACAGGTGCAAGACTTGACGCTCCCCCTCAAGCTGATTATACTCTCGTGCTACTGCCGCCTGCTTTTCTAAAGGACCTACTTGAGTTTCTAATTCATAAATAATATCATCTAAGCGATCCAAATTATCCTGAGTTTGGGTCAGTTTACTTTGTGTTTCTTTTTTTCGTGTTTTATATTTGAGTACTCCAGCTGCTTCTTCAAAGATTGCTCGTCTTTCTTCTGGTTTGCTGTTAAAAATTTCTTCAACACGCCCTTGAGAAATGATTGAGAAAGAATCTCGCCCTAAGCCAGTATCCATAAATAAATCATGAATGTCTCGCAAGCGAACTTTTTTACCATCGATGAGGTAATCACTGTCTCCATTTCGATAAATATGTCGCTCTACACGGATTTCTTTACCAGCAGCTTTAATAAACTCGTCTGAGTTGTCTAAAACAATGGCTACTTCAGCAAAATTAAGAGCATTACGGCTCTCAGTTCCTGCAAAAATAATATCGGGCATTTTACCGCCACGTAAGCTTTTAGCACTAGACTCACCCAAGGCCCAGCGCAAACTTTCAGTGATATTTGATTTACCTGACCCATTAGGACCAACAACTGCAGTAACACCTTTTTCAAATTCGATTTTGGTCTTATCTGCAAACGATTTGAAGCCCTGCATTTCAATTTTTTTTAAAAACATTTATTCCTCACTTAAGTGTTCAAGGGCTTTTTTTGCAGCATTTTGTTCAGCAATCTTTTTTGATTTACCGATTCCTCTGCTGATAACTTCTTGATTAACCAAGATAGCAACCTCGAATTGTTTAGCATGTGCTGGGCCACTTTCTTTAACGACTTGATAGTCAATTTGGACATCACCTTTTGCCTGCAAAACTTCTTGAAGGCCTGTCTTGTAGTCTTTGACTTTCTCAAAATTACCTTTTTCAACCTGCGAAATCATGACTTGATTAAGAAAAAGTCGGACTTCCTCAATTCCCTTATCTAATAGCAGTGCACCTAAAAAAGCTTCAAACAGGTCTCCTAGGATAGTATCACGATTGCGACCTCCTGATTTTTCCTCACCTTTTCCCAACTTAATATAGGTATCAAAAGAACAAAAGCGAGAAAAACCTGCTAAACTTTCTTCACGAACAATCATTGACCGTAACTTTGAAAGATCACCTTCAGGCTTATGTGGGTACTTTTTAAATAAATATTCTGAAATAATCAGTTGCAGAACGGCGTCTCCTAAAAATTCCAAACGTTCATTATGTGAAATGTTTAGGAGACGATGCTCATTTGCATAGGAAGTATGGGTAAAGGCTGTTTCAAGTAAGTCCTGATCATTAAATACAATATTAAAAGTCTCCTTGAGTAAGGCTTTAAGTTTTTTCATGATTTCTCCTTTTCAGTTAACTGCACATAGACATTCCTATTATAACAAAAAAAGCTGTGGGGTGCTTGTCCCACCAGCTTTTTTTCATCTTCAACTCATTGTGACTAAATATCTGTTAAGGAGCAAGCACTATCTGGCGATGTATCATATACTTTAAAGTCAGTTCCTACTGCTAAATCCGCCATCGCTAATTGATTTTCCATTGTCATGTGAGCTAATTCTTTTATGTTATTTTCCTTACTCAGGTGCCCAAGGAAAATTTTCTTAGTCTTATAACCTATGCTGCGAATCATAGCTCCAGCACCATCTTCATTTGACAAGTGGCCCTTATCAGATAAAATCCGCTGTTTTAAACTCCATGGATAAGAGCCTGATCTTAAAATCTCAATATCATGATTTGATTCAATCAAATAAGCATCTGCATTATCAATAATGCCAGACATACGATCACTCACATAACCAGTATCTGTTAACATAACAAATGATTTATTATCTTTCATAAAACGGTAAAATTGGGGATCTGCCGCATCGTGACTAACACCAAAACTTTCAATATCAAGATCTCCAAACGTCATGACCTTATCACGGTCAAAAATATATTTTTGATTCGAATCAATTTTTCCAATCATATTTCTATCATCAATAATCTGCCACGTTTTTTGGTTAGCATAAATATCAAGATGATACTTACGAGCAAGGACACCGACTCCTTTTATATGATCAGAATGTTCATGTGTAATTAATATAGCATCTAAATCTTCTGGCTTCCGATCTATTTCTGCTAAGAGACTGGTAATTTTTTTACCAGTCAAACCTGCATCAACAAGAATCCGTTTTTTAGGGGTTTCTAAATAGAAACTATTACCCGTAGAACCCGATGCTAAAATACTATATTTAAATCCTTCTTGTTCTAGCATTTAATCAATATCGTCCTCCCATTCATCAACATCATCTGACATCACATCTTTGTCATAAGGAAGAACAATTGTAAAGGTCGAACCCTTACCGTAATCACTTTTAGCCCAAATAAAGCCCTTATGTTGTTTGACAATCTCTTTTGCAATAGCCAACCCTAGTCCTGTTCCACCCTGCGCCCGGCTACGTGCTTTATCAACACGATAGAATCGGTCGAAAATTAAAGGGAGATCTTTTTTAGGAATTCCTAAACCTTGATCAGAAATGGAGATAATTAGCTGGCTATCAGTAGTTTTCATTTTAACTCGAATTTTACCTCCATCAGGAGAATATTTAATAGCATTATTTAAAATATTTTCAATGACCTGGGTCATCTTATCATTATCAATTTCTAACCAAATTGACTTTATGGGATAATCACGGATTATCTCATATGTCTTACCGGCAACTGTATTTTGGTTGCGAACCAAATCAAATCGATTTAAGATTGAGGTCATAAAAGCTGTAAAGTTAGTCATCTCAACGGCTAACGCTGTCACCTGATTATCTATTCGTGACAAATTCAAAAGATCGGAAATCATCCGCATCATCCGATTAGTTTCATCAAGTGAAACTTTAATAAAACTTGGAGCAATGTCCTCTTTTAAGGCTCCCTCATCAAGTGCTTCCAGGTATGATTTAACCGAAGTCAAAGGAGTTCTCAGCTCATGGCTAACGTTGGAAACAAAAAGACGACGCTCCCTTTCTTCTTTTTCTTGTTCAGTAGTGTCGTGCAATACGACGACCAAACCTGAAATAAAGCCACTTTCACGTCTATTCAGTGCGAAACGCAAGCGCAATGTGATAAATTCGCCTGTCTCATCACGCCGATTTATGGTAACAATTGGTGTTTGAGACACTAATTCCCTATAAGTATAAGGAGATTCACTACCCAAAAGATCAGTTATATTCTTTGTAAGGGCCTCCTCACGACTGATGTTCATCTGTTTTTGTGCTGTTTCATTAATCATCATAATCTGACCAGTTCGGTCAGTCGCTAAAACACCATCACTCATATAAGCCAAAATGCTAGCCAGACGATTCTTCTCCTGAGCTAAATTTTCATGGGTGAGACGAAAAACATCTGATAGATCATTAAGTTGTTCTGATAGGTCAATTAATTCAATGTCTGCTTTGCTATTAATATCATCAGTATAACGACCGTTAATCAAATCACGAATTTTGTGACTCATTTGTCTGATAATTTTAGCATTACGATAATCGCGAACAGCTAAATAAATAAAATAGATAGCAACAAAAATCAATAAGAAGAGTATTGCTAATTCAAATAAAGATAAATTTCCAACAATGTCTCTAGTCATGCTGTTTCATATAATAACCAACGCCACGTCTTGTCAAAATATATTCAGGACGGCTTGGTGTGTCTTCTATTTTTTCTCTCAAACGTCGTACGGTAACATCAACAGTTCTCACATCACCAAAATAATCATAGCCCCAGACGGTTTCTAATAAATGTTCACGGGTCATAACTTGCCCAATATGATTTGCTAAATGATGTAATAATTCAAATTCGCGATGTGTCAGTTCAACTTCTTTGCCATATTTTTTAGCCAAGAAAGCATCTGGTAGAATCTGGAGATTACCGATAGTTAATTCTTGATTTCCTGAAGAAGCATTTTCTTCAGCAACAGCTGTTTCAATCGTCTCAGTACGTCGCAAATGAGCTTTAACACGCGCTAGGAGCTCACGATTTGAAAAAGGTTTTGTCACGTAATCATCCGCACCGATTTCTAAACCAATCACCTTATCAAATTCACTATCTTTTGCAGAAAGCATGATAATAGGGATATGACTGGTTTTTCGGATTTCTTTTGCGACTTCAAGACCATCCATCTCTGGTAACATTAAATCCAAAATAACCAAGTCAGGTTTATCTTCTTCGAAGATTGTAATGGCTTCTCGGCCATCAAAAGCCGTCATAATATCATAACCTTCTTTGGTCAAATTAAACTTTATAATATCTGAAATAGGTTTTTCATCGTCTACAATGAGGATTTTTTTCATTAATTTATGTTCTCCTATTTATTTTTTGGTAATAAGGCTAAGACCTTAAAAAATTTTTGTGTATACACTCTTCCTATACTAATGTCTCTATGATTATACCAAATTTTATTGGCAAAAGACAATGCAAGCTATTATTTAGGTGATTTTCTTCACGATACTCTAAATATTCTGAAAATATTGACAAAGAAGTTTTCCTATGATAAAATAATTCCACTGTTCATATGTTAGATTTTCTAACATTTATTATAAAGGAGAATCTTATGGCACTCATTGAATTTAAAAACGTTAATAAGCATTATGGGGATTTCCACGCTTTAAAAAACATTAATTTAACTATCGACAAAGGACAAGTAGTAGTTTTATTAGGTCCATCTGGTTCTGGAAAGTCTACTCTTATTCGTACCATTAATGGCTTAGAAAAGATTGAAAATGGTAGCTTGATCGTTAATGGGCACCAAATTGTTAATAGTTCCGCCAAAGATTTAGTAACCCTACGTAAAGAAGTTGGAATGGTATTTCAACACTTTAATCTTTATCCCCACAAAACTGTGTTAGAAAATGTTACTTTAGCTCCTATCAAAGTTCTAGGACAGTCTAAAGCAGAAGCTGAAAAAATAGCTGAAAAATACCTAACCTTTGTTAATATGTGGGATCGTAAAGATTCTTATCCTTCTATGTTGTCAGGTGGTCAAAAGCAAAGAATTGCTATTGCACGCGGGCTAGCTATGCAACCTGAATTACTACTATTTGATGAACCTACTTCTGCTCTTGATCCTGAAACAATTGGTGATGTTTTAGCAGTCATGCAAAATCTTGCTGCCGATGGCACTAACATGATTGTCGTTACACACGAAATGGGATTCGCAAGGGAAGTTGCCGACAGGATTATCTTTATGGCGGACGGTGAAGTGTTAGAGGATACAACAGATGTTGCAGGTTTCTTTGATAATCCTAAAGAACCTCGTGCTAAGCAATTTCTAAGTAAAATCATTAACCACACCAGTGAAAAAGTCCAAGCTAAGAAAAAATCTCGCCCATAAGGAGGAGCCTAGATGACCTATAAAAAAAAATGGATTCTTTTAAGCCTTTTGGCTTTTTTCTGTCTATCTCAATTAACCTTACCAAGTGTCAAAGCTACTGAGAACAAGTGGGTAAATAGCTCTGCTATTAAAAAAATTAAAAAATCAGGTGTTTTGAGAATAGGAGTCAAGCAAGACGTGCCAAACTTTGGTTACTATAGCCCTAATAGTGGTCAATATGAAGGTATGGAAGTTGATATTGCTAGGAAAATCGCTAAATCACTAAAGGTTAAGCCTGTCTTTACTGCTGTAACTGCTCAGACACGTGAAGCCCTTTTGGATAATGGTCAATTAGATATTATCATTGCTACCTATACTATCACTCCTGAACGACAAGCTAGCTACTCCTTCTCTAAACCTTATTACCGCGATGAAATTGGCTTTCTCGTTAATACTTCTCAAAAAGTAGCATCAATCAAAGACCTAAACCACGCAACTATCGGTGTGGCCCAGGGATCAACTACTAAAGCTGCAATTGAGGAATATGCTAGAAACAAAAAACTCACATTTAAATTTGTTCAACTAGGATCTTACCCCGAATTAGCCATTTCTCTTTATGCTAAACGGATTAAAGCATTTTCTGTTGACAAATCTATTCTAACGGGCTATGTCAGCAAACAGTCACAAATTTTATCAGATGGTTTTAACCAACAATCTTACGGTATTGCTAGCTCAAAAACTAATCAAAACTTAACCAAGTATATCAATGAATTAATTACTAAATGGTCAACTGATGGTAGTTTGAAAAAAATCTATCGTAAATACCATTTGAAACCTGCTAAAGCTGAATAAGATGAAAGGAGCTAATCATGACCTATTTACTAACAGTTGAAAGTCCATTTGCTCTTTCAAAATGGCAAGCTTTTTTTGCAAATTTCCCTCTCTTTGCTAAAGCTTTTTTATACACTCTTGGCATGTCGATTGGAGCTTTAATTTTAGCCTTAGTTCTGGGGATTCTTTTTGGAGCCTTATCGACTTCTAAGAAAAAAGGCTATCGAACTTGTGCTCGAGTCTATGTTGAACTCTACCAAAACACTCCACTTCTAGTACAACTCGTTTTTGTCTATTACGGGTTAGCAATCATAAGTAATGGTCATATTATGATTTCAAGCTTCTTTACAGCAGTTCTTTGCGTTGGAGTTTACCATGGTGCTTACATTGCTGAAGTTATTCGTTCTGGTATTGAAGCTGTCCCTAAAGGGCAAATTGAAGCTTCTCTTTCACAAGGATTTACCTATGAACAAACGATGAGCTTAATCGTGCTCCCTCAGGCGGTGCGGACAATTCTACCACCGATGACTAACCAAGTCGTTAACCTTATCAAAAATACATCCATTGTGGCCATAATTTCAGGTGCAGATATTATGTTTACTGCTAAAGCATGGGCCTATGAAAGTACTAATTATGTCCCAGCTTTCGCCGGAGCAGCCATCTTATACTTCATTATGTGCTTCCCACTTGCCAACTGGGCACGTCGAAAAGAAGAAGCAAACAAAAAAACCTATTCAGTCTAATAAGGAGGAAAGTTCATGTCTCAATTATTTACAACCGCAAACCTTTCCTTTATTTTTCAAGGCCTAGGTCTCACTTTGTATATTTCATTTATTTCCATCGTTTTATCCACCCTTTTTGGTACCATATTAGCCATTATGCGTAACGGAAAAAACAAGTTTGTCAAATTACTAGCCAGTATTTATATCGAATTTGTCCGAAATGTCCCTAACCTCTTGTGGATATTTATCATCTTCTTAGTCTTTCAGATGAAGTCAACACCAGCTGGTATCACTGCTTTTACTGTATTTACCTCAGCGGCGCTAGCAGAAATCATTCGTGGAGGTTTAAATGGTGTAGATAACGGTCAGACAGAGGCTGGGCTAGCCCAAGGCTTAAGTCCTAGTCAAGTCTTTCTACTAATTGTTTTCCCCCAAGCTTACCGAAAAATGTTACCTGCCATCATTTCTCAGTTTGTAACAGTTATTAAGGATACTTCCTTACTATATTCTGTTATTGCTATTCAAGAGCTTTTTGGTAAGAGTCAAATATTAATGGGAAACTATTTTCAAGCTGACCAAGTTTTTGCCCTTTATGCTTTAATCACCCTGATTTATTTTGTTATTAACTTTACCATTTCAAGTCTATCAAGGCGTTTAGCAAAAAAATGGGCAAAGGCTAATTAAGGCTGTATTGACACAGTAAGTAGAAGGTTATATCAAAAGAGAAACTGAAAATCAGTTTCTCTTTTCTTTTTTAGTAAACAAGAGGTCAAACCATCTCAAAAAACGTACTTTCCAACAAAAGTAGAAACATCTTTTTTTAACATGCCTATAACTAGATAATCCTTTTCTGGCAAAAGCTCCCTTATGATTAAAATAGGATAACTCAAAATCGTTAATCTGGCCTTGTGACCTTTTTTTTACGATATGTTTTGGTGAACGATAATCTTTCAAAACCTCTCGTCTAAATAAGGGATCATGTCTCCTAACAGGATCAACATCTAAATCCCAGTGTCGTTGACCAGCTGTTCCATAATTAAAACTAGCACCATTGACAATCCCAGTCTCTGTTATGACTTCTGCATCAAGTTCATTTAAAAAACGGCCATTACTTGCTAAGATAAATTCGGTGTGAAACCCCATCAATATCTTGATATTATGAGAAACTTGATTGTCTGGAAAGCTAATCTGGTTACCCGTCATCTTCAACTTATTATGTAGACGCGACGATTCAGACAGTGAATAGTCGACAACATTTCGCCAAAAGGCAGGCCCCTTTTTGTGGCTTAAATAGTTTGCTAAAGCTTGACCATCTGTTTGCTGGTGTTTTCGATAATGGTGACGAAGATACTGCGCTTGCTGGCTCGAAATGACATAGCGAAATTGATGAATCCTTTTTTCTAATTTTCCCTCTTGGCAAAGCTTATCACCAGGGAATGATTTATCAACTAGGGTAGCCAAACTCGACCAAAAACAATCATCTGGACTCAAAGAAGGGTGGAAATGGCTTAATAAATGTCTTGTTTCATTAAGACTCCCACTTAAGTCACTTGGCATGGCAACCATGTCTAATAGTATTTTTAATAAAGCCCTACCTTCTAGAGTCTCACTGCTATAAGCCCAAAAACGCCTAAAAAGAGAGGAGCCAATACGGTAGTCTATATCGCCATGTAAAGCAACTTCCTTTAAAATTTCTATTGGCCATCCCAAATGGTATAATTGTTTGATTGTCACATACTTTTTGTGAAGGTCTACCTTCATTTGCCCCTCCTTTTAAAAAGCTTTTTACTATTATATCCCAAATTAATAAATTTCTCTTTTTTTTGATATTAAAAAACTAGGTCACGTGTGACCTAGTCTTACCCTTAATTTAATTACATTGTAGATAGAACAAGCTGATATAAAACTGCCCCTAAAGAACCACCTAAAATAGGAGCAACAACTGGAATCCATGCATAAGACCAATCTGACTCGCCCTTATTCGGAATTGGCAAGAGAGCATGTATCAAGCGTGGACCTAAGTCACGAGCAGGATTTATAGCATAACCCGTTGTGCCACCAAGGCCAAAACCAACAGCCATAACCACTAAACCAACAATGAGTGGGCCAAAACCAGCGGATAGTTTATTAGGGCCTAAAGACATAACTGTCATAACAAGAACTGCTGTACCAATAGCTTCACCTAAAAAATTAGACCATGTGTGACGAATGGCAGGAGCAGTTGAGAAACAGCCTAGAATTGTTGCTGAATCCTTAGTTTCTTGCCAATGAGGATAGTAATGCAAATAAACTAGGGTTGCTCCAAGCATCGCACCTAACATCTGGGCTACAATATAAGGAAGTACATGCACCCATGGGAAGGCACCTGTTAAAGCCAGCGCAATAGTTACTGCTGGATTTAAGTGAGCTCCACTTAAAAAGCCAACCATATAAACTGGGACAGCAACTGCTAGCCCCCAACCAAGAGTAATGGCAATCCAGCCACTTCCTTCTGCTTTAGTGTTTTTTAAACAGACAGCTGCCACAACACCATCACCTAATAATACTAGAACCAGGGTCCCTAATAATTCACCAATAAATGACATTCTCCAAACCTCATTTCTTTATTTCTAATTCTGATAATTGTTGCAAAATAGCTTCCTTATCAACACCAGCTTGAATTAAGGCAGCTGCCGTATAGGCTCCCTCAACGATAGGTACTTGCATAATCGATAATTCTTTATCTGTAAAGTCGGCTACCATTTCCAAATTCATACGGGCTGACCCTAAATCGAAAAAGGCTAGTAACTGACTCTTAGGATTTTGATCAACTACCATCTGGACTTGATCAAAACTGGTACCAATCCCACCATCTTCATGTCCCCCAACGCTTGTAATAGCTACATCTTTTGCAACTTCCGCCAATAAGTCCGTGATTCCTGAAGCAATGCCTTTTGAATGTGAAACAATAACAATACCTAAGTCCGACATTAGATCACCTCTGCTTCCAACATAGCTTCAAATAAAAGACCAGATGAATAAGAACCAGGATCAATATGGCCAATGGAGCGTTCGCCCACATAAGATGCCCGACCCTTAGTCGCAGCAATATCTTTGGTTGCTTCTACTGCAGACCAAATAACATCATTAGTCAATTGATTTTTCTTAAGAGCTTCAATGACTGCAATCCAAACATCAACCATTGTTTTCTCACCTTTTTCAGCTTTGCCACGTTTTTGAATCATAGCTAATCCTTCTGTAAGTAATTCAACAACGGACACATCCTTTGCCAGCTTAGCCATTCCCATAAAAGCCGACCCGTAAAGTGGCCCTGAAGCTCCCCCTACTTTACTAACCAGTTGCATGGCAACAACCTTATAAACATCAGAAGCCTTATCAAAGTCTTTACCATTAAGGTTTTCCATAACAGCTGCCATACCACGCGCCATATTACCACCGTGATCCCCGTCTCCAATAGGTGTATCTAACTCACTAAGATAATCTTTTTTAGCCTTTATTTTTTCGTCAAATAGGCGCATCCATTCTAAAACTTTTTGATAATCCATAACATCTCCTTTTACCAAGCTGGTGTAGTAACTTTAGCAGTTAAGGCTTCTAACCATTGGTCTGATTCAATTTTTATAAGAGTCAATGATAGACCAGCCATGTCCAAGCTCGTCATATAATCACCTAACTTTTTATAAGCCACATTGATGCCATATTCGGCCATTAATTTAGCTACGTCATTGGCGAATACATATTGTTCCATAAGAGGTGTGCTACCCAACCCATTGATAAGAAGACCATAATTTTGTCCTGATTCAAGTTGGAAAGCATCTGCTAACTTGGAAACCAGCTCTCTAGCTAATTCAGAAGAAGCTTTCATTTTTTCCTTTTTGTAACCAGGTTCACCATGGATACCAACTCCGTATTCAAACTCATCATCTTCTAGCACAAATCCTGGCTTGCCAACTTCTGGTACTGTCGCTCCTGACAATGCTAAACCAATTGTTTTGATATTTGGCACTAATGCATCAGCTAATTGTTTGATGTCTTCCAATGATTTTCCTTGATGCGCAGCATGTCCTAAAATTTTATGCACTAAAATAGTTCCTGCTACGCCACGTTTGCCTTGTGTGTAGAGACTATTTTCAACCGCAATATCATCATCAACAACAACACTCGCTACTGATATTCCTTCCATCTCAGCCATTTCTTGCGCCATTTCAAAATTCATAATATCGCCAGAATAATTTTTTATCACCATAAAGACGCCAGCTCCTTCATCAGCGGCTTTAATAGCTTCCAAAATTTGATCAGGTGTTGGTGATGTGAAGACGGCCCCACAGATTGCAGCTGAAAGCATCCCTTCTCCAACAAAGCCAGCATGTGAAGGTTCATGGCCAGAACCTCCACCAGAGATAATAGCAACCTTACCAGTCTTTTCAGCTTTACGAACAATAACATCATAACCATCCACTCGTTCTACTAAATCAGAATGGATAAAGGCAAAACCATCAAGCATATCTTGCACAATAGCTTCTGGTTGGTTCATAATTTTTTTCATTCGGGTTTCCTCCCATAAAATATTTTTTGTTTACGCTTTCATTCTATCTAAAAATAAAAACTTATGTAAGGGACAAAATTAAGAATTTGTCCTTATACTTTCTTCATTTCTTTTGATAAAGTATAATGAGGTTAAGATATTCTGTTTAAGGAGGCTAAAGGTGGCAACATCACTAATTACAAAAAAGAAAATCGCCAAGGCTTTTAAAAAAGAACTAGCCTATAAACCTTTTGATAAAATTTCTGTCGTTGATATCATGGATCAAGCTGGCATTCGTAGACAGACCTTCTATAATCATTTTCTTGATAAATATGAACTCCTAGACTGGATTTTTGAAACCGAGCTGCAAGAACAAGTGACTAATAACCTCAATTACATTACTGGCTTTCAACTGTTAGATGAGTTACTCTTTTACTTTGGTAATAACAAAACATTTTATGCTCAGCTTTTTGCTATTAAAGACCAAAACGATTTTTATAGCTATTTTGGTGACTATTGCTTGGTTTTATTAGAAAAAATTATAGCTGAACAAGAACTTAAAACAAAACTTAATCTAGAAGCCAATTATCGCTCTTTTCTCAAAACTTATCATTCAAGAGCATTGGCAGACATGATTAGAGCATTTGTAATCGATAAGCAAATGCAACCACAGACAGATTTGATTAAAAAAACAATTCTCTCTAGTATGACAGAAGGGTAGGAAACATGATGGTTACGATTTCAAATCATAAATATGTGATGATTGATCACTATATCAAAGGAATGCTTTCAGCACATCCTCACCTCGCTAAAGTACCTAAAAAACCGATTATCTATAATAAGGAATTCCGTTCAGACCTCATTCCAATCCTGTCTGGAGGAGGCTCGGGACATGAACCAGCACATATCGGCTTTATTGGCGATGGCATGTTAACAGCAGCTGTCTATGGCGACCTTTTCACTCCTCCCAGTTCTGAGCAAATCTTAGAAGCTCTGCGATTCCTTAACAAAGGAAAGGGAGTCTTTGTTATTATTAAAAATTTCGAAGCTGACATCCGAGAGTTTAGCAAGGCCATTCACCAAGCACGGCTTGAAGGAATTCCCGTTAGGTACATTATTTCTCACGATGATATCTCCGTTGAACCTAAAAAAAATTTTCAGATGCGCCACCGAGGACTAGCAGGGACAATTCTATTACATAAAATTTTGGGACAAGCTGCGCTTCAAGGGGCAGGGCTCAAAGAGCTGGAGCAAATCGGGTTTCATCTCGCCACTGAGATAGCAACTATTGGCTTTGCAACCAAATCACCCACCTTCCCAAATGCCGCGCTACCACTCTTTGAATTACCTGAAGACCATATCTCTTTTGGTATTGGAATTCACGGGGAAGAAGGCTATCGGACCGTTCCATTTACTTCCTCTGAACATTTAGCAGTCGAAATAGTCAATAAATTACAGATAAAATTCCATTGGCAAGAAGATGAGAAATTTATCTTGTTAGCCAATAATTTAGGAACAACAACAGAATTAGAACAAGGTATATTTCTAAACGACCTAGGACAATTGTTAGAACTTGAAGGATTAGATATAGCTTATCTCAAAAACGGTAAATACATGACCAGCCTTGATATGGCAGGAATTTCAGTGACCCTAGCTCGCCTAAAAGATCCCATCTGGCTAGACTACCTTAAGGCACCCACCAACGCCTTTGCTTGGTAAATTAATTGTAATATGGCACCACATCCCAAAATTGGGGACAAATAAAACACTCCTGTTACTATCTAGTCAACTAGATTCAGGAGTGTTTTATTTATAGTACAAAAGTATACTCAATAAAAACAGAGTTAACTTGGGGTGAAGTGAAAAAGACTTACTAATCAGAAATCGTTAAGACCCTGCACTTTCATAAGCATCTATTCCTAAGTTCCAAAGTTTTATTGAGATTGCAAAAACAAGTAAGGATATTAATACCACTCCTCCGACATTAAATAAGCCGTTTTCCCCCGTTAGAAAATAGGATGCCGGGTAATAGGCAGTAAAAGCAAAAGGAATAATAAAGCTAATCACCCATTTTAGAAATGAATGATAAATTGATATTGGGTATTTGGCAAAATCATTGAACATATAAAAAATATAAGTAATGGCCCCAGACTGCTTCGTCCAAAAAGAGATGCTTGCCGTAGCAATCTTTAACGAGGTATAAATCAACGTAGCAAAGGGAATAATTAAGATAAAAAGGATCACTTTTGGAACAGACCAAGCAATCGTGCCAAAACTCGTTACTAGTAAGAGTATCCCTATTAGCAATTCCCCTAAGGCATCCACTTGGAATGTTTCGACCATGACATGAAAGAGGGGACTAATAGGTCTAGTCAAATATTTATCAAATTCTCCCTTCAGCACAAGCCTCTGACCTAAAGCCCAGAGATTATCAAAAAAGAGATGGTCAATCCCTTTTGGAATTAGAGAAAATCCATAGATGAAGGCAATCTGCTCAAAAGTCCAGCCTGCTAAGGAGGGAATATGTTGAAAAAGGACATTTAAAAAGAGTAGATTAAGCCCTTGGGTTAGAAAAACTCCCAACACACCCACAACAAAATCAACTTTATATTCTAGAATTTGCTTGAGGTATTGCTTGATAAAAATAACATGCATCCGTCCTAATTTTTTCATCCTAACCCCCTTGAATTGTTAAATGATATTGCACTTTCTTCCATATTAATTGAGATAGGCTCACCATCACAATTAACCAAAAGACTTGTAATAGTATTGCTCCTACTGTCTGATTAACTGTATATTTCCCAAGCAGAATCATCACCGGAGTATAAACTAAAGATGAAAACGGCAGATAACTAAGAATATCGGCTATTAATTTTGGAAAGAAGACTAGGGGTATGAGACTCCCTGACAAAAAAGCAAGAATCGAATTCTTCAATAGATTAGAACCCCAGAGATTTTTGAAGACAAATGCTGAAAAACCAAAACATATATTGAAATAAAAATTAATTAAAAAAGCCAATAAAATACTGAGTACATAGCTGAAAATTGTATAAAGCAGGTATAAGTAAGGTACCCCGGCCATCACTTTTACAATTAAAATTAACACTAAAAATGGAATACCAACACTAATAAAAATAACCCAGCGAGAACCAATCTCCATAAATAAATAGGAAGTAGCAAAATGTACAGGCCGAAGCAGTCGCATAATAATTGAGCCATCTTTGACTTCTTCCCCAATCATAAATGAGCTGTCTGATTTTGTTAGTAAGGCGGTCACAAAACTCATAATAACATATAAGGTCATATCTGCTAGTGTAAAACCATTAATTAAAGACTGCTGTGAAGACTTAAAGACTGCTTTCCAAAGATAAAAAGCGACAAATGCTCCTATAACATCGCCTATCCGGTATAAAAAGAAATTAACGCGATAAGTAATTAATTGCTGGATTCCTGAACTTATAAAGGGTTTATAACGTCTCCAAAAGCTAAGCATATCAAAGCTCCTTTCGGTAAAAGCGTCGAACGATTTCCTCAATATCAACATCTGCCATCTTCAAATCTCTCACTTTAAAATCTAACATAATTTTTCTAATAATCTCAGCTGTTTGGAAAAGAGAACTATCGTAGTGGATATCTAAAATAAGATCATGGTAAGTCATTTCCCAAGAAGAGACATTTGCAAACTGCTTGACTAATTCTTCTTGACCAGACTCTAACTCAAAAGAGAGACTCTTCATCTTTCCAAACCTTTGTTTTAACTGATTAACTGAACCGTCAAAAATCTCTTGTCCCCTATCAATCATAATAATACGATCACAAAGTTGTTCAATGTCGCTTAAATCATGTGTTGTTAATAAAATCGTTGTTTCTTCTTCTTGATTAATTTGAGCAATAGCTTTGCGAATATTATCTTTTACTGAAACATCTAGCCCAATCGTAGGTTCATCTAAAAATAGAACCTTCGGATTGTGTAATAGTGAAGCTGCTATGTCTGCTCGCATTCGTTGTCCAAGTGATAATGTCCGAACAGGATCTTTAATAAACTCATTTAGATCAAGGACTTCGTTTAAAAAAGCCATGCGCTTGTTAAAGAGTTGGTCTGGAACATCGTAGATTTCTTTTAAAACCGTGTAAGTTTCTTGTAATGCTAAATCCCACCAAAGCTGAGTCCGTTGCCCAAAAACAACACCAATATCTCTGACGTAATCTTGGCGATTTTCTTGAGGAATCTTTCCATTAATGCGACAATAACCCGAAGTGGGCTTTAAGATTCCTGTCAACATTTTTATCGTTGTTGATTTACCCGCACCATTAGCTCCAATAAAGCCTAAAACCTGTCCTTTAGGAACTTCAAAAGATAAGTCTTTTACTGCTTCAAAAGTTTCTAGTTGAGGATGAACAAAAGACTTTAAAGCTCCTTTTAAACCTGGTTCCTTAACAGTTTTAATAAAATTTTTATGAAGGTGTGATACCTCAATCATTGTCATTATCAAGCCCTACTTCTTTAATTTTCCTAAAATAATAAGCAATTTATTATAACACCCTGACCAATTTTATGCAATCGCTTCCTATAACCATCTCACTTCCTTATAAAAAAAGCCTCAAAAATTAGATAACTTTCTAACTTTTGAGGGATGTCTATCTAAAAACTGACTAGTCTATTCCACGACTGGTTTTGATTTACGGGCAATATCTGCTAAGATTGTTTCCACAAATTGCTCGATAGTCTCAGTATGTGTTGCCTTGCTTCCATAGCGACGGACATTAACTGATTTCTCTTCCATTTCCTTGTCACCGACAATCAATTGGTAAGGAATTTTGCTTGTTTGTGAAGCACGAATCTTGTATTGCATTTTTTCATTTCGCTCATCGACATCAGCACGAACCCCTTTGTCACGTAAGATTTTAGCAACTTCCCAAGCATAATCTACATGAGCTTCATTTGAAATTGGAATCACAGTAACTTGATGAGGTGCTAACCAAGTTGGGAAAGCTCCTTTATAGGTTTCAATCAAGATAGCTGTGAAGCGTTCCATTGTTGAAATGACACCACGGTGAATCATAACTGGACGGTGTTCTTCACCATCAGCACCAATATACTTCAAATCAAACCGTTCAGGTAACAAGAAGTCTAACTGGATAGTAGATAAGGTTTCTTCATTTCCGAGCGCTGTTTTTACCTGGATATCAAGTTTTGGACCGTAGAAGGCTGCTTCACCTTCTGCTTCAAAGTAGTCAACACCCATTTCATCAAGGGCTGCTTTAAGCATACTTTGTGCTTTTTCCCACATCTCATCATTATCAAAATATTTTTCTGTATCATTAGGGTCACGGTAAGACAAACGGAAACGATAGTCCGTTAAATTAAAGTCTTCATACACATCTATGATTAATTGAAGTGCACGTTGGAATTCTTCCTGGATTTGCTCTGGTGTAACGAATAGATGCCCGTCATTAAGCGTCATTTCACGCACACGTTGCAGTCCTGATAGGGCACCTGATTTTTCGTAGCGGTGCATCATCCCAAGCTCTGCAATTCGAATTGGCAACTCACGGTAAGAATGCACATGGTGCTTGTAGACTTCAATATGATGTGGACAGTTCATCGGACGAAGCACAAACTCTTCACCATCACCCATGTCCATTGTTGGAAACATATCATCACGATAGTGATCCCAGTGTCCAGAGGTTTTATAGAAATCCACTGAAGCCATTGGGGGAGTATAGACATGTTGGTAGCCTGAAGCTAGTTCTTTATCAGTGATATAACGTTCTAAAGTACGACGGATAGTTGCTCCATTTGGTAACCAAAATGGTAGACCTTGTCCTACTTCTGGATTAACCATAAATAGGTCAAGTTCTTTACCGAGTTTTCTGTGGTCACGCTCTTTAGCTTCTTCCAAACGTGTTAAGTAGGCTTTAAGGTCTTTTTTATCAAACCAAGCAGTCCCATAAACACGTTGCATCATAGCATTATCACTGTTACCACGCCAATATGCTCCGGCAACATTTAAAAGATGGAAGACTTGAATCCGTCCTGTTGACGGCACATGAGGGCCACGGCACAAGTCCACAAATTCACCTTGACGATAAATAGTTAAACCGGCAGCATCATCGGAGTGTTCTTCTATCAATTCCACTTTGTAAGGATCGCCTTTAAAGATTTCTAAAGCTTCTTCTTTTGAAACTTCCTCACGAATACATGGATGATTTTCCTTAACAATTTTTTTCATTTCTTCTTCAATACGAGGAAGATCTTCATTAGAAATTTGTCCCGCTTGATTATCGGTATCGTAATAGAAACCATCAGCAATGGCTGGCCCTACACCGAGATGAATATCTGGGAAAAGCCGTTTTGTAGCTTGCGCAAATAAATGAGCAGCTGAATGACGCAAAACATCAAACGCATCTTCATGATCTGGTGTAACAATTTCAATACTGCCATCTTCTTCAAGAGGGCGGTTTGTATCAACTAAGTGACCATTAAATTTTCCTGCCAAAGCTTTCTTAGCCAAAGAATTGCTAATGGATTGGGCAACTTCAAATGTTGTGATGCCAGATTCAAACTCACGAACAGCACCATCTGGAAAAGTAATCTTAATCATTTTTCTCTCCTTTATTTTTTCTTCCATAATTTTAAAAATAAAAAAGCGCCATCCTAAAAAGGACGTCGCAACGTGGTTCCACCTTCATTTGTGTACGGCAAAAAGCCAGACACCTCTGATTGGTTATAAGGGAACCACCCTTTTATGTTTACATAAAATCATTGGAAGGAGTATCAGCTTAGGCATCTTGTGCTCTTTTCACCAAC
The DNA here is from genome assembly GCF_900475415.1 of Streptococcus porcinus. Lineage (NCBI taxonomy): Bacteria > Bacillati > Bacillota > Bacilli > Lactobacillales > Streptococcaceae > Streptococcus > Streptococcus porcinus. Next base: position 1,416,210 of record NZ_LS483388.1, read on the forward strand.
CAGCACTCGCTTAGATAGATGTTGCTAAACCAACTTGTCTTCCTTGTTATTATAACAATAATTTCTAAAATTTCAAGAGTGATTACAAAAATATCTGAGCAATGAAGAATTAAACAAATATCTTCCTCTTTTAGATAGACAATATTCTGCAAATCACCTATAACCCCATGAAAACCCACTAATTTAGATGAAGTTTATCTACCACTTCTGTGACTACTCCAAAAAATCACGAATAGCATTAACCATTTTAAGAGGGGCTTTGACTACTTTTGCAGATGTAACTGCTGTAGCTTTAAAAGCTCTTGTTGGTAACTGGCTTGCTGACTGAACCAACTTAATTGATTCTCTCTTGCTAGAACCGGTAATCCTCAAGCTCAGTTTCTGTTTGTTACGCTCACTTTTGTTAATTAGGGTATCCAGATAAAAAGTATATACGGACTGTCCAAAATGTTCAGACGAAATTTCATAACGCTTTTGATTAAGTAACTCTTGTGACATTTTTGGCGTCTCAAGAATAGCGTCCAGAACAGCGTCTGCCAAATCAGACTCGTGGTAATATAAGGTACCAAACATTTTGTCGGAAATAAGTTCATCTAAATAGGGATTACCGTGAGCAATAATCGGTTTACCACACGCTAAACTCTCAATATAAGTTAATCCCTGAGTCTCACTGGTTGAAGCACTAATAAAGAAGTCACAAGCCTTATAATAATGACTAACCTTATCATGTGGTATCATACCAGTGAAAATAACATTAGCATCAACACCTAAGGTACTTGCCATCTCTTTTAAATCGTCTAGATAAGGTCCGTCACCAACAATAAGGAGTTTTACTTTTGAATTACCTGATAAAATATCGGGCATCTGTTTAATAATAGCTTGAATATTTTTTTCAGAAGAGATTCGAGATAAGCTCAAAAGAATAGTTTCATCTTCTTCAATCTGTAATTGTTCTTTTAAATCTCTAATGTCATCATCTGAAATATCATTACATAGATATTTTTCTAATTCGATCCCAGTAGGAATAACTCGTTTTGGAATAGCAATTTGGTATTCATCAATGAGATTTGAAACAATGGGACTCGGGCAAATCAAGCCATCCACTTCTTTCAAAAAACTCTTCAATATTGGTTTGACCATACTTGGTCGAATCAGTTTACCATTTGCAATATAAGTCACATAATCCTCGTACTGTGTATGATAGGTATGAACAATTGGAATTCTTAAAGCCTTGGCAACCATTTTACCAAGCAATCCTAAACTAAACTCTGTCTGAGTGTGAATGATATCCAAATTATACTGCTTGGCTATCTTATAAGAAGAAATAAGGCCACGATATACTACTCGACGGTCCGTAAAAGACACAAAAGGAACGCTCGGTAGTCTAATAATTGTTGGATCCTCAAAACGCTTAACATTACGATCAGTTGTTGTAAAGACATAAACTTCATGTCCTTCTTTTTCTAACTCGTCTTTTAAAGTTCTAATACTCGTAGCTACACCTGAAACTTGCGGGAAATAGGTATCTGTAAATAGACCAATTCGCATCTTATAACTCCATTACTTTTTGATAAGTATCTACTAACTCAGTAGCAATTTTTTCCAAACTCCGACTTTCTGCAACTCGGTAACCAGCTTCAACTTTATGGGACTTACCGGAGAATATACGTCTTAACGCCGCTTCAAATCCGGGCACATCGCTGGCTAATTCAGCACTCTCCTGATTGACCCAGCCCGAATAGACTGGAATATCACGCAAAACAATATTCTGGCGACTAGCTAAGGCTTCTAAAACAACTATCCCTTCTGTCTCCTCACGACTCGGGAAGAAAAAGGCATCAGCCCCAGTCATAGCTCCCTCGTAGACCGGTCCTTTTATATAGCCAGGAAAAATAACATTAGCTGGATGGTCTTTTTCAATAATGCGACGCATTTCAGCAGGAATAACCCACTTGTTAGTTTCACCAAACCAAATAAATTGTACATCAGGCATGGCTTTGGCAACCTCAACAAAATCATCAATTCCTTTGCGTTTGAAAAAGAGTCCCGCACCCATAACAACTTTCTGTCCAGCTTTTAAGTTAAAATATTCCCGAAAAACAGCTTCTTTTTGAGGATCTGCTCCGTACTGTTCTAAATTAATACCATTTGAAATGACATATATTGGTTTTTGAATACCGTAGTTTTCAATCAGCGATTTAGAATAGAGGGTCGGAGTAATAATGGCATCAGCTTTCCTATAAAATAAACAAAGGTAGCGCCTAAATAAGGGTGACACTAAGTTGGAAAAAATAAAGGAATTTCGAAAATCTTCCTCTGTTGAGTGACCATGCATAATCACTTTTTTCCCTTTTTTCTGTGCATTTACCATCAACAGCCAACTAGCTAGCCCATATGTATTAATATGAACCAAATCATAATCATCTTTTGGATTAGTCGTAAAGGCTTGACCAATTAAGGTTAAAGCTTTTATTTGGTGCTTAATAGCACGGCCGATACCAGATTTTTTTAAGTAATTTTCAGCTTCTAAGTATAGTAAGACTTTCATAGTCTCTATTATAGCTTATTTTAAAGGATTTTTCACTAGGGAGTAAAAAAATCAGCTGAGAGCTGATTTTTTTTATATTAAATCATCGTATTTTTCGGGATCCAAGCTGCGATAGAACCTGGCTCAACTATAAAATCAGCCCAGCCATCTTCATCAATAATAATTTCCTCAGAGCAGTGCCCAAGATAATCAATAAAGGTTTGCCCAGCATAAAGTTTCCCAACTTCCATGTGCTTCCATCCGCGATCTCCATTAGTCATGACAACTGCTAAACAAGCATTCGTCTCATCATTACCAAGTTCTGTCCATCCTATGCAATTAGCGTGATCAAAATAGTCCACTTGCTTACCATAGACAAGTTTTTTTCGCAACCAAGCCATTTTATCAATAAGGTCTTTGAAAGCCACCTGTCCATGCTCTCCTTGAACTCCGTAATAGTCTCCATAAAAAAGGCACGGTGTTCCTTCTTGCCGTAACATAATAAGGCCATAAGCTAGAGGTTTGAACCAGTCTTCAACCTGAGATTCTAAAGCCTGACCACTTTGAGTATCATGATTATCAACAAAAGTAATCGCAAATTTTGAATTTACTTGCATCAAAGTGTTATCCAAAAGTGTTGCCATATTGTATTGGTTGCCACCCTTACTAGCTTCAAAGAAATTCATATGTAGAGCGACATCAACTAACTCAATCTGCATATCAACTTCTTTTAAATAACGATCAGTTTCATGAGCATTGTTTTTCCAGTATTCCCCAAAAATAAATAAATCTGGAGCAATATTTTCACGCACATAACGAATAAAATGATTCATAAAAGTAGCGTCAATATGTTTGATTGCGTCAAGACGAAAGCCGCTAACTCCAGTTGTTTCAATAAACCAATGCGCCCATTCTCTTAAATGATCTTGAACTTCAGGGTGCTTGAAATCAATATCACAGAACATGAGATAATCAAAATTGCCTTTTTCATTATCCACTACTTCTTGATTAGCCCAGCCTTTATTATCACCAGTAATCATATAGATTCCAGTTTCATTATTACGAGCATCGTAATCAATTCCTGTAAAATGATACCAATGCCATTTAAAGTTATTATACTTATCATTTCGACCTAGGAAATTAAAACCCGTCCAACCTTCTATTTCATAGGGGTCTGAAATGGGTTGTTGACGATTTTCAGGATCCATCTTTAGCACATAAAAGGTTTCCTTTTGATCGCCATTTGCTTTATGGTTTAAGACGATGTCAGCAATCGGCATAATTCCAACGTCATTTAGGGAATTAATAAGATCAAGATATTCCTCTTTTGTTCCATATTTTGTAGGAATTGTTCCGTTCTGATCAAATTCGCCGAGGTCAAATAAATCATAAATACCATAACCAACATCATTACTACCCGTCCCTTTAAAGGCAGGTGGTAACCACATTTTTGTTATCCCTAATTTTTGCATGTCTGGAATGGAAGCGTGAAGGTTTTTCCAATGATGATGATCATCTGGCAAATACCATTCAAAGGCCTGAAATAATAATTCATTTGTCATTGGTTCTTCCTCCTATAAAAAAACTGCCAGCAAGTGGCAGTATCTTTATTTCGTTGTGCCACGACGTTTAATGCCATGATTTAACAAAATTTCCTTTTCTTCTAAATCTTCTTTATTCATGATTTTAGTTAACATACGCATGCTTACAGCACCTAAATCATACACAGGTTGACTAATTGAACTTAAGTTTGGACGAGTATATTCTACTACTGGTGAGTCATTACTTGTAATAATTTCAAAGTCTTCTGGCACACTCTTACCTGCTGCAAAGAGACCGTTTAATAAGCCCGCTGCTAGTTCATCTTCCCCTACATAGGCAGCTGTTGCCCCAGAGTTGATAACGCGTTGCGCTAACTCAAAACCATCTTTATAAGAGTAGTTAGCTTCAAAAACAAGACCTTCTTTATAGTCCAATTTATTTTGCTTCAAGCCTTCTTTATAACCAGACAATCTTACTTTACCATTAATTTCATCAATTAATGGCCCTGATACAAAAGCGATGTTTTGATGTTTTTCTGCTAAAATATCAACCACCTCAGAAACAGCTGCTTTATAATCAATATTAACACTTGGCAATTGATGTTCTAAATCAACCGTTCCAGCTAATACAATTGGAGTTCTGGACCGTGAAAATTCTGCACGAATTTTCTCAGTTAAATGATGCCCCATAAAAATAATCCCATCAACTTGCTTAGCAAACAAAGTATTAACAACATTTACTTCTTTATCGTCGTCTTCATCACTTGAAGCTAAAACGATATTATATTTGTACATTGCTGCAATATCGTCAATTCCCTTAGCAAGGATTGAAAAGTAGGCGTTAGCAATATTAGGAATAACAACTCCAACTGTTGTCGTTTTTTTACTTGCCAGACCACGAGCGACTGCATTAGGTCGATAATCCAAACGATCAATAACTTCTAATACTTTCTTACGTGTATTTTCTTTAACATTTTTATTTCCATTCACAACACGGCTAACAGTTGCCATTGAAACACCAGCTTCACGAGCAACATCGTAAATCGTGATAGTATCATCTGTGTTCATTCTTTATCTTCCTTTCTAATTTTGAAAATGACGCTTCCAAAGTCATTTTAGCACGAATTGAAACCACTTTCAAGTCTTAACTGCTCATTTTTGAAAACTTTTTCAACAATTAAAAGAAAACTTGATTTTTTAAGGATTTTTTGGAAAAATAGTAGCAGAAAGAAGGTATTGTCATGACAAAAATTACTCAAATACAAGATTTTTTGAAGTCACAAGAAGCACAGTTAGCAATCTTTTCTGATCCTGTTACAGTTAACTATCTAACTGGTTTTGCTTGTGACCCTCATGAGCGACAAATGTTCCTCTTTATTTATGATCAGATAGCGCCGGTTCTTTTTGTCCCAGCCTTGGAGGTAGCTCGCGCTCAGAAATGCGTTTCCTTCCCTGTTTTTGGCTACATAGATTCTGAAAACCCCTGGGAAAAAATCACAACTGTACTCCCAAATACCAAAGCAAAACGTATCTATGCTGAATTCGACCATCTCAACGTAAGCAAATTCCAAGGATTACAAAGTATATTTAGCGGGCACTTTGATAATTTAACACCCTTTATTCAAAATATGCGTCTGATTAAATCCACTGACGAAATTGAGAAGATGATGATTGCAGGAGAATTTGCTGACAAGGCTGTACAAATTGGTTTTGAAAACATCTCTTTAGAAGCAACCGAAACAGACATTATTGCTCAAATTGAATTTGAAATGAAGAAACAGGGTATCAGTAAGATGAGTTTTGAAACCATGGTCTTAACTGGTGATAATGCAGCAAATCCACACGGTATTCCTGGTACCAATAAAATTGAAAACAATGCCTTACTTCTATTTGATTTAGGTGTTGAAACACTTGGCTACACTAGTGACATGACAAGAACTGTTGCCGTTGGAAAACCAGATCAATTTAAAATTGATATCTACAATCTTTGCTTAGAAGCCCAACTCACAGCCCAAGAATTCGTCAAACCAGGAGTGACTGCCGCAGAAGTTGACGCTGCTGCTCGTTGCGTTATTGAAAAAGCTGGCTACGGAGAATATTTCAACCATCGTTTAGGGCACGGTCTAGGAATGGATGTTCATGAATTTCCGTCTATCATGGCAGGAAATGACTTAGAAATAAAAGAAGGGATGTGCTTCTCTATTGAACCTGGCATCTATATTCCTGGAAAAGTTGGCGTGCGAATCGAAGACTGCGGCCATGTTACCAAAGAAGGTTTCCAAGCCTTTACTAAAACAACAAAAGAATTGCAATACTTTGAAGGTTAATACTAAAATTTATTTTAATCTTATAACAAAAGAGAAGCCGTTTTGGCCTCTCTTTTTATTCTTCAGTAAATATGAAACTTTGCCATAGCTGCAAAAGGGTCGTCAAGATCTCATTTTCTGATGCAATCTGTGCAACCACATTTTGACGCCCATTATTTGGGCGATCTTGCAACGCAATTTGCAGTTCACCCTTGTATTGACCTGCATTATTATTTCCGATTGTGACCATACCTTTCTTAATAGCAATAGTATTGAAAGGCTCAATTGAGTGGTCTTTATAGATAAGACGAGGCTGACTAGACCTAATCATGTAATCCGACTTGTCTCCCCGGTAGAGGTGTTGATTGTTTAATAAGATTTCTTTCTCTACAGCTGATAATTCTTGCCAAACCTTAACTGGAAAGACTGGTAAGGATTGGCTGAAAGCATCAGCCACTATTTTGAGGTCATTTTCAGGTAATAAACTTGAAGATAGTATAATATCATCTATCTGGCCACACATTTTCAAAAGATAGACTTGTGCCTTTAAGGACATATCTCGTTGAATTTCAGTGGAAACCATTCGGTCTGAAAGAGGCCATGGCCCAATTTTGCTATTTGGACTATCAATGAAGGCGGCAGTTTTCAAATTATAAGTCTTATATTGTTTGGCTGTTTTGAGAAAATAGTCAAAAGACAGTCCAGTATATTCTTGTGGATAAAAGTTGTGAGAGCCTATTAATTGATGTGGATTTGGACCAAAGTCCATAACCATATCAATGTAGTGTTGCCCACGTGAGATGTTTAATTCAATTTTGATTCCCAAGTTATTATGGGTCAACATAGCTTCTTCATAGCCAGTGAAGCCTTCGTCTAATCTTAGAGTATCAATTCCCATTTGTGCAAAGACTTCTAATTGATTGTACTTAATGTTTAAGGCTTTAAAGAGTTTTGGATTAACATCTAAAGATGTTTTAAGGCCTTTATTATTTCCATACTGGATGATTTCGGTAAACGTAGCAACTGTTTCTAGTGCATTGTCTGCTACTTCTAACATAGACGTAAAGAGTCGTTGGTAACCGTATTTCACTGCTAAATCAATATAGGCCTTCATTTCAGCCATTGACGTTTTAGACGGATAAATAGATATTCCTAATTTTCCCATTACTAGTTTCCTCTCTAAAAAATACCTTAATTCACTAAGTGAGTTAAGGTATTTAGTGAATTATACAATTGCTGATTCAGCTACTACAGCTCTTTCTTCAGCCAACAGTTTTTTATCATAATATTTAATGAATGGGAACCAAATCAAGAATGCGAGTGTTACACAAACAATAGCTAAAATAGCTGCTTTGATGTCACCTGAACCAAGGTAGGCCCCTAAACCACCTGGGGTTGGCCATGGTGTTTGAATAATTGCTTTTTTAACAATATTTAAATCCACAACAACAAATGCTACTACTGCAGTTACTACCGGAGAGAGTAAAAATGGAATAGCAAGAATAGGATTATAAACGATTGGAAGTCCAAAAATAAGTGGTTCATTAATGTTAAAGAGTGATGAACCAATTGAAGCGCGACCTAACATTTTTAATTGTTCTGACTTAGCAAATAATGCCATAAAGATACATACTCCTAAGGTTGCACCTGAACCACCAATAGTAACATAGGCATTTGTAAATTCACCAGCGAAGGCAAAGTGGGCACCATTAACATTTTCTGCCATATTTGCTAGCAAAATAGGATTAACTAGTCCCATAACGATGTTAGCTCCATGGATACCAACTAGCCATAAAGCATGAATCAGGAAATAAATAACGATAATCCCACCAATGGAATTCGTAATATTTTTAACGAAACCAAATGGAATAGCAATGACTTTATAAATATCCGTTCCCAACATAATAAAGATTCCACTAATAAAAAGTACCGTTACAGCTACAACAAATGCGGGTATCAAGGCCGTAAATGAGCGAGATACACCTTCTGGTACTGCATCTGGCATTTTAACTACCCAATTTTTAACTACACAAAGTCTATATAGTTGCACAGTTAATACTGCCATCAATATCCCTGTAAAGAGACCTGAGGTTGAAAGACGAGCTAAGCTATCCCCACCTACTGACCATCCGTTAATAGTTGTTTCATTAGCTACTAATGCCATAGCTCCTTTAGAAAAAGTAATTTCTGGAATTGTCATAAAGAATGCAAAGACTGAAAGTAGCCCCCCATTCATCGGATCAAGATTCAACCCATCTTCTTCTGCATAAATTTTGGTATATTCAAATCCAATAACAAATGCGAAATAAAGGGTTAAAATCCCCATAGAACACTTATAGGCTATAAGTGTTAGTGCAGCAATTTTATCAAATGAACTTGCCCACAAATCTTGGACAAATGGGAATGGGAATGCGGTAGGAATAATTCCTAAGACCAAGAAAGCGGAACCAACGATTGTGAGTGGAATACTGGCCATCCCAGCAGCGACAATCGCACGCACAGGACGCCACGTGGATACTACTCCCATGGGACCCATGAGGTACTTCTCTAAAATTTCAAACATTAAGCTTACCTCCTAATTTATTTACATTAATAATGTTTGCTAGGTTTAAGTGATGCCAAATAACGATTAATACGAGCATACTGCCTATCCTTATTGGTATTGATATGACTGATTTTGACTAACATCCAAAATGATAACAAGATACCTAAAGCTAAGAGTGACGTTACCACCATTCTACTTGTAAAGCTAGTATTAAAAAATGGATATAGGATATAGGATTGACCTGCTAGAGTCATAACTATTAAACAAGCATTCACTGCAATAGTTGTTTTAAAGAAAGTTTTAGTCACAGTCGCTTTTTTTTGTTTAGTACTATACATCTTGAATTGTTCCCACATAGCAAAAAAAGCAAAAGTCCCTAATACTATTGGAATGAAAACAGTAGCTGAAGCTTTAGATAAATAAAGCATGATAATCCAATAAAGATTTGTAAAAAAGAAAAATGTAACTACATAACGGATCATAAAATACCTAGTATAATACATTGTTTTAAGGGCACTTGTTTGACGTATAGTTTCCATTTTCTCTTTTCCCACTATCTTCATCTCAAAACTTCCTTTCATTTCATTACAAAGTTATTGCATCTTTTTATAGAGTGCTAACATTTCAATAGCAACTTCACGTAGGGTCATCGTTGTCATTAAATGATCTTGAGCATGAACCATAATAATTTCAATCTTGATTTCCGTGCCTCCAGCATATTCTTGCAAGAGTTTAGTTTGTGCCTTATGAGCCTGTAAAAGATCTTCATTAGCAACTTCTAACAGCTCAGAGGCTCTATTGTAGTCACCTTTTCGCATCTCTGCAAATGCTTCATGAACTGTTGTTCTTGAGTTCCCGCTATTCAAGATAATTTCAAAAGCAGCCATTTGCAATTCGTCATTCGTCATTATGTTCTCCTATTTTATGTCTAATATTATCTGCTTAAAACTTTCAAAGTCTTGACAAGCAATAAGTTTTTCCTTAGTTTGAGTACATTCTGTTAAACTAACAAGCAATCGAGTCATTTCAGCTAAGCCATCATTTTTATAGATGGAAGGTGAAACCAGAAAAACTAATTTAACTGCTTCAAATCCTTCTTCCCAATATATACCAGTAGGAATAATAGCAACTCCTATCTTTCCTTGTTTATCAATAGCTTTTATGGGATGCGGTACTGCGATGTCTTGGTCAAAGATAACTGTACTCATTGACTCTCGTCTCGCTATCAATTCTTTCATTGATAGGCGGTACTGGTCATCTCCTTTTGTATTTAACAAGGTTATCAATTGCCGCAATACAGTTTCTTTGTCCCCTTCCTGACAGACCATAAAATAATCCTTGGAAAAGTAATCATCAAAAACTTTTACATCTGTCATAGTGGTATTATTCTGAGAGCTACGATAGTGCTTACAGTCAATTTCAGCTAGCTGATTTTTAATCATTTGAACTTCATCATCCTTTAAAAAGACACTAGTTGTCAAAACAGGTACTGAAAAAACCAAATTAGATAAATCAATGGTTGAGATAATTAAATCAATTCCCTCTAATCTTTCATCGGTAAGGTCATAATAACCAACCAAATTAACAATATTTATTTGCCTTCCTAGTTCATTTTCCAAACGCATACGAAGCATCTGAGCGCTGCCATAACCAGTGGCACAGATAACTAATGTATTCAATTTATTGTTTTGATAAAAACGCTCAATGCCTGCTAGCAAATGTAAGGTTACGTAGGCAATTTCATCATCTGATAAATCAAAATCTTTAAAGTAATTCATTTTACTCATTAAACTGCGCGAGATTAAAAATGCTTCCTTGTATTGTCTTTGGATATCATCTAAGAGTGGATTGTCCAATCGAACCTTATTACGTACACGTTCAAGTAAGACCTCTAAATGCTTTAAAAGTCCTTCAATAAATGTAAAATCTTGACTAAATTGATAACCATAACTATGATCAATCTCAGTTGTCGCATCAAGTAAATCTTGTCTCAGACTAATATAATCCAAGCTATCTGAGTTCTCAGCATGAATACTTTCAGATATTAAATGCAGGGCAATATAATTAATCTCTTCATCTGGAAAATCAGTTCCTGTTACCTGTTCAAGGCGTCTTAAAATATTTGTAGCGACTAAAATCTCAGACTTAAATTTCAGCTGATCAATATTAAGTTGAGAAATCTTGAAGCCATCATTAACTCGTTTAATAGCTAAAGCAATATGAACTATCAAGTTTTGGATTACAAAATCAGACAATTTTAAATATCGACTTCTGCATTCATCTAAAACTATGATGGTCAGTTCTTCAAAGCTAATTGGGAGTTTGAAAAAGTCGTCACCAATATACTGATGAATATTCTTTAAAAAATAGCCACTAAAGAAGTAATCCATAATGAAGTGTCGCTTATCATGTTCAGCACCACTAACATAAACTCCTTTATTGGCACGACTTTCAATTTTTAAATCATAGTGTGCTAATTCATGCCGAATTTTTTTAAAATCAGAAGATAAAGTGGATCGGCTAACATAAAGCTGATCCATTAAATCTTCAAATAAAATCTCCTCTTGCTCAAAAATCAATTTATTGATGATAAAATTATGACGATCATTAATATCAATATTTTCCGTTCCAACTTGAATATGATTTTCAGAAACGATATTTAAATAATCAGCTTCATTTTCTAACTCTAATTGGTAACCATGTCCTTGTTTCGAGACTATCTGTAGTCCCTTTTCTTGTTCAATAAAAGAAATGAGGGATTTAATGTAAGTTCTAACAGTCCGATCTGAACAGGCTAGGTGCTTGGACAATTCTTTACTGGTAACAAAACTTCCCCGATTTTGATAAAGATATTGTAAGATAAGTTTTTCTTTCTGGCCTAACATACTGTCTCCTTTTGGAAAATTCTTTATGTTAATTATGCAGAATTTTTAATCAAAAGAACAGTCAGATGTTTTCTTTAACTAGGATAGCCATTTTCTCAATACCCATCGGAATAGGAATATAAGCTTGGGGAGGGATTTGGACAATTGGTTTTCCAACTTTCTCTGCTGCCTCAGAAAACTGTTTAAAATGCATTTTTGTTTGAGGGCTTACTAAGTATAAGTCGTATTCCGCCGATGCAATTTTCTTTGCTCCTTCAGGGACACCTACTGCATTCATTTCTACTTCAACTCCTTGTTCAGCAAGCAAAGTTTGGGTTTTTTTAGCAATAAGCGATGATGACATGCCTCCGGCACAAATAATTAATGCTTTAGTCATAATGACTGCCTCCTACTTAATATCTTTTTAGTTATAATCCAATTATATTTGTATGCGCTTCCAATGGCAAGGTATTCTCTTGCCGTATCAATACGGAAAGATATAGTTACTCTTTTTATATTTTCCATAACTATCCCCTAAAAAGCTAAATCGGCCCCATTTCTTTAAAAACTATTCATTACTTTTCCATAGATAGTTTAAACTTCAATAAAAAGTAAAGCTCAGGACTATAAAAATGGCTAACAGTTATAATGAGGTTCCATTTGAAGCAATAACTTCTTTGTACCAGTTAAAGGAAAGTTTTGGCGAACGTTTATAAGTCCCATGGCCTTGATCATCTTTATCTACATAGATAAAACCGTAACGTTTTCGCATTTCACCTGTTCCCGCAGAGACTAAGTCAATACAACCCCATGGAGTATACCCCATCAATTCTACCCCATCTTCATCAACTGCTTTAATCATTTCTTTGATATGGGCACCCAGATACTCAATTCGGTAATCATCATGAACCATGCCATCTTCTTCAAGCTGGTCAATAGCACCAAAGCCATTCTCCACTATAAAGAGTGGCAAATGATACATATCGGTAAACCAATTTAGTGAATAACGAAGGCCTTCAGGGTCAATCTGCCAATCCCATTCTGATGCTTTGACATAATCATTTTTAATTAAATCTTCGGTTTCCAAGTAATCATAGTAAGGATTATTTGGTCTATGAGAATCTATAGCAAAAGACATATAGTAAGAAAAGCCTATATAATCAACTGTTCCTTCACCTAAGTCCTTACTGTCTTCTTCTGTGATATCAATCCGGATTCCCTTCCGATCCCAGTATTTAAGAATATGATTTGGATAAGAACCATGTACGTGAACATCGGTGAAATAATAACGCTTTTGCATAGCCTTTTGCGCCATTAGAATATCCGAAGGCTTGCAAGTTGCAGGATAAATAGGACACATAGCAATCATACAACCAATTTGGAAATTGGGATTAATCTCGTGGCCAATTTTCGTAGCGCGTGCACTTGCTACAAGCTCATAATGTGCCGCTTGATACATAATAGCTTCACGATCGTCGCCCTCTTTGTATACAATACCAGAGTTCGTAAAAGGGGCAAAATCTTCCATAAAATTCGCTTGATTATTGATTTCATTAAATGTCATCCAATACTTCACTTTGTTTTTATAACGCCTAAAAACAGTTTCTGCAAAGTGAACAAAGAAATCAATAACTTTTCGATTGGTAAAACCACCATATTCTGTGACTAAATGATAAGGCATTTCAAAATGCGACAAGGTAATAACAGGTTCAATATCATATTTCAAGCATTCGTCAAACAAATCATCGTAGAACTGTAAGCCCTCTTCGTTTGGTTCTGCTTCATCACCATTTGGAAAAATCCGAGTCCATGCAATAGAGGTCCTAAAACATTTAAATCCCATTTCAGCAAAAAGTGCAATATCTTCCTTATAGTGATGATAAAAGTCGATAGCAACATGATTAGGATAATATTTACCCTCAACTACTCCATCAGTAATTTCACGCGCAATTCCATGTCGACCTGCTGTCATAACATCTGCGACACTTACGCCCTTACCCCCTTCTTTCCAAGCACCTTCAAGTTGGTGCGCTGCAACGGCACCGCCCCACAAAAATGATTCCGGTAATTTTGTCATCAGATATCCTCCTCTAATTTCTTATCACCATTCTAGCAAGCGATTACAAAAATGAAAATGTATTCTTTTTCCTTTATTAAACGGCAAAGCTTATAACATATCAGATTTTTGTTTTCATAAAGCCATTGTGCTATCATTAATGTTGTAGAAGCTTGGAGGTGGAAAATGACAGAGGACATCAAAAAAGTTATTAGAGACAGTTACACTTTTCGAACAGCGGTACGCGTCTATAATAATCGAAAAATCTCTCAGGAAGACTTAGATCTCATACTAGATGCTGCTTGGCGGAGTCCTTCTTCTGTTGGTTTAGAAGGTTGGCGTTTCGTTGTTTTGACTAATGAGACAGTTAAAGCTGAACTTAAAAAGGTTGCTTGGGGTGCTCAATACCAATTAGAAACGGCTAGCCATTTTATCTTATTACTAGCAGAACGCAATGCTCGCTATGACGGTGAATCAATGCGCCAGAGTTTGGTGAGAAGAGGGATTTCAGATGAAGAAGCTATCCTAAAACGTTTAAAAACTTATGAAGACTTCCAAAAACGTGATATGAAAATGGCTGACAATCCCCGAGCACTCTTTGATTGGACAGCAAAGCAAACCTATATTGCCTTAGGCAACATGATGACAAGTGCTGCCTTAATAGGAATAGATTCCTGCCCTATTGAAGGTTTTGATTACGATAAGGTTAATGCTATCTTGGCTAAACATGGTATCATTAAACCTGATAAAGAAGGAATTGCTAGCATGCTATCACTAGGATATCGTTTACGAGATCCTAAACATCCTCAAAATCGCAAACCGCGTGCAGAAGTTATTACTTATTTTGACTAAAAAAGGAGATTACTATGAAAGCTTTACATACTTGTATTCGTGTCAAAAACCTAGAAGACTCTATCACCTTCTATACTAGTGCCTTTCCTTTTAAGGAAACAAGACGAAGAGATTTTCCTGATAAACAATTCACACTGGTTTACCTCGCTTTAGAGGGGGAAGACTACGAATTAGAGTTAACATACAACTATAATCACGAAGCCTATGATTTAGGAAACGGCTATGGTCATATTGCAATTGGATCTGACCACTTCGAAGCCGATTACGAAAAACATGTTCAAGCAGGTTATCCAGTTACAGATATTAAAGGTCTAACAGCAACATCAGCGCCTTACTATTTCATTCAAGACCCTGATGGTTACAAAATTGAAGTGATTGATATTAATCACAAATAGGGGAATCTTTCCCTTTCACATCTCATAAAAGATAATAAGAGCTCCCAAAATGGGAGCTCTTATTATCTTGTGTTAATACTTTTCATAACCCGCCTAATATCACGATCTTGTTCTTTTCGTTTCAAACTTTCACGCTTATCGTAATCATGTTTTCCCTTAGCAAGACCAAGTAAAACTTTAGCAAAACCATCTTTCAGGTAAACCTTTAAGGGAATCAAGGTCATACCACTACCTTTTAGTTCATTTTCCAAATGTTGAATTTCCCTTTTTTTAAGTAATAACTTGCGCGTTCTATCTGGATCCTGATTCCAAATATTGCCCTGTTCAAAGGGAGCAATATGAACATTGACTAACCAAGCCTCATTATGTTTAATCTGGGCAAAGCCATCCTTTAATTGAATCCGAGCTGCGCGAACACTTTTAATTTCTGTACCGGTCAAGACAATTCCTGCTTCAATCGTTTCTACGATGGTATAATCGTGCCTTGCCTTTTTATTTTGTGCTAGCAGATTTCCTTCACCTTTTGCCATGATTAACCTTTCCTTTTCTTTTTCTTCTTAGCAGCATCTTTATAAAATGGTTTGTGTGAAGATGCTTGTCCTTTTCCTTTTCTAGCTGAGGAAGATTGCTTCTTTTTGTCTCTTGATTGCTGTGAAGCGGAACCTTTTTGGCGATCTTCTGAAGATGTCGACTGACGTCTGTCTCTTCGTTTACCCTTGACTGGCTTAGCCAATTTTTCCACGACATCAAATTCACTTGGAAGGTATTCAAAATCAATATCACCAGTTTCTTTATCAGCTTTAACTAATTTGACCTGAATAGCTTGACCAACTTTAAATACTTTGCCAGATTTTTCACCTTGTAAAGTCATTGTACGCTCATTGTAATTATAATACTCTGGTAAACTCGTCACATGAATCAAACCTTCAATTGTATTTGGCAACTCCACAAAGAGTCCAAATTTAACAACACTAGAGACAATCCCATCAAAGGTTTCACCTATATGTTCTTCCATGTATTCAGCTTTTTTCATTGCTTCTACAATTCGTTCCGCATCAATTGCTCGACGTTCTAACCGTGATGATGAAGACGCTAACTCCGGAATAACCATCGCAAAATGATTACGCTTATCTTCAGTTGCCTGAGTATATTCTCTAATCATCCGATGGACTAATAAGTCAGGATAACGACGGATTGGACTGGTAAAATGTGTATAGTAGTCAGCAGCTAATCCATAGTGACCATGATTGGTCTCAGAATAACGCGCTTGTTGCATGGATCTAAGGAGCATCATATTAAGAACTTCAGCTCCAGGCTTCCCATCAACTTTAGCCATAAAATCTTGTAGAGCTTCTTGACTAATTTTAGCTGCTGTCCCTTTAATCTGAATTCCAAAAACACTAGCATAATCAATAAATTTTTGTAATTTCTCTGATTTTGGTTCCTCATGAATACGATAAATGAAGGGGTAATTGCTACG
Organism: Streptococcus porcinus; assembly: GCF_900475415.1. NCBI lineage: Bacteria > Bacillati > Bacillota > Bacilli > Lactobacillales > Streptococcaceae > Streptococcus > Streptococcus porcinus. The sequence continues at coordinate 1,432,776 of NZ_LS483388.1, forward strand.
TGCAAAATGCTCAGCTACACATTCGTTAGCTGCCAACATAAAGGACTCAATCATCCGCTCAGCTATTCCCCGAGTACGAACAACAATATCCACAGGCATACCTTTTTCGTTAACAAGAATTCTAGCTTCCAAAGTATCAAAATTCAAGGCTCCACGCTTAATGCGCATCCTTTCTAAAATCTTATGAAGCTTAGCCATATGCTCAACAGATTCAGAAATAGCAGCATATTCTTGCAACATCTCCTCATCACCAGCCAACATATCATTAACAGCACTGTAAGTCATTCGGAAAGTCGTATTGATAACTGACTGACAAATTTGATAGTTTAAAACCTTCCCATTAGAATCAATCTCCATAATTGCTGATTGAGTCAAGCGATCCACGTTTGGATTTAAAGAACAAATACCATTTGATAAACGCTCTGGCAACATTGGTACAACGCGGTCAGTGACATACACAGACGTACCACGAGCAACAGCTTCTTGATCTAAAGCAGAGCCCTCAGTCACATAATAGGAAACATCAGCAATATGAACCCCTAACTCATAATTACCATTCGCCAAAGGCTTAATATGAATAGCATCATCCAAATCTTTGGCATCTGCACCATCAATAGTAAAGGTAATTTCCTTGCGTAAATCAATACGGCCTACCAAATCTTTGTCACTTGGCGTCTCCGAAATAGCATTTGCCTCTGCAATCACAGCTTCTGGAAATTCAGAGACGATATCCATTGATTCTAAAACTTCCAAAACATCTATGCCAACATCTCCTTGATGGCCAACAATATCTCGGACATTCGCAATAAAATAGTCGTGACCCTTAGTTGGGTATTTTTCAATATCAGCCTTGATAATTTCGGTTCCATCAAGAACTACAGGTTCTTTTTTTATATAGATTTTTTGTTGAACTTTTTGATTTTTCGACTTAATATAGCCTGCATATTTAGGTTTTTCATCATCCAAGACGAATTTACCAACTACTGTTCTTAAGGCACGTTCAACAATACCAACGACTTTGGCTTCCGCAGCTGTACCTTTTAACCTATCTGCTGGTTTTTTAACAACTACTTCTACAATATCCCCATCAATAGCATAAGCAACATCGTTTTTCCCGATAAACATGTCATCTTCTGTATCTGTTACCTGTAAGAAACCGAATCCTGCTTTATTAGCTCTAAAAATACCTTGAACAGTGATTTCCTTTTTCTTTTCCTCTTGTTTACGTAGGGCAATACTGCCGTCATCAGAAAAGCGCAAAAGACGCTTGCTTTCCATCTTAGATATTTCTTTTATAAGGCTGGGAAATTTTTTAGCCCCAGCCATCCCTAAAGAAGCTGCAAGTTCATTAATGTTTGACTTGCCATGCTCCTTTAAATACATCATAATATTTTCTTTCATACTACCAAATTTCTATTTTTATCTCTTTATTGTCAAGTCTTAGCTTCATAAAAAAATGAGCTAGACCAACTCTGTCAAGCTCACTCTCTATTTACTTGATAAAACAGCAAGCACAAGTGCGATAGCTAGCCAGAAAAAGACTAGTACTGCTGTAAAGCGTTGCATAAATGCTTCAAAGCCACGAGCTTTTGTCCGCTCAAATAAAGCTTCTGAACCACTGCTATCAAAAACATTACTGCTTGGATTTTTCTGAGGTTGCATAAAAATTGCGATTATCAAGACAACAGATAAAACAAGCAATACTGTGAGTAGTAAGTTGTACATGTTCATTCCTCCACTATAGTCTCACTAATTCTAACACAATTCATACTAAGTTTCAATATGTAAGGTTACTTTTCTCTCCTTAGGACAATACTTTGGAACCTTAATTTTTTCAGGATGGTTCGTCTTGTTCTTACTTGTCAAATAGTTTTTACTTCCACATTCACTACACTTTAAATTAATTTTAACTCTCACACAATATCCTTAACATATATATATTTTCTAAAATTGATGGTACACCAAATCAGGTTAATCAAGACAATTATACTAGTTACATAGAAAACAGAACGATAACCCATTAAAATTGCAACATTAGATCCAATAAAGGGACCAATCACTTGCCCAATATTCATAAACATTTGGTTAAAAGAGAAGATACGCGAAATCCCTTCCTTAGGGGTCATACGAGTCAACAAGGCATTAATGCTTGGCATCAGAGCCCCTACACCAAAACCATAGGCAAACCGTAGCAAACCTAACTGCAAGCTTGTTCTAGCTAAGGCTGTTAAAAAATACATGATAAAACTATACAGCAAAGCTAGTAAGAGCATACGATGATTACCAATTACATCACCCACTTTTCCCAATATTGAGCTACTAAGTAAACTAGATACCCCCATAGCCGACACGATTACTCCCGAAACAAACATGAGATTTTCAGTTTGCCCAAGATGCCTAATATATAGCGCTAAAATGGGAGCAATAGATTGAGCGGAAATTTGGATAATCATACTAGTTACAAAAAGACTTACCATCATTTTAGGACTCTTGATCCGTTTCAAAATAATACGTGTCGGCACCACTTGTGCTTTTTTAACCGGTTCAAAATCTTCCTTCACAAATAAAACGGTCATCATAGTACAGATTAACAAAATAACACCGACCAATAAAAAGACCAACCGAATCCCAACCATTTCAGCCAAGACACCTCCAATTAATGGCCCGATAAGAGTACCCGCCGTCACACCTGTCGCTAAGGTTCCTAATGCATAGCCTGATTTTTCCCTCGGCACTTGACTAGCAATCAAGGCTGTAGAGTTCGGAACATAGCCCGCGAAAATACCATTAAGTAACCTAAGTAATAGTAGCCACTGTACATTTGGAATAAAGGCTAAGCCCCCCATAGTAAAGGTCATCATCAAACTGGCTCGAACCATCATTGGCTTTCGTCCATAGCGATCCGCTAAACGACCCCATACCGGAGCAAAAATAGCCGAAGCCAAGGCTGAAATAGCAACAGCAAGACCAGCATACCATTCAACCCGATTTTTTGCTACCCCAAGATCCTCTACAAAAAGCGCCATAAAAGGCATGACAAGCGAAAAGCTTGCCCCAGTAAAAAAGGTACCGAGCCAAGCCACTTTCAAATTTTGTTTCCAATTAACAGTTTCTATTACTTTCCCATCAATAAAGCATCACTTCTTTCCAAAATCTACTTGGACCATTATAACATAATTTAAAAAAGAAAAAAATTTGCTGAGAATGAATCCATTACCTTCTAAGAGAACCCAATAGCCCCCTTACTAATTCACGACCAATAGTCCTTACAGTAGTACTAATAAATGCATCGGTAGCCTTTTCTACCACTGACTTACGCGGTCGACCAACAGACCGCCGCGCAGCACGATCAGCCTCAGCTTGTTGTTTAGCCGCTTCCTTGGCAACCTTTTCTCGCTCCTTTGCTAGCTCCGCTTCTTTTGCAGCTGCTTCTTCACCTAACACTTTTTCTGCCAATTTTTCATAAGCTGACTCTCGATCTATACTGTGAGCATACTTGTTTTGATATGGAGAAGTTTGATTTAAGTTCACCAATTCATCATCTGACATCAAATCAAAACTACTTTTAGGTGGCATAATATATGCACGTTCAACGATACTTGGTTGCCCTTTTTCATTAAGAGCTGAAATAAGTGCTTCTCCAACTTCTAGCTCTGTAATCACAGTTGCCACATCTAATTCTGGATTCTGCCTAAAAGTATCGGCAGCAACTCGAACTGCTTTTTGTTCTTTTGGTGTATAGGCACGAAGCGCATGCTGAATGCGATTCCCAAGCTGAGCTAGTATTGTCTCTGGCAAATCCAAAGGATTTTGTGTCACAAAGAAAATCCCAACACCTTTTGAACGAATGAGACGTACAATTTGTTCAACTTTATCTAAAAAAATCTTTGGAGCATCTTTGAAAAGTAAATGTGCTTCATCAAAGAAAAAGACCATCTTTGGTTTTTCAAGATCACCTACCTCGGGAAGTAACTCATAAAGTTCAGAAAGCATCCATAGTAAGAAAGTAGTATAAAGAATTGGAGAATTAAAAAGTTTAGTGGCGTTAAGAATATTAATAGCTCCTTGACCACTTGCTACATCTAACTGAATAAAATCAGCTAAATCTAAGGCAGGCTCACCAAAGAACAGATTTGCTCCTTCTTGCTCCAAAGTCAATAATTGACGTTGAATAGCACCAACTGATTGTTTTGCAATATTACCATATTTCCCTGAATAATTACTAGTATGATCCGCTACTTCTTTTAAGATAGCTTGCAAATCCTTTAAGTCTATCAATAACCATCCACGATCATCTGCAATTTTAAAAATAATATTCAATACACCCGTTTGTGTATCATTCAGATTCATAAGACGAGCTAACATCAAAGGTCCCATTTCAGAAATTGTTGTCCGAACAGGCAGACCTTTCTCACCATAAATATCCCATAGACGTACTGGAAAAGCTTGCGATTGATAATTCCCAATCCCAAGTTTATCTAGTCTTCTTTGTAATTTATCATTGACTTGTCCAGCTTTAGCTAGATTACTTAAATCACCTTTAATGTCAGCAAGAAAAACAGGAACTCCTGCCAAACTTAATTGCTCCGCTAAAACTTTTAAAGTGACTGTTTTTCCTGTACCAGTTGCTCCGGCAATCAGACCGTGCCGATTTAACATATTTAGTTGAAATTCAATAGGGGTTTTCCCTTTTGCAATTGTTAGTGTTGCCATGTCAACCTCTTTCTCCACTTCAAAACATTTAAAGACCATAGTAACTTCTTACAATTCCAATTATAACATAAAATAGCTTAAATCTTTTTTTAGGCACTTCGTACCAAATACCTTTTACATAGCTATAAAAGTCTGTACATAGATGACTTTATTTCAAAAAGACTGATTGCGCTAAAAACTATTTCACTTGTACTAATTAAGATTAATTTACTTAATCCCACTAATAGAATAATCTAAATTAGCATAATAAAAACAGCAACTACTATCTCACCAAATCCAAAAGTGAAGTTCTCCCCTACTTGTAGCTATTCAAGAACTTATTGATTAAAGAAAAATCCTACTAAATTAACTTTCTAAGAGCATCGGATACCTGTCTTTTTAAATCTTCAACACTCCCACTATTATCAAAAATCTTATCCGCAAAAGCTCTTTTCTCCTCTAAAGGCATTTGACTCGCTAAACGCTGAAGGGCTTCGTCTCGAGAATAGTGATTTCGAGCCATTAATCGAGCAATTTGGATATCTTTAGGGACGTAAACCAACCAAATCGTATCAAACCAGTTCTGATACCCCAATTCAATGAGCAAAGGAATGTCCATAAAAAAAACATCCTCAGAGACTACTAAAGTATCCTTCGCTTTTTCCAATTCTTCATGAATAATCTGATTTTGAATGTTAGCAGATAGTTCCCGATTTTCTTGACTTGAAAAAATCATTTCTGAAAGCTTCGGTCGATCCAATCGTTCATCTTCAGTAAGAATCTCAGGACCAAAAGTTTTCACAAGAGCATTATACAAACGCCCACCTTTTTCCTGCAAAGTGTGAACAATTTGATCCGCATCAAGAACTTTGTAACCTGCCAAGCGTACCTGTTCAACCAAAGTAGACTTACCCGAAGCAATACCACCCGTTATACCAATAATTGTCATAGTTTTTGACACTTGGGACAAAAATGTGTCCCTCTCCCTCCAACTTTAATTTTCTCAATAACTGTTCCACAACGAGGACAAGGTCTGCCATTTTGACCATAAACCTGTAAATAATCCTGCATCGACCCATTCATCCCTAGAGTATTTTGATACGTTCGAATGGTCGAACCACCCTTGTTAACAGCAAAATTCAAAATAACAATGGTCTGATCGTGAATCCTTTTCATTTCAACCTTCTTCAAATTTGAAGCCAGTCGCAAGGGATGCACTTTTGCCGCCCAAAGAACCTCATCCACATAGATATTGCCCAATCCAACCACTAATTTCTGTTCCAAAAGTAAGGGTTTGATTGGTTTTTTGGATAATCGCAGAGCAGCCTCAAAGGCCTTTAGCTTAAATTCATTTTTCGTCGGCTCAGGTCCAAGCTTCCTCTGACTGAAGTACAAATCAAGCCCATCCCGAGCTAGCAGTTCCAAGGTACCGAATTTACGTACATCTTGATAAACCAAAGTTGACCCGTCTGTAAAATGAAAAAAGAAATGAAAATGCTTATTTTCCGGAATACCATCTTCAAAAAGCAAGTATTTCCCCTCCATGCGCAAATGAGAAATCATCACTAAATCGCTAAAATTGAAAATCAGATACTTGCCACGACGACCAATGGAAAGAATTTCTTGCCCAATCAAATCGCTAGCAAAAGTTTCAGAATTGGAAACAATCATCTTAGGTACTTTTACAGTAACCGATGCAACCACTTTCCCAATAACTAATTTTTCCAAGCCACGACGAACTGTCTCAACCTCAGGTAACTCAGGCATGATTCCTCCTTGTTCAAGTCATTTTTTTATTATGTGAAAATTAAAATGACAACATTTTTTCTTTATACATTGATTCTAATCATTACAGGATTAAGTTCGGCTAATTCCTAAATGACATCATTACATCTATTATAACACGATAAAAGGAGTGCTGAGAAATGAAAAAAGCAAGTCCCATTTAATGATGACTTGCCTGATTTTTGTAAAATAGAAATATCTGCTAATAACCATAAATGAAAGATAGCCATTTTCTTTAGGTCTGGACAAGATAAAACAGACTAATTCAAACGTAACAGCACTTAGAATTAATTTCATATTTGTCCAAGAATCCATTTTTTATAAATTTCCAAAAACAACTAATAAGATTGTTGTCAAGCTAAACGGTAGTAAACCTTTTAGTTTCATCAACTTTCTACCTCATTATTCCGTAGAACCCTAATCCACGAGCAATATTTTTATTTAATTCATTATAGGAACATATTTTTTTATAAAACTCATTAACAGCTATAATCATTTTTTCTTTTGAAGATATATTTTTTACAGCTAATAGTCTTAGTTCATTTGATAAATTCATAATATTATTTTCTAAATGTGGAGATTCTTCAATATTATTTTTATATGTAATTAATATTCGTCTTTCCTCTTCTTTAACAGCAGGATTAATTATTAAATTTGTCACATCCATCAACAGATCATTTTTTGTTATTTTCATAATATTCCCCTTTATACCCAGGATTAAAATACCCTCCACCAAGTGACGAAATCCAGCCATTTACAATTACATCCTTTGTTACTTCAAAATTACCTTTCGTTACAACATATCCCCACTCACCATTAGGATACCTACTAAACATTTTTTGTTATGAAAAGATAAATATTTAATATTCTTCCGAAACTATTTTCCCTTCCTGCACATGAAAAATAGTGTCACATAAATCAGCTATGTCACTTTCATAATGAGAAGTCATTATGACAAACCCTTTTTCTTTATGCTTTCTGATGAGTTCTTTAGTAATATCAACACTTTTGATGTCAAGTGCATTCATTGGTTCATCTAGAATTAATAGTTTAGGGTTATCCATAAAAGCTTGAATAAGAAGCATTTTCTTTCGAGTTCCTAGGGACAAATGTTTATAAAGCGTATTCTTAAATTTTTTGATTTGATAGAGATCTATCCAATAGTCTAAATCAATACACTGACTGTTTGGGCATATTTTTTTAATCAGATTCAAGTTCTCTTCAAGAGTCAAATGGCTAATAAAATCTTGATTTCCAAGTACTAAGCCTGCATCACTAATTGTTGCATTTCCTCTTCCAAGAATTTTTCCATTTTGACGAACTTCTCCTTTACTTAGCCGACAAAAACCGGCTAATGCTTTTAAAATCATTGTTTTCCCTGAACCATTTATACCTACTAATCCATAGACATGATGATTCGAAAATACCAAATTAATATGGTTTAATATTGTCATTTGTCCTTTTCGTACAATACCGTTTTTAATTTCTAGCAAATTGATACCTCCAGTATGCATTCAATAATAGGTGAAGCAAAACAACAAATAATAAAATAGCTATCTGCTTGAATAGGATAAACCGAATCAGAATTTCTATACAAATTGCTATTAATACGAGAACATTATTTGAAATATAATATGTAATAAAAAAATAACAAATACTATCTACAAAAAACCACGTCAATAATAAGAATGTTAAGTTTATGACCTGTTCTATATCCTGTAATAATATCGACGAAATACTATATATACAAATTACTTGAAGAATAAATTCCTTTAAATACAAACTCGTTATGACTCTATAAATAGAAATCTGAAACTTTAAATGATTATTACAATGAGCTCTAATCATAGTCTTTACACCAATAGATAATTCAGCCATAAATGCATATGTTGTTAAAAAACTTGTAAAAGATAAACCTAAAATCATAATTAATTTAAGAAAGCTAAGCTGTTGACCATTTATAGAAAGAAATGGATTAATTAATTGAAAGGCGACTAAACTAGAAATTTCTGAATGCGAAATCTCGTTATAGTGCGTCAACAAAAGATAAGAAATAAATAATGTAATAATAAATTTTGTGATGTAATAGGTAAGTTTATATAATTTCATATGAATTTTTAAATTTTATGACTAAAAAGACGATAGCACATGGTAAATATGAAGCAAAAACTTGCCAGATAGTAATATCCCCATAAGATGTCATCATAATATGAGTCATTGGAACTAAGTAAAAGGGAAGAAAGCTATATAAAATTGGTGCAGTTCCCCACATAAATAGAAGATAAACTAGTGCTGATTTTGTAAAATAATTAAAATAATCAATAATATAAAATATTAAGAATGACTCTGCTAAAAGTGCAGAAGATTTCACTAAAAAATAATAAATCAGATAATTAGTGGTATTTGTTCCAAAAAACGAAAGAATAGAATTGTTATTAAAATAATATTCAGTTCCACTTAAATCAAATCTGCCAACTCCTTTAGATACAGTAATGATAAAGGCTAAAATAATTGTAAAAATAAAAATACTTAGTACCGCTAAAATAATCTTTAATTTTTTTAGTGTGAGATAATAGTATTGTGTCCTACCCAAATAATAGCGACAATACCTATTTTTAAGATAATTATAAGCGTTTCCAATAAAAATAATTAACAAGGGGAACAAAAAAGCTTGGTAAAAATTATACTCAAAAAGGGTATTATTCAAAGAAAGCAAACCCTTTAAATACTTCAATTTTATGCTTTCTCCATTTGATTGAACTAAATCATTCGCATTTGTATCAAAAAATAAAACGTGAAGAACAGATTGGTGATAAATTAATAACAGAAAAACCAAAATAGTAAAAAGGTACCATTTTTTATAAGGTAATAATTTAATTGAAATCATATTGTCTCCTTCAATAGTGGGAATAACAAACAAGTTTAATTATTTTTTAATTAGGTTCATTTTGAATCTGGAGACCAACTACCATCTATAAAAAAGCCTTTATCCCAGAAGTTTTCTCTAGCTAAGTTTAAATTATAAATATAGTTTCTCTTGGCACCATTAGTATAAACACCTCTTTGACCAGTCCAGGTCAAATCAACATCACTTCTTCTATTTCCTTGCGAATTTGCAAGATAATGCTTCACTCTTATTTGTGGATTCTTCGATGACAAGTTAACAACATAATAACTATCATTCATTTTCTGTAGGTAGCCTGTTCCAGTAAAATTAGGTGTAATTCGAAAATGTGATAGTTGGCCAACTTGTCTTGTTCCAGCAAATACACTTGATGTTGAAATAAATATACTAGCTAAAACTATTAAACTCTTTATTTTTTGATTTTTCATTATTTTTCCTCCTTATATGATTTGTTACCCCCTTAACTATAAATTCGCAAAAATTTAATAAAATTAGCTTTTTGTCATTTAAATGAGTAAAAACTATTTTATCATGAATCTATTTTTTTGACTATAAGACAAAAATTTCAACATAAAAAGCACAGCCTACTAGCTGTGCTTCACTTTATTTTTACCACCCTAATTTAAAAGTGTTGTTAAAGTATTCCTTTAACATTAGTCTATGTTTGTCTGATATATTAACTAGAGAGTCAATGTCATTTTTTGAAAAGAATTTTAATTTTAGAGTCTCTTCGTTACTAAAATCGGTAATTTCTATACTCGACTTTGCTTTAACTTCATACAAAAAGACAACTGTTTGGACTTGATCGCCATTGGGGTAGACTTCGGTAAAATTGCTGTAGACGTTGAGGAAACGTGTCGCCTCAATTGGAATGCCAGTCTCTTCAAAAAATTCTCTTTGACAAGTATCCACAGTGCTTTCACCTAATTCCATGGCCCCGCCTGGTATTGCCCATGTTTTTTTATCTCCCCTTAATTGGAGTAATATCTGTCCTTGTTCATTTTCTAAAATACCACCTGCAAAGGTCATGATGACTTTATCATGACCAACTTTTGACCGCATAAAAGAGATATAATCTTTTTCCATCTTTACTCCTTATATAAAAATACCTTTAAGCCAACTTGACTTAAAGGTATTTTCTTTTTTCAAATTTTAACCAAGAGACTTTTAATGCGACAACTAAGTGTTGCATTTCGAATTACAATATCAGTATTCTTTTTGATTATAACCAAAGTCGGCTAGGTCTAGTTTTTTGTCGCGCCAATTCTTTTTGACTTTAACCCATGTTTCTAGGTAGACTTTGTCACCTAACATAAGTTCGATGTCACGGCGAGCCATTTTGCCGATTTTCTTGAGCATAGCTCCTTGTTTACCGATGATGATGCCTTTTTGGCTGTCACGTTCAACCATAATGGTTGCACGGATATGAACTTTGTCGGTATCCTCATCACGCTTCATGGATTCTATTACTACTGCGACTGAATGAGGGATTTCCTGTTGTGTTAAGTGTAACACTTTTTCACGGATCATTTCTGAGACCAAGAAGCGTTCTGGGTGATCTGTTATTTGATCAGCTGGGAAATATTGGAAGCCCTCTTCTAGGTTGTCTGTTAATAAGGACATGAGGGTTGGAATATTGTTGCCTTCTAAAGCTGAGATTGGAACAATTTCTTTGAAATCCATTTGACTTCTAAAGTCGTCAATTTGTTCTAAGAGTTGATCTGGATGGACTTTGTCGATTTTATTAATAACTAGAATAACGGGAATCTTGGCATTTTTGAGACGTTCCATAATCATCTCGTCGCCCTTTCCTCGCTTTTCGTCTGCTGGAACCATAAAGAGAACGGTATCGACTTCTCTTAAGGTACTGTATGCAGACTCGACCATGAAGTCGCCTAAAGCTGTTTTAGGTTTGTGAATTCCTGGAGTATCTATGAAAACAATTTGTTCTTGCTCGGTTGTATAGATACCCATAATTTTGTTACGTGTAGTCTGCGCCTTATCACTCATAATGGCAATTTTTTGGCCCATAACATGGTTTAAAAAGGTCGATTTTCCGACATTTGGTCGGCCGAGGATAGCAACAAAACCTGATTTAAATGACATATTTTCTCCGTTTTCTGATAATTAAAAAATAAGTGCCCATAGCTTGGGGGCAAAAATAATGAGTCCGGTGATGACAGCATATAGGGACATGACTAAAACAGCCCCTGCTGACATATCTTTAGCTTTTTTGGCCAACATAGAAAAGTGATATTCACTGGCCAAATCCACGACGTTTTCTACAGCAGAGTTAACAATTTCTAAGGCAATGACTAAAAAAATCGCTAGAAAAAGGAATAACCACTCAGTTGCTGAAATGTCAAAGAAGATACCAGCAGTTGTCGCTATTAAGGCAGATAGCAAGTGACTTTTTAAATTACGTTCTTCTTTAATTGCTGTCACTATTCCTGTTAAAGCAAACTCTAAGCTAGAGGTGACAGTTCTATTTTTCCATTTACGTTGGGATTTATTGTCTTGTAAGGCCATAAGCAGTCAAAATCTCTTCCTGTAGTGTGAACATTTCTTTTTCTTCTTCTGGCGTGTAGTGGTCGTAACCAGTAATGTGTAAAAATCCATGGACAGCAAGAAAGCCCATTTCTCTTTCAAAGGAGTGACCATACTCTTGTGCTTGTTCTCTAGCCTTATCTATCGAAATAAAAAGCTCCCCAATATATGCGTCAAATTCTGCCAGCATTTCTGCCAAGTCTGGATTATCTTCTAGATCACTTTCGTCAAAAAGAATGGGTCTCTCAGGTTTATATTCTAAAGAAATAACATCAGTAGGACGATCTGTATCACGATATTCCAAGTTGAGCTCGTGACTTCGTTCATTAGTAACGAAGGTAACAGACATTTCTTTTTCAGCTTTACCAGTTTTTTTAGCGGCAAAGTTAAGCAAATCTTTTGTTTGCTCCATAATCTCTTGCGAAACAAGTCCCGTTTCGTCAATCATCTCGATATACATAGATTCTTCTTTCAATTGCTTTTATCATTTCATTATACCATAAGAAAGTTGAAAATGGGAATATCATCACTATGACAGTCTCAAAGAGGTTCTCTATTTAAGGAGGTTAGCGACTTTTTCTTGAAGGACAGGTACTACTTCTTCTTCAAACCAAGGATTCCTCTTTAACCAAAGCTGGTTTCGTGGAGAAGGATGAACTAAAGGGAAAAATCTTGGTAAGTAATCTTGATATGCTTTGACGGTTTCTGTCAGATTTTCCTTTTTTGTCTTTCCTAAATAGTAGGCTTGAGCATACTGTCCTACTAAAATGACTAGTTCAACGTTTGGTAAAAGATCAAGCAATGGCTGGTGCCACTTCTGAGCAAAGTACTTACGGGGAGGCAAATCTCCACCCTTACCTTTACCGGGGTAATAAAAATCCATGGGCAAAATAGCAAACTTTCCAGAATGATAAAACGTTTCCTCATCTACTCCTAACCATTGTCTGAGCTTTAACCCACTGCGGTCATTCCAAAAAAGCTTGGTCTCCTGAGCGACTATGCCTGGTGCTTGTCCCACAATTACTATCTTAGCATTCTTCGGTGCAGAATAAAGAGGTTCGATTCCTTTTTCAGTATATTTTTGATTATCTGTATCATCCATAATAGCCTTAAAAATCTTATCCATAAAAACGTTCCTTTCATTTATAATCTTAATGTCCAAGTTTATAGTTACCTGAAAAATATTCTTCTATTATCTGCTGATGCTGCTCATTTACTAGCAGAATATCTTTGATCCTTTCTTCTGAGAAAAATGCTAATTCTAAAGTTTCCTCATTTGTAACACCGTTGATATCATAAGGTGCAATGGCTCTGAGTTTATAAACTATACCAACTGTCTGCGCACGATCTCCATTTGGGAATAAGGTTTCAAAATTAGTATAGACATTAAGTAATTTCAAAGCTTCAACTTGAATGCCAGTCTCTTCAAAAAATTCTCGAATCACTGTATCAAGAGAGGATTCTCCTAATTCCATACAGCCCCCAGGAACCCCCCAATTTCCCGTATCAGCCCGTTTTTGAAGTAAGATTCTTCCATACTGATCTTCTAAAATACCTGCTGCAAAAGGAAGTAAGATTGAATCTTGACCAACTTTTGACCTAATATACTTAATATAATCCGACATAGTTTTCCTTTCACAAAAAGCCCTTCCAAAGAAGAGCTTGTTTTATTTGTCAAGTGGTTTTTCAGGCAACTCCTCGATTACCTCATAAGAAGTCAAGCCAGATTCTTGATTGGTATGATCTTTACTTTCCTTTTGAGAATTGCTAACGCTAGCCTGAAGTTCGACACTGGCTTCGCTTTCATAGGCTTGAATAATATCCGCAACAACTGGGTGTCGTACCACATCTGACGCTGAAAAATACACAAAATCAATGGCTCGGATATGGCGTAACTTTTGACTAGCATCAATCAAACCAGACTTAACATTTTTAGGCAAGTCAATTTGGCTAGTATCACCATTAACAATCATTTTAGAATTAAAGCCTAGGCGAGTTAGAAACATCTTCATTTGCATAATAGTAGTGTTTTGGGCTTCATCCAAAATAACAAAAGCGTCATCTAGAGTCCTACCACGCATATAAGCAAGCGGAGCAATCTCAATGATTTCTCTTTCCATCATCCGACTTGTCTGTTCTTTCCCTAAAATCTGATAAAGAGCATCATAGACAGGTCTCAGGTAAGGGTCCACTTTTTCTTTCAAATCGCCTGGTAAGAAACCTAGGCTTTCACCTGCTTCAACAGCAGGGCGAGTTAGGATAATACGTTTGACCTGACCTCGTTTCAATGCCTTAACAGCAAGCGTAACGGCTAAGAAAGTTTTCCCGGTTCCAGCGGGACCAACTCCAAAAACAACATCATGCTTATTAAGACTTTCGACATAAACTTTTTGACCAAGTGTCTTCACACGGATTGGTTTACCGTTGTTATCCTTGATAATTTCTTCTTCATATAAAGCCACAAATTTGTCAATAGTTCCTTTTTCTGCCATTGACAAAGCAGTAACAACATCAGAAGTATTAACTATCATTCCTCTATTTACAAGAACTAGCAAGGCTTGAATCGTTAAGCGAGCTAATTCAACCGCTTCTTGATCATCACCGACTATCTGGACACGCTCAGTCCGCGCATGGATAATAATTTCTAAATGATTTTCAATTAATTTTAAATGGCGCTCATTGCTACCAAAAAGCGATAAAACATCATCAGGATGATTTAAAGCAATCTCTGCTGAATATTCTTGCAAATGTATCTTCCTTTTCTTACATATTATAGTCTCATTATAACAAAAAATAAAATTAAAGGGGGAAATATCTTGTTGACATGCTGATGAAAAAGGAGAATTGTAAAGGAATCACAGTTCAAAATAATTAAAGAACCCTTGAAAAATGTTCAAGAGTTCTTTAGGATTAATATTTTTTATAACAAATGGGCTTCTTCCAATAATTCTTCTAGAAAAGTTCCTTTAATCTTCTTAAGGCCCACTTTTCTAATCATTTGTGGAATAGGTAAGTCCATATCTTCAATAGCTTTTTTGTCATTGAGGTAATACATTGCTTTCAACAATTCTCGGATATCATAGGTTGAATTGAAAACTTCTGGGATCCCTCGTTCAATATCTAAGAACATATAAACTGCTTCCATTGCTGTACGAATTGAATACTCAGTTGTGAAGACAGTATCACGACTTGGAGATTCTGCAAAATTACCAATAAAGGCTAAATTGACAGAACCATCAGGAATAACCTTAGGCCGATCTCCTTTTACACGAGGCATGAAATAACTTGTGATATAAGGCATATAAACTGGTACAGTATTGACACTTTCTTGATTTGCTAAATCATGGATTTTATTTTCAGGAACACCGAGATGATATAAAAGTTCCTCAGTAATTTCTTGTCCTGTACACTCTTCAATAGGTTTTTGAATATAGTTTCCCTTTATATTTGAATACAATCCATAGATCCATACTGCTGTCTCATTCTCTTTTTGTTCTTTAAAATGAGGTTGTCGGTGAATAGCAAAGCTCATCATCCAATTAGAATCAGTAATGGTGATAATACCGCCAGAATTAATTTTACCATCATGTAAATCTCTATGTGTCAAACGCTCAATATAAGGCTCAAGGGCAGGATTTTTTATAGTTGCTGTTGCTGACACAAACCAAGATTCAGCAGGTAAGTCTTTATAGAAGACTTTTGGATGGCCAAATTCATCTGATTGAGCTGCTAAATTTTCCCAAAGATTCCAAGAACCACCTAAGTCTTTGTTCGGTTTTGCAACGGTATGATGACTTCCATAGTTGGTACTTTCTGTGATAGAACCATTGGTTACAAAGACTAAATCATCCTCTGTTAAGCTAATTTTTTTAGATTGTCCAGAGGTACTCAACAAGAGCTCTTTAGCTACTTTCTTATCAGGTTTAATATCAACTCTGATATTATTAACTTTGGTATCGAACTGAATATCAACACCATGTGATTCTAAATAAGCAATAATAGGTTTTACCATTGAATCATATTGATTGTATTTATTGAATTTCAAGGATGTGAAGTCTGGTAAACCATCTATATGATGAATAAAGCGCATCGCATAACGGCGCATTTCGACTGCAGAATGCCATTTTTCAAAGGCAAACATAGTTGCCCAATATACCCAGAAATTGCTCTTAAAGAATTCCTCTGAGAAAACATCTTCAATCGTTTTTGTTCCCAGGTCTTCTTCTTTTGTCATTACTAGTGTAATCAATTCTTTAGAATGTTTACCTAAAGTATACTGACCATCATCAGGAACACGATTTCCTCTCTTATGAATCAAACGACAATTAGATGAATTAGGATCATCCTTATCTAGCCAGTAAAATTCATCCAAATAGGAAGCATCAGGAACTTCTAACGAGGGAATAGAACGGTACATATCCCACATACATTCAAAATGGTTTTCCATTTCACGTCCACCACGTGTTACAAAACCGATATCGGGACGCTTAATACCATCTAACGAACCCCC
Source organism: Streptococcus porcinus (assembly GCF_900475415.1). Taxonomy (NCBI): domain Bacteria; kingdom Bacillati; phylum Bacillota; class Bacilli; order Lactobacillales; family Streptococcaceae; genus Streptococcus; species Streptococcus porcinus. The sequence continues at coordinate 1,449,215 of NZ_LS483388.1, forward strand.
AGAAAGTGGAAGCTCCTCTAAGATGTGAATATGATCACCAGCCATTTGACCATCACGAATGAGAAATACTGCCGCTGCTAAGCCTGCTAAGCCTGAACCAATAATATAAGCTGACTTGCCATCCACCTTTTTAGGTTTGCGTGGTCTAGCAAAGGCTTCAAAATTTCCACTACTGTAATACATATAGAGTCCTCCTTTTATGTTACTTCTTTTAAACACCTTCATTCTACTCTTAAATTCTGAGTTCTGCCAATGAAAACCGCCAAAAAGGCTGGACTTTAAACAATTTTAGACAAAGTGTACAAAAAGAGCTTTACTCTATCGTAAAGCTCACAATTATAATCTTCATTAATGTGCCAAATAATCTTCCCAAATTTGATCAAAATAGCCTAAATTAAAGGAAAATACTGCTTGATCTTCTAAGTAACGACTAATGACATCAAAATCATCGCTATGTTTTGGAAACGTAGTATCTTCAAATACCAAATCTGCTAAAATGGCTACTGGATCATTTGACTTAGAATCCCGCTGAGTCATTAACCAATTATAAAACGATTTTCTCACTACCAATTCTCCTTTAAAAATTCATGTCTTCGTCTACTACTTTGGGCATAGCGTCCTGGATTCTTCCTATAGAAAGCTTGATGATAGTCCTCTGCTGGGTAAAAAGGCTGTGCCTTCTCTATTGTGGTCACAATAGGTTTCGTAAAATGGCCAGAAGCTTGCAATTGTTCCTTGGACAGCTCTGCTATTTCCTTTTGCCTAGCATCAAAATAATAAATAACTGGGCGATAATTATCACCTCGATCTTCAAATTGACCAAAAGCGTCTGTCGGATCTGTCTGTTGCCAATAGAGCTGCACTAATTCTGAATAACTGATTTTTTCAGGGTCAAAAATGATTTCAACAGCTTCTGTATGACCTGTTTTCCCACTACAAACCTCTTCGTAAGTAGGATTAACAGTACGACCACCAGTATAACCACTGAGGACTGAAATAACTCCTGGGTGTTCTTCAAAAGGTTCTACCATACACCAAAAACATCCACCTGCAAAAATAGCTCTTTCCATCACTGCACTCCTATCACAAATCTAATGGTCTCATTGTAGCAAAAAACTTTGCCTCTGGCAAAGCTTTTATTATCCTTGTTTTAGAGTAACTCCGTTCCACTAGCATCTTGTTTAATACGCTTTGCTTTCATCAGTGTTCCTAGGGCTTTTTTAAATTGACCTTTTGAAATCCCGAAGGTTGTCTTGATGTCCTCAGGTGATGATTTATCGTTAAGAGTCATGAAGCCACCATTGGATTCTAAGTATGTCAGAATCATTTGTGCATCATTTTCTAACATTTCAAATGATCTCGGTTTAATAGATAGGTTCAAGGTTCTGTCAATATCTCTAAAACCGATAACACGCGCGTCTAAGACCTGACCTAATCGGGGTTCATTGTAGCGTTCACTAGGATGAATATAGCCCAACATGTTGTTTTCAGGCAGATAGACAAAGGTTCCAGACATTTTTAGACGATAAACAATGGCAGGCCAGTTTTGGTTTTGCATATTATTATAAGCAGGGTCAGCCATCTTTTGAAACACTTCTGGTTCAGCAGGTATCCCCCAGATACGATCTTTTTTATCGACTTCTAACTTAATATAGAGACGGTCTCCCTTTTTGGGCCACAATTCTTTCAATTCAGGAAGAAGATCTAAAGAAACCACAATTTCCTTATCTGGAATGCCAGTATCAACAAAAACACCTAAGTCTCGTCGGACATCAACAACTTCACCCCAACCATACTGATGTCGTGTTGATTTGATGTCTTTAGTGGTTAAGCGAAGTTTCTGTTTTTGATCAAGGTAGGCAAAACCAGTGACCATGTCACCAATAGCGTGAGAACCTTCTTCTTTAGATAGATTGAAAATAAAGCCGTCCTTTTGAACAAAGTAAGACTGGTCATTTTCTTCACGGATTAAACCTGTTAGTTGTGTTGCTAATAATTCATTCATTTTTATTTTCTTTCTTAAAAAGGTAGGCAGACCTTCAAAACAGAGTTTCTGAAATCTTTGCCTACCTCCTTCTTATTCTACTTCTCTATGAAAGGAACGACAAATCTCCTTAAACAGATAAGAGTTCCTTTTCTTTTTCAGCTGTCATAGCATCAATATGCTTAATTGCATCATCGGTTGCTTTTTGAATATCTTTTTCCAATGTTTTTAATTCATCTTCAGAAATTTCTTTATCTTTTTCTTGTTTTTTAGCTTCATCCATAGCATCACGACGGATGTTACGAATAGCTACTTTTTGATTTTCACCAACTTTTTTAACTTCTTTAGCAAGATTTTTACGTGTTTCTTCCGTTAAAGCGGGAATTACTAAGCGGATAACAGAGCCATCGTTTGCTGGAGTAATACCTAAATCAGAAGCGTTGATTGCTCGTTCAATATCTTTGATAGAGTTTTTGTCAAATGGGGAAATCAATAAAACACGTGCTTCTGGCACTGTGATAGATGATAGTTGATTTAGAGGTGTCGGTGCCCCATAATAATCTACTTGAATACGGTCTAACAAACTTGCATTCGCACGACCGGCACGGATACTTGCGTATTCACGTGATAAAGATTGAAATGATTGTTCAAATCGTTGATTTGCTTTGTCAATAATAGCATTTGCCATATTTTATTCCTCTTTCTATTCTTCTTTAATCGATAATTTTATTTGATACTGTTGTTCCGATGTGTTCACCAAAAACAACTCGTTTGATGTTACCTGCTTCGTTCATATTAAAGACAACCAAATCAATGTCATTGTCCATTGATAAAGTTGATGCAGTAGCATCCATAATTTTAAGACCTCGTTTGATAACTTCACCATGAGTCAATTCATCGAATTTAACTGCATTCGCATCTTTTTTAGGATCTGCATTGTAGACACCATCAACACCATTTTTTGCCATCAAAATGGCATCCGCCTCAATTTCAGCGGCACGTAGAGCAGCTGTTGTATCTGTTGAAAAATAAGGTGATCCAATCCCTGCACCAAAGACAACAATACGTCCTTTTTCAAGATGACGCAATGCGCGACCTCGGATATAGGATTCAGCAACATTTTGCATTGGAATAGCTGTTTGAACTCGAGTGTCTACTCCATAATGTTGTAAACTATCTGCCATAACTAAGGCATTCATAACCGTGCCTAACATACCTGTGTAATCAGCTTGCACACGATCCATCCCTGCTTCAGCTGCAGGTTCTCCTCGCCATAAATTACCACCACCGATGACGAGTGCAATTTGCACACCAGAAGCATGCACTTCTGAAATTTCTTTGGCAATTTCTTGTACGGTCGGAATATCTATCCCGACACCTTTATCTCCTGCTAAAGCTTCACCAGATAATTTTATTAAAATACGTTGATATTTAGGTTTCACAATGATTATCTCCTTATTTTGTCCTTTATTATTCTACCATAAAACCATTGAATTTGATAGTTGAATACAATAAGGTCTAAGATAAAATTTAACGTTTATGAAAATCTTATAACTCTACTCAGTGACACCAAAACGGATGAAGGACTGGTTTTAAATCAATATGATATTACATAAGCTCCGCTAATTTTTTAAATCGGAACTACCTAAGGCAGTCAATTGACAGTCAAAAAGTAAAACAAAAAGCTTGCAAATAGATAGGTGGGGTTGCTTCATATAATGGCTTGCTGCTTCCAATGTATATTTTTGAGTTAATAGAAATTTTCCTATCAGATAAATTAAGGACAGCTACAATTTTTTAATAAGAAACTTCTTTATTAACTTTTCGATTTATTAAAGTTCTTTTAAGAGTTCCATTTTTTAACAAAAAAAAAGCTATCCGCAGATAGCTCCTTTATTACATTGTTGATGGGTCAACTTTAATACCAACACCCTGTGTTGAAGTAATTGACACATTTGTCATGTAAGTCCCTTTCGCTGTTGAAGGTTTAGCTTTTACCATTACATCGTTAAATGCTTTGAAGTTCTCAACTAATTTATCAGCATCGAATGATACTTTACCGATGATAGCTTGTACGTTACCAGCTTTATCAGCACGATAAGTAATCTTTCCACCTTTAGACTCTTCAACTGCTTTAGTAACATCCATAGTTACAGTACCAGTTTTAGGGTTTGGCATCAAGTTACGAGGTCCAAGGACACGTCCAAGACGACCTACGATAGCCATCATATCTGGTGTTGCGATAACAACATCAAAATCAAGCCATCCGCCATTAATTTTAGCTACTAAGTCATCTTCACCAACGAAGTCTGCTCCGGCAGCTTTTGCTTCTTCAGCTTTAGCACCACGCGCAAATACAAGTACACGTTGTGTTTTACCAGTTCCATTTGGCAATACCATTGCGCCACGGATTTGTTGGTCTGCTTTACGAACGTCAATGTTTAAGTTATATGCAACTTCAACTGATGCGTCAAATTTTGCAAAGTTAGTTTCTTTAATTAATGCTACAGCTTCTTCTACGCTGTATGCTTTTGTGCTATCAACTTTTTCAAGTGCTGCACGCATTTGTTTGCTTTTTTTAGCCATTTTAAAATTCTCCTTGTAATGTGGTCATATCGATTTGATTTAAAATCTCCCACGTCACTCATCAAATTATGATGAAGTCTTGCGGGTAATAGGGTTCAAAACTGATTAGTCAGTGATAGTGAATCCCATTGAACGAGCAGTACCTTCGATCATACGCATTGCTGACTCAACGTTTGCTGCGTTTAAATCTGGCATTTTAGTTTCAGCAATTTCTTGCACTTGTGCACGAGTAACTGTTGCAACTTTTGTTTTGTTAGGTGTGCCTGATCCTTTTTCAACACCGGCAGCTTTTTTCAAAAGAACTGCAGCTGGGGGTGTTTTAGTAATGAAATCAAATGATTTGTCTTCATAAACTGAGATAACAACTGGGATGATCATACCTGCTTGGTCAGCTGTACGAGCGTTAAATTCCTTAGTGAATCCCATGATGTTGATACCTGCTTGACCTAGTGCTGGTCCAACTGGTGGAGCTGGTGTAGCTTTACCAGCAGGGATTTGAAGTTTTACAAGTTTTTCGACTTTTTTAGCCATTTTAAAAATCCTCCTGTTGTGGTTTTGGCGGTAACTAAGATTTTTACCTCCCACAGTTATGCATATAGCATACCTTACTATTATACAATGTTTTTTAAAAAAAGCAACTCAAATCTCTATAAAATTTAAAGAATGAGAGGTGAATTTACCTCTCATTCTTCACTTTAATATCGGAGACGAGCACTAATGCCAAAATCTCCTTCTAATTGATCTGAATCCAAAATATAAACTTTTCCTTTAGCTTGGTAGGTTGCTAGGACAATATCTTTTATAGTAAATCGTTTGTCCATCTCACTCTCTGTTGAAAGAACTCTGTCCTCAACGATAATTAATTCATCAATTCGATTTTCGCGTGCCAGAGTTTTGATTTCGTCCAACTGATCATTAACACGGTATTCTGGCTTAGTTTCCACAAATCGCTTACTTAACGAGGTTAAAGTTTGACTGCGGTAGCCAGCAATAAACTCGGAAGCTCGCTCTGCAATTTCCTCTATAGATACTTTAGCACCTGATAGTTCAATTCCCGTATCCATTAGCGGTAAATATTTACTGATTGAGCGGAAAGTTGCTTGGTTCTCTGACAAACTATACAAAATTAATGGGCGCGACTCTTGACCAAAGGTCTCCATTAAATGATTATCGACAGCTCGGAAAAAGTTTTCTCGATCAATCTCTTTTTCAGCACTAGTTTCATTATGCCCATGAAATCCCGGCTGACCAGGTCCGCCTTTTGCAGCTGAACCAGAATGACTTAATTGTCCTCCATCTTTTTCATGACCTAGAACTTCAGTCAGTTGAAGAGGCCACTCATCTTCTTTTACTTCTCGAATAGAATCTTGGCTAACTTCGAAGACATGAGCACTATCTTGGTTCAAAACTAAAAGATGGTAATCGCTATTAAATTGGTAATGTTTGATAAGAGGAGCTATATTAGGGCCATCTCCAAAAAGCATTTGATCGTTAACTGGAATATTAAGATGATAATAAAAGACCTGTTCCTCATTTATATATAAAAGAAGACTTTTTGTAGCAGTTAAAAGTTCCCTTTCAGCTTTACGCACAACTTCAATTTGTTTTTGCCATGAAGAACCTAAATCTTGGACTGCGTTCTCTGCTTCCTTGAGATAGTTTTCAAGTTTGAGACTATCCTTCTCGGAATAAGCAGAATAGTCATCTAAAGCAAAGCTGATGGAAATAAAAGGTTGAGTCTCTGTAAGCAGTTCTGGAACTGGGAATGTATGTAACTGTTTCATAATAAACTTCCTTTCTTCTTTCTATGCTTCTAATGTACCATATTTCAGGGTCAATTTCTAATAAAAACCCTTAGTGACCACTTGATTTACTTTTTGAATTGCCATTTCTATTCAGAAATTTTAAGAACATTTATTTACAAGTTATCGTTTAAAGGTTAAAATAATGCTATGATAACATACAAATTAATTGCATTGCTTTTTATTGTTCTGACACCCCTTGTCTCACAGATTTTAGTAACTTTTTTTAAACTTAGTCGGTACGGTTTAAAGTTTCCTGATTTAGCCTTTCTACTTTTTGCCTTAGAGATCGCTATTGTTTCGGGAAAATTCTTTAATAACAATTTTTTACCTTATTACCTGATTATATTATCACTACTAGCAATCATTATCACTTTAACATTAGTCATTAGAAGTCAGCGTTTTACCTATTCACGTTTTATTAAACTCTTTTGGCGAATCGGCTTCCTCATGACTTTCTTTGGGTATTTAATACTTGTAATAGTGATTTTCACAAAATAAAAGGCTTTGTCAATTTGAGACAAAGCTTTTTATGTAAGATAGACCTTACTAAGGACACGAGTTTTATTGCATCATTGTGTTTGCAAAACCTTTCTTGGTTTGGTTCCTTCTGCTGGTCCAATAACCCCGGCTTCTTCTAATTCGTCCATCAAGCGAGTTGCTCGATTAAAACCAACTGATAGACGTCGTTGAATCATCGAAGCAGAGGCTTTTTGAGTCTCAAGAACTAAGGCTTTTGCTTCTTCAAAGAGGGGGTCTCCTTCACTAGAATCACCAGAGCCAGTCGCCATATCTGCTTCAGTAACTTCACCTGGATCAAAGGAATCATCATAATCAGCGTCGGCTTGCTCCTTAATAAATGACACAATACGTTCAACATCATCATCTGAAATGAAGGAACCTTGTAATCTAACGGGATGATTCTCATCAATCGGTTTAAAGAGCATATCTCCTCGTCCCAAAAGTTTTTCAGCACCATTTTCATCTAAAATAGTTCGACTATCTGTTCCAGACGAAACAGCAAATGCAATCCGTGATGGAACATTAGCTTTAATCAAACCGGAGATGACATCAACAGATGGCCTCTGCGTAGCTAAGATCATATGAATACCAGCAGCACGTGCCTTTTGCCCCAAGCGAATGATAGCATCCTCTACTTCTTTGCTGGCAACCATCATCAAGTCAGCTAGTTCATCAACGATAACAACAATTAAAGGTAGAGGAATTTGTTTCTCTTCAGACTGGCTGTTAAATGCTTCAACCTTGGCATTGTAACCAGCTATATTTCGGACACCCACCTTACTGAAGAGTTCATAACGATTTTCCATCTCATCAACAACCTTCTGCAGGGCTTTGCTGGCCTTACGAGGATTAGTTACAACTGGAATAAGGAGATGAGGAATGTCATTATAAACAGATAATTCGACCATCTTAGGATCAACCATTAAAAATTTAACTTGATCAGGTCTGGCTTTCATCAAAATACTAGAAATAATACCATTAACAGCCACAGACTTCCCTGATCCTGTCGAACCGGCCACTAATAAGTGGGGCATCCTAGTTAAATCAAAACTACGTGCCATACCATTAATAGCTTTTCCGAGCGGGACTTCCAAAAGTTTTTCAACTGAACTATTAGATTGTTCCCATAGCTCACGAAAAGAAACAGTCGCAATTTCAGAATTCGGGACTTCAATACCAACCAGAGATTTTCCTGGAATAGGTGCCTCTATTCTGACATCCTTAGCTGCCAAGGCTAAGGCTAAGTCGTCTGCCAAGTTAGAGATGCGATTAACACGGACTCCAACAGCTGGTTTAATTTCATACTTGGTTACTGATGGTCCAATCTCTGCTCGCTCAACCTTAACATCAATACCAAAACTTCGGAAGGTATCTTCTAAAACCCTAATATTCTTACGTACCAAATTCTTTTCTTTTGATTGATCTTTAGGTTTATCGGGTTCAAACAAATCAATTGTCGGCAGCTTGTAAAGTAAATTTGTTTTTGGCGTGAAATCTACTTCGATCGGTTCATCATCCAGTCTATCTGTTTCTAGCTCTTGGGCAGGGATAGCTGTCCTTGTATTTTCCCCTGAGAGGTAGTCAGCCTCTAAATCCTCAAGCGGAAAATCAATTACTTCTTCATCAAGATGGGATTGGTATGCTACAATTTCTGGCTCAGCTTGTCTAAGATTTGAAAAATCATCTGCTCCTAGAACCACCTCTGGACCTGTTCCTTCCAAAATCTCTCCCGTCTCCAAGTCAATATTTTGATTGAGGGACATTTGAGCTTCTAAGGCTTCTTGTTCTAATTGTGCTTGCACAGCTAATGCTTTGGCCTCTTCACGTTTGACAAAGTGTTCTTCCCGTCGACGTCTTTGCTGATCAGCAAAGCTTTGCCAAAGAGCTTTAACATAATGACTAACATCGTAAACATCCCATGGTGTCATTAGGAAGATTCCTAGCAGAATAATTAAGGCACCGATAAAGAAAGACCCAATATTAGAAAAAAGGAACGATACTGGTTTATAGATTAAAGCACCAAGCATACCACCACCAAGGAAGTTTTGCACTTTAAATCCCAAGAGATCTTGAGTAATCAATCGAGTTGTGTAAGTGAAAACCTCATGATTTTTAAGATTAGGAGAGGTAAATAAATAAGCATGCCATTCAATCAGTAACCCCATGAAAAAAATGATAAAACCAGCAATCAAACCTTCTTGTTTTCGTAACCATTTAAAACAAAATAGGTAGCAAAAAACAGCAAGAATAAAAAGGTAAGCCAAACTACCTACCATAAAACGAATAACATTATATGCTGTAATCCCAAATATCCCTAGTCGAATCGCGGCAAAAATCAAAACAAGAGCTAGTAAGAATGAAAAAATCATTCGTTTGATGGCTCTTTGCTTTTCAATCTCTGCCTTTGTGGAACGTCTCTTTTTAGTTCCTTTTTTATGTTGTTTTCTTATAGCCATAGATTTATTATACCATTTTTTAAAGAGAAAGAAATATACTTATCAAGGAGCGGACTTTATGATAAAATAAAGGAAAATCAATCTAAGGAGAAACCATGAAGAAAGTTCTGACCATATCGCTTCTTGCTTTAAGCCTAGTAAGTCTTACTGCATGTGAGTCAATTGATCGTCTAATCAAAGGTGATAAATATGTTGACGATAAAATTGCCAAAGAAGAATCTTCTGCAGCAACTAAAGCTTATGAGGCTCAAATCGAGAAAGCCTTAAACGCTGATAAATATCAGTTTCCACAATTATCAAAAGAAGTCGCTAAGGATGAAGCTAAAGTATTAATTAAAACTAGCGAAGGAGATATTACTTTAAAACTTTTCCCTAAATATGCTCCCTTAGCTGTTGAAAACTTCCTAACTCATGCTAAAGAAGGTTATTATAATAATCTAACTTTTCACCGTGTTATTACCAATTTCATGATTCAATCTGGTGATCCTAAGGGTGATGGCACAGGTGGTGAGTCCATTTGGAATGGGAAAAATACAAAGATTGATGCTGGAAATGGCTTTGCAAACGAAATTAGTCCTTACCTCTACAATATCCGTGGCGCTCTAGCAATGGCTAACGCAGGGGCAGATACCAATGGTAGCCAATTCTTTATCAACCAAAATCCTGGTAATCAGGCTAAAAAATTATCTGAAAACCATTATCCCAAACCAATTATCGATGCCTATAGGGAAGGGGGAAACCCTAGTTTAGATGGCGCTTATACTGTCTTTGGTCAAGTTATTGATGGCATGGATACAGTAGATAAAATTGCCAAAGCTGTTGTTGATAGCAGTGATAAACCAACCCAAGATATTACTATTCTTACCGTAACTGTTCAAAAGGACATGCCAGCAAAAAGCAAGAAATAAGTAAGATTAAAAAACAGTTCCAATTGTCCTTAGACAGTTAGAACTGTTTTTTTTATAATTGTTTTTTCTTAAGTTTTCGAACTTGCTTCGGTGAAAAGAAGAAACTAATAGCAAAAATAATAGAGGAGGTTAACACAATGCTTGAACCCGCTGCAATATTGAAAGTATAGCCCAAAAACAGACCTAAAATTGATGTCAGAGCTCCTAGCGTAGAAGACATTATCAGCATCGTTTTAAGACTATTAGCGTAGAGATAAGCAGTCGCAGCCGGTGTTATCAACATAGCTACTATTAAGATAGTACCCACACTTTGCATCGCTGTTACTGAAACAAGAGTCAGCAAAACCATTAATAAATAATGATAAAATGAAACGTTTATTCCCATTGTTTTGGCCAAAATAGGATCAAAAGAAGTTAGGAGTAACTCTTTAAAAAATAGGATAATTAAACCTAGTACTAGTACAGAAACAAAAATGGTAATCCATTTATCACTATCTTGTACAGCTAGAATATTACCAAAAAGGATATGAAATAAATCTGTGGAACTATTAGCCACACCAATCAAAATAACACCTAACGCTAAAAAAGAACTAAAAGTAATACCAATAGCGGTATCTCCTTTAATAACACTATTTTCTTTTATAAAGGTAATCAATATCGATGCCAACAGTCCAAAAATAATCGCACCAATGAAAAAGTTCATCCCTAAAATAAAAGAGAGAGCTACACCCGGCAATACAGCATGGGAAATAGCATCTCCCATTAATGACATCGACCGTAAAATAATAAAGCAGCCAACAGCACCTGAAACAATTCCAATAACAACTGCCGTAACTAGGGCATTTTGAAGGAAATGATATGACAAGAAGCCATTTATAAACTTATCAAACATTTAAGCATCTCCTCCTTTCACAATCAACTCATTTCCATAGGTTTTAGAAAGATTGTCAATTGTAAAGACATCAGAAACCGAACCAAAAGCAACAACCTGACCATTTATCAATAAGACTTGATCAAAATAATCTTCAACCTTACTTAAGTCATGATGAACAATTAATATTGTTCGTCCCTGATTTTTAAGTTTTTTGAGCAAATCAACAATAATGGTTTCACTCAGAGAATCAATACCAACAAAAGGTTCATCAAGAAACAGATATTCTTGATCCTGTATCAAACAACGAGCTAACAGCATACGTTGAAATTGACCACCAGATAAAGCTTTTATTGGTTTTTTGGCATAGTCAGTTAATCCTACATCTTCCAGAACTTTCTGTGCCATTTCCTTTTCTTTACTCTTCACATTTTTAAATAAACCCAACTTACCATAGGTCCCTAACAAAACGCACTCTTCAACAGTAATAGGAAAATTAAAGTCAATCTGACTTCGTTGTTCAACATAAGCAATCGCTTTATAAGCTGAGGATAAATCATGATTGATAATAATTTTACCATCATAATCAACTAAGCCTAAAATTGCCTTCATTAGAGTTGACTTTCCAGCCCCATTAGGTCCTATAATTCCGATAATCCCAGGTTCACTAATTTGTAGATCAACATTACTCAAGACTGTTTTGTTACCATCATAGCTAACCTTTAAGTCTTTTATCTCTATCATTTCTCCTCCTAAAATAAAAGAAAGCACACAACCAGCTTGACCATGTGCCTTCAGCTATTATTTTGCTAATCCTTCAGAAATTTTATCAAGATTCCACTTCATCATAGCGTAGTAACTATCGCCGTCTTGACCTTTTTTAGCAATAGAATCTGTAAAAATTTCAGAATAAATTGGAATACCACTATCTTTAGAAACAGATTTCATCGGACGGCTGTCCACACTTGATTCAACAAAGAGAGCTGACGGTTTTTTAGCTTTTAATTTTTCAATCAAGCTTGATATTTGGTCAGGCGTTCCTTCTTCTTCTGTGTTAATTTCCCAAATATAAGCAGATGGTACCTTATATGCTTTTGAGAAATATTTAAAACATCCTTCGCTTGTCACGATAACTTTCTTGTTTTCTGGAATTTTATCAAATTTAGATTTAGCTTCTTTATCTAATTTTTCTAGCTTAGCCAAGTATTTATCTAAATTTTCTTGATAATAATCTTCATTTTTAGGATCTTTTTGGCTTAAACGCTTAGCAATATTTTTAGAATAAATCATCCCATTTTCTAAATTTAACCAAGCATGAGGATCTTCTTTACCTTTTTCAGATTGGCCTTCTAAATAAATGACATCAATCCCATCTGAAACAGCAAAGTAATCCTTATTTTTCTTCTTATTTGCATTTTTAACCAATTTAGTGAACCACGCATGACCACCATCTTCTAAGTTAATACCATTATAAAGAATTAAGTCAGCAGAGCTGGTTTTTTCAACATCTTCTGGTAATGGCTCATACTCATGTGGATCTTTACCAATCGGAACAATGCTGTGAAGATTAATTTTATCTCCAGCTATATTTTTCGTCATATCAGCAATAATAGAGTTAGTAACGACCACATTCAGTTTTTCATTTTTAGCAGCTTTAGAACCCGTTCCTGAACAAGCTGTTAAGACAATAATGGATAGAAAAGCTGTCACAATTAGACTTAGCTTCTTAAACATAAGACTCTCCTTAAATTAGTTTATTTAATTAATTAGGTATAGTTAATTATATTATTAATGTACATTACAAAACATCTTTTGTCAAGATTTTTCTGAAATATTTTGTTATAATAATCATTATAAATAACAGAAAGGCATAGCCCTATGACGCCTAATAAAGAAGATTACCTTAAATGTATCCACGAACTAGGACAAATTCAACTTAAAATTTCTAATAAAATGATAGCGGAGAAAATGCAGGTATCTCCCCCTGCTGTATCTGAGATGCTCAAAAAAATGATTAATCAAGAATGGATTCAAAAAGATACCAAGAAAGGTTATGTATTGACAGACAAAGGGAGTGACCTTGTTGCAAATCTATACCGCAAACACCGCCTTATTGAAGTCTTTTTAATCAATCAATTAGGATATAGTCCTCAGGAAGTTCATCAAGAAGCGGAAATTTTAGAACATACCGTTTCTAATACTTTTATTGATCGGCTTGATGAAAATTTAGGGTTTCCTACCTTTTGTCCCCATGGTGGGACCATTCCGCGTAAGAACGAACCCCTCAAAGAGATTAACCATCAAACTCTAAGCCAACTATCCTCACCAGGGACCTATAAGTTAGCTCGAATCCATGATCACATTGAATTAATCAATTATTTGGAGCAGCATGACTTAAGATTAAATACCCTTATTGACCTGCAACAGATTGATAACTTTGCTAAAACCTATACCATAAGTTACAACAACAAGTCATTAACCATTCCAGAAATTATTGCAGAACGACTTTATATTTCAGAAGCGTAAAAAAACGATTGGTCTTATTCCAATCGTTTTTTATAATGCTTCTAAAAATGCTAGTAAAACTTGAGCAGATTTTCGACCAGCCTCTACAATAAATTGATCAAAGGTAATATTGGCATCATGTGCTGCAGTATCACTCATAGCTCTAATGACAATGAAAGGTTTACCGCAGGCGTATGCTGCTTGAGCAATTGCTGCACCTTCCATCTCCACAGCTAGAACATCTGGAAAATGGTCTTTAATTACCTTGAGTTTCTCAGGTCCTGCAATAAACGAATCCCCCGTAGCAATAAGACCAATAGCACTATTGCACTCTGCTTGATCTAAAACTGTTTTAAAAACAGTCACAAAATCAGGGTGACTCTCAAAATAAAGTGGCTGCATGGACATCTGTCCGTAATCGTAACCAAATGCCCTTAGGTCAACATCATGATAAACTAATTGGTTTGCAACGACCACATCACCAATCTGCAAATGTGGTGCAACTGCACCTGCAGAACCTGTATTAATCAAGGCATCAACCTCAAAGTATTCAACTAAAATAGCGACTGTCATTGCAGACATAACTTTGCCAACACCTGATTGAACTAAGATGATGTCTTGTCCAGCAATCTTACCAGTATAATAGGTATTCGCTAAAATATTATGACTTTCTTTGTCAGCTAATTGCTCCACTAACAAGCGCAATTCTTCTTCCATTGCGGCAATTATTCCGATTTTCATTTGTTATCCTTCTTATAAGTTAAATATGGCGTAAATAAGAAAAGCAATTAAAAGAACCAAGGCAATCAATAACATATTCAACTTTGACTGAAATTGATGACGCTTGGCATTTTCTATGCGTCGACTTTTATAAATCCGCTCAGAATTATCTTCCGTATCCTCTGAAAAACTAACAATCTTTGTTTCAGAATCTACCTCAAAATCCTCTTCGATATACTCTCCACGTTTAGCTTTTTCAATAATTTCGTCAGTTAATAAGGATTTGCCCATTATTAGCTACCTCCTAGATATAGGCCAAAGTAATTGATAGCAATTATAGTTTTGGCATCTACAATTTGTCCCATAGCAATCAGATCTAAACAGTCTTGATAAGACAACTCATATACTTCAAGAACTTCATCATCATCTTGTGGTCTCGGATTTTCAACCTTTTGTAAATCTCTTGCAAGGTACAATCTTATCTTTTCATTTGAAAAACCGATTGCCGTATAAAATTCAGAGATTTGCTCTAATTGCCCTTTATAACCAGTTTCTTCCTCTAGTTCACGACTAGCGGCTTCTAATTCAGAACCTTCTTCACCGATTTCTAATTTTCCCGCTGGTATCTCATAAGAAACAGCCTCAATAGCTTTACGGTACTGTTTTACAATAAGAATATTATTTTCTGGAGTGACTGCTAGGATAGAAACGGCACCTCGATGGAGAACTAATTCTCGCTTAGCTTGACCCAAACCATTGGGTAATTCAACATCATCAACAACGACATCGAAAATAGCCCCTTCATAAATTGTTTGTCGAGCAATCGTTTTTTCTTCAAATTCCATGCTTCTTCTCCTTTATATCCGTTTTATTTATTTTCAGGATGGTGGGGTAGACGTTTAGCATAGCCTTCTTTTGTCACTTGACGACTTCTACCAATGGCGATACTATCAGCCACTACATTTTTTGAAATGGTAGAGCCAGCAGCAGTTAAAGCATTATCACCGATTTCAAGTGGCGCAATCAATGTTGAATTACTACCGATAAAGACATTATTACCTATGATAGTTTTGAATTTATGCTGCCCATCATAGTTAACTGTGATGGTACCAGCACCAAAGTTAACATCTGAGCCTACTTCCGCATTACCTATATAAGTTAGGTGACCAGCCTTAGTATTTTGCCCGATTGATGATCCCTTAACCTCAACAAAGTTTCCAACATGAACCTTTTCAGCCAAGGTCGAACCTGGTCTGATATGGGCGTAGGGTCCAACAGTAACTCCATCAGCTAACGTTGACTCTTCAACAGTGGAACTTGTAATGACAACACGTTGACCTACCTGAGCGTCTATAAGACACGTTCCATTAGTCAGAATAGTACCTGCACCAATTTTTGTATTTCCTTTTAAGGTCACGTTTGCTTCCAATAGCACATCAGGGTCAATAATAACATCACTTTCAATATAAGTGGCATCCGGATTTTGGAAGGTAACACCATTAACCATATGAATTTTATTGATACGTCGTCTCATAACAGATTCAGCAGTAGCAAGCGCTACACGGTCGTTAACTCCTAAACTTTCGTTGAAATCACGAAGAACATAAGCTCCAACTTTTTCACGATTTTCCCTAAAAATAGAAATAACATCTGTTAGATAATATTCACCTTGCGCATTGTTCGTATTGGTGTTTTTTAGAGCTTCGAAAAGGCGTTTGTTGTCAAAAACGTAGGTACCAGTGTTAATCTCAGTAACTTTTTGCTCGTACTCATTAGCATCTTTTTGCTCAACAATCTTTGTCACTTCTCCATCACTGTTGCGGATGATACGACCATAACCAAAGGGATCTTCAGCTTTAGCAGTCAGAATAGTCGCAACATTTTTATGGTTGACATGGTAATCAATTAAATTTTTAAGACTATCTCCAGTGATAAGTGGGGTATCACCTGCAATAACCAAAGTGTTCCCTTCTAAGCCAGCCAATTCTGCTTCAGCCATCATGACAGCATGTCCAGTTCCCAACTGCTCCGTTTGCAAGACAAATTCTGATTGTCCAGCTAATACTTCTTTTACTGATTCAGCCTTGTGCCCGACAACTGTTACGTTTTTTTCTGGCTGAATCGCAGCAACACTTCTAAAAACATGCTCTAGCATCGTCAGGCCTGATACTCTATGAAGCACTTTGGGTAAATCCGATTTCATACGAGTTCCCTTACCAGCAGCTAAAATGATTGCATAATTTGTCATATCTTTTCCTTTTTCCTAAATTCAATATCAACTCATTATAGCATATTTACAAGTGAAGTGTAGCAAAAAAGAGATTGACCGTGTCAATCTCAATCACTTATGACAGGCTTTCACTGGCTTTTTCAAGAACTTTCATAACTGATAAGCTATGATTTAATGCAGCTTGAGCACGGGCAAAATCTTTGAAATCAATTATTTCTTGAAAGACTTGGAATTCCGCAACCATACGATGATTTCCTTGATTCGTATTAAATTGTTGTGGCGATTCACCATTCTTTGTCACTTGGATTTCAGGCAGAGTATTTGTAGCACCAAGAATCGCAAGAGATCCCTTATTCCCCTGAATTGTTGATTTGATTTCAGCACTGCAATCTTTAGCTCCTATACAAACTGCTTTGAAATTAGCATAGTCTAAAAGCAAAATCCCCGATGTATCAACACCTCTCTCCATATTCGGCAGGTAAGTTACCTGCTCAGGTTCTCCAAATAAACCTACCACCAAATGGATATTGTAGATATTTAAATCCCTTAACGCTCCACCTCCTTTTTCAGGATCAAAAGCTGGCGCAATCACACCATCTTTAAAAGCATCGTAGCGCGAAGAATATTGAGAATAGTTACAATCAACAATTTTAATGTCACCGAGTTCAGACAAATGTTCTTTAATAAAACTGAAATTCTCTAAATACTGATTGGTAATAGCTTCTAAAAGCATTAACTGTTTTTGTTTAGCTAATTCTGCCAACTCCTGTGCTTGTGATAGTTTCAAAGTGAAAGGCTTTTCACAGATAACGTGTTTTCCAGCCAAAATAGCAGCCTTTGCCATTTCATAATGTAAATGGTTGGGCGTAGCAATATAGACAGTATCACTATTGCTATCGGCTAATGCTTCCTCTAAATCATCAAAAAAGTGAGGAATCTCGTATAAGTCAGAAAACATTTTGGCTTTATCAAGGCTTCTTTTAGTCGAAACAATTGCTTTAAGTTCTATCCCTTTGGTTTCTGATAAAACTGGTAGAGCTTCTTCAACGATCTTTCCTGTTCCAATAACTGTTAATTTCATCTACTTCTTCTCCTTAATCTATTCCAAATTCCTTAGCAAAGCTGACTTGGCCTAAGAAATGATGATTCCCGCATAATGATAAGGCCATAAAATTCTCTGGAGGGAAACCTTCTGGCAAACTGATGCCAAAAAACTCCGCTGGTTGATAGCCAAACTTAGGATAATAGCGTTCACTACCCAATACTAAAATCAAATCATAACCAAGGTCTTTTGCTACTTGATGGCCTCTATCAATCAAGGCACCGCCATAACCCTGCTTTTGATAGCAAGGAGCAACACTCAAAGGTGCTAAAACTAAAGCTTCATGCTGGCCAACTTTTGCTTTGGTAAACATGATATGGCCTCGCAGTTGCTGATCAACTTCTAAAACCAAAGCCAACTCTGCTATATAGGAATCGCCCTCACGTAAGGCTTCAACTAAGTCTTGTTCAGTACCATCACTATGTTCTGCCGAAGCGAAAGCTTCTGTCACCAACTGGTAGATAGCCTTAAAATCCTCTTTTTCTTCTTGTCTAATAATCATCTCTAGTTCCATTCAGTTTTGTTAATAATAGAGCTATTTAAGGGTCCAACCACCGTCAATTTTAACAATTTCCCCTTGCATAGATGCAGCTTTACCAGAGGCTAAAAAATAAGTTAGGTCTGCTATTTCTTCAGCCTGAGTCCACCTTCCAATTGGGGTTTCTTGTGCTACCCAATCAGCCAAACCATCTTTTTCAAAATCACTAGCTGTCATAGCTGTTTGAACAGCACCTGGTGCTATACCAAAGACTTGAATCCCTGCTCTAGCATAATCCAGAGCTAATTGGCGAGTGAAACCAGCAAGAGCATGTTTACTGCTTGTGTAAGCAGCACCGCCTCCGCCAGCTTGAAAACTAGCAATGGAGCACATATTAATAATAATCCCCCTTTGTTGCACCAGCATTTTCTCCAAATAAAAACGTGTAAGCTTAACCATTGAAAAAAAGTTAAGTGCAAATAGTTTTTCAAAATCTGCCATATCTATTTCTAGGAGAGGTTTATAAGCATCTAATATCCCAACCGTATTGAGGAGAATGTCAACTGATGGTAGCCATTGAAAAAGGGGAGCTAAATCTGACGAAAGATCTATTTGCAAAAATTGGAAGTTACCTGATAAGTCTGGCTTAGGTTTGATATCAACACCATAAACCTGATAACCCTTATTTAAAAATAACTCTGCTTGGGCCTTACCAATTCCTGACGCTACACCCGTAACGAGAACTTTTTTAGTCATTGACTTCAATCCAATCACTAGCTAAAACATCACATGGTGTTGGCGACCACATCGAAAAACCTTCCCCAGCACCTGAGACATTGATTAAAAAATAAGGAGTCACTTCTAACGGTTGGCCATTTTGTTCAATAACATCAAAGAGTTGTACATAATTTTCGGCACCACCCCAGCCAGTTCGCACATATTTTTTCTTGGCCTTTAACCCTGGTAAAATTTCTTCAAATGTCATGTTTTTCTCCTTTGTTCTCTATAAATGTTGATATAGCTAGGCTTTTTTATTGAAAATATAAATTATTGTCCGCGTTTTTGCTCATAATACTTTTTAAAAACTACGCTTGATACTTGTTTTTAACAGAATTAGCATAGGTATAATGAGCAAAAAATGACTAACTAAAATTAGCGAGTTATCTAAAGGTCAAAAATAGGAAAATCTATTTTATTAACTCCCTACAGTCTCTTTTCTATGCATCAATCAATACACCGATTCGTAGAAGAATTTAAAAATACCTCTCCTTTGGAATTTGAAAACCAATACAGCTCACTTCGTACAGTATAGTATCACACTTTATGAAAACCCTCAATAAATTAATAGTTTTTATAGCTGATTCGTATCTATAACACACTATTCACTGCAAAACATAGTTTTGGTCATTCTTTAAAATTTATCTAAAAAAATGCTCTATATCTCTCTGATTGAAAGCGTTATAATCAAATTAGATTTTAATTCTAGAAACGGAGATATAAAGTGAAAAAAGTATTACTATTAGCCATAGCGCTCTTTTCTCTTGGAATAGCACCTAATGTGATAGCGGAGGAAGAAGTCAACCAAATTAATAAAGAAACCTCACAGGAAAATCTGAAATGGGAGTTAGACCCAAATCAGTATAATAACGAAAACAATATACCTGTTACTATTGATAACAATAATCTAACAATAACATTACCTAAAGGTTGGTCAGTGTCATTTTTAAAAAACAAGGGTGCTTATAATCCACTAAAAGTAAATGATAAAGATCTTAGCTATTATGATGACTCTTCTACTAGACAGAATGGAACAAATGATAGAGTGGGTAAGGAACCTAACACTAGTCCTCGAGTATTCCTAAAAGGAGACAATAATAAAGAACTATCGTTTATATATAATGACAATAAAGGTGAGGCAGGACTCCCAATCACTGTAACTCTACAATCACCACAAGAAGGAGATGAATTAACACTACGTTACCGTGCAGATACTGGCTTTTATGGAGGGAGCTCAAAATTAAAAGATTCAGAAACTCTTAAAAAAGAAAAGTCTGAGAAAGAGAGGCTTAAACAACAAGAAGAACAAAAAATTGCTGAAGAAGCTTATCTAAAATATATTGAATATGACAATAACCAACCTTGGCACAAACGCTTAAGAGACGGCCTTCAAGACCAATTGTGGAATTTCAAAGATTGGCTGAAAAATTAACTTCCTCTTTTTCCTAGTAGTGCTAAGCATGTTATAGTAAATCAATAAGCCAAACTAAAAAGCACCTTTTCGGGGTGCTAGTTCGTTCTTGATGAATTCATTAACAATATATTCACCTTATATTACTTTTTAGGTTATCGAATGTTGATTTGATGACCTTTTTAGTACAAACGTAAACATTGAGGGAATATTTAAAGATATTGAAAAGTCCTATAAATGTTGTTACACCAGTAATTAAGAGGTTGCTAAAGTACTTTTTGTATCTAAACTTATTTCACCCCACTAGGTAAACTAACTTATTTTTTTATTTACAATAAGGATTTTCTTAGTATTTCTCTAAAATAATAAAAGTTGATTAAGAAGTGCTAGTGAGATAGCCTATTAGTGTTCCAACCAATATCTTTATTTACGTTTATAGTTCATCATTAGTTTTAAGATAAATGCCATAACAAACCAAAGGATGACCGAAATCCCTATCACCATTAACCACCCCAAAGGATGTTGAGTTAAAAGGGGTGGCAAAGGTACGTTAATACCAAAAAATCCTGTCACAATGCTTGGAATAGTTAACAGAATAGATAATAAGGTCAAAATTTTCATGGTGTCATTCAGCTCATTATTTAAGACATTATTATAGGTACCTTCTAATTGTGACAAAACTTGTGCAGATAATTGTGCCATTTCTACTAACTGCCGCGCCTCAATCAAGGCATCATCTAATTGTTCCTCTTCAACATCATTAAGGCTAAGATACAAGAGATGGCTTTTTAGTTGCTCAATTAAGAGGACATTTTGTTTGCTGGCTGAGACTATATAAACTAAGCCCGTTTCTAAGTCTGACAATTGCAAAAGTTCTCTCTTACTCGTTCTTTCTCGCAATAGATTATTCAATCGATTTCGTTCCGAATTAAGGCTGTCCACTGTGGGAAAATAATTTTTGGAAATGAGGTAAAGGACTGTAAACAAAAATTTATACAGTGATAAGGTCTTGTTTTTCTCTAGCAAATTCTCCATTTGTTTGACAATATAACTGCTTTTATCCTTATAAATTGTAATGAGATGATTTCCATAAACAAAGAAAGTAATTGGAACGGTCTGATAATGGTAATCCTGCTTATAAATATCTAAAACATTATAAATCAACAATAAGGTTTTTTCGTCACGATCATATTCTAAATGGGACAACTCATTTTTATCTGCAGCATAAGTTAGAATCTCAGAATCAATTTTCAGCTCATGTTTCAGATAAAGAAGGTCTTTTGAATTGTCAGCATTTGCCATATACAGGCTAAATTTTTCTTTACTTATCTCTTTCAAAACCTCTACTCCTTCAGTCTATACTACCTGTCAGTATATCAAAAAAAGAGCCAAATGGCTCTCATTGGGATTATCCCTAATTCCCGTTAAGCTTCCTTTTCAAATTGCTTCAAATCAAAAACTTCTCCTCTTATCTTATCTGGTAACAGCATAGCAATAACAAGACCAAACATTGTTGGCAATAACCAACCCACTGACATAGCGTGAAGCGGTAAATAATCAGCAAAAGTCGCAAGAGCTGTTTTAGGCATTAAGCCTGCTAAAACTTCTAAAAAGGAAATGATGGTCACAATGACTATGGTCAAAGACATGCCTCTTTTAGACAAAGGTATTAGCTTATTAAGTAGGATAATGACTACTAAAACGATAACAATTGGATAAAGGAGAGAAAGTACTGGAAGCGAAAAAGCAATAACGGCATTCAACCCTAAGTTGGCAATTAGAAAACCAATAAGGGTAAAGAGGCTGAGATAAACTTTGTATGATAGCTTGGTAAAATGTTTAGCAAAAAATTCAGACACCGCAACAATCAAACCGACCGTAGTGGTAAAACAGGTTAAAATGACCATGACACTAAGGAAGTAGCGTCCAAAGGAACCAAATAGCTGATAAGAAGCCTGCGCTAGAACATAAGCCCCTTTATTGATTGAAGGATCAGTCAGTACATTTTCTGGAACAGAAAATTTGTTACCTAGGTAGCCTAAACCAATGTAGAGAATGCTAAAAGCTAGGCTGGTCACTACTCCAACTACCCATATCGTTGATAAATACTCTTTTTTATTAGCAAAACCAAATTGTTTTAAGGTCTCAGTTGCTACTAAACAAAAAGCAACTGCGGCTAGAGCATCTATTGTATTATAGCCCGCTAAAATGCCACCACCAAAAGCATTAGTAAGGTATTCGGCGCTAGCTGTACCACTGTCAGCTTGACCATATTTAAATGCTCCTACAACTACTAATGAGAGAATAAGCAAAGCAAACATAGGAGTCAAAACCTTACCTACACTAGCCATTATGTTAGTCGGATGACTAGCAAGTAGATAAGCAGCCAAGAAAAAGAAAAAAGAAAAAATCATGAGAGCCATCTGGCTATTACCAACAAGAGGTGATAGACCAACTTCAAAAGACACTGTAGCCGTCCTTGGAATAGCAAAAAGCGGACCAATAGTTAAATAAAGAATAACCAAAAAGCTGAGCGAGAACCAAGGGCTAAACTTAAGATCCATTTCATGTTTAAAACCTCCGTTAGTCAAAGTTCCCACTAATAGAGTGATGATAGCTAGGCCAACTCCGGACAAACAAAATCCTAAAATAGCTGGCCAGAAATGATGACCCGAAGCCACACCTAAAGCCGGTGGGAAAATGAGGTTGCCAGCTCCAAAAAAAATGCCAAATAATAGCAATCCTGTTAAAAATCCTTTTTTTATCATAAAGTGCCTCTATGTAAACCTAAATTTACACCTTTCCTCTAATTTTTTTGTTAAAGGGTCAACTATCTGTTAATTCTTGCCCCATAAATAAGTGCTTTCTATTATAACAAAAAAGCTTGATTATACTAGCCCTTTTTCAAAATTTTCTAACTATTTACATAAAAATAAGGCCTAAAGGCCTTATTTTTATGTAAATAGTTTTCTCTACTTTCAAGATGACAATAGCTATTTCTGTCGATAGGAGACTTGAACTAAGGCAACTATAACAAATAAAAACAAACATTGTTTAGGATAAGCTATGTAGTAAGGAACCCATTTATGGGCGAATTTTTGCTTGTAGTGCCTTAGCCCATCAAAAGAGTAAATTTGAGAGCCGTACTGATAGAGTAAATAGCCCAACTTTTCATTAAGAAAACTAAAACGATTTTTTCCTACATTAGACAAAGGGCACATCCCCATATTAAAATAGTCAACTCCCTTTAGTTTAGCATGGTTTATTAATCTTATAAAAAGAGCATCCATAACACCTTTTGGAGCCTTATTCAAATAACGCATTAAGTCAACTGAGAGCATCTTTTCTGTATCAGATTTTTCAATAGTAGCAAAAGCAACAATTTCACCCTCCATTGATTCTAAAATAGCAATATCACTATGACCTAAGTAAAAGTCGTCAAAGAAACCAAGTGAAAATCCCATTTCTTTTCGACCGGCTAGCCATTCATCAGAAACCACCTTTAAGGATGATATCAATTCCTTAGAGTAAGGGGGCTCAAGAACAGAAAAGTTATAGCCAGCCTTTTCAACCTGATTAGATACTGACCTTAAATTTTGCTTTTTCTTACCTGAAAGTGAAAATTGAACTGAATCAACAATTCCTTCTTCCCCTAATTTAATGAAATCAAAGCCATGGTCATGAATTGCCATGACTTCTTTTTCAGACACCTCATAAAATACAGGATGATAATTATACAAATCCGCCTCATTCATAAAGGATTCTAATGCTTCGTCAAAATAATCACGATTGCCAAAAAAATCTCCCATAACGAGAAGTTTATCTCCTTGCGATCTGAATTGCAAAGCTATTTGATCCTGTCCTTGAGCCTGATAATACCAAATTCTTTTGTCTTGAAGGTAAGCCAGTCCAGTATAATGATGATCACCCTTTTTAAGAATTTGCTCAAAGCGCTCTTTATCAAAAGGTTGCCCAATTTCGACTCTTCGGTACTTTAAAAATAGTATTAAAGCAGTTAAACTAATCGTAATCAAAAATAAAGTTAATAAGCCCATCAACCACCAATGAAACGTAGGGACAGAAAAGTGCTTTTCTAAAGAAATACGCGATCTATGATGTGCATCTACCAAATTAGTATAACCTAAAATAAAATAGGAGAGCCCCAAAAAAGACCAGATAATCCCATCAAGAAAAGCATCTTCATGACTAATAATAAGCTGATGACGATAGAGATTTGGTCGACTAATACAGAGTAATATCACCAGAAAAATCAGGACTGCCGTTGGCGCAAAACTTCTATAAAAAAAGATAGTATATAAAATAGCTAAACACAGAAAAATCAGAGTTGGAAAGAAAGCTTTAGTACTCCTATTTCCAATCGCTCGCCCACAAATAAGTAGCGAGAATCCTAAAAGTAAACTAGGAACCTGACGGATAAGGGCCATGCTGGCTAAACCGTAAAAACGATCTTTGATAATAGGTAGATTGATAATGGCATCATGACTTGTTACCATCAATATCAAGATAATTCCAGATAGATAAAAAAGCCCAACCATGACATAAAAGAAAACAGCTCTAATGAGTTCCAAAACAAGATAATTATTTTTATTCTTAAAGAACTGAAATTTACGAAAAATAGGCATACTCACTCCCTATAGTTTTTGCTTAGTCTACCGGCTTAAGGTTAAAGAATGCTTAAGAAAAAACTATTTTCAACCATTGCTAGTTGGAAATAGTTTTTTTGACTTGCAACTTAACCAATCACCGACCCATTTGGAACTTGCGGATCAACTGTCAAGACAGTCAGACGATCACCATGCTCCGCTGATAAGATCATTCCTTGACTGACATACTTTTTCATCATTTTACGAGGTTTCAAATTAGCAACGATTTGCAATTTTTTCCCAACTAATTCTTGCTCGTTAGGATAAAATTTAGCGATGCCAGATAAAATTTGACGATCCTCTCCATCTCCTGCATCAAGACGGAAGCGTAGCAATTTATCCGAACCTTCGACCTTAGAAACTTCCTTGACTTCAGCTACGCGAATCTCAACAGCATCAAATGTTTCAAATTTAATTTCCTCTTTTTCCGCTTTGAGTTCAACGTTTTCAGGAATCCATTCTTTTTCCTGAGGAAGCACAGAGCCGACTTCCATTTGTTCCTTGATGTAAGCAATTTCCTCTTCCATATCAAGGCGTGGGAAAATAGGTTGGCCTTTAGAAATAACTGTGGTTTGAGCCGCAATACCAACTAATGAAAGATCCTCTAGGTCTGCTACCGCTTCTAAACCAAGTTGAGTCATGATAGCATTAGAGGTTTCCATCATGAATGGTTGAATCAAGTGTGCAACTACGCGCAGACTTGCTGCCAAGTGAGCCATGACAGATGCTAGATCTTCTTTATTGCCATCTTCTTTAGCTAGTAACCAAGGAGCTGTTTCATCAATGTATTTATTAGCTCGAGAAATAATAGTCCAAACAGCTTCTAAAGCACGAGGATAGTCAACTGCTTCCATTTGCACATGGTATTCTTCAATTTGTGCAGCTACAATTGCTTCTAAATCAGCGTCAAAATCCGTCACACCTGCTTGGTAGGTTGGAATTTGACCACCAAAGTATTTGTTAATCATAGCAATGGTACGGTTTAGTAAATTACCCAAGTCGTTAGCAAGCTCATAGTTAATCCGTCCAACATAATCCTCGGGTGTGAACATACCATCAGAACCAACAGGTAAACTACGCATTAGGTAGTATCTAAGAGAATCTAACCCATAACGTTCAACCAACATTTCTGGATAGACAACATTGCCCTTAGATTTAGACATTTTACCATCTTTCATGACAAACCAACCATGGGCGATCAAGCGTTCTGGCAATTTCATATCCAACATCATGAGGAGAATTGGCCAATAGATGGAATGGAAACGCAGGATGTCCTTACCAACCATGTGGAAGACAGTACCATTCCAGAACTTGTCATAATCTTCATGCATTTCTTGAGCATAACCAAGGGCCGTTGCATAGTTAAGAAGCGCATCAATCCAGACATAAACCACATGTTTTGGATTTGATGGCACTTTGACTCCCCAGGTAAAAGTTGTCCGACTGACAGCTAAATCTTCCAAACCAGGTTCAATAAAGTTTTTAAGCATTTCATTCATCCGACCATTAGGCTGAATAAATTCAGGGTGTTCATTAAAGAAAGCTACTAACTTATCAGCATATTTACTCAGACGTAAAAAGTAAGACTCTTCTGATACCCACTCAACTTTGTGTCCAGAAGGAGCAATACCACCAATTACTTTACCGTTTTCATCTCGGAAAACTTCTTCTAATTGACTTTCAGTAAAGAATTCTTCATCTGATACAGAATACCACCCTGAATATTCTCCTAAATAAATATCATCTTGGGCTAATAATTTTTCAAAAACTTGAGCCACTACTTCTTCATGATAAGAATCTGTCGTGCGAATAAATTTATCATAAGAAATGTCCAGTAAAGACCAAAGTTTCTTAACATCTCTCGCCATACCATCAACATATGCTTGTGGTGTTATTCCTGCTTCTTCTGCTTTAGTTTGAATTTTTTGACCGTGCTCATCAAGTCCTGTTAGATAAAAGACATCATGATGCATCAAACGCTTATAACGAGCTAAAACATCACAAGCAATAGTTGTATAGGCAGAACCAATATGTAATTTTCCTGATGGATAGTAAATAGGTGTTGTAATATAAAATGGTTTTTTATCAGTCATTTGATTTCCTTTCAAGGCTAATGAAACCTTATCAATTTCTTCTCTAACCGGTTTTAGCGACCTTCTCAAGAGATATTAATTTATTATAGCATATTCTAATTGGCAAAAAAACCAAGTCCAGGAACTTATCTGCCAACAATTGGTTTGATTTTTCGTTGAATATAGAGATGCTCTGCTAAGAGTAAATAATTGACATAACTTAAAGGAAGCAACATGGCTATAAGTGCCAGCTCACCAAATTGATAAGATAAAAATGTTGAGCAAATAACTCCTAAAATAAAAGTCATAATGATAATCAAAGTATTACGCCCAATAAGAATGAGCTCTTTATTTCCTTCATATAGCCCCTTAGTTAATATATAAGCTGCATTTTTAATATTGCCCGTCATCATGACATTGGCATAATTGGCTCCTCGTAAAGACTTAAAGGTGTCCACCTGGATTGATGCAAAAAAAGCCAGTGCAGCTACGGTTATAAATTGGCTTGTAAATGGCGTCACTAGACTTGTCACTAAGGCTATGGTAGTAAGCGTCGCACTAGCCAGTAAATGCCAATGCAGATGATGTTTGTTGGACCATCTATGAGCAAAGTAAGCAAAACTCTGTCCCAACATAAAGAAGAAAATAGGTACTAAAAAATCCAAGGCCTGAAGGTAGTTTTTTTCGGCTATACGAATAGCTAAATACATCACATTTCCAGTTTGAACACCTGCAAAGCGTCTTCCTTGAGTCATAAATGTGAAAGTATTAACATATCCACTGATAAAAGTCAAAGCTGAAGCACAGCGAATTCCTTCATAGACTTGGTGTCTTTTCCGTTTGTTTTTTCGTGATTGATTTGACATTTTCCCTTCCGTTTCACAAATAACAAAATAAAAATACTGTTAGCCAGTATTTTTACAAGTTTTGAATATGAGGCACTTTTCAGCCCAAATAGCTTTCATAGTTCTTTCTTTAGATAAATACCGAAAGCTTTTATAAGATTAAATTTAGTATAGCACAGCTAATTTTAGAAAACAATTAGCTTGAGGATAAATTTTCAGAAAAAGTGGATGAAAAATTCATCCACCTTGATTGCTATTAGTTTTCGACAATCTTGAAGTTTTGCAAGAAGTTCTCTTCTCCCAACTCTGCTTTAAAGCGGTCTCCAACCTTAAGAAATGGAAGCTGATCTGAACTTTCCCTACTTGCTTTTACTTTATAAATTTTTCCATCAGAAATCAAATAGTAAATACTTGTTCCTGAGACAATTTGACTTGCTACCTCTTGGACTTGGCCTTGAATTACTTTTACTTTCTTAGTCGAACTTCCTAGGGAAGTTAATCCGCTTGTATCTCGGTCTGTAAATTGGGCAATTAAGCTCGAAATATCGTTATTAACAGTTACTTGCTGATAATCTTCTGCATCTACTAAGGCATAAGATTTGACCAAACTAGCATCATCTTTCAGCGGAATAAGATAAAAGGCTTTATTATTCAATTTAACAAGTGTTGGCGCAGTTGCCTTATAGTTCTTTTCTTGAACTTCACCTTCTGCTGACTTCATGGCAGAAGTCTCTGTAGCCGATGCTAATCTGTAATTAGTAATTTGGCGTGTTCTCATATTAACTAGGATAAAGCCAAGGTTTGAGGAATCGGCTGTAGCAGAAGTAATTCCTGTATATAAATAGATATCTGATCCTATTGTAATATAGTTGTAACTATCAGTTGTTTTTTTCACACCTGACTGGCTAAAAATGGTATTCCAATAACCATTTTGATAGGTATAATGATCATTTACCCGTTTGATAACATTTTCAGCGGAGTAGACACGATCAACCCACTTAGGAATCTCTTTTAAACTATAGTAACGCGATTTTCCTGTCACAGCATCAAGAATGATTGCACCATTTGGATCCATTGATGATAACCCAAATTTTGGAGCATAAGTGGTTGCAATATAGAAGGGATTTCCATCATCATCTACTTCAAAAGATGGATCAGAAAAAATAGTAAATGGATGACTAAAACGTAAATGACGCATGGTGTCGCGGAACATGAATTCAGAATTTGAGTATTTCATCGGTTTTGATAATTTTACTAGCTCAGCTTTACCAGTAGTTTGATTGACTTTGACATAGTAACTAATCCCCTCTTGACGATTTGTCACCCATTTCCAAAAACTTTTATATTCCAATGGGGATACTCGAAAAGGTTGCTTTCCAATAGTAATCTGACGGTATTCATCTGAAATACCAAATTGTGAAACTTTATCAATAGTTCCTAAATAGGTATCTCCAATTTTTTCTGCAGACTCTCTATCTAAGAGTGCTAAAGTTGAAATATCACTTTCTGGAAAATCTGTTTTGAAATCAGCATCTTTAACCTTAATCACCTTAGCATAACTCTTCGCCCGCAAAACTCTTGAGTTTAGCACTGATATCAAGGCCAACCCCATAGCGATAGCTAAGATAATAAGGATGAGCCAGCGCACAGTCCCTGAGAAGAAATTAAAATATCGAGTGACATCTTTAGCTTGATTTTGGGAATATTTCCTTTGAAATAGCTCTGTCAACCCTTTAGTAAGTGACATGACAAAAATATTAACAGCTAAAAGAAACAGAAGGAAAATAAGAAAGACCCAAAAATCGCCACTCAAGGGATTAATTGGAGGCAGTTTTACCCAGTAATAGACTACAATGATTAGTAGAGAGAGTAACCCCGTTAAAGATTGAACCTGTTTTTTCATCTCATTCTCCTAAATATTTTTTAATGATAAACTATCATGAATCTTATTATACCATACCTGCAGAAAGTTTACTGCATTAAGCAGTATAAAAGACTGGCAATATGCCAGCCTTTTATAGACTATTTAGTTAAACTTTTTATTTTTCTTTCATTTTTTTAGAAAGGCCTAACTTAGCCATCCAAAGAAGGATAATTCCCATCAGCATAGCTAGGAAAGATTGCTTATCTCCCGTTGTTGGTAGCTGCCAAGTTGTCCCATTAGCTTGCGAAGCTTTCTCCGTATTTTGACCTGCTTCTACCCTATTTTGAATAGTCGGCTTAGATACTTCATTTGGAAGCTCAAAATGTGTTCCACCAGTTACAAGAGATCTCTTAGACATGATTTGCAAATGCGTTTCAATAACGTCATTTTGAAGAGCCTTAATACTTGTAGTTCCACTTATTTGGTAGCCTTCTGGTAAAGTCACAATAATGTTATAATGACCGTCCCTAACGGAAGCCCCGTAGGCAGTTGGCACATATAATGATTGATCTAGATTTATAAGTTGACCATTTTCTGATTGTAAGGAAACACTGCTTCCTTTTGGTAACAACTTATCAAAAATGACTCTAACCATTCCAGACTCAGATTTCCTTGTGATAAAGGCGTGATGAACAAAGTCATTACTTTGACTTAATTCAAACGTAAATACTTTTGGAGAAATAAGTTCTGCTACATTTTGATCATAAGTTAATAATTCCAAACTATATTTGCCAAAAGGTAATATCAGCACTTGGGAGCGATCGTCATAATAAGTTAATTTATCAAGAGCTTGACCTTTTTCATCTCTCACTAGATAGGTAATAGGAATTTTTGGTCTATCAACACTGTTATTATAAACTAAAGAAATATCTAGAATACCATGACCATCAGAAACACTTCTCATTGGCAACAAGCTTGAATAAACAATATTACCAGCCTTATCCTCAACTAAATAATAAAAATCGGCTGCGGCTACACCTTCAATTTTAGGAATAGTATAGCTACCGTCCTCATTTCTAGGAATAAGGACACGACGATCACTAATAGATACAATATCTTTACTTGTATCAATATCATATTTACGCCCATCTTTTTCTAACACATAGAAAACTTCTTCTCGAGCTATGCCAACATTGTTAGGTTCGAAGACTTTCCCTGGTTTAAAGAACTCCTTGTCACCGTCCTTACGGAAAATAGCTTTAGTAATAATAGGTTCCTCATGACTAACAAACACCTCATGCTCTTGCTTTATGAGTTGGCCTGAAGCATCACGGTAAGTGATAACGTAACGGTAAGCACCCGATAGAACTTTCTCACCTAACTGCGTTTGACCACTCCAGCTTGTTGTGCTTAAATCATCAATTGAAGCATTTTGAGGCGCTGTCCAAATAGCAGAGCTATTTACCTTATCATCCGCTCTATAGACACTTACACTTAGATCACGATAAACCTTACCTGGTAGCCCTCTAAAGGCGATGAAATCTCTATTACCTTTACCATTAGGTGACAGAATAATCTTAGCCTGATTAGCCTTAGCTAAACGACTAAGCGATCGATTACGATTAGTAATCATAATATCTGATTGATTAGTGATTAAGCCAGAATCACCATCAGTCATCACCAAATTATCTTCTATGCTTTGATAATTACCATCTTTTAGCGGGATAGTGATAATATCGTCACCAATCTGATCTGGTAATTGTTGACCAAGTTTTGCAATGGCAGTATTACCCGCAAAATCTTCTACCATATAATAAAAATCAGCTAATTTTGCCTTATCAAGCGGTAATATAAAGCCACCATTTTTCGATTTTTCTACAAAGACTTTATTATCAGATACAGATACATACTTAAAGCCCTGGTTTATTGAAATAGTATATGGTTTGCCATCTTTTTCTTCTAAATAGAAAACACTTTCTCTAAGTATACCCGATTGACCACGATCAGTAACATCAAGAACTTTGAATTCTCTTGTTTTTGGATTAAAACTACCAGATTTCAGTAAAGGTTTTGCACGGTCGACAATGATGTCAAACACCATTTCTTGACGTTTTGCTCCGATGATATCTGGGTAATAAGAAACGACGTATTGATATTTGCCATCTGGTAAATCCTCACCACTTAAAGTTTTACCCGAAAAATCAGTTGACAATAAGGTTGTCGATTTAGGGAAACGAATATCACTGTTATAATTCTTATCACCATTATGTGGTTGACTTGTCCACAGTAGGTTCTGACGTTGCTGATCATCAGCACGATAAACACTTGCTTTTAGTCCCTTATATTTTCTTAAAAAGACACCTTTAAAGGCAACAAAATCTTGATTTTTATCACTATTTGGAGAAATTGCAAGAACAACTTTCCCAGACTGGTTTTTTGTCAAGATAAACTTGCCATCTTTATTTCGATATGTTCCAAGAGTATGAAGACCATTGTCAGAAATTGTTTTGGTTGAGACATTAGTATCTGCACCAATGGTCACTAAGCCTGTATAATGTTTTCCAACATATACCTCGTCAGGAGTTTCAGATTCTTCAAAATAAAAACCTTTTTCTCCCTTAGCTTTTAAGTCATAAATAGAGTCCTCAATAACTGCTAAGTTTTGGAATTCTCCTTTAAAGCCAACAAATGGAATATTTATCTTATCTTTCACTTGATTTTCAGCATTTTCAAAACGCACAAAACCTTCTAGGAAGTACCCATTAGGCATCTGTTCAGTAAGTGCTTTCGTAAACTCAGAAACATCTATAGAAATCGTAACAGACTGTCTCCCCTTAGCAGGAACTTCAATAATATGACCTTGATATGATTTCAAAAGTACTGAATTTAAGTCAAAACGACCGTCGACAATCTTATCTGTCATTAGATCCGTTACATAACGAAGCTTCTTAGCCTGATTGGAAATATTATGTACAGTTACTGTAAAGCTGATTTTCTCTCCAACATTCCCCAAAGAAACACTGCCATAATGATCATCACCAGTTATGTAAAGGCCACTTGTTATGGCCGCATCCACATTTATAATTCCAGCACCTTGACGACGTGGAGACGTTATTAATTCGGTCTTAGGATCTTTATGAATGCTTGCATTACTCATTAACAAATTCTTAATAAGGTCCGACATTTCTTCTGCTTTAATATCTGGGTGTTCTTGTTCAAGATATTGCTTGATAAGTAAACTTGCTCCTGCAATATAAGGAGACGCCATACTTGTTCCAGTTTGACTGCCATAATGATCATCATTATAAGTAGAATAAATATCTCCTCCAGGCGCCGTGATATCTGGTTTCAAATAGCCATCTGATGTCAAACCCCAGCTAGAGAAATGGTTCATTTGATTAGCTTTTTGGTTGCTTGCTTTTGATAGTTTACTTTCAAAACTCAAGCGTCCTGTCCCAGAGCCATTTAGTTGAGACATCGCTTTACCAAACTCATGTGAAATAAAAGCCGATGGGAGAACTTGTCCTTCTTTACTTAGTTGCATTTTACGATTAGATTGACCTGGTATATGATTAAAAATAAGAATACCAGCTGCACCATGCTTTTTAGCTTGTGCTATCAATTCCACATAAAGATATTTAGGATTACGCTCAATAAGGACTATCTTACCGGTAACGTTTTTTCCTTCATAAGCTTCGTCACTTGGCTGATTAATATAAACAAAATCATAATTTTTATCAAAAGAAAGTTCTTCTTGGATTTTTTTATAATCTGTCGATTCTGTATAAAGGGCTTTTCCATGATCTAAATCAGCACGATTTTCTAAACCTTCAACCTTCATTAAGCGTTCAATTACAATTTTGTTATCAACAGCTGCAACAGAGGTTGGAATTCTTCCCGTTGAAGGTGAGTTAACAATACCATAGTCCGGATTGCTCGCAAAAGGGTCTGCATGATCAGAACCAAATAAACGCTCATTGCCTGCTGCTACAATAACCGAAACGCCGGATTTTTTAGCTTTTTCAATAGCAGCCATTAAGGAAGCATTACCTCCTAAGAAAGAACCATTAGGTCCACCTAAACTAAGATTAATAGTATCAGCACCTAAAGCTACTGCGTCTTCAATAGCTTTAATATAGAGTGCTTCCCCTGTCCCCATTAAGTCATTAGCAAAGACGCGCATAAAAATAACTTGAGCTTCTGGCGCCACCCCTAAGAAACGTTCTCCTGTAGGCGATGATTCAAGGGGATTTCCGGTAGCAATACCGGTAACATGCATCCCATGAGACTCATACTGACTATCATCATCTTCACTTGTCCAATCAATGAACTGACTAAAATCGTCTGGATTAATTTGAATCACTGTTTCTTTAGGTTTATCACTAGTTGAACTCGGATAAACACGGCGTCTTCTTTTATCTACACTTTGAATAATAGTACTCTCAATAGAATCTAGGAAAGAAGCATCGTCTAAATCAAAGTCAAATTTAACCTCTTTAACCTTATCATTATTTTCAACATAGTTGTGTGCAAAAACAACCTTTTGATTAAGCCATTTCCCATAGTTAATGTTTGCCTTAGCTTTTTGTAGATTCATAGATTCTTCATCTTTGAACTTTGCTCGGCTAATATCACTAATTCTCATGGCTTTGTGATTAGCATCAATTCCAGTATCGATAATTGCAATCACTTTACCTTGCCCTTTATAGCCTTTTTCCCAAGCCCCTGTCACTTGCGTCCAATCATGAGTATCAGTGTTAATTGGAGTCTCTTCAATAGAAGCAGGTAACTCTTGCTCAATGCCCTCTATAGGCACTTCACTTTTTTCTGGATTAAGCTCCTGAGTGTCTGAACCTTCTGTTCCAACATCTGTCAGAACCTTAAGTTGTTCTTCTTCACCAACCTCATTACTAGAAAGCTCATCTGAATGAACTAACTCTTTTGCAATCAGTGACTGCGGCATTTCCTCTGTTGTTATCCTTGAGGCTTCTTCTGCAGAAACATGGCTCGTTCCTACAAAAAAGACTGTTCCAATTAAGACAGATACAGTCCCTGATTTATATTTTCTTAACGAAAATCGTTCTTTCTTTTCCACTTGTAATTAAACTCCTGAATTAATATTTTTCTATCATTTTTCCAATAGAACATTAATTTTTATTTAATCACAAATTTAAGGGAAATGCAATCGATTTCGGAGAATAGTAGCCAAAGTTCTAAGGCAATTTTTTTAATAGAGTTTAAAAAAATGCCCCGTTTAAAAAGGGGCAGGTTGAATTTTAATCTAATTTTAAAGCATTCTGACTGAATGGAATAGAAGAGTCGTAAGGATTATGTCTCAATTTAAAATGTTTAATGTCATCAATTGTCTTCGTACCAGCAAGTTGCATCACCATTTTCAACTCATCATTTAAGTGTTCAAACACTTGCTTAGTTCCAACACTACCTCCCATTGCTAGACCATAAATAACTGGCCGGCCAAGAGCTACAAGGTCTGCTCCAGAAGCTAAAGCTTTGAAGATATGCTGACCACGTCTGACTCCTGAGTCAAATACAATTGGTACCCTACGATCAACTGCTTCTGCAACTTCTTGTAGTGAATCAAAAGCTGCTGGACCACCGTCTAATTGGCGTCCACCATGATTAGTCACCCAGATACCTGAAGCACCTGCTTCTAGTGCACGAAAGGCATCTTCTGCACACTGTGGACCTTTAACATAGACCGGTAGACCTGAATATTGAGCAATGTACTCAACATCTTTTGGTGATAAAGCCTGCTTAGCTGATTTATAAACATAATCCATCGTTTTACCTGCACCATCTGGGAGATATTCCTGAACAATAGGCATGCCAACGGGGAAAACAAAACCATTACGCTTATCTACTTCACGGTTTCCTCCAACGGTAGCATCAACTGTCAAAACAATTGATTTCACGCCTTCAGCTTTCAAGCGATCCATAATATGTCTGTTGATACCATCATCTTTACTATAGTAGAATTGGAACCAATGTGGTGAATCTCCTAGTGCTTGTGAAATTTCCGGTAAATCAGTAGTCGAATAAGAACTTGTGGTATAAATTGTACCAAATTCCTTAACCCCTTTTGCACTAGCAACTTCTCCTTGCTCATTAGCTAATTTATGAGCTGCAACAGGTGCCATAATTATTGGAGAAGTTAAGGTATCTCCATCAAAAGTTACCTCCGTACTTGGATTTTCAAAACCTTTTAATCCGTGAGGGACAATTAATTTATGGTTAAATGATCTAATATTTTCATGTAATGTGAAAGTGTCACCTGCTCCACTTGCTATATAGCCAAAGGCCCCTTTAGGAATTACTTTCTGCGCCATCTTTTCAAGATCAAAAACATTCACAAAGTCAACGTTTCCTTCAGCACTACTCGTTTTAAATTCAATACCCGCATTTGCCATTTCAATATTATCTGTCATTAATATTCTCCTTTTTAATAATTGATAACGCTTACAAATTATAACTAAATTATATTAAAACACTTTTTTAATGTCAAAATATATGCTCACTTATTTTTTATTAGGAATAGATTAATCTCATGTTTGATTATAAGTATCCTAGCATTTTTCCAATAGCAAAAACAACAAAGCAAGTTAGTATAATATAGAGTGCACAATACTTAATAACTTCTTTTAAAAGCTTTCCTTCTTGACCTTCTAAACCAATAGCCACTGCTGCTACAGCAATACTTTGTGGGGAAATCATCTTACCCGCTGTCGCTCCCGTCATATTGGCCGCAGCCATCCAATAGGGATTCATATTAAGGTTATTAGCAGCTTTTACCTGTAACTCACCAAAGAGAACATTAGCAGAGGTATCGCTACCAGTAATGAAAGTTCCTAGAGTACCTATAACTGGCGCAATAAAAGGATAGAAACCACCTGTTACAGCCACTAAGCTTATAGCGATTGTATTGATCATTCCACTGTAGCTCATAACCTTAGATAGAGCTACAATTGAGGCTACTGTCAACATCGTTTTGGTTAACTGTTTGATACTGTTTCCTAGAATTCTTAAAATTTCTCCAAAAGACATGCCTTGTAATAATCCTGCTAAAAAGGTGGCCAGAATTATCATTGTTCCTGGTGAAGTCAGCCATTTGATTGTATAGGGTTTTGCGTGTTCACCGGTATAAATAGATAACGTGGTTGAAACTTTGGCTAGCACATTATTAATAGCTGGAAACAGTGAGGAGGTCAGCATAATAAATACAAAAACAAGAATAAATGGTAAGGATGCTTTAAAACCCTCTTTTAGAGCAACTGGTTCATCTACCACCTTAGCCTGACTTCCTCTTTCTCTATATTTCACCATTAAAATAGTGACCAAGATACAAAAGAGAGAGCCGATAATTGAAGGAAGTTCTGCACCTAAATAATGGGAAACTAAAACTTGAGGAAGAGCAAAAGCTAAGCCAGATGCTAAAGTTAAACTAAACACCCCTTTAATAGGCGCTTTACCTTCCCCAGTTAAAGCCACGAGCACAAAAGGAATAGCTACAATCAAAATAAAGAGCTGCAAGGAAACAATTACTGACAGTTGCCTAACCTCTAGTCCAGTGACTTGTGCCAAAGTTGTCACAGGCAATCCAATAGCTCCAAAAGCCGTGGGAGTTGTATTAGCAATTAAACAGATCAATGCAGCCCGTAAAGGTTTCATTCCTAATGCTACTAGTATACTTGCTGGAATAGCTACCGCAGTGCCAAATCCTGCTATAGCTTCAAGAAAGCCTCCAAACCCCCAGGCTAAAATAAGCACCAAAACGCGTTTATCTTCTGTAATCGTCATTAATAAACGTTTGATAACAGTCATTCCACCTGAAGCTGTGGTCAAATTATAAGTAAATACAGCAGCTACTATAATATAGATAATAGGCCAAAAGCCCATTACCGCTCCTTCTAGAGCAGCGGTTAAACTATCCTCAACGCTAAACTGAAAACCAAAAATACTGGTTAGAAGTGTGATGATTAATCCTATGAAACAGGCCAAATCCCCTCGGATCCGGAAAACTGCTAAAGATAGAATCAACCATAAAATAGGAATAACGGCTAATGTTGCTTGAAACATATAGTCTAAAACCTTTCTTTTTACAAGATAAAATCAATATAATTTGTTAGCGCTTTCAATTTATATTAATATTATATAAATATTAGACCTACCTGTCAAGAAAATTCTCTTTATTTTTTCACAAACTTTTTCTTTTTATAATAAAAAGACCATATAAAGCTTGTCTTAACAGTGTTTATTTAATATGTTAGAAAAAAACTTTGTGAATTTTTTATATATGAACAGCAATTTAGAGAAGAAAATAAGAATATATCATATCATTGTTCTTGTAAACATTGGCTCAGCAAACAGCTTCACAACTTTCAACGTAAACACTATAAAAGTGGAGTGAAACTTAAAAATTAATTTTTAAAATAAGCATCTAGATTTTTATCCCGTATAAAAATTGTCATAATCTAAGTAACCATTTACTTTCAAAGTCTATCCAATCTGATTAAAATAGTTTTGAGATTGAAAAAAATAGCTTGCTAGCCTATTTTTTGCTAAAATAGACTTAACTTAATTACAGAAAGAGAATTATATGAAACTCATCTCATGGAATATTGATTCCTTAAATGCTGCCTTAACAGGAGAATCACCACGTGCACTACTATCACGTGCCGTTATTGACCGTCTAGTCAGTGAAGATGCTGACATTATTGCTATCCAGGAGACAAAACTATCAGCCACTGGTCCTACTAAAAAACACTTAGAAAGCATCTTAAATTACTTTCCAAATTACTTACATGTTTGGCGTTCTTCTGTTGAACCCGCACGTAAGGGATATGCAGGAACCATGTTCCTTTATAAGCAAACACTAAATCCAGTGGTTACTTTCCCAGAAATTGGAGCACCAACAACCATGGATTCTGAAGGACGCATTATTACGTTAGAATTCGACGACTTCTTTGTTACCCAAGTTTACACACCAAATGCTGGTGACGGCCTAAGACGACTAGCCGATCGTCAAGAATGGGATATCAAGTATGCTGAGTATTTGGCGCAATTAGATGCTCAAAAACCTGTCCTAGCTACAGGCGACTATAATGTCGCTCATAAAGAGATTGACTTGGCCAACCCAGCAAGTAACCGTCGCTCTCCAGGTTTCACTGATGAAGAAAGAGCTGGCTTTACCGCACTTTTAGAAAAAGGCTTCACGGATACTTTCCGTCATCTTCACGGAGATATCCCAAATGTCTACACTTGGTGGGCCCAACGAAGCAAGACTAGTAAAATGAACAACACCGGCTGGAGAATTGACTACTGGTTAACGTCAAACAGAGTAGCTGATAAGGTCCTAAAATCCGAAATGCTTGACTCTGGAGCTCGTCAAGACCATACACCAATTCTCCTTGAAATTGATCTCTAAAATGACCTCAAAAGAAAGATTTATACATTTACAAGAAAACATGCAAGCCTTGGCAAATCCTGAACAAGCTCAAAAGATGGCAGCCTATATGAAAAATCATTTTGTATTTTACGGGATTCCAGCTAGCTCACGTCGGCTCATTTATAAAGAAATCATTAAAGAGGATAAAAAAGCTCAAAACATTGATTGGGAACTGCTAGATTTAGCTTGGAAAAACCCTAAACGGGAGATGCATTATTTTGTCTGTGATTACCTTAAGGCTATGCAAAAATGGCTAAGCTTTGACCATGTGCCTAAATTGCTAGCTTATGCTTCCAGTAATGAATGGTGGGATACCATAGACCATTTTGATCATATTTTTGGCAGCATTTCTGATCCCAGACGGGATGAATTAATGATCACTTTCTCACAGTCTGACGATCTTTGGATCAGACGCATCGCCATCGACCATCAACTGGGAAAAAGAGAAAAAACCAATCACAAACTCTTGGCAGCTATTATTTTAAATAATCTGGGTACATCAGAATTCTTCATTAACAAGGCTATTGGCTGGAGCCTCAGAGATTATTCAAAAACTAATCCTGACTGGGTTAGAGGTTTTCTTAGACAACATCAGGAAAAACTAGCTCCACTTTCTATACGAGAAGCCAGTAAATATCTTTAAAAAGAAGAGACAATCTTCTTTTTTTATTTTGAGCTTGACATGGAATGGGTTCCATAAATTATACTAAAAAAAAATTATCTCTGGAGGACGACTAAATGACAATCTCAAAAATTTTTTTAGATATGGATGGAACACTACTTAATTCTAGAGGACGCATCTCAGAAACAAATGCTCAAGCTATTCTTAAGGCTGAAATTCCTATTACTCTTGTTTCTGCTCGTGCGCCTATGGAGATGAAAGAAGCTATTGACTCGTTAGAATTGAAAGGCTTACAAATTGGCTTTAACGGAGGATTAATCTATCGTTATCATAATGACCAATTAGAAACATTCTCAGAAGAGCACATCCCAAAAACTGAGGCCAACTTCCTCATTAAATATCTTCAAGAAAAGTTTCCCAACCTTAGCCAATCTTATTATTTTAAAAATGACTGGATCAGCTTTAAAACTGATGCTGGCTTGGATTTTGAAAGTCAATTAACACAGCTCAAACCCTCAATTTTACCAATAGAAAAGTATTTAAATCCCAACGAAAATATTTTTAAAATCATGTTAATTACCTTTGATCCTTTTGAAATGCAACTTGTGAGAGAAAATTTGATACAATTAGGTTTGGAGGCTATTACGATTCAACAGTCCGGGCATGCCTACTTAGAAATAACTAGCAGAGAAGCTATAAAATCAAAGGGAATTGACTATATTATACATTTGGAAAATCTTCAAACTCACCAGCTTGCTGCTTTTGGAGATGGTCATAATGACTTACCTATGTTTGAAAAAGTTGGAACAGCCATTGCTATGGCCAACGCTTCTGAACACATTCGTAAAAAAGCTAAATTGGTAACAAAGTCCAATGATCAAGATGGTGTAGCATATGGTATATGGCAGTACTTGAAAGGAAAACGATGACAACTATTCGTGACATTGCAACAATTGTTGGCGTCGCACCGTCAACTATCTCCCGCTACCTCAATCATTCAGGTTATGTTTCCAAAGAAACAGCAGAAAAGATTGAAAAAACAATCGCAGAACTTGATTATCACCCTAACCAAAATGCTCAAAATTTAAGCAGGGGTAAAACAAGTCGTGTTGGAGTGGTTATTCCTCATACAAAACATCCTTACTTTATTGAAATCATCAAAGGTCTAGTGGAAGCCGCTTTTGATAGCCACTACCAGCTGCAATTCCTTCCTTCACATTATCTTAAAGAGAAAGAATTAGCTTACCTTGATAGCCTCAGAGCCAAAGCATTTGACGCTTTGATTTTTACATCGCGAAATCTTGATATAAGCCAAATTGCACCCTATCATAAGTACGGTAAGATTGTTCTGCTTGAAAAAACAGACTCACCCTTTCTTTCAAGTATTTCGATTGACCGTCAAATAGGGCTTTCTCAACTGATGATGTTTCTAAAAAAACATAACCAACCCATAAAGCATCCTATCTTTCTCTTTACACGAAATGAAAAAAGTAGTGCAACGTTTACATCAACAAAAGTTGCCTATGAGTCCATCTTCGGCAATACTTCTTCTTTTGATAGTCTAGGCAATATTTCCAGCTATGAAGATGGCTATAAAGCTACAAAACACTTTCTCGGGGATAAAACGATTGATGCTATCATTACTAATAGCGATGATGTGGCCGTAGGAGTTATCCAATATTACCAACAACAGAAAAAAAAGATACCATTAGTCGTCAGCCAAGAGGCTCAAATCTCTGGAAAAATCTTAAATCTTCCCAGTATTGATAACCATAGCTTCCAGCTTGGGTATCAAGCATTCCATTTGGCTATTGATTCAACAGTTAAACATAAGGTTATAAAATCAAAATTTCTAGAAAAACGTTACTGAAATTCTAGGTTTTCAAGTCGAATTTTTTGTTAATTTACCAAAGTAGGGCTATAATAACCTAAAACTATATATTATTAATGGAGAGAAAAAATGATTGCTAAATCAACAACAATGCTTTATGTTAATGACACTGAAGCTGCAATGACTTTTTGGACAGAAAAGATGGGATTTGTCATAACTGATCAAACAGATGTTGAAGGTATAAAATCTTATGAAGTAGCACCTTCACATGATGCCGCTGCTAAATTTGGAATCCACAATAAGGATTTAGTAGCACAGGCAAATCCTGGAATGAACCTTGAATTTCCTTCACTCTTGATGGAAACTGATGATTTAGAAGCTGAGTACCAAACCCTGACTGAAAATGGGGTTAATACAAACCCAATTATGGAATATCAAGGTATGGTTCACTTCACTTTCACTGATAACGAGGGTCATTACATCGCTATTCGTCAAACAAGCTCGTTGAATTAAGGAGAAAAAAATGGTTACTGCATTGAATGTTTACTTAGTTACAAATGGTAACGGAAAAGAAGCTGTTGAATTTTACAAAAATGCCTTTAAAGCTGAAATCACTAATTTAATCTTTTGGAAAGATGGTGTGCCAGATTGTCCAAAAGACCGTGAAAACCTCGTGATGAATGCACAAATGGAGTTCAATGGTATTCGTCTTCAATTATCTGATGAAAATCCTGACTTTGAGTATAAAGCAGGTGGTAACATGTCTGCTGCAATTATTGTTGATAGCATCGAAGAAGCTCAAGACCTGTATGCTAAACTGTCCGTCAATGCCCAAGAAATTGTTATGGAACTCCAAGAAATGTTCTGGAGTCCAGCCTATGCTAACTTTATCGACCAATTCGGTATCATGTGGCAAATCAACACTGAATTACCAAGCTAATGACCAAAAAAGACCAAGTATTGAGTATATACTCAATACTTGGTCTTTTTTTAATGTCAAGATAAGAGTTAGTTTCTTCCCCAACTCTTATTTAAAAAAACGCTCATAAGATTGCTTTGCACCAATTTGAAGAACTTTACCATCCTTAACTAGGATTGGTCTCTTTATCAACATACCATCTTGTGCAAGGAGCTGCGTTGCCTCTTCTAGAGTCAAACGATCTATTTTATCTTTTAGACCAAGTTCTCTGTAGGAATGGCCACTAGTATTAAAAAAATTCTTCATCGTAAAGTCTGAATTCTCCATCCACTGTTTCAAAAGCCCAGCCTTAGGAGGATTAGACTTGATGTCCACTGTCTCAAAATCAGATAGATACTGCTTCAAATCAGCTTTTGCTTTACGACAAGTGGAACATTTAGGGTATTCATAAAAAGTGTACATAATGAATCCTTTCTAAAAACCTTGTTCATGCTCTAATAGCCAGATTTTTTTATCCAGACCACCAGCATATCCGGTTAGCTGTCCATCTGATCCTACTACTCGATGACAAGGAATAAAAATACTAAAGGGATTATGGCCGACAGCACCACCAACGGCCTGTGCTGAAGCACAATTAACCATCTCTGCGATTTCTTTATAGCTTCTTGTTTCTCCATAAGGAATTTCTTGTAAGCAACGCCAAACCTTCTGACGAAAGTTTGAACCCTTTATGGAAAGAAAATCAGCTTTTGTGGGTGGAGTTTGATAGAAATAAGTATCTAACCACTGACATGCCTCCCTTAACACGACAGTCTCTTGAAGTTGCGAAGCCTCACAGATACCGGCTTCGAAATACTTTTGATCCTGAAACCAAGCACCAATTAACCCTACTTCATCTGCTATTAAGGACATATCTCCAATGGGAGAATGATAAATTATTTTTGATAAGCTCATCACTTTTCTAACCATTCCTTGTTTCAATTTATCCCTTAACATCAACGGTCAAGGAACTTATCTTAAGGCTTCTTAATCAACCGCACACGAATAATATTCTCACTAGCTTTAAAATCTTCTACTAATTGCTTAACCTTATCTAAGTCGCCCTCGTCTAAATCAATTAAGGTGTAAGCATAGTCACCTTTTGAGCGGTTAATGATATTATCAATATTAATATCCAAAGCTGATACTGCTGTTGAAATGGTCGCGACAATGTTAGGGACGTTTTTATTGATTAAAGTAATCCGATAAGGAGCAGATAGGGCTTGGTGAACATTGGGAAAGTTAACT
Source organism: Streptococcus porcinus (assembly GCF_900475415.1). Taxonomy (NCBI): domain Bacteria; kingdom Bacillati; phylum Bacillota; class Bacilli; order Lactobacillales; family Streptococcaceae; genus Streptococcus; species Streptococcus porcinus. Next base: position 1,493,134 of record NZ_LS483388.1, read on the forward strand.
GAGTTTGTAATTTCCCCTGTTTCCATAAAACGTCTAATGGTTTGACTTGCCATGATGGCACAATTTAATTCGGCTTCCTTAGTCGAACCGCCAACATGAGGAAAAACAGTAATTTTTTCCCTGTTTAAAAGTTCTGGACTTGCAAAATCAGTCATATAACGTTTAACGACGCCTGTCTCAATTGCATCAAGCAAAGCTTGATGATCAACTAACTCTGCACGCGCAAAATTGATAATAGTTGTTCCTTTTGACATCATTGCAAAACTCTCAGCATTAAAGGTTGCTTTTGTCTCTTGGGTCAGTGGGACATGAACCGTTATATAATCAGATTTAGCAAATATTTCTTTGAGGTCGTTAACCCTTTGAACATGACTTGAAATACTCCAAGCAGTCTCAATAGAGACATAAGGATCATAACCTAAAACATTCATTCCTAAACGATAGGCATCATTAGCGATTCTACCCCCAATTGCACCTAGACCAATAACTCCAAGCGTTTTACCACTAATCTCTGTTCCAGCAAACTGTTTCTTGCCAGTTTCAACTTGCTTACCAAGATCAGCACCTTGTAATCGATTAGCCCAGTGATTAGCAGAAATATAATCTCGAGCAGCCATTAAGATAGCTGCCAATACTGCTTCTTTTACTGCATTTGCATTTGCTCCAGGCGTATTAAAAACGACAATCCCTTCTGAACTAGCCTGGTCAACTGGAATATTATTTGTTCCCGCACCAGCTCTGGCTACTGCCTTTAAATTACTTGGAAAGAACTGCCCGTGTAATTGCTCACTCCTTAGAATATAGGCATCCGGATTGTTTGCTAAATCACCATCAATTTGAAATTGGTTTCCAAGTTCTTTTAAACCAATTTGGTTAATGTTATTAAAAGTTTTTACACTATAAACCATATCTATTTTTACTGGGAAGGCTTGCTTCTCCAGCACTCCTTCCTGATTATGCTTCTAAAAATCGTAACGACGGTCTTCATCAATTTCTTGGTATTTTACCGCCTTTTCATCTTCTTTTTTGAGTTTCTGATATGCTAAACGCACTCCAGACAAGGGAACTTTTCCACAAAAGTGAAAGCCTAATTTTGACAGAATAGCTTGCATAGCTAAATTTTTCTCGTGAGTATCGCAACGAAAATCGTCATAATCAAACCCCTCAATCAATCCTTCTACAAAAGTTTGTGCTATACCTTGCCCTTGGATGTCTTTAGCAACTGCAATACGATGAAAGGTAACATAGTGTCTGTTATCTGTTAACCATTCCCCATCGTAGATAGCATTATAGGCTTCTTCATTGCCAAAAATTGCTGCTGCGTAAGCAATAATGTCACCATCTTCTAAGGCCACATAGCCAACCCCATCAATAATATCGGCTATAATGACATCTGCAGTAGGATAGCCATCCTGCCATTGATCACTTCCATAAGATGCCAGTACTGTCTTAGCATCTTCAATAATTGCCATAATAGGACCAACTTCATTAGGAAAGGCTAGTCTGATATCCATATTTTGCCTCTTTTCATCTCGATTTACTTGCTATTTTGAGCTTCAAATTGAGCCATAAAGTCGACTAAAGCAACAATGCCTTCTTTAGGAAAAGCATTATAAATACTTGCCCTCATACCACCAACACTACGATGACCTTTAATATTTTTAAAGCCTGCCTTTTCAGCTTCTTTGATAAATAGACGATCTAAAGCTTCAGAAGGTGTTGTGAAAGGTATATTTGACAACGAGCGTTCCTTAGGATTTTTTACTGGGTTATTATAAAAGGATGACTGTTCAATAAAAGTATAGAGTAAGCCCGATTTTTCGCGGTTAATAAGTTCCATCTGATCTAAGCCTCCTAACTCTTTGATCCACTCAAAAACCATTTTAGCAATATAGATGCTATAAACAGGAGGTGTATTATATAAAGAGTGTGCCTCCACATGTACCTTATAATCCAACATGCTTGATAACATCGGCTCTTGATTCAATAAATCGTCACGAATAATCACAACTGTGACACCAGCTGGTCCAATATTCTTCTGCGCGCCAGCATAAATCATTCCAAACTCTTCGACTTGGTATCTAACAGCCAAGATATTTGAAGACATATCAGCAACAATAGGCACGCCATTTGTATCTGGTAAATCATAAATAGCTGTTCCTTCAATAGTATTATTTGTTGTGATGTGAACATAGGCAGCTTCAGGATCAATCACCGCTTTATCATATAAGGGAATATTAGTAAAATGGTCTTTTTCCGAAGAAGCTAGTAATAAAGGCTCAAAAGGAATTGTTTTAGCTAGTTTCAGCGCTTCTGTGTAAGCTTTCTTACCCCAAGAACCAGCTATGTGATAATAAGCCTTCTTATCCTTGGCCAAGTTCATAGGAATCATTGAAAATTGTGTTGAAGCTCCTCCCTGCAAAAAAAGAACTTTATAATCATCAGGGATTCCCATTAGTTCTCTAAGCAAGCTTTCTGCTTCTGTAATGATTGCTTCAAATTCTTTGGAGCGGTGTGACAATTCCAAAACACTCATGCCACTGGATCGGTAATCAAGCATTTCAGCTTGAGCTTTTTCCAGTACAGGTTTTGGCAAGACTGCAGGCCCTGCAGAGAAATTATAAATTGTCATAAAACACCTCCGAATCGAATAATAATACAGAGTATAGCATAATTTTCAGAATTTTACAAAGATTTTTCCAACTTATTTCCTATTCCTAAAAATGATATAATTGAGATAGATAGAGGAGGACGTTATGTTAATAAAAGAATTTTGTGCAGAAAATCTAACCAGTTTAAACCAATTACATGGATTAGAGGTTAATCGTGTTGAACTTTGCGATAACTTGGCTGTCGGTGGGACGACACCTTCTTTTGGCATTATTAAAGAAGCTTGTAACTTACTTCATGATAAGTCTATTTCAGTCGCAACCATGATTAGGCCAAGAGCTGGTAATTTTGTTTATAATGACATTGAACTTAGAGCTATGGAAGAAGATATTATAAAAGCAGTTGAAGCCGGTTCAGACGCCTTGGTTTTGGGCTTACTAACTGAAGAGGGACAACTTGATACTGAAGCTATTGAACAACTCCTACCTGCGACACAGGGACTACCCTTAGTTTTTCACATGGCTTTTGATCATATTCCAGAAAAAGATCAATTTGATGCTATAGATCAGCTAATTGATTACGGTTTTGTCAGAATTTTGACGCATGGTTCTATGGAAGCTAATGATATCTATGATAATATAAATCACCTAAAGAAAATTGTTTCTTATGCTGCTTCTAAAATTGAAATCATGATCGGTGGCGGTGTTACAGCTCAGAATGCTCTTGACCTCAGCCAAAAAATAGGAACTGTTATTGTTCATGGCACTAAAATTGCTTAAGAGGTTGCTCATTTGTTCACACAAATTCCTATTCGCTGTTAATTTAGACCCCAAGTAAGATTTATAACAAAAGCCAGTGGTAAGGCAACAAATGCAAAGTCGCCCACCACTAGCTTTTTTAATTGTTACTCAAAAAATGTAAAATCGGTTGATAAGTATTGTGTTGATATCCTTTGCCAAAAGCAAGTATTAAAGTTGTAACTCCTGGGAAAAACAAACTCAAAACTGCTAGTCCTCTTGAACCACCAAAAGCTCTAACAAAGCAAAAGCGCGTATAATAAAAATAGATAGAAATGACCCAGCCTATAAAATAGAGCCACCTGTTCTCTTGACCAAATGTAATCTTATGTTTGGTAAAACCAGCTAATATCGGAATCAGAGCAAACCACCCGGGTTGATTTGCTTTTTGAAATAAGCGCCAGTTCCCAATTGCAGACATCACAAGCGATACCATTCCGATAATAAAAATAACTCCGTAAATTGCTAAAAAAATGTATCCTACTGCTTCATCTTGACTCATCCTAGATCACCTCATACCTTAATTTATTTTACTTTTGTATTGATGTTGAAAGCCTTTATAACAAAAAACGTTTTCCGTAAAAATAGTATAATTCTTTTATATTAATATTCTAAACCCATACATTTTTTAATAAATAGGGCTAACTAAGTAGGATTAGCTTCGATTTTGGTGAAAAGTCTGATAAAGTTCCTGACGGCTAAGCTGATATTTTTTAGCAATTCTTTTTATTGCTTGATTTGGCTTACAGCCTTGATTGATTTCTTCTTGCACTAAAGCTACATAGTCAACGTCTTTTTCTTGATCTATATCCTGATTCGCATCATAACCCGAAACAATGAGAAGACATTCTCCCTTTAAAGGCTTTTGAATGATATATTCTAGCAGTTGAGATATTAATCCCCTTTGATACTCCTCATAAACCTTGGTAAGCTCTCTGACCAAAGTAACCTGACGATCACCATAAACCTCTAAGAGATGGGAAAGGGTATCGGCGACACGATAAGGTGATTCATAAAAAATCTGTGTCTCCGGATAGTTTTTTTTCTCTTCAAGAAAAGCTTTTTGCTGCCCTGCCTTTCGTGGTAAAAAACCATAAAAAAGATGTGGTTGTGGAGCAAGGCCGCTCGCTATTAACCCCGTTATCCCAGCTGAAGCTCCCGGTAAGGCAACGACACTGATCTTATGAGCTATAGCCTCTTTAACTAAATCATGACCAGGATCAGAAATTGAAGGCATACCTGCATCAGATACTTGAGCCAGCGAATGACCATCTTCTAATAATTCTATTAGTTGTGGAATTTTCTCAAAAGCATTATGTTCATGAAAAGAAATTTGTTTTGTATTAATTCCAAAATGCTTGAGAAGAATACCCGTGTTACGCGTGTCCTCAGCACAAATAAATTCTACTGTTTTTAAGGTTTCGACTGCTCGAAAAGTCATATCTTGAAGATTACCTATCGGTGTAGGTACTAGGTACAAGCTACCTGTCGTTTTGATATCTTTAAAACTTTTTTGAATCTGCATATTACAACTTTCTGTCTAATAATTCACGGCAAAACATGCATTCTTCATCATTTTCACGCCTCTGGCCATAAAAGAAATTGCAGATGTGGAAACCTTCATCATAAATACCTTCTAAATGTTCATTTCCTTGTTTAGAAGGTGTCTTAGCAAGAGTTTCATTTTCTAGTTGACTGAGGCGCTCTCGCAATTTAGTATTTTCAAGGCGTAAGACCGTGTTCTCCTCAACTAAGCCTTGGACTTGCTTTTTCATAGCTTCAATGTCAGCTAGGGTGATCATTAAGTTCTGAGAAAATCCATCAAATGCATCAAATAGTTCTCTTTTATTTACCAATGGTTACCTCCTCTAATAGATAGGTTAAAACAGTTTGTTTATCTTCTAAAATGACTTTTAAACTCTCACTAAAAATGTTGATTGAAAGAACACGGGCTGGGCCATTATTTGTCATGACTATACTACCAAAATCTGGAAATTTCTTTTTACTTTCACTATAAAAGTCATCTTCATATTGCAAGCAGCATAAAAGTCTACCACAATAACCTAAATTTTTTCCGGAGTTCAATGACAAACTTTGATTTTTTAGCATCTTAATGGACACTGTTGGAAATTCTCCTAAAAAACTAGAACAACAAAGTGGACGGCCACATGGTCCAATACCTCCAAAAACCTTAGCTTCTTCTCGACTATTTAACTGCTTTAACTCAATACGTGTCTTAAATAATGTCGCTAAGTCTTTTAAGAGTTGACGGAAATCCACACGTTCTTCCGCCGAAAATGTAATCATGACATAATTCCGATCTAACGGAAAAAAGATATCAATTAGCTTCATATTTAAATGATTTTGGGCAATTAAAGCACGTACTTTGTCCTTTGATTTTTCGGCTAAATCTTTGTTAGTGACAAAAGCCTTTATATCCATTTGATTTGCTTGACGCAAAGCATGAGGCATCTCTTTGGGTAATTGGGTCTCTTTAAATTCTTTTAAAGTACGGGTAACTTGACCAAGTTGGTCTCCCTTACTACTTTGAATTACAAGCCAAGTCCCAAGTGGAAAATCTTTTTCTGATATAACATACCTTGTTACAGGCGAATCTACAAATTTAACACCTATTGTACTTGTCATGATAGCACCATGTATTCTAATGAATTTTGAAAGGAGACATTACTCTCCCACATCTGTCTTGCTAAATAGAGCCCGTCCAGGTAATGGATTGCTTTTGGTTGATTATAATCATTGGCCAAATGATAGGTAATAAGTTTTAAAACGATATCTTGTTCTTTTTTGTCTAGCGCCGAAGTCGCTAAACGACTTACTTCTAAATATGCTTTTTCCTGATTACTTAGTAGATTTTTTGTAAATTTTTGACTTAAAGTTATAAACTCTAAAATCTTAGAATCCTTAATGAGTTTGTCTAAGTCATCAGGGCTTTTAGCTAATTTTGCCATTAAATCAGCTTGATTTTTCAGTAGTCCGGCTTTTTGAGCCTGCCTAGATAAATAATCTTCATTTTTAGGAAAACGAAATATCTGAGTTCTACTTTTGATCGTGGGTAAAACTTGGTTATCATCGTTAGTCAATAAAAAGATATAAGAAGCACTTTGTGGTTCTTCAATATGCTTCAAGAGAGCATTAGCAGCATTTACATGCATTTTTTCGCAATCTCTAATAATAAAAACTTGCTGCTCCCCTTCATAACCAGTCCGAGAAAAATTTTTTAACATCTCTCGAATAGATTCTGTTTTAATAACTTGTCCAGTTGGTTCCAAAATTGTAAGGTCCTGAAACTCATTTTTTGTAATCAGTTGACAAGAACGGCATCGGCCACAAGGAAGCTTGTCTTTTAAATCCTGACAAAAGATAGCTTTTGTTAAGTATAAGGCCATCTCAAAATTTGCAAAATCACCTGAAAATAAATAAGCATGATTTAGACGCTCTTTTGCTAATATAGTTTGAAAAGATCTATAGGCTTGGGGGGCCAATTCTTCAATAGACATCCAATCATCCTTTCCTTATCTTTAGATTTTTTCTTTGATAATGCCAAAAGCTTGCGCAATAACGTCATCTAGAGCCTTGGAAGCATCAATCGTCACAATTCTATCAGGAGCTTCACTAGCTAGCTCTAAATACCCTTTTCGTACTTGCTGGTGCATCTCAATTTTTTCCATATCAAGACGATTAATCTCACGCTTTTTGTTTTTTGCAATCCGAGCTAAACCAATTTCGGGACTAATATCAAAGTAAAGGGTTAAATCAGGTTTGACCCCATCTGTTGCAAAATCATTTAACCATTGAATATCCTTTTTTGAGAGTCCTCTACCTGCTCCTTGATAGGCAACAGAGCTGTCAATGAAGCGATCTATCAGAACTATTTGGCCTTGATTTAAAGCAGGTAGTACCTTTTCAACCAAATGCTGCCTTCTGGCAGCAATATAGAGCAAGAGTTCTGTTTTAGGATCCATAGCCGTATTTTGGATATCTAAAATAACTTCTCTGATACTCTCAGCAATTGCCACTCCTCCTGGTTCTCGCGTCACTACCATTTCAGTCTGATTTATATTTTTTAAGAGAGGAATTAGTCCCTCTATAACACTCGTTTTTCCAGCACCATCTGGCCCTTCAAATGTAATTAATTTACCTTTTGCCATATCTGTTCCTTTTCATTTCTGTTACTATTTTACCAAAATTTAAACAAAAAAACACTGCCTTTCGTCAAGGCAGTAAAAGATTAGTCTAGGTTTGCTTTAAGATGGGTTGCCTCTACTGAAATAACTGTCACACCTGTAGCTTGTAATTTTTCAGTTAAGATAGACCGATCTATATTTCCATCAATTTGGAGTTCCACAACTGTTTTGCCTGTAGCTCGTGTATCAGCGACAATACGACCAATATTAAGATTTGCTTTAGAAATAGATTCTGCTACTTTAGCTAAGACTCCAACAACATTATCAGCCTCTAAAACAACACGTACTCCTTCAGTTCCATAACCAGAAACATGAAGAAAGGCTTTAAAAACATCTCGGTCTGTAATAATCCCACAGAGTTGATGATTATCAAGAACTGGTAATACACCAATTTTATGCTCTAGCATTAAATAAATAGCATCTTCGAGACTAGCTTCTGGTGTGATCGTTATCACTTTTTTTAACATGATATCCTTAATTTTTGTTTTATTAAGGAGATAATTCATTTCGTAAATAGATAAACTGGTCGCTTTTGACGGTGTTGCTTCAGCCATAGTCCCTGCAGTGACAAGACCAACTAACCTATCATCTTCCATAACAGGAAGTCTTCGAATACCTTGATCTCGCATAATATCAGCAGCCTGAGCCACACCTGTATTGGGTGTAATAGTGACGACATCTTTTGTCATATAATCTTTAACAGCCATAACAACTCCTCATAATCTCTTTTTTATTTAGATAACATATCTTAGGTGATTTACCATTCTAACCGCCTAGGTAAGCTTTTTTTACTTGATCTGATTCTAACAATTCTGAACCTGAACCAGATAAAACTACTTTTCCAGTTTCCAAAACATAGGCCCGATCAGCTATTGATAAGGCCTTATTGGCATTTTGCTCAATCAACAAGACAGTCATTCCCTGTTTTTGAATATCTTGGATAATATCAAAAATTTCATTAATAAAAATAGGTGCTAATCCCATAGAAGGCTCATCTAAAAGTAACAATTTGGGTTTACTCATCAAGGCTCTTCCCATTGCAAGCATCTGTTGTTCCCCACCAGATAAAGTGGCGGCATCTTGATTTTTACGTTCTTCGAGACGTGGAAAACGGTCAAAAATCATTTTTAAAGTTCGTTGATTTTCTGTCTTATCCTTTATCAAGAAAGCTCCCATCTCTAAATTTTCCATCACCGTTAATCCAGCAAAGACATGCCGACCTTCTGGCACTTGAGATAAATCTTGGGCTACAATTTTTCGTGCTGGTAACTTCTCAATGGATTGACCTAAAAAAGAGATGTTACCCTTACTGGGCTTGATCAAACCAGAGATAGTACGTAAAATGGAAGTTTTTCCTGCTCCATTTGCTCCAATAAGAGTAACAACTTCTCCTTCTTCAACAGTAAAAGAAATGTCTTTAACAGCCTCAATTGCACCATAATTTATTGATAAGTCTTCAACTGATAACATAGGCATTACAGTTCTCCTCCTAAATAGGCTTCGATGACCCGTTTATTATTTTTAATCTCTTGCGGCGTCCCATGAGCAATCAAACGACCATATTCTAAAACATAAATTCTTTCTGTTACTTCCATTACTAAACTCATGTCGTGTTCTATTAAGATGATCGTAATACCAAAATCATTTTTAATTTGACGAATTAATGCTGTTAATTCTGCTGTTTCTTGAGGATTCATTCCAGCTGCTGGTTCATCTAAAAATAAAATTTTGGGTTTAGTGGCTAATGCTCGCACAATCTCAAGACGTCGCTGCTGCCCATAAGGAAGGTTTTTAGCTAAGGTATTAGCTTCTTGGTCTAATTTAAAAATTGCTAAGAGCTTAAGAGCTTTTTCTTTTAGCTCAGCCTCTTTTTTATAATAACTTGGTAAGCGTAAGATACTTGCTAAAAGATTATCTTTTTCCTGATTGGCTAAGCCAATTAAGACATTATCAAGTACTGACATATCTTTAAAAAGACGAATATTTTGGAATGTGCGTGATAAGCCAAGAGCAGCAATTTTATAGGGAGCTTTTCCATTCAGTAAAGTTCCATCTAAGGTTACTGTCCCCTCACTCCGAAGGTAAACTCCCGTCAAAAGATTGAATAATGTGGTTTTTCCTGCTCCATTTGGACCAATTAATCCTACTAGTTCTCCTTGGTTTAATTCCATCGTGACATCACCAACAGCCGTCAAACCACCAAAATTTTTGGTTAAATGATTAACTTCAAGAAGTGCCATTTATTTGCCCTCCTTCTTTTTGTCAAAAAATAAGCCTGATAAGACAAGTTCTTTAGTTCCCATAAGACCACCAGGTTTGAAAACCATTACTAAGATTAAAGCTATAGAATAAATAATCATCCGAATATCGGAGAAACTTTGTAAATACATATTAAGTACTCCTAAGACAATAGCAGCAAGGATCGTACCTGTCATTGATCCCAAACCTCCTAGTACCGCAATAATCAAGTAATCAATAGACCGCATAATGGTGAAATCTTTAGGGACAACCGTTCCAATATAACCAACGTATAAAGAACCTGCAATACTTGCTGTCATCGCAGCAAAAGCGAAGGTTAAAACTTTTATTTTCGTCGTATTAACACCCATTGATTCTGCAGCAATCTCATTTTCACGAACCGAGATAACTTGACGACCAACTGACGAACGTAAGAAATTGAGCATTGCCACTGCAATAAAAACTACAAAGACAAACACAACCGGCCACGTACTATAACGCAAGATTCCTGTCAATCCAGCTGCACCATTTGTAATATCTCCTCCGTTAACTATTGCAATACGAATAATTTCGGCAACACCCAAGGTCGCAATGGCTAAATAATCACCTTTAAGCCGTAGAGTTGGGAAGCCAACTATAATTGCAAGTACGCCCGCTACCAAAACACCTAATAACATGGAAATATAAAACCCGAGATAAGTTGGCATATAATTAGTGAAAATAGCTGTAGCATAGGCCCCAATTGCCATAAAACCTGCTTGACCTAACGGAAACTGGCCTGAAAAACCAAGAACTAGATTGGTCCCCATAGCCATAATAATTGAAATACCAATTCCCATTAGAATTTGTACATGATAAGGACCAAGTAAACCACCGTTAATTAAAAAACTAAGGGCAAGAAAAAGACAGGTCATCATAATCAACCAAGTTCCAAGGGATTTTTTATTTTTTCTCATCCTTATACCTTTTCCTTTACATTTTTTCCTAATAGCCCAGCTGGTCTTATTAATAAAATCAGAATCAAGACGGCGTAAACAATAGCATCACGATAACTTGAGAAGCCAATGGAAACCGAAATAGTCTCAATAAGACCAATCATGAAACCTCCCAAGGCAGCGCCTGGTATAATCCCAATTCCACCTAAAACGGCAGCAACAAAAGCTTTAATTCCTGGCGTCATCCCCATCAAAGGATTAATCGAATTATAATATAAACCGATTAAAACCCCTGCTGCTCCAGCTAATGCAGAGCCAAGGGCAAAAGTGAAACTGATGGTGGAGTTGACATTAATTCCCATTAATTGGGCAGCATCACTGTCAACAGACACCGCGCGCATTGCTTTTCCCATTTTGGTCTTTTTAACAACGAACTGTAAACTAATCATTAAAAGGAGTGAAACCACTAGAATAATAATTTGGACATTGCTGATGCTTACCGGACCTAGTGAATATTTAACCGTTTTTAAAGCTTGAGGGAAAGCTCTAGCTTCTGCCCCGACGAGATAAACCATTCCATACTCCAAGAGAAACGATACCCCGATAGCAGTAATGAGTGCCGCAATCCGGGTAGATTGACGTAAGGGACGATAGGCTAAAAATTCAATCAACATACCTAAGCAAGCTGTAATCACCATCGTTAGTAAGAGAGCTACAAAGATATTGAGATGAAAAACATTAATTAAGTAATAACCTATAAAAGCGCCCATCATGAACAAATCGCCATGTGCGAAGTTTATTAATTTGATAATACCATAAACCATGGTGTAACCCAAGGCCAAAAGGGCATAGACACTGCCCAAAATCAGGCCGTTAACAAGTTGTTGAAGCATTTATTTACCAATCTTTCTACATTTCTTAAACAGTCTTTTTTCTTATTTTGCCGCAATAACGGTTGCTGAACTTTCTTTCCCCTTGGTTAAACCAATGACTGTCACAGATTTGATAGGGTTGTGTTTGTGGTCAATAGTCATCGTTCCAGTAACACCTTCAAATTGCTTTAATGCCGCAATCCCTTTAGAAATATCTTTCGAGGTTTTTGCTCCTTTAGCAGCCTCTGCTACCATGTACACAGAATCATAGGCTAAGGCCGCAAACATTGATGGTTCTTTGCCATATTTCTTTTTATAATGTTTAGCAAAAGTGGCCGCTTTTTTAGATATGGATGCAGAATAACCAGAAAGATAATAAACATCTGTAACATTATCTTTTCCGCCAAGTTCAACTAACTTAGCATCAGCAAAGCCATCAGGACCTACAATGGGTACTTTTATCCCCATTTCACGCGCCTGCTTAATAATAGTTCCAGTTTCTTGATAATAACCCGGCATAATGACAGCATCATAATCTTGATTTTTTATTTTTGTCAATGCTGATTGGAAATCCGTATCCCCTGACTGATAGGTAGACTCAGAAACAATTTTACCCTTGTAAACACGTTTAAATCGTTTGGCAATGCCTTTTGCGTAGTCACTAGAGTTATCATAAAAGAGAGCCACTTTTTTAGCTTTTAAATGATCGCTGGCAAATGTTGACAAAACATCTCCTTGATAAGAATCAATAAAAGTTGTTCGGTAGATATAATCGTACGTTTTTCCGTCTTTTGCAATCGTTAAGTCATCTTGCGTCCCAGAAGGCGTAATCAACGGTACTGCTGCTTGTGTGGCATTAGGTGATGCTGCTGCTGCCGCTCCTGAAGTAGATGGTCCGATAATGACATTAACGTTATTTTGCGTTGCCAAGCTAGTCGTTACAGTAGCAGACTCAGCATTTTCTGATTTGTTATCTTTCGAAATGACTTCTATCTTTTTACCATTGATGCCGCCAGCTTTATTAATTTCAGCAACAGCCATCATTGCCCCAACTTTTTCTGCACTGCCATAAGCAGAAACTGGTCCTGTCAGCTCCAAGTTTAGGCCAATTTTCACCGTTTTCTCAATTTTGGTTCCTTCAGCATTTGATGTACTACTGGGGGGAGCCGCATCACAAGCTGCTAATGAAAATAAAGCGAGTCCTGTGCCTATTGTGGCAAAAATTTTCTTTTGCATAAATCATTTCCTCATCTAGTCTAAAGTAATATGTATCTAAGAATACAGAATTATCAGAAAATTGTCAATAGTTTAAACTGGTTTTTAATGTAAAAAAGGCTAGGACATTAATTCCTAGCCACTTAGCCTCTTTAAGAAACGATACTCTTTATTAAATTGTTTTAACGGTAAAGATTTCCTACAAAGTCACGATCAATGGCATCAAGCTCAGAGAGTTTAACTTCTTTAACAAATTTCAATTTGCTAATATCTTTAACTTTGTCAGCAAGTTCTTCCTTATTAACATATAGAATAATATAGCGTGATTTTCTTGAATGGTAATGACAATCACCAAATTTTTGAATCTTACGGGCATCACGATTGTAATAAAGGTAGACGATTATTCCAACTCTACTTTGTCTTTCAAACATGCGCTATTTCCTTCTTTTATATTTCGATAAATTCCTTTTGCAATTCTTTCTCGTCGTTCAGCTAATGGTAACCCTGTATCAATAAAGATAGTTGAAGACACAATTTCAGCAATGCTCTTTGCAATCTCTGCTAAAATTGTTTGTAAATCAACCTCTGCAATTCGCAATGCAACCACTTTAGGGTGTAAATCAAGCTCTCTCTTTTTACGCAAGATTTCTTTATTAATGGATTTACTGTCGGGACGATACCTTAAGTAGTCTTTTTGATCTGCTACATCAGTGAGTAATCTCTGAAACTGTTCAATTTCGTATTGCAGTTGCTGGTCTTTTTTAAACTCATTGTAGACTTTTCGATAAGTTTGAAATTCCCCTGTTTTCTTAATATCTTCTATTAAATGGTCAATAGCGTCTTCAATAGCAAATAGATCTTCGTTAATGACTAACATAAAATGATTATATCATAAACCAGAGCTAATACCATGTTTTTATGAATTAAAATCATCCTCACCATCCATAACCATATTTAAAAAAAGTCTTTACCTTTCTAAAAAGGTAGCCTTTCCCTAATTTTTACCCACCGCATTCTAGATAGATCTTTATGGTATTATAACTTGGCTTTCGACTTTTTTATATTCCTAGATAGCAGAATAGTATCAATACTTATAAATTGCTAGAAAAATCACTTCAATTTAAAAAAAGAACCGAAAACAGTTATTTCGGTTCTTTTATTAGTTTATTTTAATTCATTATTTTCCATAATTTCATCAATGAAGCCATATTCTAAAGTCTCTTTGGCATCCATCCAGTAGTCACGTTCTGCATCTTTATGAATTTGTTTAATCGTCTTACCAGAATTATCAGCAAGGATTTTTTCAAGACGTTTCCGTGTTTTTAACAACTGTTCAGCAACAATTGCCATATCCGTTTGTTGCGTACCACTGCCAGCACCACCCATCGGTTGATGAATTAAGTATTCAGCATTTGGTAGCATGAATCGTTTGCCTTTGGCACCTGATGATGCAATGATAGTTCCCATTGAGGCAGCCATACCCATTACAATAGTTTGAACATCTGATTTAATAAAGTTCATAGTATCAACAATTGCTAGACCAGCTGAAACTGAACCTCCAGGTGTATTTACATAGAGGTAAATATCTTTAGTATTATCTTGCGCGTCCAAAAATAACAATTGTGCAATAATAGAATTTGCCATATTATCTTCAACTGGTCCAGTCAGCATAATAATACGGTCTTTTAGGAGACGTGAATAGATATCATAAGAACGTTCTCCTCGACTTGTTTGTTCAATAACTACAGGAATCATAGTATTCTCCAATCTAAATAAAATATCTATTAATATATAAGTCTCAATAGATTTATCTTTTAATGACTGTCCTCATTATAATCTATTGGTCAAATAAGGTCAAATAATAACTTTCCTTTTGAAAAAACTTTCCAGTCCTTACTAGAAAGCCTTCTCTCATATTAGCAAAGATCGTTGTTAGAAAATTATTCATGAGCTTGAGTTGAATCAAAGCATTTGGAACTTTTATTTTGTACCAAATAATCTATCACCAGCATCACCAAGACCAGGTACAATGTAGCCATGTTCATTTAACTTTTCGTCCAAGGCTGCTGTATAAATATCAACATCAGGGTGAGCTTCTTGTAACTTTTTCACACCCTCTGGTGCTGCTACGAGACAAACAAATTTAATATTAGCTGCCCCACGTTTTTTCAAGGAATCCACAGCTAAGATAGCAGATCCCCCTGTCGCAAGCATTGG
Source organism: Streptococcus porcinus (assembly GCF_900475415.1). Lineage (NCBI taxonomy): Bacteria > Bacillati > Bacillota > Bacilli > Lactobacillales > Streptococcaceae > Streptococcus > Streptococcus porcinus. Next base: position 1,508,223 of record NZ_LS483388.1, read on the forward strand.
GTCTACAACAAAAATTTGACGTTGATCAATATCTTCAGGAAGTTTAACAAGGTATTCAACTGGCTCAAAAGTTTCTTCATCACGGTACATTCCGATATGTCCAACTTTCGCAGCTGGAACTAAACTTAAGAAGCCATCAACCATTCCGATACCTGCTCTAAGTATTGGGACAATAGCCAATTTTTTACCTGTAAGTTGTTTCTGCACTGTTTTTGCCACTGGTGTTTGAATCTCTACATCTTCAAGCGGAAGATCACGTGATACTTCATACCCCATCAACATCGCAATTTCATTGACTAATTCCCGAAAATTCTTTGTTGAAGTGTCTTCTCTGCGTAAGATTGATAGTTTATGCTGAATAAGTGGATGTGAAATAACTTGACATTTTCCCATGATAACATACTTCCTTCTAAAAATTTTTTACCTTCCACATTATACCAAAAATCATTAGTCTTTGCTGGGGAATTTTTCATATTTAGGTAATTCTTTTTAAAATATAATCAGCTTTGTCAAACAAACTTTCTTTGGAGCAGAGCTGCAAAAGAATTTCTCCAGAAGACTAAAAAAAGAACAGCTAGAATTCACTATAAAGTGCTAGTCTGTTCTGTACATTTTGCGGTCTCAGGGCATTTTTAACCTAGCTCTAAGTTTTTCTGCCTTATGACCAATTAACTTATCCAACTGATGTGTCGCAAGAGTTAAATAACCGTATACTATGATTCCAATCAAACCAATAATCAAGAGATAAAGGAGACTAGATAGACGTCCGGTTGGAATAAAAACAAATCCTAAAAGCCAATTAGCAAATGCTACCACAATTCCCATAATAGCTGTTAGTAGAGCAATTAAAGTTAGCTGTTTCAGTAATAGTTTTCGATTGAACTTAGTGACTTGGTGAAGACGCTTATACATCAGATAAATAGGCACTAGTAAGCCCAGTGAGGTGGCAATAATGGGACCATAGGCGTGGAAAAGATAAATCAATGGTACTTGTAAAACAAGTTTAGTAAGGATACCATAAGCAAAATAATAGAGAGCCTTACGATTCTCAAAAAGAGCTTGTAACATTGGAGCTAATAAGGTATATAGAGCTAATAAAATTGTTTGAAAAAGAACTGCCCTAAATAAGTTAATCGCCTCAACTTCACTGAAACCATAAAAAACAGAATAAAGGGGGCGAGCCAAGATAATAGCACCTAGTAACGCCGGCAAAAGAAATATCATCAACATAACCACATTATTAATAATCAATTTTGCCGATGCACGACTATCCTTTTTGATATGGTTCTCTGTCAAAAGTGCAATCCCAACACCACCTATAGAAGCTGCCACGGCAATTAAAATCATGGTAATTTTAGCAGGATTAGCATTAAAATAACCAAATTGAATCAAGAGTTGCTCTTTAGTATAATTTGTGAAAAGAAGCATCGTATTGGAATAGGTCCACTGGTCAATCAGTTGAAAAGCTTGGATAGCACTCCCTATCACAATAAAAGGAATTGACTCTTTCAACGTTTCCAATAACAAGCCCTTAGCATCAATTGGAACATCTTGCTTTGGTTTAGCTAAAATAGCCTTTAAGAGCCCCTCTTTTGCTAAATAAAAAACTAGAACAGCCATACTCGCAATCATACCAATGAAAGCAGCTAGTGTCGATTGAGTAACTGCGTGCAGGTAGTCGCCAGATCCTATCTTCATAATCATAAAGGTAGCTGTTAGCATCCAAATCACCCTGATAATCTGCTCTGCTATTTGGCTAAGAGCATAAGGTTTTATATTATTGTGGCCTTGGAAGATACCGCGGATAACGCTCATGACAGGAAATATAAAAACAGCGAGCGACAGGCTGTGCATAACTGGTATCAGCTGACCGTCCGACCCAGATAAGGTTGAAAAGAAAGGTGACGTTATATACATAGTAACCGAAAAAATCAGACCAAGAATAATCATTAATTTCAAGGTTGTTCGGATTAGTTGGTAACTATGTTCTTTTTGATTAAGGGAATTATACTTAGCAACTTGTTTTGCAATGGCAACATTCAACCCTGTTGTTGAAATCAATAAAAAATAGGCATACACATTATAGCCCATATTAAAGAGTGCGTTGGCCTGAGTGGCGTGTTGCCCCATCCAAATTAACCAGGGAATAATATAAATAACCCCAAGTAAACGACTGATAAAGTTGCTCGCTGTGGACCAAACTGTTCCCTGCAACATTAATTCTTCTTGTGTCAGTTTATTTTTATTCTTATCCATAACTATTCTTTCTTCATATAATAGATATATTATAAACTTTTGCTAGTTACTTGTAAATCTGAAACATAAAAGATAAAATAAGAATTATGATAAGAATTGAAACAATTATTGATTTATTAAAGGGTGACAAAAACTTTCGTGAGGTCATTGCAGAAGATAGCTACTACTATCATTACACTGGTTTAAACTTTTCAAAACTCAGTTATGATAGCCGTGATGCAGATAATCAGACCTTATTTTTTGTAAAAGGAGCTAATTTTAAGGGAGAATACCTACAATCAGCACTAAATCAGGGCTTACAAGCTTATATTTCTGAAGTGGACTATGAAGTCGGTATTCCAGCAATTATTGTTAATGACATCAAGCATGCCATGTCTATTATTGCGATGGCTTTTTATGATAATCCACAAGATAAACTTAAGTTACTAGCATTTACAGGAACTAAAGGCAAAACGACTTCAGCTTATTTTGCTTACCATATTTTAAAGCAATCTCATAAGACAGCAATGCTATCCACAATGAATACTACTTTGGATGGACAAACTTTTTTCAAGTCACAATTAACAACACCTGAAAGCTTGGACCTCTTCAAAATGATGGCTGAATGTGTTTCTAATGGTATGACCCACTTGATTATGGAAGTTTCCAGTCAGGCCTATCTGGTTGGTCGGGTTTATGGTCTGACTTTCGATGTCGGCGTTTTTCTAAATATTAGTCCAGATCATATTGGACCAATTGAACATCCTAACTTTGAAGACTATTTTTACCACAAACGTCTTTTGATGGAAAATAGCCGTGCAGTTATTATTAATAGCGATATGGATCATTTCCACATCCTAAAAGAGCAAGTAGCCAAACAAGATCATGACTTTTATGGACAAGCATCTGATAATAGTATCACTGATAGTCAGGCTTTTACATTTAAGGCCACTGGTAAATTAGCAGGCAACTACAGAACACTCCTGATTGGACGCTTTAATCAAGAAAATGCTATTGCTGCTGGTTTAGCCTGCTTGCGTTTAGGAGCAAGCCACGAGGATATTCAAAAGGGGATAGCACAGACAACTGTCCCCGGCAGGATGGAAGTCCTCAACCATCCTTGCGGTGCAAAAGTTTTTGTTGACTATGCTCACAATGGAGATAGCTTAGAAAAACTTGTTTCTGTGGTTGAAGAACATCAAAAAGGTCAGATTACATTAATAATTGGTTCCACTGGCAATAAAGGGGAGAGCCGGCGTGCTGATTTTGCCAAAGTGATTAATAATCATCCAAACTTATCAGTTATTTTAACAGCTGATGATCCTAACTTTGAAGATCCTCAAACTATTTCAGAAGAAATTGCCAGCTATGTCTCTCGTCAACTTACTATTGAAGTAGAGCGTGAACAAGCTATCAAACTTGGATTGCAATCATGTCAAGAAGAAGAAGATGCCCTTATTATTGCTGGTAAAGGTGCAGATGCTTACCAAATTGTTAATGGCCAAAAAACAGACTACGCCGGTGATTATACAATCGCTAAAGCTTTCATAAAAACGTTAAACTAAGCTCGACAGTTCTTACTTCATCAGTAAGAACTGTCTTTCATTATTAACATTCCCTTCAAAGCGAAGCTTACTTCCTTCAACTTTAATAATCAGTCTTTCTTAACTTTGTACTATTATCAGATAGTATCATTTAAAACTTGATAAATTAGAATGGTTATTGCTACTCTTTTTAACCATTCTAAACAATTAAATTTCTTAGAATAAAAAGAGAATTTCAATAAAAAAAGCCTTTGTCAAGCCATTCTTCTATGCTATAATGAGAGAGCTTTCAGCAAAAATATGAAAAGTAAGGAGGTCCCGATGTCAACCATTCAGGCAAAAAATATGACTGTTCAATGTGATCAAAAAACAATTATTAAAGAATTATCATTGAATCTAGTCACTCAAAAAATGACAACAATTATTGGTGCTAATGGTTGTGGTAAATCAACTTTGCTTAAAGCACTTACAAGGATTCTTCCTCATGCATCTGGTAGTGTTTTGATTGACGGCCAAGACATTAGTTCACTTCCCACCAAAGAGATCGCCAAAAAATTAGCCTTGTTGCCTCAATCTCAAGAAGCTTCTCCAGGTATAAACGTCTATGAACTCGTGTCTTACGGTCGCTATCCACACCTTAATCACATGGGCCATCTCAGTCAAGAAGACCATCGTATTATTAACTGGGCCTTGTCAATGACGAAGTTAACAGACTTAGCTGATCACTGCGTTGACGCCCTATCTGGTGGCCAAAAACAGCGGGTTTGGATTGCTATGGCCCTAGCCCAAGATACCGATACCATTTTTTTGGATGAACCAACTACCTATTTAGATTTAAATCATCAGTTAGAGGTTTTAGACTTACTAAAAGAACTACAAGTTACTTCACATAAAACCATTATTATGGTTCTACATGATTTAAATTTATCAGCACGTTATTCCGACTATTTGATTGCTATGAAAGATGGCAAGATTATTAATCAAGGTAGCGTTTCAGAAATAATGACGCCACATAATATTGAAAATATATTCGCTATTGATGCTCAAATTGTGGAAGACCCTATCCATCACTGTCCTATTATGTTGACCTATCAACTAATATAAATTTTGTACTAGGAGAATAGTATTTATGAAAAAAATCTTTAGGTTGTTGCCCCTTTTAATTGCTTGTTTACTCATGGTAGCTTGCTCAACGCAAACAGAAAAAGCTAATCAAGATAAACTGAAAATCTCACAAATGCCAAAAATTTCTGGTTTTACTTATAAAGGTCAAGTCCCTGAGAATCCTAAGCGAGTAGTCAGTTTAGCTTCTACTTACACAGGTTACTTGGCTAAGTTGGACATTAACCTTGTAGGTATCACTTCTTACGATCAAAAAAATCCAGTATTGAAAAAATACATTAAAGGGGCGAAAGTTGTTTCCCCAACTGATTTAGAAGCAATCACAGCTTTAAAACCTGACTTAATTATTGTCGGCTCAAATGAAGAAAAACGTGACCAACTGGCTCAAATTGCACCTTTAATTTCAGTAGAATACCGTAAACATGATTACCTGCAAGTCTTCTCAGACTTTGGTAAAGTTTTTAATAAAACTAAAGAAACTGATAAATGGTTAAAGAATTGGACTAACAAAACAAAAAAATTAGCTAAAGAGGTCAAAGCTGTAACAGGTAAAGAAGCTACCTTTACCGTGATGGGACTCTTTGAAAAAGAAATCTATCTTTTCGGAAAAGATTGGGGACGTGGTGGTGAAATCATTCATCAGGCCTTCGGCTATAAAGCTCCAGCTAAAGTTGAAAAAGATGTTTTTCCAAAAGGTTACCTCTCTATCTCTCAAGAAGTTTTACCTGACTATATCGGAGATTATGTAATAGTAGCTGCCGAAGATAAAAAAACAGGTTCTGCTCTTTATGAGAGTGATATGTGGAAAAACCTTCCTGCTGTCAAAGCAAAACACGTCATAAAAGTTAATGCCAACACCTTCTACTTCACTGACCCTCTATCTTTAGAACATGAGTTAAAAACTCTTAAAAAAGCAATCCTCGAAAACAAAAACTAAAAGGAAGTTGAGCAATGGCCTTGAAAAATTCACGCATGTCTCAACAAAAAAGAGACTTTTTCCTTCTTTTTACCCTTATCAGTTTCACTTTTTTGGTGATCCTTTATTTAAGCCTCCGTTTTGGAGCTAAATCAATGACTCATCAAGAATTGATGCAAGTTTTACTCCATCAATCTTCTAACCAGAGGCAAGTGACTATCATATGGGATATGAGATTACCAAGAATTTTTGCTGCCATTCTTGTTGGTGCGGCCTTGGCTGTATCAGGAGCCTTAATGCAAGCTATTACGCGGAACCCCATTGCTGATCCAGGCTTATTGGGGATTAATAGCGGAGCTGGACTAGCACTTGTCATTGCTTACGCACTCTTTCATCATCTCCATTACTCAGTCATTATCTTAGTCTGTTTATCAGGTTCCATCCTTGCTAGCATCATTATCTTTAGTCTCTCCTATCGGGTGGGAAAAGGTTACCAACAATTAAGATTAATACTGGCTGGCGCTATGGTATCAACTCTATTGTCAGCATTAGGTCGAGCAATCACTAATTATTTTCATTTAGCTAATGCGATTATTGGTTGGCAAGCTGGAGGTTTGGTCGGAACTAATTGGCAGATGTTAGCCTATATTGCACCAATCATCCTTCTTTCTTTAATTACCGTTCAACTATTAGCTTATCAGTTATCCATATTAAGTTTAAGTGAAACTCAGTCAAAAGCCCTTGGGCAATCAACAACTAAGCTCACAATTATTTTTTTAGGATTAGTCTTACTCTTAGCTTCAGCTTCGGTAGCTATTGCAGGAAGTATCGCTTTTGTTGGTTTGATTATTCCACATCTCATTAAAAATTATCTTCCCCAAAATTATCAACTAAGTTTGCCCTTGATTGCTTTTGCAGGAGCAACTTTTCTCTTAGCTGTTGATTTAATTTGTCGGACTATGAATCCTCCCTTCGAAACACCGCTTACTGCAATTATTGGCTTTTTAGGATTCCCAGCATTTTTGTGGCTAGTTAGAAAAGGGGGTAAGGCATGAAACATCTTAATAAAGTTCAGCTAATTCTGCTTTTAACTTTGCTTGTTATTTTCTTGAGTATCGTTACTCTTGGAATTGGTGATTCTAGCTTCTCACTTAAAGGCATTAGCAATCTTATTTTAGGCAAAGCTGATTCGACAACAGTATTTATTCTAACAAAGATACGATTACCTCGTCTGCTAGCAGCACTTTTTGGTGGAGCATCTCTAGCACTATCTGGTAATATTCTACAGACACTAACCAAGAACCCTCTAGCAGATTCTGGCATTCTAGGAATTAATGCTGGAGCTGGTATTGTAATTGCTATTTTCACTGCCTTTGGTTTTCTAGAGACGTCGACATCTCTTTATTCTTTACCTTTTTTTGCGATGATCGGATCAGGCCTTTCTGTGACCCTAGTCTATCACATGTCCCACATCAAAAATAGACCTCTAAACCCAGTGACTCTAATCATTACAGGCGTTGGACTTTCTATGATGCTCTCTAGTCTTATGATTGCTTTAGTTGGAAATGTTAATCGTTATAAAACCGACTATATCGTCACTTGGTTAAGCGGACGCATCACTGGAGATGATTGGCCAACTCTCAAAGTTATCTTGCCTCTTCTTATTATTCTATGGTTAATTAGTTATTGGCAGGCTTACCAGTTAAATCTTATGAATCTATCTGACGACATGTCAATTACTCTAGGTTTTCAATTAAGAAAAGAGCGTCGACTTTCACTAATTTTATCAAGTAGCCTTGCTGCCTTGAGTGTGGTTTTAGTCGGTAACATTGCCTTTGTCGGTTTAATGGCTGGCCACCTGAGTCGTCAACTAGCAGGTGAGGATCATCGCTTAAATTTACCAACAAGTTTTTTGCTTGGAATGCTTCTTATGCTTATTGCTGATACTATCACAAGAGTTTTCCTTGTTGGTTCTAATATTCCTACGGGTATTTTGGTTTCCATCATTGGTGCCCCTTATTTTCTTTATTTAATGATAAAAACTAAAAACTAAAAGGTTGAAATCTGTACGATTTCAACCTTTTCTTTAGTCTGTATTCGCTCTCAAAGCTGACTGTTATCATGATAGTCAAGCTTTTTTGGCGCTACATAGTGAAGAGAGACTTGGTCCAATTTCCCATTTAATTGGTATTTATGTTCCTCTTTTTCTTGCAAATAATTAAGCTCTACAAGCGTTTTACAGAAAATATCTGGCCTTTTTTGTAAGACCAAATCTTTGCGAATAAACTTCATTAAAAACGTGCTCAGATATTTTAAGGCGTAGTCTGGATTAACATCCCCTATGATCTGATACAGTTTGTTTTGTTCCGTGGATAAAGAATAACCTTTTCCTAATTTATAAAAATAATTGGATAAGGTTAATGTATCTCTAGTAAAATCAGTTCGTTCTATAATGATAAGATCATTAGTTTTATTAGCCAGCCTAGTCTCAAAAACTAGTTCTTGAAGTTCTTGGTAAATAGGAGTTTCATTATCTACAAACACCATGCTATCAAGCTGTAACCCTTCTGTGCTCTTAAGAAGTGGAAGATTCAAATAATAACGACGCTCATCTCTTAAAATGTAAGTTTCCTCAATATAAAGATCCAAGTGCCGATCTAAATGTCTTACATCAGGAAATACTTTTTTGAGCTGTCGTAAAGTGACATTTGTATGTTGATAAAGATAGTTGATTAGATCTTTGAAGAAAACTTGCTTGGTTGTCTTATTAGGATTAATTACAATTAACATCAGCTTAAAGCTACCCTTCTACCTATGAAAAAAAGTGGATAAGTCCACTTTTACAAATAGTCACCTTTAATGACGAAAAAGCTACCACGAATTTCACCAGCTAATTTAGAACGCTGCCTTGCAAATTTAAATTTACCTTCAAATTCTTTTGGAATTTCAATCCCATTTGATAGTTTAAAACCAACTGCACGCTTCCCACCTTCTTTCATGGTGTAAAGAACGTTTACTGCTAAGCCATTATCATAATAGACATGTGACCATAAAATACCATCCACTTCCAGTTGTGAAACACAAAGAGCTTTATAAGGAAAAGTCATCTCCCGCTCTTCTAAGACTTTCTCAATAAATGGTAGAATATGAGGTTTTTCCTCAATCGTAAAAACCTCATATGCAAGTTTGTATTTGTTCCAGAAGTAGCGGGCTTCATTAGCTCTTAGGCCTGCTAAAACTTCTTTAACAGGACTTTCTTCTAATAAGTTAGTCTTAACTTCTTTAAAATTAACAAGATATGACATTAGTTTCCAAAGCTTTCTGTTAATTGTGGAACAACTTGTTTTTTACGTGATACAGCTCCCGCTAGAAAAGCATGATTATTTTCTAGTGTGAAGTTGAAAGCTGCCTCAACTTTATCCATGTTGCTACCAATTGCTAAGATTTCTGAATTTGAGTTAACAATATCGGTAATCATTAAAACAAAGTCAGAATAGCCTTCCTTAGCAATAGCTTCCATAATTGCTGCTTCAATTGCTTCTTGACGCTCTAAGACTTCAGCAATATCAACTGTGTTAACTTGGGCGACACGTACAGGGCTTCCGTTTAATTCAAAAGTTTTAGCATCAATATCAATAAGCTCTGCTTCAGATTTACTTGCTAAGTTGGTACCTGCTTTTAGAAGATTCATTCCATATTCTTCTAAGTTCACTTGAGCTAACGCAGCTAATTCTTCTGCGACTTTATGGTCAGTAGCATGTGTTGTCGGTGATTTTAGAAGAAGAGTATCTGAAATTAGTCCTGACAGGAGCAAGCCTGCAATTTCTTTTGGCACTTCTACATTATTTTCTTTGTACATACGATAAACAATAGAAGATGCTGATCCCACAGGCTCAACTCTCATAAATAATGGATTAGCTGTTTCAAAGTTAGCTACTCGGTGGTGATCAACAACACCATATATTGTGACATCTGCAATATCTGCAATTGATTGTTGAAATTCATTGTGATCCGTTAAGATAACTGTGTCAACGCCTTCAGCTTGAGCAGATTCAACAAGGCGAGGTGCTGTAACTCCAAAACTTTTAAGTGCAAAATTTGTTTCTTCATTCGGTGTTCCAAGTGCTACCACTTCAGCATCCATACCATAAGCTTTTTTTGCCAGATGGGCAAAAGCATAGGATGATGCAATAGCATCTGTATCTGGGTTTTGATGACCAAAAACGAAAACTTTAGACATTTTTCTACCTCATTCTCTTTATTCACTTTATTTTAGCAGAAATGAAAACTAAAATCAAAGTATCTCAATTATTTATTATTGAAAAAAATAAGGCCGAAAGTTATTTCCAGCCTTATTTTATACTTTATGGATACGGTTCATATACTCCGTGTAGGATTCCGTCTTCATAATAGCTTTTGCATTTTGAACCCTTTCTTTAGTCGGAGGTTTCACTCCTTCTAGTGGGTAAGGAATTCCCAGCTCACGCCATTTGAATTCTCCCATCGTATGGTAGGGAAGAATTTCAAACTTATCCACATTCTTTAAGCTTGCTACAAAAGCGCCTAATCGTTCCAAATGCTCATCTATATCGGTTAATCCTGGTACCAAAACATGGCGAATCCATACCGGAATGCCTTTGTCTGAAAGGTATTGAGCAAATAACAAGATATTTTTATTGGACTGTTTAGTCACGATTTTATGCTGGTCCGCATCAATTTCTTTTATGTCCAGTAAGACCAAATCTGTAACAGCTAATAGTTTTTCTAACTTAGCATGATATTCTGGAGTCGCTCGATAAGTAAAACCACAGGTGTCAAGGGTGGTATGGACACCATACTTTTTAGCTTCAATAAACAGAGCCGTGATAAAATCAATCTGTAACATTGCCTCCCCACCAGAAACTGTAATACCTCCAGTTTTCCCCCAGAAATGTTTATAATTTAGAGCTTCTTTTAAAACATCATTAACTGTACGTTCTTTGGAATTATTGGTCTCCATTTCCCAAGTATCAGGATTGTGGCAATATTGACAACGCATTTTACAACCTTGCATAAAAATGATAAAACGAATTCCTGGGCCATCAACTGAACCGAAACTTTCAGTTGAGTGGATCATTCCAGTAACTTGCCCATAATCTATTTCAGTCATTGCATCTCCTTATACCTTGTAAACGTTTTTAACACTTTCATTATAACATTTTTCACAAAAAAGACTAGGTATGATCCTAGTCTTCATTAATTATCTGTTCTATATTAGAAACAACAACTTTTAACTTCGTAATCCGTCCATCTTTTACTTTATCGTTAGTAAGAATTAAATGTTTCCCATTACTATGGCATTCAATGCTTTCTTTTTCTTCTTGGCTCGGGATAGTACCGGTACCTGTTATATAAAAACCTGCTATCGTATCAACATCATCACTCTCAAGGTCAGTTCCAAAGTACTCATTAAACTCATTAAGTGTCATTGTCCCTACGACGATATAAGTATCTTCACCAATAACATGCACAAATTGTTCTGCTTTGTCGGTTTCGTCATCAATTTCACCAACGATTTCTTCCAGTAAATCTTCCAAGGTAACCAGTCCAGCTACTCCTCCATACTCATCTAAAAGAATTGCCATTTGGTTCTGAGTGATTCGGAGTTGACGTAATAAATCATCTACATAAATTGTTTCTGGAACAAATAAGGGTTCTTGTAAAATTCGTCGGATATTGATATTTTCAAAGCCTTCTTTAAATCCGGCATCTAATAAGCGTTTGGTGTGGACCAAGCCAATAACCTTATCCTTATCAACATCATAAACGGGGATACGTGAAAAACTTTGTTTTAAGATTTCTTGGATATTTTCTAAAGCATCGTCGTTGATATCAATCATAAAAGCATCAGTACGTGGTACCATCACTTCACGCGCCATTAATTCGTCCAGAGAGAATATCCCTTGTAACATTTCGATTTCGTCAGCGTCTAATGTTGCTTCACTGTTTGACAACATGTATTCGATTTCGTCACGTGTCATCTGTTCATCAGCATCATCAAATGTCATCGGAGTTATACGACTAAGTAAGTTAGTTGAAACAGATAAGAGCCATACAAAAGGACTGACCAACTTCCCTAAAACAATAATCACTGGTGCTGAAATAATAGCCAAGCGATCTTTTAAATTCATAGCAATCCGTTTAGGATATAATTCTCCCAGAACGATAGAAACATAAGTTAAAAAAATCAATGAGATAATTGTCCCAGCAGAGCGGGCTGTTGCTGAATTTCCTAACCAGCTTGAGATAACTTTCCCAAGGGAAGCTGATAAACTAGCTCCCTGCAAGAGGCTGATAAAGGTAATACCAACCTGGATAGTTGAAAGAAAGTGGTTAGGTTGATTTAAGACGCTCAATAATCGGACATAACTTTTATCACCGTCTGCTGCTTTTTGTTGAACTCGGGAGCGGCTTAAAGAAACAAGAGCCATCTCACTAGCAGAGAAAAAAGCGTTTAATAAAGTCAAGAAAATCAGCAATAATACTTGAAGGTATAAGGGCTGATTGACAGGGTCTTCCATTAATAAATACTCCTAAAAAGTTTATAGTATAGTCATTATATCACAGATTTTACAGAAAAGAACTCAATTTGTTATTAAGCCCTAAATTTCAATTTTTTGCCCTAAAAATTTTCTATAACAAAGAATTTTTATTAGGCAACTAATCTACTCTTAATCAGCAGCTATTTTCTCTAGCATTAGTAAAAATGGTGGGCAATTTTTCTGGTTCAAAGCTTGGTAACTCATCACGGCCACTTTTTCTTGTGGCAACTGACTCAAATAATCAAGTAGAGCATCTTTTTCCTTACGCCCTCCTTCATGGCCATAATATACCATAATAGCAATCCTACCGCCCACACGCAGAGCTCTCAATAATTTTTTAAGGGCTTCGATAGTTGTTTCTGCTCTTGTAACAATTGACTTATCAGCATTTGGTAAATATCCCAAGTTAAAGATAGCTGCATCTACTTGGTCAAGGTAATCATCGACTTTTTCATGCCCATCTTGGATCAGTTGGACATTCTCAAGCTGTGCTTTTTGCAATTTCTCCCTTGTTACCTGCAAAGCTTTTTCCTGAACGTCAAAAGCATATAGTCTTTTAACTTTTGGTGCAAAATATAGGGTATCGTTGCCATTTCCCATAGTTGCATCAACCAGAATACTATTGGTATCAAGGATAGCATCTAAAAATTGGTGAGACATGTCAAGTGGTCTTTGCATAATTGTTTACTCCTAACTTGCTAAATCACGGCGGCTAAAGACATAAAGTCCAATCAGATAAGAAACAATTATAATAACGGCCGCAATTAATAACATCATAGCATCAAGATCTAAACCAGCGAACCGATCGGTAGCATTCGCATAATAATATGGCGTCACATACTTGAGAATATCTACTTTATCAACTAGTCGGCATATAAGATCCATAAAATAGCCAAATAAAGCAAGCCCCATTCCTAAACCAACTAGCTTTTTCCTAGAAAAAGCGGAAATCATGAAGCAAATACTTGCGATTTCTACCTGCATAAGAAGTACCAAAGAATGATATTGTGCGAAGTCACTATAATTAAAAGGCATCCCTACTTTGTAAAGCGCTAGGTACTCAGGGATAATCGCTATCATATTGAAAAGTATCAGTAAGATTAAAATACTAAGATACTTCTTCCAAAAAATGTGTTTGCGACTTATCGGTAGGCTAAAGAGAAACTCTGCTGTATGAGCCTCTTCTTCCTTAGATAGCATTGATATTCCTAACATTGCTGAAAACATCGCTGCGCCAATCGAATAAATCAGAGCAATTTCTGATGAATAGTAGCCTCCTAAGGTCGCTATGGAGACTTTGTCCATTCCCAAAGCCTTTGAAATACCTCCCATGTCTTGATAGAGGTATGCAATTTCTTTAATACTATCAGCGACACTCTCGTAGAGTAGAATACATAAAGCACTACTAACGCCCACAGATAATGCCCAAATTAAAAGACTTTTTCTGTTTTCCTGTAACTCATGTCTAATAATCATCTTGTTTCCTCCTCATAATAGTGCATAAAGAGGTCCTCCAAGGATGGTTCTTCAATTAAAACATCATCAAGTTCCATTTGACTCAACTCTTTGAGTAACTCACTAGCTTTACCCTCAAAGGTGCGCGTGCTTGATTGGCCATCTTTCCATAACGTAACTACTTTTTTTTGATGTTGCATGAGATTTTCAACCCGATCAATAGTTACCAATTTTCCTTTTTTAAGAATTGCAATGCGATCACAATATGATTTGATTTCTGACAAAACATGAGAGGATAAAAAGCAAGTCTTACCATTTGCTTTCGCTTCTAACAAGAGTTGAAAGAAACGCTCTTGCATGAGAGGATCTAATCCTGACGTTGGCTCATCTAAAATTAATAAATCTGGCTGATGTTGCATCGCACAAACAATACTAACTTTTTTACGATTACCTAAAGATAAATCCTTAATTTTTTTGGTTAGCGGTACTTCTAAGAGTTGACAAATGCGATCTGATTCTCTACTACAATCTGTATTAGTATGGGCTTTAGCAGCAAAATCAATGGTCTCCTTAACCGTCATATTAGGATAAAACATAGCTTCTGAAGGCATATACCCAATATGCTCTAAGGTTTCAGACAAGGTTTGATAACGATTATTAAAAAGGGTAATTTGTCCTTTATTACAAGTGATTAGACCTAATAGACACCTTATAGTCGTTGATTTTCCAGCACCATTAGCTCCAAGGAATCCATATATTTCCCCTTTCTCAACTGTCAAAGTCAATTGATCAAGCGCAATTTGTCGACCATAGGATTTTGATAGATTTTGAATAGCAATGATTGTCTCTGTCATAATAGACTCCTTCTGGCATATCTTAGATTAGTTGACAGCCCTGATAAACATCTCTGGCTTCCATTTCTTTATCTATGGCATTTAATACTTCCCACTTATTTAGGCTCCACATAGGGCCTATTAGCATCTCCCGTGGGGCATCACCTGTAATCCGATGAATGATGATATCTTTGGGAATAATTTCTAACTGGTCACAAATAATGTTAACATAATCTTTTTGGCTCAGTAATTGCAAACGTCCTTCATGATAGTCGCGTTGCATACGCGTATTTGTCATCAAATGTAAAAGATGGAGCTTAATACCTTGAATATCATTATCTGTGACACATCTTCTTACATTTTCGATCATCATCTCGTGTGTTTCTCCCGGTAAGCCATTGATAAGATGAGCGACCACTTCAATCTTAGGGTATCTCCGAAGACGCTTTACAGTTTCCTGATACAATTCATAAGAATGAGCACGATTAATCAGTTGTGATGTTTCTTCATAAGTTGTCTGCAACCCAAGCTCTACGGTAACATGCATTTTTTCTGCCAGCTCTGCTAAATAAGAAATAACTTCATCAGGCAAACAATCTGGTCTGGTCCCAATATTGATACCAACCACACCAGGCTCAAAAATAGCTTGTTCATAACGTTCTTTAATGACTTCTAGAGAGGCATGCGTATTTGTGAAATTTTGGAAATAAACCAAATAACGGCTAACCTCTGGCCATTTTCTATGCATAAAGTCAATTTCTTTGTAAAATTGCTCCCTAATGGGGGCATCAGGTGCTACGATAGCATCTCCTGACCCCGAAACAGTACAAAAAGTACAGCCTCCATGTGCTACTGTTCCATCACGATTTGGACAATCAAAACCTGCGTCAATGGGAACTTTAAATATTTTTTCACCAAATAGTTTACGATAGTAATCATTCAGTGTTTGGTAACGTTTTTTCATATTCCCATTTTAGCACAATTTACCCTAAAAAAAACAACCCTTTCGAGTTGCTTAGTTATTATTTCTGTTTTGATTGAAATCGCCATTCAAAACGCTTTTCTTTATAGTAAGGATATAACAGATTCAAAATACCATAGCCCAGAACAAAACCGCCAATAACATCTGTAGGGTAGTGAACACCCAGGTAGATACGAGACAAGCCAATCAACAGAATAACTGTCGAAAATACAACCGTGACTAGTATTTTGGTGCTCTTCTTCTGTGAACGCCCCAGCAGAATCACCATCAGAGCCCCATATATCATCATGGCACCCATAGCATGCCCACTAGGAAAGGAATAGCCACCTGCATAAACGATATGCTCTAAACTAGGGCGTGCCCGTTGGTACACAAATTTAAAACCTGTGACTAACAATCCTGCTAAAACGCCATTCGTTAGTTGAAATAAGGCCTCAGCCTTCCATTTTTTTATCAAGAAAAGAATTACTAATACTGCAACAACAACGACTTGAGTTGAGACATTCCCCATATAGGTGATAGCTCTAAAGAAGCTTGTTAATTGATCCGGTAATGAGCCCCTAATAGCATTTTGAACCCTATCGTCAAATACCACAAGTGAATACGGATAAAATTGGACAGTATACCCCAGCATAACAAAAATTAAAAATGCAAATGATGATCTTAATAGATAAGTTTGTTTAGTTTTCATATGGTAAATTGATGTATCTTTCTAAAACTGGTTTACTAGCAATATAAACAAAATAAAATGAAATTGCAAATATTACCCCCTCTGCCAAATTGAATGGTAATACCATTGTAACTAAGTATTTGGCCACACCGATAAAGGTACCTATATCAAAATTAGCAAACTTTGCATATAAAGGAATGGCATAAAAGTAGTTTAATAACAGCATCACAAGCGTTAACATAACTGTCCCAATTAAAGTAGCTCCTATAAATTGTTTGCGTGTTTTCTTCGGATTCCAAAACATAGCAAATGCCGTTACGAATAAACCTAAAGCCAAGATATTCATTGGTAAGCCAATAAAATCATTAACGCCGCTATTGTTAAGAATCAATTTCAGCAAACTGCGTAATAACAAGACAGTATAAGCGCTTTTAAGATCTAGCAGAACTAAGGCTAACATAATAGGTATTATCGAAAATTCGATTTTTAAAAAATTAGCTCCCGGAATAATTGCAAAGCTGACAAACATTAGTAAAAAAGAAATGGTTGACAAAATTGCAATCATCACAAGCCGATGTGTTTTTGACATAAAAAAGTTCCTCCAATTTTTTCAAATTGAAAGAAGTTCCTTCGTAATTGCCTACACTCAAAAAAGCATACACAAAAAACCCGGTCTTCTCTCATCCAGACTTTACTGTCGGTTGTGGATTTGCACCACATCAGCTTGCGCTCGCGGACTTCTAACTCATTAGTCACCGCCGGTCGGGAATTGCACCCTGCCCTGAAGACACTTATAGGATAGCAAATTTATTACTACTTAGCAAGAAATTTTATTTACTTTTTTTATCATCCCTTAAGGATGTGATTGCATTGATGGAAAACTAAACTGATACTTAATAGCATACGATTTTTTTTGTCCTTTTGACAGCCTGATATTCCCTAAATGCTCATGGGTAATTGCATCAGGCAAGGTTTGAGCTTCTAAGGCTAAACCTTCATACTTAACATTATTGCGTTGCCAACTCCGTTCAAAACGAACACCTTCTTCGGGATAATTAAAACTATAAACAACCAGCCCATTTCTGTTTGAATAGAGTGAAACTTGATCTTGACTTTCTAAATCTGTCAAAATAGCAATGGGCTGAGTAATATCATCCTTAACAACGAAAGCATCATCTAGACCTGCTGTCTGTTTAAGAGGAGTCTGCAAGCAAGTTGGAATTAAAAAATCATAAGGTGAGCCCTTTACAGGTAAGAATTGGCCAGATGGAATAAGTTCATTATTAGTTTCTAGCATTTGTTGGGAAGCGATAAATAATGAATGTTTTTCAATGGTTTCTTGAGAGCTCAAATTAAAGTAAACATGGCAAGTGGGATTAAAAAGTGTTTCCCGAGTAACTTGGTCAGCTACATAAGTTACTGATAAACTGTTATCTTTTTCCAAACGGTAGGTAGCACTCACTCGCATATCTCCTGGAAAACCATCAAGCTCTGCTCGAGCTTGATAGGTAAAGCAAACTTCCGCATAGCTGTCACTTACATTGGTATGATAGGACCAGTTTTGTTTATGAAATCCCTGTGGTCCCCCATGAATACAATTTGTATAACTATTTTGGGGAAGTTGATAGACCCCATCCGTCAGAGCAATACGCCCCCTTGAAATTCTTCCCGCCACTCGTCCAATAGATTGTCCAGCACAGATACCATTTGCCAAGTACTCACTTGGCTTTTCATGTCCTAGAACGATATTCTTATAGGTTCCATCTGTTTGAGGAACTAGATAGGCTTGCCATGTTGCACCCAAGCTTAAAAAATGTGCTCTGATACCATTTTCATTTATTAGTTGAATTTGAAAAATTTCTATACCATCAACCACTTCAATAAGAACACTTTTTACTTCCATATAAAATCCTCTTTTAGTTAACTTTCTTAAAAAGATAAGAAAAGTAAACCTTTTGAATAGTTTACCTTTCTTTTAATTATTGTTTTTCAATTGAAATTAGCAGTGATGTGAAGTCCTTTAGACCTTCCACAAAATCTTCTTTATCAATAACCAGTCCAGCATTCATTAAGGTTGCACCGGAATAGGTTTTGCTATTATTAATTTTATAAATAGCTTCTGGCTGAAGGTTCTGTAACATCAAACGTTGTCTCCCCTCATTAGATGTAACAAGTGTACGATAAAAGGCTACAAATCCTTTATCGCCATCTTCAGACATAACCTGCCATGCTGTCACTTTACTTTCAAAAGGACTTATTAAACGTGTAAATTCACCCCTTTGAAAAACATGACGATAGTTTTTATAGAACGCTATCTGATTGGCGATTGCTTTTTTTTCATCGCTATTTAATGTTGACAAGTCAAGTTCATAGCCAAAACTACCAAAATAAGCAACGTTTGCTCTAGTCGACAGAGGAGTTACTCGTTGAACCTGCTGATTTGGAACTTCTGACACATGACATCCCATACTTGAAAGTGGATAAACCATTGACGTCCCATATTGAATTTTAAGTCGTTCTATAGCATCTGAATTATCACTTGTCCAAGTTTGTGGAGCATAATAGAGCATCGCAGGATCAAAACGCCCGCCCCCACTTGAGCAAGATTCAAATAACACATTTGGAAATTCACTAGTTAAGGCATCATATAGCCGATAAAGATTTAAAATATATCGATGGAATAGCTCCCCTTGCTGCTGTGAAGAATGTAGTGGACTAAAAACTTCACTCATGTAACGATTCATATCCCATTTAATATAATCAATCTCATGATTAGCTAAAAGCTGATGTAATTGCTGATAAATATTCTGATAAACCTCTTCATTGGCAAGATTGAGCGTATATTGAAATCTTCCATGAGATGTATTGCGATCGGGGTGATGAAAAATCCAGTCAGGATGTTCTCTATATAAATCACTGTCTTTATTCACCATTTCAGGTTCTATCCACAAACCAAAGGACATACCCATTTCATGGATAGACTCTATCAAACCAGTAAGACCATGTGGTAGTTTTTCTAAATTAACAGTCCAATCTCCTAATCCAGATCGGTCGCTATTTCTCTTTCCAAACCACCCATCATCCATCACAAACAGTTCTATCCCTACAGATGCAGCTTCTTTAGCTAAAGTTAGAATCCGTTCTTCATCAAAGTCAAAAGTCATTGCTTCCCAGTTATTAAGTAGAACAGGTCTCGGTGTATCACGCCACTTCCCTCTTACCAACCTTTGACGAAATAGACTGTGGAAAGTCTGGCTCATTCCATTTAATCCACAATCACTATAAACCATGACAACTTCCGGTGTAGTAAATGAGGCACCCTTTGACAAAAGCCATTCAAAATTTTCTGGATGAATTCCAAAATTAATGCGTGCCTCGTCATAAGGACTGACATCAATCTGTCCAATAAAATTACCACTATATACTAATGAAAAACCAAATACCTCTCCAAAATTTTCATTGGCATCTCCCCTTAGTAAAGCTAGAAAAGGATTGTGCTCTGCACTACTAGCTCCTTTTAGACTATAAATCGAATGACAGCCTTGCTTTAAAGGAACGACACTGACATGCCTTTCACGACCCCATGCCCCATCTAGATGCAAACATTTAAAATTCGAATCTAATAAATCTAAACTCATAGATAAGGCCTTTTCGAGGACAATATCTTCATCGCCAAGTTGTTCAAAGCGTGCATGACGTGTAATGACTGGTCGATCTTCATAAAGGGTATAAGTCAATTCTAATAGCGTCTGAGAATAATCGTCTCGCAGCTGAACTTTTAGTGTCTCTGCTTCCTCATCACTGTCAACATAAGTTGAGGGCAAATCCTCCAAAGAGGGCTTCCCTTTTTGAATCTGAAAATCATAAAACTTGAAATCTGATAAACGACTTCCATCCTTTGTCTTGATCATAAAAGCAGCATTTGCATAATCGCCTGTTCCAAACGAAGGGTATTCTTGACGAGTGTGTTGTAATGAAAACGTTGGTTCTTCTTCCGATACAAATGAAGTCAATGAACGGTATTCACCTTCTATAAATTGTAAATACGATTCCTCAGGATTAACTCGTTTACCATAGTAAAGGTGGCCCAGCTGGCCATTAGATAAGACACAAAAAACATAGCTCACTTTGTTATTGTAAAGATGAAATTCTTTGGTTTTAGGGTTAAATTTAATTGACATATTTTACTCCTATAATTTTCCTCCAGAGGAAGCAACGCCCTGAATAAATTGTTTTTGAAAAATAAGATAAATAATTACCATTGGCCAAATCGCCAAAACACTAGCAGCCATTAATTGTGGATAATTAGTTGCATATGCTCCTTGGATTTTTGATAAGGCACTTGATAAGGTTGCTGATTCTGCTTCTGAATTGATAATTAATGGCCACAACAAATCTTTAAATGCAAATAAAGCAGTGAAGATGGCTAAAGCTATTAGACCGGACTTAGCAAGTGGTAGCATAATCTTAAAAAATGTTTGTCCTATATTACAACCGTCCAGCTCCGCAGCCTCTTCTAATTCTTTTGGTAAACTTACAAAAAATTGTCTTAATAGGAATGTGCCAAAAGCTGACACTAATCCTGGAAAAACTAGAGCAAAAACAGTATTTCGCATACCTAGACTGTTAATCATAAGATATTGCGGAATAACAAATAGTTGTGGAGGAACCATCATTTGGAAAAGTACTAGACCAAATAAGAAATTTCTACCGGGAAAGCGTAGGCGAGCGAAAGCATACGCTGCCATTGCACTGAATAAAACTGAACTGATAATTCGCCATAACATCATTAAAATCGTATTGAGGTATAAAATAACGAAATTATTTTGTCGAATAACTTCTGAATAATTGCTAAACTGCCAAACATGTGGAAAAATTTTGAATGGATTCATTTGAGTGGATTCCGATACGGTTTTAAAGGAAGTTAAAATCATCCATATAAATGGTACTACCATTCCTAAAGCGATAAAAATAAGAAATAGATGTAACCCTAACTTTGAAAAATATTTTTTTGACTGCATGTCTGCCCCTTTCTAGTGATAGTGAACCCATTTCTTCTGCACCTTCATCTGAATACCAGTAATAACCATAATAATGATGAGTAAGAGCATCACAATCGTTGCACCATAACCTCTGTCAGCATATTTAAAGGACTGATTATAAAAAAGGTAAACTAAAGAAACTGTGTTTTGATATGCTGGACTAGTCACACTTTGAACCATATAAATAGAGTCAAAAACCTGCATCGATGAAATGATATTGGTTACAATGACAAAAAATAAGGTAGGTGAAACCAGAGGCAATGTGATATAAAAGAACTGTTTTATCGGACTTGCACCGTCTATGACTGCAACTTCGTAATAATCTTTTGGAATTTCTTGGAGCCCAGCCAAAATCAATATCATCCCGTAGCCTACTGAACTCCAAATACCAATAATAGCAATCGAGTACATAGCTATTTTAGGATCCTTCAACCAATCAATAGCCCCAATTCCTATTTTAGATAACATAAAGTTGATTAATCCAAAATCCTCGTTATAAAGCCATTTCCAAACCATAGTAACTGCTGCAGGAGCTGCTACCATTGGTAAAAAATAAATTGTCCTATAGAGATGTTTACCTTTAATATTTGCATTCAAAATACTTGCTAGTATTAGAGCTAGAATAACCATTATAGGAACTACTAGTAATGTATATAGAATTGTATTCCAGGTTGCTTGCCAGACTTGTTGATCCTCTAGTAATCGTTTATAATTTGCTAACCCAATAAATATATCTCCTCTCCCAAAATCCCCACTTTTAAAAAAACTCATCTTTAAAGTTTGTAGAATAGGGATAATATTCAGGATAACTAAACCAATTATGGTCGGTGCTACAAATAGTAAGCCCCAAAAAGTTTGTTTTCGTTTTTTATAATTTTTCATTGCCTCATCTCCTATCAAAAACTGGAGAAGATTTTTCAATTTTCTCCAGCTTTAAATAAATGGCTATTTTTCTGACTCTAATTCTTCATTCATCATTTTAGCTGTTTTCTGGGCTGCTTTTTCGACAGATTCTTTCCCAAGGTAAGCCGGTTTTAGGGTTTCATATGCTTTATCTTCCCACTTGGTCGTTGCATTTGAGTATGGACGAATTTGAGCGTAGTCCAACATATCAATAAAGTGTTTTATCTTAAAGTTCTTGTTGGAATCTACCCAAGTATCCGATGTCCCTTTATACGCAGAGATTGCAACACCAAGTTTAGCTTGCATAACTTGTCCTTCTTTTGAACTTAGATATTCTACCCATTTCCATGATTCTTTAGGATGTTTCGTATTAGCAGAGATTGCATTCCCTAGACCATTAAATATAGTTGCTCGTTTTTCTCCTTTTGGCAAAACAGCAACATCAACGTTTGCCTTAATATAATCGTTTTGACTAAAAGAACTTAAGTTCCAAGAGCCAAAGTAACCCATCGCAACTTGTCCATTCTCAAGAGCTTCCACGCTGGCCTTATCATCAGTAACCTTAGGGGATAGCCCTTCATCTACAAAACTATTGTAGAACTTAAGAGCTTCCACAGTTTTAGGATCGTCATAGCCGGATTTTTTATCTTTAGTGATGATAGTTCCACCATTTTGATAGACAAAATTATAGTATCCTGACTGATTCTGTAAAGGAGCAAGGAACCCATATTGATGTTTATCTGCTTTTGTCAGACGTTTAGCGTTCTCTTTCAATGTCTGCCAATCCCAAGTTTCGTCCGGATATTTAATACCAGCTTCATCGAACATTTTCTTATTATACCAAAGGCCTATTGTATCAAAGTCTTTAGGAATAGCATATTGGTGGCCCTTAATAGCATAAATAGAGGTTAAATCTTTAGGAAAATGACTTAATGATACCATCTTGCTAGACTTAATATAATCATCAAGATTTAGCAACATTTCGTTAGCACCATAACGGTAGATTTCATTTGAATGCATCCAGAAAGTATCAGGTAATGAGCCTCCTGTTGCACCAGCTTCCAGCATCGTCCAGTAAGTATCCCAGGAAACAACCTGAATATCTACTTTAATTTTTGGATTTTTTTCTTCAAATTTATCAGCTATTTTACGAATCCCAGGTTCTTGACCTGAATCCCAAATAGCATATGAGATGGTTGTTTTCCCATCTTTTGTTGTAGAACTTTCTGTTTGTTTTTTATCCTTATCTGAACAAGCAGCTAAAGATAAGCCTAAACTAAAGAGTAGAATACCTAAGCCTAACTTTCTCATTTTCATTTTCGTCTTCCTCCTGAAAATCGAATATATTTATGTTATATTCATTATAGAATGTAACCGCTTCCTTTTGAATCTCTTGTTTTGACTTCCTTTATATTAAGTTGCGTTTTTTTTAGATTTCCTCAAATAAAATGTCACAAATACAAATATTTTTGGTAAAATGAGTTTATCATTCATGAAAGAGGATACATATGTCAACTCCAAAATTTTTCCTATTTAATAACACATCATATATGGATTTTTATCCTATACAGTTTGGATACGAAGATTGTGATCCCTTTCATTCCTTTGGACCTTCTGTTAGAAAACATTACATTTTTCATTACATTACTGAAGGGGAAGGGACATTATATATTAGTGAGGCTAATAAACATTATGTTCTTAAAGCAGGACAAGGCTTTTTAATTCCTCCTCATCTTATTTCCAGTTATGAGGCAGATGCTGATAATCCTTGGTCATATATGTGGATTGAATTCAGTGGTATTAAAGCTTACCATTATATCCAACAAGCAGGACTTGATAAGGGGCATTACGTCTTTGAGCAATCAAAATCTCCAAAAGAAAGTTTAGTATACAATTATTTAAAAGAGTTAATTGATGGTCATGATAAACGCTCTTCATATATCATTGCCAAAACTTATCTATTTATTGATGCGTTAATTGAGGAGTCTCAATCACAAACTGTTACATCCCATGACGATATTAAAGAATTCTACATCAGAGAGGCACTGAATTTTATAGAACGAAATTATGAAAATAATATTTCCGTTGAAACTATTGCTAACCATTGTAATTTAAACAGACATTATTTTAGTAGGCTTTTCAAAGAGAAGATGAACATTTCCCCACAAACCTTTTTAATTTCTTATCGACTAAGTAAATCCTGCGAACTATTAAGACATACTAACATGTCTTTACAAGAAATTGCTGAAGCAGTCGGGTATTCCAATCAGTTTAATTTTTCAACTGCATTCAAACGTCACTACAATCTGTCTCCACTCCATTGGCGAAAACACCATAGTTAATATCTCCTATTTCCCTAGCTATCACTTCCTCTTATTTTTTACCAATAGAATAGATACTGAAAAAAGCTTCCTTAGCACTATTCTCTAAGGAAGCTTTTTTCTATTGATACAGTTTAGCCAGCACTTATATCAGAATAAAATAGGTACTAAAAACTTATTGCTAGTCTATAAACTTAATAAGTACCTAACTGACAATCATTAATTCTAAAGTATAATATATAACTTACTTAGCCTCTCTCAAGATAAGAAAATTAAAAAAACAAGGTAGGTCACACAAACCTCCTTGCCACTAAAAATAAGCTCATATATACTTATCTATTCAAAAACTTCACGTCAAATACTATCCAACCATTAGTATTTCCAAGACGCTAAGCAATCATCACTCAATAATACTCAATAAAATTTTAAAAATAAAACTACTTACAACTCGAATAATATATCTAAAAAGAAGATAAAATAAGAAAGTCAATTTGCGACTTTTTGTCACTTATTTTAATTTATCATATTCGTAGACGTGGTCTAGTTCTAGCCCTTCAAAAGCCTGTTGTCTAAGTGCTTCGTAAACAATCATGCAAACCGTATTCGAAAGATTTAGACTCCTAACGTGTTCATCGTTCATGGGTATACGTAGCGCTTTTTCAGGATATTTTCTCATAAATGCTTCGGGTAACCCTTTGTCTTCGCGTCCAAATAAAAAGTAATGTCTCTGACCATCATCAAAATGTTCATCAGAATAGACCTTACTTGCAAATTTACTAATCAGATGCAATTGACCATCACACTTATCTAAAAAGTCTTCTAGATTATCATAAAAACGAACGTCCAATTTTTCCCAATAATCAAGTCCTGCACGTCTCATCTTACGATCATCAATAGGGAAACCCATAGGTTTAATAATATGTAATGGTGCATTTGTAGCAGCACAAGTTCGAGCAATATTCCCAGTATTTTGAGGAATTTGGGGTTCAAAAAGTACAATATGGTTTTTAGAATTTACTTCTCGGTATTGGCTATGTTCAATATCAACTGTCATCATCTTTCCTCTTTTACTCATCAAAAAACCACACTGCCCGGAGTTAAACTCAGCAGACAATGTGGTTGGTGGTGATTCATTAACTTAAATCATAACAGGTTTGATTTAAACCAACGAATGCTTATTTTTTATTATAACACTTTAACAATCCTTGTCAATGCTTTTATTTGAAAAACAACTGTTTTTTAGTGCTTGCGATTGCGTTTGAGACTAAAATAGTCAGGAACAGGATCATCTCCACCGTCCACAAAAGGATGACAACGGAAAATACGAGCGATTCCCATCAATACCCCCTTTATACCATGTTTCTCAATAGCCTGAATCATATAAGTTGAACATGTTGGTCTATAGCGACATGATGGCGGAAAAAGAGGTGAAATAAACCTTTGGTACAAACGAACCACATAAATCAGAAAAGTCTTAATCATTTATCAGTTACCGCTGCATTATGTAGTTGACTAACCTCTTTTTTATTAAGACGTCTAGCTTCTCCAGGACGTAAACCAGTTAAATCAAGTGTTCCAAAACGAGTTCGTGACAACTTATCTACTAAAAGTCCAACCGACTCAAACATTTTTTTCACTTGGTGATTACGTCCTTCATGAATAGTTAATTCAACAATAGAGCGATTTTTATCAGCTTCTACTCGAATAATATTGTAGCGTGCAGGCTTAGTTTTCTTACCATCAATAACCACACCACGTGTCAGTGGACGGAGATTTTCCTTAGTAGCGATACCTTTGACCCGAGCCAAATAAACTTTATCAATTTCATTACGAGGGTGAATCATTTTATCTGTAAAATCACCATCGTTTGTCAAAATCAAAAGGCCAGAGGTATCCCAATCCAAACGTCCAACAGGATAAATACGTTCCTTAACTTGTGGTAATAAATCAATAACCGTTTTTCGTCCCTTATCGTCAGAAACACTTGAAATGACGCCACGTGGTTTATTTAGCAAATAATAGACTTTCTCTTCATTATAGATAGGACTACCTTCTACTTCCACCACATCACCAGACTTGACAATCGTTGCTAAATCTGTAATAACTTGGCCATTTAACGTTACCAAACCCTGCTTGATTAACTCTTCTGCTTTTCTACGACTGGCAACACCAGCATGGGCAATATACTTATTTATTCTCATTTTTTCTCTTTTCTTTTGAAAATTCCACAGGTGCGCAGTTAATCATTGTTTTGAAAAAGAGCAATCTCTTGATCTTCAATTTCTAAACTCGACACGTCTATTAAGTCGTCCAAGTGATTAATCCCCATATAATCCAAGAAATAATCAGTTGTGACATATAAATTTGGGCGTCCAATTACTTCTTTTTTGCCAGCCTCTTTTACCAGCTCAAAGGCAAGCAACTTACTCAAAGCACCACTTGAATTAACACCTCTAATATCATCAATTTCTAAACGTGTTATAGGTTGCTTATAAGCAATAATGGAGAGAACTTCTAGACTTGCTCGTGATAAACTTTGATTAATCGGTGCTTTCGCAAAGCTCCTTAATAATTCGGCATAGGCATCTTTAGTAACCAACTTGTAAGTTTGGGCTGATTCCATTAAACAAAGAGCTGAATCTGCATCTTCTTCATATTTTTCAGCTAATTTTTCCATTTGTTGTTGCAGTGCTGTCGGTGTTAGATGGATTAAGTTTGCTAGCTGTCGCAAACTCAAGCCTTCTTCTCCGGAAACAAAGAGCAATGCTTCAATTTGTGATAAATGAGTCATGACATTTCCTTTATTAAAATGATATCTGCAAAATTATCTGCTTGCTGAACTTTAGCTACTTGAACCTTGATTAATTCTAGTGTCGCTAAAAATAAAGTAATGACTTCATTGAGACTAGTACATTCTTTAAAGACATCAGTGAGAACAAGCTGTTTTTGCTGGTTTAACTTACCTTCCAAATGCTCCATCATGTCTTCAATAAGAAAATCCTCACGCTCAATAACTGTATGATTTTGTTTGAATTCTTCTTGTTTGACAGCCATTATTTTCGAAAAGGCTAAAAAGAGATCTGTAATGGTTTTGTCTTCTCGTAAGACAGTATCTTCAAAAATCAATTCTTGTTTTGGTTTAGAATAAAACAGCGCTCTATGATTATGTTGCTCTCCTAAAGCTTGACTCAACTCTTTAAAGCGGCTATATTCCTCAATTTTGCTCAAAAGTGCGAATTCTGGATTATCAGCTTCTGGTTCAGCTTCGACAATTTTAGGTAAAAGGCGACGGCTTTTAATCAACATAAGCTGACTAGCCATCAACATATATTCCCCTGCTAATTCTAACTTCATAGCCTGAAGTGTCTCAATGTAACTTAAATATTGTTCAATGACTTCTACAATAGGAACTTCGTAAATATCAACTTGATATTTGGAAACTAAATGAAGGAGTAAATCTAAGGGGCCTTCAAAATCTTTTAATTTTATATCCATTACATTTTGTAGTACTTTTCTAGTGTGATAGGACTTTTCAATCCTAGAAGTTGACTCAATTCCAACAGTGACTTACCAGCTGCTTTTTCTTTAAGTATATAGTGATGACGCAGATCTTGAGCATTTAAATGTGAACAGCCAATAGTGATTAAAAAAGCCTTTAATTGCGTAAAAAACCATTGACGTGAAAAAGCTTGACCTTTATGGTCAAAGAGAAAAAGAGCATCGTTATCAAGAATAGACTCTAAAAAAGGCAAAAGTACTTTTGGCAATTGTAGTACACGAACATTACCTTGACGGTAAATCCGTAAACTCTGAAAAGCTAAAGAACAATCTGCTACCTTTATTATTGCAATTTCACTTGGTAAAAGGCCTAGTTCTAGGATTAGCAAGGCAATAGTTTGACCAATCTTTTCTGTTGAGTCCTGATAGAAAAGCTGCCTATCCAAATTTTGTTTCTCTATCTGACTTGTATCATTCTGGCTAATCTTCTCATCAATACGGAGATAGCTATTGTAATTTCCAGATTGATAAAGGAAGAGAAGAAACTGATTGACTGTTGAAAATTTTCGACGTTTGGCCGACTTACTCAAATGAGCAATTTGTTGCTTATACAAGGTTAGCCTTTCTTGGCTTAGTTTTTCTGAGATCATGTTAACAAATTGCAATAAATCATAGCGATAAGCTGATTTAGTATTGTCAGATAAGTGTTTTTGCTCAAGGAAAACTTCTACCAGGTTAATCATCTTTTTTTGAAATCCTAAAATCATCTGTAAAGTCATGCAATAGGCTATTTAAAGCCTTAAGAATTGACTTACGCGTAATAATACCCACAAAAATATCTTGATCATTAACAACTGGTAAAAATGGATAATCAACTAATTTATGCATAATCAGTGTCAAACTAGCCGTATTGCGGATTGACTCAATTTTAGTATTAACCATTTCTCCAATATCAGTCTGGTTCAACTCCCAATCTGTTAATTGTTTCTTAACCTGATAGCTTAGAATATCTGAGATACTAATTGTTCCCTTAAAATGACGATCTTTTGTCAAAACAGGAACTCTGGAAAAGCCATTATTAACCAGTAATAGCATGACATGATCAGAATTATGAGTATCAATAAAAATGGCTAAATCATCTGCTGGTATTAGATAACTATCTAAATGTTGTAAAATAAAATCTTCAAATTCTTTTGCGATCATCGTTTAAATTCCTTAGTCAGTGACGGGTAAAGGCTATGATCTCGAGTCAAATAATCAACTTTGATGGCATCATCAGCCAATTCGATACGAGCATACAGCTTTTCGTTAACCTCTCCACGAGGTTGCGACACGGATCCAGGATTAACAAAAAGGGTTTTTCCAAGTTTCCAAGCCGCTGGACGATGCAAGTGTCCATACAGACATAGATCTGCATCAACTTCTTGTGCAAAATAGTCAAGCTTATCCCAAGTGAAATTGATATTATACAAGTGTCCATGTGTTTGAGCAATGGTAAAGGAGTCTAGCTTTGTCACTAAGCGATCTGGATACCCTATATCATAATCACAATTTCCACCTACCACATAGACCCCATCCCAAATAGAGTCTGAACTTTTCAATTCAGAATCTCCATTATGAAAAATGGCGTCCACTTGACCAATATATTTGTCTTTAATAGCTTGAATAATATCTCGATCTCCATGAGAATCACTCATTACTATAATTGTTTTGCTTGCCACGATGGAAAGACCTCCATTAATTTTCGAACAGCTTGACCTCTATGCGATAATTGATTCTTTTCTTCAGCTTCTAGTTCAGCTGCATGACGGCCAGTCTCACCGACAATAAAGAGAGGATCATAACCAAAGCCATGATTACCTTTTGGTTGAAAGGCAATATAACCGGGCCAATCTGCCTCAACAACAAGACTTTCTTTATCCGGTGCAGCTACTACCAAGGTTGAATGAAATTGCGCTGAACGATCTTTTTGATCAAAAACCATAGCTAATTCATGCAATAATTTAGCATTATTACGGTCATCTGTGGCATCAGGTCCTGAAAAACGAGCTGACCAAACACCTGGAAGTCCCCCCAAGGCATCCACTTTCAACCCCGAGTCATCTGCCAAGACCATTTTTCCTGTTAGGTGTGAAATCGTTTCTGCTTTCAAGCGAGCATTTTCTTCAAAGGTTACACCAGTTTCCGCGACCTCTGGCAAATCGGGATAATCGTTAAGATTTTCTACACGATAACCGAGATCAGCAAACAAACGACGGAATTCTTTGGTTTTTCCCTCATTTCGTGTAGCAATCAAGATTGTTTCGCCAACTCCTTTTCTGCTATCAGGGAAAAAGGCAGCCATTGATACGCCACCTTCCGGGAGATAGACAGCAAGTAACTTTTCATCCTCACTTAATAAGATAGCTCCTGCATGGCGATCCACCTTGATTTCGCGCTTAGTTTCTTGATTGATCATATCAACAATAAAAGAAAGGAGTGAAAAAGGAGATTGGTAGCGAAGCACTGAAACATCATAGCCCTTAGGATTTTCCCAGTCTAGTTCAGTAGAAATACCATCTAAAAGATCATCTATTTTTTTGACCATTATCTGGTCTACTCCCCAACCAGAGACCATATTATGACCAGTCATTTTTCCGATAAACCAGTTATCCTTGTCTTTATACTCGTAAATTTTTTCACTCATAAGGTCACATGCTCCACATTTATTTTTCGTTTTAACCATACTGAGGCAATCTCTTGAAAGGTTTCAGGGCTTGCCGTTGTGTAAAAATAGTGTCTCACTTTTTCTTGATAACGACCACTGTTGATCTCAAAGTAATTTAAGAGAACAGAGATATCCCGTACACACTCTGCTCCACTATCAATCAACTTGACTGATGGTCCCATAACGTTTTGAATAATAGGACGAAGTAAGGGATAATGAGTACAACCTAAGACCAAAGTATCTACCTTTCCAACCAAGGGTGCTAAAGTTTCATAAACCACTTTTTTAGCTACGCTAGATTGTATTTCATTGGACTCAACAATGGGTACAAATTTAGGACAAGCTAAGCTAGTCACCTCGACAGCTGGTGCTAGTAATTGAATTTTTTGGCGATAAATATCTGATATTACGGTCATTGGAGTCCCAATCACACCTACACGGCCATTTGTTGTTGACTTAATTGCAGCACTTGAACCAGGTAAAATAACACCTAAAACAGGGATGTCTAATGCTTCTTTGACTTCTTCCCAAGCAACCGCCGTTGCTGTATTACAAGCAAAAACAATCATCTTAACATTTTTCGTCATCAAAAAATTAACGAGTTCCCAAGTGTATTCTTTAATTTGTTCGGCTGGCCTTGGGCCATATGGTGCTCTTGCAGAGTCACCGATATATACGATATTCTCATAAGGGAGTTGACGCATTAACTCTCGAACAACTGTTAAACCACCAACTCCAGAATCTAGAAAACCAATCGGTCTATTATCCATTTAAACTACTTCCTAATTGACACGAAAAAAACTCAGCTGCTTAGCCAACTGAGTTTTTCTTCCAACTCTGAACAGTTGACATATCCTCTCGAAAATATAAATTAAGAAGTTTTTTCATATCAATGACTGTTCACATAATCATAAAGAATTGTTTAACTTTTCTTTACGTTGATTATTTCCCTTTAGCTGTAGCAGCCTTAGATTGTTTCACAATATTACGGTAGGTTTGTTGGATTTTAGCTTCACTTGGTTTTTGACCCATCTGGCTCATCATTTCCCTAATAGCTTCTGGAGTCAAACGAGGATGTTCTCCTAGTTCTTTTTCAATTTGCTTGCGGGCAATGTACATCCCGCCAAATAAACCAGCTGTAAGCGCAAGAATAATTAATAAAATCCAAATTGTTGTAGACATTTTCTTTGATTTCTCCTAGTTCTTTATTCCACTCATTATATCAAAAATTTACCTTATTTACAAATGACAAAAACAGTAGAACTTTCTTCTCAAAGGAAAAGTCAAAATTTCTAATAGTAACAAACTAAGTTGTCCAATTAGTTGATTTTCATAAAACCAGCCACTACTACCAGTAGCATCATACACTATATAAGCCAATTAAATTAACCTATTAATAGCATAATAAAAACTAGCCTTCAGCGAGGCTAGTTAGGCAAAATTAGTCATTACGACCAAAAATACGAAGCAAGCTAATAAATAAGTTAATAAAATCTAAATAGAGACTTAAGGCCATAGCAACTGCCCAGCCATCTCCAACCTGACCATTAGTAGCTTGATAAACAGCTTTAATACGATTATTGTCAACTGCAATTAGACCTGAGAAGATTAATACTGAAACAATACTAATAATAAAGTTCAAACCTCCACTACCGATAAATAAGTTAACAACACTTGCCACAATAATTCCAATCAAAGCAGCCATCAATGCTTTACTAAAACCCGATAAATCCTTTTTAGTAAGTAATCCAATCATTGACATTGTAAAGAAAACGGCCGCAGATGAAATAAAGGCTTGAAGAACAGTTGTTTGTGTATAAGCAGCAATGATAAAGCTTAATGTAAAACCATTTAATGCTGAATAGAAGAGGAAAAGAGGCAAGGCCATAGGAGTATTACGTTGCGCAGCCCCACTAGCCAAAAATACCAAAACCAATTCTAATATAATAGCACCATAATAAACAAATGGATGGTTTGCAATAATAGCAACTAGATTATCTCTAAAAGGATATAGCATTAGGTAGGATACAAAGGCAGATAAGCCTACACCTGCTCCCACCAATCCATATATCTTAGCAAAAAATTGGCTAAGACCAGTGTCTGTTTCCGAATAAATAATATGATCGTTCATAAATTTCTCCTTTAAATAATTATCGATTATGACTGTTTAAAGTTTTACGCTTGAAAAAGCGACGATTTGCCCACCGGTTGCGCATGGGAGTGACTGCTTCCTTAATTGCCCAATACTTATCAACCATCGTTACAATATAACTTTCACGATAGCGAGGAAAAGCTACTGTAGCTCCCCACATATGTTTTAAGATAATATCTTCTTCTCGCTTGTTAATATCTGTTAATTTTTTGGCATTACGTAGGGCAATTCTTGGATGAACCCAAGCATGACTCTTATTGAATTTTGTGACACGCCAATCATAGTAAAAGAAATCGTGTAAGAGACCACCGCGGGCTGTGCTTTTAGCATCCCAACCAAATCGCTTAGCAAGTTTATAGCTGGTATATGCGACATTGATAGAATGTTCTAAACGGGTTGAATGCTGATGTTGAACAATTGATTCTAGTTTTTGAAATTTTGGATGATTGATTAAGTGTCCAACATGTTCCATAAATTCTTGGTCATTAGTATAATCCATTAGTTATCACCTCGTGTAGGTATTATACCACATTCCCTTAAATCAAGCTGAAAATAAGGATTCCGGCAGCTACAGCCACATTCAAACTTTCTGCCTGTCCAGGCATCGAAATATGTACCAACTGGCTAGAGTGCTCTGCCATTTTGGTACTAATCCCTTGTCCTTCATTACCCATAACTAATATGAAATCTGTTAAAGTTCCCAGTTGTTTGTAATCAATAGATTGTTCTGACAAGGTAGTAGCTAAAATAGGCATCTCTTTAGACTTCATTGTCTCACAAAAGGCATAGATATCCGTACGCCAAACTGGTATATGATAATGGCTTCCCTGCATAGAACGTAAGGTTTTTTGGTTAAAGATATCAGCTGACTTTTCGGAGAGAAGGACACCATCAAAGCCCGCGGCATCAGCTGTACGGATCATTGTTCCTAAGTTACCAGGATCCTGAACATCTTCCAACAAGAGATATTTCCCTTTCCCTATACTTGGTAGGTCTAGTTGTTCTTGTTTAACTTCAGCAACTATCCCTTGAGGTGTTGGAGAGTCTGTCAGTTCCTTTAGAACTTCTGGTGTTACAACAATAACCTTACCATCAGCAGCAACTCTGTCGACATAATCTTCCAGTACAAAAATATGTAAAAAGCTTACTTGAGCTTTTTTGGCCTCTTCAAACAAATGCCAGCCTTCAATAAGATAGGAATCTTTGCGGTATTTCTTGTGCAAGAGTTTTTTACTTTGTTTGATAATTGGATTTGCTTTAGAACTTATTTTCATATCTCTATTATAGCATATCTTTTTAGCCAGTTTAAGATATTAGAAAAGTCTACATATGTTATAATATGAAAAAGGAGGCTCTAAAATGAAAAAAGTTCATTTGACTGTTTCGGGTAAAGTTCAAGGTGTCGGTTTTCGATATAGCACTTATTCCCTAGCCCTGCAAATAGGGGGCATCTATGGTCGTGTCTGGAATAATGAGGATGGGACGGTAGGCATTTTAGCGCAGGCGGCCGATTCTCACAAAATCGCTTCTTTTATTCAAGAAATCCGCAAAGGGCCTTCCAAATGGTCCAAAGTCACTTATGTAGATGTCAAAATGGCAAATTTTGAAGACTATCATGATTTTAAAATCTCCAACTAAAATCATCCTACGGAAGTATTGTTAAATTTCCCAAAAAAAAGTAAAATAGATAAGTATATTAAAAATTTAAAGGAAAAATACATTGAAACTTAAATTAAATCGCATATTATTTTCTACTATGGCACTATCGGTCCTCTTTACTTTAACAGGTTGTGTCGGTAGAGATAAACAAGGTAATCCTACAGGTATTATCTGGGATATCCTTGGAAAACCAATGTCTCACTTTATTGAGTATTTTGCTAATCATATGGGCTTGGGGTTCGGACTTGCTATTATTATAGTCACCATTATCGTTCGAACTATTATTTTACCCTTAGGACTTTACCAAGCAAAGAAGGCTAGCTATCAGTCTGAGAAAATGGCTTACTTAAAACCTGTTTTTGATCCAATCA
Source organism: Streptococcus porcinus (assembly GCF_900475415.1). Lineage (NCBI taxonomy): Bacteria > Bacillati > Bacillota > Bacilli > Lactobacillales > Streptococcaceae > Streptococcus > Streptococcus porcinus. The sequence continues at coordinate 1,543,214 of NZ_LS483388.1, forward strand.
ATCAACGCGTTAAAAATGCTACTACTCAAGAAGAAAAATTTGCCGCACAGTCTGAATTAATGGCTGCACAAAAAGAAAATGGGATTAATATGCTTGGGGGCATGGGATGCCTACCGTTACTTATTCAAATGCCTTTCTTCTCTGCCATGTACTTCGCAGCCTTACACACTAAAGGTATTTCAACTAGTCACTTTTTAGGCATTGACCTTGGAAGCAAGAGTCTTATCCTAACTGCTATTATCGCAGTTCTATACTTCTTCCAATCTTGGCTGTCTATGCAAGCCGTTGCTGAAGAACAACGTGCACAAATGAAGACCATGATGTACACCATGCCAATCATGATGATTTTTATGACTATGACTTTACCCGCCGGTGTTGGTCTTTATTGGTTAGTCGGTGGATTCTTTAGTATTATTCAACAGTTAATAACCACTTACTTTATTAAACCAAAACTCCGTCAACAAATTGAAGAAGAATTCAAAAATAATCCACCTAAAGTTGGAAAAGTAAGTAATGTTCGTAAAGACGTTACACCTGCTAAGGATAAAGCTAACAAGAATATTCCTAAAAGTACGTCTTCACCAAAAAACCGCAATGCAGGTAAACAAAAAAGACGTTAATAATATGACATAAACTAAAGCCATCACTCAATAAAGTGATGGCTTTTTACTAAAATAAAAAAGCGCTGCATCAACAGCCACCTTCTTATTTGGTTTTTTCAACGCTCACGATTTCAACTTCATAAGTCGTCGCAGGCGATACAATTTGAGCTTTATCACCTTTCTTTTTGCCTATCAAAGCTTGAGCAATTGGACTTTCATTTGAGATTTTACCAGAAAAAATATCTGCACCTGCGGAACCGACAATATGATAGGTATCTTTATCGTTTGTTCCAACTTCTTGGACAACTACTGTTTTACCGATAGCAACTTCATCTTTTGCAACCGCATCGCTGTCAATAATTTCAGCAAAGCGAATTTTAGTTTCTAAAGTTGAAATTTGTCCTTCAACAAAAGCCTGTTCATCTTTTGCTGCATCGTATTCTGAGTTCTCTGATAGGTCTCCATAGGATCTTGCAATTTTAATGCGTTCAACAACTTCTGGACGACGAACTAATTTTAACTCTTCTAATTCTTTTTCAAGTTGTTCTTTTTCAATTTCAGTCATTGGATAAGTTTTTTCAGCCATTTCGTTTCTCTTTTCTTTTTTTAGGATTTCGCAAAATACAAACATGATGCTTAAAGCATCATGTTTGTATTTTACTGAATTTGCTTGTTAACATATTTTTCAACATTTGCTGAATGTTGTTCATAGGTTTTTGCGTAGAAGACTTCACCTGTTTTAACATTGGCAACAAAGTATAAATAATCAGTATTAGCAGGTTTAACCGTTGCGTCAATTGCAGAAAGTCCTGGACTATCTACAGGGCCTGGCATGAGGCCAGTATTGGTATAAACATTATAAGGGGATTTAATCGTTGTGTCAATGCCCGCATCTTCAGCAAGAGTTGTTTTATCTCCCAACTTGTTCATGGCATAAAGAATAGCAATATTAGATTGCAAAGCCATACCATTTTGTAAGCGATTATAGAAGACACTTGCTATATCACGACGATCTTCATCCGTTGAGCCTTCTTTTTCAACTAATGAAGCAAGCGTTAGAACTTCATTTACCGTTTTACCGCTTGACTCTATTCCACTATAATAAGGAGCCATTGTGGCATCGGTCGTTGCTAACATCTCTTCAATTAATGCTTTTATATCTGTTTCCTTATAATAATCATAAGTGGCTGGGAATAAATAGCCTTCTAATTGATACACTGCATCAGCTTTTTTAGGAAGGTTAGATAAAAGCCTTGGGTACTTTTTAACCATTGCTTTGATAAAATTGTCATCTTGGATAGTATCTAAAAACTCTTGTGACTTAAAGGGTGTTTTGTCTTTTCTTGATTTGGTATTGACATTATTAGTTATTGCTTTACTTATCTGCTTGATGGTATAACCTTCTGGGATAAGTACCTTACCCAAAGCTGGTTTAGTTGGTTTATCTGTCCCACCTTTTTGCAATGATTTAGCAATCTCATCTAAAGACATACTCTTTTGGAGGTTGTAGTAACCGCTTTGAAAATTTGAGAAGTTTTTAAATTTAGTATAAAAATTGAAAACTGTTCCACTTTTAATTAGACCTTTTTCTTCCAAGACTTGCCCAATTAGCTTATTCCCTGAACCAGCTGGAATTTCAACTTGGACATACTTAGTATCATTTTTATCAATTGGGTTAATAGCGTTATAGATAAAAATAGAACCTATCAAGGCTACTAAAGCGATAATCAAAATAATTGATGAAATGACAACTAATGATATCTTTTTGGCAACACGATCTCTATGTTGGCGCTTATTAGTGCTTCTTCTCACAGAACCTCCTTTTTTAGAAGACTCTACCATTATATCTGACCCTATTCCAATCTCTGGTTGGTCAAGGATAGTAATAGGCGTAAAGGGAATGGTTTCAGAAACATCATTTCTTTGGCTATGAAATACTTTTTCAGAGTCCTTATAAAGACTTTCCGATGTCCATTTTGGGCTTAAAGATTCATGGCTCTCAGTTTCTGACGGAGCTGACGATCTTGCTATTTCATCTTGGTAATCTTTGTAGAGTGCAACCGTTTTTTGCCTTGCTTCAGCGACTTCTCTCTCTTTTTGTTTTATCTCTTCTGCTTTCAAGTCTTGATGAAGAAGTTCTTCTTCTTTTTCTTTGCGAATTTGATTGGCTTTTTCTAACTCAGCTAAAATATGCTCTTTAAAGCTCTTTTCTTTCTGAGACTGTTGCCCATGATCTTTAATATCGGTCAAAGCAAGTCCTCCTAAACGTAATCAATCGCAATTATAACCCAAAAAGCTGATAAAAGCAATTATTTCCCATAATTGTTACTCATTTTTAACACTTTTTGTTTTTTTAAAATCAGACATTCCAAACCATTTGATACCAAATAGCCCCGCCATGCTTTGAAGCTGATAAACCAGTATTTTTGAAGCCATTCATCTCATAGTAAGAAATCAAGTAATCATGACAAGTTAAGACAATTCCCTCACGCTTTTGCGCTACAACCAAATCTTTAAGAGCAGCAATCAAAGCTGTCCCCACACCTTGTTTTTGGTACTTAGGTGCCACAGAGAGGCTTGTAACAGCAATATAACCACCTGTTTTAGGATTTTTTTGACTACCGTGAAATAGATGATCTTCTAACTGAGCTTTTGCAACAACCGGTCCTTCAATATAGCCAGCAATTTGATGATCAAGCAGGGCTACTAAAAAAGTATCGGGGTTCACTTGCGTTCTAGCTATAATCACCTCTGGAGATGCTGCTTCCTCAGGTGAAAAATTGGCACTTTCTATTGCATGAATAAATGGCCAGTCTTTTTCTGTAACATGTCTAATTAGCATTGTGTCCCTTTCTAGCAGAAAACCTGCCATAGGCAGGATTTTCTATTGATTATTATGAGTTAGATTTGCTAAGAGCTCTTCAAAAGAACGTTCGTAAAGTTGAATATCACCAGCTCCCATAAAAACATAAACAGCATTATCATGGTTCAACAACGGTGACACGTTTTCCACGGTTACGACTTCTGCCGGTTTGACAATTCTAGCCGCTAAATCTTCAACTTTAACTTCACCTTTATCAATTTCACGGGCTGAGCCATAAATCTGAGCTAGATAAACACTATCAGCTTCATTTAGAGCTTGAGCAAAATCATCTAGCAAAGCAATTGTCCGCGTAAAGGTATGAGGTTGGAAGATGGCTACAATTTCTTTACTTGGGTACTTTTGTCGAGCTGCATCAATAGTTGCAACAATTTCAGTTGGATGATGGGCAAAGTCATCAATAATAATGGTATCGTTAATCACTTTTTCCGTAAAACGACGTTTAACACCAGAAAAAGTCACCATATGTTTTGCCACGAGGTCCATATCAACTCCAGCAATATAAAGGTTTGCAATAACTGCGGTCGCATTCAAGATATTATGCCGACCATAGGCTGGAACATGAAACTGACCGATTACCTGATTATCATGTTTTACTTTAAAGTCAGAACCATTCGTTGTACGGATAATGTCAAATGCTATAAAGTCATTTTTTTCTTCAAATCCATAATAATATATAGGCGCAGAAGATGTGATTTTTTTCAATTCCTCATCTTCACCATACACAAATAGAGCTTTTTGAACATGTTTCGCATAATCATTAAAGGCTGAGAACACATCTTCTATCCCAGTAAAATAATCCGGGTGATCAAAATCAATATTAGTGATGATTGAATATTCAGGATAATATGGCATAAAATGACGCTCATATTCATCTGATTCAAAAACAAAGTATTGCGCATTTGCAGAGCCGCGACCAGTCCCATCACCAATTAAATAAGAAGTATTTGTAATATTCTTTAAAACATGAGCAAGGAGACCAGTTGTCGACGTTTTCCCATGAGCTCCAGCGACACCAAAACTAATAAACTGTTTCATAAATTCACCCAAGAACTCATGGTAACGTTTAAAAGGAATATTTTGGGCAATCGCATAAGCTAGTTCTTCATTGTTATCTTCACGGAAAGCATTACCAGCGATAATTTCCATTCCCTCTGAAATATTATCTTTACTAAATGGTTTGATTTCAATTCCAGCTTTCTCTAGACCACGTTGAGTAAAATAGTATTTTTCTACATCACTTCCTTGAACCTCATGTCCCATTTGATGTAACATGAGAGCTAAGGCACTCATACCCGATCCCTTGATACCAATAAAATAATAGCTTTTTGACGACATTGTAACTCCTTTAAATTTTTTAAACGCACAAATAATTGCCTTAATGAAACTCATCAAATCTAGTTAAATTTAGTTCTTGAGCAATTGTTCTTTCTTTTTGAAGGCGATTTTCCTTATTGTTATAAATCTGACTTCGCTTTAAGAAGTCATAGTTATTTTTCTTACCAGTCTTTAAGTTACTTTGATGAGGTTCCTTATACTGCTTCGGTATTTCTGCCAAAATGTAAGTATCTTGCTCTAATTTCTCGGTCAAATGACTCCACTTCGTATTTGGCCGTCTGGTCACGCTCTTGGTCTGAACCTTAGGCTTATCATTTGAAGACCTATGATAATTTGACTTGCTGGCGTTACTGTAAGACATTTCCTTAGCCAAATAAGCTTGACGCTTTTCCTTAAGGTCTTTTCGGGCACGTTTACGAGCTTCTTCTGCATAATGACGCCCTTCGTCAATAGTTTGAGAACGATTTGAGGGTGTCGTTTCTGGTTTTGAAGGGTTTGCAAAATTAAAATCGCGCGTAACATCGTCATAATCTTTATCTTGATAATAACCACGAATATTTGTAATCAAATCTTCATTTTCATACAAATGCATGTGATGACTTTCTTCGATGATTGGTTCCCCATCAGCAACCAATGGAAATTGACGTTTCATCATTGACATTCCCTTCCTTCTTGTAACTCTCCCTATTATAAACTAATTACAACCATTTTTCAAAAGATTCCTCTAATAGTAGGCGGAAAAAGGAAGAATTTATGGTATTTTTCTCTTTTTTTAATGTTTTCAAAAAAGAGACCTGAAAAGCTTAAAGTTTTCAGGCACCTCCTTTTGAATTTAAAATATTATCGGCTAATCTTCTCTAAGGCTGAAATAAAAAAGGCCAATCTATCATCTGCAACTATGATCTTGAAACGATTATTATCGATTCAAACCGAGAATCTCTTTTATCTCATCAACAGTCATGCTAGCTCTACTTTCGTTACCATCAAGAACAGTTGTTACTAAATTTTTTTTACTTTCTTGTAAAGCTAGGATTTTTTCTTCAATTGTTCCACGTGTAATAAGACGATAAACTTCTACATTATCTTCTTGACCAATTCGATGAGCTCTGCTAATAGCTTGCATCTCTACTGCTGGATTCCACCATAAATCAATGAGGACAACCGTATCTGCACCGGTTAAATTAAGACCTACACCTCCAGCTTTAAGAGAAATCAAAAAGACATCTTTAGAGCCATTATTAAAAGCACGCGTCATTTCTTGTCTTTCATCAGCAGGAGTTGAGCCAGTGATTTTATACGAGTTTAAATCAAGAGAAGAAAGTTCTTGCTCTACAATATCTAACATGCCACGAAATTGAGAGAAAATCAGAGCTCGATGCCCATTCTCTTTGATTTGTAAAAGAAGTGTTCTAAGACTCTCTAATTTGCCACTCTCTCCCTGATACTCCATAAAGAGACTGGGGGTATCACAAATTTGACGCAAGCGTGTAATTCCAGATAGGATTTCAATTTTTTGTCTATTAATATCGGAATCAGAAGCATTTCGGATACGTTCTTGCATTTGACGTAATTGAGCTAGATAAATAGCTTTCTGATTATCAGACATTTCATTTGAGTAGGTTATTTCAATCAAATCGGGTAATTCAGGTAAGACATCTTCTTTTTTACGCCTTAAAACAAAGGGTTGAATATGACGTGAAACTTCTTGTGCTTCCATTTTAAGAAAGGTTTTTTTAGAAGGCAATAAACCTGGGAGAACAATTTGGAAAATAGACCATATTTCCAACAGTTTATTTTCAATTGGAGTTCCAGAAAGAGCAAAACAATTAGTCACATTAAAAGTTCGTAACTTTTGAGCAATCTTGGTTTGAGCATTTTTAATCACTTGTGCTTCATCTAAAATTAAGTAATCATAATGTGTATCTTGGTAGAGCTCAAAATCTTGTCTAAAGGAGGAATAAGAAGTAATAGTAACTTGGTGTTCCTCTAAAATGGCCTGATCTCTTTTTGTTTTCAAACCGTAAGAAACAACCACATCAATATGAGAGGCAAATTTTTGGAATTCATCTTGCCAATTATACAAAAGGCTAGACGGTGAGAGAATTAAAACTTTAGTATTCTCGGCTAATTTTGTGCTTAAAAAAGCAATAGTCTGTAGAGTTTTCCCCAGTCCCATATCATCAGCTAGAATACCACCAAAACCATATTTGTCTAACATGGATAACCATTTAATACCCAATAACTGATAATCTCGCACAACGGCATCTATCTCTAGTCCAGGGAGATGATACCTTTCTGGATCATTTAAATCTGCTACTAACTCTTCTAATTCTTGTGAAAAATGCACATTATCCATTTCAGAAAAAGCCTGAGATAGTTGTAAAGCTGATATTCCTTCTACTTGAAGGTGCCCATCTGCTACTTGCTTAGCTCTTAATTCTTGTAAAGACTGACTAATTTTTTGGGTTTCCTCATCAAAAATCACTAGCTTCCCTTGGTCACTAATAAAATAAGAATCGTTATTAAAAAGTGCCTTAAGGGCATCATCAATATCTTCTTCAAAAACTTGAGAAAAATCAAAAGAGATATCTAATAGACCACCATTTCTTGTAATGTTAACTTGTGGTCTCTCGGAAAATTTTAAAGCTTGGACTTCATCTGATAAAATCACCTTACCTAATTTCTGAAAATAAGGCAGTGCTTCTGAAAAAAAACTATAAAGATCCTGTGGATTACGGATAGTTTTTTGAGAATGGAATTGCCCTTCAAAGCCATAGTGATTTAAAGCACGATATAGCTTTTCTTCTTTTTTGTAATTACTAGCAAAGGGCAGTTGATCACATTCTTGCTTACTGGTCACTTGGAAGTTCCCAAAATCAAAGGTAAGATGAGAAACAATCCTATTGTCACCTGACAAATCAAAATTAAAGACAGCTTTGAAATCCCTAATCTGAAAACTTTTTGGTGCCTTTACCTGACCAATTTCTTGAAAATCTAACAGGCTGGCAGCTAACTTAGCTTGGTCATCTAAATCAAAGTGAATATGTTTAGCTAAATCTGATTGTATTGGTAGACTGCGAATAGCTCCGACGATTTTCCGCTGTTTTAAACTTAAGTGATAAAATGTGTCGTGATATAAAATATACTCATTATCAAATAAAAACTGCATATCTTTCTCATTAATCTGGAGAGAAATAAATTTACGATGAACTTCAACAATAAATTGAAATAAACCCGCAGATGCATCTAAAGGTTTGACATACATGTGATTATAAATCTGCTGTGGGCCTTCGAAAGTAAAGTCATATAAATCAGTCATTAAGTATAAACCTTCTTCAAAAAGGCCACTTGGCAAAAAGAGATGCCGTGCATGATTAGGAAAGATTTGAGCATTTTCACTCTTATCCCAACTTGGTGCTAAGCGCCATAAAAACTGAATTAACTCTTGACTAGCTTGATCAAATTGTATGAGTGATAAAGGCTCATAGTAATTTTTCCCAATCTGATAAAAACCTTCTCGTTGAATCAATCCTAAAAATCCTTTAATATCACGAATCACATAGGACCTGTCATCGGGCAGACGATTAATTTTTAGTGACCACCAGTAATCCGATGAAAAAGGGCTAGGGCTAGCTGAAGCAGAAAGCCTAAATCTAAGACTATCGTCCTCATTCATTTTTAAATTATCTAAAAAAAGACTACCAAAGGAGGTCATTTTCTGTCTTTTTTCCTTAGACTCCGTTTGATGATGCCATTTTTCAGAAAGAACTTTCCCTTGCTCACTATTTTTCAAAAAATACTCTAAGGCAGCCAAGTGCTGACAATATTTTTTGGATTGAAAAAAAGGACATGTACAAAAAACCGATGAGTCATCAATACCATAAGTAACTTTTTCCCCATCTACAGTAGCCTCTATCAAGCTATCTTCTTCATGATTAATACTTACCAGTCCTTGATCATAAAGGTCAATTCCTTGATTACGAACCCGACCCGGAATTAGTCTTACCATAATTTTCCCACCTTTTTGATTATCCCTTTATTATACCAAATTCCCAGATATATTACTTGCATTTTTCTTGATTCTTAATTCTTTAGAAAATAGCAGAGCAAAAAAGATTAGGCACTAAGCCTAACCCACATTTAGAATTATAAACTCACTTATAACAGGAACTGATAACACAGTCTCCCATCTAAAAAATTACTGACTAGAGCGAGAAAAAACTGACTTTACTTACGCTTACGCGCAATCAGATGAATCGGTGTTCCCTCAAAAGTAAAAGCCGCACGGATTTGATTTTCTAAGAAACGTAGATAAGAAAAGTGCATCAACTCTTCCTCATTAACAAAAATGACAAAAGTTGGAGGTTTTACCGAAACCTGTGTCGCATAGAAGATTTTAAGGCGCTTCCCTTTATCTGTCGGCGTTGGATTAATTGCAATAGCATCCATAATAACATCATTAAGAACCGCTGAAGGAATACGACGACTTTGTGAATCACTGATACGCTTAATTAATTCTGGTAATTTATTTAAGCGTTGCTTAGTCAAGGCAGAGACAAAAATAATTGGAGCATAGCTTAAAAATTGGAATTGATCACGAATATCCTCTTCCCATTTGGAAACAGTATGGTTATCCTTTGCAATGGTATCCCATTTATTAACGACAATAATCATCCCCTTACCAGCTTCATGAGCAAAGCCAGCAATTCGCTTATCATACTCTCGAATGCCTTCCTCAGCATTGATAACCATTAAAACAACATCTGAACGATCAATAGCACGCATCGCACGCATAACAGAATATTTTTCTGTATTTTCATAGATTTTACCCGATTTACGCATACCTGCAGTATCTATCATTGTAAATTCTTGACCATCACTATCTGTAAAGCTAGTATCAATAGCATCTCTAGTTGTACCTGCTACTGGACTTGCAATAACACGATCTTCCCCCAAAATAGCATTGATTAAACTCGATTTTCCTACGTTAGGGCGTCCAATCAAACTAAATCGAATGATATTTTCATTATCTTCAACTTCTTCGACGGGTAAATTCTCTACAATGGCATCTAAGACATCTCCAGTACCAATACCATGAACAGATGAGAGCGGATAAGGATCCCCCAAGCCAAGTGAATAGAAATCATAAATATCATTACGCATTTCTGGATTATCCACTTTATTAATAGCTAAGATAACTGGTTTATGAGTGCGATAGAGCATTTTAGCAACATACTCATCAGCATCAGTAACACCTTCTTTACCAGAGACTACAAATACAATAACATCCGCTTCATCCATTGCAATTTGAGCTTGATGTTTAATTTGTTCCATAAAAGGAGCATTGACATCGTCAATCCCACCAGTATCAATCAATGAAAATTTGCGGTTCAACCATTCTCCGGTTGTATAGATACGATCACGTGTTACGCCTTCAACATCTTCAACGATGGAAATACGTTCCCCTGCAATTCGGTTAAATAATGTGGACTTGCCAACATTCGGGCGTCCAACAATGGCAACTGTAGGTAAAGCCATGATTCTCCTTTATACTTATAATGTTTCCATTATCAATTTCTCTTTAATTAGTTTTTTAACAATTAACGGCGATTAGCGCCTTCAAGATGGAATTCTTGCGCCAAGTAGCGAACCCTTTCCATTACACGCTTAGCCTGCCAAGTTTCATCATTTCCCTTAATCTTCGCCCATTTCTGCTCTAAATCAGTCAGGCTATAATTAGAAGTGAAAAAAGTTGGCAACTCCTCTAACATACGATATTGCAAGATTACTTGCAACACTTCATCACGTATCCAAGAGGTGGCTTGTTCTGCCCCTATATCATCTAAAATCAGTACTGGAACACTTTTTATAGCATCAATTTCATCTTTTACAGAACCTGATGAAATGGCATTTTTAACATCAATGGTAAAAGTCGGAAAATGAAGCAAAGTTGTTGAGACGCCCTTACGTTCTGATAATTCTCTAGCCATAGCTGCCATAAAATAAGATTTTCCAATGCCCATATCACCATATAGGTATAAACCTTTTTGACTAGCATTAGGATATTGCTCAACAAAATCAAGAATCTTAGATAGAGCCTGCATACGACTAGCATTGTTGACGTCAATATCTGTCATGTTAATATTACGGTAAGATTTAGGTAAATTGACCAAATTAATACGATCTGAAATGGCAGCTTTTTTCTTAGCTTCAACCAATTCTTTTGTTTCTTGATAAGAAACATCTGCATAACCTTCGTTCATAACCAATATTGGCGCGTAGCCTTTGGCAACATATGAAAGATCACCTGTTTGGTACTTTTGACGCTCAAGTAAAAATTGATTAAATTTGGATAAACTTAGAGTGATTTCATCTTGATTAAGACCTTGAGAAGTAATAAAAGCTGCAACTTCTGGATCTTCTAAAATCCTTTGAATTAATTGGTCAGAATCTACACGATTAAGCTTTCCTAATTTTTCCATAGTATTTCCAATTTTTTCCATCTACTCACCACCTTTTTTCAATTTTTCTAAGCGTTTTAAGGCCTCTGCTTTGAATTTATCAAGTTGCTCTTGCTCTTCAGCACTTGTCGTTTCTTGATAATCTGGATTACTCCATTGAGGAACATTTGTTTTAGAACTTTTTGTTTTGGCAGTAGTTGGTTTGCCTTTACGATCTTCAAATGCACGCATCTTTATGATAGCCTCTTCAGCATTTGCCACTCCTTGGTACGAAAAATCGTTGGCGACTTTCAACAAATAATTTTTCTGAAGATTAGCGGAATTAGTTTTATTAAAAGTATATAAAACCATGATATTAATAACTTCATCCAAAAAATCCATTTGAGCTAATCTTATAAGAAGATTTTTTTCATCCTCAGTCACCGTTGCTCTTTTAACTTTTTTTATTTTTTCTAAAAATAACTGAGCTTTATCTTTCTTTGCTTCACGAATAATAACGAGTTCTGCCTGAGTAAACTCTTCTGATTTTGACGGTTGGGTTAGCATTTGTTTTTTCTGAGCAATCATCCGATTTGGTGCGATTTTCCCATTCACAGCTGTTGCTTTGGCTAGCTGATAGGTATCAAACCACGTCATTTTATATTCTTCGGCGATACTATAAAGTCTTACAACATCTTCATTTTCATTAGCAAACTGCAGTCCATCACGAGACATCAATTGTTGAAAACTATCTAAATCAAAAGATATCTTCTTTTTCTTAGATTTCAGAGTTACATCAAGATCTGCCGGTGCTTTTCCAAAAACATCTGAAAATTTTTTTGAAATATCTCTAGCTTGATTTGGAATGGTAACTTCCAAATCAGCTAGAGCTAACTCTCCAATTTTCTGTTCTAGTAAGCGTTTATAAATTGGATTAACCAAAAAATCTTCTAACTCTAAAGCTGGTTGTAATTTAATAAGATAGTGGTTGACCTCTTGGTACAAAACTACTAAGTCAAGTGCTGTGAGGACAACCAAAGCTTCTTCTAAACGTGACATTCCAAATTGCAAATGATTGAGAATTTCGCTATATTTATGTTCACGTTTCCCATCATCAAAAAAATGTGTTAGATACTGATAAACCACTAAAGCATCACTACCAATAATGGGATAATAAAGCTGAATTAAACTGTTGGCATTATAAGAAACCTTATTCCGTTTCAGATAATAGTAAGTATCAATAGGTTTCATCTGTTACATTACTCTTTTTCTTCCCACGAACACGGGATGTGATTTGTTGCAGCAGCGCTTCAATCTCATCAACATCTTTAAAGCTTTTATAGACACTGGCAAAACGAACGTAAGTAATTTCATCTAGTTCAGCTAATTCTTCCATCACCAAATTACCAATAGAGGTACTTGACACTTCGTTCTCATAATCAGCTCTAACTTTTTGTTCAATTCTAGAAATCAAATTTTCGATATCAGTACTTGAAACTGGGCGTTTTTGAGCACTTTGAACCACACCATTTAGGATTTTATCGCGAGAAAATTGCTCTCTTGTCCCGTCTTTTTTAATGACTAAAAGTGGGAGTTCTTCTAAGCGCTCAAAAGTAGTAAAACGTGTATGACATTTTTCACACTCTCTTCGACGTCTAATCGTATTACCGTCTTCAGCTTGTCGGCTATCGATAACACTGGATTTATTATAATTACACTTTGGACAACGCACGCAAACACCCCAATTCTATCAAATTAATCTAGTACTCTATTTTATCATAAATTATAAGATAACAAAAGTATCTATCCCACTATATATAGGCCTTTTAAATTAGAGAAATCATAAAACGAGCTATCTTAACGATAACCCGCTTATGACAATTTTTATTTTTCACAATTAACTCATTAATTTCTGAAAAATTGTTTTAAGAAGAGAATTCCTTGATTTAGTCTGCTAGTGGTATATAAATGATAAAGGTTGAGCCTTTATTCAGTTCACTCTTAACTTCCATCTTCAAATCGTAACCTTCTACAATTTGTTCTAGAATTGATAAGCCGATACCTAAACCAGCTTGAGTACTGGTCCGATTTCTAGATTTATCGCTACGATAAAAACGTTCAAAAATATGTTTAATATCTTCATTAGAGATTCCTTCACCTCGGTCAGAAACTTTTACAATAGCTTGTTTACCATCTGTCTCTAACTCAAGAGAAATCTTCTTTTCGATTCGAGAATACTTAATGGCATTATCAATCAGAATCATTAGAGCCTGTTCGAAATGATTTTTATAGATACAAGCAAGGGTCTCTTTTGTTCTTGGTTCCCAATTAAAAACAAAATCTTCTCTCAGGACACGAAAATTCCCAATAACGGTTTCAATTGAAGCCTCTAAAACCGTTGTATCGTTTTGATGACCCTCAAAACTTCCTTGAACTCGTATCATATCTAACATATCATTAATCATAATTGCCATACGATCCGCTTCATGCGCCGTTGCTGAAAGACTCTCCTCTAAAATCTCTTCGTCTTCCTTGCCCCAACGTTGCAACAGTCCAATATGGCCTTTAATAATAGCAACGGGAGTACGAAGCTCGTGGCTTACATCACTGATAAACCGAGACTGTAGCTTAGTATAACTTTCAACTTTATCTAACATGGTATCAAAGATTCCTGATAATTCTTCAATTTCATCTCCAGACCTAATCCGCGATCTTAGATTTAGATTATTTGGATTTTCAGAAATATTTCGCATAACATCATGAAGATTGTTTAAAGGTTCAAGGAATTTCCGAGTTGAAATATAAATAATGACATACGCCAGACTAGTGCCAAATAATTCTACAAAAATCAACCATAAGAGCAAGCGAGCCCTAATAACATAATAGTCTTCTAAATCTTGATAAATTTGAACGTAACCGACTAGTTTGCCACTGCGGTTCGAGTAAACCTTCTTGATGAGAGAGAAGCCTCGATACTCGCCTTCAACTTCATCTTTAAAAACTTTGTTCAGTGGACCAACTAAGTCATAGGAAAATTCAGATTCATCAGTCGTGAAAATCATTTTTTTATCTGTATTATAGATGTAAATTTCTTGTTTGGTATCTAAAATATTTGTCAAGTCACGACGACTTCGAATCAGTTCAAGGCCTTTTTCAGATGCAATCTTTAGATTTGCTTTATGATTTGTATAGAGTACATTTGCTAAATTATCAAATGAAAAATTAGAGTTCACCTTGGACAGACGAACTCTAACTAAATCACTGGTATGAGTGATTGCTTGGGTTTCTTTTTTTACTAAAAAATAATCAGTAGAATAGTAAGCAATCATTGTAAATGCAGAAAAAATACAGAAAAACAAAACAAAGAATAAGCTAGACAAGCGTTTAGGTAATGATCTTTTATATTTTCTTACTTTCCGATTTTTCATAAGCTATAACTATTTTTCGCGGATAACATAACCCATGCCACGAACAGTCTGGATATAAGATTCACGACCAGGCATGTCAATTTTACCACGAAGATAACGAATGTAAACATCCACAACATTTGTTTCAACAGCTTCATCATATTTCCAAACATTAGAAAGCAACTCTTCTCGAGTCATAACACGGTTCATATTTGTCATAAGAATATTCAAGAGATCATACTCACGTTTTGTTAGTGAAATTTCATCATCACCACGGTTCACGGATCTATTTTGAGGGTTCAAAACAAGATCGCGATAAACACCTTGATTAGGTGCTTTCTTTTCAGTTTCAATATCTTGACGACGGAAAATTGCCCGAATACGTGCTAACAACTCTTCAATAGCGAATGGTTTGACAATATAATCATCTGCACCGCGATCGAGACCTGCCACAACGTCCATAATAGAATCACGCGCAGTCATCATCATGATATAGGTAGTTTTCTCTGTTTGAAGACGACGAGTAACCTCAAAACCGTCCATTTCTGGAAGCATTAAATCTAGTAAAATTAAATCAAAATCTTTTTCTAATGCTGTTTCTAGGCCTTCACGCCCGTTTACTTCTACTGTCACCTCGTAACCTTCATGTTGAAGTTCAAGTGAGACAAACCGTGCGAGATTTTTTTCATCTTCGACAATTAGAATTTTCTTTGTCATATATTTTTCCTTTTCCCTTCTATCTTCTAAACAAGCTTTAATAGTCGGTTTTCCTTTTTTAATTGAGAGTTTTGTAATCCACTAGATTCTATATAGTATTTCAGAATTTTAAAGAGTTACAAGAAACCCTCTTTTTGACTAATCAGATACTGTATAGAGTATATCAAAGTCAGCTTTATTTAGCAACAAAAAATTACAATTTCCTTAAATAGTCAGTTTTATTCATCAAACAAGCCATCTAAACTTGCAAAAGGATTGTTCCCTTTTTTCTTTTCAGCCTGTAAAGCTCGAAACTGATCCTCTGTTAAAACTTCCCAATCATTACCAGAAGGCATTTCATCTGATTCTAATTCTTTGTCAGTTAAGATTTGTAATGGAATCGATAATAATATGTTATCAATAGCACTCACTTCTAAATCAATGCTATCACCTTCTAAAATCAACACTAGGCTTTCGTCAATCTTATCCCCCATGTCTTTAACAGCTCCTTCTTCTGCGAAAAATTCCTGTATAGACTGGGTTTCTAATCTTTCAACTGGTTCCATGGAACGACTAGAAGGTAAAGTTAATGAATAGCTTAATTGATAATTTAAATGGTAAAGACCATCATCATAGCTGACTGTGCCAACAACGTGAACATCCTTGATATCAATAATCGATGGATCACGTTCTATGAGACTTTTCTTTATCTCCAAATAGTGGTCAAATGAAATTGGTTCTTGTTTTTTCTTGATTTCTGAAATGTTTAACATAGGATCTCCTAATAATACTCTCATTTATTTTTACTATTATTTTAACAATTTGTCAATGCATTTCTGTAAAAAAAGTGCTTTTTTATCACTTCAAAAGACAGAGGTCCTTTTATCTAAACCTATTTATAATAATATAAACAGAAAACTTAATACTATCTTAGTATAAAAAGAAGAGCTTAAGGTTTCCTTAAACTCTCACATATGACGCAATCGCTCAATTCGATCTTTGATAGGAGGATGTGTACTGAATAAATTCGAAACATCTTCTTTTTTACGTGGTTCATTAATGTAGAGGGCCGCACTCGCACTATCTATGGGGCTAGATAATGGTTGAGAATCTTGTAATTTTTGCAAAGCTTTAATCATGCCTTCAGGATTACGTGTTAATTCAACTGAACTTGCATCAGCTAGGTATTCCCTCTGTCTAGAAATGGCCAATTGGACAAGTGAAGCTACTATTGGGGCCAAAATCAGTGACAAAAAGGAAAAGAGTAACAGAAATATTCCTAAAGCACTATCATCTCGGTCATCATCACGACTTCTACTGCCACCTCCATACCACATCATATGGCTACCAATGCTGGAAATTAGAGCAATTGCACTTGCTAAAGCAACTGCAATTGTTGAAATTCGAATATCGTAGTTACGGATGTGACTAATTTCATGCCCAATAACTCCCTCTAATTCCTCGCGATTCATAACTTGCAACAAACCACTTGTTGCAGCTACTGCTGCATTTTGAGGACTTGATCCTGTAGCAAAAGCATTTAAAGAAGGGTCATCGATAATGTAAACCTTTGGCATCGGTATCTGGGCAACCATTGCCATATCCTCAACAATGTGAAAAAAGTCAGGAGCCTCATCAACCGTAATTTCCCTTGCATTATTCATACTCATAACTACAGCTATGGATTGAAAAATCATACTAAAAGCATAAATAGAGCCAACAATCAGCGCGATAACTATGCCCAACTGATATGACCTAACCAATAAATAGCCTGCCGCAGCACCTATTGCTGTTAATAGGAAGAAAAAGGCGATAATGAGAATAACTGTACGTCGCTTATTATGAGAAATTTGTTGATAGAGCATCTTCTCCCCTTCTAAAAACAGATTTTAGATACCTTAGAAATTAAATTCCACTTTTGGAACTGCTTTTTCTTCATCAGGTGTTTGTAAAAATTCACTTGGTTTAAACCCAAACATTTTCGCTACGATATTGCTTGGAAAAGTTTCTAATTTCATATTGTAATTAGATGTTGTTGTATTAAACAATTGACGTGAGTAAGAAATTTTATTTTCAGTATTAGTCAATTCATCTTGCAACTTCAAGAAATTAGTATTGGCCTTTAAATCTGGATAGTTTTCAGCTACTGCTATCAAGCTCGCCATTTGTTTAGTTAGTTCATTTGAAGCTTCCATAGTTGCTGCTGGCGTTGAAGCATGAGCAACTTGTGAACGAAGTTCTGTGATTTTCTGGAAGGTTTTTTCTTCATAAGCAGCGTAGCCTTTCACGGTTTCAATCAAGTTAGGAATTAAGTCATTCCTTCTTTTTAATTGAACATCAATTTGGCTCCAAGCTTCCTTGGTATGCATCCTGCTTTTAACAAGACTATTATAGCTAGACATTAACCAAAGAGCTAAGAGTGCTATAAGGACTAAAATGATTACAAGTGTCATAGTGTTTCTCCTTTTTATCTATTGACTTAATTATAGCAATTTTCAGCCGAATAGCAACTATCAATGTTATGAAGACTTTCTTCTTAGGCATTTGTTTATCACTATAATTATGTTAGAATAGAAAAAAATCAAAAATTAAAGGAAAACAATGACCCCAGAAGAATTTTACCAAACTTTAGCAAAGTATGGATATGACCTAACCCAAAAACAAAAAGATCAGTTTAATACCTATTTTAACACCCTAATTGAGTGGAACCAAAAGATTAATTTAACAGCAATTACTGAAAAAAATGATGTCTACCTAAAACATTTCTATGATTCTATTGCTCCTATCTTGCAAGGTTATATCCCTAATCAGCCCATTCAACTTCTAGATATCGGCGCTGGAGCAGGCTTTCCAAGCCTTCCAATGAAAATTGTCTTTCCACAACTGCAAGTAACTATCATCGACTCTTTAAACAAGCGGATTACCTTCTTAGCACATTTAACTCAGGAACTAGGCTTAGATGGAGTAGCTTTTTATCATGGCAGAGCAGAAGACTTTGGTCAAGATAAGGACTTTCGCTCTAAATATGACTTAGTTACAGCACGTGCCGTAGCCAGAATGCAAATTCTGTCAGAATTAACAATCCCTTTCCTAAAAGTTGGAGGACAACTCATCGCCCTCAAAGCACAAGCTGCTGACCAAGAGTTAAATGATGCCCGCAAGGCACTTCACCTTCTCTTTTCACAAGTAGTTAGCAACCACCATTATCAATTACCAAATGGTGACGATCGGTATATGACCATTGTTGAAAAGAAAAAAGAAACACCTAATAAATACCCACGTAAAGCTGGGATACCAAATAAAAAGCCACTTTAAAAAGAATAAAGCTAAATTATTTTTAAGATTTGGCTTTTTTGATTAATTTTTGATAAGATGAAAGGGATACTTTAAGGAGGACTTATGAGACTACCACCTATCAGAACTTGGACGGTCACACAAAAATTGACCCTAAGTTTTGCTTCTGTTATTCTAATCGGCAGCACCCTGCTGTCTTCGCCTTTGACACACTCCCCAAGTGCCCATCAAGCTACTTTTTTAGATCATCTTTTCAATGTTGTATCTATGGTGTGCGTAACAGGCCTATCAGTCATACCTGTTTCCGAAGCTTATAACGGCTTAGGTCAAACGATTGTTATTTGTCTCATGCAAATTGGAGGACTTGGACTAGTAAGTTTTATTGCTTTTAGTACCTTTGCTTTAAAGCGTAAAATGGATTTGTCTGGCCACACCTTACTGCAGTCTGCCTTAAATCGAAAAGATAGTAAAAACTTAAAAGATTTTCTTTTCTTTGCTTATAAGATTACCTTTATCATCGAAATGCTTGCATGTGCAATTATCGCAATTGAATTTGTTCCTCGTTTTGGTTGGAAAGATGGTCTATTTAATAGTTTGTTTTTAGCCGTCTCTGCTTTTTGCAACGCTGGTTTTGATAATTTGGGGAGCTCTAGCCTAAAAGATTTTGTTCTCAATCCAACAATTAATTTTGTTGTCTCTGCTCTAATCATTTTTGGAGGAATTGGTTTTGCCGTCTGGCACGATATCATGGAAAACTTGAGACGCTATTTTGTTGAAAAACCAAAATGTCATGGTTTGTTTTACCGAAAACTATCCAATCAAACTAGACTAGTACTCCAAACAACTGGCATTATCTTAGTCTTAGGAACTTTATTAACCTGGTTTTTGGAAAAAGATAATCCTAAAACAATTGCTAATTACACCTTCATAGAACAAATGATGGTTAGCTTTTTTCAAACCGTAACAATGCGAACCGCTGGTTTTGCTACTTTATCCTACCTAGACACGTTAGCACCAACAAATTTTCTTTACATGATTCAAATGGTTATTGGTGGGGCTCCCGGGGGAACTGCTGGAGGTATTAAAGTAACAACTGTAGCCATTACTATTTTACTTTTAAAAGCAGAGCTTTCCGGACAATCCCAAGTAACATTCCAAAATCGGATTATCACTAGTCGAACTGTTAAACAAACAATGTCTGTTTTAATCTTCTTTATGTCAGTATTTATCATTGGCTATACCCTTCTACTCAGCGTAGAACCTACCTTAGATCCTGTCGCTCTACTCTTTGAAGCAGTTTCAGCAATTGATACCGTTGGAGTTACAATGGATATTACTCCAAAATTATCTACACCAGGCAGGGTCATCATTATGTTCTTAATGTTTATTGGACGTGTGGGGCCAATTACTTTCTTACTGAGCTTAATTCAAAGAAAAGAAAAAACAATCCGATATGCAACCACAGATATTTTAGTAGGATAGGACAGGAGAATAAATATGAAACGTAAAACTATAGGCGTATTAGGTTTAGGTATTTTTGGTAGAACAGTAGCTAGACAGCTGAGTCAATTTGATCAAGACGTGATTGCTATTGATAAAAGTGAAGCCAATGTTAATGAAATTGGCAATCTTGTTACAAAGGCCGCTGTCGGTGATATGACCGATAATGATTTTTTATTAGCAGTTGGCATTGATCAATGTGACACTGTCGTTATTGCCACAGGAAATAATCTTGAAGCGTCAGTTCTAGCAATTATGCATTGTAAAAAACTTGAAGTCCCTGCTATTATTGCGAAAGCCAAAAATAAAATCCATGAGGAAGTCCTCTATGGTATCGGTGCGACAAATGTTATCACTCCTGAACGTGACTCTGGCAAAAGAGTTGCCTCAAACATTCTAAAATGTCATATTGAAAGCATCATCTACCTTGAACATGGCATCTCAATGATAAATTTTGCTATCCCCGAATCATGGGTAGGAAAAACCTTAACGGAGTTAGATGTTAGACAAAAGTATGAATTGAATATTATTGGCACTAGACACGAGAAAGAAAGTTCCTTAGATCCAAATGTCAATCCTACTGCTCCGCTTGAACCAAATACTATCCTCGTTGCAATTGCCAATAATCATACTTTTGAAAAATTTGATTATCTTGGCTATTTAAAATAAACATTTATACGAATATAAAGAGTAGACCTCAATCAGGCCTACTCTTTTACTTATGACTAAAATATCTTGTTAAACGATCACCAGTGAATTGTATACTAAAAATAAGAAATAGTATCAGTAACGTCGCTACCCAAGTCACATCATTATTGAATCTATTATATCCATAAGAAATAGCAACATTTCCCAAACCACCAGCACCAATAGCTCCCGCCATTGCTGTTTCACCGACCAGTGAAATTAAAGTCACCGTTGAAACACGAATCAAATCTGGTAATCCCTCACTAAGATAAACACGAACAATATCCCAAAAAGTTGCTCCTGAAGCCTGTGCTGCTTCAATAACACCCTTATCAAGTTCTGAAAAGACAACTTGAACTTGACGAGCAAAAAATGGAAATGTCGCAAAAGTTAAAGGAACAAGCGCTGCATTAGCACCAAGAATTGTTCCCATTACCAAATAAGTGAAGCTTGCTAAGATAGCAATTAATATAATAAAAGGAATTGCTCGAAAAATAGATGTCACTTTATCCAAAATCCAAGAAACTACTTTATTTTCAATCACACCACCTGGACCCATTAAAACTAAGAGAAGCCCTAAAAAGAGCCCTATACTCCCTCCAACAATGAATGGGACAATAGTCATGTAGATGGTATTCCAAATTGCTAGTCCCCAGCCAGCATCACCAGACCAGCCTAGTTGATAAACATTTGGTAAATAAGTTTGAATGATACTTGACATTTATTTTCCTCTCTTTAATATCGTTAAGTCAACACCAGCTTTTGCTAGTGCTTCTTCTGCTAATCCAAGGTTTTTAGCATCGCCTTCTAAAACCAAAATCATTTCACCAACAGGAGTCTGATCTAAAATTTCAATATTCCCATATAAGATATTAGCAGTTACTTCATAATCTCTATAAATTTGGTTCAATATTGGTTCATCTGTTGACGTACCAGCATATTTAAGTTGTGCCAATAATGCATCCTTGGGCAATTGCTTAACAATTTCTTGCTGGTTGATTTTCCCTAAAGCTTCATCAATACCAGTTGCTGTCCGGATAAACTCTTGCGTTAGGGCTTGTTTGGGATTTGAAAAAATGTCTAAAACCGACCCCTCTTCAATCAAAGAACCATTTTGCATGACTGCAACACGATTACAGATATCTTTAACAATTTGCATCTCATGAGTAATCATAACAATAGTGAGACCCAATCTCCTATTTAAGTCTTGTAAGAGGGCTAATATTTGTTTTGTCGTTTTAGGGTCTAATGCCGAAGTTGCCTCATCAGATATCAAAATTTTAGGATCATTTGCTAATGCACGGGCAATGGCTACCCGTTGTTTTTGTCCACCAGATAATTGTGAAGGGTAATTATCAGCACGATCACTCAACCCTACCATTTCCAACAAATGAGTAACTTTCTCTTCCACTTCTATTTTACTCAAGCTAGAATGACGTAACGCAAAGGCAACATTTTCTTTAGCCGTTTTTTGAGCCATCAAATTAAAATGCTGAAAAATCATTCCTATTTCACGACGCTTCTCCCGCAACCCCTTACTGGATAAGATAACTTTGCCGTCTTTATAAGTTAAGTCCCCATCAATATGAATTTGACCAGCTGAAGGAACTTGTAATAAATTAATAACACGAACTAAAGTTGACTTCCCTGCACCAGAGTAACCAACAATTCCGTAAATATCTCCCTCGTTAATAGTTACTGATACATCCTTGACAGCCTCAATTTGCTTCTTACCCTGTTGGAAAGTAATAGCGATATGATTCAACTGCACCATTGCTTTATTCATAACTTTTAATAAACTCCTCAATTAATATAATATGGCGTAAATAATCTGAAATTAAAACATTTTCATCACCTGAATGATCTGAACTATTAGCATTACCAAGTCCTAAAGAAACCATAGGTACCCCTAAAGCTTCAAATACAGTATGCATAGGGCCCGTTCCTGCAGAGATCGGTAGTAAACAAACACCATGAGGATAATTATTTTCAACCGTGCTGATCAACCTAAGAACCTCTGGATTAGTTAAATCACTTCGATAGCTCTTTTCTCCAAGCGTATAGGTTAGATCGACATTTGCAAAGCCTTGTTTTTGCAAATGTTTTTTAATAGCTTCAAAGACATGATTGGGATCTAAACCTGGAACCAAACGAACTTCCATCTTAGCACTAGCATAAGCCGGAATAATCGTCTTTACGCCAGGTCCTAAATAGCCAGAAGAAATCCCTTGAATAGTAACAGAAGGTTGGAAATAATAGCGCTTCAAAAATGCTTCTTTTTCAGATTGTAAAAGTGGCAACCTCAATCCATAAAGGTTCTGCAATATGTCTCCAGTTTCTGTAGAATAGTGAACGACTAAATCAAGCTCTCTTTGATTTTCAGGTATAATCTGCTCAGAAATACCATCTACTAAAAGGGTTCCCTCCTTATCGCGCAAGCTTGAAATAGCTTCAAGCAAATACCAAGTGGCAGAATCAACAACTCCACCAAATTTCGAATGGATATCTCTTACTGCACTAGTAACCGACATATCAAAGGTCAAAATTCCTTTATTGCCTCCAGTTAATTCTAACTGATTAGACTGATTTCGGATTCCTTGTTCCCATATTAAAAGATCAGCATCTACTAACTTGTCCTTGTGCTTTACTAAATAGTTTTCCAAATCAACAGAGGCAGATTCCTCTGCGCCTTCAATAATGAAAGTTATATTCAAGGGCAGTACTGAATGCTCTACTAAATATCTACTAACAGCTGTTAACCGAGCTAAAATATGCCCCTTATCATCATCAACACCACGTCCATACATAATATCATCTCGAATATCCAAAGTAAAGGGATCAGCCGTCCACTTTTGGTCATCATCTGCTGGTACAGTATCATAATGGTTATAAAAAATGAGCTTTTTTGCCTCAGGAAAGGGACTTTTAAATTCAGCAATTACAAAGGGGGCTTTATAACTTTGATCAATAGTAACTTGAGCTCCAGCCTTTTCAAAAACCTTCCCTAAATAGGTAGCTGCATCCTTTAAGCCTATGTCTTGAGCGTATATCGATTTAATAGCTATTAGCTGTCTTAATTCTTCAAGATGGGTTTGAACAGTTGCATCATGCCATAAGTGTTGATCAAAACTTTTAATACCTTGATTATCCATTTGTCGTCCAACCTTCTAACATTCTAATATTATTATTGTGCTTTTTAGTTTATTCCCAAAATAGGATAGAGGCTAAGGATAATCATCCCAGCCTCATCTTATAACCATTACCAAACAGGAACGTCAACTCCCTTAGACGTTTTTTCGACAACTTTCTTCAAGTCATCAGTATGATATGCTTTAACTAACTTTTTAATTGCTGCTGCTTTATTGGACGATTTCCAATCTTTTTTACCTGCTAAGATATTAATCCATTGTTTAGAATTTTTATCAACTTTCTCTTTATATAAAGAGGTTTTAAAATCAATTTTAGCTGGTACTGCATAACTATTATTCACAATTGCAGCATCAGCTGATGAAAGAGCTCTCGCAGTCTGACTTGCATCAAGTTCCTTAATATCTAAATCTTTTTTGTTTTCAGTAATATTAGCAATTGTTGCTAATTGATCACCAGAAACATCTAGCTTGATTAGACCTGCTGCTTGCAAAACATAGAGGGCACGACTCTCATTTGTCGCATCATTTGGCACCGCAATTTGTCCCGCTTTTGGCAGTTCACTAACTGATTTGTACTTTGCTTTTCCTTTTTGGCTTGTTCCAGAGAATAGATGAATAGGACTAATATAGGTTTCAGCAATTGCTACTAAATTTTCTTTATTTTCCTTATTCCAGTTAGCCAAAAAGTTATAATGTTGAAAAGCATTAATATCAACCTCACCATTAGCTACAGCTTTATTAGGTTGTGAGTAATCTGTAAATTCTTTATATTTCAACTTAATACCATCTTTTTTTAGTAAGTCTTCAACTTTCTTCCACCTAGCGTCATCCGAAGTTGTTTTAGTCATAACACCTACAGTAATCGTATTTTTATCTGTTTTAGCATTTCCACATGCAACTAATACTGTTGAAGTTAGTAGAATACCTACAAAAGTGATTATTTTTTTATGTAACATGAATTGTTCCCCATTTCAAATTAGTAATATAGTTATTCTAACCAATTAAGATATAGTTTGCAAATTGATATATTTTAGTTATATGCATAGTTTAAAACTATATCTCCGATAATTATAACTGCAAAAATATGATTTCACAGATAATTATTTTCAAAGTGGTTTCCTAAAATAAAGCTTTATAAACATAAAAAGCAACTACTGATTAACAATAATTGCTTAGCTTGTATTAGCTTATATAAGAAACTACCTTAAAGTTGCTTTATTATTTTGGTAGGTTAAGTTGTTTAGCTTTAGGTGCGTAATTTCCTCCGAGATGAGCCTTAGCCAACTTAGTCAGAGTACCATCTTTTTCTAGTGCTTTAAGTCGTTTGTTTACAAAAGTTTGTAAGTCCTTTTGATCTTGACCAAAAATAAAGTAAATATATGGCTGCTCTTTGCTTTCTAATGGAATTGTTTTAAGATTATCAAGACCCTGATTTTTTATAATCGCATTAACCGTTGGAGCATCAAAAATTTTAAAATCAGATTTACCCTCACTTAGATTTGACAGCATTTGAGTGATATTTTCGTTAGTGTATTTCAACTTAACTTGAGCCGAACTGTTCTTTTTATTGAAATCTTCCAATTGGGCTGCAGTCGTTGTTCCTTGAACAACTTGTGTTGAATGATTTTTTATATCTGCATAGGATTTGATATCACTATCTTTTGGAACAACTAAAACAGATGGAGTTGTTCCAGTTGGATAAGAAAAGAGATATTTTGAAGCTCTTTCCTTTGTATAACTGATATTATTCCCAGCTATTTGATATTTACTTGAATCTAGTCCGGTAAAGATAGAAGACCACTCTGTTTTCTTAAAATTAACTTTGTATTTATTAGAATCTTTAAAGACTGCTTTAGCAACCTCCACATCATAGCCTGTTAGCTGACCTGATTTTTCATAAGAAAAGGGCGCTGTCGTTCCAACAGTTGCAAAAGTTATTATTTCTTTACCATTGGCACCAGTTGTTTTATTATTACTACAAGCTACTAAAACCATTCCGACAAGTACTGTCATGCTTAAAAAAGCAGCTTTTTTACCTTTTATCATTAGTTTACTCCTTTAGTATTATTTCATATTCTATCACCTTTGTCTTTTTCCTACCAATATTTATTCTTTATCACTCTGATAAAAAAAGCGTATCAAAAAAGAGCTCTGCGGCTCTTTTAATTATGGTGTAACTTAGAAGTCAGCAACGTTATGGTATACTTTTTGAACATCATCATCAGCTTCTAAAGCGTCTACTAATTTTTCAAACTTCTCAAGGTCTTCGCCCTCAAGAGTGACTTCACTTTGTGGAATCATCTCTAATTCAGTAACTTGGAATTCTGCAATACCTGAATCACGAAGGGCTTGGATTCCTTTATGTAGATCAGTTGGAGCTGTATAAACCGTAATTGTGCCTTCTTCTGCTTCAACATCATCAACTTCAACATCTGCTTCTAAGAGTAGCTCAAAGATAGCATCAGCATCCTCACCTGCAAATACGATAACACCTTTTTTATCAAACATATAAGAGACAGACCCTGAGGCACCCATGTTTCCACCATTTTTACCATAGGCAGTGCGAACATTTGCTGCAGTCCGATTAACATTTGAAGTCAAAGTATCAACAATGATCATTGAACCGTTTGGTCCAAACCCTTCATAACGACCTTCAACGAAGGTTTCATCTGTGTTACCCTTAGCTTTATCAATAGCTTTATCAATAACATGCTTTGGTACTTGAGCCTGTTTAGCACGGTCGATAACAAATTTGAGTGCTGAATTTGATTCTGGATCGGGATCTCCTTGTTTAGCAGCAACGTAGATTTCTACCCCAAACTTAGCATAAACCTTTGAAGTAGCACCATCTTTAGCAGTTTTTTTGGCAACAATATTGGCCCATTTACGTCCCATTAGTTTCTCCTCGCGATAAGTATTATTTTTCAAAGCTCTTTTTAAAATAGCCGAGCTATCTCATTAACTCTATTATTATAGCACTTTGAGGTGATTTGGTAAAATGGAAATTAACTCCCCCAATAGCTTCAAATACATTAACCTTTTTCCAGAATTTCTTCATTAATCGTTTTGAGAATTGTAATACTACCGATTTTTTAAATATTCCTCCAAGGAAGTTGCCGGTCTGCCCAAAACTCTTTCAATATCATTTGATATTTGGGATAATTCATCTTTAGCAATGGCTGTATAGGTTGAAACCCATGCATCATACTGCCAATCTTCTACTGGCCACTGTTTACACCATTCATAAGCTTCTTCAACAGTCTCATCATAGTATGTCACTTCTTTACCCAAATAATGACTTAGCAGTCTTGCCATCGCCTCAAGGGTTAGTGCTTGCGGTCCAGTCAGATTCAAGCTCTGATTGACCCAATTTTCGGGATTTTGAAGAATTTTTAAAGCAACAGCCGCCACATCGGAACGTAAAACTGCTGAAACCTTACCTATACCTGCTGGACCTCTTAATAAGCTAGATTGCTCAGCCATTTCTAAAAAAATATCCTGATAAAAGTTATCCCTTAAGAAAGTATAAGAAAAGCCTAATTCTTTGATGTAAGCTTCAGTTGATGCATGATCACGCGCCAAGGTAAAAGTTGAGTCTGACCTTGCATCTATGAAAGAGGTATAAATGACGTGCTTAACACCAGCCTTTTGAGCCGCTCTCAAAAAAGCTTTATGCTCATCAAGACGGCTCCGACCTTCTCTGGCAGAAACCATAAATAAGACTTCTATTCCAGTCAGCGATTGAATTGTAATTTGTGAGTCATCATAAAAAGATTGAAATATCTCTGCATTATCATATACTTTAGCATTTTGTGGTCGTCTAGCTAAATGACGGCTCTCAATACCTATGTGAGCCAATCTAGTCGCCAAGTAGCCACCAAGCTTTCCTGTTACCCCTGTTATCGCAATTTTTTTCATTTTACACCCCATTATCAATAGAGAAAAGTGCTATATCTCATAGCACTTTTGCTAATAACTAATTATAAGAGAACACTTGCAATGAGCCAATCAAAGCGTCGAATATCAATATCTCTTTTTAATTGAATCTTGATATGGCCAGCTCTTGTCCAAAGTTCCACTTCAGAGTTAAAATCAAAGGTACCGGCACTTTCAGTAGACCACATATTTATTGATTTATAAGGAAGAGAGTATATTTCTACTTTTTTACCCGTTAAGCCTTGAGCATCTTTAACAATGAGTCTCTTTGACGTGAAAATAGCAGTATCACGTATTGTTTTATAAGCGGCAATTGGTTCTTCACCTGAAACAAGAATGTCACGAACATCATCAGGAATTTGACACTCTGAAACAAAAGTCCATTCTAATGCAGTTAAATCAGTCATTTTTTCTCCTAAGTGATTTTTTTATTTATCATATCATCTCTCATTAGAGTTGACAATAAATTTTAATAGCTTTTGCCACAAAATCAGCTGTTCCTGGTCCACCCATTTTATCAATATTGTCTTTAAAACGTTGATCTGCTTTATACAGTGGGCCTAATTCAGCTAGTATTTCTATAGTACAACTATAAAAATGGTCTGTAATATAAGCTTGCAATTTTTTAACCTGAGCTTCCACTTTTTCATGATCAGCTCCTAATTCTTGCATCGCAGCAAATTCTGAAAAAATACCTGTCATCTGATTACCAATCGCTTCAAAAGTTAATTCCCCCTTTTTCTGATTGTATTCCCGATAAGCTTGAGTTGCTCCCCAACGTTCCTTAACTTCAGTTTGATACTTATCATATTCAAGATGCTCAAAGGTTTCAAATGTCATTGTTACTTCTCCTTTTTCCATTTGTTTAGCGTGAGCTATTAATTTGTCAATCTTGACTCTTTTTAATTCCAGTAATTTAATCTGATCTTTTAGGGCTTCCTGTCGATCATAGGATTGATGATTAAGGATTTGGTCAATATCCTTTAGCGGAAATTCTAATTCCCTAAAAAGTAATATTTCCTGTAATCTATGCAAATTATCATTATCATAATAACGATAACCATTTTCCTTGATGAGCACCGGTTTTAAAAGACCAATCTTATCATAGTGGTGTAGGGTCTTGATTGTAACACCACTTAATTGACTAACTTCTTTAACGGTTCTCATATTGACCTTCTTTCATTATTTTCACTAGCTTACCTCTAGTATAAACTATTACCAAAGGTTAGCGTCAAGAGCTTACAAAAATAAACTTGGCTTAGCCAAGTTTATTTTTTAATATTCTAATGGGGCTTCGCCCAAAAGTTTGTTCTGGCAGGTCAGGATGGCCTAGTCGATAGACCAAATCAGCCTGCTGTGTTGGTTTATCCCAAGGAACGGCACCGATTTTGCTGATTAAATGGACTGATTTTTTCAAGGTCTTTAAGTGAGCTTGGCCCTTTTCCGTAAAGCCTAAAAGATGAACCCCCTGCGGCAATGTCGCTTCTTGAGCATTGACCAAAATATAAGTCAAGAGGCGGCGAATCCTAGCTTTTGTATAGCGTTTTGTAGCCACTTGCTCCACTAGGTCTTCCAAGCTCGCTGCGCTCGCAATTGCCGAGCTGAGGCGACTGGCCAATTCCAGGTTAACCTGCGGAATCTGGGTCAGATCGGGATGCGTTAACAGCTGATACCTTAAAAGAGAGTAAAAGTTGTCCCAAGACAAGTGTGGTGCGGATAGAATCAAACCCGCGCTGGGCGTTGCCTGCTCTAAAAACGCTCGGTCTGAAATGTGTTTTCGGATGGCTGTTGCGGAGGCCATAAGCTGATTTTTTTCTTGAGAATGATATGCGGCGCCCTGCCTTTTGATGGGCTGTAGTCGCAAATTCTTGCCTGCGCTAGCCTTTACGTAGGCTAAAGCCAAAATGTGGTTTGGGGTCTCCCCCGAAAAATCAATTCCAGTAAACCTTTCCCACATTATCTGGTTTTTCTGAGGGTAAGAGAGGGTATTATCTAGCGTTTCAAGAAAAGCTGTCATCTGCTCAGCTTTTTCCTCATAAAGCTTTGCAATTCTATCATAATCTAAGTCTTCTTCAGTACCAAAAGCTAAAGTATCTGCACCCATCTTAG
Organism: Streptococcus porcinus; assembly: GCF_900475415.1. Classification (NCBI taxonomy): domain Bacteria; kingdom Bacillati; phylum Bacillota; class Bacilli; order Lactobacillales; family Streptococcaceae; genus Streptococcus; species Streptococcus porcinus. The sequence continues at coordinate 1,573,253 of NZ_LS483388.1, forward strand.
CAAGAATATCGATAGCTCCCTGAGCGAAATAATCAGCCGACTGAACAGCCACTTGAAAAGGTAGTTCGACTACAATATCGGCACCATTTTCCAAAGCTATCTGAGCCCTAGTCCACTTATCAACAATAGCCGGCTCACCTCGCTGGACAAAATTACCCGACATGGCCACAATTTTCAGGCCCTCCGCCTGCTCAAGCAGGTACTTATGGCCATAATGAAATGGATTAAATTCAGCAACAATACCTGTAACAGCCATAAAACCTCCTTAGTTAATTAATTGATATTAGGATATTGTATTAATAAATTACTCAGCATTTTCTGATAGTCATCTGGCTTTAAGGTAAAAGAAATAGCTTCATTTGGAATTTTAGGATAACCTTTCGTTAAATTTAATTTAGCTAAAACAGTTTCAGTAAATAATAGCACACCTTCAGAACTACCAACTGCGGTAATAAGATTACGATCAATATTGCAAACTCTAGGCTGATAACGGCTTTTATTTAACCACAAAAATGTATCAAAATAATTTCGATAAATGCCCCCAGTATAATCATAATCATCTAATAGTCCAGCCTTTGCGAGAATTAATGGTGATGATGAAATTGATGCAATAACAGTCTTAGTAAGGGATACTTTTGATATGGCATCTATTAAGGTTACATCGTTTACAGCAGAGAATGGGGCCATGCTACCAGTCAATAAAATAAGATCATACGAGCTCAAATCTATCTCATGTAAGGAAAAATGAGGTATCACTTGAAAACCGTCTTCACTTCTGTAAATACTTTTCTGACTAGCAATGACATCAATTTTTTCCTGATATTCTAGAGTTAATTTTGCTGTTAAAGGGGTTATTTCGTATAAGGAAAATTCTGGATAAATCAATAGGGCAATTTTCATCAAAACTCCTACATTTACATGTTTTTTATTTCTGTGCCACAAAGAACCAGCGTTGACTATTTTCAGTTGGCTCCCTATCCTCAAAATCAGCATAAACTTTGACGGACTTAAAGCCTGCTTGTTCTAAGAGAATATCGTAAGTCAAAATGTCATAGGTTCTTTCCTCATGAATTTCATCATGCCTTGAAAAAGTACCGTCTGATTCTTTCAGAAAGAAGGTCAGTTCGTGGACCACTGAATGTGGTGCCTCATCCTGATAACTGTCCCAGACCATGGCAAAATCTTCAGCATTTTCATGGTAAGAATAGCCAGGGAAAACATGGTCAGTTTGGTAGGTTGAATGGACATCGAAAATAAAGACCCCCTCAGGACTCAAGCAATTATAAACTTCCTTGAAGACATCACCAACCTCGACCTCATCTTGCATGTAACAGATAGAATCTGAATAACACGTAACAAAATCATATTTGCCAATCTTAGACAAATCCAACATATTTCCTTGAAGGAATTGAATATCTTTACTGGCAGCTTGAGCTCTTTTTTGGGCAATAGTCAACATTTCCTGACTCAAATCTAGACCTGTTACCTCAAAACCTGCATCTGCAAAACGAAGAGACTGAATCCCTGTGCCACACGCAAGTTCTAATAGATTCTTTTTGTGATCTGCTTTTGGTAAATGGCGAAGTGAAAAGTCAGTCCAGAGGTCGTATAAAGAATCGTCCATTATGGCATCATAAACAGATGCGAAAGTTTCATAAGTCGTCATGTAAAATCTATCCTCAATTTTTAAAAAACAGTCCACAACAGACTGTTATTTTTTTATCTTAAACCAATTGACTTGATACATCTACAATAGATGCATCATGCCATAATTTCTCTAAATTATAATGGTAACGTTGCTCTTCAGAGAAGATATGAACAACGACATCATTAAGGTCTAAAAGAATCCACCCCGTTGTGCTGTCGCCTTCAACATGGCTAGCATCGCCGCCAACTTCTTTGACTTTCTCACGAATATTGTCCGCAATTGCTTCCAATTGGCGACTGTTCGTTGCACTTGTAATCACAAAGTAATCTGTCAGACTAGTTAAGCCTTCTAAATCAAGTGCTAAAATATCTTCAGCTCGTTTTTCATCAGCTGCTTTAACGACAATATTTAACAGTTCTTCTTTTTTCATATAAATGTTTGTTCTTTCTTTATTTCATTAAATCTTTGAAAACAAGCACTTTCCCTACGTCTCCCCCTGCATACTTCCATAGAAGTATGGGATAAGCTACTAGTTATATAGGGCTTAAGCTTCTCTCAAGTAGTGGCAAAAGGCATTATAAGTCTCAATTGTTTGCGGGTATATTGGGACTGCCTTACTTGCTAGATAGGCTACTGTATTAACCGCTTCAAAGGCCACTGCCTTATCTAAATTCTCATTAGCTATGTGTCTTGCCTGATCAACTAAAGGAAAGTCTCTTCCCTCTTCTATATAGTCAGCTACATAGAGAATTTTGTCAAGTAAAGACATGTCTTTAGCTCCAACAGTATGAATGGCAACTGCTTTTAAAATATCGGGATCACATATCTGTAAATCTTCTTGAATTTTATAGATACCAACCAAACCATGCCAAACATTATTATTCCACTGTAATAAATCTTGGTCTAAATCATATTTTTTAATTAAATCTTTAAAGAGTTGATCAGGACATTCTTTGGCATAATCATGTAAAAGCGCAGCTAATCCTGCTTTTTCAGAATCGTACTGATTCTTTTCAGCAAGTTTTACTGCTGCCTTTTCAACACCTAGTACATGTTTAAACCTTTTTTCACTCATCTGTGAAGCAATTTTTTCCAATAGTTGCTCACGCGTATAAGGAAGATAATCTTGATAACTCATTGATAGAGCCCTTCTTTTTGAATATAATTAAGTACTGATTGAGGCATCAAATAATTTGGTTGACGCCCTTTCTTAATAAAATCCCGAATCATGCTGGACGAAATATCCATTAAAGGTACATCTACCCAAATAACTGGGTAAGAAGTACCAGCCTTGTATTTAGGTCTTTGTACACCTACAAATTGAACCATTTGGACCAATTCATCAATTCGGTGCCACTTAGGGAGATAATCAACCATATCAGCTCCGATTATAAAATAATAATCAACTTCAGGATTCTTCTCTTTAAGGAGTGCCATCGTATCATAAGTATAGGAAATTCCTTTACGCTCCAATTCAATTGTTTCAATCGCTAATCCCTCAGCTGAATTGATAGCTAATTTAAGCATTTCTAAACGATATTTTTCATCAATTGTCTCTTTTGTATCAACATGAGGTGGCTTGAATTCAGGCATTAATAAAACCTGATCTAAACCTAACTGTTGACGTACTTGATCTGCGACTACTAGATGCGCATTGTGAATCGGGTTGAAGTTCCCGCCAAGTATTCCAACCTGTTTTCTGTTAATATTTTTTTTTTCAATTTCTAATTCAACCTTTGTAAAAGGTGTTACGAGTTCTAAAGCCATTATTTCTCCAAAATGCCAACCTTAAGAATAAATCAAACAAAATAGGTAATATTTTATGTTAGGTATATTAAATATCTTTTACTTTTGGTGAGAGTTTCCGATTTTCTTTTTTTGCAGATACCTTATAAAGAATTAGAATCCGTCCAATTTTTAGAACCGTTTCACATCCAATTTCATCTTCTAAAGTTTCTGCAACGTCGTGAATGTTCTCATCCGTATTTTGTAAAAGAGTTACTTTGATCAACTCTCTTGCATCTAAAGCATGTCTCACGCTTGTCTTAACCTGATTATTTAAACCATTTTTACCAATTTGAACAATTGGCTTTAAACTGTGTGCTTCTGCTTTCAAAAAAGCTCTTTGTTTACTTGTTAACATCTTATTTCCTTTATTTTGCGTCAATTTTATGAGTTATAATAGTAAATTCTACCACATTTTTAAATAATGGCTTTACGCGTCATGACAGCCACACCTTTCGGGGCCCATCCTGCAATTTTTACAGGATTTTCCTTACTCCCATTAATACAGATCCATCCTAATCCAGAAAATACCAAGTCCATTTTGCTATCAATAAAAAATTCATAATTTATTAATTCTGGAAAATCTCTATTTTCATTATCAGGTGGAATTAATAAGCTACCTCTGTGTTTATGATAAAAAGCATCTGCTCCTTCAAGTTTCGTTCTATGCAAAGCTAGGTTATTATCAAAGTAAGCTGTAAAGCCTTGCTTTATCCCTGAAATAAAATCGAAACGACCAAGACCAGCTAAGAATAAAGTTTGCCCTGCATTTAACTGATAGGTCTTTGGTTTGATTTCTTTTTTAGGACTAATATATTTTAAGTCTTTAGCAGAAAGATAATGTGCCATCTGATGACGGTGAATTATACCTGGTGTATCAAATATATATGTTCCATCTTCCAATGGAATTTCTATCTTATCAAGCGTAGTACCGGGAAAACGCGATGTCGTAATGATGTTTTTATTACCACTAATTTCTTGAATGATAGCGTTTATCAAGGTTGACTTACCAACGTTTGTTACTCCAACCACATAGACATCTCGACCCCTGCGAAACTTATCAATTAAGGCAATCAATTCCTTAATAGCATATTTATTCTGTGCACTTGTTAACATAACATCAATTGGTCTCAAACCTTCTTCGTGTGCTCTTTCCAACAACCATTGGTTAACCTTGCTGTCTTTTGTGGATTTGGGTAAGATATCCTTTTTATTCCCAACTAAAAGGACGTCATTGCCAGCAACAAAACGAGACAAACCTGGTATAACTGAGCCATTGAAGTCAAAAATATCAACTACATTGACCACTAGAGCATCGCTATCTCCAACTTCATGTAATAACGTCAAAAAGTCATCATCTGAAATTTGCACATCTGAAATTTCATTATAATGACGTAAGCGGAAACAGCGCTGACAATAAAGCTCGCCTGTCTCCATCCCTTTTTTTACAGCAACTTGAGGGGTGAATCCGATCTCCTCTTTATTCTCGGTTTGAATCTTAACTCCACAACCTATACAAAATAATTCTTCCATTAAATTCCTTTTTGGTAAGTTAATTTACCATATTTCTTTTCCAATTTTGCAAAAACCCGTTTTTCACGAAAACGATTTATTTTTGTATTCCATGCATCAGATGCTACTAATGGTTTTACAAGCACTGAACGGATACCAGCTCTATGACTTGCTCGAATATCAGTCATTAACTGGTCACCAACCATGATAACTTCATTAGGATTGAAACCGTAACGCTCCATTGCTATCTTGATCCCTCGTGAAAAAGGTTTCATCGCACGGCTAATAAAATCCACACCAAAACGAGCAACTGCTCTTTCCACACGCCGATGATTATTATTAGAAACCACAACCACTGAAATATTTGCGATAGTCATTTCATCTAACCAAGCTCTTACTTCCGCCGTTCCATCAGGATTATCCCAAGCGATGAGGGTATTATCTAAATCCACTAAGACGGCTGAAATTCCTTCTCTTAACAAGTCATTCGCTCTTAAATCATATACTGCTTCTACCATGTAGGTCGGCCTATAATCGTCAATACTCATTTTATCTCCAAAATAGTTATTACTACTCATTATACCATAATAGAAAGTAAAAGTATGTATTTCAATCATCCAAAAATAAGTATCTCACCGCTATTTTATTAACCTATTGAAAATCTATAAAGAATGGTTTTAACTTACGTAGTAAAGATTTTCGCCCAGAAAAGCGCTCTCCTCTTAACAATGCTTTAAATTGACTTTTTTCTTTGGTAGTTAAATACGGCTTCAATTCTTCAATAATTGACTGATAAGCAACAAAATCATCAAGGACAAGACCCTTTTCAGGTATCCGATGGGAAACTTCACTAATTTCTTGATATGGTAAGCGATTCAATTTTCGTTTGAATGATTCCTGGTGACGAATGGTATCTTTTATGTGGGATGAAAATTTAGTTTTAAAATATACAAATAACTTTTTTTGATTGTTTCTTAACTCAGGATTACTTTCAATAAGATTATATAGAACTAGACGTCCCTCTTGTAGCCAATCATCAGTTTCCCATAGTTGAATAAAGTAGCTCCGCATTAACTTAAAAATAATTGGCTTTACATGGCTAAATAATTCATTTAATTCAATATTATACATAGACTTTTTAGTAACACCTTCTTTCAAAATAATAGTCATATTGTAAAAGAAAGTTACAAAAAAGAACATGACATTGATGTCACGTTAAGAAGTTTAGACATATTTATGAATAATTAACAGTCATAGACGGTGGCAAACACAGAACTAGAGATTATTCCGACAGGAGTAAATAGTTTATTTTTTACAGCCGGTAACATATCGGTTTATTTTATAATAAACTATTTAACTAATACGATCATAAAGAAAAAGAACATGGGTACAGTGCCTACCATGTTCTTTTTCTATCACAATGCACCCTAGAGGAGTCGAACCTCTAACCGCCTGATTCGTAGTCAGGTACTCTATCCAGTTGAGCTAAGGGTGCTTCCTTTGTTAACCATAAATCAAAAAAGATAGGAAAATTCCTACCTCTAAAGACTCCGCCAGTAGGACTCGAACCTACGACATCATGATTAACAGTCATGCGCTACTACCAACTGAGCTATGGCGGATTAAAGCTAAGCGACTTCCGTATCTAACAGGGGGCAACCCCCAACTACTTCAGGCGTTCTAGGGCTTAACTGCTGTGTTCGGCATGGGTACAGGTGTATCTCCTAGGCTATCGTCACTTAACTTATGATTGAACTCTAATCTTAGTCCACTCAAAATTGAATAACTATATCTTATCAAGAACTCTACCTCTTTGTCAATAAACGTCTGTCTATTATTTCTTATCTTTGGATAAGTCCTCGAGCTATTAGTATTAGTCCGCTACATGTATCACTACACTTCCACTTCTAACCTATCTACCTGATCATCTCTCAGGGCTCTTACTGATATAAAATCATGGGAAATCTCATCTTGAGGGGGGCTTCGCACTTAGATGCTTTCAGCGCTTATCCCTTCCCTACATAGCTACCCAGCGATGCCTTTGGCAAGACAACTGGTACACCAGCGGTAAGTCCACTCTGGTCCTCTCGTACTAGGAGCAGATCCTCTCAAATTTCCTACGCCCGCGACGGATAGGGACCGAACTGTCTCACGACGTTCTGAACCCAGCTCGCGTGCCGCTTTAATGGGCGAACAGCCCAACCCTTGGGACCGACTACAGCCCCAGGATGCGACGAGCCGACATCGAGGTGCCAAACCTCCCCGTCGATGTGAACTCTTGGGGGAGATAAGCCTGTTATCCCCAGGGTAGCTTTTATCCGTTGAGCGATGGCCCTTCCATGCGGAACCACCGGATCACTAAGCCCGACTTTCGTCCCTGCTCGAGTTGTTGCTCTCGCAGTCAAGCTCCCTTATACCTTTACACTCTGCGATTGATTTCCAACCAATCTGAGGGAACCTTTGGGCGCCTCCGTTACCTTTTAGGAGGCGACCGCCCCAGTCAAACTGCCCGTCAGACACTGTCTCCGATAGGGATTGCCTATCTGGGTTAGAGTAGCCATAACACAAGGGTAGTATCCCAACATCGCCTCTAACGAAACTGGCGTCCCGTTCTCAATGGCTCCTACCTATCCTGTACATGTGGTACAGATACTCAATATCAAACTGCAGTAAAGCTCCATGGGGTCTTTCCGTCCTGTCGCGGGTAACCTGCATCTTCACAGGTACTAAAATTTCACCGAGTCTCTCGTTGAGACAGTGCCCAAATCATTACGCCTTTCGTGCGGGTCGGAACTTACCCGACAAGGAATTTCGCTACCTTAGGACCGTTATAGTTACGGCCGCCGTTTACTGGGGCTTCAATTCAGATCTTCGCTTGCGCTAAACCCTCCTCTTAACCTTCCAGCACCGGGCAGGCGTCACCCCCTATACATCATCTTACGATTTAGCAGAGAGCTGTGTTTTTGATAAACAGTTGCTTGGGCCTATTCACTGCGGCTGTCATCGCTGACAGCACCCCTTCTCCCGAAGTTACGGGGTCATTTTGCCGAGTTCCTTAACGAGAGTTCTCTCGATCACCTGAGGCTACTCGCCTCGACTACCTGTGTCGGTTTGCGGTACGGGTAGTATGTATTTAAACGCTAGAAGCTTTTCTTGGCAGTGTGACATCACTAACTTCGCTACTAAACTTCGCTCCCCATCACAGCTCAATGTATTAGGTATAAGCATTTGACTCATACCACACCTCACTGCTTAGACGTGCTCTTCCATTCGCACGCTTTAGTTAGCCTTCTGCGTCCCTCCATCACTATACATACTAGTACAGGAATATCAACCTGTTGCCCATCGAATACACCTTTCGGTCTCTCCTTAGGTCCCGACTAACCCAGGGCGGACGAGCCTTCCCCTGGAAACCTTAGTCTTACGGTGGACAGGATTCTCACCTGTCTTGCGCTACTCATACCGGCATTCTCACTTCTATGCGTTCCAGCACTCCTCACGGTATACCTTCTTCACACATAGAACGCTCTCCTACCATTACTATTACTAGTAATCCACAGCTTCGGTAAATTGTTTTAGCCCCGGTACATTTTCGGCGCAGGGTCACTCGACTAGTGAGCTATTACGCACTCTTTGAATGAATAGCTGCTTCTAAGCTAACATCCTAGTTGTCTGTGCAACCCCACATCCTTTTCCACTTAACAATTATTTTGGGACCTTAGCTGGTGGTCTGGGCTGTTTCCCTTTCGACTACGGATCTTAGCACTCGCAGTCTGACTGCCGATTATATCTACTTGGCATTCGGAGTTTATCTGAGATTGGTAATCCGGGATGGACCCCTCACCCAAACAGTGCTCTACCTCCAAGAGACTTAACATCGACGCTAGCCCTAAAGCTATTTCGGAGAGAACCAGCTATCTCCAAGTTCGTTTGGAATTTCTCCGCTACCCACAAGTCATCCAAGCACTTTTCAACGTGCCCTGGTTCGGTCCTCCAGTGCGTTTTACCGCACCTTCAACCTGCTCATGGGTAGGTCACATGGTTTCGGGTCTACATCATGATACTATTTCGCCCTCTTAAGACTCGGTTTCCCTACGGCTCCGTCTCTTCAACTTAACCTCGCATCATAACGTAACTCGCCGGTTCATTCTACAAAAGGCACGCTCTCACCCATTAACGGGCTCGAACTTGTTGTAGGCACACGGTTTCAGGTTCTATTTCACTCCCCTCCCGGGGTGCTTTTCACCTTTCCCTCACGGTACTGGTTCACTATCGGTCACTAGAGAGTATTTAGGGTTGGGAGATGGTCCTCCCAGATTCCGACGAGATTTCGCGTGTCTCGCCGTACTCAGGATACTGCTAGGGCTCAATTCAATTTTAAATACGAGGCTATTACTCTCTTTGGCTTACCTTCCCAGGTAATTCTTCTATTAAATTAAAGTCCCACGTCGCAGTCCTACAACCCCGAGGAGTAAACTCCTCGGTTTGCCCTCCTGCCGTTTCGCTCGCCGCTACTAAGGCAATCGCGTTTGCTTTCTCTTCCTGCAGCTACTTAGATGTTTCAGTTCACTGCGTCTTCCTTCTCATGACCTTTATAGTCATGGATACTAACCATTAGTTAGTGGGTTCCCCCATTCGGACATCTCTGGATCAGCGCTTACTTACAGCTCCCCAAAGCATTTCGTCGTTAGTCACGTCCTTCTTCGGCTTCTAGTGCCAAGGCATCCACCGTGCGCCCTTATTAACTTAACCTTATTCCAGTCTTTCGACCTTCTTATTTTTTTTAATATGTTCGCGTTTATCTTTTTTTCGGTTTATTTCTTGTTACTTTTCTACAATCATTTTAATGATCGTGGAATTTGATATAGTTATTCAATTTTCAATGGACTATGTTTAGGATACAAAGCAACGCTCGCTTTAGCGAAACTTCTGTAGAAAATTAGGATTCTGACACAGTGTGCTTGCACACAAGGAAGATTATCTATTTTCCTAGGAAGTTAGTTGCGTGTTCAACTTCACTTATTATTAAGTTTAGGTGGACTTATATCCTATGGAGCCTAGCGGGATCGAACCGCTGACCTCCTGCGTGCAAAGCAGGCGCTCTCCCAGCTGAGCTAAGGCCCCGACTAATAAACTGGTTGTTACATTATTAGTGGTGGTACTATTCTATTACGTGAAGCTTAATTGTATTCAAACTAAAATCTTTTTCATACAGATTTCTTAACGTTCTCATAACTTAAATAAGACCTCTCAAAACTAAATAAGACAAGACCAAACGTCTTCCATTTCCTTAGAAAGGAGGTGATCCAGCCGCACCTTCCGATACGGCTACCTTGTTACGACTTCACCCCAATCATCTATCCCACCTTAGGCGGCTGGCTCCTAAATGGTTACCTCACCGACTTCGGGTGTTACAAACTCTCGTGGTGTGACGGGCGGTGTGTACAAGGCCCGGGAACGTATTCACCGCGGCGTGCTGATCCGCGATTACTAGCGATTCCGACTTCATGTAGGCGAGTTGCAGCCTACAATCCGAACTGAGATTGGCTTTAAGAGATTAGCTTGCCGTCACCGGCTTGCGACTCGTTGTACCAACCATTGTAGCACGTGTGTAGCCCAGGTCATAAGGGGCATGATGATTTGACGTCATCCCCACCTTCCTCCGGTTTATTACCGGCAGTCTCGCTAGAGTGCCCAACTTAATGATGGCAACTAACAATAGGGGTTGCGCTCGTTGCGGGACTTAACCCAACATCTCACGACACGAGCTGACGACAACCATGCACCACCTGTCACTTCTGCTCCGAAGAGAAAGCCTATCTCTAGGCCGGTCAGAAGGATGTCAAGACCTGGTAAGGTTCTTCGCGTTGCTTCGAATTAAACCACATGCTCCACCGCTTGTGCGGGCCCCCGTCAATTCCTTTGAGTTTCAACCTTGCGGTCGTACTCCCCAGGCGGAGTGCTTAATGCGTTAGCTCCGGCACTAAGCCCCGGAAAGGGCCTAACACCTAGCACTCATCGTTTACGGCGTGGACTACCAGGGTATCTAATCCTGTTTGCTCCCCACGCTTTCGAGCCTCAGCGTCAGTTACAGACCAGAGAGCCGCTTTCGCCACCGGTGTTCCTCCATATATCTACGCATTTCACCGCTACACATGGAATTCCACTCTCCCCTTCTGCACTCAAGTTTGACAGTTTCCAAAGCGAACTATGGTTAAGCCACAGCCTTTAACTTCAGACTTATCAAACCGCCTGCGCTCGCTTTACGCCCAATAAATCCGGACAACGCTCGGGACCTACGTATTACCGCGGCTGCTGGCACGTAGTTAGCCGTCCCTTTCTGGTTAGTTACCGTCACGTAATGGATTTTCCACTCCCATTACCGTTCTTCTCTAACAACAGAGCTTTACGATCCGAAAACCTTCTTCACTCACGCGGCGTTGCTCGGTCAGGGTTCCCCCCATTGCCGAAGATTCCCTACTGCTGCCTCCCGTAGGAGTCTGGGCCGTGTCTCAGTCCCAGTGTGGCCGATCACCCTCTCAGGTCGGCTATGTATCGTCGCCTTGGTGAGCCTTTACCTCACCAACTAGCTAATACAACGCAGGTCCATCTCATAGTGGAGCAGTTGCCCCTTTTAAGTAGATGACATGGGTCTTCTACTTTCATGCGGTATTAGCTATCGTTTCCAATAGTTATCCCCCGCTATAAGGTAGGTTACCTACGCGTTACTCACCCGTTCGCAACTCATTAGACTGGTGCAAGCACCTGTCCTCTGCGTTCTACTTGCATGTATTAGGCACGCCGCCAGCGTTCGTCCTGAGCCAGGATCAAACTCTCATTTTAGTTTGAACTTTCTCGTTCTTTCTGTCGCTGACAGATTTATTGCTTTTGCTTGACGGGTAATATGTCTTGCATATCACCCTCACGTTTGGTTTTTCTTGTCTTATTCAGTTCTCAAAGGTCTTGCATCTCTTACGAGACAACTATTTTATTCTATCAGCTATCTCCTGCTTTGTCAATAACTTTTTTCAGTTTATTTTCAATTGTTCTTTTACATCATTTTTTAACATTCTTATCTTCATTTCCCTTAGGTGGTGATAAAAAAATAGCAGGAAATCTTCCTGCTATTTTTCTCTTTTATTTTGCCTCAATAAGGCCTAAATCTCCATCTTCACGACGGTAAAGAATATTTGTTTCACCATCTTCAGAATCTGTATAGATGAAGAAATCATGACCTAGGAGTTCCATCTGTAAACGCGCTTCTTCAATATCCATTGGTTTAAGTGTAACATTTTTAGTACGGACAACTTTGACAACCGGACTTTCTTCAACCTCTTCTGATTCAAATTCACTTGTGAAAACTTGACCAGTTGGAATCTTTTCACGATGTTTTTTAGCGATTTTAGTTTTATTTTTACGAATTTGACGCTCAATCTTATCAACTACTAAATCGATTGATCCATACATGTCTTGTGAGACATCTTCTGCACGAAGAGTCATTGAACCTAGTAAAATAGTTACTTCAACTTTAGCAGTCTTTTCACGATAAACTTTAAGATTGACACGAGTATCTATTTCATTTTCTTCAACAAAATATTTTTCAATTTTAGCAAGCTTAGATTCAACGTAGTCGCGAATTGCATCTGTTACTTCAATATTTTCTCCACGAATACTAAATTTAATCATAAGATACCTCTTTCCTAACGCATGAAGCGCTTTCTTTAATACTATTATACCGTTTTCATGAAAATTTGCAAGTTTTAGCGTGCAATACTGAAACTTTTTATATTAGTAAAACCTTCAATAATAAGTACGTCTCTAACATGTTTTATAGTTGTTCCAGTAGTATAAATATCATCAATAATTAACAATTTTTGATTTTTTTGAACTTTTTTAGCCAGTTCATTAATATAGAAGCTATTAGTGCTCCTTAAACGTTGGACTTTATTTTTCTGAGATTGGTGTTCATTTTCAACTTTACTAACTATTGGTGAAAATTGACAACCTGCTGCTTCCAATATTGCTGTTACTTGATTAAAACCTCTTATTTCTTTCCTCTCTGGACTGACCGGAACTGGTATTAGTACATATTCCTTATAGTTTTTTCGCACTGCTTCTAGGAATGGTTGGGCAAAAATAGTTCTAAGTAAATAATCCCCTTGAAATTTGTAACTTGAAAAATACGCTTTCATGTAATTGTTATATTTGAATATGGCATGATGCCTAACCGTATATCCCTTTTTACTCCACTCAATACAATCATTACATAATTTAGCTGATCCAGATTTAAAACAAGATGGACAATGTTTTTGGTCTACTCGTTTAAACTTATTTTGACAAGAGTGACATGTTATTGGTTCCTTTTTCATAAAAAAAATAATTTCTAAGAGAGAATAACTGTGTTCAACACAATTTCCACATAAAAGACAATTATAGCCCATAAGCTTCCTTATTTAAGCCTCTTATTTCTTTTCTTGCTCTATACATAGCAGAGCTCACTCCCTCATGAAAAAAGATCACTTTACCAGTTGGGCGATCGACAGATCTCCCAACCCGCCCAGCTATTTGAATGAGACTTGAAGAGGTAAAAAGATGATGGTGCGCTAATATTACAAAGACATCCACACTAGGAATCGTAACACCTCTTTCTAGAATCGTAGTCGTAACAAGAATTGATAACTCCCCTCGACGAAAGTTCTCAATCAATTCTTTACGTTTAATAGTTTGGCTACTTACATAACCTATTTTGTGACTAGGAAATATTTTTACTAAAGTTTCATAGAATTTCTGACCTTTCTCTATGATAGGAAAAAAAATCAAAAGTGGATAGAGAAAAGTAGTCTGTTTTTGTATGGCAGAAAATAGCTTATGAGGGAGTTTATCCCTATCCAAATATCTTTGAAGATTAAAAATCAATTGAAAATCAGGTACTATCAAAGGATTACTATGAAATCGTCTGGGTAGAGTTATTTTGGTCAGTTTACCATTTATCACTTCCCTCTCTAGAAACTTTGTGGAGGTAGCTGTCAAATAGATTAATCGACCTTCCTCTGTCAACGCTGACATAACAGCACGATTTAGAAGTGGGTTATCAACAAATGGAAAAGAGTCTACCTCATCAATAATAATCAAATGAAATGCCTTATAAAACTTCAATAATTGATGAGTTGTTGCAATAACGAGCGGAGCTCTATGATAACTTTCTGACTCTGCATGCATCAAAACAATCTGACATGAGAAGTCACGGCTTAAGCGCTTATGAACTTCAATACAGACATCAATTCTCGGACTGACCAAAGCCACCCATTTCCCGCTATTAACTACTTCTTTGATAATTCTATAAATCATCTCTGTTTTACCTGCTCCTGTAACAGCATAGACCAAGCTCCGTTTTTCTAAATAATAATTTTCAACCAATTGTTTAGAAATACTTTCTTGATAAGGTGTTAAAGCTCCTTTCCACTTGAGATAATTCCCTTTAGGAAATGGCTGAGCAGGGAAATAATAGAGCTTGTCATGACTTTGCACTCGGCCAAAAATTAAACACCTTCTGCAATAGTAGTGTCCATTAGGCAGTAAGTGATCCTTATCGGCTTTAGTAAAACAACGTCCGCAATAATAATCCTTACCGTCACACTCAAAACTATCTTTAGTTCTTGCAATCTTTCGTGCTTCATAGCTAATTTGATTAGCTGTAAATATGCGACCATATAAATTCTCTAAATGTTCCATACTTATCTATTCGAGATATTTTGCCAAAATGCTGTTTTTACTGTAAACTTTTCTTATGGAATCTTACAAAACAATACAAGCAAATGGTTATTTCGAAGAGGTAATTAAAAAATCACGTTTTATTGGTCAGGTTTTTCGCATTTCAAGTGAAGAAGAAGGCAAAGCAATTTTAGCAAACATAAAAAAAGAACACTACAAGGCTAATCATTCTTGTTCTGCTATGATCATCGGCGAGAATGCACAAATAAAACGTTCAAGTGATGATGGTGAACCATCTGGTACTGCCGGACTACCTATCCTTTCTATCCTAGAAAAGCAGGGCTTAACTAATATTTTAGTGGTTGTCACGCGCTATTTTGGTGGGATTAAATTAGGAACTGGCGGCCTCATAAGAGCTTACTCTTCAGTAACAGCTGCAACATTAGATAACTCGCAACAAATCATAGTAAAAGAACAAGTTGGTCTGCGCGTTCACTTAAGTTACTCTCAGTATCAAGTTTTTACTAACTTTATAGAAACCTACGGATTAGTCGAACAGCATACTACTTTTACTGATCAAGTCTCAACAACACTCTTTTGCGATTTCGATTTTCAATCTAAACTGATTCAAGAGCTCTCAGAATTCTATCAAGGCAAGATTTCTTTTGAAGCGGTTGACTCTCAAGTTGTTGAAATACCTATTTAAGTCCTCTGATATATTTCATCTATCAAGGTAATAAAATAATTCTATTTTACATCGTACGAGTTAGGCCATATACTATGTTTAGAATTAGTATATAATTAAGGTGGAAAATAATATGTCTAAACTATACAACAATATTACAGAACTGGTTGGTCAAACTCCAATCATTAAATTACAACATTTAGCTGACAAAGAATCAGCTGATGTCTATGTTAAACTCGAATCTTTTAACCCAGGTTCTAGTGTTAAAGACCGTATTGCTCTTGCAATGATTGATGCTGCTGAACAAGAGGGAATCATTAAACCAGGTGACACCATTATTGAACCAACTAGCGGAAATACTGGTATTGGCTTAGCCTGGGTCGGAGCTGCAAAAGGGTACAAAGTTATTATTGTTATGCCTGAAACTATGAGTCTAGAACGTCGCCAGTTGATTCAAGCTTATGGAGCTGAATTAGTTCTTACCCCAGGTTCTGAAGGAATGAAAGGAGCTATTGCTAAAGCTCAAACTTTAGCAACCGAAATTGGAGGCTGGCTTCCATCACAATTCACTAACCCAGCCAATCCTAAAATTCACGAAGAGACAACTGGTCAAGAGATTTTTGAAGTTTTCAAAGAAATCGGCCTAGATGCCTTTGTTGCGGGAGTTGGTACTGGCGGAACCATAACAGGAGTTTCCCATGCGCTAAAAAAAGTTATGCCTGAACTTAAAATTTATGCCGTTGAAGCTGATGAATCAGCTGTCTTGTCAGGGCAAGAACCTGCTCCGCATAAAATCCAGGGAATATCTGCTGGTTTTATTCCTGAAATCCTAGACACTAACACATATGACAGCATTATTCGAGTAAGCTCTGATAATGCCCTTAAAACAGGTCGTTTGGTCGGAGCTAACGAGGGATTCTTGGTGGGAATTTCATCTGGCGCTGCCATCTATGCGGCTTTGTCCCTAGCTAAAGAATTAGGTAAGGGCAAAAAAGTTCTCGCGCTACTTCCAGATAATGGGGAACGCTATCTCTCCACTGCGCTTTATCAATTCAATTAAAAAAACAGGTGCCATCTGTCAAGGCACCTGTTTTTAATGTTTAAAATGTTCTAATCCTTCTTTTATCCAAAGATCCAAATTAGCAGCTAGTGGCTTAAAGCCTATTTTTAATCGACTATTTGAAAAACGATGGCGGTGTGATAATTGATGTTTCTCTTCTTCTAATGTTCTCATGGAAAGACTAACTTTTTGGTTGAACTCATCATAATCAACGACTTGTACATCAACCGCATCACCTACTGCTAGTATGTCATGAATATTATCAATATAGCCTGTTTTAATTTCTGAAATATGGATGAGACCTGTTGTCCCATTATCTAGGGCAACAAAAGCGCCATAGGGTTTGATTCCTGTAATAGTCCCATGAAATTTGTCGCCTATTTTCATTAATCTAAAACCTCAATTGTCTCAATGACCACATCTTCTTTAGGCTTATCCTGCAGACCAGTTTCAACAGCAGCTATGGTATCCAACACGTCATACGAAGCTTGATCAAGCAATTGGCCAAATACAGTATGTCGTCTATCTAGATGAGGAGTTCCACCTTTTTCAGCATAAGAAGCTGCAATAGGTGCCGGCCAACCTCCTCGTTCTAATTCTTTTTGAGCATATGGAATTTTCTTGTTCTGAACAATAAAGAATTGACTACCATTAGTATTTGGTCCAGCATTTGCCATCGAAAGAGCACCGCGGAGATTATAAAGCTCATCTGAAAATTCATCTTCAAAACTATCTCCATAGATAGATTGCCCTCCCATTCCTGTTCCTGTTGGATCTCCACCTTGAATCATAAAATCGGGAATAATACGATGGAAAATGATACCATCATAATAACCTTCTTTTGCAAGGCCAATAAAATTAGCCACTGCTTTAGGAGCGTGTTCAGGAAAGAGTTGTACTTGCAAATCGCCATGATTCGTTTTAATAATAGCTTTTGGTCCCTGAACAGTATCTAAACCTACTTGCGGAAAGTGTAATTCTTTTTCAATCAAACCTAATTCCTCCAATGCATATAAAATGCCATCTTCTTCTACTTTTTTTGTAACAAAATCAGCTTTTTCCTGCAATAAGGGATGAGATATCCCCATTGCAATACTGATTCCAGCATAATCAAATAATTCTAAATCGTTCAACTCATCCCCAAAAACTAAAATATTTTCAGGCTTTAAGCCAAGATGATCAACTACTTTTGAAACACCTAATGCTTTTGATGTCCCCTTTAAAACAACATCTGATGAATTATCATGCCATCTAACCAGTCGTAAGTGTTCGGCCAAATCATCAGGTAGTTGCAATGCATCTCCTTGATCCTCAAAGGTCCACATTTGGTAAACATCATGCTTTTCGTTAAAATCCGGACAAACTTCTAAATCTGCATACACAGGATCAATAGCCTTGCTGACTAAGTCATTTCTTTCTGATAGTACAGCTTGATGGCGGCCTGCCATCCCATAGTTGATTCCCACAGCATCAGCCCACTCTTTGAATCTCATTACGATTTCATCAGGAATAGGTGCTTGGAAGATAATATTTTTCAGATCATCTTTAGCATAAGCCCCATTCAACTTAACACAGTAATCAGCATGTAGTTCTTGAACCTCTTGAGGGACACCGTATCGTGCACGACCAGAAGCAATACCAGTCAGAATGCCCTTTGCTTTTAGTTCTTTGAAGATTTTTTGAATCGTTTCTGGCATATAGCCAGTATCTTTTATTCTTAGGGTATCGTCAATATCAAAGAAAACCATTTTTATTTTCTTTGCTTTATATTTCGTTTTTGCGTCCATCTTTTCCCTCCGTTAACAGATACCATTATACCACTAATTGTCGTCTTGTGGCACTAAGTGGTGTCGGAAAGCATAGACTACTGCTTGCGTTCGATCATCAACTTCAAGTTTAGATAAAATATTGGAAACATGAGTCTTAACTGTCTTCAAGGATATAAAAAGTTCATCTGCAATCGTTTGATTATCATAACCCTTAGCCAAAAGGTATAAGATATCATATTCACGAGCCGTCAATTCTTCATGTAAATCTGGATGTTGATTATGAGCTTTAATTTTTTTATCTACTTCTGTCTCAATTGCCAGCTGACCTTTAGCTACTTTACGAATAGCATTGAGTATTTCTGCAGCACTTGATGTCTTTAACATGTAGCCTTTTGCTCCCGCTTCGATAACAGGGTAAATTTTTTCATTGTCCAAATAAGATGTGAGCACTAAAATTTTAGCTTCTGACCATTTCTGTAAAATTTCAAGCGTGGCTTCTACCCCACCTAATTCTGGCATAACAAGATCCATCACCACTACATCAGGTTGTATCTCAAGCGCTAGCTTAACTCCTTGTCGTCCATTTGAAGCTTCGGCAACAACCGTGATGTCCTTTTGCATGTTTAAAAAACTTTTTAATCCTAAACGCACCATTTCATGATCATCAACTAAGATTACCTTAATATTATCCATTTTTTCCCTCCGCAACTAATGGTAATCGAATATCCATTGAAACACCTTTACCGCGTTCACTGATTACATTAAGTGATCCAGCAAAATCATCAATCCGATCTTCTATATTTTTCAAACCATAACTTAGATTTCGAACTTCGTCCATATCAAACCCCACACCATTATCAACCATTTTCAATTGTACTTCATTTTTACTTTGATTGAGGTATAATTCAATGCGGCTAGCTTTAGCATGTTTTAGCGTATTACTTATAAATTCTTGTGCAATTCTAAAGAGATTATCCTCCATAGCTTTTGGTAATGATTTTATATTTTCTTTATAAATAATTTCTATATCACTCTTATCTGTCAGCTCTTTGAGAATCATCTGTATCCCTTCAGTTAAGGTGCGATTTGCTAATTCTGTTGGCCGTAAATGCAATAGCAAGACTCTTAGATCCTTTTGAGCATTCTGCAGCATTGCTTCTACTGTTTGTATTTGTGTATTTAGTTCTTCTTTTTCCAAGTCATCTATACTCATGGATATTCCCGAAAGAATCATAGAAGATGCAAATAGTTCTTGACTTACAGTATCATGCAGATCGCGCGCGATTCGTTTACGTTCACGATGTACAATATTTTGACTATCTAAGATATAGGCACTTTCCTTTTTCTGTAAGCTATTGGTCATATGAAACATTTTTTTAGAAAGCCGGATTAGATTTATATTTATTTCTGATGTCTCTTCTAGTTTAAGTGACTTATTATCTATAATACGACGTAAATTCTGATTAATACTTCTCTTACTAATGTCATCTAATGTAATCCAAAGAAGTAATAACAATAATGTGACTGAGACAATGAGTAACAAAACAGAGAAAAAAAGTTTTTCCGCCCGCCAAATATTCAAGCGTAAATAGTTTAAATCCAAGCCTAAATTATCCATGACTACAAAAACAATGGTTAAGATAGTGATAGTTGAATAGAGCCAAATTAGTAGATAGTAACGTTTTTTCATCGTCTGCTCACCTCAACATTTCCTGCAATGGTGTTGACAATAATTTTAACTTTTTTAAGACTATCTGCACTTTTATCACAGCCCAACTTGATGGACTCATTACGCAAATCATATTCATGTGTCTTTAAAAAAGAAATAGTTGCATAAATAGAAGATACTTCTAGTGTCACTGCAACATCTATTGGAACTAAAATTTTTGTATTACCAAAGACTTTTCGAATCATAACCATATTATCTTGACCAGTCACAATAACATTCGTCAAATCAATTGTATCATTACCACTAACACGTATAATGTTGACATCATCAAAGGCATAGTAGTCACTCTCGTAAGTTGCCGAACCAATCCATTGATGTTTGGTTTGTTTGACATCTATTCCATCTTCACTAAAACGGATTAAGGCATATCGATTTTTCTTTTTGACTTGTGAAAAATGGTTAATAAAAACATAAATAATCCCAAATAAAACCGCAAGAATAATGTAGGGATTTAACATAAAAATCAAGAAAAGTAATAATAGGCTCACTGTTAACAGAAAATTGTTTCGACTATCTTGATTATAAAATCGTAATGCTAATAAAATAATAACTAAGATAAAAATAAAGCTAGTTACATTATTTGCCAAAATGGTCATAATTCCCATGGCTAAAAGCATACACTCAACTAATAAAAAGAATTGAAATTTTTTCATTGAACTCCTTTCACTTCTTTGACATTTTATCAAAAAAACAGAAGAATTTCACTTTTTGTCGTATACTTAAACAAAAAGCACCCGACAATATAATATCTGGTGCTTTTTTCTATCTATTGACTTGGATCCGAACTGGTTGTAGATGTGCTAGTACTGGTTGAGGTGCTGGTTGAGCTGGATCCAGAGCTCGACTCAGAGGATGAATTGGTGGTGGAAGAACCTGAACTAGTACTAGACTCAGAACTAGCTTCTGTACTTGATGAACTTGAACTACTTGATTGTGGAGTATGTTGGCTATCACTATTAATATAAAGACTGATTTCTCCTGTGTCAGTCAGCGAAATCTGCCCGCCAAGTAGAGGATTTTGATAAGCAATTAGTGTATCAGAGCTTGGATTAACCGGTGTCATAGTACCATCAGGATTCATCTGATAAACCTTAACACGATTTAAATCAATTCCCTTCTCTTCAAGTAAGAGTTTAGCATTCTTATAGGTCATTCCAATGAGTTGTGGCATCCCAATTATTTCTGTGGTTGCAACCGATAAGGTAAACTTCGTTTTTCCGTTGGGATTAAAGTAGCCCTTATTTGGTGATTGGTTTAAAACAATATCTTGCTTGCTATAATCATCTTTTATAACACGTTTAATCTTTATTTGTTTACGTTTTAAACCGTAAGTAGTCATTAAGTCTTCCATAGCCTTTTGATAATCGTCACCTACATAATCCTTAACTTTAAAGCCACTACTTCCTTTAGAGACTATAATGTCTACCTTAGAACCCTCACGTTTTGTTGTTCCTGCGATCGGATTAGTTTCAATGACATTTCCTTGTGCAACTTCATCACTTGGTACTTGTTCAACATTCCCAACTTTAAAACCTAGCGCTTGTAAATCTGCTTTTGCAGTCTGTAAATCTCTACCACTTAAGTTAGGAACTTTAACATTAGTAGGTTTTGTTAAAATTAAGAACGTAAAGATGGCTACACCAACCACAAATAAAGCAAATAAAATTTTGAAAAGAGTTCCTAAGAAACGTCCTCTCTTTTTCTCTTTTTTAGGCTTTTTAAGCTGTTCTGAAGTCTGTGCTGCTTTAGTGGGAGTGGTTGTTACCTTAGGACTTGATTTAGGACTGGTATTAAGCGTAGGAGTCACTTTTGGCAAAGGTTTTGTGTTCTCACCGTCATCAAAAATCAACTTCTTTTCACGACTACGATTATAGCTCAAGGCTGTCATTAAATCTCTGCTCATTTCAAAAGTCGTTGCATAACGGTCACTTAACTTTTTAGCTGTTGCTTTAATAACAACGTTTTCTAAAGCTTGGGGGACACTAGGATTCTCATCTACAATTGAAGGAAGCGGTTTTTGGAAATGTTGCAAAGCAATCGTTACCGCACTATCCCCATCATAGGGAATATGACCAGTCAACATTTCATAGAGCATAATTCCCATTGCATAGATGTCACTTTGAATAGTTGCTTTTGAACCACGTGCCTGCTCAGGCGATAAATA
Source organism: Streptococcus porcinus (assembly GCF_900475415.1). Classification (NCBI taxonomy): domain Bacteria; kingdom Bacillati; phylum Bacillota; class Bacilli; order Lactobacillales; family Streptococcaceae; genus Streptococcus; species Streptococcus porcinus. The sequence continues at coordinate 1,595,316 of NZ_LS483388.1, forward strand.
ATGAACACTCCCTAACATGGAATTAGTCTGTGTTAAGCTGGTTTCCGCAAAAGCAACAGCGATACCAAAGTCTGTGACTTTGACAACTCCTTCTTTAGTTAAAAGAATGTTCTGTGGTTTTAAATCTCTATGAACAATACCTTTTTGATGGGCTAAAGTCATTGCCGATAAGACTTCTTCCATAATCCGAACCACTTGATTATTAGTCAGAGGTGCGTTATCTTGAATGAACTTCTTAAGATCTGCGCCATCAACATATTCCATTACTAAAAATTGCTGCCCGTCTTCTTCGCCTATATCTCTAATAGCTACGATATTAGGATGATTCAGCTCAGCCATTGCTCTTGCTTCCCTTTGGAAACGTGCAACAGCAACTTGATCTGTCTGATAATTCGTCCGCAATACCTTTATTGCCACATCTTCATTATCTAAGATCAAGTCATTAGCTAAATAAACATCTGCCATGCCTCCACGGCCAATAGATTTTAATATGCGATATCGACCAGCAAATAATTTGCCAATCTGTATCATTTCTCATCCTCACTTTCGTTGTGAACCAAAGCGATTGTGATATTATCTAAACCTCCACGCAGGTTTGCTAAGGCGACAAGTTCTTGGTTTTTTGCTTCAAGACTAATATCTTTAGAAATTATCTCCACAATCTCAGCATTGCTAACCATATTCGTTAGGCCATCTGAATTGATAACGAGATAGTCATCCTTCTCTAACACTTTAACTCCCAAATCAGTCTCAACTGGTGAAGCTTGACCAATAGATTGGGTAATAATGTTTTTCTGAGGATGACCAGTTGCTTCTTCTTCGGTAATTTGACCAGCTTTAACCAATTCATTAACTAATGAATGATCACTAGTTAATAAGTGATATTCCCCATTAGTCACTAAACCAATCCGCGAATCTCCAACATGGGCAAAGATAGCAGTATTATCTACAAGAGCAACTGCTTCTACAGTCGTTCCCATACCTTTGTAATCTTCAGTTTGTCCCATGTCATAGATGCGTTTGTTTTCGAATTCAATAGTTGTTAACAACCAATCCCTAATCTGACTTAGTTCCGTCAACTCAGTTTGAACCCACTCTTTTCCAAGATCTGTTACAGTCATTTCACTTGCAATATTTCCAGCTCTATGACCACCCATACCATCAGCTAAAACAACTAGGGTAATACCCTTTTTATTATCAAATTTATTGATGAAATCTTGATTATTTGAGCGTTTTTGCCCAATATCTGTTATTAATGAAATCTTCATATACGTCTCTTCTGACTAAGTCAGTCTCCTCCTAAATACTACAAGATTCTACGGACCTGGCTGATAAAGAAACCGTCCGTTTGATACTGCTCAGGAGTGACAAGAATACACCCATCTTTCACAATATCAGCTTGCGTATGCTTAAGTTTTACTTGTTCAAAATTAGAATGACTTTCAAGAAATTTTTCAATAACTTGAAAATTTTCCTCATCAAAAATAGTGCAAGTGCTATAGGTTATTATACCACCTTTTCGTATCGTTTGACAAACGCTAGACAGTATCTCCAATTGCAGAGTCTGTAAAGCTGTCAGATCTTGACTATCTTTATTATACTTTATATCCGGTTTACGCCTGATTAAGCCAATGCCTGAACAAGGAGCGTCCACTAAAATCTTATCGAAAGAATCTCTTGCAAATACTTCGTGAACCCTACAAGCATCTAGTGCTCTCGTTTCAATTTTGTCCAAGACTCCCAAACGCTCCGCATTTTCTCTTACCAAGAGAAGCTTGTGCTCATGAATATCTAAGGCTGTAATTTTACCAGTTGTCAAATAAGAGGCCATGTGACAAGTTTTTCCACCAGGCGCACTGCAAGCATCAAGAATATTCTCATCACCTTTTATTGCTAAAGTTGGTGCTACTAATTGACTGGTTTCGTCTTGAATAGTAATCGCTCCTTCTTGAAAGTAAGCATTACTAGCAAAATGACCAGTTGCTTTAGTTAAAGCTGTTGGCGCTAATGGGGACGGCTGAGCTCCTAGGTTATTTCTAATTTCATCAAAGTCTTGTGGATTAATCACACGAATACTCGCTTTGCTATGAAGCGAGAGGCTTTCCATAATAGCAATTGCCCGATCGTCACCAAATTGCTCAAATAACTTTTTCACTAACCATGTCGGTACAGAATATGTGATTGAATAGCGCTTGTTTTTACGTTTAATACTATCTAATGAAGGAAGAGTCCCTGTGGATATCTGTCGTAAAATAGCGTTAATATATTTTTCTGCCCCTCGTTTGTTGCCTCTATTCTTAGCAATATCTACAGCGTCATTGACAATAGCATGACTGGGTACTTTTTCTAAATAAAGTATTTGATAAAGACTAAGCATGAGTAAATAGTATACCCACTTATCTAATTTTTCTCGATCTTCTACATAATGAGATAAGTACCATTCAAGCGTGATTTTTTTGGCAATAGTACCATACACAATTTCTGTAATTAAACCTTTATCCTTACCTTGAATAGATTGATTAGAAAGCTGATTGTTGAGTGCTATGTTTGAATAAGCACCATTATCAAAAATATCTTCAATTGCTAACAGAGCTTTTCCACGCGCTTTTGTTTTCCAATTATTAGCCAAAGTAATCACCCACTTTTAAGTCCCTACCAACACCATTTAAAAAGTCGGCAATTGCCATTTTAGGTTTACCTGCTGGTTGCACTATGTGCAAGGAAAGAGCTCCATCTCCAGTAGCAATAACCAAGTTTTTCTTGGTTTTTTCAATAATTTGACCTGGATGTCCTTGGCCTTCTACAAGTGATACATCATAAATTTTAAAACGCTGACCCTTGAGAAAGGTATGTGCCACAGGCCACGGATTCATACCACGTACTTGATTGAAAATTTGCCGAGCTGGTTGGCTAAGATCAATTTTTTCCTGCTCAGCAGTAATATTTGGTGAGAATGTTGCTTGACTGTGATCCTGCGGAATAGGTTTTAGGGCCCCTGAAAGATATTGTGGCAAAGTTTTCAAAAGGAGGTCCCGACCAACAATAGCTAGTTTTTCAAAAAGTGTTCCAACGTTATCAGTATCTAAAATTGGAGTACTTGCTTTTGCAACCATATCTCCTGCATCCATTTCTTTAACCATCTCCATAATGGTTACACCTGCTTCTTTTTCACCATTCATAATAGCATAGTGAATCGGCGCACCTCCACGGTATTTGGGTAAGAGAGATGCATGAACATTCAGAGCAAAATCAACTGCATTTAAAAGCTTACTAGGTAAGAATTGTCCAAATGCCGCAGTAATAATCCCATCTGCACACAAAGCTATCATTTCTTCTAACTCTTGTGAACCAGATAATTTTTCAGGCTGAATAAGCGGTAAGTCATATTTTAAAGCAAGTTCTTTAACAGGTGTCATTCTGATTTCTTTTTTACGTCCTACCGCACGGTCAGGTTGAGTTACAACAGCCAATATCTCATAAGAACCTTCTGAAATAATACCCTCCAATACAGTTGCTGAAAATTGGGGAGTCCCCATAAATATTATTTTTGTCATTCTTTTCCTCACTTTGTCTTTCCCATCATTATATCATAATTGATAAGACACTTCTCAATACTGGTCTACATAAAGTTTTGCGGTTCATGATCAATAACGACTTTTAATTCACGTTGTTCTTTGTGTTGTGTCCAATCTAAAATATGGTTTAAAGTGTCTTCTAATTTTTCTTCAAAGCGATATTTGAGGATGATCTGATAGTGAAAGAGATTGTGCGTCCTCGCAATAGGCTTAGGTGTCGGCCCTAAAATTTTCACATTAGAAGTCAACCCTTCTCTTAACATCGTCATAACTTGATAAGCTTTCTTAATCACTTCTTGTTCATCTTGATGAGACATAATAAGACCAACTGTAAAATAATAAGGCGGGTAGGCCATTTTTTGTCTCATTTTCATCTCATAGGCATAAAAGGCTTCATAATCTTGTGATTTAGCTAATTGAATAGCATAGTGATTAGGGTTATAAGTTTGGATGAGAACTTCACCTGTCTTTTCAGCACGACCAGCACGACCAGATACTTGTGTCAACAATTGAAATGTTCTTTCTGAAGAGCGAAAATCGGGTAAATTAAGAGAAGTATCTGCGTTTAGCACACCAACAAGGGTCACATTTGGAAAATCAAGTCCCTTAGCAATCATTTGAGTTCCCAATAAGATATCCGCTTCTTGCCGACCAAAAGCTGAAAGGAGTTTTTCGTGACTTCCTTTTTTACGAGTAGTATCAACATCCATTCTTAGTATTCGTGCTTCTGGTAAGACTTGTAATAACTCATCGTAGGCTTTTTGTGTTCCCGTTCCGTAGTAACGAATACTTGAACTCTGACAGTTTGGGCAGGTTTTAGGAATTGCTTTTTGAAAACCACAATAATGGCAGTTCATAGACTTAGTATCCATGTGTAAGGTCAGAGAAATATCACAGTTTGGACAAGTATCTACATAACCACAGTCACGACACATGATAAAACTAGAATAACCACGACGATTTAACATGAGGACAACTTGTTCTTTTTTAGACAAACGATCTTTAATTTTATCAATCAAGTAGGGAGTAAAATTACTCACATCTTGTTTGCCAATATAATCTCGAAAATCAACAATTTCCACTTGAGGGATTTGTGCATGGGGATTCGCCCTTTGAGTTAACTCTATGAAGTGATAGACACCCTTGGTCGCACGAGCTCGGCTCTCAATACTAGGTGTAGCAGAACCCAACACTAATACAGCGTGATGGGTTTGTGCACGTAACAAAGCAACATCACGAGCATGATAGCGCGGATTAGATTCCTGCTTATAAGAAGATTCATGTTCTTCATCAATAATAATAGCACCGATATTTTCTAGTGGAGCAAAAATAGCAGACCTTGCTCCTACAACTACTTTAGCCTGTCCATTTTTAATTTTTTGCCACTCATCAAACTTTTCACCATCAGATAAACCCGAATGCATTATAGCTACTAACTTACCGAAACGTGAAATAAATCGGCTTGTCATTTGAGGAGTTAATGAAATTTCTGGAACCAAGACAATTGCCGTCTTTCCCAATTTTAAAACGTACTCAATCAGATGCAAGTAAACTTCTGTCTTTCCAGAGCCAGTTATCCCTTCTAATAAAAAAGGTTTATTATCCTGGCCAATAGCTGCAGCCATTTCTGTCACTGCGTGTGCTTGTTGACTATTAAGCATTAGAAATTGGCTACTCTCCACTGCTTCAAAATAAGCATCACTTCGATTGATTTGGACCTCATAGACTTTTAGCAATTGATGCTCGACAAAATAGGTGACAATATCCCGAGAAAAGGAGTTTTGCAAAGTTTTAAGCCTACCATTTTCTGGATGCTCTATTAAAAAATTTTGTAGAGCTTGACGCTTTTTAGCTCTGTTAGAAATAACATGTCTTTGCAAAGCTTCTAAGTCAGTCTGATACCACTTTTCCTTCTTGATTTTCTTACGGTCCTGAGCTAAGTAGGTCAGTTTTATTTTTCCTAATTTTATCAGAGATAAACTCATTTTTTCCTGTTCCTGACTAAGTTGCGAAGCCAGCACCTTAGTCTTTCCAGCAAAAATAAAAGCTTTTTCTTTTTCTGAAATCTTCTCTGTCGGAACTAGTTCCTTATCATAATGGGAATTTAAGAGATTAGGAATCATGGCCTTTAAGAGACTAATCTTGTATGAAAAGACTGTCTCGCGCATAGCGTCAGCTAAAGCCAGCTGTTCTGAGTTCAAGACTGGCTCAGCATCTAGTAAGGAAACGATGCTTTTTAAATCCGTTTTTTCTTCTTTTGTAAATCCAACAACAAACCCTTGCACCAATCGACTCCCTCGGCCGAAGGGAACATGAACCCTTGATCCAAGAGCTACTAACCCTTGTAATTCCTCTGGAATTCTATACGTAAATGGCTTATCCGTTTGCATTAAAGGGATATCAACAATAATTTGAGCCAATTTTTGCATTCTAGCGCCTTTCCGTTATCCTAATACTATATAAAATATGAAAAAATCTAAGATTTTTAACCTTAGATTCTTTCACCTTCTTCTTCTTTTTCTTTTGCAATTTGTTCTTTAATTTTACGTTCTTCTTCTTCTCTAGCAAGACGATCAGCCTCAATTTTAGCTCTTACGGCTGCTCGTTTCGCAGATGGATCTGGATGAATAACAACATTTCCAGATTCAATTTCTTCTAATGCCTGTAAAGTTGATTTGACTGATTTAAAAGATTGAGTAGCTTTTGCACCTGCTTCTAATTCATGTGCTCTTTTAGCTTGCAAAATAACAAGGGAATATTTTGAAGGTACTTTGTCTAGTAAAGTATCAATCGAAGGTTTTAACATCATGTTTATAATCTCTTTTCTATATCTTAACGGATAACTTTTGTTTCAGCTATCATTTTATCGTATCGGCCAATGACTCGCTCTACACGAAAATGTTCAGTTTCAATAATTCGTTTCACACGTTCGGCTGCGAGTGGAACATAATCATTAACAACAGCATAATCATACTCACGCATTAATGAGATTTCTTCCTTTGCTTTCTCAATTCTTTGCGCAATAACTTCTTGACTATCTGTTCCTCGGCCGACCAAACGATCTTGTAATTCAGCTAAATCAGGTGGCGTCAAGAAAATAAAAACACCATCTGGCACTTTTGATTTTACTTGTAAAGCTCCTTGAACTTCAATTTCAAGGAAAACATCAATTCCTTTGTCCAATGTTTCATTAACATAAGTTAAAGGAGTTCCATAGTAATTACCAACATACTCAGCATATTCTAGCATTTGACCATTTTTTATAAGTTCTTCAAATTCTTCACGTGTACGGAAGAAATAATCAACGCCATCAACTTCACCTGGTCTTTGTGGACGAGTTGTCATTGAAACCGAATATTCAAACTTATGATCCGGTGTCGAGAAAATCTCCTGTCTAACCGTCCCCTTACCTACTCCAGATGGTCCTGAAAAGACGATCAACAAACCACGTTCAGACATTCTATTCTCCTTAAATATTGCTTTTTAATAGTTTAACAAAATAGCCTTCTTTTTTCAAGGCAATTATCATTATATATCCTTATAAAAAGCAAAAAAGAGGAAGATCCTCTTTTTACTATTTAGCATAATCAATAGCTCGCATTTCACGAATAACTGTAACCTTAATATTTCCTGGGTAGTCTAAGTTATTTTCAATCTTCTCACGAACTTTATGAGATAAAATTACCACTTCATCGTCTGAAACTTTTTCCGGTTGAACCATTATACGAATTTCACGACCAGCTTGTAAGGCAAAACTATTTTGAACACCTTCAAAGCTAGTAGCAATTTCTTCTAAATCTCGCAGGCGTTTAATGTAATTTTCCATTGACTCGTTACGAGCTCCTGGACGCGCTGAACTCAGTGCATCTGCGGCGGCAACAATGACTGCAATGACAGATTCCGGCTCAACATCACCATGGTGACTGGCAATAGTGTTGACAACAACTGGATGCTCTTTGTATTTCCGAGCAAATTCCATTCCAATCTCAACATGGCTGCCTTCCACCTCACGGTCAATGGCTTTACCCATATCGTGTAAGAATCCTGCTCTACGCGCCAATGCAACATTTTCACCAAGTTCACCAGCCAAAATACCAGCTAGTTTACCAACCTCTACCGAATGACGTAAAACATTTTGCCCATAAGAGGTTCTAAATTGTAAGCGTCCCATAATTTTAATTAAATCTGGGTGAAGGTTTGGAGCCCCAATTTCATAAGCTGCTGCTTCACCGTACTCACGAATACGATTATCCATTTCAAGTCGATTTTTTTCAACTAGCTCTTCAATGCGAGCTGGATGAATACGGCCATCAGAAATCAATGATTCCAGGGTCATCCTAGCAATTTCTCGACGGATTGGATCAAAACCAGAAAGGACAACAACTTCTGGAGTATCATCAATAATGACATCAATACCAGTTAAACTTTCAAGCGTTCGAATATTCCGCCCCTCACGACCAATGATACGTCCCTTCATATTGTCATCAGGTAAATGAACGCTTGTAATTGTTTGTTCTGTTACGTACTCGCCTGCCATACGTTGCATGGCTTGGGCTAATAAATCTTTTGCTGTCTTATCTGTTTTATCTTTAATTTCACGCTCTGCTTCACGAATCCGAGTTGCAATTTCATGAGACAAATTATTCTCTGTCTCCATCAAGATAACTTCACGTGCTTCTGCAATTGTCATAGCTCCAACACGTTGTAATTCAGCTTTTTTTTCTTCTTCTAATTTTTCAACTTCTGCTTGGCGCTCATCAATATGTTTAGATTTATCGGTCAGACTTTGTTCTTTACTATCAAGAACCTTTTCTTTACTTGATAAATTATCATCTTTTCGGTCAAGAGAAAAGGCACGCTCCGTAAGTCGTGTTTCTAGCTGTTTTAACTCTTGTCTTTCAGATTTAAATTCTTGTTCAATTTCTTCACGATATTTTCTTGCCTCTTCTTTTGCTTCTAAAAGTAATTCTTTACGATTAGCCTTGCTTTCACGCTCTGCTGATTTTCGAATATGATCGGCCTCGGCTTCAGCCTTACCTCTAATATTTACAGCATCTTGCTCAGCATTTAAAAGAGTCAAATCCGCATTTTCTTTCGCTGCTTTTAATTTCAATGAAATTAATGCGTAACCTATTATCAAACCAATGAGGGCACAAACAATTAATAAAACAATATTAATCATCTTTATACCTCAATTTTTATTAGATTTCATTTATAGAAAGCCATAATTAATTTTATCATAAAAAGTACTTTTATACAATTTAAATAAGTCTGAAAACTTTATAAAGATAAAAGATTTTGTGGTATTATAGTAATAAAAATACAGAGGAGATTTTTATGGTAAAAGAAGTTATTGTCGAGAGTTTTGAACTAGATCACACTATTGTAAAAGCCCCTTACGTTCGTTTAATTTCTGAAGAATATGGACCTAAAGGAGATATTATTACCAATTTTGACATTCGTCTCGTACAACCAAATCATAATTCAATTGAAACAGCTGGACTTCATACCATTGAACACTTACTAGCTAAACTAATTCGCCAACGGATAGATGGTATGATTGATTGTTCACCATTTGGCTGTCGTACAGGTTTTCACTTGATTATGTGGGGACAACCAACCGCCAACGATATTGCTTTAGTGATTAAATCATCTTTAGAAGAAATTGCTCAAGGGATTACTTGGGAGGATGTCCCTGGTACCACAATTGAATCTTGTGGTAATTACAAAGACCACAGTTTATTCGCTGCTAAAGAATGGGCAAAGTTAATTTTAGCTCAAGGAATTTCTGACGATGCATTTGAGCGTCACCTTGTTTAACAGTACAAAAACTAGAAGTTTCTCTACATAGAAACTTCTAGTTTTTTCGTGGCATAGCGGTTGCTAAGTTTATTGCCCTAGCCATTATTCTCAGCAATCATCTGGTATTCCTTTTCAAATTGCTTGACGGATAAAATCTTATGACTAGCTGCGTCAAAATAGTCGTTAGGATAGTCACTCTAGTACATATGATAATCAGAAAAATTAGCACCTGCTACCGGACTATTTGAACCAATTTTCAGACTATTTTTAAGTTTTGAGTTAAGTAACCACTAAAAAATGGACATCATTATCAATGCCCTATTTACCCCATCAACACTGAACTCCTTCCTTAGAAACTTACCATATGCCAACCAATTGTTTTTTTAAGTTTTCATAGTATCATAACTCTATGTCATAATGATTCCTTCGTCCTAAAGTATATATCAAATTATCTTTTAATTCTTCGAACTGATTCTCTATTTGGGACTAACTAATATCAGTCTGTTTTAAACAACAAATTTCAAGTTTGGCTTTATAATTTAATATCACACAAAAAGCACCCCAATCATTAGATTTTTGTCTAATTTTTGAAGTGCAGTTCATAATATAAGTTTTTCTGCCGAGGGTAAAAGCTTGTTAATAATCTAAAGCATCCGCATGGCCACTAGCATTACCAACAAAATAACCTGTCTTACAATTAATGGAAAACAGGTATGTTCCATCCGATTTGAACATGTTATAGTAGCCGTTGCCATTAATGATGTTGACTGGTTCTATATAGTAATTATTACCAGAAAAATAACCACGCGCTTGAGAAGTAGCAATTATTTTTTCTAACACACCTGGATTAAAAGCCCAAGAAGGATTATTACTATCAGCTATCGCTGCATTATTATAAGGAACACGCGAACGATCCCTCTGAAGTCCAGGAATATTAGCTAGAGAGGCACTAGGATAGGTAACCGCTGGCCCTTGTGCTGACAGATTCGGTGCAGAGCCTCCGACTGCATTAGCACCTGCTGGGACACTATTTTCAGTTCCAGCTGCTTGTCCTGAGTTATTACCCACGGAGGCTTTCGCTTCAGCTTCTTTAGCTGCTTTTTCTTTTTCAGCTGCGGCCTTATCCTCAACTTGCTTACGACCGTCAGCGATTGCTGACTGTAATAATTTATCTAAAGAGGCATTACCTGTTTTTAAAATATCGCCTTTGATGTCATCAAAATTAGCAGCTGTTTTAATGGTGGCAGAAACTTTTGCGCCATCTTTAATAGCTTCTGTTGAAAACTTGGCATTGACCGCTTGGATAGCATCAATTTGTTTTTTCAGTAGATCAAATTTACCTTTTGCCTCTTCATAATAAGCAGTATCTTTTAGTTTTTCTAACTTCTTAGCTAAGTCATCAATTTTTGAAAATTGACTATTTTTAAGCTTGGTCATTTCGGCATCCATATAGAAAGCTTTCAGCTCATTGTTAAAGGCCTTGTTATCGGATTTGACTTTTTGAGCAACTGTTTCTTTAGTACTAGATTGCTGACTGGTCGAATGTCCTGAAGTTTGGGATGATTTTTGTCCTTTAAATATATTGAGACCTAATACTAAGCCCGCAACTACAAGAAGCAGAGCTAACAGAATTCCTATCAGTTTCTTTTTAGAAGCATTTTGTCGGCTGGTTTCATCGTTGAAATATTCAGGAACATCTCGTTCGCTTGATGCAACAATATTTTCAGTTGAACTAGGGACAATCAGAGGAGTTGGTTCAAAAGGGCTACTGTTATCCTCTTTTTCTGGAACTACAATTTCCTTTTGGGGAACTTCTTTTTGGGAATTTTCATTAGGCTCATCGAGGTCGATTAAACCTGATTGTGCTAATTCTTCTCTTTGCTTTTTAATGAAGTTATCTAAGGTTTCAGTATCTAAATCATCCAATTCTGATAGTTTTGTATCAAATTTTTGAGATGCAACTTCTTCGCGATGTTGTTTTATGTATTTGTCTAAAACACTGTCTTCGTCAGTGACACCAGCTTTTATTTCAGAATCTTTACGCACTGCTTCACCGACAGTCATATTTTTTGCTTGGTCAATATCTAAGGTTTGACCATCTTTTTCAATATCCTTAGTATACTTTTCGTCTGCCAATTTTCTTACCTCACGATTTGACTTCTTTTCACACGTTCACCAAAAAATTGATAAAGTTCAACTTTCATGGTGCCGTTATAAAGTTTTCTTTTTTTATCTGCTTGATGGCCATATTTCTTTTCAAAACCCTCATCACTTGTCAAAATAAATTTACTCCAAGTTTTCAGAGGTTGGAAGGTTTGACCCATTTCATTATACAAAATGTCTACAGCTTTGTCATCAAGCAACCGTTCACCATAAGGAGGGTTAGAAATAATAACTCCATTAATTTTATCTGTTCTAAAATCTTGTAATCGCATTTGTTTAAAAATTATAACATCAGCTAAACCAGCTTCTTCCGCATTCTTTTTAGCAATTTCAATCATGCGACCATCAATATCAAAACCAGAAATATCTAATTTAGCATCATAGTTAGCAGCAGCTTCTGCTTGATTACGTACTTCTTCCACAATAGCTTGATTTACCCAATTCCACTCTTCAAAGGCAAAGGAACGGTTAAAGCCTGGGGCAATGTTCATGCCAATCAAAGCTGCTTCAATACAAAAAGTTCCAGACCCGCAAGTTGGATCAACCAACGGCTTATCAGGATACCAGTTGCTGAGCTGTAATATCGCCGCAGCCATATTTTCTTTAATTGGTGCTCCGCCTTTACCTACACGGTAGCCTCGTTTGAAAAGGCTAGTCCCACTGGTATCGATCATTATAGTTGCTATGTCCTTTAGAATGGATACTTCTATTTTGAACTCAGATCCAATTTCTTGAAGTGGTACTCCCTCCGGACGGTGATAGTACTTTTGTAACTTCTTAACTATAGCTTTTTTAGTAATCGCTTGAACACTCGGCTCGTTATGCAATTTCGACTTGACACATTTTGCTTTTGCAATTGGAAACTTTGCCCCTAGTGGTAAATAATTTTCCCAATCAAGAGCGTTAACTCCTTGAAATAATTCTTCAAATGTTCTTGCAGAAAATTGTCCCACAATAATTTTGATTCGATCAGCCGCTCGCAACCAAAGATTGGTTTTTGCAATTGCTTCTATATCTCCTTCAAAATAAACCTTGCCATTATCAATTTGACAATCAAATCCTAAGGACTTGACTTCCTTTCCTACAACAGACTCAAAACCAGCTGCCACTGTTGCCACTAACTTAAAATGTTCTTTCATATCAATCTTTCTCTTTAATTAAATAAAAGCTAGCAAGTGCTAGCTTAACCTATTATGCAATTTTCTATAAGCCATGTTTTGTTCCAGAAATAACTAGGTATTACTTCTTTCGATAATCATCTGTCTACTGTAAACAGTCAGGATAGAAGGTTCGTTTCCCGTCTATCCCATGCCCCGACCAAAGTTTGGGTTGCTAGCTTGAGGGGTTTACCGCGTTCCATTTTCTACGTTTCCATAGAAACTGCGTCACTGTGGCACTTTCAGAAATACTCAGGCATATCATTCGACTTAGCCTTTTTTTCCGCCGTAATGTCAAAGACATTCCTAGGCTTATTTTTTCGCCTAGCACAAACACTACTGGCATCACAGCCAGTGCTAGCATGGACTTTCCTCATAACCTAAAAAGCTACGCGATTATCCAAAAATTGCACATCTATTATTTATTCACTAATTTGTTTACCAAAAACTTCTTTTTCTAAGCGACTAATCCTCTTTAAAATATCAAAATTAGTTGCTGTTTGGGTTACACGCGTTGGTTGGCCCATTGCATGACGCTCCTCTGCGAATGCGGTCCCTCTATGAGCACTTTCTTTTTTTAGTCGCTCTATTTCAGATTTTAACTTTTCAATTTCAGCTATATAAGTCTCGTAATCCTTAATCACATTATCTAAAAATTCATCAACTTCTTTTTTGTCAAAACCACGCATACTAGTTTTGAATTCTTGTTCAAAAATATCCTTTGGACTATAAATAATACTTGTCATTCTCTTATCTCCGACCGGTAGTTCTATATTGATATCTCTTTTCCAATATCATAATTTATGATACAGAAAAAAAAGATAAAAAGCAAGCATTAAAAATAGGGGCAATATTAAGTTGTCCCTACTCTTCTTCTATTATTTCATTTAAACGATCAAATGTTAAAAAACGCAAACTATAATGTGAGTTTTTTTCTAATTGTGTTACAAAATACTTAAGATTTGTTTCATTTTCACTATCATAAAAAAGATAAGCTCCATCAGTATTATCTATCAGAAATTGATTGTATTGCTTGAATTGTACTGGGGATTGATAGTCTGGAAAGCAATATTTGATAAAATCGACCTCTTTAAAAAGCTTGAGCTTCTCTTGATTTTGTTCGTTCCAATGAGAACCATGTGTTTCAAAATCAAACAAGGTAGCTATTTTTATTGGGTAGCTTTTCTTCATAACCTTTAAAACTTCTAAGGCCCATACTTCAAAGCCTAGACTTCCTGTCAGAATAAACCAGTCTGCCCCATCTTCAATAAGGCGAATAAGGTCTTTTTTTAGGGCTTTTTTAATAATTCCAATTCGCTCATCTTTATCCCTGAATATTCCTAGTTCAAAACTCTTGTAACCAGTTACGAGAATCGCAGTCATATTGTGTTTTCCTTTCAAAAAATATGTTATAATAAAAATGCTTAAATTTTTCATTAAGTGAACACCTTAGGAGAACAATGGTTAATTATCCTCATCAACTTAAAGGAAAACGAAGAGACCCTGTCCGATTAAAAACGAATAAATCAAAGGTTGACTTCGCTAATCGTGGAATGTCATTTGAGGCTGCTATTAATGCTACCAATGACTTCTATCTTTCGCGCCATATTGCAGTCATCCATAAAAAACCGACACCTATTCAAATCGTAAAAGTCGACTATCCTCAAAGAAGTCGAGCTAAAATTGTTGAAGCTTATTTTCGTCAAGCCTCAACAACAGATTACTGTGGGGTTTATAAAGGTTACTACCTTGATTTCGAAGCTAAAGAAACACGTCAAAAAACTGCTATGCCTATGAAAAACTTTCATTCGCATCAGATTGAGCACATGGCTTCCGTTTTAGAACAAAAGGGTATTTGTTTTGTCCTTTTACACTTTAGTACTTTGAAAGAGACCTATTATCTACCAGCGAGGTCATTGATTGATTTTTATCAAATTGATAAAGGTAGTAAATCAATGCCACTTGATTATATCAGAAAAAATGGTTATGAGATAATAATAGGAGCTTTTCCACAAGTACCTTATTTAGATATTATAGAACAAAATTTTTTAGGCGGTGATTAGTATCAAAAATCCACAAATTCAAAAAATTCTAAAGTATGCTCTTGCAGCTATTCTTAGTCTTATAATTTTTATAATCGTCATTGGCGGGCTACTTTTTGCTTTTTACATTTCAACTGCTCCAAAACTTTCTGAAACAGCCCTAAAATCAACCAACTCTAGTCTTGTTTATGATGGTCATAATAAGCTCATCGCCGATCTAGGTTCTGAAAAAAGGGAAAATGTGACCGCAGATAGCATTCCTCTTAACTTAGTAAATGCTATTACGTCAATTGAGGACAAACGATTCTTTAATCACCGTGGTGTTGACTTGTACCGTATTATTGGCGCAGCCTTCCATAATCTAACAAGTGCTAGCACACAAGGAGGATCAACACTAGATCAACAATTAATTAAACTAGCCTACTTCTCAACAGATGAGAAAGATCAGACCCTAAAACGTAAGGCTCAAGAAGTATGGCTGGCCTTACAGATGGAACGCAAATACACCAAGCAAGAAATCTTAACTTTTTATATTAATAAGGTCTATATGGGTAACGGAAACTATGGCATGCTAACTGCTGCCAAAGCCTATTACGAAAAAGATTTAAAAGACTTATCTTTTGCGCAATTGGCCCTCCTAGCTGGAATTCCACAAGCTCCTACACAATATGACCCATATCTCAACCCCGATGCAGCAACCCATCGTCGTAACATTGTACTCCAACAAATGCTTTCTGAGAAGAATCTATCTAAAGCTGAATATGACAAAGCTGTTGCTACACCTGTTACAGATGGCTTGAAACCATTGAAGAAAACTTCAAGTTACCCTAAATATATGGATAACTACCTTAAAGAAGTCATTAGCCAAGTTAAATCAGAAACCAAAAAAGATATCTTTACCTCTGGACTAAAAGTTTATACTAATCTCCTGCCAGATGCTCAAAAACGACTTTATGATATCTACAACTCACCTGATTATGTTAATTATCCTGACGATAAATTTCAAGTCGCATCAACTATTGTTGATGTAACTAACGGTCATGTTGTAGCACAACTAGGAGGCCGTAATCAAAATGAAAATGTTTCATTTGGTACAAACCAAGCTGTCCTAACTGATCGTGACTGGGGATCAACCATGAAGCCCATCTCAGCGTATGCTCCTGCTATTGAGAGTGGAGCTTACAATTCAACTGCTCAATCAACCAACGACTCAGTCTATTATTGGCCTGGTACAAATACCCAGCTTTACGACTGGGATCGTAGATATAATGGTTGGATGACGATTCAAACTGCTATTATGCAATCTCGAAATGTTCCTGCTGTCAGAGCTCTAGAAGCAGCTGGTCTAACCTATGCCAAAAATTTCCTGACTAATCTTGGTATTGACTATCCAGAAATGAATTATTCAAATGCTATTTCAAGTAATAACAGCAGTTCTGATAGTCGCTACGGAGCAAGTAGTGAAAAAATGGCCGCTGCCTATGCTGCTTTTGCTAATGGTGGTGAATATTATAAACCACAATATGTTAATAAAATCGTGTTTAATGATGGCACATCAAAGGTTATCGAAAATAAAGGTAAGCGGGCTATGAAGGAAACCACCGCTTACATGATGACCGACATGTTGAAAACCGTCTTGACCTACGGTACAGGTACTGATGCTCAAATTCCTGGAGTTATTCAAGCCGGAAAAACAGGAACCTCTAATTACACCGACGAAGAATTAGCAAAAATTTCTGCTGAATCCGGACTCTATCCTGAATATGTAGGAACAATGGCACCTGACGAAAACTTTGTCGGCTTTACCAACAAATACGCTATGGCAGTTTGGACAGGTTATCGTAGTCGTTTAACACCAATCTATGGCGATGCTCTATCAATAGCCTCTCGTGTTTACCGTAGTATGATGTCCTATCTAACAGATGGTTACAGTGAAGACTGGGTCATGCCAAGTGGTTTATATCGCAGTGGTGGTATGCTTTATCTTTCTGGTGGAACTTATACCAGCGGGAATACCACTAGTTCTGTTTATAATAATATTTATAGTGGTTCTAGTTCATCAAGTAGTAGTACAAGTGACACTAGCAATAGCTCAAGCCAAGCTAGCGATAATAAAAGTTCAACAACAAATGATGAAAGCTCTAACTCTTCTTCTACCTCTGCTTCTACTGAAACAGGAAACGGTAATGGCAATCGCAATGGAAACGGTAATAATCATTCTCCAAATAATTAATTATTATTAAAAGAGTTAACCATTTCAAACCACAGATCAGCTTCCATTATGAAGTTGGTCTTTTTTAGATTCTTTATTTGATACCAAAAAAGCAAACAAATTACTATTTTTTAAAGTAAAAGCTATTATTGCAAATGTTTGTAATTCTTAATCATGTTTTTTAATCTGTTCATAGAGCTAAAAAATAGAAAGAGGCCTCTTATGAAAAAAAGAAGAAAAAGACTATCAGTTATCATGCTTTTTGGGTACTTATAGTTTTAGAGCTATGTCTTTGAAAGTACTACTACTTACCAATAAAACTTCAGAAGTAACATGGGTAATTAAAAAAGCAATAGTAACATATACTATTGCTCTTTAGATTCTCTAAAAGAATTTTAAGCCATATGAATTTATTAAGACTGATAAATACATTTAAGTCTATCTTCCTTCTAAGTAATTCTTAAGACCATAACCCTTTCTTAATTGGCAAGAGCTCCCATTGGGTCCCAAGGAGCTAATATTTCTGGCTCTGCTTGATAGGCTTTCAATTCCTCTTCGCTTAGTAGACTTTTTCTAACCACAATTTGATAGGTGTATTGATCCATCCAAGCATCAGAAGCTACAAAATAGCCCTTATCCCCTACATCTTCACCCCAAGAATTCTCTACCTTCCATTTAAGAGGTGTACCCTTAGCATCTAAGTCAACACCAGTCAAGACCATAGCATGAGTCATAAGACTTTCACTGTAATCCAAACGCCCTGCCTTGTTTTGACTCAATGTGACATCCATACTAGCTTCGAAATCATAGGTATTTGTAGCTAAAATACCTTTTTTACGGTCAGACATCTGGCCAACATCTGAACCAAACCAGACAGTTTCACCCGCCTGCATTTGTTTGATAGCCAATTCTTTCAAACGATTTATGTCCACATTAAGATAACGAACCTCTCGACTACCAACTACATTTCCAAGCATCTCTACTGTATATGATTTGCCAAAAGGTTTATCAGCTGTAGGAGCATTAATAACAGAAACATAATCAGACAAATTTAAGCCGATATATTTTTGATAAAATTCCAAAGGTGTGATATCTTTCTCAGAATGATATCCATTTTCTTTGTCACGATAGGCAAAATCGAAAGTTTTTGGGGGTAACCCTAAGTTCATAGCCAGAAAATTAAATATCTCCTGCAACAATACTTCTTTCTTAGTTTGAATTGCCTGAGCATCCAATCCCGAATTGATGCATTCACGCAAAATCTGGGCATCCTGACGCAATAATTTATTGAGAATATCATTCAACTCCTTACTATTGCTAGACGAAACAGATTCCGGATAAACAGTCTTTGGTACCACACCATATTTTTCAAAAAGAGCAACAACCATGTCCCACTGTCCACCATCTTGTTGAGGAACATCTAAAAGGAACTTAACCTTTCGACTAGATAATTCTTGGTCTGCTGTTGCAATCACTTGTTCCATAAACCAGTTTGCTTTTTCGTACTTATCCCAGAAAAAGGTATGAGCTTGTGATAACTCAAAATTTTCTAACTTAAAATTACTTATTAATTGGTGACGAAAAGTGTTTAAAGCAGCAAACATCCAGCAACGGCCAGAAGCTTTTTGGTTTGAAACAAGATCTTTAGTTAAGTCAATTGAAAAAACAAAATCATTGTCAACTTCACTTTGTCGAGTCTTAAGTGATTTTAAAAGTCCATTGTTAGTGATGGCGTTTTCAATTGCTCTATATTTAGGATTATTGAGATAGTTTTTATAAACTTCCTCTGTAAATGAATCAGAAATTCTTGACATAACATCCTCCATTTTTTTATTATCTTCTATTATAGACTTATTTTTCTTTTCTTCAACAAAAAAGTTAGGCTAACCTAACTTTTTTGTTTTTATTAACTTACACGATGGATCAAACCTAAGGAACAGAAGGTCATTATTTCCAAAAGTCATCAAAGATAGTAATTGGGAGATGTCGTTTGTGAAGGCCTTTATACCACCAAGTTTCAATTTTCTCCTTCGCTTGATCTGATACTTCTTTACCTTCTAAATAATCATCAATATCCTTATAAGTTACACCCAAAGCCACTTCATCTGCAATTCCCGGTTTATTTTCTTCTAGGTCAGCTGTTGGAATCTTTTCATAGAGACTAGCACTTGCTCCTAGTTCTTTTAACAAGGCCTTTCCTTGTCTTTTATTAAGCCTGAATAGTGGTAAAATATCTGCCCCACCATCACCAAATTTTGTAAAAAATCCCGTAATATTTTCAGCAGCATGGTCGGTACCAATAACTGCTCCATTCAGTTGACCTGCCACTGCATATTGGCTAACCATGCGCTGACGAGCTTTGATATTCCCTTTATTAAAGTCTGAAATTTCTATACCTGTAGCTTCCAAAGCTGAAACTTGACCGTCCACAGCTTGTTTAATATTTATGGTCAAGGTTTTATCTGGTCTGATAAAAGCCAAAGCCTTTTGAGCATCAGCTTCGTCAGCTTGAACACCATATGGAAGTCTGATAGCAATGAATTGATAGTCCTTTCGTCCAGTTTCCATTCGTAATTCCTCAATTGCCATCTGCGCCAAACGACCAGCTAAAGTAGAATCTTGTCCCCCAGAGATGCCCAACACCAATGTTTTTAAAAAGCTATGCTTAGTAAGATAGGCTTTTAGAAAATCAATTGAACGACGAATTTCTTCTTTGGCATCAATATGTGGTTTCACGCCCAATTCATTGATAATATCATTTTGCAAGGTCATGAGATTCTCCTTCCATCAAGGTCTCTTGTCTAATCTTTGAGATAACAGTCATCTTGTTTTCCCATACATCTTTAGCTAAATCAACTGGGTAATCTTGTGGATTCAAAACACGTTTATACTCATCCCATAATTTATCAAATTCTTGACGTGCATAAGCCTGAATTGTTTGGAGGTCTGGTAAATCATAAACACGTTTACCTTGGTCAAAAATATCAACTAACAAAGGAACTGCCTCGAAATTTTTGACTGTCTTCTTAATATAAGTATAGGTAGGGTGGAACATTTCAATGTGATCTAACTTATTAACATCAACATCTGTGAAGGTAATATAGTCTCCTTCAGATTTACCTTTATCTAAACTAGTTATCCGCCATACTTGTTTTTTACCCGGAGTTGATACTTTTTCTGCATTATTAGATAATTTAATAGTGTCTTTCATTTGACCAGCATCATTCTCAATCGAAACCATCTTATAAACCGCACCCAAGGCTGGCTGATCATATGCCGTAATCAATTTAGTACCGACACCCCAAACATCAATTTTTGCCTTCTGCATTTTTAAATTTAGAATAGTATTTTCATCCAAGTCATTTGATGCATAGATCTTTGCATCTGGGAATCCTGCTTCATCTAGTTGCTGACGGACCTTTTTTGACAGATAAGCCAAGTCCCCCGAATCTAAACGAACACCAAGAAAATTTATAGAATCTCCCAATTCTTTAGCTACTCTAATTGCATTTGGGACACCTATCTTAAGAGTATCATAGGTATCAACGAGAAATACACAGTCTTTATGCGTCTTTGCGTAAGCTTTAAAAGCATCATAATCATTACCATAAGCTTGTACTAAAGCATGCGCATGTGTTCCAGAAACGGGGATACCAAATACTTTTCCTGCTCTGACATTACTAGTCGCATTGGCTCCGCCTATAACAGCTGCACGAGTTCCCCAAAAGGCAGCATCTAACTCTTGAGCACGACGAGTTCCAAATTCTAACAATGGCTCATCTTCAATAACAGAACGAATACGAGCTGCTTTGGTAGCAATAAGAGTTTGAAAATTTATAATATTTAATAAAGCCGTTTCCACGAGCTGACACTGACCTAGAGGTCCTTCTACCTGAACGATGGGTTCATTGGCAAAAACCAAATTACCTTCTTTAGCAGAACGGACAGTTAGTTCTAATTTCAGGTTCTTTAAATAATCAAGAAACTCTCCATTATACCCCAACTCAGAAAGGTATGCTAAATCGCTCTTTGAAAAGGCTAAACTTTCAAGATACTCAACTAGCCTTTGTAAACCTGCAAAAATTGCATAACCATTCTCAAAAGGGTTCTTTCGGAAATAAACTTCAAAAACGGCTTTTTTATTGTGAATGCCTTGATCAAAATAAACTTGCATCATATTGATTTGATATAAATCCGTATGTAATATTAAACTATCATCTTTATACATGTCGTTGTCCTTTTTAAATTGTTGTTAATATTATAACACACTTTTGATTTTGTCTATTTATCCAGAAACTGGAAGAAAAAAGAGACAGCAAATGCTGTCTCTTAGAGAACGTCACACTTTAAATGTAAACCGTTAGCTTATTTTGTTTTGAATTTTAAATTACAGTAGAACCCAAAGAAAATAATCCAGATGCTTGCTCCCACTGCCCCGATGAAAGTTGATTCTTGAAGGAACAAGGAAACAAATACACAAGCAAAGAAAGCTAAGGTAATTGGTGTAGCCACTTTATACATTGGCATTAAGAAACCATCTGGCATAAAATCTGAAGACTGACGATATTTCCAGTGAGCTATCATTGTCAAAGCATAAATAGCAATGTAAACACCAGATGACGAAGCAGCAATCAAGGCAAAGGCGTCAGATATTCCTGGTAACACACTAATAATTGCAGAGACACCAACGACTGCTGCAGAACCAATGATTGCACGACTAGGGACACCCTGCCTTGAAAGACGGTTAAATTTTAATGCATCGGTAAATGGATTAGCATTTTCACAAGCCAACTGATATAAATGACGACCTGATGAGTACAATACTGAATTCAATGCAGATGCAGATGATGTTAGAACCACAAAATTAATTAATGCAGCTGCCCACTTAATACCTACAAGCTGAAATACCATAACAAAAGGTGACTTGTCGACTGGTAAATCTTTCCAAGGTAGGATAGCCATGATTGAGATTAAGGAACCCACATAAAAAATAATAATTCTTACTGGGATTTCTTGAATAGCTTTTGGCAAGACTTTTCGAGGGTTCTCTGTTTCAGAAGTCGTAACACCAACAAATTCAATAGCTTGATAAGCAAAGAAAACCATTTGGAATCCCATAAAGAATTTCAATGTCCCACGTGGAAAGAAAGAAAAATGATTAGTAATATTGGTAAAACTGGCTTGACCATGTGGTGTTTGGAAACCAGTAGCAATCATAAAACCAGCCGTTGCAATCAAGGCAATAATAGCTACAATTTTAATCATCGCAAACCAAAATTCTGTCTCACCAAAGATTTTAACAGCAATCAAATTAACTGAGGCCAAAACAGCTAAAGCCACTAATTGGATTAACCAAGAATGCCAATTTGGAAACCAATATTGAACATAAGAACCTAAGGCGGTAATATCAGCCATCCCAATAAAGATTAACGAAAGCCAATATGAAAGTCCTGAAAAATAACCCCAACCGGGCCCAATATATTTAGTGATAAAATTAATAAAGGTATGTTGATCAGGATCATAATAGAGCATCTCTCCGATTGCCCTCATCATCATAAACATGAATGCACCCGTTATCAAGTAAACGAGAACAATTGAGGGTCCTGTTAATGAAATAGCACGACCTGATCCCATAAATAAACCAGTACCAATTGTCCCAGCAATTGCAATCAATTGAACGTGGCGATTTTGTAATCCCCTGACCATTCCATTTTTAACTTCTTTGTCTTCTTTTGACAGTTGTGACATCATACACTCCATTCTTTAAAAAATATAATTATTATACCCTATTTTCAGAATATTTACAACATTGTCCATCTATAACTAAAGAAAAGAACTGGTCTTCTTTGACCAGTTCTTCTTGAGATTATTTCAAACTTTCTAAATAATGATAAACACCTTGCCCTGCTATTGCTCCCTCGCCTACAGCAGTAGTTATCTGGCGGAGGTCCTTTTGTCGCACATCACCGATTGCAAAAATACCAGATAGGCTTGTCCTCATATGATCATCCGTCACTACCCAACCTTCCTGATCACAAATCCCAAGATCTTCGACCATACTTGTCACAGGTAGCATTCCTACATAAATGAAAACCCCTCCAAAAGCATGATCACTTATTTCATTTGTTTTTAGATTCTTTATTAAAACATTTGAAACCTTAATATTATCACCCTGAATCTCCTCAACAACAGAATCCCAAATGAATGAAATTTTTTCATTAGCAAACGCACGTTCTTGAAGAATCTTTTGTGCTCTTAGTTGATCACGTCGATGAACAATGGTCACACTCTTAGCAAATTGAGTTAAATAAATAGCTTCCTCAACAGCAGAATCCCCTCCACCAACAACTAATAAGTCTTGATTTCGGAAAAAAGCTCCATCACAAACTGCACAATAAGATACTCCTCGACTGGTAAAGGCTTCTTCTCCCTTAACATTTAAGAGACGATACTTAGCTCCAGTTGCTAAAATAACAGATTTAGCATCAAACTGATTGTCCTCGGTACTGACACGTTTGAAATCACCCATGTCTTCTACCTTCTGAACAATACCGTAAATGTGTTCAACATCAAATTTTTCTAATGGTTCAAACATTTTCATGGATAATTCTGGTCCAGAAATATTGTCGTAGCCAGGATAGTTTTCAATTTCAGATGTATTATTCATTTGACCGCCCGGAGCACCCTGTTCAATAATTCCAACCTTCAGGTTACTTCTGGCTGCATATAAAGCTGCTGTCATACCAGCAGGGCCTGATCCAATAATGAGTGTATCGTACATCTTTCTCTCCTTTGTTTATTCCTAGTAACATATTAACAAGCAGTCTCTATTTTGGCAATTATTACGATTTTAAGACCAGTAAGATACTCATAACTGCAAATGACAAAATGGGTACTAAGAGTATTGCTATCATTAAGATATCATAAAGAAAAGCCTGTCTCTCAACAGCAGTTTTATCTTTTCTAGATCGGGCACGTAACAAAATCCATAGCAAACAAATCACTAATACTAGGACCAAGGCAATCACCAAACCTTGCAAATAAAGACTAAACAATTCTAATAACATCATATTATCCATTTCATATCTATCAATTTTTCTAATGTATCAGTTACACAAGAAAAGCCCAGATTATTCCTGGACCTTTCTATTATAACAAAAGTCTAAATTTAAATATAGGATTTGGAGAATTTGTTGAAAAATTCTTTTGTTCTAGCTTCTTTAGGATGCTTGAATAATTCTTTGGGATTTCCAGATTCTAAAATCTTACCGTTATCTAAAAAGAGAACCTTGTCTGCTACTTGTGATACAAAATCCATATCATGGCTGACTAGCACCATGGTTTGTCCCGACCTAGCTGCCTGAACAATTGACTTTTCAACCTCTCCTACCAACTCTGGATCTAGGGCTGAAGTAGGCTCATCCAATAATAATACATCAGGCTTCATGGCTAGTGCTCGTGCTATGGCAACCCGTTGCTTTTGACCACCTGATAAATGTCTTGGATAATGATTCTCACGATCAGCTAAGCCTACTTTTCTCAGTTCTTCCTTAGCTATAGCTGTCGCTTCTTTATCTGAGAGTTTTTTGACAACGATAAGACCTTCCTTGACATTTTCTAAAGCTGTGCGGCGCTCAAAAAGATTAAATTGTTGGAAAACCATGGCTAATTTTCGTCGAAGAATAAGCACTTCCTCTTTGGTGATAGTTTCAAAATTAACCTTAAAACCATCAA